>NZ_JBBKTV010000004.1:0-543407 GCF_039630945.1 Tistrella arctica
TTGGACAAAGTTTGGCGACTTCATCCTAACCCACTTCCGAGGGCGGCATGGCCACACCCGATCCCGGCATGCCGGGATCGGGTGTGGCGACAACTGTCAGGTAAATACCGTCACATCACAGGTGGGGGATGGTGGGACCGCACTGTGGTGTCCACGGAACGGCCATTCTGCGGCCGGCGACAGAGTTGCATTTCTCGTCTTGAGTAGTAACATACCTATATAATAATCGTCGTTTTATAGAGGCACGCATGACCATCACGACCCTGTCCAGTAGAGAGCTGAATCAGGACGTCACCCGTGCCAAGAAGGCGGCCAGGAATGGCCCTGTCTTCATCACGGATCGCGGTCGGGTGGCGCATGTTCTGTTGACCATCGAGGCGTACCAGAAGCTTACCGGGCAACGCCGCAACATCGCAGATGCACTCGCAATGCCGGGGGTTGCCGACATCGATTTTGATCCACCGCGCGTGACGATCGGCGCGACGCCGGCCGATCTCTCATGATGTATGTCGTCGATACCAACGTGGTGTCCGAACTGCGAAAGGTCCGGCCTGGCAAAGCCGATCCGAATGTCGCAGCGTGGTCCGAAACCGTTGATGCGGCTGACCTGTTTGTATCGGCCATCACCATCATGGAGCTTGAACTCGGCGTCCTTCTGCTTGAACGGAAAGACGCGGGGCAAGGGACCGTCATGCGGTCGTGGTTGGAGCGGTATGTCTTGCCCGAATTCTCAACCCGGACACTGCCTGTCGATACAGCCGTGGCGCAGCGATGTGCCCGGCTGCACGTCCCAGACAGGCGTGGCGAACGTGACGCATTGATCGCGGCAACGGCCCTTGTGCATGGCATGGCGGTCGTCACCCGCAACGTCGCAGACTTTCAGCCGACGGGTGCCACCATCATCGATCCCTGGCAGCCGGGGCCAGATCTATGTCAAACAAAGCGGTTTTCACGATGACGCTGGAACCGGAGCTGCGTGACATGTTCATGGCCGAAGCGGCCGCCGATGATCGGCCGGCGGCACGGAATTACGACGAATTTGTGCGCCGCAAGGTGGCGGTCGCGCGCAGGCAGCGCGATGCCGGCCTGCACGTCTCCAATGATGAGGTGGAAGCCGATGCGGCCGCGCGCCGTGCGGATCTGCTCCGTCGCATTGGCGAGGCCGGCGTGTGACAACCGGCGGCATACGCCCTACACGTCCGGCGGGCAGCAATCGCCGTCGATGGCGATGAGCGGGGAGCTGCGCAGGATGCGGACCTCGCCCAGATCGCCGGCCAGCGGGTCGGTGAAGGCGCCGTTCGGTTCGGGCAGCAGTTCCACCGCCAGCGCCGTCAGCGGGGTTGCGGGGTCGAAGCCGATCTCGTCGAGCCGGGCGGTGATATCGGCGGTGGACCAGACGGCGCGGCCGACCGGCGGCCGGATGCTCCGCCGGCCATGGGATGGGCGGTCGATCACCGGCTGGGCGCGCCGCATGTCGATCTGGATATTGCGCCAACTCGCGCCATCGGCCTGCATCACCCGGCCATAGAGCACGAACCAGATATCGGTGTTGGGCTGCGCCATCCGGATCAGGCGTCCGCCAAGAACCGGGGTGGCATAGCCGGCCTGAAGTGCCAGATGGCCACGGGTGCGGCGGGCGGCACAGCCCATATCCGGCGCCGGATGCTGCACGCCGTCGAGCACGAGACCCGGACCGAAGCGGGCCTGCGCCGTGGACCAGAACGGGGCATCGACCGTGCCTTCGGGGTGGCCGAGGCGCAGTTCATAGGTGAAGAACCCGAACAGTTCGGCCGATTGCCGCGACAGATGCGCCGGCAGCGGCAGGGCATAATGGCGGTCGGAATCGGTGGCCTTGATCAGCGGCTGCATGGCGCCAAGGCCGGCATGATCATCGCCCTGGCCCGGACGGATCACCCGCACGGTTTCAGGGTCGAGATCCAGATCGCCATGCGGCGCCGGGTCGGCCGCCGGCTCGTGGCCCGGCATCAGCATCGGATCGGGGGTCGAGGACAGCATCCGGGCATAATAGATGTCGCGCGGATCCTTGCGCGGATCGGCATCGAATTCCAGCCACAGCAGCCGCTGACGGCGGCCGGTGCCCTCATAATCGCCGAGAATGGCATAGTCCGAGAAGGCATGTCCGGCCGAGACCACCCGTGGCACCGCCTCGGGCGCGGTCGCCACCGGCAGATGGCCGTCGAGGGTGATCACCTCGGTGGTGGCGTCGGAGAAGCGCGCGGTCAGGGTATAGGTGACCAGCACCTCGTGGGGGAAGCCCTGGGCATCGAGCGGCGGTTCCAGCGCATCGACGAACACGATGTCGATGCCGTCGCGCTGGGGGTTTGCGCGGAAGGCCTGCTGATTGACCGCGTGATCCATCGAGATGCGGCCAACGGCACTGGTGGCGATCTGGCCGGTGCCGCGCAGTTCCACCCGACGGTGGATCTGGATTGCCGGTGCCGACAGCCCGATCCAGCTCCAGTCGCGGTCGAGGGTCAGGCGGATCACGTTCAGCCACACCCGTTCCAGTTCGATGGCGCTGGTCAGGGTCAGGGCGCCGTAATCGGGCGCCAGATGATGCTTTAACCCGGCGCAGCCGAACACCGTCCGCCGGCCCGGCGCGCCATAGAGCGTGCCGTCATCGGCGACCAGCCGGACGGCAGCGGCAAGCCGTTCGGCCATCAGCGGCGAGGCGGCGGCCTGGGCGGCGGAGACCGCGGTTGCCGCCGCGCGTGGGCCATCGGGTTGCAGGAACACCGATGCCAGCCGCTCCTGCGGGGTCGTCGGCCGCAGCAACGGTGCCTGAACCGCCGCGGGCACGGTGACGCTGCCCGCCCACATTTCGCTGACCGCGCCATGGCGCGCCGCATCGCTGCCGAAATAGGTGGGATCGTTGCGGCCCAGCGCGCGGATCTCGATCCGCACCTGCCGGTCGGTGGGCAGGCGCAGCGGCCCGGTTTCGGTGCCGGGCGGCGTGCCGGCGGCGGGCCAGGCCAGATCGGTCAGCCGGGCGCAATCCACCCAGTCGAGGGTGATGTCGAGCGGGTCGGGTGCCGCCAGATCGACCAGCGGCGGGAAGGCGCGGTGGGTGCGGTACAGCTCGGTGAAACCGGTATGGCCGCCGGCCGGATCGAAGCGCGGCGCCGCCACCAGCACCCGGATTTCCAGATGATCGGCATCCGGATCGGGCATCGCCGGCATCACCCGGTTCGCGGGTGCCGCAAGCTGATTGGCCCGGGCGATGTCGCGGAGATGGATGTAGGCACCGGGCGCGCCGGTGAACACCGCCTGCGGATACAGGATCACCGGCCGGGTGATCCGGAACTGCCGGGGCGTATGGGCGCCGGCGCCGTCGACATCGCGCAGGGTGACCGGGCCGGGGGCGATATGGCGCCGGAAATGCCAGCCCGCGACCGGCGCCGGCGCCGGATTGATGCCGGCATCCTGCACGGCCGGCCCACCACCAGTGGTATCGGCCAGCCGCACGCGGAATTCGTAATGGCGGCCATAGCGCAGCGGCACCGCATCGGCGCCGATGCCGGCATAGGGCAGGGGAGCCGTGCGGGCGGGGCCACGCAGCATGATCTCGTCGTCATCGGGAGCGGTGAGCGATCCGCCCGCCCAGCGGGTGAAGAAGGCCGGCAGCCAGAACTGGCCGCCCACCGTCATCGGATGCACCTCGACCTGCTGTTCGGCGGCGAAGCCCGGCACCATCGCGGCACCGACGCTGAAGCCGGGCGAGGTGATGGCGGTGAGCGAGGTCCAGGCAGCATCTCCGGCGGCGCGGACATCGATCCGATAGCCGAGCACGGCGCTTGGCGCATCGGGCGGCAGGCTGCCATCCATCTCGGTGCCGACGGCGCGGTTGGTGGCGACCAGCGTGTCTTCGTCGTCCCAGGCGAGCTGGATGCCGGGGTCGAGTTTCAGCGGCGGGCCGCCGGCCTCGTTCTCGGCGGCGCTGTCGGCATGCACCGGCTGGCGGGCATGAACGATCTTGGCGAAACCGTCGTCGAAGGCGGCCGCTTCCGGAAACACCCGGTCCAGCGCGCCGAAGCCGGCCGCCGCCGCCGCGTCCACCGCCACCGGAAACAGGGTGGCGGTGAACACGGGCCGGGCGATGCCGCGGGAGAGCGCCGGCACGCGGGTTGCAAACAGCTTCAGGTATTCAGCATCGGCCGCGGCCACGGCGCCGAAATCATGGGCGGCATCCAGGCTGAAGAACAGCCAGCCGCCGGGGAAGCTGTCGGGCAGGTCGATGGTCAGGCTGTGGATCAGCCCGGCGGCGCGCGCCACGACGGGCTGGCGCATGATCACGGCGAAGGCCTCGCCCCAACTGATCTCGTCGGAGGGCGGCTGAAGCGGCCGGGTCGCCGGTGGCGGGCAGTTCAGCAGGCAGTGATAGGTATCGTCGATCGAGGCGAGCGCGGTTTTCGGCGCGACGAAGCCATGGGACCGGCGATAGCTGAGCGGCAGATATTTGCGCACCCGGTAGTCGGTCGACCGGACATGGGCGACCGCCGGCTGAGTGATGCTGAATTCGGCGCGCAGCCAGTCGAAGATCGCGGCCTGGGTGGGCGGCGGCGCGAGCTGAGCGGTCTGGGTGGTGGCAGGCGTGCTGGCCAGGGTCGCCACATGGGCGGCATCATCCGACAGCCGTGCCACCACCATGGGTGCGGCACCCTGGAAGGCGGGTGCGACGGGCGCGCCGCCTGCCAGCGACGACAGCGGCAGCGCCGGATCGCCGACCGGGATCAGCAGCAGGTTGACGGTCAGCCGCGCCGTGGCGGCATCATAGGACTGAAGGAACGGCAGGATCGTCAGACGGGGTGTCGGCATCGACGTCGCTCCTCAGATCTCGTTCTCGTGGGAAATACCGACGCTGACCTTGATGCTGAAGAACAGGACTTTGGCATAGATGCCAACCTCTCCTTCGTATTTCGCATAGTCCGCATCGGCCTTCTTGACGATCATCAGCGAGAATTCGCCATAGACACCCACGGTGATGACCTTCAGATCGACCTTGGCGTCGAAGAACACGAAGCCGCCGAAGCCCCAATCGCCTTCATAGACGATGATCGGCCCGATGCCGACCGAGACCTCGGCCTTGAACGGGCCGATCCGGCCACCCAGGCCGAAGCCGATATAGGCCTTCAGCTCGAAGCTGGCCTTCGAGAAGGTGCCGGTGATCGCGGTGCCGCCGCCGGGGCCGCCGGGCGGGCCGCTGGTCAGCGAGGGCATGTAGGTCTTGCCGCCCAGGCCGAATTCGGCGCCATAGACCACCATCCATGGCGTGAGCGGGATCGATCCGTCCAGCCCCAGGCTGATGCCGCCGCCGACGAAACTGACCTCGGCCTCGGTGGCCGGGCTGCCGGGCGGCAGCAGGTCTGGCGGGATGTCGACCTCGTCGGTGCCGGCCTCGAACACCGCGCCGACCTTCAGATGCAGGGGGCCGAGTTCGACCTCTTTCTCGGCCACCGTCTTCAGCTTGGCCTTGTATTTCACATTGGTGGCGGCAAGGTCGATCGGCGCCACATCGGGCCTGCCGGTGAAGCCGGGCAGGAAGGTGAGGATGGCATCCAGCACCGGATGCATCAGCGAGGCGATATCGACCAGGCGCGGGGTCTGATGGCTGCCGCCGATGATGCTGGCACGCATGCCGGTGACGTCGGTCAGCCCCAGCATGTCGGTCCACAGCTTCAGCCGCGGCATGTCGAGCGACCATGCGGCCTCGTCGATGGTCAGGGTGATGGCGCTTTCGCCGTAATCGATCCGGGTGCTGGCATCGGCGTCGTCGGACAGCATGATCTGCAACGCCCCCGGCACCATCGCCACCGGCGGCATCAGCCGGAACAACCCGTTCGCCGGGTTGACCCGCAGCCGATAGCTGCCGGCGCCGCCGAGCGTGATGGTGGCGTCGGGCGGCGGGAAGATGCCCGAGGCGCCACTGCGCGCGAACACGTCGGCCAGCAGGGCCGGCAGACCCGCCGTGATGTCGTGGCCGCCGATGCCGATCTGCGGGCGGCGGAAGGCGAAGGAATGCGTGGGCGTGGTCTGGATGAAGGCATAGTCGACCAGGGGTGCCGCGCCGGCGAAAAGGTCGCGCGGATCCTGGAAGCGGATCACCGCCGCCGGTGCCGGCACATGCACCCGGTCGTTCTGCGGAACACCGGCCTCGCCGGCGCGCAGGATGGCGACACCATCGGCCACCGGTGCCGCATCGGGTGGCGTGGCCAGATCGCCGGGGCCGGGGAAGGCCGCCACCGACCATGCGCCGTTGCCGCTGCCGAAATGCGGCGTGCCACGAAGTGCGCCCACCACCACCGGGCTGCCGGCGTCACGCGACGGTGCCGCTTCGATGCGCCGGATGCGGCAGCGGAAGCCGGTGGTGTCGAGCGGCAGGCTGACATCCACCGGGCCGCCGGGGGCGCCATAGGTGGCCAGCAACTGATCCAGATCGTCGGGGCTGATCGGGGCGCCGACGGGTTCCAGATGCAGATAGCCCAGCATGCCGCGCGCCGGCGTGCGGGTGTCGGCGGCATTGGTGCCGATCAGGGCCGTGCAATCGAAATACATCGGCTGCACCCGGCCGCCGCCGGGCAGGCCGATCGATGGCCGGTCGGCCGGGCGGATGCGGCCGACGTCGTACAGGCCCCGGATCAGGCCGGGATGGATGTCATAGGGTGTGGCGATGGCGGCGCCGCCGCCGGCAGGCTGGCGGCGGAAATCGAACAACCCGGCCGATGCCGCCTGCCAGCCGCTGTCGCGCCGCAGCACGCCGCCGCCGCCCTGGCGTTCGATGGTGACGGTGCGGGTGGCGCGGATGCCCCAGGGATAGATCACGCTGACGAATTTCACCACCTCCAGCGCGGTGCGCCCCACCATCACCTGGAACTGCACCTTCGCCGCTTCGGCAAAGGCCGCGAACGGATTGCCCCAGTCGCTGAAGCTGCTGCTGCCATAGCCCGACAGGTCCAGCCGGGTGACCGGCACGCGGGGCTTGTGGAGGGTGAATTCATTGTTGAACATCGCCTCCACCGCCGCATCGGGCCCGAGCGTCGCGCCCAGCACCGAAATGTTGAGCGGCGCGCCGCTGGCCAGATCGACGCCATTGGCGGTCTGGGTGGCGATGCCCTGGAAGCCGGCGCTTTCGCGCGGCGCCGTGGCGGTGGGCGTGCCGGCGCGCAGGGTGAGCTGCAATCCGCCGGTCAGCGGCTGGCCATGATCGAAACGCGGGCGGGTGAAGCGGGCGGTATCGGCCGCCGATGCGCCGTCGGCGGCGGGCTTCAACGCCAGCCGCGCCCGGATGCCGAAGGGCAGGGTGGTCAGGATGTCCAGCGGGTCGCCGGCCTCGAAGCCGGCCACCAGATCGTCGAGCGCCAGATCGGGGATCGCCACCCGCAATACCGCCTGGCGACCGGCGATCACCGCCCGCCCGCCATCGCTGGCCGAGGCGAGGGGGGTTGGGAAATAGCCCAGCGTCATCAGATCCTGATCGGCATCCAGCGTGCGGACCGGTTCCCACTGGATCTGCGGCAGCGCGAACACCCTGAGCCGGGTTTTCACCCGCAGACCGTCGAGCATGAAGCCGTTCTGGCCCAGCGGATCGGCGTGGGTCAGAACCGGACGGGCTGCCTCGAACTCCACGCCGATCTGGTGGCGGGCGGTCGACACGTCGAGCAGCGCCACGCCGGCGCGGCGCGATATATCGCCGGTGTTGCTTACCCAGGCGTTCTCGGCCTTGCTGCGGTTGTCGGGCGTTCCCGCGCCATGGGCACGCTTGCGCGCCGCCGCCCAGGCCGCCGCCTCGTCGCGGCCGCGCAGGCCGGTGCCGGCCGCGGTCTGGCCGGGCAGGGGCGGTTGCTGGTCGCGCGACGGCTTTGGATAAGGCCGGCTGCCGCCCTGGCTGGCGGGGTTGCAGGCAAGCGTCGGCAGGTCGAGGGTGGCCGAGAAGCCGACCGTGGCGGCGGCGTCCATGGCCCAGTGGCAACTGGCCTTCATCGGTGTCGCTGCCGCACCGGCAGCAGTACCGGCAGCAGCGCCGGGCATGCGCCCGGATTGGTGGAAGCAGCTTGAGACATACGGGTCGGGCAGGGTCGGCAGCCAGTTGGCGACACCGAAGATCAGGTCGAGCGTGCCTTCGGCGATATCGCCCTGGGCATCGATCACCCCGGCCAGACGCTGAAGCAGCGGCGGCGTGACATGCAGCAGGGCATTTTCGACCACCAGGCGCAGATCGCCCGCCGCAGCACCAGCGGCGGCGGTGCCGGTGAGATCGATGCGGGTCTCGTCGCCGCTGCGGGTGACCATCGCCACAACCTGGGTGGGCGCCATGGCCACCGGCCGGCCGCGATGGTCGACCGGCCGCGACAGCACCCCGCCGACCACGCCGAGGGTGGCGGCGATATGGCGGGCGTGGCCGACACAGCCGATCACCACCATCGGCGCCGCCGGCAGATCGACCACCAGCGGCTGACGGCCCGGTCCGGTGCCGGGCATCAGCGGCCACAGGCCCAGCCGCATCGCCGATCCGGCGTCGGCCCGGGCGTCGCGATCGGTCAGCAGGAAACGGCCGGCGCCGATGGTCAGGCGGGGATCGGTGATCGCCACCCCGCCATCCAGTCCCGACCAGCGAACCCGTGCCGCCCCCCTCAAGGCCATCAGCCAATGTCCGGCGCCGCTGGCCTCGGGCAGCGATTGCGGCGCGGTGCCGGTCGCCACCGGCAGCAGCCAGCCGGCGCGGGCGACGGTGAAGCGGCCATCGATCTCGGCCACCCGCCAGTCGATGGCCTTGGCATCGACCACAGCCGGGGTGACCGTGGTGGTGAACCACAAGCCCCGGTCATCCGGCGACCAGACAACCCGATCGGCCGGGTCGAACGCGAAATGCGTGCCGGCGAGATCGGCGCCGCCGCCATCCAGCGCCACCGTGACCGTGCCGCCGTCGATGGTGATCACCAGCTTGGCGGGTGGGGCGATGACGGCATCCTGGCAAGGATCGGCCGGCATCGGCGGAGCGTCGAGATCGAGCGTGATCTGGCCCACGGGTGGTGCTGCAATGGTGGTGCCGACGGGGCCGGCGGCCTTGAACCGGGCGTTGCCGCCGGTGATCCTGAGCCCGGCATAGCCGTCGGCCGGCGCCTTGGCGGAGAACAGCCCCGCCGCCAGCCAGATGCTGCCGGCACCGAATTTGAAGGTGACCTGACCGCGCAACTGGCGCGCCGAGCCGGCCGATACCAGCAGAAGTGGCCGGGCCTGGCCCTTGGGCGTGACCGGTGTCAGGGTCGCCGGGTCGAACACGTCGAACAGAAACCGGCCGCCGGCGGGGTCGCGGAATGGCCCGATGATCCGGCTGGGCTTGAAGGCCAGACTGTCGGCTGCGGGACCGAGCCCCACCACCGCCAGATCGAGAAAGGCGTCGCTGGCACGGATGGGCAAATCATCGGCCGCGGCACGGCGCAGCGCCTCGATATCGGTGGCGGCGGTACGCTTATCCGGTGTCAATCCCAGAATAGCAAGGGACAGGCCGGCCTTGAAGTCAGCCGTGGGCATGGGGTTCCTCCCGAAGCGGCGTGACAATCAGAGATTATGTGAAGAGCATTTCAACAAGGGAAAATGTGACATACGTCACGCGCAAGAGTAGCGTAGCCCACGCCTGCCCGGAAGCGGATTCATCACGGTTTCAGACGAAAAAATGGCCTGAAATATGCACTTAGCCGATATGGGGCGGAGATATGATCATCAGGCGCCACATATTAATGGCGCAATTCACCGTTCAATCATAAATCCTGGTCAATCGAGGCGATTTACAGGTGTGCAAAAGCTCTCTGATCAGTCGCGCGCCGGCGCGGCCGGCATCAGCCCGTTGAACAGGATATCGATGAAACTGTCGGCATAAGAGGCGCTGCCCTCAGGATCGGTCAGCGGCGTGCCGTACATCTTCTCGACCGCGCCGGAAAAGGTGAAGATCAGCGAGGCGCCGAAGACGATGATGCAGGTGACGTCACGAACCGGCATCTCGCGGATGGCACCGGCGGCCATGGCGTCGCGGATCGCGGCTTCGAACTTGTCGAAGGCGGTTTTCATATAGCTGTCGACCAGCCACTGCATGCGGTCGCCCGGAACCGAGCCTTCATGCACCGTCATCCGCGCGAAATCGGGATTGTGGGCGTTGGCGGCGATCAACCCCCTGGTCAGCAGCTTCAGCCGGGTCAACGGGTCGCTGCCGCCCGGACCGGTCGTGCCGGGTTTTTCGGCAAGCGTGTCGTAGAAGGCGATGCGTTCCACCATCAGCCGGTCGATGGCGGCTTCCCAGATCTTCTGCTTCGATCCGAAATGATAATGCACGATCGATTGCGTCACCCCGGCCTCGGCCGCGATGGCGCCGGTGGTGACCGGTTCATAGCCCAGCCGCGCGAACAGCCGGGTCGCCGCATCGAGCAGCGCATTGCGGGTGGCATCGGGCGCCGAGGCATCGGCCGGCGGCCGGCCCTGGCGGCGCCGACGGGGGGCCGCCTTCTGGGGAGTGTCGCTATTGCTTCGGGCCATTCACCTGTCCGGTCGCGGGTTCATGCCTGTCGGGGCGCGACAATAGCGGGCGCCGGCGCCGTGGCCAAGATGTCGTTGCGGCACCACCCGGGCGGTTACGGCAACATCCTGGCGGTCACGGCACCGGTTCAGGATTGTCAGGACTTCAGCAGCGGGCAATCGCTTTCGGCCGCCGGGCGATAGGCCTCGGCGCCGGGGATGGTGGTCTTCTGTTCCAGATAGTCGTGATCATGGGTCGAGGCATCGGCGGCCTTGACCTCGAAGTAATACATGTCGCGCATCAGCCGGCCATCGGCGCGGATGCGGGCACCACTGGTCATGAAGTCCTCGACCGGCATCGCCTTCATGGTCTCGACCACGGTTTTGGTGTCGGCGGTGCCGGCCTGCTTCACCGCCTTCAGATAATGCAGCACCGAACTGTAGACGGTGGCTTGAACGTCGGTCGGCAGCTTGCCGTGGCGGGCCTTGAAGCGTTCGGCGAAGGCGCGGGTGCCGTCGGTCTGGTCCCAGTAGAAATCGGCGACCACCGGCATGCCGTGGGTGGCGTCCAGCCCCAGCGCCTGGATGTCGTTGACGGTGAAGAACAGCGGCGCGATCCGCTGGCCGGCGGCGGCGATGCCGAATTCATCGGCCTGCTTGATCATGGTGCGGACATCCGATCCGCCGGCGACCAGGGCGATCACATCGGCGCCCGAGCCTTGCGCCTGCAACAGGAACGAACTGAAATCATTGGTGCCGAGCGGGAAGCGCACCGCACCCTTGACCGAGCCGCCGAGCTTTTCGATCACGCTGATCGTATCGGCTTCCAGCCCGTGACCGGATGCGTAGTCGACGGTGAGGAAGAACCAGGAACTGCCGGGGTTGGCCTTGAAGATGCCCTCGACATTGCCCTTGGCCAGCGCATAGCCGTCATAGCCCCAGATCATGCCATTGGTGGTGCATTTGTCGCCGGTGAGGCTTTTGTTGTTGGCGCCGGAAAACACCGCGATCTTGTCGCGCTTCATCACGATGTCCTGAAGCGCCAGCGAGATGCCCGAGTTCGACACGTCGAACAGCGCGGTGACCCCATCGGAATCGAACCATTGCAGGGCGGTGGCCACGCCGATATCGGCCTTGTTCTGATGATCGGCGGAAACCACCCGCACCGGCTGGCCCAGCAGGCTGCCGCCGATATCCTCGACCGCCAGTTCGGCCGCGACCACCGATCCGGGGCCGCCGAAATCGGAATAGACCGACGACATGTCGGTCAGCACGCCGACCTTGACCGGGGCGTCGGCGGCCGCAAAGGCGGCGATCGACCAAAGCCCGGCCGCTCCCGCCGCGATGCCCGCGGCAAGTCTGCCTGTAATGCGCATGTCTGTATCCTCCCGATCCCGGCGCTTGCGGCCGGGTTGGTGGTGGGGGTGTTGTTGGTGGCGGTGGGGGGCCGGCGCATTGGCGCGCCTGGCCCCCCTTGTGTCGGCAGGTCAGCGCGTGGGCACGAAGGCCCGGCGCTTGGCCCCGCCGGCGGGGGCCGGCGGGCAGGGGAAGATGTCGAGCCCGCGGCGGATCCAGTCGCGCGACAGGGCGGGGTCGATGACGCCGTCGATCTCCAGGAACGCCGCCATGTTCGCGGCCTTGCCGCGCTGATAGAGCGCCGCCACCAGTTCCTGATACCGCGCCTCACGCGCGGCCGGGTCGGCGATGGCTTCCAGATCGCGGCGATAGCCAAGCCGCACGGCGCCTTCCAGCCCCATGCCGCCGAACTCGCCGGTGGGCCAGCTTACGGTGAAGGCCGGGCTGTGCATGTTGCCGCCGGCCATCGCCTGCGCGCCCAGGCCATAGCCTTTGCGCAGCACGATGGTGAACATCGGCACGGTCATGTTGGCGGCCCCCACGAACATCCGCGACACCCGGCGGACCAGTGCGGTCTTTTCGGCCTCCGGCCCGACCATGAAGCCCGGCGTGTCGCACAGCGTCAGGATCGGAAGACCATGGGCCTCGCACAATTCCATGAAGCGCGCGGCCTTTTCGGCCGCCTCGCCGTCGATGGCGCCGCCCAGATGGCGCGGGTTGTTGGCGAGCAGGCCCATTGGCCGGCCCTCGATCCGGATCAGCGCCGACAGGATGCCGATGCCGTAATCGGGCCGCAATTCCAGCACCGATCCGGCATCGGCCATCAGGTCGATCACCTGACGGATGTCATAGGCGCGCAGCCGGTTCTCAGGGATGGTGTTGCGCAGCGCCCGCTGATCGGCGCAATCCCAATCGGCGATCGGTCCCTGGAAATAGGACAGATACTGTTTTGTCGCGGCGACGGCGGCTTCCTCGTCGTCGACCAGAATGTCGATCACGCCGTTCGGGGCCTGGACGTCGACCGGGCCGACCTCTTCCGGCTTATAGACGCCAAGCCCGCCGCCCTCGATCATGGCCGGGCCACCCATGCCCAAATTGGTGTTGCGGGTGGCGATGATTACGTCGCAGACCCCGGCGATGGCGGCATTGCCGGCAAAGCAGCGGCCCGAGACCACGGCGACGGTCGGCGCCTTGCCGCTCATCTGCGCCAGCAGCTTGAAGGTCGGCACGTCCAGGCCCGCGACGCCGATATGATCGGTATCGCCCGGCCGGCCGCCGCCACCCTCGGCGAACACCACCACCGGCAGCTTCCAGTCATTGGCCAGATGGAACATGCGGTCCATCTTCTTGTGGTTCATGAAGCCCTGGGTGCCGGCCAGCACGGTGTAGTCGTAAGACATCAGCATGCAGCGGCCGCGATCGGGGCCGAAGGCGGCGCCGTTCACCTGGCCCACGCCGGCGACCAGCCCGTCGGCCGGGCTCATCTTCTTCAGCGTCTCGAAATCATGGCGGCTGCGCTGAGCGGCCAGGGCCAGCGCGCCATATTCCATGAAGCTGCCGGGATCGGCCAGATCCTCGATATTCTCGCGCGCGGTGCGCTGGCCGGTCTTGCGCCGCCGGGCGACCGCATCGGGCCGGCGGGCATCGGTCAGCTCGTCATACAGCTCAAGGATCGACGCCAGATCGGGGCGGATATGGTCGGGATCGATCGTGGCCACCGCTTCCACCGCCTCGGCATCGACCGCGCCGGGTTCCACGAACAGGATCGGCTGATCGCCATAGACCGTGTCGTCGACCGCGGCCACCACCGCGCGCACGATGCCGGTCCGGCCGGCGGCGATGGTGTGCTCCATCTTCATCGCCTCGATGATCGCGACGATGGTGCCGGGGCGCACGACATCGCCGGCGGCAACCTCGATCGAGACCACGCGCCCGGTCATCGGGGCGGCGACCGGCTCGGTGCCCTCGGGCGCCACCGGGCCGGCGGCGGCCTTCGCGGCGCCACCATTGCCGGCTTCGGGATAGAGCTTCGGATGGCTGCCGGCGGTTGCGACCAGTGCCGCCGCATGGGCGGTGATGAAGCCGGTGTCATAGCGCCCGGCGCGCACCGCCTCGTCGCGGATCAGGCTTTGCAGGAAGCCGATATTGGTGGCAACACCGGCGATCTGGAATTCAGACAGCGCCCGATAGGCGCGGTCGAGCGCCACGTCCAGCCGGTTGCCCGGCACGTGCACGATCAGCTTGGCCAGCAGTGAGTCGTAATGCGGCGAGGTGGCATAGCCGGTATAGCCGAAGGTTTCGACCCGGATGCCGCGCCCGCTCGGCACCTCGAAGGCGGAGATGATGCCGCCGGTCGGCACCGCGACCGCATCGGCGCCGATGGTTTCCATGTTGATGCGCACCTGCACGGCGATGCCGTCGGGCTGGGGCAGGCTGTCCGCGCGCAGGCCCAGATCGGCCAGGCTGCGGCCGGCGGCCAGGGCGATCTGGGCCTGGACCAGATCGACGCCGGTCACCTCCTCGGTGACGGTGTGCTCCACCTGAAGCCGGGGGTTGGCCTCCATGAACACGAAGCGCTGTTCACCGGGGCGCTGGCCATGTGGGTCGCGGCCGTCGAGCAGGAATTCCATGGTGCACAGGGTGTGGATGCCGGCCGCACGGGCCAGGGCCACGGCGGTATCGGTGATCCGCGCGCGCAAGGCCGGGTCGAGGCCGGGGAAGGGCGCGATCTCGACCAGTTTCTGATGCCGGCGCTGAAGGCTGCATTCGCGTTCATGCAGATGGATCACCTGCCCGCCGACATCGCCCAGGATCTGGACCTCGATATGGCGGGCGGGGGAAATCAGCTCCTCGACATAAAGCGCATCGGACCCGAAGGCGCCCAGCGCCTCGGCGCCGGCGCGGGCATAGGCATCAGGCAGCTCGGCCACATCGCGCACCATGCGCATGCCGCGACCGCCACCACCGGCCACCGCCTTGATCATGATCGCGCCGCCGTCGCCCAGGCCTTCCAGAAAGCCCAGGGCCTCTTGAAGCGAGGTCGCATGCTCGGTGCCACGGGCCAGCGGCGCGCCGGTCTCGCGCGCCAGCCGGCGCGCGGCGCCCTTGTCGCCGAACAGGTCGAGCGCTTCAGGGCGCGGGCCGATGAAGGTCAGGCCGGCTTCGGCGCAGGCGCGGGCGAAACCGGCGTTCTCGGCCAGAAAGCCATAGCCGGGATGGATGGCGTCGCAATCATTGTCGAGCGCCGCCTGGATGACGGCGGCGCCGTTCAGATAGGCGGCGGCGCCGGTGCCGGGCAGGTCGACCGAGGCATCGGCGCGGCGCGTGTGCAGGGCGCGGGCATCATCCTTGGGGGCCACGGCGACGGTTGCAATGCCCAGATCGGCGGCGGCGCGCGCGATGCGGATGGCGATCTCGCCGCGATTGGCGATCAGGATGCGCCTGAACAGGGGCGCTGTCGGCGCGGGAGAGCCGGTCGAGGGGGAGGCGGCTGAGGGGGCGGTGGGCGAGGGGGAGGCGGTGGCGGTCATCTGTCAGGTATGCCCGATCTTTTCGCGTTTCACCACGATGCCGGCGGCATCGCGATCCCAGGTATCCGCCGTGACGCCGTCTTTGCGGATCAGGTACTTCTCGACCTTGTTGGTCGGCGTCTTCGGCAGGTTCGCCAGCATACGGACATAGCGCGGGATCATGAAGTGGGCCATGCGCGGGCGCAGATGCTCGATCAACTCCTGGGGTGAGAGGGTGGCGCCATCGGCCAGCGACACCGCGACCAGGATCTCGTCCTCGCTCTCTGCCGCCGGCACCGCGACCACGGCGGCCTCGCGCACCGCCGGATGGGCGCAGATCTCGGCCTCGACCTCGAAGGACGACACGTTCTCGCCCCGCCGGCGGATGGAATCCTTGAACCGGTCGACGAAGAAATAATTGCCGTCGCCATCCACCCGGAAGGCATCGCCGGTGTGGAACCAGCCATTGCGCCAGACGGCGGCGGTGGCATCGGGATTGCTCTGATAGCCATGGGTCAACTGCCAGGGCAGATCGGTGCGGATGACCAGTTCGCCGGTCTCGCCCGGTGCGACCGCGCGGTCATGGGCATCGACCAGTTGCACGGTGACGCCGTCGCGCGGGCGGCCGCAACTGGCAATCACGGTCGGGTTGTCCTCGGCGACCAGCGGGCACGACACCTCGCTCATGTTGAACAGGGTGTGCAGGGTGACGCCGAAACGCCGGCGGAAGGCGATGCCATCCTCGGTCAACGGGATGGCGATGACATGGGCGAGGGGGCTGCCCTGCGCGTCGCCGCGATGGCTGTCCTTCAGCAGAAACGCCGCCATCACCCCCAGCAGGATGACCGCGGTGGTGCCGGTGGCATCCACCACCTGCCAGAAGCGCCTGGTATCGAAACCGTCGACCAGCACCACGGCGCCGCCACGCGCCAGCATGGCATAGACCGGCGCGGTGCCGCCGACATGGAACAGCGGCAGGTTGATCATGAACCGGTCATCCGGTCCCAGATAGGGCACGCGGCGCGGATCGGCGATCAGCGACGTGCCCATGGCATGCAGATGGGCATAGCTCGACAGCACCCCCTTCGACGGGCCGGTGGTGCCGGAGGTGTAGATGACGCTCTGGGTGTCCCAGGGCTCCACCGACACAGACAGGGGCGTGGGATCGGCGGCACTGTCCAGCGCGGGGCCGCCGCGCCAGGCGATACCGTCCAGCGCCGGCATCGCGACGATGGCGGCGACATCATCGGCGGCATCGGCCACGATCACGCTGTCGATCCGGCTGCGGTCGATGATCGCCAGCCGCTGGGCCAACTGCCCGATGGTGATCATCAGCCGGGCGCTCGAAACCCGGATCACATGCTCAAGAATCCCGCCCCGATAGGCGGTGTTGATCGGCACATAGACGGCGCCGGCGTAATTGATCGCGAACCACGCGGTCAGGCACAGCCCGCCATTGGGCAGCCAGACCACGACGGGATCGCCCGGCCCGACCCCCAGCGCCTGCAGCGCGGCCGCCATCCGCCGCACGCGGCCGCGCATCTCGCCATAGCTCCACTGCGCGCCGTCGGGAAACACCGCGAATGGCCGCTCCGGGCAGCCGGCGGCCCATCGGTCCAGCAGATCGGGCAGCACACAATCGGCGCGGGCAGCCAGCGCGGCCTGCCCCGGTATGGGCGAAACGTCAGACATGCTTCCTCCAGTTCGGCAGCTCGACCGGCGCCGTTGCACGCTATGGTGCCTTTATCAATAGAGCTATTCAATAGGAGAATTGACACTGTGATCTTGTCGGCCGGCCCTTCCCTTCATGCCGTAGCGCGTATCGTCGGCAGGCCATGGGAAGGCATGGCAAAAAGATGTCATGCATATAGATGACACACCGATTATTTTATCGGACGAAAATAGTCACATTGGAGGGACTTCGAGTAATCTGGTTATGAAAAAACACCAGACGGGACGGGGGGAAGATGGCTGGCCAAACCACGAATGACGGCGTGCTTCTCGGCTATCAGATCGGTTGCGCGATCATCCACTGGAATTCATATAATCTGACGCAATTTCCGACATTTCTTCCAGGCGTTGTGCCTGCGATCGGTGCGGATTGGCGTCAATATGCCAGATTTCCCAGTGAGGACTCCGATTTTACCGCGGACTTCATGTATGACTTAGGGAAATCTTTAGGGCAAATACAGTCCGCATTGGATATACAAGGCGGTCCAGCAGCAAGTTACGCCAGATTTATCAACATAATTAATAACTCTGCGGCAGTAATGGTTGCGCTTGATTTCTCGTTGACCTTTGCAAGTGAGGTTGAGCGGTGTGTCATTCAGCATGCCTATCCGGACTGGCTGCCCGACATCAATGAAAGCGACAAGATTGCCTATCGGGCGAGCCCGGCGTTGATTATGGAATACATCGATCAGGCCAGGGATATGTCCGCGGGTGACACCGCCAGTGATGAT
The DNA here is from genome assembly GCF_039630945.1 of Tistrella arctica. Lineage (NCBI taxonomy): Bacteria > Pseudomonadati > Pseudomonadota > Alphaproteobacteria > Geminicoccales > Geminicoccaceae > Tistrella > Tistrella arctica. Next base: position 17,852 of record NZ_JBBKTV010000004.1, read on the forward strand.
GGCGACGCGACGGACGATGCTCAATCGGGCGGCACCAGCGGTGAGCGCAATGACTGGCGCATCAACAAGGGGATCGCCGGTACCCATGAGAACGACACCATTGAGGTCGGTGATGGACAGGTCACCATCATCAATGCGCTTGCCGGCGACGACACGATCATCGGTGGTGGAAAAAGTGACCGGATATTCGGGGGTGCTGGAGATGACATCATCTCCGGCGGTGCCGGCCCCGATATCATCTCAGGCGGGATTGGCACCGACACTTATGTGATCGCGCCGTTCGGTGGCAGTGACGTCTATCAGGACCAGGGGCAGGCGAATGAGTATGATCGTATCGTCATCACGGGCTTCTCGCCCGACGATATCAGGTTCGTCTTTTCGCCGATCGAAGCTGACAACCTTCTCGTCCGCAATCTGAGTGATGGCAGCCTCAATATCTTTGTCGGCGCACTTGAGGATGGCGGTGCCGACCAGATTGAGGCCATCACTTTTGATGACGGAACTGTCCTGACCCGACAGGACATCGTTGCGGCACTTGGTGATGAGGCGCGCAAGGCGCTTGGCGACGCCGACAGTCCTGCTGAAGCGCCGGTCAGCCTGCCGACGGTTTCAAGTGATGTGGATGTGAGCGGCGGGGGGAACGGGACGGCTGACGTCATCATTCCGATCTGCACCGACATGCATGACGGCATGAGTGACTATGAGCGCGAGATGATCAATCCGGAGGGGGCTGTCACTCAGGCCGATGCGACAGGCCGCCTGAGCCTTGCGCCCCAATTGGGCGATGATGACGACAATCAGTTGAACGGCACGAGCGGTCACGACGTTATCCTGGGTGGTGATGGAGACGACATATTACAGGGTCTGCTGGGCGATGATCGGCTTGATGGTGGCGCAGGAGACGACGTTCTTCAGGGCGATACGGCGGGTGCGGGCCCCCAGCTTGCCGACGGGGAACCCTATCGTGTCGGCTATCATGGCGGCTCGTCGACGCTTTCTGCCACGGCGGTCGAAGTCTATATTCGCGAGGGAGAGACAGCGCGTCTGGACATTGCGATTACACTGGATGACGCCCTCGATAACCTGATCGGGCGTCAAAATCTTCAGGGCGATGGCGAGAAGACAGCGACCGTCCGGTTCGTTGATGAAACGGCCGGGTTCAGAAATACATTCGGCTCTTACATCGTCATGCCGGATGGCCAGATCAGCGACGTCAAGATCCTGTTCGATGATGCTTCTCTGAATCCGCTGACCAGTGGTGATGTGGTCGACGCCGGACTGATTGCCGAGGGCGCAGAACTCGGATTCTTTCTCATCGCCGACGGATTTTCCACCTATGGTGCCCTTGATGGCTCCTTGTCGTTTGTCAATCCGATTACGGGGTGCGTTGCAACTGTATTTGATGATGTGCCACCAGTATTGATTGAGGATGGGGTTGTTCGTAACCGTGCCGATATCATTCATATGGCGCGGGATTCCCTCAACATTGATGGATTGAATCGAACCCGTTATTTTATTGACGAGACGGCAGGCAGTATTTCTTTCGGAATTGAGGATGATATTGATTTCGATCTTACGGATATCGTTTTTGAGGTCGATACTCATTCTGAGATCGATAGATCATTTGATCTCGTGGCATCAATTATTGGTGATGAACTGGATTATGCATCTCTTCCTATTAGTTCTTATCACGATGTAGAGGCCGCGACATATGTTTTTCAGGTAGACATAGATGCAAGCAACAATATCGGATATGAGACATTTGTTCTGGATGTGAATGGTGTCGGACGAACGGAATTTTCTGTCGCAATACTTAGCGACGATGCTGATATATTGTCGGGAGGAGATGGAAATGACCGGCTTATTGGATTTCGGGGCGAGGACATCTTTGATGGCGGGGCTGGTGATGATCAGATTCGTCCAGGGACAGGTGTCGATACCATAACGCTGGGCTTCGGAAAGGATATCATCGAGGCGACTCTGGCCTCCATCACCGGCGACACGATCACGGACTTTTCAAGCGGCGATTCTCTGGTCCTGACCGGCCATACTGTCTCGCGCGAGCTGATGGAATTCAATGCTGACGACAGCCGGTTTGCTGTGGAGAATGGCACGGAGGCGTCATGGATGATGGCGGGCGATTTTACGTCTGGCGACTTCATGGCGGTGGCCGGTGAGGCACAGACGACGATCACGTTTGAACGGTTTCTACCGATGCTGACGGATCGTCAGGCTGTGGATACGACTTCTGTTAATGGTGTCATTAATCCCGATTTTCTGACAGGCGATGGCAAGACTGACTTTACCGTCAGCTTGCTTGATATCGGTGTCGCAGACTATGACAACGCCCTCGGCGTCTACGAAGTCAATACGGTCGGCGATCTGGTTGATGCCCGACTTCTGGCCGCGAATACAAAAACGGCGATGGACGAATCGTTCCTGATAACGGATGTCGACAGAGGTCACCAACTGGGTTTTTTCATTCTGCAGAACGGTGCTGGATTCGCCGAAGGATTGGCGGATGATGCCGTTCTGCGTCTTGTCGATGCGACAGGACGATCTGCCAATATCGATGGGGTGCGGGATATCATGCTCTCGGCCAATGGTGCGACAGTTGATCATGCGGTTTTTCAGACCACGGCAGATGCGCTGAACAATGATGGCGTTCGGCACGTTCTGTCGGGGGTCGAGGCAGGTGGCAAGGCAATTCTGATTGGATTTGAGGATCTGACTGGCGGAGGCGACCGCGATTATGAAGACGTCGTCATGCGTGTGGAGGCCCTTGGAAGTGCCGCCGCATTCCTTGCCTGATCATCTGCGGAAGAGTGCTGTGGCGCCTGTCTTTCCAGGGGTGGTTGTCAACCGGTCGCAGTGCCGTCCGGATTTCCGGGACAGGCTGCCGGCCCAGCGGAGCGCGTGGGCAGCGCGCGACATCCCCCGCTATTCTTTGTGGTCAGGGGGCTGACCCGACGGATACATCAATACCCACCGGTCAAAAACCGGTTGCGGATCGGCCCGATCGCTTCAATCATACGCACCGGCCAGCCGGCGCGCCACAACCGCCAGGGCCGCAACCGACAGGGAGATATCATATGGGTCCGCTTCAGGGGATCAGGGTCGTCGAGATCGCAGGGCTGGGGCCGGGGCCGTTCTGTGCCATGCTGCTGGCGGATATGGGCGCCGATGTGCTGCGCATCGAACGGTCGACCGGCAGCGGGCTGTTCGAGCCGAAATTCGACCTGACCAATCGCGGCAAGCGGTCGGTGGTGATCGACCTGAAGAAGCCCGAGGGCATCGCCGCGGTGCTGAAGCTGGTGGAAAGCGCCGATATCCTGACCGAAGGGTTCCGCCCCGGGGTGATGGAACGGCTGGGTCTGGGGCCCGAGGCCTGCCTTGCCCGCAACCCGAAGCTGGTCTATGGCCGCATGACCGGCTTCGGTCAGACCGGGCCGCTGGCCAAGGTGGCCGGCCACGACATCAACTACATCGCCATGTCGGGCGCGCTGCATGCGATCGGCGGTGCCGACAAGCCGGTGCCGCCGCTCAATCTGGTGGGCGATTTCGGCGGCGGCGCGCTGTATCTGGCCTTCGGGCTGGTCTCGGCGCTGCTGGAAACCCGCCGGAGCGGCCAGGGCCAGGTGGTTGACGCCACCATGATCGACGGTGCCGCCAGCCTGATGACCATGATGTATGGCATGGCGGCGGCCGGTGGCTGGGAAGATCGCCGCGAGGCCAATCTGGTCGATGGCGGCGCCCATTTCTATGACACCTATGAAACCGCCGACGGCCTTCATGTCTCGATCGGCTCGATCGAGCCGCAATTCTATGCCGAACTGGTCCGGCTGGCCGGGCTCGACCCCGAGACCTTCGCGCCACAGAACGACAAGGCGCAATGGCCGGCGTTGAAGGCGAAACTGGCCGAGGTGATCCGCACCAAGACCCGCGACGCGTGGTGCGCGATCATGGAAGGCACCGATGTCTGCTTCGCGCCGGTGCTGTCGATGTTCGAGGCGCCCGAACACCCCCATAACCGCGCCCGAGGCACCTTCATCGAGATCGACGGCGTGCTTCAGCCGGGCCCGGCGCCGCGCTTCAGCCGCACGGTGCCGGACCAGCCGACCCCGCCGCCGGCCCCCGGCAGCCATACCGACCAGGGCCTCGCCGATTGGGGCTTCTCGGCCGGCGAGATCACGGCGCTGAAGGCATCGGGGGCGGCTGCCTGAGGCAGGCGGCTCGACCACGGCCGGGCACGCCCAATCTTGTGGCGTGTTCCCGGCCGCTGCCGCTATCCTGCGTGGCGCTGTTGTGACACCCAAGGATGCGCCTGATGCCGATCCCCGATTATCAGACCCTGATGCTGCCGGTGCTGCGGATCGCGGGCCAGGGGGAAGCCAGGGTCGCGGCGGTGGTCGACCAGATCGCCGATGAGTTCGGGCTGACCGCGGATGAACGCGCAGCCCTGCTGCCGAGCGGCCGGCAGCGGGTGATCCACAACCGCCTTCATTGGGCGAAATTCTATCTGACCAGGGCCGGATTGATCGAGGCCCTGGGCAAAGGGCGCTTCATTGCCACCCCGGAAGGGCTGCGCGTGCTGGCGACGCGTCCTGAGCGGATCGATACCCACAGCCTGAAGGCCTATCCGGCCTTCGCGGCGTTCTATGGCAAGCCGGCGGCGACGGTCGATGACGGCGCGGTAGCATCGCCGCAGGACCAGACGCCGGAAGAGCTGATCGACAATGCCTGGCAGGCGCTGCAATCGGCGCTGCGTGACGATCTGATCGCGCGCATCCTGCTGAACACGCCCGACTTCTTTGAACGCGTGATCATCGACCTGCTGGTGGCGATGGGCTATGGCGGGTCGCATGCCGATGCCGCCACCAGGCTTGGGCGTAGCGGCGATCGTGGCGTCGACGGCGTGATCAATGAAGACCGGCTGGGGCTGGACCGGGTCTATGTCCAGGCAAAGCGCTATGCGCCGGAAAACAGCGTCGGGCGGCCCGATGTGCAGGGCTTCCTTGGCAGTCTGGTCGGGTTCGGCGCCACCAAGGGCGTGTTTGTCACCACCTCCAGCTTTTCAAGCGGTGCCCGCGACTTCGTGCGCCATCTGCCGCAGCGGATCGTGCTGATCGACGGCGCCCAACTGGCCGATCTGATGATCGAGCATGATGTGGGCGTGCGCACCAGCCGGATGATCGCGGTCAAGCGGCTGGACGAGGATTTCTTCACCGAGGCCGACTGACTTGTCGCCCATGCCGCAGGGCGTGGGCGGTGGTTGCAGCAAGCGGCAACATTATCGGTCTTTGATAGGGAAGACGCTAAAGCGGTCCCAAACCGCGGGATACGGGCTGAGGCCATGCCCCGGCAATTCCGGCCGGAACCGGCCAGCCAGGACGAGGGGGCAAAGGGCATGCCATGAGCCGGTCCGTGCGGCCGTGGCCGTGCCGGAACCCATCGGCGGGGGAGGGGTTGTCGGCATAAGCACCCGACAATCGAGGAGGCCCCGCCATGGCGAGCCCCAACCCCCGTTCCGACGATCCCCGTTCCGAGACCGACCGCCGTCACGATCCCGAACCCCGCGCGGCCGCGCGGCCGATGCCCGATCCGCAGCCGTCGACGACGCCGCGGCCGATGGATGATCCGCGCCCGGCAGCAGCGGCGGCGACGCCAGCCGGTGGGGCGCCGCAGCATCCGCCGGGGCCGGTGGAGCCGGTCGATCCGGCCGACCCGGCGGGGCCATCACCGCTCGGTCCCGGCCCGCTCGGTCCCGGCCCGGTCGGCCCCGAGCCGACCGACCCCACGCCCGGCGGCCCGGCCGATCGTCCGGAGATGGTGGAGCCCAGCATCACCGGCACCCGTCGCGGCACCGCATCGGGCACCGCGCAGGAGCCGCCGATCGCGGCCGATCCGGCGATGGAAAGTCCGACCGCCGCGCGGCCGGCTTATTCGGGTGAGGACACCAGCCAGGGCGAGATCATCCTGCGCACCCGCCAGCGCCGCCGCATCTTCATCGGCGGGCTGGTGGCGTTGGTGGTGATCGTGATCCTGGCGGCGATCTGGTAGCGGCGGCCGCTGGCGCGGCGCTTATTCCGGATCGCCGATGGTGAGCGCGATGGTGCCAAGGCCCGCGATCGAGCCCTCGATCCGGTCGCCCGCCACCACGGCGCCGACCCCTTCGGGCGTGCCGGTATAGATCAGGTCGCCCGGCGCCAGATGATAGAACCGCGACAGATGGGCGATCAACGGCGCCACCGGCCAGATCAACAGGCCGAGATCGCTCGACTGGCGGGTGACGCCATTGACCCGCAGCTCCAGGGCACCGGCCGAGGGGTGGCCGCAGGTCGCGACCGGCACGATGTCGGACAGCACCGCCGATTGCTCGACATCCTTGCCCAGATCCCACGGGCGCTGAACCGCCCGGGCGGCCAGTTGCAGGTCGCGCCGGGTCATGTCGAGCCCGCAGGCATAGCCGAACACGGCCTCCAGCGCCGATGCCGCATCGACCCGGAAGGCCGGACGGCCGATGGCGACCACAAGTTCCATCTCGTAATGATAATTCGCCGTGCCCGGCGGATAGGGAGCGGTGGTGCCCGATGGCTGAAAGGCCAGGGCCGATTTGGTGAAATAGAACGGCGCCTCGCGGTCGACCTCCACCCCCATTTCGCGGGCATGGGCCTCGTAATTGCGCCCGACGCAGAAAATCCGCCGGATGGGAAACAGGCGCGCGTCACCCTGGATCGGGGCTGCCGGCCAGGCCGGCGCCGGAAAAGCATAACTGGTCATCGATATCCCTTATGGCGGGTGTGGGCTTCATTGTCGGGGCGGTGCCGACCGGCTATGGTGCCGGCCGATATCGGTGGTCGGGCATCAGGAGCAGGCGGCATGGCTGAACGGTCGGGCGTGGTGGAGCGGTCGGGCGTCGGAGAGCGGCGCAAGGGCATCCAGTCGGTGGAAATCGGGCTGGGCGTGCTCGATGCCCTGGTCAGGCTGGGCCGCCCGGCGGCATTGTCGGATGTGGCGCGGGCCGCCGGCCAGTCGACCAGCCAGACCCATCGTTATCTGGCGAGCTTCGTCAATGCCGGCTATCTGCGCCAGGATGCGGCGACCGCGCTGTATGACCTGCACACCGGCGCACTTAGGCTGGGGCTTGCCGCCATGGGCCGGCTCGATGTGTTCGAACAGGCGGGGCAGGGCGCCGAGGCGCTGGTTGCCGCCACCGGCCGCACGGTGCTGATCGCGGTCTGGGCCGATAGCGGCCCCACCATCATCCGCTGGTATCCGGGCAGCCCGCCGGTCTACACCACACTGGCCATCGGCTCGCATCTGTCGCTGACCCAATCGGCCACCGGCCGGATCTTCCTGGCCTTTCTGAACGAGAGTTTCGTGTCGGACCTGCTGCAACGCGAGTTGGTCGCCGAGCGCAGCGACGGCCCGGTGGATATCGATGCCCTGCGCCAGCAGGTGCGCCGCGATCTGGTGGCCTGGGTCGACGGCACCACGGCGCCGGGCCTGCGCGCCTTTGCCGCCCCGGTGTTCAACCTTCAGGGGCAACTGGTGCTGGCGCTGTCGGTCATCGCCTCGCAGAATTTCGGCACCAGCGGCGACGACGCGGCGCGCGCGCAGTTGATCGACACCGCCCGCGCGATCACGCATCGACTAGGCGGGCGCTGGCCGGGCGGGGATTGAGGACGGCGCGGGCGGCGCGGCCATCGAAGGTGGCGGCGCCGATCAGCGCATCGGGCAGCATGGCGCCGGCCGTGACCAGCCGGCGGCAGATGCTCATCTCACGCCCGGCATTCACCGCGGCGGCACCGATCAGCCGGTTGCCGTCGAGCACCAGAAACAGCCGGCCGTCGATGGCCGCCTGGTTTTGGGCCCCTGGCTGCTGCTCGACGATCCGCGCGCCATCGGCCTCGGGTCCGGTGATGCCGGCAAGCTGAACGTTCAGATCATACTGATCGGTCCAGAACCACGGCGCCTCGGCCACAGGCGGCGCGGCGCCAAGGATCGCCGCCACCGCATGGGCGGCGGTGACATTGGCATTCTGCCAGGTCTCGCAACGCATCGCCCGGCCCATCGGCCCCGGCTGGGCCGCGACATCGCCGATCGCGAAGATCGCCGGGTCGCTGCTGCGCATCCGGTGGTCGACCACGATGCCGTCATCGACCGCCAGCCCCGCCGCCTGGGCCAGCCCGCTATCGGGCACCACGCCGATGCCGGCCACCGCGACATCGGCCGATAGAATGCTGCCATCCGACAGGGTGGCATGAATGCCGCCGGTATCTTCGTGCAGGGCGCGCACCCGGGTTGCGGTGCGGATCGCCACGCCGGCTGTGGCATGGCGGGCGGCAATCAGGGCCGCGACCGGCGCCGGGAAGTTGCGCCCCAGCAGCCGTGAGCCGATCTCGACCACGGTGACGGCCAGCCCCTTGGTGGCCAGTGTGGCCGCGACCTCCAGCCCGATCACACCGCCACCGACGATCAGCACCGAACGCGCCCGCGCCGCGTGCGCCGACAGCGCGGTCACGTCGTCGATCGTGCGCAGGTCGTGCAGCCGGTCGAGCGTGAAGGGCAGGCGGCGGGGCCGGCTGCCGGTTGCCAGCACCAGATGCGCATAGGGCAGATCTGTGCCGTCGTCCAGCCGGATGCGGGCGGCGCGCCGGTCGATGGCGGTGGCCTGGTGGCCCAGAACCAGACGGATGCCGGCCTGCTGATACCGCGTGGGATCGGCCAGCCAGGTCGGTGATGTGGCAGGGTCGCTCAACATGTCTTTCGACAGCGGCGGCCGCTCATAAGGCGGCAGGGTTTCGGCCCCGATCAGGGTCACCGGGCCGTTATAGCCGCCCTCGGCCAGCATCAGCGCCGCGCGCCCGCCGGCATGTCCGGCACCGATGATCACCGCGCCTGCCGTCATCGATTTCTCCTTGGGGGATGGCTGTCCGTTGGGGGGGCCGCATCTGCCGGCTCACGAACCGGCTTGACGGCTGTTATTCGCACAGTATACAACGAATAACACAATATGCAACAAGCCGCGCCATCAGCGGCGGGGCGAGGGAGGCTGAGGATGACCGTGCAGACGGATCACGCTTGGGCCGGCCGGGCTTGGGGAACCGACGACGCCGGCAAGGTGCCCTATTGGGTTTATACCGATCAGGCGGTCTATGACCGCGAGCTTCAGCGCATCTGGTATGGGCCGCACTGGCTGTATTGCGCGCTGGAGGCCGAAATTCCGGCGGTCGGCGACTTCAAGACCACCACGCTGGGCGCGCGGCCGGTGATCGTGGTTCGCAGCGCCGAAGACGAGATCAGCGTGGTGGAGAATCGCTGTGCGCATCGCGGCGTGAAGTTCTGCCAGGCGCGCCAGGGCCATACCCAGGATCTGCTGTGCCCCTATCACCAATGGGCCTATGACCTGCGCGGCAATCTGGTCGGCGTGCCGTTCCGCCGGGGCGTGAAGCGCCAGGGTGGCATGCCGCAGGATTTCGACCCCGCCAATCACGGCCTGCGCCGGTTGCGGGTCGAGGTGGTCAACGGCGTGGTCTGGGCGACCTTCTCGGACCAGACGCCTCCCTTCCGCGACTATCTGGGCGAGAAATTCTGGGCGCATTACACGAGGGTCTATGACGGCCGCAAGCTGGAGGTGCTGGGCTATAACCGCCAGCACATTCCGGCGAACTGGAAGCTGATGATGGAGAACATCAAGGATCCCTATCACGCGGGATTGCTGCATGTGTTCTTCGCGACCTTCGGCCTGTTCCGCGCCGATCAGAAATCGGCGGTGGATATCGACGAGACCGGCCGCCACGGCATCCTGATCAGCCGCAAGGGCGAGCAGGAGGTGAACGACGTCACCGCCGGGATGCGCAACTTCCAGGGCGATCTGACACTGGCGGACCCACGTATTCTCGACGTGGTGAAGGAATTCCCCGGTGACGAGACCGTGGGCATGATCACGGTGTTTCCCAGCGTGATCCTTCAGCAGCAGGTCAATTCGCTGACCGCGCGCCAGATCGTGCCCACCGGCCCCGGCGGCTTCGACTTCCACTGGACCCATTGGTGCTATGCCGACGACACGCCCGAGATGAAGCTGCGGCGCACCCGGCAGGCCAATCTGTTCGGCCCGGCCGGCTTCGTGTCGGCCGATGACGGCGAGATCATCGAGATGAGCCAGCAGGGCTTCTCTCCGGTGCCCGACGAGGATGCGCTGGTGATCATGGGCGGCCGGGATATAGCGCCCACCGATTACATGGTCACCGAAACCGCGATCCGCGGCATGTATCGCTATTGGCGGGAGATGATGGGGCTGTGACCATGATCGCAACCGATGCGGCACCGGCGGTCGATATGCGCGCCCGGGTCCGTGACCTGTACGACGCCTATTACGACACGCTCGACGATGTGCGGCTGGCCGACTGGCCGGATTTCTTCACCGTGGACTGCCTGTATCGGGTGATCCCGCGCGAGAATGCCGAGCGCGGCTATACCCTGTGCACGATGCAGGCCGAAAGCCGCGGCATGCTTCAGGACCGGGTCACCGGGCTGACCACCACCCAGATGTATGCGCCGCGCTATTACCGGCGGTTTCCCGGCCCGATCCGGATGACGGTCGATGACCGGGGGGTCCGCACCCGCCACAATCTGCTGGTGGTGCAGACCCTGATCGACCGCCAGTCCGAGATCGTGCTGTCGGCGGTGTGTCACGATCTGGTGGTGGAACAGGCCGGTGGCCTGCTGCTGGCCGAACGGGTGGTGGTGATCGACAGCGAGATGATCCCCAACAGCCTGATCTATCCCGCCTGAGCCGGCCCGCCTGAGCCAGACCTAGCTTGAGGGCATGAACCATGAGTTGGATCAAGACCATACCGGCCGCGGCGCTGGCGGGCGAGGGGGTTGCCTGCGCCGAGGCCGGTGGCCATCGCATTGCGCTGTATGACGTGGACGGCGCCTATTACGCCACGGCCGATATCTGCACCCATGGCCGCGCCTTTCTGTCGGACGGCTATCTCGACGGCCATCTGATCGAATGCCCGCTGCATCAGGGGCTGTTCGATGTCCGCACCGGCGCACCGGCGGGCGCACCCTGCACCGTGGCGGTGCGCAGTTTTCCGGTGAAGCTGGAGGACGGGATGCTGTATGTCGAGGCCGGCGGAGGAGAGGTTGATGGAGGAGAGGTCGGCGGAGGAGACGGGGTATGACGCGGAGCAACGACAATGCGGCCCAGCTTCAGCAGCTTTATAACGAGATGCGGCCACAATCGCTGTATCCGTTATGGGAGGTGCTGGCGGATCTGGTGACGTCGCAGCCGCGATCGCCGGCCCTGGCCTGGCGGTGGGAGTATGCCGGTGCCCGCGATTATCTGCTGCGTGCCGGCGACCTGATCAGCGCGGAAGCGGCGGAGCGGCGGGTGCTGATCCTGGAAAATCCGGGGCTTGCCGGCAGCTCCGGCATCACCACCAGCCTCTATGCCGGGCTGCAACTGATCCTGCCCGGAGAGGTGGCGCCCTGCCACCGCCACACCCAATCGGCCCTGCGCTTCGTGATGGAGGGTGAGGGCGCCTATACCGCGGTGGATGGCGAAAAGGCGGTGATGGCGCCGTTCGATCTGGTGCTGACCCCGAACTGGCAATGGCATGACCATGGCAATACGTCGGGCCGGCCGATGATCTGGCTCGACGGGCTGGATATTCCGACCATCCGCCATTTCGATGCCAGCTTCGCCGAACGGCTGCCGCAGGCCGCCCATCCGGGAACCGTGCCGCCGGGCGACAGCCAGCGGCGCTATGGCCGCAATCTCAGGCCGATGCGCGCCAGCACCGCCGACCGGCGGCCGGCGGGGCAACCCCTGTTCCATTACCGCCATGCCGACTGGCGGCCGGCGCTGGCCGATCTGGCCGCCGCCGAAGCGCCCGATCCGGTGCTGGGTCATGCGCTGGAATTCCTCAACCCCGCCGATGGCGGCGCGATCATGCCGACCATTTCGGCCCATCTCCGGCATCTGCCGGCGGGGTTCGAGACCCGGCCCCGGCGGTCGACCGATGGCACGGTTTTCGTGGTGGTCGAGGGCCGCGGCGAGGCGCGGATCGACGATGAGGTCTTCACCCTCGATGACCGCGACATCCTGGTGGTGCCGTCCTGGCGCGAACTGACGCTGCGCGCCACCACCGATCTGGTGCTGTTCGGCTATTCCGACCGCACCGCACAGGAGAAGCTGGGCCTGTACCGCGCGGCCGCAGCCGGCGGCTGAGCCGGGCGCCGCACCTCCGGACGCGCTGGCCCAGACGCGAGCGATTGCCGGCAAAAAGAACAATCAAGATCAATCAAGATCAATATCGAGACATGGGGGAGGGATCGTCATGGACCGGAGACCGGCCATCGACATCGTCACCGCGATCGAACGCGCGCGGTTCGGACCATTTCAGTTCACCATCACCGCGCTCTGCGCGCTGATCGCCCTGCTCGACGGCTTCGACACCCAGGCGATCGCCTATGTGGCGCCGGTGATCGCCGAAGACTGGCAGATGAACATGGCCAGCTTCGGCCCGATCTTCGGCGCCGGTCTGGCCGGGTTGACGGTGGGCGCGTTCGTGTTGAGCCCGGCCGCCGACCGTTTCGGCCGCAAGAGCATCATCCTGGCCTCGATGCTGGTGTTCGGCGTGTTCTCGCTGGTCACGGCCTGGGCCGACAGCTTCAACGACCTGTTGTTGTATCGCTTCCTGACCGGGGTCGGGCTTGGCGGCGCCATGCCCAATATCATCGCGCTGACTTCGGAATATGCGCCGGCACGGTTGCGGGCGACGCTGGTCACGATCATGTTTTGCGGCTTTCCCTTCGGCTCCACCCTGGGCGGGCTGGCCAGCGCGCCGTTGATCGAGGCGTTCGGCTGGCGGTCGGTGTTCATTCTGGGCGGCATCGCGCCGCTGGTGGTGCTGGCGGTTCTGGTGGTCATGCTGCCGGAATCGCTGCGCTATCTGGTGGCGCGCGGGGCGCCGGCCGCACGGATCAACCGCATCCTTGTTCGGCTCGATCCCACCCACCGGCCGGCACCCGATGATGTCTTCGCGCTGAACGAGCCGGTCTCGCGCGGTTTCCCGGTGACGAAGCTGTTCCAGGACGGCCGGGCGCGAACGACGCTGCTGTTATGGGCGGCGTTCTTCATGAACCTGCTGGTGATGTATTTCCTGGTGAGCTGGCTGCCATCGCTGCTGCGCGGCACCGGCCTGCCGATCGGCATCGCCATCCTGTCGACCGCGATCCTCAACCTTGGCGGCGTGGTCGGCGCCATCGCGCTGGGCCGGATGATCGACCGGATCAACCCGCATCTGGTGCTTGGCAGCGCCTATGCCGCCTCGGCGCTGTTCATCGTGATCGTGGCGCAAGGGGCATCCAATCTGTGGATCCTGATGCCCGCGACCTTCCTCGCCGGCTTCGGCGTGGTCGGCGCCCAGATCGGCATGAACGCGCTGACGGCGGGCATCTATCCGACCGCGATCCGATCGACCGGCGTCGGCTGGGCGCTGGGCGTGGGCCGGATCGGATCGATCATCGGCCCGGTCGCCGGCGGCCTGCTGCTGGGCGCCGGCTGGGATGCGCGATCGGTGGTGATGGCCGCCGTCCTCCCGGCCCTGCTGGCCTCGGCCGCGGTCTTCGCCCTGCGCCGCCATACCAGCCGCACCACCGCCGCCGAGGCGCCGGCACTGGTGCATTGAGGCCCGCAGGGATACCGGCATGGCGCGCGTGACCATATCACACGCGCGCCATGCGTTTGCGCCGGCGCCACGCGCCTGGCGACGATCAGCCGTCGGTAAACACGGCGCGTTTCAAGGCGCCTGCCTGTTATCATCCGCATCGCCGCTCAAGATAAAGCGCCATAAGCCCATTTTGCGGGGAGAACCGACATGGACGCCACCCGACTGCATCGTGGCCGGCTGATCGACCACATCCAGCTCGTCGTGCGCGATCTGGAGGCCAGCCAGGATTTCTATACGGCGGTGTTGGCCGTGTTGGAGATCCCCGTCATCGGCACGACCGACGGCTATTTCTGGGCGGATGAACTCGTCGTGTCCTCGGCGGAAAGCCCGGCGGCACTAGGAGCCCTGACAGGGCGCCATCACCTGGCCTTTCAAGCCAAAGATCATGCGACAGTGGACGCATTCTATCGCGCGGCGCTGGCCCATGGCGGGCGAGATAACGGGGCACCAGGAGAACGGCGCTATCATCCTGGATATTACGCCGCGTTCGTGCTCGACCCCGATGGCAACAACATCGAGGCTGTGTACCACGGCGAGGCACGACGCAACGCGCCTTCAGTGGTGATCGAATTCTAAGGATCGGTCCTAACTCGACGCGGCGACGATGCGCAGACCGTTCTTGCGATAGTTCGAGGGCGGCACGCCCGCGACCCGGCGGAAGAACCTTGAGAAGCTGGCCATTTCGGCGAAGCCCAGGCGGTCGCTGATTTCCGACATCGGCAGATCCGTGGTGTCGAGCAACTCGCGCGCGCGGCGCAGCCGGACATTGTCGAGCGCCTGACGATAGCTGGTGCCGGTCTCGGCCAGTTTGCGGTGCAGCGAACGTTCCGAGACGTTCAGCGCCTGTGCCGCCTCTAAAGCGTTCGGAAAAGCCCCGCGCGACTGCATCAGCAATTGATAGACCGATTTCACGATGCCGGCATGCGTCGGGCTGGTGTCGAGCATGTTCTGGCAGAGCCGGCGATAGTTCTCGGCCAGCGACGGGTTCGCCAGCGGCAGCGGCAGGGCACCGGCGCCGTCGGCAAAATGGAAACAGCTCCGCGGCGCGCGGTAGACGATCTCGGCCTGCCAGCGGTCTTCCAGGCCCATCCAGCCCCTGGGCCGGTCGAGCCGGCTTTCGATCAGGCGCACCGGCAGACTTTCCTGCCGCATGTCGCGAAAGAAGGTCAGCGCCGAGCCGAGCAGGCGCTCGTGCAGGAATTCCATCAGGCCGGCCGGCACGTAGTCGTCATTGGCCAGGAAGGCGACGGCGACGTCGTTCTTCATCGGGATGTCGTATTCGAACAGCGCATATCCCAGCCCCTGCATCGCGGCGAAGGTGCACAAGCCCTCGGTGACATCGCGTGAGACCAGCACGGCCAGCCCGAGCGGGCCATAGGCGAGCAGGCTGTAGCGCAGCCCGGTCAGGAAGCCGATGCCCGGAATATGCTGCGTCGCACGCCAGAACAGCCGCTGAAACGCCAGTTCCTGATAGCCGTTGAGGGTGCCCCAGGGGTCGTGCAGGATGTCACGGGCAAGGCCCGCCTCGCTCACCAGCGGCACGGGATCGATGCCGTGTTCGGTCAGCATTCCGGCCATGATCTGAATGCTCTGGCTCGGCAGGCGTATGCTCTGAATCAGACCGACCTTCATGGCATGCTCCGACCATTTCACACCGGTGGCCAAGATGACCGATTGGCAGTAAAAGTCAAATTATTGGCATGCCCGAACATTCTCAATCGGACGGAAGCCCGTCATCCTGGCTTCTGGGAGACAAGATGTCGGAAGGCTCATCTCGTTGAAAAACGGATGATTTGACGCACACGGCGCCAGCCGGGAGACCGGCTTGCACGAGTGACGATCAATTGGCCGAAACTGACAACTCCTATCATGCCTGCGCATAGATCGACAGCAGACGCCCGCGGATGACCCCGGGCCGGCTCTCGCGCATGTCAGGCGGATCATTCGAGGGTTACATCCCTGGGAGGAAACATGAAACGTCGAGATTTTCTGCGCATGGCCGGTGCCGCGGCTCTTGCCAGCACGCTGCCTGTGCCGATGCTGCGCGCCAGGACGATGGACGAGTTCCATATCGCCGCCATTCTCGCCTTTTCGGGCGCCTATGGTCTGATCGGCAACGACATGCGCAAGGGCGCCGAACTGGCCGTCGCCCAGCGTGGTGGCAAGGTGCTGGGCAAGCCGATCCGCTTCAGCTGGGAGGATGACGAAACCAAGCCGCAGCCCGCGGTGCAGAAGGCCAGCCGCCTGCTGGCGGAAGGCGCGCAGATGATGTTCGGCGCGGTCGGCTCGGCCTCGACATTGGCGCTGCAAAGCCTGTCGACACAGCGCAAGGTGCCCCATCTCGTCACCATCTCGGCCGACGACGCGATCACCAAGCCGGGCGGCGCGCCCTATTCCTTCCGCACGTCGAATACGCTCGGCATGGAAATCAAGATGACGATGGAGTTCGTCAAGTCGCGCGGGCTGAAGAAGATCTATGCGGTGACCGCCGACTATCAGGCGACGCGTACCGGCTTCGAGCAGTTCGCCGAGATGGCCAAAGCCGCCGGGGTCGAGATCGTCGGCAATGATTATGCGCCGCTGGGCAACCGCGACTTCTCGGTGATCATCGACAAGATGGCGCGGTCCGACGCCGACGGCATCGCGGTCATGGCCACCGGCAATGACGGCATCACCTTCGTCAAACAGGCCGGGCAGGTCGCGCTGGGCAAGGACAGGGTCATCTTCGGCCCGGTGCTGCAGGACGACGTCTTCGCCGCCGCGACCGGGCCGGCCGCGCTGGGGGTGAATTCCGGCGTGCGCTATCACTACAGCCTCGACAATCCGGCGAACAAAGCCTTCGTCGCGGCCTATCGCGACGCGCATGGCACGTTTCCGTCGAGCTTCGCGGGCGAAGCCTATGACGGGCTGCGCTGGTGGCTGGACGTGGTCGAGCAAACCGATAGCTGGGATGCCGATGTCTGGGCCGAGGCCTTCGCGACCAGCGTCTATGAGGACTCGATCGAGGGCCGCAAGGAGATGCGCGCCTGCGACCATCAGGCCTCGCAGGTCGGGCTCTGGGGCGAGGTGGTCAAGGGCGAGGCACCGATGCCCGAACTGACCATGAAGATCACCGAAATCTTCCCGGCGGACCGCCTGTTCAGCGCCTGCTGAACGGGCTGAGACACTTGAACGGCGGCGGGCCTCCGGTCCGTCGCCCGTCCGCTGTTTTCGGGATGACGCAGGTATGTCCACGATCATTATCGGGCTGAGTCTGAGCTTTCTTCTGTTTCTGCTGTCGGCGGGTCTGACGCTGATCTTCGGGATGCTGGGCGTGATCAACTTCGCCCATGGCGCGCTGTACATGCTGGGCGCCTATGCCAGCTTTCAGATCGTCCAGACGACCGGATCGTTCTGGCTGGGGCTGCTTATGGCGCCGGTGGTCATCGCGGGATTGGGCGCGCTGATCGAGATGTCGACGCTGAAGCGGGTCTATTCCCGCGACCATATCTTCCAATTGCTGCTGACCTTCGGCCTGATCCTGGTCATCGACGACGCCACCAAGCTGATCTGGGGCCTGGACTATAAGCAGGTGCCGACGCCGGATCTGCTGTCGGCGCCGGTGGCCCTGTTCGGCAGCCAGATTCCGGCCTATCGGCTGTTCGTCATCGTCTTCGGCGCGGCGGTGTCGCTGGGATTGTTCCTGCTGCTCGATCGCAGCAAGTGGGGGATGATCATCCGCGCGGCCAGTTCGGACCCCGACATGGCGCGGACGCTGGGCGTCGACGTGAACCGGGTCCGCACCGGCGTCTTCGCGCTGGGCGCCTATCTCGCGGCACTTGGTGGCGCGATCACCGCACCTCTGGTGCCGATCGAGCTGGGCATGGGGTTCAGCGTGATCATCGACTGTTTCGTCGTGGTCATCATCGGCGGGCTGGGCAATATCCGCGGCGCGATCTTCGCCTCGCTGCTGCTGGGGATGACGCGGGCCGCCGGCTATACCTATGCCACCGAATGGGTCGAACTTCTGACCTTCGCTCTGCTGATCGGAACGCTGATGTTCCGCCCCGCGGGCCTGTTCAGCTATAAGGGGCGCGCGGCATGACACGCAGAGCCATGGGCCGCATGCTGATGGCCCTGATCATCGCGGCGATGATCGCCGTGCCGTTGGTTCTGCCCGGCGAGCAATGGGTGAACCTGGTCAGCCTGATCCTGATCTGGGCGCTGTTCGCCATCGGCTTCGATCTGGTCTTCGGCGTGACCGGAATGCTGTCGTTCGGCCATGCGGCGCTGCTGGGAACCGGTGGCTATACGATGACCGTGCTGATGCTGAGCTACCAGGTCAGCTTCCTGCCGGCGCTGGCCGCCGCCGCCCTGGGCGGCGCGCTGCTGGCCTTCGCCATGGGGTTGTTCGCGCTTCGGGTGTCGGGCCTGTTCTTCGCGCTGCTGACGCTGGCGCTGGCGCAGATGATGTACATCCTGGCCTCGAACAAGCTGCGCGCGATCACCGGCGGGCTGGACGGGATCGCCGGCGTGCCGCGCCCCGACCTGTTCGGCATCGATTTCTATGACAACCGCAACTATTACGGCTTCATCGTCGTGGTCTTCCTGATCGGCCTTGCGATCATGGCTCTGCTGCGGGCCTCACCCTTCGGCCGGGCGCTGCGGGCGGTGCAGGCCAACGACACCCGTGCGGCACAGCTTGGCTATAACGTGCACGTCCTGCGGCAGCAGGCCTTCGTGGTGTCGGGCGCCTATGCCGGCGTGTCGGGCGCGCTGCTGGCCTCGCTGATGTTCTATATCAGCCCGCAGATGCTGCATTGGAGCACCTCGGGCGATGTGCTGATCATGACCGTTCTGGGCGGCAAGGGCACCCTGCTGGGGCCGATCCTGGGTGTCGCGGTATTCGAGCTGCTGAAGGAGGAACTGAGCCAGGTCACCCAATACTGGTATGGCATCCTGGGGCTGATCTTCATCCTGGCGACGATCTTCCTGCGCAACGGCATCGCCGGGCTGTTCGACGGCGCCCGCGACCGCGACGAGGGGGGCGCGCCATGACCGCGGGTTCGCTGAGCTGCGAGAACATCCAGGTGTCGTTCGGCGGGCTGAAGGCGGTCAACGACGTCAGCTATGACTTCAAGCCGGGGCGGCTTTACGGGCTGATCGGGCCGAACGGCGCGGGCAAGACCACGCTGATGAACGCGCTGTCGGGCCATGCCGCCTTGAGCGGCGGACGTGTCCGGCTCGACGGCCGCGATGTGACGCATCTGTCGGTGCACCGCCGCACGCGCGGCGGGCTGGGGCGCAGTTTCCAGATCACCAAGATCTTCGCCGGCATGTCGGTGCTGGAAAACCTTCAGATCGCGGCCTTCGCCCATCGCTATCGGTTGCAGCCCTTCTGGCTGCCGGCCAGCCGGTTCACGGCGGTGCGCGAACAGGCCGAACGGGTGCTGGAAGAGGTGGGGTTGACCGCGCTGGCGCATCGCCCGGCCGAATATCTGTCGCATGGCGACCAGCGCGCGC
Organism: Tistrella arctica; assembly: GCF_039630945.1. Taxonomy (NCBI): domain Bacteria; kingdom Pseudomonadati; phylum Pseudomonadota; class Alphaproteobacteria; order Geminicoccales; family Geminicoccaceae; genus Tistrella; species Tistrella arctica. Next base: position 37,099 of record NZ_JBBKTV010000004.1, read on the forward strand.
TGGAGGTGGGCCTGTCGCTGTTGAGCGAGCCGCGGGTGCTGCTGCTGGACGAACCGCTGGCGGGGGTCGGGCATGATCAGCTCGACCGGGCGATCGGCCTGATCAGGCAGATCGTGACGGGCCGCACGGTGCTGCTGATCGAGCACAACATGGATGTGGTGATGCAGGTCTCGGACGAGATCGTCGTGATGGTGCAGGGGCAGTTGCTGGCCTCGGGCAGCCCCGGGGACATCCGCGCCAATGCGGCGGTGCGGGCAGCCTATCTGGGAGACGAGGCATGACGCTGCTGGCGCTGGAGGGCTGCGATGTCTTCTATGGCAAGGCGCAGGCCCTGCACCGGGTGTCGCTGGGGATCGAGCCGGGCGAGGTGGTGTCGCTGATCGGGCGCAACGGCGCCGGCAAGAGCACCATTCTGAAAACCATGATCGGCCTCAACCGCGCGACCGGCGGGCGGCGGCTGTGGAAGGGCGGCGACGTGACCGCGCTGCGCCCGGACCAGCTCGGCCGGCTGGGCATCGCCTATGTGCCCGAGGACCGGCGGATCTTCTCCAATCTGTCGGTGGACGAAAACCTGCGCATCGCCACGGTGATGGGCCGGAAGGGTGGCTGGAACGCGGCCCGCGTCCACAAGCTGTTTCCGGTGCTGCGCGAGCGGGCGTCCCAGCCCGGCGACACGCTGTCGGGCGGCGAGCAGCAGATGCTGGCCATCGCGCGCGGGCTGCTGACCAACCCCGAGGTGCTGCTGCTGGACGAGCCCACCGAAGGGCTGGCGCCGTTGATCGTCGATCAACTGGTCGAGGCGATGCGCCTGATCAATGCCGAGGGCATGGCGCTGTTGCTGGTCGAGCAGAACCTGCGCGTGCCGATGAAGCTGGCCCACCGGCAATATGTGATCGACCACGGTGCCATCCGGTGGACCGGGACGACCGCCGACTTGCAGGCCAACCGCGACGACATTGAAAAACTGATCAGCCTTTGAGGGAACGACATGGAAAAGACGTATATCGTCGGGGTCGGGATGTCGCATTTCGGGCGCTTCCTGAACCGCAGCCTGGCCGACCTTGCCGGTGACGCGGTGACCGAGGCGCTGGCCGATAGCGGCCTTGCGCCGGGCGACATCGGGGCGGCCTATTTCGCCAATGCCTCGCAAGGCGTGGTCGAGGGCCAGCATCTGGTGCGTGGCCAGCTTGCCCTGCGCAAGCTGGGATTTCAGAACCTGTCGATCACCAATGTCGAGAATGCCTGCGCCAGCGGCAGCACCGCGCTGAATGCGGCGGTGGCCTATATCGCCTCAGGGCAGGGCGATGTGGCGCTGGCCGTGGGCGCCGACAAGATGAACGCGCCCGATCGTGCCCTGTCCTTCGCCATCTTCGACGGCGCCTGGGATGTTAGCGATGTCGAGGGCCAGATCGCGCGGCTGGAACGGCTGGGGCAGGCGATGCAGCCGCCGGAGCGCGCGGTGGAACCCGGGCAGCGCAGCGTGTTCATGGATGTCTATGCCGCACTCGCGCGGTTCCATATGGGCACCTTCGGCACCACCCAGGCGGATATCGCCCATGTCGCTGCCAAGAACCACAGCCATTCGGTGCTGAACCCCAAGGCACAGTACCGCCATGCGATGACGGTGGACGAGGTGCTGGCCGCGCGCGAGATTTCCTGGCCGCTGACCCTGCCGATGTGCGCGCCGATCAGCGACGGCGCGGCGGCGGCGATCGTGGTGTCGGAGAAGAAGGCGCGGCAGATGGGCCTGACCCGGGCGGTGCGGATCGCCGCCAGCGTGCAGGCCGCCGGCTCGGACCGGGCGCCCGAAGACCTCGATCGCCATATCTGCCGGCGGGCGGTGGACCGGGCCTATGAGCTGTCGGGGATCGCGCCGGAGGATGTCTCGGTGGTCGAGGTGCACGACGCGACCGCCTTTGCCGAATTGCAGCAGGCCGAGCTTCTGCGGCTGTGCCCGATGGGCGAGGGCGGTCGGCTCGCCGCCTCGGGTGCTACCACCCTTGGCGGGCGCGTCCCGATCAACGTGTCGGGCGGGCTCGAATCGCGCGGCCATCCGATCGGGGCGACCGGTCTGGCGCAGATCTATGAACTGGTCACGCAGTTGCGGGGTGAGGCCGGGCCGCGCCAGGTTGAGGGCGCGCGCGTCGGGCTCGCCGAGAATGGCGGCGGTTTCCATGGATACGAGGAAGCGGTGGCGGTGATCACGCTGCTGCAGCGATAGGAGGGCCTCATGCGCCTGATCGACTTTTTCGACCGCGGCGTCTCGATCAACCCCGACGGTGTCTGTCTGGAGGATGACGGGGTCAGCCGGAGCTATCGCTGCGTGCGGACGCGCAGCTTCCGCTTTGCCAATGCCATCGCGGCCGAGGGCTTCGGCCCCGGACACATGGCCGGCATCTACAGCCCCAATTGCGTGAGCGGTTTCGAGGCGATGCTGGGCCTGTTCCGCTCGGGCACCGCCTGGGTGCCGGTGAACGCCAAGAACGGCGTCGACGAGAACGCCTATATCCTCGATCACAACGACGTCGAGATCCTGTTCTATCACAGCAGCTTCGAAGCTGTTCTGGGCCGGATCAGGGCGCTGTGCCCCAAGATCCGGCGGTTCATCTGCCTCGACCGGGCGGGGTCGGATGGTCCCTGGCTGGAAGACTGGCTGGCCGATGCCGCCGACACCGATCCGGACGTCAAGCTGGGGCCGGACGATCTGGTCGGCATTCTGTCGTCGGGCGGCACCACGGGGCGGCCCAAGGGCATCATGCTGACCCAGCTTAACTGGGGCACGATGATCGCCAATTTCTATGCCGGTGTGGATCCGGGCCCGGCGCCGGTGCACCTGCTGATCACGCCGATGACCCATGCCGCCGGGGTGATGGCGGTCGTTCTGATGGCCGCCGGCGCGCGCAACATCATCCTGCCGGGGTTCGATGCCGCGCGGGTGCTCGACACGATCGCGCGCGACGAGGTCACGCATCTTTTCCTGCCGCCGACGGCGATCTACATGCTGCTGTCTGAGCCGGGGATCGGGGATCGCAGCTTTCCGTCGCTGCGCGGCTTCATCTATGCGGCGGCGCCGATGGCGGTCGACAAGCTGCGGCAGTGCCTGAAGATCTTCGGCCCGGTGATGATGCAGAGCTTCGGCCAGGCCGAATCGCCGATGTTCTGCACGCTGCTGACGCCCGAGGACCATCTGGTGCTGGGCGATCCGGCGCGCGAACACCGCCTTGCCAGTTGCGGACGGCCGACATTGCTGACGCCGGTGGCGATCATGGACGATGACGGCAGGCTGATGGCCCGGGGCACGCGCGGCGAGATCGTGGTGCGCGGCAATCTGGTGATGAAGGGGTATTACAAGAACCCCGAGGCGACGGCCGATGTCTCGCAGCATGGCTGGCATCACACCGGCGACGTCGGATATCTCGACGCGGAGGGCTATCTCTACATCGTCGACCGCAAGAAGGACATGATCATCTCGGGCGGGTTCAACGTCTATCCGTCGGAAGTCGAACAGGTGATCTGGGCGCATCCCGCCGTGCAGGATTGCGCGGTGATCGGGGTGCCCGACGAGAAATGGGGCGAGGCGGTCAAGGCGGTGATCGAACTCAAGCCTGGCGCCCGGCTGGACCCCGACGAGATCATCCGCATCTGCAAGCAGCAGCTCGGCAGCGTGAAGGCACCGAAATCGGTGGCGATCTGGGACGAGCTGCCGCGCAGCCCCGTGGGCAAGGTGCGCAAGAAGGACATCCGGGATGTCTTCTGGCAGGACCAGACGCGGAAGATCTGAGGGCGCGACATGAATATCTCCGAACTTCTGGCGCAATCCGCCCGAACCTTCCACGACCGGCCCGCCGTCTGCCTGGGCGATGCCACCGTCCTTACCTATGCCGGGCTGCGCGATCGCGGCGCGGCGCTGGCCGCCGGCCTGCGCACACGCGGCGTGCCCCGGGGCGGGCGTGTCGTGATCTACATGGGCAATCGTCCGGAATATTTCGAGATGCTGTTCGGCATCTGGGCGGCGGGCTGTGTCGCGGTGCCGGTCAACGCCAAGCTGCATCCGGCCGAGGTGGCCTTTGTCGTGGAGAACAGCGGCGCCAGCCTGCTGTTCACCGACAAGGCCGGGGACATGGCCGGTTTCGCCGGAACGGTCGCGGTGGATGGCCCCGACTATGCGGCCCTGACGGCCGGGCCGCCAGACTTCGCGCCGGCCGCCTTCGCGCCGATCCGGGTCGCAGCCGAGGATCCCGCCTGGATCTTCTATACCTCCGGCACCACCGGCCGGCCCAAGGGCGCGGTGTTGAGTCACCGCAATCTCTGGGCGATGACGGCGAGCTTTCTGGCCGATATCTGCCCGGTCGGGGAGGGCTCGGCCGCGCTGCATCCCGCGCCGCTGTCCCATGCGGCGGGCCTGTTCGCCCTGCCATTCGTGCGGCGGGGGGCCGCCAATGTCGTTCCCGAAAGCGGCGGGTTCGATCCCGACGAGCTGGTGGCGCTGCTGCATCATTTTCCGCGAGCGTCCTTCTTCGCCGCGCCGACGATGCTTAATCGCTTCATCGCCTGTCCGGCGCTGGACGCGCGCGCGATCGCCGGTATCGATCTGATCTTCTGCGGCGGCGCGCCGATCTATGTCGAGGATCTGCGCCAGGCGCTCGGTCTGTTGGGGTCGCGCATCTGGATCGGCTATGGCCAGGGTGAGGTGCCCTGCACGATCAGCTATCTGCCGCCGGATGTGCTGGGGCTGGACACGCCCGAGAGCTGGCTCGGCTCGGTCGGCATCGCCCGCACCGGCGTTACCGTCCGCGTGGTCGACGACGCCGGCGCCGACTGCGCGCCCGATATGCCGGGCGAGGTGATCGTGTCCGGCGACGTTGTGATGTCCGGCTATTGGCAGAACCCTGAAGCCACCGCCGCGGCCCTGCGCGACGGGTGGCTCTATACCGGCGATATCGGCAGTCTCGACACCCAAGGCGTGCTGACGCTCAAGGACCGGTCCAAGGATGTGATCATCTCGGGCGGGTCGAACATCTATCCCCGCGAGGTCGAGGAGGTGCTGCTGCGTTATCCCGGCGTCACCGAGGCCAATGTGACCGGCCGCCCGCATGCCGACTGGGGCGAAGAGGTCGTGGCCTTCGTGGTTGCCGAGGACGGGGTGACCGCCGAGGCGCTGGACCGGTTCTGCCTGGAGCGGATCGCCCGGTTCAAACGCCCGAAATCCTATCGCTTCGTCCCGTCGCTGCCGAAAAGCAGCTACGGCAAGATCCTGAAGACCGAACTGCGCCGCATGCTGGCCGAGACCGAGCCGGCCCCGAAGACGCTTTGACCCAAGGAGGCGTGACATGACCACACTCATTGCCGGCGTCGGCATGATTCCCTTCGCCAAGCCCGGCGCCTCGGCGCCCTATGACGTCATGGGCGAGGCGGCGATCCGTCTGGCGCTCGACGATGCCGGGATCGGCTTCGAGGCCGTGGAGCAGGCCTATGCCGGCTATGTCTATGGCGACAGCACCAGCGGCCAGCGGGTGATCTATCGCGTCGGCATGACCGGCATTCCCATCGTCAACGTGAACAACAACTGTTCCAGCGGCTCGACCGCGCTGTTCCTGGCGCGGCAGGCGGTGGAAAGCGGCGTGGCCGACTGCGTGCTGGCGGTGGGGTTCGAACAGATGACGCCGGGCGCGCTGGGCGCGGTGTTCACCGACCGGCCCTCGCCGCTGGGTGAGTTCGACGCGGTCACCGATGCGCTGATCGGCGCGTCGGATCTGCCGATGACGCTGAAATATTTCGGCGGCGCGGGCAAGGCGCATATGGAGCGCCATGGCACCCGGCTTGAAACCTTCGCGGCCATCCGCGCCAAGGCCAGCCGCCATGGCGCGCGCAACCCGCTCGCGGTGTTCCGCCGGGAGATGAGCGTCGAGGAGGTGATGAACGCCCAGACCATCTGGCCCGGCGTGATGACCCGCCCCATGGCCTGCCCGCCGACCTGCGGTGCCGCGGCGGCGCTGGTGGTGTCGGAAGACTTCGCCCGGCGCAACGGGCTGGACGCGACGGTGCGCATCCGCGCGCAGGCGATGACCACCGACCGCCCCGGCAGCTTCGACAGCCGCGACATGATCGAGGTGGTCGGCGCCGATCTGACGCGCAAGGCGGCGCGGACGGTCTATGAGGCGGCGGGTATCGGCCCCGAGGATATCGACGTCATCGAACTGCACGACTGTTTCGCCCAGAACGAGCTGATCACCTATGAGGGGCTGGGTCTTTGCGGAGAGGGCGCGGCCGAGGCATTGGTCATGGACGGCGACAACACCTATGGCGGGCGATACGTCACCAACCCCTCGGGCGGGCTGCTCTCGAAAGGCCATCCGCTGGGGGCGACGGGGTTGGCCCAGTGCTATGAGCTGACGCAGCAATTGCGCGGCCGCGCCGGGGACCGGCAGGTCGAGGGCGCGCGGCTGGCGTTGCAGCACAATCTGGGGCTCGGCGGCGCGGCGGTCGTAACCCTTTACGAGGCCGGCGCATGATGGCGGGGGGAGGCGGGATCATGGACTATGGCGTTGCCCTGGTGACGGGGGCGGGTTCGGGGATCGGGCAGGGGGTGGCGAGACGGCTGGCCCGGCTCGGCGCCCGGGTCGTCGTCACCGATATTTCCGAGGCCGGCATCGACGAGACCCTGGGTCTGATCGCCGCGGAGGGCGGCAAGGCGATCGGCCAGCGGCTCGACGTCGCCGACGCGGCCTCGGTCGAGGCGGCCTTCGCCGCCGCCGAAGCCTGGGACAAGCCGGTCGACGTGCTGGTCAACAATGCCGGCATCGCATCGCTGCATGCCTTCCTCGATTTCCCGACCGAGGACTGGACCCGGGTGATGACGGTGAATGTCACCGGCACCCTGCTATGCGCGCAACGCGCCGGGCGCGCGATGGTGCGGCAGGGCTATGGCCGGATCGTCAACATCGCCTCGGTCAGCGGCATCCGCGCCGGGGTGGGGCGGACGGCCTATGGCACCTCGAAGGCGGCGATGATCGGGCTGACCCGTCAGATGGCGCTGGAGCTTGGGCCTTACGGGGTCACCGCCAACGCCGTCGCACCTGGCCCGATCGTGACCCCGCTGACGCAGGCGAATTATACCGAGGCGACGGTCGCGGCGTTTCTGCCGATGATCCCGGCGCGACGCATGGGCCAGTCCGCCGATATCGCCGCCGCGGTCGCCTATCTCGCCAGTCCCGAGGCCGGTTATGTCAATGGCGACGTGCTGGTGGTCGATGGCGGCTATGTCGCCGCCGGGGTGACCCAGACCGGGCATCTGGATTTGGCCGGACGTGGCGGATAGCAAGCCGTCATGCGCCGCGAACCGCCCGGGGATGTCTTCTGTCCTCAGGGGTTCGCGGCGCGGGCGGGGCCGGCGTCAGCGCGCCTCCAGATCCTCGACCGGGGCCGCCGGGAAGCGGGGCGGGCGGGCCGATTCGAAGGCGTGGGCGGCGCGAAACACCAGATCGTCACGGAAGCGCGGCCCCACGATGTGCAGGCCCACCGGCATGCCGTCATCGCCGAAACCGCATTGCACCGATGCCGCCGGCTGCTGGGTGAGGTTGAACGGATAGCTGAACGGCGTCCACTGCATCCAATGGTCCAGCCCCGACCCCGGCGGCACGTCATGGCCGGCGGCGAAGGCGGTGATCGGCAAGGTGGGGGTGATCAGCAGGTCGTAGGTGCGGTGGAAGGCGGCCATCCGTTCACCCAGCGCCACCCGGGCATCGACCGCGCGCAGATAATCGACCGTGCCGATCGCGGCACCCAGCTCCGCCACCCGGCGCAGGCCCGGATCGACCAGCGCGCGCTGATCGGGGGCCATATTGGCCAGGATCTTGGCGGCACCGGTGAACCAGTGGGCGTTGAAGATCTCAAGCGGGTCGTCGAAGCCCGGATCGACCTCGTCGATGATCGCCCCCAGATCGGCCAGCACCGCCACCGCCGCATCCACCGCGCGCGCGACATCGGGGTTGACCGACACATAACCCAGCGTGCGGCTATAGGCGATGCGCAGGCCGCGGATGCCGCGTTCCAGCGACAGGGTCCAGTCCTGCGCCACCGGCGCGCCCATATACCAGTCGCGGTCATCCGCCTGGCCGACCACGGTCATCATCAGCGCGCTGTCGGCGATGGTGCGGGTCATCGGCCCCAGATGCGATGTGGTGCCCATGGCGCTGGCCGGCCATTGCGGGATGATGCCGAAGGTGGGCTTGATGCCGGCGGTGCCGGTGAAGGCGCAGGGGATGCGGATCGATCCGCCGGCATCCGAGCCCTGATGCAGCACGCCCATATTCAGCGCCGCCGCCGCCCCGGCGCCACCGCTGGAGCCGCCGGCGGTGGTGGCGGTGTTCCACGGATTGCGGGTGATGCCGGTAAGCGGGCTGTCGGTGACACCCTTCCAGCCGAATTCCGGTGTCGCGGTCTTGCCCAGGATCACCGCACCCGCCGCCCGCATATGGGCGGTGAACGGCGCGTCGACATCCCACGGGCCATCGGCCGCGATGGTCTTCGATCCCTTGCGGGTCGGCCAGCCCCGCGTGAAGGTCAGATCCTTGATCGAGGACGGCACGCCATCGACCGGGCCTGCCGGGGCACCCGCCATCCAGCGGGCTTCCGAGGCGCGGGCATCGGCCATGGCCGCGTCCTCATCGACCAGCACATAGGCGTTGACCGCGTGGTTGAACCGGCTGATCCGGTCGAGCGCCGCGCGGGCAGCCTCAACCGGCGAGGCGGCCTTGCGGCGATAGAGCCGGAGCAGGTCGCCGGCACCCAGCGTGCCGAGATCGGTTGGATCCTGAGCGACGGAAGCCGGCGGAGCGACGGAAGCCGGCGGAGCGACGGGAGCCGGCACGACAGGATGTTCGGACATGGGGTATGACCTTCTTCTCGTTGGCGGACAGTGGCTTCTCGTTGGCGGACAGTGGCTGCTGTGGCTATTGGCTGAGGGCGAGATAGCGGTCGCGCACCGCCCGGTCGGCCTTGAAGGCCTGGGCGCTGCCGGTATAGACGATCCGGCCCTGTTCCAGAATGTAATGACGATCGGCCAATGCCTCGCAGACCGCCAGATTCTGTTCGACCAGCAAGACCGGCATGCCGCTTTCGCGGATGGCCTTCAGGATCCGGACGATCTCGTCGACGATCACCGGCGCCAGACCCTCGGTCGGTTCGTCGAGCAACAGGATGCGCGGGTTGTTGACCAGGGCGCGGGCCATGGCCAGCATCTGCTGTTCGCCGCCCGACAGCGCCCGGCCGCCATTGCGGCGGCGTTCGCGCAGCCGCGGGAACATGGCATAGACATCGTCCAGCCCCCAGCGGCCGCCCTTGCGCAGCGCGATCTTCAGGTTCTCTTCCACTGTCAGCACGCCGAAAATGCCGCGATGTTCCTGCACCAGCGCCACGCCCCGCCGGGCGATCTCATAGGGTTCGCGGCCGCGCAGATCCTGATTGTCGAAGGTGATCCGGCCGGTGGTGGTGGTGATGCCGGCGATGGAGCGGAGCGTGGTGGTCTTGCCGGCGCCGTTGCGGCCGAGCAGGGTGACCAGCTCCCCCGCCCGCACCTCCATGGTCACACCTTCCAGCACATGGCTTTTGCCGTAATAGGCGTGGACGTCGTCGAGCGTCAGCATGCCCCCGCCTCCCCCAGATAGGCACTGCGGACCCGGTCGTCATTGCGCACCAGATCGGGCGGACCTTCCACCAGAACCCGGCCCTGATGCATCACCGTGATCACGTCGCTGATCGACATCACGATGCTCATATTATGCTCGATCAGCATCACGGTGTAGTCGTGGCCAAGCTCGCCGATCAGCCGGGTCATCACCGGGATGTCGTCGATGCCCATGCCGGATGTCGGCTCGTCGAGCAGCAGCAGTTTCGGGCGCGCCGCCAGCGCCATGCCCACTTCCAGCACCCGTTGCTGGCCATGCGACAGCTCGCCCGCCGGCAGATGGGCGCGGCCACCCAGTTGCAGGCGGTCGATGATCTCGTCGGCAACCCTCAGATGATCGGGGCGCGACGTCACCGGCCGCCAGAAGGCCAGCGCCCGGGCGCCGTCGCGGCCCTGCGCCGCCAGCCTGAGGTTCTCGCGCACGCTCAAGGTCTGGAACAGGCTGGTGATCTGGAACGAGCGCGACATGCCAAGCCCGACCCGGGCTTCCGGCGGGCGGTTGGTGATGTCCTGGCCCGCGAACCTCACCCGGCCGGCGGTCGGCCGGCGTTCCCCGGTCAGGCAGTGAAAGGTGGTGGTCTTGCCGGCGCCGTTGGGGCCGATGATGGTGTGAATGGTGCCCTGGCGCACGGTCAGGTCCACACCATCCACCGCCTTGAACGCGCCATAGGCAAGCTCAAGCCCGGTGGTCTGCAACAGGATGTCGCCGGATGGCGTGGTCATGGCCGGTCCTCCGCCCTGGAACCGCCGCGGCGCTGGCGCCAGCGGTCGATCAAGCCTTCGATGCCGCCCCACAACCCGCCGCGCATCACGATCACCACCGCGATCAGGGCAACGCCCAGCAGCAGATGCCAGCGCGGCCAGATCGCCGACAGCCAGTCGCCCAGCAGCACGATGCCGGCCGAACCCAGGATCGAGCCCAGCAGCGACCCGGTGCCGCCGATGATGGTCATGATCAGGATGTTTTCCGACATCGGCAGCTCGATGTTCGACAGCGGCGCGAAGTTCAGCAGCATGGCATAGAGCGCGCCGGCGATGCCGGTCAGCGCGCCGGAAATGGTGAAGGCCAGGATCTTGAACTGGCGGGTGTCGTAACCGACGGCGGCGGCGCGGTCGGTGTTCTCGCGGATCGCGACCAGGGTGCTGCCGAAGGGTGAGTTGATGATCCGCCGCGCGCCCACGAACATCGCCATATAGATCGCGGCGACGAAACCATAGAAGGCGAGCGGTGACGACAGATCGGCCAGCACGATGCCGGCGATGGCCAGGGGCGGGCGCGGCACGTCCAGCAGGCCGTTATCGCCGCCGGTCCAGTCGCTGAGGGTATAGGCCGCGAAATAGGCGAGCTGGGTGAAGGCGAGGGTGAGCATGACGAAATAGATGCCGGTGCGCCGGATCGCCAGCGTGCCGACCAGGGCCGCCGCCAGCGCGCCGCCGGCGCCCGCGATCAACAGCGCGCCGATCAGCCCGACATCCAGATGGATCATGGCCAGCGACGCCAGATAGGCGCCGGTGCCGAAGAAGATCGCCTGACCGAAGGACAGCAGCCCGGTATAGCCAAGCAGCAGGTTGCAGGCCAGCGCCGCCATGGCGAAGATCACGATCTCGGTGGCCAGCGTCGCCGAGGGCAGCACCACCGGCAGGATGATCACCGCGGCCAGCGCCGCCAGGGTGATGCCGCCCAGGATGCGCGGGTTGCGGATCGCGGCCGTGGCGGTCGTGGTGGATGATGGCTGGGCCATGGCCTCAGGCCCTCCCGAACAGGCCATAGGGGCGCCACAGGATCACGGCGGCCATGGCGCCATAGATCATCAGGCTGGCCCCTTGCGGCCACAGGCTGGTCATCAGGCTTTGCACCAGCCCGACCAGCAGGCTGCCGACCAGCGCGCCGGTGAACGAGCCCATGCCGCCGATCACCACCACCACGAAGGCGATGCCCAGCACCTCGGCGCCGATGAACGGATGCGCGCCGCGGATCGGCGCCGACAACACCCCGGCGATGCCGGCCAGCGCCACGCCGAGGGCGAAGGTCAGCGAGAACAGCCGGTAGATATTGGTGCCGAGCAGCGCCACCTGCTCAGGGTTTTCCGACCCGGCGCGGACCAGCGCGCCGAAACGGGTGCGTTCCAGCAGCAGCCACAGCGCCAGGCCGATCACCGCCGCCAGCGCGATCATGAACAGCCGGTATTCCGGATAGGCGAAATTGCCGAAGCGGACCACGCCGCGCAGCATCTCGGGCGCCGGCACGCTTTTGCCGACCGGACCCCAGATCATGATCGCGCTTTCCTGGATGATCAGCGCGATGCCCAGGGTGATCAGGATCTGGAAGGTGTGGGGCAGGTGATAGACCCGCTTGATCAACGCCCGTTCGGTGACCCAGGCGATGGCACCCACCACCAGCGGCCCCGCGACCAGAGCCAGCCAGAAATTGCCGGTCAGGCTGACGGCGGTATAGCAGACATAGGCGCCGACCAGAAAGAAGGCGCCATGGGCGAAGTTCACGAAATTGAGCAGGCCGAAGATGATCGTCAGCCCCACCGAGATGAGGAAATAGATCATCCCCAGCCCCAGACCGTTCAGGATCTGGAACAGATAGACGTTGAGCATCGGGTGCTGCCTCTGACCGGAAAGCGGACGGGCGGCGGGCGGTCTATCCCGTGACCGCGCCGCCCGCCCGCCATGCGTCGTGCCGGCGTGATGCCGGTCAGGCCATCTTGCAGACGATGGCGTCGCCTTCCGGGAACGACCGGCCACTGCTGACGATGTCGGCCAGATCGTCGTCATCGGCCTTGGCCGAGGCCGCCTTGCCCTTCAGCAGATAATAATCCTTGATCACCTGATGGTCTTCGGCGCGCACGGTCTCGGTGCCGGTCGGGCCTTCATAGGTCATGCCCGACAACGCCTTGCGCACGGCGGCGCCATCGGTGCTGCCGGCCGCCTTGATCGCGTCCAGGATGACCCTGGTTCCGATATAATCGGCCGCCAGCGGATAGTTCGCGGTGATGCCATAGGCCTCGCGGACCTTCTTGACCAGCTCGACATTCATCGGGCTCTCGACCTGATGCCAGTACTGGGCGCCCAGATAGACATCCTCGATCACGTCCGAGCCCAGTTCCTGGAACTGATCCAGCCCCGCCGACCAGGCGAGCAGAATGGTCATCTGGCTTTTCAGGCCGAAATTCACCGCCTGACGCAGCGTGTTCGACGACTGGCCGCCGAAATTCAGGATCAGCAGCACATCCGGCGACTGGCCCATCGCGTTGGTCAGATAGCCCGAGAATTCCTGTTCCTGCAACGAGTGATAGCTGTTGCCGACATGCTCGATGCCCTTCTCGGCGAAGATCCGCTTGGCATTGTTGAGCAGGGCCTCGCCGAAGACATATTGCGGCGTGATCGTGTACCAGCGCTTCGCGTCGGGCATCGCCTCGATCAGCGGCCGCACGGTCTGTTCGATCGCGCCATAGGTCGGCACCGACCAGCGGAAGGTGCCGGGGTTGCAGTCGCTGCCGGTCAACTCGTCGGCGCCGGCCGGGGTCATGAACACGCCACCCGCCTGATTGACCTCCTTGCCGACCGCGAGCGCCGATGACGACAGCGTGCAGCCGTTGAAGAAGCGGGCGCCGTCCTGCTGGATGGCTTCCTGCACCTTGCGCACCGCCTTGCCGGCATTGCCTTCGGTATCGATGGTCTTATAGCTGGCGGGGCCGCCCAGCACGTCGCCATAGCTGCCGACCGCCAGTTTCGAGCCCATCTCGGCGAATTTGCCATAGCTGGCGAAACCGCCCGACATCGACTTGACGCCATGGATGGTGACGGGGTCCGCGGCGAAGGCGCGGCTGCGGATGATGGCCGGGGCGGCGAGCAGCGAGCCGGCGGCAAGGCCGGTCTTCAGAAAAGTGCGGCGCTTCATGATCATGGGTCTGGGCCTCCATGTCCCGTGGATGGTCTTGTGCCCCGCGATGGGGGCTGGTTGTCGAACCGTCCGGCTTCTGGGGGATTTATACGGCCCGCAACGCTCCCCGCGCGGGCTGTGGCCGGATCGGTCGTCTGTGGTCTTCGGCGGTCAAGGCACCGGGGTGGTCAGGCCGCCCCCGGTTCAAGCAGAAAGCGGCGCGCCACCTCGGCCTCCAGGGCGTCGAGATGGTCTTCGGCATCGCACATGTGGTCGGTCATCAGCCGGCGGATCGCGCCCGCATCCTCGCGGCGATAGGCGTCGACGATCTGGCGGTGGTAGTCGACATTGGCCGCGCCGAACTGGTGGCGCTCGGGCACATAGACCTTCTTCAACACCACCACATCGCGCAGCAATTCGTTCAGGAACCGGCCGAGGAAGCCATAGATCGGGTTCGGGCAGGCATCGGCCAGCACGTTGTGGAACTCGATCTCGGCGATGCGCTGGACGCGCTGTTCGTCCTCGCTCACCGGCTCGTGGGCGCAGAGCGCGATGTTGTCCTCTAGCGCCGCGTAATCGGCCTCGGTCAGCCGGCCCACCGCCAGCACCGCCACCTCGGGCTCGATCAGTTTGCGCAGGGCATAGATCTGGTGGCTGTCGGGGTGGCGGAAATGCAGGAAATTGCGCAGGGCGCGTGAGGCGTGGTCATGGGTGGGCTCGGCCAGATAGGCGCCGCCGCCGGGCCCTGTCCGGCTGACCACCAGCCCTTCCACCTCCAGCCCCTTCAGCGCCTCGCGCACCGTGGCCTTGGCGCAGCCGTGCTCTGCGATCAACTCGGCCTCGCCCGGCAGCCGGTCGCCGGGCTTCAGCTTTTCGGTGACGATGCGGCGCTTCACATCCTCGACGATCAGCTCCGACAGCTTCTGGCGGCGGCGCAGGGTCTGGCTGGGGCTGCGTCGCGCCGGCGTCACCGTCATGCATGGGCCTCCGTGCCACGGGCCGCCGAAGCGGCGATTGATGCTATTTATTATGATAATTAGGATCGAATTTTCCGGCCCCGTCAAGCGCCGGTGAAACCTTCGCGGCCGTCGGGTGTTGAAAGGCTGATGGCCGGACCAGGCCGACAGACGGAGGGTCATGAACCATGCCCGCGAAATCGAAAGCCCAGCAGAAAGCCGCCGGGGCCGCCTTGTCGGCCAAGCGCGGCGACACCAAGGTCAGTGACCTGAAGGGCGCGTCGAAATCGATGGTCAAGTCGATGAGCGAGAAGGAGCTGCACGACATGGCCGCGACCGACCGCAAGGGAAAGCCCGAGCACGCGTCGAAGTCGTGATCGCGCCCGCCATGCCCCAACCGACCGGGATCCGAGCAATGTCGAGCAAACCGCCGCCGGTGCCACCGGCCAATCGCAGCCCCAAGGGCACCGGTGAAGACCCGCATATCTCCACCGATGATGCCCCCAAGGGCACGCATGGCGCGCCCAACCCCGACAAGCAGGGGCAGCAGGGCGCCAGCCGCCAGGGCACCACCCATCAAGGCTATCAGCAGGACCGCTGAGGGGAAGGGCGGTGCGCCACCAAGACGAAATCAGGTTCCGGACACAGTCACCGGAGGCAGACGAGATGTCGAAACATCCCAAGACCGAACGGCCGAGCGATGCCGATCTGCGCGGCAACCCGATGATCGGCGGCAGTCGCGGCACCACCCGTGCCGGCGTCGATGCCAACGAGCTGGCGCAGGATCAGGGCCGCAACACCATGGAGGGCGATGTCGGCAACGACACCACGCCCCAGGGCGGCATCGCCAAATCCCCCCAGGCCGACCGGACCACCCGGCGTTGACGCAGGCCTGACGACACATCCAATCAGGGAGCCACCCCCGTGGCCAATGCAAGCAAGAAACACATCGGCACGGGCGCCCAGGGCAAAGGCTCTGGCGCCGGTGCCATGACCGACCTGCCGCCCGAGGGTATCGAGGAAGGCAAGGTATTGTCGAACCGCGACAAATCGCGCCATACCGACGCGCGCGGTCGCGATGGAAAGGCCATTCAGTCCGACCAGTATCAGGACAATGAGCACGACCAGCGGCCGGCGCCGGAGCCTGGCCGTGAGGGCGGAGCGCGGCAATGACCGAGACCGTGGCCCTGCCGGCCGATCTGGACACCCGGGTGCGCCGGTTTCTGACGGCGGCCTGTGCCCGCAATCTTAGGCTGGCCACCGCCGAAAGCTGCACCGGCGGGTTGCTGGCATCGCTGTTCACCGATGTGCCGGGCTGTTCGCACGCCTTTGAACGCGGCTTCGTGGTCTATAGCAATGCCGCGAAGCATGAACTTCTGGGCGTGCCGCAGGCACTGCTGGACGATCCGGGGCCGGTGTCGGAACCGGTGGCGCGGGCGCTGGCCGAAGGCGCGCTGGCGCGGGCGATCGCGGATATCGCGATCGCCACCACCGGCTTCGCCGGTGCCGGCGCACCCGGCGACGAACCCGGTCTGGTGCATGTGGCGGTGGCGGCCCGCAACCGCCCGACCCGCCATCGCCGCGTCAACTTCCCTGAAACCGATCGCGGCGGTGTGCGGCTGCGGGCCGTGGAATTGTCGCTGGATCTGTTGGAGGAGGTGCTGGACGGGTGGGGGCGATAGAGGAATTTCCGTTTGCCATGGCTCACGGAAATTTCTCTAACTTGTTGTTTCAGATAGAATCTTCGCGCGCCGGATGGTGCCGGCGAAGGCCAGCACGAAGCCGATCGAGAGCACGAGCACGATGGCCGGCGCCGGCGCGCTGTCGATGAAGAACGACAGATAGACGCCGAGCAGCGATCCGGCGACGGCGATGCCGGTGGCGAGAAGCAGCATGGTGCTGAAGCGGCGCGTCAGAAGGAAGGCGATGGCGCCGGGGGCGATGAGCATGGCGACGGCCAGGATGATGCCGACGGCCTGCAGCGCGCCGACGATGGCGAGCGCGATCAGGCAGAGCAGGCCGTAATGCAGCCTGTGGACCCTGAGCCCCACGGCCCGTGCCTGGGCGGGGTCGAAGGCATGCAGCAGAAAATCCCGCCATTTCAGGCCGATGATCCCGGCGGTGGTCGCGGCGATCGCGGCTGCGGTGGCGATATCGCGCGTTGAGATGCCGAGCATGTCGCCGAACAGGATATGGTCGAGATGGACGTCCGACTGGATCGCCACATACAGAACCAGCCCGAAGCCGAACATGCCCGAGAACACGATGCCCATGACCGTGTCCTGTTTGATCCGGCTGTTGTCCTTCAGGAATCCGCTGGCCACGGCGCAGACCATGCCGGCGGTGAAGGCGCCGATCGCCAGGGGAATGCCCAGAATATAGGCGATCACCACCCCCGGAAACACGGCATGCGACATGGCGTCGCCGATCAGCGACCAGCCTTTCAGAACCACGAAGCACGACAGCAACGCCATCGGGATCGCGACCAGCACCGAGATTGCCAGGGCATGACGCATAAACTCGAACTGGATGGGGGCGAGCAGGGTATCGACGATGCTCATTGCCCGGCCTCCAGCGCCCGTGTCTCCAGCGCCCGGGCCGCGCGGCGGCGGGCGGCAAGCAGGCCGTGCCGGGGCGCGAACAGAAACGCCGTCAGGAAGACCAGCGTCTGAAGGCAGACGATGATGCCGCCGGTGGCGCCGTCGAGGAAATAGCTGGCATAGGCGCCGGTGAAGCTGACGATCGCGCCGATGGCAACGGCGATGGTCAGCAGCCGGGGAAAACGGTCGGTCAGCAGATAGGCGGTGGCGCCGGGTGTGACGACCATGCAGATCACCAGAAAGGCGCCGACCGTCTGAAGGGCCGCGACCGTTGAGGCCGACAGCAGCGCGAAGAACATGATCTTGAGCGCCGTGGGATTGAGGCCGACCGCGCGCGCATGGCTTTCGTCGAAGAACACCACCATCAGATCCCGCCATTTGACCAGAAGGATCACCAGCGAGACGATACCGATGATGGCGAGCTGGATGGTATCGCCCGGCGTGATCGCCAGGATGTTGCCGAGCACGATGGTCTGGATGTTCACCGAGGTGGGCGAGATCGATACCATGAACAGGCCCAGCCCGAAGAAGGCCGAGAAGATCAGGCCGATGATGGCGTCTTCCTTCAGCCGGGTGCGCTGGTTGAGAAACAGCATCGCCGCGGCCGCCAGCCCGCCTGAGAAGAAGGCGCCGAAGGCGAAGGGGAGGCCCAGCATATAGGCGCCGGCGACCCCCGGCACGATGGCGTGGGAGAGCGCGTCGCCGATCAGCGACCAGCCCTTGAGCATCAGAAAGCACGACAGAAACGCGCAGACACCGCCGACCAGCGCCGACACCCACATGGCGTTCAGCATGTAGTCATAGGTGAAGGGTTCGAGCAGGCTGGTCAGCATGCGCCGCTCCCGCCGCCCATTTCCGTCCCTGTCTCCGTCCCTGTCTCCGTCCCTGTCTCCGTCCCCGGCCTGCGCAGCGCGACCTTGCCGTTCCGGAGCACCAGCGGACGCTCGTCATCGGTGATGACCCCGATCGCGTGCCGCGTGCCGCCGGGGGCGTCGTTCAGCACGATATGGCGGAGCACGCCGCCGAAGGTCCGTTCCAGGTTCTGTTGCGTGAAGACCAGGGCGGTCGGGCCACAGGCCAGCACCGTGCCCTTGATCAGAATGGTGCGGTCGCAGAATTCCGGGACACTGCCGAGATTATGGGTTGAGATCAGCATGACGCGGCCCTCGTCGCGCAGCGCGCGCAGCAGCCGGATGATCTGGTCCTCGGTCTTGACGTCGACGCCGGTGAAGGGTTCGTCGAGCAGGATGACCCGGCTGTCCTGAGCCAGCGCTCTGGCGAGAAACACGCGCTTTTTCTGGCCGCCGGACAGCTCGCCGATCTGACGCTTGCGGAACGCGGTCATGTCGACCCGGGCGAGTGCCGCCGCGACCGCCTCACGGTCGGCCGCTCCGGGTCGGCGCATCAGGCCCATCCGGCCATAGCGGCCCATCATGACCACATCCTCGACCAGCACCGGGAAATTCCAGTCGACCTCCTCGGCCTGCGGCACATAGGCGATCAGATTGCGGCGCATCGCCGCGCCGACCGGCATGTCGAGCACCCTGATATCGCCGCGGGCGAGCCGGACGAAGCCCATGATCGCCTTGAACAGGGTCGATTTGCCGGCACCGTTCACGCCCACCAGCGCGGTGATGGTGCCGGTCGGGATCTGGAAACTGGCATCGCGGAGCGCGGTATGACCATCGCGATAGGTGACGGTGGCGCCGGTTACCGTGATACCAGGTTCCGTGATTTCCTGGCCCGTGATATCCGGTCCTGTGGCCTCCGACGACGCGATATCCCGCCCCGCTTCGGCCATGGCCGCCGCAGCCTGCGCGTTCATGGCATCAACCCCCTGGCGATGGTGCCCGACGTGACGCGGAGCAGGTCGATATAGCTGGGCACCGGGCCATCGGCGTCGGTCAGCGAGTCGACATGGAGCACGCCGCCATATCGGGCGCCGGTTTCCCGCGCCACCTGGCGGGCCGGCGCCGGGGAAATCGTGCTTTCCGAGAAGACGACCGGAATCGCGTGCTGGCGCACCGCATCGATGACCTTGCGAACCTGCTGCGGCGTGCCCTGCTGGTCGGCATTGATCGGCCAGAGATAGAGTTCCGTCAGGCCGAAATCGCGCGCCAGATACGAGAAGGCGCCCTCGCTGGTGACCAGCCAGCGCCGCGCGTCCGGCACGGCGGCAAGTGCCGTCCTGATCGGATCGATGGTGGCGGTGATCTTCTGCTTATAAGCCTCGGCATTGATCTTGTAGGTCTCGGCATTCCGCGGGTCGTGTTTTACAAAGGCGTCGCGGATGTTGTCGACATAGATCAACGCCGCGCTGGGTGACATCCAGGCATGCGGGTTGGGCTTGCCGGCATAGGGGCCATCGGAAATGCTGATCGGATCGATGCCGGTCGATACCACCACGCCCGGCACATCGTTCAGGTTGTGAAAGAATTTCTCGAACCACAGTTCCAGATTGAGCCCGTTCCACAGGATCAGCCGCGCGCCCTGTGCCCGCCGGATATCGCCCGGCGTCGGCTGATAGTTATGGATCTCGGCGCCGGGTTTCGTGATCGATGTGACGATCGCGGCGTCGCCGGCGACGTTCCGGGCCATGTCGGCAATCACGGTGAAAGTGGTTACCGCCTTGAATTTCTCGCGCGGCGCTTCCTGGGCCACCGCCGCCGGCACCACTGCCAGCACGACGGCTGCCGCCGCCCCGATCATCCCGGCCAGAACCGACCGCCTTCCCCTGCCGAGCATCGCTGCCTCCTGTCGCCGGCCGGATGGCCCTGCATACCGCTGCGGTGTTCAGCATTTATGCAATTAAGAATGAATTGCAATATAAATTCGGCACGATGGTCTAAGAAGGCTGAGGCAGCCCACTGGGCCCGACAGCGTGACGGGCGGGCACCATCCGTCTTCAGGGCCTGCCATCTCCCGCCAGCCGTTCAGGCTGCTCCCTGATCTTCGCGCGCGTCATAGCTGCGCCGGCAGTTCTGAATCACGTCAATGTTCTCGACGGTCCAATCGAACAGGATCGAGAACGGCCCTTGCAGCGATCGCCCAAGTGGCGTCAGCGCATATTCGACGCCGAGCACGCGCCCATCCAGAACCCGCCGCGTCACCATGCCGTTACGCTCCAGCTTGCGTAGCGTCTGGGTCAGCACGCGTTGGGTGACGCCATCGAGGCGACGCTTGATGGCGTTGAAACGCCGGGGCTCGCGCAGCACCTCCAGCACCATCATCGACCACTTGTCCGCGATCTGGTCGAGGATCACGCGGCTCGGGCAGTCTGCGCGGTAGATCGGGTCATTGTCACTGATCGATTTATCCATCGGTATCCTCCGGCATCCCTGGGATGCTTCAGGTGCGTAATTGACGCCAGGTATTCAAAGAATACTTTACGGTGGATGGTGCGAAACACCAGTGCCAGAGTTTCCCCGAAGAACAGAGATTTCGCGTATGACAGACACAGACTTCGGCCGGCTGCGAATGTCCCGGGCAGACGGTATCGCGACGATCACGATCGACAATCCGCCGGTAAACGTCCTCGATGTCGGTCTGATGAGCGAGATTCGTCGCTTGCTTCTTTCCATCCGCGACGATGCGGACATCCGCGTGTTGGTTTTCCAGAGCGCGGATCCGGAATTCTTCATTGCGCATGTCGACATGACATTGATCGATCAGCCGCATGCCTTCGACGATTTCATCCGCGAGGCTCCGGAAGGTCTCAATCCGTTCCAGGCCTTCGGCGAGTTCTTACGCGAACAGCCGCAGGTGACCATCGTCAAGCTCGCCGGGTTGGCGCGCGGCGGCGGAGCGGAGTTCGTGGCAGCGGCCGACATGGTGTTTGCCGCGGAGGGGCGAGCTGGGCTCGCCCAATGCGAGGCGTTGATGGGCATCACACCCGGAGGCGGCGCCACCCAGTATCTGTCCAGCCGGATGACGCGCGGGCGCGTTCTTGAAGTGATCCTCGGCGCTGATCTCATCGATGCGGCGACGGCGGAACGATATGGATGGATCAATCGGGCGCTGCCGGCTTCAGATCTCGACGATTTTGTCGATCAACTGGCGCGCAACATTGCGGCGTTGCCCGCAGGCGTCATCGCCGCGGCCAAGAAGGCGCTGCCTCCGGTCGATCTGCGTGAGGGCTTTCGCCGCGAGCACGACGCCTGGGCGGGACTGTTTGAACGCCCCGCGGCCGGAACGCTCATCCGCGCAGGGCTCAAGGCCGGCGCGCAGACCAAAGACGGTGAGCGAAATCTGGAAGGTCTGCTCCGCGCGTTGCAGGCGTAACGTCCCCGAGCGTTGGCAAACGGCGAAACCATGCGCAGCCCACGCAAGGCTTTTATTGAGACTGATTGTCATGCGCAGTAAACTTAAGGGACCGGCCGGCGCCGGATATCCGTGGGCCGGGGCAGGTTGGTTGAGGAGGCGGGCATGGCAGTCAGCGGCTTTGTTCCGCGTATGGACAGCACCATCGATGGCGTGTCGGTGATCGGTGAGCTGCGCTGCCGGTCGTGGGACGGGGTGGTGGCGGATGTGTGGGACGTGGCCTGCGCGGCCGATGCCCGCGGCAGCTATGTGTCGGGCCATCCGCGGCTGTTCATTCCGCTTGAGAAATCGGGAGCGGGGGATTTCGTGGTGGCGGCGCGGCCCGATCTGCCGCCGCCGCGTGATGCCATAGCGCCCTGCCAGATCAGCTATATTCCGGCCGATATGCCGTTATGGGGCCGGGGCAGCGGCGCGCATCGGCTGCGCCATCTGGACCTGCATTTCGATGTCGACGCCCTGGCGCGCCGGCTGGGCGAGGATCTGGACGCGGTGGCGCTGGCCACCCCCCGGCTGATGTTCAGCGATGACCGGCTGCTGGCGCTGGCGCGGCTGATCGCCACGGAATGCGACCGGCCGCAGGGGCTGCACGATCTGTATGGCGACGGGCTGGCGGTGGCGCTGTTCATCGATCTGATGCAGATCCAGCGCCGGCCGCAGCGCCAGCGCAGCCCGCTGGCCCCCTGGCAGTTGCGCCGGGTGACCGCGTTCATCGAGGATAATTGCCAGGGCAGCATCCGGCTTCAGGAACTGGCCGGGCTGGTGGGGCTGTCGCCATCCTATTTCAGCCATGCCTTCAAGGCATCCACCGGTATGCCGCCGCATCAATGGCAGATGGCGGCGCGCATCCGCCGGGCGCAGGCCCTGCTGGCCCGCCCCGGCGCCACCCTGGCCGGCATCGCCGCCACCACCGGCTTTTCCGATCAGGCGCATTTCACCCGTGTGTTCAAGCGGATGGTGGGGGTGACCCCGGCGATCTGGCAGCGCAACCGCGATTTGTGACCGGAACCACCCTCCTGGCATGACGTCGCACCAAAAACGTTCAAAACCCCGCCGATCGGATCAATCCCGGTCCAGATTGCGAATGATATACACTCGCAGTCAACAATCGGATGGGGCAGCGGGCATGGCCAGGATCAGCACGGCGGCGGCACGGATACACTGTTATGGCAGGCCGGGGCAGTCATATGGCGGGCTGGGGCGGGCGTATGGCCGCCAGGGGCTGGCCTGCGGCGTAGCGATCGCGGCCCTGCTGTCGGCCGGCGGCGCCATGGCCCAGGCGGCCGGCGGCACCGAGATGCTGCCGGCCCTGTCGATCGAGGATCAGGCGGCCAGCGCCACCGGCCCGATCGACGGTTTCGTGCCCAGCCGCAGCCTGACCGGATCGAAGACCGATGCGGCGATCACCGAGATCCCGCAATCGGTGTCGGTGATCGGCCGCCGACAGTTGGATGACCTGCCGGGCAACAAGGTCGATGAGGTGCTGGGCTATACCGCCGGCGTCCAGGCCGGCCAGTTCGGCACCGACAGCGACACCGACTGGGTGATGATCCGCGGCTTCGATGCCGGCCAGACCGGCATCTTCATGAACGGGCTGGGCCTGTATCAATATGGCTTCGGCGGCTATCTGATCGACACCTTCACGCTTGAGCGGATCGAGGTGCTGAAGGGCGCGAGCTCGGCGCTGTATGGCGGCGCCAATATCGGCGGCATGATCAATCTGGTCAGCAAGCGCCCGACGGGTGAGCGGCTGCGCCATGTGGAAACCGGCATCAACAATTGGGGCAATGCCTATCTGGGCTTCGACCTGGGCGACGCGCTGGGCGAGGATGGCGCCGCCAGCTATCGCATCACCGGCAAGATCTCGGGCGGCGACTGGGAAACCGATCAGGCCGAGGATCTGCGCGGGTTGATCGCGCCCAGCATCTCGTGGGCCTCCGACCGCACCCGGCTGACCGTGCTGGGCCTGTATCAGAACGAGGACAAGACCCATACCGGCGGCTTCCTGCCCTATGAGGGATCGGTGGTCGATGCCTCGTTCGGCAAGATCCCGCGCGATTTCTATTACAGCGAGCCGGATGAAGACAGCTATCGCCGCCAGCAGGTGATGATCGGCTATGAATTCGCCCATGACGTCAGCGACGACGTGACCCTGCGGCAGAATTTCCGTTACAGCCGCAGCCATGTCCGGGAGAGCTATCCCTATCCCTATGGCTGGCGGATCCCCGGCGCGCCGTATGAAGGCGGCGGCACCACGCCGGCGGCCGGCAACGAGCTGTTCCGGATCGCTTTCGACCACAAGACCACCGCCCAGTCGGTGGCGCTGGACAATCAGGCCGAATGGCGCTTCGCCACCGGCGATGTCGGCCACACCCTGCTGGGCGGCATCGATTACCGCTATTACACCATCGATCATCGCCAGGGCTCGGCCACCGGCACGCCGATCAGCGTCACCAACCCGGTCTATGGTGCAGCCCAGCCCGACACCGTGCCCTATCTGGACCAGCGCCTGACCCTGCATCAGCTTGGCGTTTATGCCCAGGATCAGATGCGGATCGATCAGCGCTGGATCCTGACCCTGACCGGCCGCTATGACCGGATCTGGACCAAATCCGACGACGAGGTGGTCAGCCCCTGGGCGCCGGAAGGCTATAACTATTCCGGCAAGGATGGCGCGTTCAGCGGCCGTGCCGGGCTTGGCTATGAATTCGCCAACGGCCTGACCCCCTATGTCAGTGTCGCCAGCGTGTTCAATCCGCTGATCGGCGCCAGCGCCGAGGGCCAGCCGTTCTCGCCGGAAGAAGGCATGCAGTACGAGGCGGGCGTGAAATATGCGCCCGATGATGTCAACGGCCTGTTCACCGCGGCGGTGTTCCAGTTGACCCGCGAGAACGCCCTGGTCAACGACCCGACCAATGCGCTGTACAAGGTTCAGCGCGGCGAGGTCCGCTCACGCGGCATCGAGTTGGAGGCGCAGACCGATATCGGCGCCGGATTCAGCCTGCTGGGTCAGGTGACCATCCAGGATGTCGAGGTGACGGAAGACGGCAATCCCGCCCTGGTCGGCAAGACCCCGGTGCTGGTGTCGGACAGGAGCGCCTCGCTGTGGATCGATCACGCCTTCCAGGCCGCCGTGCTCGACGGCGTCAGCGCCGGCATCGGCATCCGCTATCTGGGCGAAAGCTGGGCGGATGAGGCCAACACCCTGAAGGTGCCCGACGCCACCCTGTTCGATGCGGCGCTGCGCTACAAGAAGGCGGGCTGGGGCGTGTCGGTGGATGTTGCCAATCTGGCCGACAAGGATTATGTCGCGGGCTGCGGATCGGTCTATCAGTGCGGCTATGGCCCCGGCCGGACGGCGACCCTCACCCTCAGCCTGGACTGGTGACATAGAGGTCATGGCCGACCCCCTGTTCATGCTCGACAATGTCCGGATCACGATCGATGACCGGGTGATCGTCGACGGATTGAGCCTGGATCTGGGCGGCGGCACCGCCGGGCTGCATGCGCTGGTCGGCCCCAACGGCTCGGGCAAGAGCACGATCCTGCGTGCCCTTGCCCGCCAGACCACGCTCGCATCCGGCCGTATCCATATTCAGGGGCGGCCGATCGGCGATCATGGCGACCGCGGCTTCGCCCGGCTGGTCGCCTATATGCCCCAGTTCACCCCGGCGGCCGAGGGCATGACCGTGGCCGAGCTGGTGGCGCTGGGCCGGTTTGCCTGGCATGGCGCGCTGGGCCGGTTCGGCGCCGCCGATCAGGCGCGGGTCGACGACGCCATGGCCGGCACCGGTGTTGCCGGCTTCGCCGACCGGCTGGTCGACAGTCTGTCGGGCGGCGAGCGCCAGCGGGTGTGGCTGGCGATGATGCTGGCGCAGGACACGGCCTGCCTGCTGCTGGACGAACCGACATCGGCGCTGGACATCGCCCATCAGACGGGGATGCTGGCGCTGATCCGGTCGCAAGCTCATGCCCGTGGATTGTGCGTGGTGATCGTGCTGCACGACATCAACATGGCGGCGCGCTTCGCCGACGAGATCCTGGCGCTGCGCGACGGCCGGATCATCGCCCGGGGCACGCCCGACCGGATCATGACCCCTGAGACCCTGGGCGCGATCTATGATCTGGAGATGGGGGTGTTCGGTCATCCCGATACCGGCGCGCCGGTGGCCTATGTCCGGTGAGATCAGCCGGCGGCGGGTGCTGGCCGGGCTGCTGGTGACGATGGCGGGTGCGGGCATGTCGGGTGTGAGGGCCATGGCCGCGCGTCCGGATCGGATCGCGGTCATCGACTGGGCGCTGCTGGAAACCCTGCTGGCCATCGGCATCACGCCGGTGGCGGCGGCCGAACTGGTGCAGTATCGCCAGACCGTGATCGAACCGCCGCTGCCCGCCGGCGTCATCGATCTGGGCCTGCGCGGCGCGTTGAATTTCGAGGTGCTGCGGCTGGCGGCACCCGATCTGATCCTGAATTCCGGCTTCCATGCCTGGGCCGATCCCAACCTTGCCCGGATCGCGCCGGTGCTGTCGCTGTCGATCCACCGGCCAGATGCCGCACCCTATGCGGCGGCCGAGGCGGCAACGCGCATACTGGGCGCCCGCTTCGACCGGATGGCGGCGGCGGAAGCCTGCATCGCCGCCACCGCGCGGGCGATCGACGTTGCCGCCGAGGGCTTGGCGGCGCGGGCAGGGGGCCGGCCGGTGTTTCTGGTCAGCCTGGGCGATGCCCGCCATGTCAGCGCCTTCGGGGCGGATGCGATGTTCGGCCAGGTGCTGGCGCGGATGGGGCTGGCCAATGCCTGGACGGGGCTGACCCGCTATAGCGGCAATGCCCCGGTCGGCATCGAGGCGCTGGCCGAACGGCCGGATGCCTGGATCGCGATCATCGGCCCGACCGCGCCGGATGCCCTGCGCGGGCTGTTTCGAAGCCGGTTGTGGCAGGCGCTGCCGGCGGTGCGCGAGGAGAGGGTGGTGATCCTGGACCCGGTCAACCCCTTCGGCGGCCTGCCATCGGCGGCACGCTTCGCCCGGCTGCTGGCGGCCGGCATCCATGCCGCCGGCATCCATGCGGTCGGCGCGGACGGGCGGCGGGCCGATGGCTAGACCGGCTTTCATGATCTGGGCCGGGCTGGCGATGCTGGCGGCCGGGCTGTCGGTGCTGGCGGCCACGGCGCCGTTCTCGGCCGATCCGGTGCTGGATGCGATCATCCGCTGGCATGGCGTGCTGCCACGGGTGGCGATCAGCATCATTGCCGGCGCGGCGCTTGGCCTGTCGGGGCTGCTGCTGCAACGGGTGCTGCGCAACCCGCTGGCCGAGCCGACCACGCTGGGCATCTCGTCGGGCGCGCAACTGGCGCTGGTGGCGGCGACCCTGTTCGCGCCGAAGCTGCTGGCCGGTTCCCGCGAGCCGGTGGCCTTCGCCGGCGGCATCGCGGCGGTGACGCTGGTTCTGGCGCTGACCTGGCGGCGGGGGTTGCAACCGGTATCGGTGGTGCTGGCGGGGATGATGATCACGCTGGTGGCCGGCGCGGCCAGCGCCGCGCTGATTCTGGGCCAGGGGCAGTACATGATGTCGCTGTTCATCTGGGGCGGCGGCGCGCTGGGCCAGCAAAGCTGGGGGCCGGCGCTGGGCCTGCTGCTGCGGCTGGTGGTGGCGGCGCTGGTGGCGCTGCTGCTGTTGCGGCCACTGGCGGTGCTGGGGCTGGATGATGCCGCGGCGCGGGGTCTGGGTCTGTCGATCACCCGCGCCCGGCTGGCGGTGGTGGCGGTGGCGACGGCGCTGGCCAGTTCGGTTGTGGCCGAGATCGGCATCATCGGCTTCGTGGGGCTGGCGGCGCCGGCGCTGGCCCGCACCGGCGGCGCCCGCACCCCGCGTCAGATGCTGCTGGCGGCGCCCCTGATCGGCGCCGTGCTGCTGTGGCTGACCGATGGTGTGGTGCAGTGTCTGGCCGCTCATGACCTCGACGGCCTGCCGACCGGGGCCGCGACCGCGCTGCTGGGCGCGCCCCTGCTGCTGTGGCTGCTGCCGCGCCTGCGGATGATCGAGCGGCCGGCCGATCGGGCGCCCGCCCGCACCGGCCGCACCAGCGGCCATCCGCCACGGGTGCTGGCCCTGCTGGGCGGGCTGGTGCTGGGTCTGGTGGCGCTGGGGCTGGCGCTGGGCCGGAGCGGCACGGGGATGGATGGCGCGGGTGGCGGCCTGCATCTGGCGACCGGCGCGCTGTTCGCCGATCTGCTGCCCTGGCGGCTGCCCCGGCTGGCGGTGGCGGCGGCGGCCGGCGCGATGCTGGCGGCGGCCGGCACCATTCTGCAACGCGTCACCGCCAATCCGCTGGCCAGCCCCGATGTGCTGGGGGTGGGCGCCGGCGCCGGGCTTGGCCTGGCGGTGGTGCTGCTGACCCTGCCCGCGGCCGGGATGGGCGCGCGGCTGGGCGGGGCCGCGATCGGCGCCGTGCTGGTGCTGGGCTTCATTCTGTGGCTGGCACGGCGGAGCGGCTTTGCCGCCGAACGGCTGCTGCTGGCCGGGCTCGCCACGGCGGCCTTGTGCAACGCGGTGCTGATCGCCGTCGTCGCCACCGGCGGCTTCCGGGCCTTCGCGCTGCTGGGCTGGCTCAGCGGTTCCACCGCCGCCGCGACCCCCGGCGATGCCTGGATGACCGGAATTGCCGCCGTGGTGCTGATCCTGCCACTGGCGCTGGCCGGTCGCTGGCTGGCGCTGCTGCCGCTGGGCCCGGTGGTCGCGCGCGCGGCCGGGCTGGATGTCGGGCAGAGCCGCATGGTGCTGGTGCTGGCCGCCGCCCTGTTGACGGCCGCCGCCGCCCTGCAGATCGGGCCGCTGGGCTTCGTGGGGCTGATCGCCCCCCATGCCGCACGCCTGCTGGGCCTGCGCCGGCCGCTGCATCAACTGGCGGGTGCGGTGTTGATCGGTGTGGCGCTGATGGTGGTTGCGGATTGGCTCGCGCGGATGGCCGCTTTCCCGTATCAATTGCCGGTGGGGCTTTTTGCCTCGATCCTGGGTGGCCCGTATCTGATCTGGCTGCTGGGCCGTGGCCGTGGCGGCGGGCCGTGAGGTCGCCGCCGATCGATTGCCGTCCCCGTCCCACGCCTGCCGCCAGTGTCCCCGCATCCTTCTGGTATCATGTGATGATCCGACAGTTCTTTGCCTATTACGTGCCCTATCGCGGGCTGTTCCTGCTCGATTTCTCGTGCGCGGTGCTGGCCGGGCTGCTGGAATTGGGCTTTCCGATGGCGGTCAAGCTGTTCGTCGACGAGCTTCTGCCCGGCCAGGACTGGACCCTGATCATCCTGGCGGCGGTGGGGTTGCTGGCGATCTATCTGCTCAACACCGGGTTGATGGCGATCGTCACCTATTGGGGGCATATGCTGGGGATCAATATCGAGACCGACATGCGCCGCCGCAGCTTCGACCATCTGCAGAAGCTGTCATTCCGGTTCTATGACAACAACAAGACCGGCCATCTGGTCGGCCGGGTGACCAAGGATCTGGAGGAGATCGGCGAGATCGCCCATCACGGGCCCGAAGATCTGTTCATCGCGGTGATGACCTTCATCGGCGCCTTTCTGCTGATGCTGTCGGTGAATGTGAAGCTGGCGCTGCTGACCGCGGCCGTCGTGCCGGTGATCATCTGGGTCAGCGGCCGCTATGGCGGACGGATGACCAGGAACTGGCACGCGCTGTATGGCCGGGTCGGCGATTTCAACGTCCGGATCGAAGAGAATGTCGGCGGCATGCGGGTGGTGCAGGCCTTCGCCAATGAAGACCATGAACGCCGGCTGTTCGAGCGCGACAATGCCGGCTATCGCGAGACCAAGCTTGGCGCCTATCGGATCATGGCCGCCAGCATGTCGTTGAACTATATGAGCATCCGGCTGGTGCAACTGGTGGTGATGATCGCCGGCAGCTATCTGGTGATCCGGGGTGAACTCAGCTATGGCGGTTTCGTGGGCTTTCTGCTGCTGGTCGGCGTGTTCGTGCGCCCGATCGAGAAGATCAACGCGGTGATCGAGCTTTACCCCAAAGGCATCGCCGGCTTCCGGCGCTATCTGGATCTGCTGAAGACCGCGCCCGACATCGCCGACCGCCCCGATGCCCGCCCCGCGCCACGTCTGGCCGGCCATATCCGGTTTCAGGATGTGAGCTTCGGCTATCATGGCCCGGATGGCGGCCAGACCGGCCGGCCGGTGCTGGACCATGTCAGCTTCGAGATCCGCGCGGGCGAGACCGTGGCCTTCGTCGGGCCGTCGGGGGCCGGCAAGACCACGCTGTGTTCGCTGCTGCCAAGGTTCTATGACGTCGCGGAGGGCGCCATCACCATCGATGGTGTCGACATCCGCGACATGACCCTGGCGTCGCTGCGCGGCCAGATCGGCATCGTGCAACAGGACATGTTCCTGTTCGGCGGCAGCATGCGCGACAACATCGCCTATGGCCGGCTCGACGCCTCGGACGAGGATATCCGCCAGGCCGCCCACCGGGCGCGGCTGGACGATCTGATCGCGCAATTGCCGCTGGGGCTCGACACCATCGTCGGCGAACGCGGCGTCAAACTGTCGGGCGGGCAGAAGCAGCGCATCGCGATCGCGCGCATGTTCCTGAAGGATCCGCCGATCCTGATCCTGGACGAAGCCACCTCGGCGCTGGATACCGAAACCGAACGCGAGATCCAGCGCGCCTTGAGCGAGTTGTCGGTCGGGCGCACCACGCTGGTGATCGCCCATCGTCTGGCGACCATCCGGGGGGCGCATCGGATCATGGTCGTCGACCGGTCGGGCATCGCCGAACAGGGGGCGCATGACGAGCTGCTGGCCAGCGGCGGGCTCTATCGGCGCCTGCACGAGGCCCAGTTCGGCACCTGACCGGGTGTGAGGTTCAACCCCGCCACCGCCGCCAGCACGCAGGCGATGCCGGCCAGCCGCACCGGGCCCACCGGTTCACCCAGAACCAGCGCCGCCAGCACCACGGCCGAAACCGGGGCAAGGCTGGTGAACAGGGCGGCCTCGCTGCCGGTCACCCGGGCGGCGCCGGCATACCACAGCACGAAACCGGCGACGGTGGGCACCAGGGCGTAATAGAGCACGGCGAGCAGGGCCGTGCCCGAGGCAGCCGCGATGGCGGGATCGAGGATCGAGGATCGGGGGCCGGGCCTCGAAAACCGCCGGGATCGCGGCGGCGATCAGCCCGAAACCGGTCATGATCGTCGACAGGGCCAGGGGCTGGATGGCGGTACGGATGCGCTTGTTCAACAGGATGAACAGGCCCTCGCAGACGACCGCGCCCAGGATCAGCGCATTGCCGGCCAACCGGTTCCAGCCACCGTTGGCGTCGCCGTCGTTCTGCCCGCCGCCGGCGATCGCGATGGCGGCCAAACCGGCGGCGGCAAGGGCGATGGCGACCAGCAGCCGCCGGCCGGGACGTTCCCCCAGCACCACCACCGAAATCGTCGCCGCCACCACCGGCAGGGTGCCGATGATCACGCCGGCATCGGCGGCGGATGTCAGCCGCGTGCCCATGATCAGCAGCACGGTATAGCCGACGCTGCCGGCCACCGCCTGCACCGCCAGAACCGCCCAGTCGCGGCGCCCCAATGCCGGCAGCCGCGCGCCGGTGGCGGCCATCGCCACCACGAACACCGGCAGCGCGATCGCGAAGCGCAGCGCCGTGGCGGTGAACGGCGCCAGCCCTGCGCCGATCAGCCGTGCCGCCACCACCGTGCTGCCGACCAGCAGCATCGCCGCCGCCAGATAACAATATCCCTCGATCCGTTTCGACATCGCCTGCCCGGTCCGCTGTTGTTCGCTAAGGCGGACAGCAAAGGCGATCGGCGCACGCCGGGTCTTGAACGGAATTGCGGCACCGCCAATCCGGCATCGTCGGGCTGAGCAGGCTTCGCGTGATATCCGTGCATTATACACGTTTTTGCTCGACAGCGGCGGGGCAGGCTATTATGTGTATTATGCACTTAAAAGCCGGCAACCCTCGGAGACGACCATGAACCTGGCGCCATCAGGGTGTCGGCTGATCACGGATGCTATCGACCAGCTTCCGCATCAACCGCACCAGCTCGTCGACATCATCGGGCCGCCAGGTCTTGAACAGCGCCAGGGCCATGCGCTCACGCGCGGCATCGACCAGATCGGTGCCGGCCTTGCCGCGCGGCGTGATCACGGCTTCCCGCGATCGCCGATCGGCGGCGCTGGTCCGGCGCTCGACCAGCCCGAGGTCATGCAGCCGGGCAATCTGACGGCTGACGGTGGTGTGGTCGCGCCCGACATGCCCCGCCAGGTCGACGACCCCGATCGGCCCCAGCCGTTCGACCAGCACAAGCAGCGGAAACAGGGCGCGCTCAAGCGTCAGCCCGGCCGCCTCAAGCATCATCGTGTCGCGCTCAGGCTGGTTCATCAGGCCGGCGAGGTCGATCAGCGCGCGGTGAAGCTCGGGCAGCACCGCGCGAATATGGGCATCACGCCTGTTGTCATCCGACATCTCTATGACCCGACCTCTCTGTGACCGCGCATTTCTGTGACCCCACATCTCTCAGGCCACCCATGAACCCTGTGTATGTTGCACATAAGGAGCCGACGTGAAAGATCCGACACCGGTCGACGTTCTGATCTGCGGCGCTGGCGCCGCCGGTCTGACCCTGGCAATCGATCTGGCGCGACGCGGCGTGCGGTTCCGGCTGATCGACAAGCTGGACCAGCCCTTCGCCGGATCACGCGGCAAAGGCATTCAGCCCCGGACGCAGGAGGTGTTCGAGGATCTGGGCGTCATC
This sequence comes from Tistrella arctica, assembly GCF_039630945.1. Classification (NCBI taxonomy): domain Bacteria; kingdom Pseudomonadati; phylum Pseudomonadota; class Alphaproteobacteria; order Geminicoccales; family Geminicoccaceae; genus Tistrella; species Tistrella arctica. The sequence continues at coordinate 69,342 of NZ_JBBKTV010000004.1, forward strand.
GACCGGCTGACGGCGATGGGCGGCCATTATCCGGCACAACGGGTGCATCACGCCGACGGCACCTGGCGCGACGGGCAGGGCCTGGTGGTCGAGGCACCGTCGGCGGGCGAGCCCTATCGTATGCCGCTGCTGGTGCCGCAGAACCGCACGGAAGCCGTGCTGCGCGCGCGGCTGGCCGCGTTTGGCCATGCCCCCGATCAGGCACATGAACTGGTGTCGTTCACCCAGGATGCCGCGGGTGTCGAGGCCACCATCCGCACGCCCGATGGCGTTGAGGTCCGGCGCTGCCGGTATCTGATCGGCGCGGATGGTGGCCGGTCGACGATCCGGCAGGCGCTGAAGATCGACTTCGCCGGCCGCTCGCTGGGGGTTCGGGCGATCGTGGCCGACATTCAGCTTGACGGGCTTGCCCGCGACGTCTGGCACCAGTTCAATCCCGGTGACATGCAGAAGCATGTCTCGTTCTGCCCGCTGCCACAATCCGACCTGTTCCAGCTTCAGGCACCGGTTCCGACCGGCGGCGATGTCGATCTGTCGCCCGGCGGGCTTCAGAGCTTCATCGACGCGCGGGTGCCGCAGACCGGGCTGGCGGTGCTGGGCGTGGCCTGGGCCTCGGCCTATAGCATGAGCGCATGGCTGGCGGCGCGGTTCCGGGTGGGGCGCGTCTTCCTGGTCGGCGATGCCGCCCATGTCCATCCGCCGACCGGTGGCCAGGGCCTGAACACCAGCGTTCAGGACGCCTATAACCTGGGCTGGAAGCTGGGCGCCGTGCTCGCCGGCGCGCCTGAGACATTGCTGGATACCTTCGAGGAGGAACGCCGCCCGATCGCCGGCGACATGCTGCGCCTTGCCTCGGATCTGCTCGATGCGGCGAAGCGCGGCGAGATGCGCCGGGGCCGCGAGGTCCAGCAGCTCGATCTGGGTTATGGCGCCTCGTCGCTGTCGCTGAACGCAACCGCCGGGCCGCGTGCGCTGCGTGCCGGCGATCGCGCGCCCGACCTGCCGCTTATCGGTGCTGGCGGCCAGCGCCGGCGGCTGTTCGACCTGCTTCAGGGACCACACTGGACCCTGATCGCAAGCGGGCCGGCCCCCGTATCATTGGCGCGCAAGGGCCTGCACATCCACGAGATCGGCACCGGTCTGGCACTGCGGGATCCGATCGGCCAGTTCAGCGCCAGCTATGGCCTGGCCGATGGCGACATGGTTCTGATCCGGCCCGACGGCTATGTCGGGGCGGTTATGGATGCGACCGGTCTGGCGCGGTTCCCGGCATATTCGGCCTGGCTCCGCTGACATGACCGCGCGCGGGCGAGGTCCGACGGCGACAGGCCATGGCAGCGGCGGAACAGCCGGGTCATGTGGCTCTGATCGGCGAAGCCGGCGGTGGCGGCGGCATCGGCCAGGGCCATGCCGCCGGCGATCAGCCGGCGGGCCAGATGCAGGCGGCGCTGGATCAGATAGGCATGCGGCGGCAGGCCGGTCGCCCGTGTGATGCCGCGCAGCACCTGAAACCGGCTGAGGCCGCTTACCCGCGCCAGATCGGCCAGGGTGGTGGGGGCTGCGGGATCGTCGTCGATCAGCGCCCGGGCGCGAGCGATCGCGGCCGGTATGGCGGTATCCGCGGCGGCCCGGTCGGCGATGGCATCCGCCAGCAGGTCGAGCAGCGCTTCATCGCGCGCCAGGGGGGCCGCCCTGGCGGCCGGGGCGGTCATCAGGTCGAACAGCCGGCTGGCGCGGGCGGCGGTGGCGGGAGCAGTGATCACCGGCCGGCTGAATTCCATCACCTGAGCGCCGCCACCATCGATATCGCCCAGCGCGTCCACCACCACCACCGGGTCCAGATACAGCATCCGCCAGTGGCGCGCGCCATCGCCCAGTGGGGCGCCGTCATGCACTTCCCCCGGATTGACGGTGATGGTATCGCCGGCCATGGCCTCGACCATGCCGCGGCCGCTGCGTGAACGCTGGGCGCCATGATGGATCACGCCGATGCCGTATTGATCGTGGGTGTGGCGTCCGAAACTGTGGCCGGTCTGGGCGATGATCGCGGTCACCCCCGGTGCCGTACAGCGAATGACCTTGAACGGCCGGGTCCGGCTGGTCATCATCATGGGGTCTCCGTCGGCGGATGGCGGCCGGTGCCATGGTGACGCCGCCGGCCGCCGCCGGCAAGGCCGATCGCAAGCCTGCAACTCGCAGACCTCCGATCGCCGGCCCCTTCGAAGGACCGATCGACCATGCCGGGCATCCGGATATCGCTGACCGCGCTGTTGATATCACTGACCGGTGCTGCCGCTCTGGCCGGCCCAACCCTTGAGAGGATGACGGCGCCCGAGATGGTTCCGATGCGCTTCCACATGCCGGCCGTCGCCGGGGATGCGGCGGCCGGCTGGTCGGCCATGCCGCTGGGTCGCGACATGCAGCCGGAAGCCTGGGCCACGGTCGACGATCTGCCGGTGGGCGAGGCGGAGCTTGAGCCTGGCCCCTATCTGGTCGAGGCCTATCTGGAGGAGGGGCGCCGCCTCGCATCGCTGGTGACCGTCATCCCTGGCATGGCTCCGGATGTGACGCTGTCGGCGGTCGCGGTCGCCGATGCGCTGGTCACCTGCGACCGGCCCGACGGTTGCGGCTATCGCGACCCGCAGACCGGGCTTGTCGCAACGCTGCCGGGCGGGTGGAGTGTCGACCAGCCGATGTTTTATGAAACCGCCGGCGGCCATGTCGCCGATCTGCCGACGACCCGCTTCACCCGTCCCGTCCCGGGCGGCGATACCGGCATGGGCGGCGCGCCGGCGGGCACCGTCATTGTCCTGAACCCGCGCCAGTGGCGGACCGCCCTTGGCCCCTGCATGGAAACCGCCGCCGGCGCCCTGTGCCGGCCGGCCGACGCCAGCGCGGCGGTGCGGGCGGCGGTGGAGATGCTGGCAACAACGCTGGTCATCGACAGCCCCCTGGATTGAACATAGATTTATATCATACTAAAAGACACTAAATGACGGCATCCATCAGGGCCGCGACCGCCGGTGCCATCGAACCCGGCGTCGCGGTCGCACACAACCGCTTCTGGATGAGCGGCCGGTCATCGGGCTTGTTCTGGCTGAGCTTCTCCATGCAGTCGATCCGCTCGACCACGATCCGGAAGCCGATCACCCCCTGGATCAGCCGCTCGACATGGGCCGGCGGGGCGTCGTCGAGGCGCCAGGGGCGGGCAGGGCGGAGGCCGGCTTCAGTGGCACCGGCATCGGCGGCGCCGTGTTCGAAGGCGGCGATCGAGCGGTGCATCAGGTCGATCAGCCCGGCATGATCGTCGATCCGCGCCAGCCGGCCGCGGAATTGCAGGCCGACATAGTCCCAGGTCGGCACATTCTGCGCGCTGTCATACCAGCGTGGCGAGATATAGGCGCTGGGGCCGTTCACGACCACCAGCGCCGGGTCGCCATCGCGTAGCGCCTGCCCGTGTGGGTTGCGTCTTGCCATATGACTGATCAGAACGGTGGTACTTGTGGCTGTGTCTCCATCGCCTGCCGGTTCGGCGATGAACGGCAGCGAGGTGGCATGGATGTGGCCGCCGGCATCGGTGGTGACCAGCGTGCCGAAGGGATAGCGCGCCAGCCAGCGCAGGGCATGGGCGGCGTGGGGGTTGCGATAGTGGTCGGGCACGAACATCGGCGGTCGATTCCGGTGTGAAGGGGCCAAGGGTCATCAGGTCTTTATTGTATTTCATAACATCAAAATCCACAATACCGACCTCGACCCCGGAACAGAAGGACATGCCGGCGATGGCCGATGTGATCGATGCCGACCTGAAAGCCATGCTCGATGCCGCCGCTGCGGCGACGGCTGCCCCCAGCATCCGCGACCTGCCGGTTGCCGAGGCCCGCGCCGCCTATCGCGAGCGCTATCTGATGCGCGGCATCCGCGCGCCCGACGCCGCCGTCACCATGGACGAGTTGGTGATCGGCCTGCCCGGCCGCGATATCGCCGCCCGGCTCTATCGCCCGGCCGTCACCACGACGACCACCGCCGCCGTCGACGCGCCGCTGCCGCTGCTGATCTATTTCCATGGCGGCGGTTTCGTGGTCGGCGATGCCGCCGCCTATGATGCGCAATCCCGCTATCTGGCCGTGGCCACCGGCGCGCTGGTGCTGACCCCCGATTACCGGCTGGCGCCCGAACATCCATTCCCGGCCGCCGTCGATGATGCCTGCGACATCTTCGATCACGTGGCCGCCACCGCCGCGGCGCTGGGCGCCGACCCGGCGCGGATCGCTGTTGGCGGCGACAGTGCCGGCGGCTGTCTGGCGCTGGTGGTGTCGTTGACCGCGCGCGATGCGGCACGCAGTCGGCCGGCAGCACCCAGGCCGTCGCTGTGCCTGTCGCTGTATCCGGTGACCGATTTCAGCAGCTATCGCGGCGGCACCGGCTATCCGTCGATGGCGGCGTTCGGCAAAGGGTTCTTCCTGGATGCCGACACCATGGACTGGTTCATCGAACACTATCTGCCTCAGGCCGATGACGCCGGCGATCCGCGCGCCTCGCCGATCCTGTGGCCGGATCTGACCGATCTGCCGCCGACCATTCTGGTCACCGCCGGCCATGATCCGCTGCGCGACATGGGCAACGCCTTCGCACTGCGGATGATGGCGGCGGGGTGCGTGGTCGATCATGTCCGGCTGCCATCGATGATCCATAATTTTCCAGGCTATGCCGGGCTGTCGACAGGGGCGGCGCGCGCCTTCGCCGATGTCGCGGCCCGGCTGGCGGCGCGGATCTGAAGGAGGCCGCGTTAACAAAACATAATCGACGCCGGCCGGCCGGCCATCGGGCATTGTGCTAACGTTCAGGCGACAACCACCTCAGGACTTGCACCATGCCCAATGGCTTAACCCCGCCGCCCGCCATTCTGATCGTCGAGGACGATGCGGAAATCGCGGGCATGCTTGCCGAGGGCTTTGAAGCCGCGGGCATGAGCGTGTCCATCGCCGCCGACGGGCGCGAGATGGACCGGCTGATCGGCGTTGAGAGCTTCAATCTGATCATCCTCGACATCATGCTGCCCGGCGAGGACGGCCTCAGCCTGTGCCGCCGGCTGCGGGCCGACGCGATGGTGCCGATCATTATGCTGACCGCGCTGAACGAGGAACTCGACCGGATCGTCGGCCTGGAAATCGGCGCCGATGACTATATCTCCAAACCCTTCAGCCCGCGTGAGGTGCTGGCCCGCGTCCGCAGCCTGCTGCGCCGTGCTGCCTATGCGCCGGCACCCGCGCGCCGGGGCCGGCCCTTGCGCTTCGAAGGCTGGCGGATCGACCCGGTGCGCCGTCAGCTACACGACCCGGCAGATATCCGGGTCAGCATGACGACCGCCGAATTCGATCTGCTTCTGGCCTTCTGCCACAATCCCGGCCGGGTCATCACCCGCGACGAGTTGCTGTCGCTGACCCATGCCGGGCTGGCGGGGCCGATCGAACGCAGCGTCGATGTCCATGTCAGCCGCATCCGCCAGAAGATCGAACCCGATCCCAAAAATCCGGTCCTGCTGAAAACGGTGCGACTGGGCGGCTATGTCTTCACGGCGGCGGTGGACGAGGGATGAGGCGGCTGTTGCGCGTGCTCTGGCCGTCGACGATCCGGCGCCAGATGACGATGATCATCTTCGGTGCCATCGTTCTGGTCCATGTCGTCGGTGGCGTCGCCGAAATCATGGCAAAATCCGGCCGGTTTGGTCTCGTGGATACCGAGACCCATATCGAGCGCGCCAGTACGATCGCCATGCTGATGGCGGTTCAGGAACCTGCCGGGCGGCCCGGCATGATAAAGCAGGCAGAGCGCATCGGCATCGATCTCATCATGATGCATCCGCAGGAGCTGGCCGCGGCGACCCATTTGGATGGCAGGGCGGTGCGGTCGGAATGGCTGATCGACCGCCTGTTTCCGCAGGACGCCATTCTGCCGCAGGGCGCGCGGCTTGCCTTGCTCGATCTTCCGGCGAGCGGGCGCCTTGCCATGGTCGGCGGTCGCTCGGTCGTGGTCTTTTCGGTCGATCCCGACACCGATCTGGTGCTGGCCTCGCTTCCGGCCACGATTTTCACCACGGATTTTGTCAATCCGCTCAGCTATTACGTCGTCGCCGCGGTGATTCTGATCACCTTTTTCTCGGTCTTTTCGGTTCGCGCGATCACCAGACCGCTCGACCGGATGTCGCGCACGCTGGAAAACACCGACGCCTTCCTTCGCCATGGCGACCCTGTCGATGAGCACGGCTCGGCCGAGATCGTCCGGATGGCGCACGCCCTGAACGACATGCAGGCGCGCATCCGGACGATGCTGGATGCCAGAACCCGCATGCTGCGCAGCATCAGCCATGATCTGCGCACGCCGCTGACCCGGCTTCGCCTGCGGGTCGAGCGGATCGGCGATCCGGCGCTGCGCAGTTCCGCGGTGTCGGATATCGACCATATCAATGCGTTGATCGAGGAAACCCTCGACTATCTGCGCGAGGACGGCCGCGACAACAACCGCGCCGAACGGGTCGATCTGCCAAGCCTGTTGCAGACGATATGCATCGACTTCGCCGATGTCGGCGCGAACATCGCCTATCACGGGCCCGACAACGTCGTGGCGCGCTGTTCCGCCAGCGAGATGACGCGCGCGGTCTCCAATCTCTGCGACAACGCGCTCAAATTCGGCACCGAGGTCGTGGTCAGCCTGCACAGGGTCGCCGACGACATCGTGATCGAGGTCAGCGACAACGGGCCGGGCATTCCGGATCACCTGTACGCCAAAGTGGTCGAGCCGTTCTTCAAGACCGACACGGCGCGGTCGGCGGGCGCGAAGCCGGGTTTCGGTCTGGGCCTGGCGATCGTCTCGGAAATCGTCGCCCGCAATGGCGGGCGCTTCGACCTGCTGGACAACACGCCGCATGGGCTGACCGCCCGGATCACGCTGCCCGCCGGGTGACGGCGCGTCGTCGACCGCCCGGGCCGGCACCAGCCCCGGAATAACCGGTCATGGCGCGATCAGATCGACCATCAGCGCGCCCATCGATGTCGAGAGATGTTCCACCCGGTCGCCGACCCGAAGATAGCGGCCGGCTTTGCGTTCATTCCTGACGAAGCGGTTCGCGACCGATGCGGATGCCGGCCGGCCGGTGAGGAACCGGCCGAGGGCCAGATGGTCGATGAGGCCGCCGACGATGTCCTCTCGCATCGGCGGCATGAAGATGACGCCGCCGCAGGTGCCCGACATCACGGCCGTGCCGCGCGGGATGATGCCGTTTGCCAATAGCGGGGTGGCGGTGCCGCGATAGACATAGGCACGACGGCGGCCATCCCGCAGCGCCTTCGCGACCAGTGCCTCGAAATCGAGGATCATCTCGCCCCCACGCGCATCCTGGCGGACCACGCCATTGACGCGGGTCACGATCCGCTCGTTGCGGATGAACGCGCGCCAGTCGCGGGGGATGACCAGGAACGGGCCGGTGGGGAACCGGTCGGAGCCGCTTTTGGCGTCGGTGAAACCACGGCCTGATTCGATGTTCTTCGGATCGATCAGCCGCGCGAGCGCCGCCCGGTCGGTGAAATCCCCGCAGACGAAGACGCCTTTCCGGGCCGCCTCGAAATCGGCGGTGCTGCGGATGTCGCGATCGAAGCGGATGCCGATCTCGACCTCGAAGTCCATCAGCGTGTCGGGCTGGACGACAAGCGTCGTGCGCGGCGGGGTCGGTCCACCGAATTTCGGGAAGTTGAAGACCCCCCGGCTGCCCGCCTCCGTCGCATGCCCGGCGAAGTTCGTGCCGGTCGCGATATGCCGGTCGGCGGCGGCGCCGGCGGCCAGCAGGGCCGGCACGTCATAGCGATATCGGGGCGTGCCATCGGTCAAGGCCGCCATCAGCCGCGTATCGCCCACCGCCGCGGCGGCATCGAAGATGTCCAGGTCGGGTCGGGCGCCCAGCCCGGTCAGGTCGATGGCGTCGATGGCGTCGCTGTCATAGGCGGTGACGAGCAGCGTCACCACCCGGCCCGCATCGTCCTGTGTCTGGGCGAAGGTCAGCGCATCGGCGGGTGCCGCCAGCCCTGGCACGATCGGCCGTTCGCCGGGCGAGATCCGGTTCGACCGGGTTGCCCTGTCGCGGCTCGTCGGCAGCGGGATTGAGATCGGCAAGCTGGAATGATGCACGGAACGCCCCGGATCGACTGGTGATGTGCAGACATTGCGGGCAGACGTCGCGGAGGACATGGGCCTCCGACGGCTGGTCACCAATATACGCCGTCGTGACCGACGCGATGTTGCGTTGCGTTAAGAAATATGGCGGAAGGTGGTCTGGTCTGACCTGGGAACGGCCCCGGTGGCTGTTCAAGCGGCTGCCTTGCAGGTTGCCACCAGCGTCTGGCGCAGCCACCGATGGGCGGGATCGGCATCTTGTCGCGGGTGCCACATCACGCTGATCGCCAGCTCCGGCGTCTTCACCGGCAGATCGAAACCGTCGAGACCCTGCGCCGCCACCGCCCCGTCGCGCAGGCAGGAGCGCGGCACCAGAGCGATCAGGTCCGAATGGCGCGCGATGTTCAACGCATCGAGAAAGCCCGGCACGATCGCAACGATCGTCCGCCGCAAACCGAGGTCGCGCAGCGCATCGTCGACCGGGCCTGTCGAAGCGCCGCGCCGCGACGTGACGACGTGCCCCCACGCCGCATAACGTTGCGGCGTCATGGACCCGTCAAGCACCGGATGATGCCGGCGCACCACGCCGATAAAGCGATCGCGGAACATGAGCTGGCTGCGCATCTCCGGTGCGGATGCGCCCATTGTGCCGATCTCCAGATCGATCGTTCCCTCGCGGAGCGGCGTCACATCCTTGTCGGGCTTGGGCGCGAAGCGAAGCCGGACATGAGGTGCCGCTTCGGCAATTGCCGTCACCAGCGCCGCGGCGAACAGGGCCACGAACCCTTCATTGGCGCGGATGGTGAACAGGCGGTCAAGCGCGGCCAGATCCAGCGGGGTCGTGCCCGGCGTCAGCACCGCCCGCGCCTCTTGGGCGAGCGCATGGACGCGCCCGGCCAACTGCTCCGCATAGGGCGTCGGCACCAGCGACCGTCCGGCCTGGACCAGCAGGGGGTCGCCCGTCGCCGATCGAAGCCGCGCCAGCGCCCGGCTGGTCGCGGAAACGCTGAGGCCGAGGCGTCGGGCGGCAAGGGTGACGCTGCGCTCGGCGAGCAGCACGTCCAGGGCGGTGAGCAGGTTCAGATCGATGGGCGTCATACGCCATAGATAGGCGTGCCTTCGGTCAACACAAGGCGTTCAACGCAATCATACATTGCTTCCCCTGCGTCTGGCGCGTTCCGTCGCCGGTGCCTAGTTTTGCCCTGACACTGTGAACCATGACCAACACTGTGAACCATGATCAAAGGAATGGCGGCCATGAACACGTCTTCGCAGCGGTTTCCTGCACGAATCCTGATTGCCGGCGCGTCGCGCGGCCTTGGACGGGCGATGGCTGAGGCGTTCGTGAAGAAGGGATCGCACGTCGTTGGCACGGTGCGCGGGAGCAGCCGGACCGAATTGCACGATGTCGCCGACGCGCATCCCACCCAGGTCACGATCGAGCGGCTCGACATCACCGAGCCCGATCAGATCGCAGACCTGCGCGAACGGCTCAGAGGCAAGGTCTTCGACATCGTGTTTGTCAACGCCGGCACGGCCAACCGCAATCCACACGAGACGATCGCGGAGGTTCCGACCGATGAGTTCGTGCGCGTGATGCTCACCAACACGCTGGGTGTGATGCGCGCGGTGGACGGGTTGGAAGATCTCGTGCCCCCCACTGGTCTGATCGGGGTCATGTCATCCGGCCAGGGCAGCATCGCCAACAACACCAGGGGCGGCTTCGAGGTCTATCGCGGCAGCAAGGCCGCGCTCAACCAGTATATGCGGAGCTATGCTGCCCGCCATGCCCAGGATCCACGAGCGATGGTGCTGATGGCGCCGGGCTGGATCCGCACGGCGATGGGCGGGCCGAATGCGACCTTCAGCATTGAGGAGACCGTTCCACAACTGGTCGACACGCTCATAGCACAGCAGGGCATCCCTGGCCTGCGCTTCATCGACCGACACGGCGAGACCGTGCCATGGTAACCGGGCAAGAGGCCGTGAGCGACCGGGACGACCACATGACGCGATCTCTCGGCTAGGTCATCTGCGTTTCGATCCCACCTGCGTCAAGCTGCCGGGTAACCATGTCGTAGAGCACCTGGGCGGCCGGGGTCAGGCTGTGGCCGGCGGCGATCAGCAGGGCATAGGGCTCGACCGCGATCGGCTCGGCGATGGCGAGGGTGCGGATCGGGCCGTTCAGGCCCTGCGGGTCGCTGAAGAACCGGGCCACCGCGCTCGCGACCGGTGCCACGGCATTGGTCTGGTTCACGGTGACCGCCGTCAACAGGATCGACGAGGTGTTGAACACCTTGGCGGGCAGGGGCACCCCCTGGGCGACCAGAACCGTTTCCAGCATGGTGCGCAGCAGCGCGCCTTCCAGCGGGAACACCCAGTCATACTGCACCGTATCGGCCAGCCGTACCGCCGGCCGCCGCATCAGCGGGTGGCCGGCGCGCACGATCAGGCTGATCGGCTCAGGCCCGAACACCCGCTCGGCGTAAAGCTGTGGCGCATGGTGGCGCGGGCGCCGCGCCAGGGTGAAATCGAGCGTCCCATCCAGCAGCTTTTCGGCCAGAACGTCACTGGTCGCGACCTCGACATTCACAGCGATCCCCGGATAGCCGATCCGCGCCTTGCGGATCGCCGGCAGCACATGTTCGACCGCCGGCCCGGTGACCGCGCCGATATTCACCGTGCCGGCGGTGCCGCCGGCAATCTCGGCCAGTTCGCGGCCGGCCTGGCCGACCTCGTCGATCATCCGGCGCGCCCGGCCGGCGAAGGCCCGGCCGGACACCGTCAGCGCGATGCCGCGGCTGGTGCGTTCATACAGCGTCACCCCGGTGATCCGTTCGGCCTCGGCCGCCAGCCGCGAGGCTGCCGGTTGCGAGATCGCAAGCCCGGCGGCGGCGGCACTCATCTGCCCGGTGCGCGCCAGCTCGGCCAGAAGCCGCAGATGCGACAGCTTCAACCCCCGGCGCAGCAGCCGGTCGGCGGTTGCGGCCGGCGTGGCCACCGCCATGCCGCGATCGATGCCGGCCGGCAGGCCATCCTCCTTGTCGTTGTCCATAGCCTGCGTCCCCGTCCCGGCCGCCAAATCATATAACGATCCTGGTATATCATCCTCAGAAAAGCAAATTTGACTTGCATAACAAGTGGCGGGATCGTGGTGCATCTCGCCGGCCAGGGGAATGAGGGCCGGTGACATGAACGCGGCCGTGGTGCTGCGCCCAGACAACAAGACGTGGCATCGCACCAGCGGTGACCGGACGTCGGGGGAGGATATCTTGACGATCTTGAAGCGTGGCCTGGCAGGCATCGCCATGGCGTCGGCAGTGCTGTTCGGCGCCGGTCATCTGACGGAAACGGCGCAGGCGGCCGATAAAGGCTATGTCGGCATCGCGATGCCGACCAAATCCTCGGCGCGCTGGATCGCGGATGGCGCCAACATGGTGACCTATTTTGAGCAGGCGGGGTATCGCACCGATCTGCAATATGCCGAAGACGACATCCCGAACCAGTTGGCCCAGATCGAGAACATGATCGTCAAAGGCGTGGATGTTCTGGTCATCGCGGCCATCGATGGCACCACCTTGTCGCAGGCGCTACAGAACGCCGCCGACAGCGACATCAAGGTGATTGCCTATGATCGGCTGATCCGCGACAGCGGCAATGTCGATTATTATGCCACCTTCGACAATTTCCAGGTCGGCGTGCAGCAGGCGACCTCGCTGGTCGACGGGCTGAAGGCGCGCGGCGCGCCGCCTTATCACATCGAACTGTTCGGCGGCTCTCCCGACGACAACAACGCCTATTTCTTCTATGACGGCGCCATGTCGGTGCTGCGGCCGCTGATCGACAAGGGCGATATCATCGTCACCTCGGGCCAGCAGGGCATGGACAAGGTGGGCACGCTGCGCTGGGACGGCGCCGTGGCCCAGGCGCGGATGGACAACCTGCTCAGCGCCTATTACGTCGACCGCAGGATCGACGGCGTGCTGTCGCCCTATGACGGGCTGTCGATCGGGATTCTGTCGTCGCTGAAGGGACTGGGCTATGGCTCGGGCGACCAGAAGATGCCGATCGTGACCGGCCAGGATGCCGAGGTCCAGTCGGTCAAGTCGATCCTGGCGGGCGAGCAGTATTCGACCATCTTCAAGGATACCCGCGAACTGGCCAAGGTGACGGTGGCGATGGTCACGGCGGTGCTGAACGGTCAGGAACCCGAGGTCAACGACACCAAGACCTATGACAATGGCGTCAAGGTGGTGCCGTCCTATCTGTTGAAGCCGGTGCCGGTCGATGCCGGCAACTGGGAAAAGATCCTGATCGGCAGCGGCTATTATACCGCCGACCAGATCCGCTGATCGCCCGACGGATCACACACTGGCCGCTTCGGCCCGATCGGGGGGCAGATCGTGGACGCTCTGCTTGAAATGCACGGGATCACCAAGGCATTCCCGGGCGTGAAGGCGCTCGACAATGTCGATATCCGTGTCGGCCATGGCGAAATCCATGCCATCGTCGGCGAAAATGGCGCCGGCAAATCGACCTTGATGAAGGTGTTGAGCGGGGTCTATCCCCATGGCAGCTATGACGGGCGCATCGTCTTCGATGGCCGGGAACGCGCCATCCGGTCGATCCGCCAGTCGGAAGCGCTGGGCATCGTCATCATCCATCAGGAACTGGCCCTGGTGCCGCTGCTGTCGATTGCCGAGAACATCTTCCTTGGCAATGAATGCGCCGAGCGCGGCGTGATCGACTGGCCGGAAACCTTCCGGCGCACCGATGATCTGCTGGCCAGGGTGGGGCTGGCCGAAAGCCCGGGCACGCTGGTGACCCATCTGGGGGTGGGCAAGCAGCAGCTTGTCGAGATCGCCAAGGCGCTGTCCAAGAAGGTGCGGCTGCTGATCCTGGACGAGCCGACATCCAGCCTGAACGAAACCGACAGCGACGCGCTGCTGAACCTGCTGGTCGGGTTCAAGGCCCGGGGCATCTCGTCGATCCTGATTTCGCACAAGCTGAACGAGGTCGCACGGGTGGCGGACAGAATCACCGTGCTCCGCGACGGCGGCTCGGTGCGGGCGATCGATTGCAGCGGCGGCCCGATCGCCGAAGCCGAGATCATCCGCGACATGGTGGGCCGGGCGTTGAACGACCGGTTTCCGCCACGCACCGCACCGGCGCTGGCAACCGACGCGCCGCCGGTGCTGGAGGTGCGCGACTGGACGGTTCGCCACCCGCAGCATGCCGGACGGATCGTGGTCGATCAGGTCAGCTTCAAGGTCGGGCGCGGCGAGGTGGTCGGTATCGCCGGGCTGATGGGTGCCGGGCGCACCGAACTTGCGATGAGCATTTTCGGCCGGTCATGGGGGCGGTTCGCGGCGGGCGAGGTTCTGGTGGATGGCCGGCCGGTCAACGCCACCACGGTGCGGGCGGCGATCGATGCCGGCATCTGCTATGTGACCGAAGACCGCAAGCATTACGGCCTGATTCTGGACGAAACCATCCGGCGCAACATCTCGCTGGCCAATCTGGCCGGCATCGCCCGGCGGATGGTGGTGAACGACCACGCCGAAAGCCGGATTGCCGGCCGCTATCGTCGGCAGATGAACATCAAATCGCCGACCGTGGAACAGAAGGTTATGAATCTGTCGGGCGGTAATCAGCAAAAGGTCGTGCTGTCGAAATGGCTGTTCGCCGATCCGCAGATTCTGATCCTCGACGAACCCACGCGCGGCATCGATGTCGGCGCCAAGTATGAAATCTACAAGATCATCAACGAACTGGCCGCGGCCGGGAAGGGTATTCTGATGATTTCCTCGGAAATGCCCGAATTGCTGGGCATGTGCGACCGCATCCACGTGATGAACGAAGGCCGGTTGGTGGGTGAACTTGCCGCCGCCGAGGCGACGCAGGAGCGGATCATGCATATGATCGTCGGCCAGGGCCGGCGTCCGGATCAGGACCGGGCACAGGGTCAGGACCGGGCGCAGGTTCAGGACCGGGCGCAGGGGCAGGGTGGGTAGAGGCATGGCGATGGCACATGAAACCCGCGCGCCCGCCGCCGCCACCCCGGCCAGCCAGCCGCAGAGCTGGGGCGGCGCCCTGCGCGGCAATATCCGTCAATACGGCATCCTGATCGCCCTGCTGGTGATCATGGCCTTCTTCCAGGTGGTGACCGACGGCATCCTGCTGAAGCCGGTCAACCTGACCAATCTGGTGCTGCAGAACAGCTATATCATCATCATGGCGCTGGGCATGCTGCTGGTGATCGTCGCCGGCCATATCGACCTGTCGGTCGGGTCGGTGATGGGCTTCATCGGCGCGCTGGCGGCGGTGCTGATGGTGCAGTTCGGGCTGCACTTCCTGGTCGCCTCGGCGATCTGCCTGGCGGTGGGCTGCGTGATCGGCGCCGCACAGGGCTATTGGGTCGCCTATTTCCGCATCCCGTCCTTCATCGTCACCCTGGCCGGCATGCTGGTGTTCAAGGGTCTGACGCTGGCGCTGCTGCAAGGCCAGTCGCTGGGGCCGTTCCCGCGATCGTTTCAGTTGCTGAGTTCGGGCTTTCTGCCCGATCTGTTCGAGAGCATCGGCTTAGGCGGCAGCGGTCTGGGGCTGGGGCGGTTCAACCTGTTCTCGTTCGTCATCGGCTGTGCCGCCGCCGTGCTGCTGGTGGTGCTGTCGATCCGCAACCGCAAGCGGGCGATCGCCTATGGCGCCGCCAGCGAACCGCTGCTGTTCTTCGTGCTGCGCAACGGTTTCATCGCCGGGGCGATCATCTATCTGTCCTGGCTGATCTCGGCCTTCAAGGGCCTGCCGAACGTGCTGATCGTGATGGCGCTGCTGATCGCGATCTATGGCTTCATCACCAACCGCACCACCATCGGCCGGCGGATCTATGCCATCGGCGGCAACGAGAACGCGGCGCGGCTGTCGGGGATCGCCACCGAACGGCTGACCTTTCTCACCTTCGTCAATATGGGTCTGCTCTCGGCCCTGGCCGGGCTGGTCTTCGCGGCGCGGCTGAACACGGCCACGCCCAAGGCGGGGCTGGGCTTCGAACTGGACGTGATCGCGGCGGTGTTCATCGGCGGCGCGTCGATGAGCGGCGGCGTCGGCACCATCATCGGTGCGGTGGTCGGCGCCTTCATCATGGGGGTGATGAACAATGGCATGTCCATTCTGGGCATCGGCATCGACTGGCAGCAGTTGATCAAGGGCCTGGTGCTGCTGGCGGCGGTGATCTTCGATGTCTACAACCGAAAACGGGTCTGAAGGGACAGGAACCATGTATATCTCACAGATCCGCGATGCATCCGGCGGCACCCGCGTGGTGGTGCGCGAGGGCAGCGAAGCCTATGCCGTCGCCGGCGTCGACAGCGTTCGTGCCCTGGCGCTGGATGCCGCCCGCGCCGGCACCAGCCTGGCCCGGCGGATCGCCAGCCTGGGCGCCGGCGAGGCGGTGGACCTGGAGGCCGCCGCCGAGGATGGCCTGCTGCTGCCACCGGTCACCCATCCCGACCCGGCGCATCTGCATCTGACCGGCACCGGCCTGACCCATCTGGGCTCGGCGGCGGCACGCGATGCCATGCACAAGATGGAGGCCGGACAGCCCGACATGTTGGCGGAGGATGGCCCGATATCGGATTCCATGCGCATGTTCCGCATGGGGCTGGCCGGCGGGCGGCCGGCGGCGGGGCAGGCAGGCGTGCAGCCGGAATGGTTCTATAAGGGCAATGGCCATGCGCTGGTGGCGCCGGGCGGGGCACTGGCCCAGCCGGCCTTCGCCGATGACGGCGGCGAGGAGCCCGAAATCGCCGGGATCTATGTCATCGGCGATGATGGCACGCCGTTTCGGATCGGCTTCGCGCTGGCCAATGAATTCTCCGACCATGTGATGGAACGGGTGAATTATCTGTATCTCGCCCATTCCAAGCTCCGGCCCTGCGCGCTGGGGCCGGAAATTCTGGTGGGTGCTCTGCCGCCCGATATCCGGGGCATGTCCCGCATTCGGCGCGACGGCGCGGTGGCGTGGGAAAAGCCGTTCCTGTCGGGCGAGGCCAACATGTCGCACAGCATCGCCAATCTGGAGCATCACCATTTCAAATACGGGCTGTTCCGCCAGCCCGGCGATATTCACGTCCATATGTTCGGCACCGCCACCCTGTCCTTCGCCGACGGGTTCCAGACCGATGCCGGGGATGTGTTCGAAATCGACGCGCCCGCCTTCGGCCTGCCCCTACGCAACCCGCTGGTGCGGATGGCGAAACCGGCCGACGCCATGGTCGCGGTCCGCGCGCTCTGACCGGCGCCGTTTCTCCGGCCGGGCCTTTCATCATCATGGCGTCTCAGGTGGGAACCCCCGCATCATGACCTTCACCAAAGCCCCCTGGCCACGCCGTCTGCGGTCGGCCGAATGGTATGGCGGCAGCAGCCGCGACAACATCTATCACCGGTCGTGGATGAAGAATCAGGGCCTGCCGGCCGATCTGTTCGACGGCCGGCCGGTGATCGGCATCTGCAACACCTGGTCGGAACTGACGCCGTGCAACGCCCATCTGCGCGATCTGGCCGAACGGGTGAAGCGCGGGGTTTATGAAGCGGGCGGGCTGCCGCTGGAATTCCCGGTGTTTTCGCCTGGCGAAAGCTCGCTCAGGCCGACCGCGATGATGTATCGCAATCTCTGCGCCATGGATGTGGAAGAGGCCCTGCGCGCCAACCCGCTCGACGGGGTGGTGCTGATGGCCGGCTGCGACAAGACCACCCCGGCCTTGATGATGGGGGCATGCAGCGTCGACATGCCGGCGATCGTGGTCAGCGGCGGGCCGATGCTGAACGGCAAATGGCGTGGCGGCGATGTCGGATCGGGCACCGCCTTGTGGCAGATGAGCGAGGCGGTGAAATCGGGCGAGTTGACCCGCGCCGATTTCCTTGAGGCCGAACAGGCGATGTCGCGGTCGCCCGGCAGTTGCAACACCATGGGCACCGCATCGACGATGGCATCGATGGCCGAGGTTCTGGGCCTGGCCCTGCCCGGCAATGCCGCGATACCGGCGGTCGACAGCCGCCGGCGCGCCATTGCTCAGTTCGCCGGCCGGCGGATCGTCGACATGGTGAAGGACGATCTGAAGCCATCGGATATCCTGACCCGGACCGCGTTCGAGAACGCCATACGCACGGTTGGTGCGATCGGCGGATCGACCAACGCGGTGATCCATCTGCTGGCGATCGCCGGCCGGATCGGCGTGCCGCTGACGCTGGACGACTGGGACCGGGTGGGCCGCGACATTCCGACGATCGTCAATCTGATGCCGGCCGGCCAGTATCTGATGGAGGAATTCTTTTATGCCGGCGGCCTGCCGGTGGTGCTGAAAGCCCTGCTGGATGCGGGTCGGCTGGATGGCGATGCGTTGACCGTATCGGGCATGACCATGGCCGAAACCCTGGATGGGGTGACCAACTGGAATCCCGATGTCATCCGGCCATTGGATCAACCCCTGACGCCTGAAGGCGGTATTGCCGTGCTGCGCGGCAATCTGGCGCCGGCCGGCGCGGTGATCAAACCGTCGGCGGCATCGCCGCATCTGATGCGCCATCGCGGCCGGGCGGTGGTGTTCGCCGATATCGACGACTACAAGGCGCGGATCAACGATCCGGATCTGGATATCGACGAGACCTGCGTGATGGTGCTGCAGAATTGCGGGCCGCGCGGCTATCCGGGCATGGCCGAGGTCGGCAATATGGGGCTGCCGCCCAAGGTGTTGAAAAAAGGCATCAAAGACATGGTGCGGATATCGGATGCGCGCATGTCCGGCACCGCCTATGGTACGGTGGTGCTGCACACCGCCCCGGAAGCGGCGGTGGGCGGGCCGCTGGCGATCGTGCGCGATGGCGACATGATCGAGCTGGACGTGGCGGCGCGCCGGCTGCATCTGGACGTGCCCGATGACGAGATCGCCGCCCGTCTCGCCGGCTGGGAACCGGCGGTGGCACCGCCGGCCAGCGGCTATGCCCGGCTGTTTCACCAGCATGTTCAGGGCGCCGATACCGGTGCCGATTTCGATTTCCTGATCGGTGGTCGCGGGCGCGCGGTGGGCAAGGACTCCCATTGAGCGCGCCTCGCATTCCGACCCGTCACAACAGGGACACATGCTGTCATGTCCGGTAACACCTCCGCAACAACGCCCGGCACCGCCGGCCCGCGCCTTGGCCTGATCGTGGCCGGGCTGGGCAAGATCGCCCGCGACCAGCATCTGCCGGCCCTGGCCGGTTCGACGGCGGTGGATCTGGTGGCGACCGCCGATCCGCAGACCGCGGCCATACCCGGCGTGCCGCATTATCCGTCATTGGCCGCTGCGCTGGGCGCACATCCGGGCGCGGATGCGGTGGCGGTGTGCACGCCACCGCAATATCGCCATGCCGTCGCGGCCGAGGCCATCGCCGCCGGCCGGCATGTGCTGCTGGAAAAGCCGCCCGCGGCCACCCTGACCGAGATGGACGATCTGGTGGCACGTGCCGATGCGGCAGGTGTCAGCCTGTTCGCCACCTGGCATTCGCGCTTCGCCCCGGCGGTGGCACCGGCGGCCAGTTGGCTGGCGGGGCGGCACATCCGGCGGATCGCGGTGACCTGGAAAGAGAATGTCCGCCGCTGGCATCCGGGACAGGCCTGGATCTGGCAACCCGGGGGCATCGGGGTTTTCGACACCGGGATCAATGCCTTGTCGATCCTGACCGCCTTGCTGCCCGGCCGGCTGCATCTGCGTGCGGCCGATCTGGACGTGCCTGACAACTGCGCCATGCCGGTCGCAGTGCGTTTGCGCTTCGTCGACATCGATGGCGCCGAGGTCACGGCCGATTTCGACTGGCTGCTGCCCGATCCGCCGGTTTGGGAGATTGCGATCGACACCGATGATGGCCCGCTGGTGATGTCGGGTGGCGGCCGCCGGCTGATGGCCGGCGATCGGCTGCTGGTCGATGCGCCGGATGGCGAATATGCCGCGATCTATGACCATTTCGCGGCGCTGGTCGCGGCCGGTCGCTCGGATGCCGATGTCAGCCCGTTCCGGCTGGTTGCCGATGCCTTCATGATCGGCCGGCAGCGGCAGGTGGCCAGCTTTTCCGATACGTGACGAGGCCGTCCGACGTGTGACCGGGCCAACGGGGCCGTTCCGGGGGCCCGGCCCCGTTGCGGCAATAACTCACAATAAGGTAAGCTTATTGGACCTTACTGTCGCGGCGACCATGAGGGCTGCCGGTGGACATGGAGGTCCGCGATTATCGATCCTGGTGGGGTTGTTTGGGGTGGTATGTTCATGTGTGCTACATGCGTTTGACGGTGCCGCGTGCCATACCACTGAGCCGCCATCGCGGATGGCATGGCGCACCTCGAAGCGGCGGCGGCACGCGGCGGAGATGATCAGTCGCATCCGTTTCGACGAATTCTCGCGAGGCGTGCCGCCGACCACCCGCGAAGGCAGGCACCGGCTCCCCCCTGAGACGGTGGATGCCTATTGCGCGCGCATCCTGCAACGCCCGCATCTCACCAGCCTGAATGCGGCCGCGCGCGCGATGCTGGAGCGGAAATATCGCGCCTACATGGAATTATTCCGTAACAATCTGTCCTTGATGGGCTATACGGTCATGATGCTGCGCAAGAGTTCGTTCATTGAGGACGAAGAGCTTTTCGTGGGCGAACGCGCATCCTGACTCAACCGAGGATAGATGATGACGGTAACCGCGATCCCCGATACGTATGATCACCGCAACCGCGACCGGTTCTGGCAGGACCAGTGGCAGGCGGCGGGCAGCTTCGCCTGGCGCAACGACGCGTCCCGGCCGAAGTATTATGTCCTTGAGATGTTTCCCTATACCTCCGGGCGGCTTCATATCGGCCATGCCCGGAACTATTCGATGGGCGACACTCTGGCGCGCATGCAGCGGGCCCGCGGTTTCGACGTGCTTTATCCGATGGGCTGGGATGCCTTCGGACTGCCGGCCGAGAACGCCGCGGTGAAGTTCGGCACCCATCCCGGCACCTTCACCGCCCAGGCCACGGTGTCGATGAAGCGTGCCATGCACGATCTGGGGTTGAGCTATTCCTGGGCCAACGAGCTGTCGACCTGCAGCCCCGACTATATCCGCGCCCAGCAGGTGCTGTTCCTGCGCCTGCTCGACAAGGGCCTGATCCTGCGCGACACGGCTTATGTGAACTGGGATCCGGTGGAGCAGACGGTTCTTGCCAATGAACAGGTCATCGACGGCAAGGGCTGGCGTTCGGGTGCGCCGATCGTGAAGCGCCGCATTCCGCAATGGTTCTTCAACATCCGGTCCTATGCCGCCGAACTGCATGCCGGGCTCGACCGTCTCGACGGCTGGCCGGATGCGGTGCGCAACATCCAGCGGTCCTGGATCGGGCAGAGCGACGGCGTGGAGATCGACTTTCCGCTGACCGGCCGTGACGACCGGCAGATCACCGTCTTCACCACCCGCGCCGACACCGTGGCGGGCTGCACCTTCCTGGCGCTGGCGGCCGAACATCAGGCGCTCGACTGGCTGATCGACGATCCGGAGCGGCGCGAGGCGGTCTACCGGTTCCGCGACGACATCCTGAAGCAGACGGCCGAGGAACGCACCACCCAGGACAAGCGCGGGGTCGACACCGGCGTGACGGCGATCAACCCGCTGACCGGCGAGCCTGTGCCGGTGCTGGTGGCAAATTACGTGCTGGCCGATTACGGCGTCGGCGCCATCATGGGTGTGCCGGCCCATGACGAACGCGATCTGGATTTCGCCCGCGCCTATGACCTGGACGTCCGGCCGGTGATCCGTGCCGACGATGGTGATGGCGACGGCGATGCCGGCGTCCACACCGGCGAGGGCGTGATCGTGGCGCCGGGCACGCCGATCGACGGGCTGACGACCGAAGCCGGCCGCGCGGCCGTGGTCGATTGCCTTGCGCCGTCGGGCCGCGCCCGCCACAGCCGGCAGTACCGGTTGCAGAACTGGAGCATTTCCCGCCAGCGCTATTGGGGCAACCCGATCCCGATCATCCATTGCGCCGATTGCGGCGCGGTGCCGGTGCCGGAACGGGATCTGCCGGTGCTGCTGCCCCAGACGATCATCACCAGCGGCGAAGGCAGCCCCCTGTCACGCGACCAGGACTTCATGACCGTCGCCTGCCCGTCCTGCGGCAAACCCGCCCGGCGCGATCCCGATACCATGGATACCTTCGTCGACAGTTCCTGGTATTACATGCGCTTTCCCAGCCCCTATGCCACCGAACCGGTCGATAGCGCGATCTGCAACCGCATGCTGCCGGTCGACGTCTATATCGGCGGTGTGGAGCATGCGACGCTGCATCTGATCTATGCCCGCTTCATGACCAAGGCGCTGCGCGATCTGGGGCTGGTCGATTTCGACGAGCCGTTCCTGCGGCTGTACAATCAGGGCATGGTCAACGACGAGCTTGGCCGCAAGCAGTCGAAATCGCTCGGCAATGTGGTCGAGCCGATGAAGGTCATCGAGGAATTCGGTGCCGACGCGCTGCGGGTCTATCTGCTGTTCAAAACCAGCTACAACGCCGCGATCAACTGGGAAGACACCGGCCCGCGATCGGCGCGGCAGTATCTGGAACGTGTTCAGCGGCTGGTGCTTCGCCATCAGCCGCTGCTCTCGGCCTGTCCGGATGTTCTGGCGCCACCTGCCCTGGCCGCCGGCGGCGATCTGCGCCGCAAGGCGCATGAGACGATCGCCAAGGTCACCCGCGACGTCGAGAACTTCCAGTTCAACACCGCCATCGCGGCGCTGATGACCCTGACCAACGAACTCTATGCCGTCTCGGCCGATATGACGGAGGCGTCCGAGGACGCCCTGAAGAAAGACGGGCCGGTTTCAGACGATGCGCGGGTCTTCGCCGGCACGCTGCGCCTGCTGATCCGCCTGCTCGCCCCCTTCGCGCCCCATATCGCCGAGGAGCTGTGGCAAAGCGCCGGTCAGGACGGCCTGCTCGCCGATCTGCCCTGGCCCGAGGTCGATCCCGCGGCCCTGGTGGCGACGGTGATCCGTCTTCCGGTTCAGGTCAACGGCCGCACCCTGACCACGGTGGAATTCGCCCCCGATGTCAGCGTCGACGACATGGTGGCGACCCTGGTCGCCCGCCGTGACGTTCAAAGACGCGTCGGCGGGGGCCAGATCCGTAAGGTGATCCATGTCCCCAACCGCATCATCAACCTTGTTGTCGCCTGACCATCCGGCATGCGGCGCCCTGCGCCGCATCCTCGACGCATCGGGGTTCGAGGAGGTCGCCCCCTGTTTTCTGGTGCCGGCCCCCGGCCATGGCACGACCGCCGATGCCACCGCACCCTATTATCCGATCGAGACCACCACCCGGCGCGGCGGCCGGGTCTGCCTGCGCAGCCACGGCCGGGATTTCAACATCATTCCCGGCCGCTGGCGCCGGACCGGTCTGGTCCGGGTCTATTCGATCGGGCCGGCCGTCGATCATGATCTGATCGAGACCACCCTTGTGCTGGCCCAGTGCCTGCGCCCCGAAGCCGATCTGATGCGGCGGCTGACCACCGGCCTCGCCGCCGCCGGCCTTGAGGCGGAGATCCGTACCGGGCATCACGGCGACACGCCGTGCCTGTGGTTGTCGGCCGTGCTGCCACCACACCGCCCGGACGATGGCGCCGCGTCGGCGCGGATCTGGTCCCGGCCGGCCAGGACCGGCGCCGGCCTGCCGCACCGGGCGATCTGAGCCATGTCCCAGACCGGCAGTTCCTATGTGCCAGACCTGGTACGCGGCGGCGTCATCGCCGATGGCGGCTATGGCAAGGGCATGCCGATCATGCGCGCCTGGGGGCTGAAGCTTGCCGAGCGCATGGTCGCCCTGTTCGCCGACCGGATGGCCATGGGTCGCCCGATCCTGGTCAACCGCCCCGGCATGCTGGTGGAAGGCGACCGCTATCGGGCCGAGGTCGACACCTTCGGCGGCTTCGACTTTCTGTATGAACTGAACTGGGCCGGCCATGACGTGGTGGCCCGGCCGGATGGCGCGGTGGCCAATCTGGCCATGGCGGTGCGGTCACGGGCCGGCGGCGGGCCGGCGACGGTGCTGTCGTGTTTCCAGGGCTTCCGCGAGATCCGCGGCTGGACCCCACCCCTGTTCCGCGACCGGCTGATCTGGCCCTTCGTCCAGTTCAACGATCTGGTGCCGGCGGCAGAGGCCGGGGCCGAGACGGCGGCTTTGCTCGACCGCATGATCGGCTTCTTCGACACCCTCGCCCTGCCGGTGCGGATCATCGACATGGGGCCGTGGAAGAACTATGCCCGCCGGCTCTATAACGTCGTCGGTCATCTGGGCGATGGCAGCCCGACCACGCTTGCCATGATCTTCATCGTCGGCGACGCCTATCGCCATCATGCCGGCGTGCCCGAGGGGCTGGAGGCGTTCGACGCCGGGCTGACCGAAAAGGTGCTCTCGATGGTGCTGATGCGGCATCGCGACCAGGATGGCCTGTGCCTGCCCTCGGCGCTGGCCCCGATCCAGATTGCGGTCGAGGGCGACCCCACCGCCCTGCCCGACTGGTTGCGCCCCGGACTCGACACATTGCGGGTCGCGACGCCCGCCGGACGGGGCAACGGGCCCTGGCGGCGCCTGTGGCGCCAGGGGGTGCCCCTGCATCTGCGGGCCGGACGGCGCGGATTGCGGCTGCGCGAACGCTGTGGCGGCTGGTCGGATCTGACCCCCTCGGTCGATCTGCACGACCGGCTGGCGGCGCATGACGCCACACTGGCCGCGCGCGCGGTGGCGAGCGATCTGGGGCGGGCGACGCCGCCGTTTCTGGATCACGGCTCCGATGCGGGCCGGGGACGGACGGTTCCGGTGGCCGGCGTCAGCCGGCTGATGCCGGCTGCGGCCCGGACGCAGGCATTCGTGCTGCCCGACCAGCAATTCTATTGAGGCGGAGGAGAGCGACCGATGGCCCCCCGGCAACATCCTTGCGCGCTGGTGATCGGCGGCGGACGCGGCATCGGTGCCGAAGCCGCCTGCGCGCTGGCCCGGCGCGGCCATGACGTGGTGGTCGCGGCCCGCACCGCCAGCGAGCTGGATGCGACCTGCGCCCGTCTTGGCGATATCGCGCCGGACGGGCACCATCTGGCGATCACCTGCGACATCCGCCGCGACGATCAGGCCCGGGCACTGTTCCAACGCGTCGAGGCCGTCATGGGCCGGCTCGATCTTCTGGTCAATGCCCAGGGCGCCGCCATGCTGGGCAACACCGCCGGCACCACGCCTGCCGTGTTCGACGAGATGCTGACGGCCAATCTGTCTGGCGTGTTCCGGGCGGTGCATCTGGCCCGCCCGGCCCTGGCCCGCAGTCGCGGCACCATCATCAACATCATCTCACGCGCCGGCCGCCAGCCCTATCCCAACGCTCTGGCCTATGGCACGGCCAAGGCCGGGCTGGTCTATCTGACCCGCGCACTGGCCATGGATCTGGGGCCGGCCGGCATCCGGGTGCTGGGCATCAGCCCCGGCGCCGTGGCCACCCGGCTGCGCCGCGATGTCTTCCCCGACGAAGACCCGTCCCGGCTGATGCGGCCCGAAGCGGTGGCCGCTGCCCTGGCCGGCCTGCTCGACCCCGCTTTCGCCGATGCCGGCGGCACCATCATCGACCTTCCCTGGTAACGCCCTCCCCGTAGACGCCCCCCTGGTAGACGCCCCCTCTGGCCGGAGCCAAGCCGCCGATGAACCAGATCGATCCGTCACAGCGCGCCGCCGCCCCACCTTACGAGGTGCTGGCCCGCATCTATGACCACTGGGTCCGCGATTTCGACCACGGCCGGATCATCGATCATCTGCGCCGGGCGGGCGGCATCGACCCGCAGGGGCGCCGGATGCTCGATATCTGCTGCGGCACCGGCTCGCTCGCCATCGCCCTTGCCGATGCCGGCGCCGAGGTCTGGGGCATCGACCGCTCGCCGGCGATGCTGGCACGGGCCCGCGCCAAGGCCGGCGCGCGGTCCGGGCCGATGCCCCGCTTCGCACAGGCCGATGCCGCCGGCAGTGACTGGCCCGCCGGCCCCTTCGATGCCGCCTTCTGCACCTATGACAGCGTCAACTATCTGTCCCCGGCCGAGCTGGCCCGTTTCTGCGCCAATCTGCGGGCGGTTCTGGCCCCGGGTGGTGCGGTGGTGTTCGACGTCAACAGCATCCACAAGCTGCGGACCGTGTTCGGCGACAGCGTCTATGGCGAGGTGCACGACGACTACGCCTATGTCTGGCGCAACCGCCTGAACGGCGCGGCCGGCCATATCGATTTCGAGATCGACCTGTTCATGCGCGAGGCGGATAGCGGCCTCTATCGCCGCCACAGCGAACGGCACCGCCAGTATCTGCTGGCGGAAGACACCATCGCGGCCGCCCTGATGGCGGCGGGGTTCGCGCCGCCGCTGGTCTCGGACGACTATGGCGCCACCGGCCCCACCCCGGAAACCGGCCGGATCGGCTTTCTTGCAAGGGTGCGGCCATGATCGAGGTGATCGACTGCTCGGTGCTCTATGGCAGCGATGCCTGGGCCCGCGACAACCGGCCGGATCTCGCCCATCACGTCGACGCCGCGATCTGGCAGGCCCATCGGAACCGCGCGGCGGCGGCCGGCATCCGGCTGACCGGCGCCGCGATCATGCCGTTTCCCGCGGCCGACCGGTCGGGTTCCGATACCGGGCCGGCTTTCGACGCCGAAAACGACATCGTGATCACGGCGGCCACGAGCGCCCGACAGGACGGCGCCGGCCTGCGGGCGGTCTGCGCGGTGGTGCCCGGCGACGCCGCCTCGGTCGAGGCACTGGCCCGCCGGCTGGCGGATGGCGCGCCGGTGATGGGGGTGAAGCTCTGGCCCTATCTCGGCCGGTTCGATCTCGATGCCCTGATCTCGGATACCGAACTGCTCCGCCTGGTGCGCGACCATCGGCTGGCGGTGTTCATGCATCCGGGCAATGGCCGCGAGGCTCATCACCGGCCCGGTTTCGCCGGCATCCGCGCCACGCCCGATGTCGCCATCGCGGTGGCCGAGGCCCTGCCCGACGTCACCTGCGTCATCGGCCATGTCGCGCGGCTGTGCCCCGACACGCTGGCCCGGGCCGGGCGGCTTACCTCGGTCTTCATCGATCTGAGCGGGCTGACCTCGCTGGGACGCTGGCGGGAAGGCGGGGTCGACGGCCTGCCGGTCGCGGGCGGCGCCGTCTTTGCCGGCATGACGCCCGCGCATATCCTGGCCCGGCTCACCGACGGCATCCCCGGCGACGAGGTGCCGGGGATGGGGCTTGGCGGGCGGTTGCTGTTCGGCACCACCTGGCCGTTCTGCACCTGGTGGGGCATCGATCTGGCCGATGACGTCGCCATGGTGACCCGGGCGCCGGTTTCCGCCGCGACCAGGGACGGCATCCTCCGCGACAATGCCCGCGCGCTGTTTGCCCGCTGCGGCGCGCCGACCGCAACGGTGCCGGCATGACCGCGTGGCCGCCGCCCCTGCTGACCGGGTCGTTATCCCGCCCGCCCCGGCTGTGTCCCGGCGACCGGGTGGGTGTGTTCGCGCCCTCGCTGCCCATTGCCGCCCATTATCCCGACCGGCTGGCGCAGGGACTTGCGGCCCTTGCCCGGACGCTGGCGGTGGAGGTGGTGCCGGCCGGCCATATCCATGATCCGGGCCAGGGCTTTCTTGCCGGCAGCCCCGCAGCGCGGGCGCGGATCTTCGAGGACATGGTCCGCGACCCGTCGATCCGGGCGATCTTCTGCACGCTGGGCGGGTTCAATTCGGCCGAGATCCTGCCCCATCTCGATGTCGATCTGCTGCGCCGGGCCCCCAAGATCCTGGTTGGCTACAGCGACGCCACCGCCCTGCTTCTGGGCATTCAGGCCCTGGCCGGCTGGGTGACCTTTCATGGCCCGGCGGTGATGACCCAGTTCGGCGAGCATCCGGAGCCGATGGCCTGGACCCTGGACAGCCTGCGCCATGCGATCGCCGGCGACACCACCGGTCTCCCGCTTGTGCCGCCGGCCGAGTGGACGGCCGAGCGGCTGGAATGGGGCAATGGCGACTGGCGCAGCCGCGCCCGGAGGCTGACCCCGGCCCCGCCCTGCGCCGTCTGGCGGCCGGGCAAGGCCCGGGGCCGGCTGTTCGGCGGCAATCTGGAAACCCTGAACATGATGATCGGCACGCCCTATCTGGCCGTGCCCGACCCCTGCCTGCTGTTCATCGAGGCGACGGAGGCCGAAGCCTTCCTGCCCCGCATCCGCCGGGCGCTGGTCCATCTGGATCAGGCCGGCATCCTGGACCGCGCCAGCGGGCTGCTGCTGGGCCGCATGCCCGATGCGACACCGGTTTTCGGCGCCGATCTGCGGGACACGGTGATGGAGGTCGTGGGCCACAGGGGCTTTCCGGTCGTCGCCGATCTGCCGTTGGGCCATACCGATCCGCTGGCGACCCTGCCGCTGGGCATCAGTGCCAGCCTCGATGCCAATGACGGCGGGGGGGCAAGTGACGACGGAAGGGCCGGTGAAGGCGGGGTCGCCCATATCGTTTTCGACGAGGCCGCGACCATGGCCCCGTCATACGAAGGAGGCCGTTCATGAACGCCATCACCAGCCAGTCCCGGCCGGCGCCGTTCGTCGACAGCACCCCCCTGATCGGCGATCCCGCCGCCCTGCGCACACGCCTGCGGACCAGCGGCTATCTGTTCCTGCGCGGCGTGGTGCCACGCCCGGCGCTGGATGCCGCTGCCCGCGACATGACGGCCGAGGCGGCGCGCGATGGCTGGTTCATCGACGGAACGCCGCCCGCCGCCCGCATCACCAACCCGGCCGCCGCCTGTGCCGAGCCGGAACCCGCCTTCCGCGCGGTCTATGACCGTGTGTTCATGCGCCAGTCCTTTCACAGCGTGGCGCATGAACCGGCTATGACCGGCCTGATGACCGGCCTGCTCGACACGCCGGATCTGCTGGTTCACCCCCGCACCATCGGCCGGATGATCTTTCCGGCCCGGCCCGGCCATGACGATTTCACCACCCCCGCCCATCAGGATTACTGGGCGCTTCAGGGCACGCCCGATACGCTGACCGCCTGGATTCCGCTGCATGACTGCCCCTATGAACATGGCAGCCTGATGGTGGCCGAGGGCACCCATCGCGAGGGCATCTTTCCTTATCGGCTGTGCCTGGGCGCCGGCGGTGTCGAGGTCGAAAACCCGTTGACCGGCCGTTGGCGCGGCGGTGATTTCGCCGCCGGCGACGTGCTGATCTTCTATACCCTGACAGTCCACCGCGCCTCGCCCAACCTGACCAACCGCCTGCGATTGTCGATCGATTGCCGGTTCCAGCCGGCGGCCGAAGAGGTCAACCAGGAATGCCTGCGGCTATCGGGCACACCTTACGACTGGGACCAGATCTATACCGGCTGGTCGCGCGACGATCTGCGCTATTACTGGCGCCGGTTCGATCTGAAGACCGTTGCCTATGATCCGAAATATTATGCCCGGCGCGACGAACTGGCCTTCATCGAAGGCCGGAAGGGCAACCGGGCGGCCATCTCGGCGCTGCAGCGGGTGGAAAAGGCCGATCCCGATCCGGAGCGCCGCGCCGCCGCAACGGCACTGCTCGCCCGTTTCACCGCCCCTGCCGCCACAACCGCCCAGACCATCCCGGCGACACCATCCGCGCCGGCCAGACAAGCGGTTCAGGCCAGGCAGGCGGTTCCGGCCAGGCAGGGGGTTCCAGATGGCGCAATCTGCGGCCGCCACCCTGCGATGGGGGTGAACAATGTTGCCCTGGAACTGACGGAAGCCTGCAATTACCGCTGCACCATGTGCGACTATTGGCGGATTCCCAACCCGAAATTCATGCCCCTGGCGGATGCCCGCGATTTCCTGGGGCTGTTCGGCGAAACCGGGCTCGCATCCGTGCTCCTGACCGGCGGCGAACCGCTGCTGCATCCGCAATGGCGCGAGATTGCCGGGATGCTGCCCGAGGGCGCGCGCCGCAGCCTGTGCACCAATGGCAGCCCGATCCTGAAGAAGAACCGCGACGTCGCCACCTTTTTCGATCGCCTGACGGTGTCGGTCGATGGCGCCACCGACGAGAATTTCGCCCGCATCCGCGGCTTTCGCCATCTGGAAGGCATCATGCGGGCGCTTGAGGAGATCAAGGCCGCGCGCCCGCAGATCCGCATCCAGATCAAGATGACGATCATGCGGCACAATTTCACCGACACGCTGCCGATTTTCGCCCGCTGCCTTGAGGGCGGCTTCGTCGACGGCGTGGGCTTCGGCATCCCCGACACCTCGCTGCTGGCCTTCGGCTTCGAGCAGACCGCCCGCGAACGCGCGGCCTATCTGGATGCGATGTTTCCCACCGCCGATGAACTGCCGCGCTTCGCCGCCATCGTCGACGACATCCACGACCGGTTTGCCGGCGCCATCGCCGCGGGCTTCATGTATGAGGGCGATCTCAGGCGCTATCTGGCGCGGTTCATGGCCCTGCGGGGGCTGGGCCCCGCGCCGGCTGGGCGCGCCTGCTGCATTCCGTTCCACAGCATGGTTCTGAAGGCCGATGGCCGGGTTTCCGGCTGCTATTTTCTGTCGGACACCACCACAATCGACGATCTGCGTGGCCCCGACGGGCTGCTGGCCCATATGAAGGCGCTGGACGGACATTCGGCCGCAGCCTCGCCGGTGTGCCGAAGCTGCGACCAGCTTCTGTTTCCCGGATCCCCCTTTGAAGCCCCAGCGGGAGCCTGAGCCCATGACCGCCCACCCCCGAGCCAACAATGCCGGCACCGCGCGACTGACCGAGACCGCACGACTGACCCCGGCGGAAAGCCGCGACCGTCTGTCCGAGACCCTGGATGGCGTGGTCGATCTGATCCAGGATGCGGCCGCGATCGCCATCGCCATCCCGTCGATGGAGGCCAAGCTGCTGCTGGCCCGGCAGATCGAGGCCGCGGCCGGCTGGGGTGCGCGGATCGCGGCGCGGATCGGCGAGCTGGACCGGGCACCGGTCGACCTGCCCGCCCGGCGGCGGCAGGCGGCGGCACGTTATCCGGCGCCATGCGACGCGGCCGCCGCCACCGCGCGGCTGACGGCCCGGGCCATGGAAACAGGGCCGGCGCTGATGGCACGGGCGGGCGATCATCTGGACCGGTTGCATCCGATCTGGGACGAGCCGACCCGCCGCATCCTCGACCACCTGACACACGGGATCGCCGACCAGATCGCCGACAGCCGGCAGTGCCTGACAACGATCGTGCCCGGCCCCGACGAGACCCCGGCGCATGCCGGCGGCATGCCCGGGCGCGACCGGCGGTTCACCGTCGTCGACAATGCCCGGCTGGTGCTCGACGCGCCCGATCATGACGGCCGCATGGCCGAATTGATGCACTACACCCTGATGGCCACCGAAATTCCCACGATCGAGGTCTGCTGCGGCATGCTGCGGGACTTCCCCGACATGCCCTGGGATTTCGTGTCCGACATGGGCCGCCAGCTATGGGACGAGGCGCGGCATGCCGAGGCCTGTATCGAACGTCTGCACGAAGCCGGCGGCCGGATCGGCGATCTGCCGGTCGATCATCGCAATTGGCGGCTGAGCGCCGACCACCCGTTGCCGGTGCGGCTGGCGGTGCATCAGCGGATCGGCGAATGGCTTGGCGTCGATGCGGCGATCGCCTGGATAGACCGGCTTGCCGGCCAGGGTGATGTGCGGACGACGACGCTGCTGGCCTTCATCGCGGAAGACGAGATCGGCCATGTCGCGATCGGCAATCGCTGGCTGCGCCGGCTGTGCGGTGATGGCGATGCCGCCGTCTGGGCGGTGCATCGCGATGCCGATGCCATCCGGCAGGCGGCGGCCGGCAACATCAACGGCCACATGCCGCTGCCGCTGAACGAGGCCCGATGCCTGCGCGGCGGCTTCAACCACACCGAAATCGCCGCGCTGCGCCGGCAGCGATCATGACCGGCCCCGACGACCGGGCGGACCGTCTGGCGGCGCTTGTGGCCGCCAGCCCGGCGCATCGGGATCTGCTGGCACGGGTGGCGGCACTGGGCCTGCGCGACGGCTGGATCGCGGCCGGCTTCGTGCGCGACGTGGTGTGGAACCATCTTCACGACCTGCCACCGGCCCTGCCGCGCGGCGATGTCGATGTCGTCTGGCATGATCCGTCGATGGTGGACCCCGCCATCGACGCGGCCCTGGAAGACCGGCTGCGTGCCGGCCGGTCCGACATCGACTGGTCGGTGAAGAATCAGGCCCGCATGCATCTCCGCAACCGCTCGGCGCCCTATCTCTCCACCGCCGATGCCATGAGCCGCTGGCCCGAGACCGCGACGGCCGTGGCGGTGCGCCTGACCACAGGCGGGGATGTCGAGGTGCTGGCGCCGCTGGGGCTGGATGATCTGTTCGCCATGATCGTCCGGCCGACGCCGCATTTCCGCAGCACCGGTCAGGTTCCGGTCATGCTGGACCGGGTGCGGGACAAGGGCTGGCTGCGGCGATGGCCACGGTTGCGACTGATGGCCTGATCCGCCGCTCACCCCCCGCTCGTCAGCCGCCGTGAAACATCCCTGGACATTTCACGGCCCGGCGCCACACTGGCAGGCATCCAAGGCCGCAGGTGATCAGCACCATGCCAGACCCGACCCGTCCGCCTTCCGCCATCGCACGCAGCACCCGCCGGGATGCGGCGCTGGTGCTGACCACGGATGAACGCGAGACGCTGGGTTTTCTGCTGGATGCGGCGATACCCGCCAATACCAGGCTGGCGCTGATCAGCGATGCCCGCTACCTCGACGCGTGGTGGCTGGCCTGCACCGGCGAACCGCTGCCCTGGCCGGCGGCGCCGGAGATGGTGGTGCGGTTCATGGTGCATCACCTCTACGACCCGGAAGAACGGCGCCGCAACAAGGCCCATGGCATGCCCGCCGATGTCGAGGCGCGATTGATCGAGCGCCGGATCAAGACCCGGCCGGGGCCGCTGGCGCCATCGACGGTTGAACGCCGGCTGGCGAGCTGGGCGACCCTGCACCGGATGAAGGGTCTGGACAATCCGCTGGCAGACGATCAGGTCCGCACGATCAAGACCCGGCTGCTGCGCGCCTCGCCCCATATTCCGGGGCGGAAATCGGCGCAGCCGGTGCTGGGCGACACCCTGACCCGGCTGCTGGCCGCCTGTGCGGGCGATGATCTGCGCGCCATCCGCGACCGGGCGCTGCTGGCGCTGATGTGGGCATCGGGCGGCCGGCGGCGCAGCGAGGTGGGCGCCATCCAGCGCCAGCATATCCGCGTCGAGGCCGACCAGCCGCTTGAGGTCGGCGGTGGCGGCGGGGGTGGTGGCGGCGGCGGGTCCGGGCCGCTGCTGCCGGCCCGCACCATCCTGCTGCCCCGCACCAAGACCACCCGGGCCGGCGATGCGGCGCGGGTCTGGCTGATCGGCCATCCGGTCACACTGCTGGATCAGTGGCTGTCGGCATCGGGCACGCGGGCCGGGCCGGTGTTTCTGCCGATCACCAAGGATGGCCGCATCCTGCGCCGCGATATCGGGCTGGGCGGGGCGGCGGTGGCGCGAATCTTCAAGCAGCGTGTGGCCGAGGCCGGACTGGACCCGGCGATGTTTTCAGCCCATGGCCTGCGATCGGGGTTTCTGACCGAAGCCGCCAACCAGGATGTGCCGATCCAGCAGGTGATGGCCCAGACCCTGCACAAATCGATCGCCGTCGCCTCGCGCTATTACGACGAAAGCGCCGCCCATCGCGGCCGGGCCGCACGGATGTATGCCCGCAAGGATGCCGGCTGACCGGTGCCCCCATGTCGCCATCGCATGCGCCATCGCATGACGGTTGTGGATGCCCCCTTGCGGCAACCGCACGGGCGGTGTGTCATAGGGTATATGGTGGCGCCTGCCTGGGTGGGTGCCGGCCAGCGTGAACCATGACTGCCGGCCCGTGCAGGCCGGGCGGCGCCCGAGGAGATGCCCCAGCGATGACCCATCAGATTGCCCCCACTCCCTCGGCGGTGCCGACGTCTCCCGAGCCCGGCTCCCCCCCATCCGCCGCGGCCGGCCTGCATCCGCTGCTGCCGGCCCTGCTCGCCGATGACTGGGCGTCGGTCGACCCGTCGCTGCCGCCGCTGCTCGACCTGCTGTTTGCGCGCAGCGCCGGCGAGGCCTGGCACAAGGCCGGCACCTTCAAGAACCATCTGCTCGACGTCTATCGCACGCTGGCGCTGTGGGATCAGCCGCGCGACGTGCGGATACTGGGCCTGTTCCATAGTGTGTATTCGAACGAATTCGTCGATCTGAAGCTGTTCGACGCCGACTCGAAGCGTGCAGAACTGGCCGCCGTGGTCGGCGACGAGGCGGAACGGCTGATCCACACCTTCTGTGTGATGCCGCGTACAAAATTCACCCGGGATCTGATCGAGCTGGACGCGATCCCGGCCGGCGGCATGGAGCTTGAAACCGCGGCCGGCCGGAAGCTGCATCTGTCGCAGAAGGATGCGGCGATCTTCGCCATCGTCTCGATCGCCGATCTGGCCGAGCAGTGGCATAGCTGGGTCGACGACGTCTTCCAGGGCTATCCCTATCAGACCCGCCAGCCGGTGAAGGCCAATTGGGCGGCATCGCTGTGGCCCGGACCGCTGATGCCCAGCGCCGAGGCCTGGAGCCTGGCGTCACGCATGGCCTGGCCGCTGCGCCTTCTGCCACCGGAACTGGGCCTGCCGGTACCGCCGGTCTTCGCCCGCTGCACCCGGGTGATCGACACGGCCGACGAGGTCGCGGCGGTGGCGCTGTACTGGCAGGTGGTGACCCGCGCCCACGCGATCTCCACCCCGGCGGCCGCGATCACGCTGTTGAAAACCGCCATCTCCCATAACCCGGATGTCGCGGAACCACATCTGATTCTGGCCCAGATCGCGCTGACTCAGGATGATTTCGACACCGCCGCCCAACATGCCCGCGCAGGCCTCGACATCCTCACCGATTGGGGCACGGCCTGGGACAAGCGCGTTGCCTGGTCGGGCTGGGTGGCCTGGGCGCGGGTGCTGCTGCAGGCCGGCCAGACCCGGCGCTGGCCGGACCATCTGGGCGGCATGATCGCGCTGGGCATGGTCGGCTGACCGGACCTGTCCCGGATCGTCCACCGCCCTCATCAGATCCCTGTTCCGGAAAACGAGACGACAGCCCCGATGTCCGACCTGACCATGAGCTATGTCTGCGGCACCAGCGATGTGCCGCTGTGCTATGAGACCATCGGCACCGCCCTTGCCAACACCGCCGCCGCCTTCCCCGATGGCGAGGCGCTGGTGGTGGTGCACCAGAACATCCGCTGGAGCTGGGCCGAATTCGACGCGCGGGTGACCGATCTGGCGGCGGGCCTGCTGGCGCTGGGCCTGAACCCCGGCGACCGCATCGGCATCTGGTCGCCCAATCGGGTGGAATGGGTGTTGACCCAGTTCGCGACCGCCCGCGCCGGGCTGATTCTGGTCAATATCAACCCCGCCTATCGCACCTATGAGCTGGACCACGCGCTGAAGCTCTCAGGCTGCCGCGCCCTGATTCTGGCACCGACCTTCAAGACCTCGAACTATGTCGACATGCTGCTGGAACTGGCGCCGGAATTCGCCCGGGCCGGCGACGACGGCGTCCGGTCGGCGGCGCTGCCGGATCTGGAATTCGTGATCACCCTGGGCCGCGACAGCCAGGGCGGCATGCTGGGCTTCGACGGTATCGCCACCGGCGCCGATGATGCCGCCCGCGCCCGGCTGGCCGCGATCATGCCCGATCTGCGGCCCGATGACCCGATCAACATCCAGTTCACCAGTGGCACCACCGGCACGCCCAAGGGCGCCACCCTCACCCACAACAACATCCTGAACAACGGCTTGTTCGTGGGCCGGATCATGGGCTTCACCGATGCCGACCGGCTGTGCATTCCGGTGCCGCTGTATCACTGTTTCGGCATGGTTCTGTCGGTGCTGGCCTGCATGACCCATGGCGCCACCATGGTGTTCCCGTCGGAAGCCTTCGAGCCGCGCGCGGTGCTGCAGGCGGTGCAGGACGAGAAATGCACCGCCCTGCACGGCGTGCCGACCATGTTCATCACCGAACTGGCCCTGCCCGATTTCAGCAGCTTCGACCTGTCGACCCTGCGCACCGGCATCATGGCCGGCGCGCCCTGCCCGATCGAGACCATGCGCGCGGTCATCGCGCAGATGAACATGCGCGAGGTGACGATCTGCTATGGCATGACCGAAACCAGCCCGGTCAGCTTCCAGACCCGCGCCGATGTGGATATCGAAACCCGGACATCGACCGTCGGCACCATCCATCCCTTCGTGGAGGTGCGGATCGTGGACGAGAACGACCGCGTGGTGCCGGTTGGCACGGTGGGCGAATTGCACACCCGCGGCTATTGCGTGATGAGCGGCTATTGGAACGATCCTGATCGCACCGCCGATGCCATCGACCCGGCCGGCTGGATGCGCACCGGCGATCTGGGGGTTCTGGATGCCCAGGGCCGCTGCCGCATCGTCGGCCGGTCGAAGGACATGATCGTGCGCGGTGGCGAGAACATCTATCCGGTCGAGGTCGAAAACTTCCTGATGACCCATCCGGGCATTCTGGACGTGGCGATCTTCGGCGTGCCCGATGCCAAATTCGGCGAGGCGGTCTGCGCCTGGATCCGCCGATCGGCCGATGACGACGGCGCCGGCCTGACCGAAGCCGCGGTGCTGGCCTGGTGCGATGGCCGGATCGCGCATTACAAAATCCCGCGCCGCATCCGCTTCGTCGACGAACTGCCGATGACCGTGACCGGCAAGGTGCAGAAATTCATGATGCGCCAGGCCGAGGAAGACGGCGCGGTCGCCTGAGCGGGACCGCGCCGCAACCAGGCGTTATTCACCCGGCCCCACCCGCCGCCGCGTCATCCAGTGCGCTGGCGCGGCGGAAGGCCTCGCGATCGCTGATCCGCGCCCAATAGGCGGTGAAGGCCGGGCGCGGCGCGATGCTGCCGAACTGCAATGCCCAGCCAAGCTGCGACCCGGTGTAGATGTCGGCGGCGGTGAAGCGCTCGCCCGCCAGATACATGCCGGCCTGCAGGACGGCGTCGAGGGTGTCGACCACCCGGTCGAAGCTGCCATAGCCGACCATCCGCTGGCGCTCGGGCGGGATCTCGACCCCCAGCGCCTTGTTGGTCACCGCCGCCTCCATCGGCCCGGCGCCGAAGAACAGCCAGCGGTAATAGGCGGCGCGTTCCTCGGGCCGGGGGCCGAGACCGGCGGCCGGGAAGGCATCGGCCAGATAGGCGCAGATCGCGGCGCCCTCGGTGACCACCGCCTCGCCATGACGAAGCGCCGGCACCTTGCCCATCGGGTTGATCGCCAGATAGTCCGCCGTCTTCATGGCGCCGTCATAGCCAAGCACCACCGTCTGATACGGCATGCCGATCTCTTCCAGCATCCAGCGCCCGATCCGGCCGCGCGACATCGGGTTGGTGTAATAGACAAGCTCATCGGTCATGGCGGGATACTCGCGGGAGAGGATCATGGGCCGACAGGTCAGCACGACCGGCCGGTACCCGCCAGTGACCATTTACCCACCAGTGACCATTTACCCGCCAGTGACCATTCGCGTGGCCATTCGCGTGGCCATTCGTCGGGCCCGAGGCGGCGGATCACATCGTCGCCAGCACCGCATCCTTCAACGGCACCGTCGCATCGGCGGCCCGTGTGGGATCGACGATCAGGCCGGCGCCGATCAGCCGGCGGGCCATGGCGATGTCGCGGGGGGCGTTGAGGGCGGCGATGCCGCGCAGCCGGCCGGCCGGGTCGCACCACAACAGGCTGCCGCGGCCGCCATCCGGATCGCCCCGGCGGATGGGTGATGCGACGGGATCGGGAGCACCCAGGATCTGAAGGGTCAGGTGATACTGGTCCGACCAGAACCAGGGGATCTCGGGCGCCGCATCGGGCAGGCCCAGCAGGGCGCGGGCGGCGGCCTCGGCCTGAAGATTGGCGTTCTGCCAGCTTTCCAGCCGCAGCTCGGCGCCGAGGAAGCCATGATGGAAGCGGGCGCAGTCGCCGATGGCGAACACGGCCGGATCGCCGGTGCGGCCGGCGGCATCGGTCAGCACGCCATCACGCACCGCAAGCCCGGCCGTCGCCGCCAGACCATCGGATACGGTGAGCCCGATGGCGATCACCCCCAGATCGGCCTGGATCAGTGTGCCATCGGCCAGCCGCGCGTGCATGCCATCGGCATCGGCGCCGATATCGGTCGGCGCCTCACCGATCCTGAGGTCGACCCCCTGGCTGGCGTGCAATGCGGCCAGGATATCCGACACCGCCGGCGGCAGCGCCCGGCCGCACAGCCGGGGCCCGGCCTCGATCAGGGTCACCGCCAGACCGGCCTTGCGGGCGCTGGCCGCCACCTCCAGCCCCAGCCAGCCGCCGCCGATGACCAGCATGGAACCGGCGTCGGCCAGCCGTTCGCGGATCAACCCGGCATCGCGGGCGGTGCGGATGGCGAACAGGCGCCGATCGTCGACCGGCACACCGGGCAGCGCGCGGGCGGTGCCGCCGGTGGCCAGGATCAGCGCGTCATAATCGAGCCGCTGGCCATCATCGGTCAGCACCTGGCGCGATGCCCGGTCGATCGCGGTGACCGCGACCCCCATGGTCAGCGTGATCCGCTGTTCGGCGGCCAGGGTTTCGGGCAGCAGAACCAGCTTGTCGAACGGGCTCGTGCCCAGAAGATAGCCCTTGGACAAGGCCGGGCGTTCATAGGGCGGCAGGGGCTCCTGACCGATGATCCGGATGGTGCCGGCAAAGCCATGGCGCCTGAGCGCCAGTGCCGCCGCCCCGCCCGCCTGCCCGCCACCGATGATCAGCACCGTGTTCATTGTTTGCGCCCCTTGCCGCATCCATATACAAAACCTTGGGGTATGGCGATTTGTGCGCCGCACAGTCGGCCACCCCTCCTGACCGTTCCGCGTTTTTTCCGAGTGCAGACGCCAGCCATGACCGAATCCGACGACGCCAGTCCCACCGTTGCCCCTGTGGCCGAGAAACGCCGCCGCGCGCCCACCAAACGGGTGAAGGAGCGGCCGTTGACCGAGAACGACTGGGTCGAGGCCGCGATCGATATTCTGGTCGAGGAGAATGTGCGCGGCATTCAACTGCACAAGCTGTGCACCGTGCTTGGGGTCACCAAGGGCAGCTTCTACTGGCATTTCAAGAAGCGCAGCGACCTGCTGGCCGCGATGCTGCAAACCTGGCGCAGCCGGATGACCCTGAACGTCATTCAGAACATCACCCGCACGGGCCCCCATGGCATGGACCGGCTGCGCCGGCTGCTGATCCTGCCCCGCCGGCCCAAATCCCGGGCCTTCGCCGCCATCGAGAGCAGCATCCGCGATTGGGCGCGGCGGGTGGAGATGCCGCGCAAGGCGATCTGGGAGGTCGACCAGATCCGCATGAGCTTTTTCGAGCAGATCTTCCGCGACCACGGCTTTGATGAAGACGAGGCGCGCAAGCGGTCGTATATCGCCTATTGCGCGATGATGGGCGACAGCGTGCTGCACAAGACCCTGGGGGATCAGGTCGACGAGGCCGCCTATGTCGACAAGGTGGTCGAACTGCTGACGGCCCCGCTTGCGCGCCCCGGAACTCAACCTTGAGGGGTAGTGCCCGGTTGTGGGGAGACGCCCGCCTCGCGCGCCAGATCCAGCGCCACATCGACGATCATGTCTTCCTGACCACCGACCATGCGCCGGGCGCCAAGCTCGGTGAGGATGCGGCGGACATCGACGCCATAGATGGCCGATGCGGTTTCGGCATGGCGCAGGAAGCTGGAATAGACCCCGGCATAGCCAAGGCTCAGCGTCTCGCGGTCGACCCGTACCGGCCGGTCCTGAAGCGGGCGGACCAGATCGTCGGCGGCATCCATCAGCGCATAGAGATCGCAGCCATGCGCCCAGCCATAGCGGTCGGCGGTGGCGATGAACACCTCCAGCGGCGCATTGCCGGCCCCGGCTCCCTGCCCCGCCAGCGAGGCATCGACCCGGATCGCGCCGCATTCCACCGCCACCACTGAATTGGCGACGCCCAGCGACAGATTGTGATGGGCATGAATGCCGATCTGGGTGTCGGGGTCCAGCACCTCGCGGAAGGCCCGCACCCGGTCCGCCACCCCGGCCATGGTCAGGGCGCCGCCGCTGTCGACGACATAGACGCAGTGCGCGCCATAGCTTTCCATCAGCATCGCCTGCCGGGCCAGGTTTTCGGGCGCGTTCATATGGCTCATCATCAGGAAGCCCGACACATCCATGCCCAGCTTGCGGGCATGGGCGATGTGCTGCTTCGCGATATCGGCCTCGGTGCAATGCGTGGCGACCCGGACCGAGCGCACACCCGCCGCATGGGCGGCTTCCAGATCATGGATGGTGCCGATGCCGGGCAGCAGCAGGGTGGTGAGTTTGGCGTTGGTCAGCACCGAGGCCGCCGCCTCGATCCAGTCCAGATCGGTGGTCCGGCCGAAGCCGTAATTGAACGATGACCCGGCCAGCCCGTCGCCATGGGCGATCTCGATCGCATCGACACCGGCGGCATCCAGCGCCGAGGCGATCGCAATCACCTGATCGCGGGTATATTGATGGCGGATGGCGTGCATACCGTCGCGCAGGGTGACGTCCTGGATATACAGACGGGTCGCGGCGGGCGTGGTGGGCGTTGCGGAGATGGTGGTGGTATCGGTCATGGCTCAGGCCGCCTTCTTGCGCCGCAGATCGACCAGACGCTCGGCGGTCTTCAGCGCCGCCGAGGTCATGATGTCGAGATTGCCGGCATAGGCCGGCAGGTAATGGCCGGCGCCTTCCACTTCCAGGAACACGCTGACCTTCAGCCCGGTCGCCGCCTCGGCGACACCGGGGATGCGCAACGGCGCGTTGTCGCCGATCACCTCGAACTGCACCGCCTGCTTCAGCCGATAGCCCGGCACATAGCTCTGCACTTCGACGACCATGGCCTCGATCGCCGCGCGCACCGCCTCGCGGTCGTGGGTCTGGGCCAGACAATACACCGTGTCGCGCATGATCAGCGGCGGCTCGGCCGGGTTCAGCACGATGATCGCCTTGCCGGCGCCGGCGCCCCCCACCTCGCGGATCGCGCGAGAGGTGGTTTCGGTGAATTCATCGATATTGGCGCGGGTGCCGGGGCCGGCGGAGCGCGACGAGATCGAGGCGACGATTTCGGCATAGATCACCGGCGCCACGCGCGCCACCGCCGCCACGATCGGGATGGTCGCCTGACCGCCGCAGGTCACCATGTTGACATTGGGCGCGTCCTGTATGGCATCCAGGTTCACCGACGGCACGACATAGGGGCCGATCGCGGCCGGGGTCAGGTCGATGACCTGCTTGCCATCCGCCTGAAGCAGCACGTTATGGCGGGCATGGGCGCCGGCCGAGGTGGCATCGAACACCATGGCGATGTCGCGATAGACCGGCAGCGCGCGCAGGCCGTCGATCCCGTCATGGGTGGTGGCGACACCCAGCCGGGCGGCACGCTTCAGCCCGTCGCTGTCGGCATCGATGCCGACCATCGCCGCCATGTCAAGCCGGTCGGACATGCGCATGATCTTGATCATCAGATCGGTGCCGATATTGCCCGAGCCGATGATGGCGCATTTGACCTTGGAACCGCTCATGGGATCAGTCTCCGAATGCGAAGGACAGAGGCGCGAAGCCCTGGATTTCAATCGTGCAGGCATCACCGGCGGCAACGGGCACCATCGGCCCGAGCGCGCCTGAGAGCACGATATCGCCGGCCTCCAGCGGCCGGCCGAGCGCCGCCATACGCCGGGCCAGCCACAGCGTCGCCCGCAAGGGATGGCCAAGACAGGCGGCACCGACACCGATCGAGGCCGGCCGGCCATTGCGGGTGAGGATCATGCCCCCCAGCCTGAGATCGACATCGCCGATCCGGCGCGGATCGCTGCCCAGCGCGAAGCCGCCACCCGATGCATTGTCGGCGACGGTATCGACCAGCCGGATGTTCCAGGCGGCAATCGCGCTGTCGACGATTTCAACCGCCGCATAGGCGCAGTCGACCGCGGCGGTCAGCCGGGTGAGGTCGATCATCGGATCGTCGATCCGCCTGCCGATCACGAAGGCAATCTCGGCCTCGACCTTGGGCTGCATGAAGCGGCTGACCGGCACAACGTCGCCATCGCCGAAGGCGTAATCGGCCCAGAGCGTGCCGAAATCGGGCTCCCCCACGCCAAGCTGCTCCTGCACCGCCTTCGAGGTCAGGCCGATCTTGGCGCCGATCGGGCGACGGCCGGCTTCGATCCAGCGCGTGGTGTTCAGCGCCTGCA
Organism: Tistrella arctica; assembly: GCF_039630945.1. Taxonomy (NCBI): domain Bacteria; kingdom Pseudomonadati; phylum Pseudomonadota; class Alphaproteobacteria; order Geminicoccales; family Geminicoccaceae; genus Tistrella; species Tistrella arctica. The sequence continues at coordinate 110,921 of NZ_JBBKTV010000004.1, forward strand.
CGGCATAGGCGGCATCGACATCCGCAATGCCGTTCGTCTCGCGCACCGGTGCGATCTGGGTCAGGGTTTCGCGGGCGGTGAAGATCGCCTCCGCCGCCGCCGTGATATCATGGGTCGGGGTCATCATTCTGCGGCTTCCGCTGCGGCCTGCCAGCCATTGCGGCGGGCAAAGGCGGTGTGGGTGCTGCGTTCCGCCCGGAAGGCGGCCATGTATTCGCCAACCAGCCGCTCGGCCAGATCGCGGACCGGCATCACCCGATCCGCCATGCCGACGCCCTGACCGGCGCTCCAGACATATTTCCAGGCCTTGACGCCCGAATGCATGTCGCCTGAAAAATCGATCTTCGCCGCCGCCTGCATGGCATCGATCGGAATGCCGGCGTTCTCGATCGAGGCCCGCATCCAGTTGCCCAGCGCCCCGGTGATGGCACGCGAGGCGATCAGATCTTCCATCCGGCTCTGCACCACCATGGCGCGGTAGTCGTCGGAGACCAGACTTTCAGGGGTGGCGATGAAGCGGGTGCCCATATAGGCGAAATCGGCGCCGAGCAGCTCCACGGCGCGCACGCTGCGGCCATGACTGATCGCGCCCCCCACCACGATCGGCCCGTCGAAGAAGCGGCGGACCTCGTCGATGAAAGCCAGCATGGCATATTCGCCGGTATGGCCGCCGGCGCCCGAACAGACCAGCACCAGCCCGTCGGCGCCCTTGTCGACCGCCTTGCGCGCGAAGCCGGCGGAATTGACATCGGCAAAGACCAGCCCGCCATAGCCGTGCACGGCATCGGTCACCCGGTGCGGGCCGCCCAGCGCCGTGATCACCATGCCCGGCCGGAAATCACGCACCAGATCAAGCTCGGCATCGAACCGGCCATAACTGCCATGGGTGATCATGTTGAACGCCCAGGGCGCCGGCCGTTCACCGGCGCCACGCGCCGCATCCAGCCGGGCGGTGATATCGGTGAACCAGGCCCGCAGATCCTCGATTGTCCGACCGTTGGGGCCGGGCAGCGCGCCCATCAGCCCGGCTCGGCAGGCCTCGACCACCAGATCCGGGCCGGAGACCAGGAACATCGGGGCCACGATCACCGGCAGCCGCAGCCCCTGCTTCAGATTTGCAACCTGACTTGCCACATCATGCGTCATTTTATTCTCTCTGGGTGCAGTGGACGGATGCAGGCGCCTCAGCCGCGCCGGCGCCGGCCGCCGCCGCGCACCTCCAGCCCGCCATCGGATGGCAGGATGACCGCGGTCATGAAGCGCGCGGCCTCACGGCTGGCGAGCAGGACATAGGCGGCCGCGTGATCGTCCGGTTCCGACAGGAAGCCCAAGGGCACGGTTTTGGCCACCATCCGGTCGAACCCGTCGACCGCATCCAGCCGGGTTGCCTCGGCCCCGGCCGATGCAAGGCCGCCAAGCCCGGTGCGGGTGCCGCCGGGGGCCACCGCATTGACCCGGATTTCCGGCGCCAGTTCAAAGGCAAGCTGGCGCACCGTGCCGACCAGGGCATGTTTGGCGGTGACATAGAGCACCCCGCCGCCGCCGGCATGGAACGACGACGACGACAGGGTGAACACGATCGCGCCCCGCGATGCCCGGAGCGGTTCCAGCGCCGCACGCGCCGCCAGCAGATAGCCTTTGACGTTAACCGCCATCAGTTCGTCGAACCGCTCGGCCAGTTCGGGACCGGTCTGATCCTCGAACGGCACCGAGAAGTCATAGACCCCGGCATTCGGCACCAGCACGTCGAGCTTGCCGAAGCGGTCGACCACCGTTTCGACCGCGCGAAGATTGTCGTCCCACGACCGGACATCGCCGATGACCGGGGCCACCGCATCGCCATGGGCGGCGATCAGGTCATCGGCATCGGCGCCGGCGCGCACCAGCACGCCGACCCTGGCACCCTCGGCCACGAAACGGTCGACCACCGCCCGGCCGATGCCCTTGCCACCACCGGTGACCAGGGCCGCGTAATCCTGAAGGGCCTGCATGGCCGGTGCTCCCGCTATCAGAAGAAGGTGTTGAGATTCTTGGACAACAGCACGTTCTGCACCGTCAGAATCCGGCGCTCGGCCACGGTGATCGCGCCCTCGCCGATCTTCAGCAGATCCTCGCGGCGGCCATGGACGATGTCCTGATCCTTCTCGTTGCGGTTGCGCACGTTCTCGAAACACGAGAAGGCCCGCACCAGACCGGGGGTGCCGGTCTCCACCGCCTCGATATTGGTGATGATGTGCAGATGCCGTGTCGCCGGGTTGTCGGCCCAGGCGGATGGCTGCTCATAACGCGCGACACGCACCTTCAGCATGGCCAGATCGTCGTCGAAATAAGACATCTCGCCATCGGTGTAGCCGCCGCGCAGATCGCCGCGTTTGCGGGTCTCCATCGCCGGCATCCAATAGCGGATATCCGGGTCCATCAGGCCCAGCCAGACGGCATAGGCTTCCTGATCCAGCAGCCGCGCCTCGCGGTAATAGAACCGCTCGATCCGGCGCAACAGGTCGTCGGCAACCGGGCGCGCATCCGGGGCCGCGGTCTCGTCATGGGCGGGCATGGTCTGAACGGTCATGGCACGCCCCTTCACTCTGCCGCCTGCGGCACGGATTTCCGCGGCGGCGCGGTTTCCGCCCGCTGAAGATCGGCCCAGTTGTCATGGCGCATGAACTCGGCCCAGCGCTTGTAGAACAGGCGCTGATTGGCATCGTTGAGCGAGCCGCGATGAATATGGCCCGGCAGGTCCGACTCCGCCCAGGCGCTGTCCTGGCCCAGCCCGTAATGGAGTTTCTGATGGCGGGTCACCCAGCCCTGATTGGCTTTGGTGCAGTATTCCCAGTTCTCGCCATCATCCATCTCGAACACGCCGGCGGGCGAGAAGGTGATCATGGTGCCCTTGCGGTAGAGTTCCTTGATCCGGTCGGGCATGGCCTTGTTGACCAGGGTCCAGGTGTACAGGTCGATCTTGTCCGGCCCCTTGGGATGCCAGACCCGGAAGGTCGCCTGACCGGGCAGGAACGAGAAATTCGGGAACACGGTGCAGGACGAAACCGCCCCCACCATCCGCGCCCGCACCTCGCCCAGCCGCGCCTTCACCGCGTCATAGCGGCCCAGCACATACTCGTTGAGTTCGGGGAAACCCAGCGTGCGGGTGTTGCCGACCTTGTCCTGATTGGTCTCGATGCCATGGCCATAGATGCTGGCCTGAAAGGCGCGCTCGTCATAGCGCTTGCCCAGATCGACGGCGCCACCAAGAATTGCCTCGGCGCCCGATTGATGGGTCCAGAAGGCATGCAGGATGTCGCCGGCGAAGTTCTCCGCCGGGAACTTCCAGTTGCACTCAACGGTCGATTTGACGCAGCCGCCGATGAATTCGGTGCCACCCTCGTCATTGTCGAGCATGACATCGAGATACCAGGTGAACGGCCCGAAATACTCTTCCAGCGAAGGCGCGTCCGGGTCGAAGGTGCCGAAGACCAAGCCCTTGTAGGACGCGACCTTGGCAACCGGGGTCAGCCCGATCTCGGATTTCGCGAAGCCCGCGTCCTTGTCATAGACCTTGCCATCGGTACCGGCCAGCCTGCCATCGATGCCGAACGACCAGCCATGGTAATTGCAGATGAAGCCGCGCGCCTTGCGGCCGCTGTCGACCATGCACACCCGGTTGCCGCGATGCGGGCAGGAATTCAGATAGGCGCCGATGCTGCGGTCGCGCTGGCGGACGACGATGACGTCGTCCTCGCCCATATAGGTGCGCACGAAATCGCCCGGACTGGCGATCTGGCTTTCATGGGCCAGAAACAGCCAGGCCCGGCCGAAGATCTGGCGCAGCTCGGCGTCATAGATCGCCCGGTCGACAAAGACCCGGCGGTCGACCTGGGCGCGGGCATCGTCGACCAGATCGGCGAAATCAGGATAGCTGCCGGCCGTGGGGTAGACCGGCTGCATGTCGGGGCGCGCCTTGGCGTCGCACATGACGGGTTCCTCCGAATGGCGGACCGATAGGGAAATGGTGGTCTTGGTGGTCTTCTTGGGCGCCGTCGGGCGCCGGCGGTCAGCCGGCCGCCATGAACACAGCGCCGTCGCGGATCACGGCCGGATACAGCGTCAGCCGGCCGCAGCCGGCGGGCGCGTTGTGAACGCTGCCGTCGCCCAGATCGAATTCGGCGAAATGCACCGGGCACACCACCCGGCCATCCTCCACCCAGCCCTTGGACAGCGATTCCTCGGCATGCGGGCAGGTGTCGTCGAAGACATGGACGGTGCCGTCCAGCAGGGTCGCCGCCAGCGGCTTGCGGCCGTCGACGTCGATCTTCAGCACCGCGCCCTCGGCAATCTCGGCAAGGTCGCACAGGCGGATCAGGGTTATGTCGGTCATCTGGCTATCTCCCCGCTCAGGCTGCCTGAAGCTCGGCGAAGCCAAGACCGGTGATCCAGCCGGGCACCGGCAGATAATCGATCACCTCGGCGCCGCTGCTACCGACCGCGCCCATGGCACAGATGAAATTGCGGATCTCCATCGCGCCATTGCCGCCTTCGGCCAGGATCTGCGCGTCATCCAGCGCGATCAGCGCCTCGGCATCGCCACGTGCCACGCAATCCAGCACCATCTGGTCGAAATCAGGGTTGATCCGCCCCATCTCGGCGGTGCCGACCCAATGCGAGATGCCGCCCGATCCGATCACCACCACCCGTTCATCGCCGGGGAAGCACGCCACGGCCCGGCCGATCTGGCGGCCCAGATCGAAGGCGCGGCGCTTGTGGATGAACGGATCGACGCCGCAGGCCAGCATCATGGCGACCGTCTTCACACCCGGATTGGGATCGACCAGCAGCCGGTGCGGGATCGCCACCGAATGATCGACCTGCATCACGCGGCCAACCGTCCAGTCGAAGCCCTCGGCGAAGCCGGCCTCGGCAATGTGGCGGGCAAGCGCCGCGTTGGTGTCGATGGGCTGGCGCTTCAGCCCGGGAAGCTGATCGATCGGGCCATCGACCTCGCCGGTCGCGATCACGTATTGCGGCAGGCAATCGGTGCCGAACAGGATGTAATGATCGCAGCCGATAATGATGGCGGTGGTGGCCTGCATCTCGCCGATCCGCCGCGCGATCGTGGCATAGGCGCCATAGACCGCGGCCGCCTCGGCCGCACTCGCCCCCTTGGGGTTTGCATACATCACAGGGTCGTGGGGGACGACGAAACCGCCGACGATCCGGCTCATGACGAGGTTCCTTCCTGTGCGGGTTCCTGTGCCGGCGTGTTGGCGGGGGTGTTCATCGCCGCCAGATAGTCGCGGTTGCCCCGGCCGGCCTGAAGCCAGAAGCCCCAGGTCAGCATGGTATTGACCCCCAGATCGGCCAGCGCGCGGACGTCATATTCCCGCACCAGCGCGCGTTCGGCGTCGCTCAACCGATAGCGGGCCAGCAGCTTGCAGGCATCGGCCGCAAAGGCGTCGCGGCTCTGGCGGTTGGTCGACAGGTCGTAGAGCAGTTTTTCAAGCACATCGCGGCTCATCGGATCGCCCCTCCCCCGGCCGCTCAATCGCGGGCCATGAATTCGGTCACCAGATCGAGGAACCGGGCCTCGCGCTCGATCTGCACCCAATGGCCGCACTGGCCGAATGAATGCAGTTCCGAATTCGCCACCGCCTGATGCATGTCCAGCGCCCGATCGAAGGGCACCACCCGATCTTCGCGGCCATGCAGGATCAACGCCCGGTGCGGCAGGGTCTTCAGCACCTTCAGCGGAATGCCGCGCACGGTCGGCCGCGCGTCGCCCTGAGGCGCCGGCATCAACTTGCGGAAGGCTTCCAGCGCGCCGGGCTGGGTTGCGGCGGCAAAGCGGCGCTGGATCAGATCGTCGGTGATGATGCTGTCATCATGGGGAAAGAAGCTGACCGCGTGGCGCATGCCTTCCAGCGTGCCGTCGAAATCGAGCTGGGCGCGCAGGCCATCGGTCATCGGAAATTCGCCGCAGGGCGTGCCCAGCAGCACCAGGCGGTCGATCCGGGCCGGATGCGACAGGGCCGTCGCCAGCCCCAGCGCGCCGCCGAAGGAATTGCCGACCACGCCAACCTTGTCCAGCCCCAGCGCATCCAGGATGCCGATGAAATGCGCCACCCACAGCTTGATGTCATAGCGGGCATCGGGCTTCAGCTCGGTCTGGCCGAAGCCGGCGATATCGGGGGCGACGACATGAAAGCGGCGGGCCAGCGCCGGGATCACCGCCTGCCAGTTGGCCGCCGCCGACACCCCGGCGCCCGATCCGTGCAGCAGCACCACCGGCCGGCCCTCGCCGGCTTCCAGCAGATTGGTGCGATGGTCGAAGGCCTGAACGGTGCGGGTGGTGACGGCCGGCAGAGCATGCGCGTTCATGATGGGGAACCTTTCAGATCAAAACAGTACTTAAGGGTATGGCAAAGACAGACGGCGCCGGCGGGGCGCTGCCGCTATCGCATCAATTGCGGCAGGGCCAGCGACAGCCAGGGCACGAACAGGATCAGCAGCAGGCGGACGACATCGGCGGCGATGAACGGCATCACCCCCCGGAACACCGATGCGATCCGCACCTGCGGCAGCACCGCCTGCAACACGAAGACATTCAGGCCGATCGGCGGCGTGATCAGGCTGATTTCGGTGACGACCACGACCACGATGCCGAACCAGATCAGGTCATAGCCCAGGCTTTCGACCAGCGGATAGAACACCGGCACGGTCAGCAGCATCATCGACATCGATTCCAGCACGCAGCCCAGCACCAGATAGACGCCGATGATCGCCGCGATCACCACCAGCGGCGCCAGATCCAGGCTCTCGATCCAGGCCACCAGCGCCTGCGGGACGTTGGCGACGTTGATCAGATTGGCGAACAGGAAGGCGCCGATCAGAATGGCGATCAGGGCGACCGTGGTGGTGGTGGCATCGGCCAGCGCGTCGCGGATCATCGACCAGGTGGCCCGGCCGCGCGCCGCCGTGATCAGCAGCGCGCCGACCGCCCCGATACCGGCACTTTCGGTGGGCGAGAACAGCCCGCCATAAATGCCGCCCATCACGATCAGGAACAGCAGGCCGGTGGCCCAGATGTCGCGCAGCGCCCGCAAGCGCGCGGCCAGCGGCAGCCGGTCGGCCGCGGGCCCCGCCTTGCTGTCCGCCAGCGTGACAGCCACCACGGCACCGGCATAGAGCAGGATGCCGACGACGCCGGGCAGCAGGCCGGCGATGAACAACTGGCCGATATCGGTTTCGGTCAGGATGCCATAGAACACCAGCGCGATGGATGGCGGGATCAGAATCCCCAGCGTACCGCCGGCGGCAATCGACCCCGATGCGAGGGCGTCGCTATAGCCATAGCGCTTCATCGGCGGATAGGCCACCCGCGACATGGTGGCGGCCGTGGCGAGGCTTGATCCGCAGACCGCGCCGAAGCCGCCGCAGGCAACGACCGTGGCGATGGCGAGGCCGCCGCGCCGGTGCCCGATCAGGGCATGGCAGGCGCGATAGAGTTCCTCGGCGATCCCCGACCGGCTGATGAAGGCGCCCATCAGGATGAACAGCGGAATGACCGCGAATTCATAGGTCAGCACGGTTTCGGTGGCGATGATGCCCACCTGCGACAGAGCCGGCCCCAGGCCCTGATAGACCGCCAGCCCGCCGATGCCGACCATGCCGGTCGCCACCGCGATCGGCGTGCGCAGCAGCAGCAGCGCGAACAGGATGAAGAAGGCGATGGCGACGATCATGCGGCATGCTCCACCACAGCCGGCTGTTCACCATGTTCAACCGTCCGGCCCCGGATCTTGAGCGCGCCGGCGGCCAGATGGCCGATCACCGCCACCCAGGCCAGCCCCGCCACCGCGAACAGCGGCACATGGCGGGCGACCGGCAGGAACAGGAAGGTCTCGCCATAGCCCATCGAGGTCGCGGCCTGACGGGTGACACAGGCGGCGATCAGCAGCCAGAACGTCAACTCCACCATCCAGACCAGCGCGAAGCGCCACCGGTCGACGGTCGGCCAGCGACGGAACCGGCCGTCCAGCAGATCGATCGCGATATGGCCACGGTGCACCTGTGCCTGGAACAGCCCGGCATAGGCGGCGATGCCCAGCAGCACACCGACCAGTTCATAAGCAAAGCCCAGCGGTTCGCTGAACAGCACCCGTCCCGCCACGTCGATGAAGGTGACCACGGCCATCAGCATCAACGCCGACATCGCGATCAGGCTGGTCAGGCGGCGGGCCGATGTGATGATGCCCGTCATGATCCCTGCCCTCTCATGGCGCCGCACCCCCGCGATGCCATCACTGGCCGGCGGCGCGGGTGAGTTCCGCGCGATAGAAGCTGATCGCGCCACCACCATCGATCCCAAGCTCGGCGGCCTTTTCCAGCCAGGCGATCTCGGCCGGCTCGAAAGCCGCCTTCAACTCGGTCATGAAGGCGGGTGAGGCATCCTGGTAGGCATCGCCCAGCCGGGCCTTGATCGCCGTGCGGGCGGCCAGATCGTTCTGATGCCACAGGGCACCCATCCGCGCCGACAACGCCTCACCCGAAATCTTCAGAATCGCCGCCTGATCTTCGGCGGAAATCCGGTCCCATTTCGCCTTGTTCATGATCACGAAGGCGCTGTTGGAATACAGGCCACCGGGGATGCGGGTGACATGGGAAATGTACTGCTCGACCTTGAAGCCGGTCACCAGTTCGTCGGAGATCGCCGTGCCATCGATGATGCCGCGCGACAGCATTTCGCGCAGTTCGCTCAACGCACCCGATACCGGCACAGCGCCCAGATCCTTCAACACCCGGCCAACGGTTGGGGTCGGCACCCGGATCTTGGCGCCCTTCAGATCGGCGAGGCTGTCGACGGCGCTGCCACGCATATGGATATTGCCGCCCGAGGTGACATGCATCGCCAGGGTCACGACATCGTCCTGCATGCCGGTCGGCTGAAGCACGGTCTCCCACAACCGCCAATAGGCGACCGAGCTTCGGCCGGCATCCTCGGTGATGAACGGCAACTCGACCATCTCGGTCAGCGGGAACACGCCGGGGGTATAGCCATGCGGCCCCCAGGCCAGATCGGCGACACCATCGACCACCGCCTGATAATTGCGGTTCGGCGGCGCGATCGGCTTGGCCGAGGGTTCGATCTTCACCCGGCCGCCGGTGACGGCTTCGATTTCGGCGAACCAGGGATACAAGCCGTCGGCCTGCGACCAGTGACCGCTGGGAAACCACTGATTATACCGCAGCACCACCGGCTCGGCAGCGGCCGGGGCGGCGACCGCCGCCATGGCGCCCGCTGCCATCACGCCCGCCGCCAGGGCCAGCGTCACCCGCCTGATGATTGTCATCTCCCGTCTCCCCCGTCAGATGATGCCCACAATACTCTAAGGTATGTTCAGGGCCGAAAGGCACAGCCCGAAGCCGGCCTTTGCGTTGATGCCGTGTCAGGCCGCGTCGGCGGCGTCGGCCGCCTGCCGGCGCAAGGCGATACGGTCCAGCTTGCGCGCCGGTGTCAGTGGCAGATCGTCGACCAGCCGGATCTCGGCCGGCACCTTGTAGCCGACCAGCCGCGCCTTGCAATGCGCCAGGATATCGGCCGCGGTCACCCGCGGGCCGTCGCCGGCCTGCTGGTCGACCATCACGAAGGCGATGATCCGCTCGCCGCTGCGCGGGTCGGGCTGGCTGATCACGCCCACGCCGCGCACATCCGCGTGTTCATGGATCACCTCCTCCACCTCGCGCGGAAAAACATTGAACCCTTTGACCAGGATCACGTCTTTCTTGCGGTCGGTGATGGTCAGGAAGCCCTCGGCATCCATGAAGCCGATATCGCCGGTCAGCACCCAGCCATCGCGGATCGCCGATGCGGTCTCATCGGGCCGGTTGCGGTATTCGGTCAGGGCATGGGGGCCGCGGACGCAGACCTCGCCCACCCCGCCCGCCGGCAGGGTCACCGACGCATCGGCCAGATCGGCGATGCGGATCTCGACATCCGGCACCGGCTTGCCCACCGATCCGGCTTTGCGGCCGAAACTGTCGGTGTTGACCGCGATCGGCGCGATCTCGGTCATGCCATAGCCTTCGCAGATCTCGACCCCGGTGCGGTCCTTCCAGCGCTTCAGCACCTCGACCGGGAACGGCGCGCCGCCGCCGCCGCACACCGCCAGCGACGACAGATCGGCGGTGTTGAAGCCGGCGGCCGCCATCAGCCCCTGATAGATCGCGGGCGGGCCGCCGCCGAACACGGTCACCCGGTGATCGGCGATCAGTTGAACGACGTGATCGGGCTGGAAACGGTCGGGGATCACCAGCGTGGCGCAGGCATGAACCGGATTGCCGACCCCGAAAAACCAGCCATAGATATGGAACATCGGCGCCACCGGCAGCCAGACCTCGCCGCTGGCCCGGGTCGGCCAGCCCCAGTCGATGCGCAGAATGCCGTCGACCATCGCCCGGTGGCTGTGAACGATGGCCTTCGAAATCCCGGTGGTGCCGCCGGTGAACATCAGCACCGCCGGCGCATCCGGGGCGACCGAGCGCGGCTGAAAGCGGCCAGGGCCTGCGGCGACCAGTGCCACGACCGTATGACCACCCTCGCCCATCACCACCACGTCATGGCCGAAACGCGGCTGCAAGGCGCGCGCCGCATCGGCGGTCTCCGGCGCCGCCAGCACCAGAACCGGCATCGCATCGGCAAACAGCGGCTCCAGCGCCGGCGCCGGATAGAGCGGGTTCAGCAGCACCGGCACGCCTCCGGCACACAGAACCGCAAAGTATGCGATGTGGTATTCCAGACTGTTCGGAACCAGCACCACCACCGGCCGCCCGGCCGCACCACGGCGCGCCAGATCATCGGCCAGCGCCGCGACCGCGCGGCCCTCATCGGCATAGCTGAGCGCGCGGCCCATATGGATCAAGGCAATGGTATCAGGGTGTTTTTCAATCGCATGATCGAGCATGGCCAGCACCGTCGCAAAGACGGGCCGCGCTTCGCCACGACCATGAATGACCGGAGCCTGCGACGCCATTTCGTCCTCCCTACGTCGCGTTTTCTTGCTCCAGGAAGTACCGCGCCGTGGGAAACGAGTCAATACCTTGTGGTATGGAACAGGTAGAGTTTCGGAACGTGGCGGACAGCGCCTTGATCCAGATCAAGATTTAGACTCATGCGATAGCATGATGTCACAGCCAAGCGCCGGGCAGCCCTCCGCCCTGGCGTCGGGGCCCGGTCAGACCTCACCAGCACCGCCCGCCAGACGGAGACATTTTCTCGGAAAATGACAATAACTGATCACATATATATTCTTTTGATAGGCTGTGAGTGAAATATCCCTACTCATAATTGCATCCGAAGAAAAAGGTGCGCATTATGGGACCTAATATAGGCATGGATGTGTCATGCATGCCCATCTTGATCAGGGATAGGGAGGAAACCACCCATGTCGTCATCAACCGATAGCGCCACGTCGACCACCAGCAGTTCATCGGGCGACATGTCGGGTGGAGCCTCATCAGGCACCGCCTCAGCATCCAGCATGCCCGATGTAACAATACTGCAATCCAACATCGCTCAGCCTTCGGTCTATGCCTACCCGGGTGAAACCTTGGGTCGGGATGAGATGCGCGTGACCATCGCCGGCTCGGGCATGGGAAACCTTGTACGGAGATCACAAGCCGCCTGTTCCATTTTTGTGGAACTTGGGAATGGCGACAGTTTTGTTTTTGATCTCGGGATCGGCTCTTTCGTTAATTACCAATCCATGATGATTCCGATGAGTCGGACATCGAAATTGTTCTTCAGTCACCTGCATATGGATCATATGAATGACCTGCCGGCCATGTACGCCTTCGGCCCCAGTGGAGGACGCTACGCGCCGCTACGCGTATGGGGACCGTCGGGCCAAACGCCTGAACTCGGCATAAAGGCGTCGATCGCGGGGATGAAACAGTTCTGCCATTGGCATACCACCAGCTTCGAAGCGAGCCAGCCGATCGATGGATCTTATGATATCGAGGTCACAGAACTTGATTATCGCTTAAATCCCGGCATCGCCTATGAGGAGAATGGTGTCAAGATCACGCACTGGCCGGCACTCCACGTCATCGACGGCGCGATCAGTTATCGGCTCGACTGGAATGGCCTGTCCTTTGTCTGGTCCGGCGACACCGAGCCCAACCAGTTTTTCGTGGAGAATGCGCAGAACGTGGACCTGATCATGCACGAGACTTTTCCGTCACTCATGCGATTTGAAGAGGTTTATCCCGGCACGGAACAATCCTATGAAGGCAACGTGTCGACATCTCATACCACGGCACTCTGCTATGGCAAGGTCCTGTCGCTGACCAGGCCACGCTATGCGGTGACCAATCATTGTGTCGTCGATGACCAGGAAGTCGCCGCGATCATTTCCGATATCCGCGTCAACTGGAAAGGCCCATACCAGATCGGATCGGACTTTATGGTGTTCACCGTCAGCAAAGATGCCATCACCGCTCGCAGGGCGGCAATCAATGAACAGAGCTGGGGCGCCAATATCGGGACGCCCCGCACAAGCACGGCGCCACTCGATAGCGATGATTTCCGCTCGCCGGAAATTTTCGATCGGGCGATCACCGATTGCGGTCCAGGCTGTTCCACCACATCGTCGGACAGCTCAGACAATGTCTCCACAACATCAACCGTAACGGACTGATCGCCCCAGATGTCACAGTCCCACATGCCCCTGTCGTCGTGCCTGCCTGGGAGCCTGCCATGCTTGACATCTCCTCCTCCCGGATCCCGCTGACCATCATCGGCGGGTTCCTTGGATCAGGTAAGACCACCTTGCTGAACCGCATCATCAGCAGTGCTGATGGCCGGCGGTTTGCGGTCATTGTCAATGATTTCGGCGACATCAACATTGATGCGCGTCTGGTCGTGTCGGTAGAGGGCGAAACGATCGCCTTGTCCAACGGCTGCATCTGTTGCGTTATTCGTGATGATTTGGTAACTGAAGTTCAGAAACTCTGCCGGCTGCCCGATCCACCGGAGCATATCATCATCGAAAGCAGTGGCGTATCGCGACCACTGTCGATCGTGGACTCATTCTTCCGCCCTGAAATCCGCCAACTTGTCGACGTCCAGACCATCATCACCCTGCTTGATGCCGATCTTGTGGTGGATGAGGCGGCGACATATGCGGATATCGCCTATGCTCAGATTGCTGTCGCCGATCTGGTGGTGGTGAACAAGATCGATCTCGTGTCATCCGCCCAGAGAGCAGCGGTGCGGGCGCAGGTGGAACGCATCGTGCCGCGGGCCCGAATCGTGGAAACCACTTTCGGGCGCATTCCTCTCGCTTGGCTGTTCGATCACGATGTCAGCGCCGCCATACCACGGCTGCCCCTGGAGATGGACCCCACGCATCTTCATGTTCACAGCGCCAACGATGACCACGGCCATGATCACAGCGGGGATTTCTCTTCCTGGGGCTACAGAAGCACCGAAAAAGCGTTCTCTTTCAATGCAATACAGCGCATCGTGGAGACACTTCCACGCGGCATCTATCGTGCCAAAGGCCTGATCCGGTTGACCCTTGGCAATGGCGAGCACGGTATTTTCCAGTTGGCAGGACGGCGTAGCTCACTAAAGCTCACGCCCTCGACACCTGGCGTGGCCGTCACGACCGAGATCGTGTTCATCGGCCAACCGGGCACGATCACTGACAATGATCTTCGTGATCTTATCGATGATGCCTGGCGCACAGCCAATGATCCGCTGTCCGGCCCCCACATCGTGACCGACCTGCGCGCATTTCAGGTTGAATTCGTCTAGGCGGAATTCAGATCAAGTATCTAGAATCACTTGGTCTTCACCTGACCGGGATCGGCATCGGGGCCGGCTGCGGCATCGACGCGCCGGCCGCTATCGGGTCGTCTGTCGGGGGATCAGTTCGAAGCCCAGATCGACGCATGGCTCCGCCACCGCGTCATCGGCCAGCCGGGCCAGCAGCATGCCGATTGCGCGCACGCCCATCTGATAGCGATCGACCCGGATGCCGGTGATCGCCGGCACGGCCGACGCCGTCATGTCGAGATCGTTGAAGCCGACGATCCCCATCCGCTCAGGGATCGGGATGGCACGGGCCGTGCACTCGAACATCACGCCCAGCGCGATGTCGTCATTGGCACAGAACGCGGCGTCGACATCGGGTGCGGCCGCCAGCAACTGGCTGCACAACGCCCGCCCGCGCGCGACGCCCGATGGCGCGGGCGTCGATATTTCCAGGGCCGGATCGTACAGCCCCGCCTTTCGAAGCGCGGCGCGATAGCCATCCCGGCGGCGCAGCATGCGCGGGTCCATGCGCGCACCCAGAAAGCCGATCCGCCGATAGCCGCGCGACAGCAGATAATCGACGGCGGCATGGCCCGCATCGGCATGCGAGACGCCGACCAGCATGTCGATGGGCCGCGGCGTGTATTCCATGATCTGCACGACCGGAACCCCGGCTTCGGCCAGCCGGTTGCAGGTGGCCGCCGACTGATCGATGCCGGTCAGCAGCATCGCCGCCGCGCGCTGGCCGGCAAACAGCGCCACCAGCCGGTCTTCCTCGTCCACCGAATAGCGCGTGTTGCCGATCTGGATATGAAAGCCCGAGCCTTCGATCCGATCATAGATGCCCTGAAGCACGTCGCCGAAAACGATGTTGGTCAGGCTGGGCAGAATGACGCCGATGACGTTGCTCCGGCCCGATGCCAGCACCTGGGCCTGGGGATCGGGCACATAATTCAGCCGACGGATCGCCGCCTCGATGCGCTCGCGCAGTTCTGCCGACACCTGGCCGGGGTTCCGGATCGCCCGCGATACGGTGATCGCGCCGACATCGGCTTCCCGCGCGACGTCGGCAATGGTCGGCCGGCCGGACCCTTTGCGTTGCCTCATATGCGCCTTGCGCCTCCAATCACCGGATGGGCTTGTTGACGGGATGATAGCGCTACGGTATAGGTTTTGGTAGCGCTACCATACAAATGAATAGTGCTGCCGATCACCATCGTCAGCGCGTCTCGCAGAATGGCGCAACAAGGGGGGATCATCATGAATTGGCTGAGATCTGGTCTGGCCGCGGGCGTTGTGACGCTGGCCATGTCGTCGCAGGCGTTCGCCGCCGACTACGCGTTCAAATTCCAGTCGAGCGATCCGGCTGGCAATCCGAATTTCGAATTGCAGACCGGCTGGACCAAGGCGCTTGAAGAGAAGACCGGCGGCCGGGTGTCGGTGACATTGCTGCCGGTCGGCGCCATCGTCGAGCATCAGGAGACCCAGGATGCGATCGCGGCAGGGATCCTCGACGGCCATATCACCGACACATCCTATTTCGCCGGCAAGGATCCGGCATTCGGCCTGATCGCCAATCCGGTCGGCGCCTGGTCGGACCCGCAGCAGATGTTCGATTTCATGACCGACGGCGGCGGCAACGCGCTCATGAACGGGCTGCTGGAACCTTATGGCCTGCATTTCATCGGCGCCACCACGCCGGGGCTGGAGGCGCTGGTCTCGAAGGTTCCGATGGATGGCGTCGCCGATCTCAAAGGCGTGAAATTGCGCGCGCCCGAAGGGCTGGTGCAGCAGGTCTTCGCCGCGGCTGGCGCGTCGCCTGTCAATCTGCCGGGGTCGGAAGTGTTCACCGGGCTCGACAAGGGCGTCATCGATGCGGCCGATTACACGGTCTTTTCCACCAATCAGGCGCAGGGACTGAACGATATCGCACCGCATCCGATCTATCCGGGCTTCCATTCGATGCCGCTGGTCGAGGTGTCGATGAACAAGCAGAAGTGGGACGCCCTGCCCGACGATATCAAGCAGGCTTTCGAGACCACGGTGGCCGAATTCGCGCAGCATCAGGTTGCGGAACTGGCCAGGCGCGATCAGGAAGCGGTCGCGGCCGCCAAGGCCGGCGGCAAGATCACGATCCACGACTGGCCCGCGGAAGAGCGCGCCAAATTCCGCAAGATCGCCATCGGCGAATGGGAAAAGGTCGCCGCGAAATCCCCGAATGCCCGGAAGGTCTATGACGTCCTGACGGCCTATCTCACCGAACATGGGCTGGTCGACTAGCGCGTCGGCCTTATTCGACGGGCGGCACCCTTGTCGCCGCCCGCCCGCCCGGACAGGGAGCCCAGCCAGGGAGACCATCATGGCCGACGACAAGGGCGAACGGATAGAGGCGGCACTCGACGCCAGGGGGTCAGGGGCCATTCCCGCCGCCGGGATGCTGGGCCGGCTGATCGATCGTGGGGGGATCGTCTTTGCCGTCGGCATCGTTCTGGCGATGCTGATCCTCATCCAGGAAGTGATCCTGCGCTATGTCTTCAACGCGCCCACGATCTGGGCACACGAGACCACCATCTTTCTGTGTGCGGTGGCCTTCGTCTATGGCGGGCTCTATTGCACGGCCCGCGATTCCCACATCCGGGTGGTGCTGTTCTATGACATCGCCCATGGTCGGATACGCCAGACACTCGACGTCGCGATCTCGCTTGTCTGCATGGCGGCCTCGGGCTTCTTCGCATGGGCCGCGTGGCAGCTCGTCGCCCGCGCGATCTTCAGGCCCGATGGCAGTTTTCGCCTGGAAACCTCCGGCAGTGCCTGGGATCCGGCCTTTCCGGCCTATCTGAAACTGTTCCTGCTGGCGGTGCTGGGTCTGATGACGCTGCAATTCCTGATTCTGGCGATCAACTATGCCCGGTCGTCCGTCATGCGCCGGGGAGACTCCGCGTAATGGATGCATTCGGCGGATTGCTCGACCTCAGCGCGCTCGGCATCGAATATGGCACGCTGCTCATGTTCGGCCTGCTCTTCGCCCTGTTGCTCGCCGGTATTCCTCTCGCCTATGTCACCCTGCTGGTGGCGCTGATCTTCGCCGTGTTCTGGTTCGGCCCGATGTCGGTGCCGCTGATCACCAGCCGGGTCTATTCTTTCGTCTCGTCCTTCGTCTTCGTCTCGGTGCCGATGTTCGTGCTGATGGCGGCGCTGCTCGACCGCTCGGGCATCGCGCGCGATCTGTTCGACACCATGAAGATGGTCGGCGGCCGGCTGCGCGGCGCGGCGGCCGTCCAGACGATTTTCGTGGCGGTCGTGCTGGCGGCGATGAGCGGCATCATCGGCGGCGAAATCGTGCTGCTCGGCCTGCTCGCCCTGCCGCAGATGCTGCGTCTCGGCTATGACCGCAGCCTCGCCATCGGGGTCATCTGCGCCGGCGGCTCTCTGGGAACGATGATCCCGCCCTCGATCGTTCTGATCATCTATGGGCTGACGGCGAACGTCTCCATCGGCGCCCTCTTCACCTCGGCCTTCCTGCCGGGCCTGATGCTGGCGGGCTTCTATGTCATCTACGTGCTGGTCCGCTGCCACTTTCAACCGGAACTGGCGCCATTGCCCGAGCCGGACACCCGGCCGCTTGCCGAGCGGCTGCGGCTTCTGAAGGGGATCGTGCTTCCGGTCTGCGTCGTGGCCTTCGTGCTGGGCTCGATCTATGGCGGCATCGCATCGGTCACCGAAGCCTCGGCGGTCGGGGTGGCCGGGGTGCTGCTGTCGGTGGTGGTGCGCGGCGAATTCAGCTTCGGCATGCTCAAGGCCGCGGCCCTGCAGACGCTGTCGACCTGCGGCATGATCGTCTGGATCGGCATCGGCGCCAGCGCCCTGGTCGGCGTGTTCAATCTGATGGGCGGCATCGATTTCGTGTCCGGCATGCTGACCGGCGTCTCCGACGACCCGCTGGTCGTCATCCTGGTGATGATGGCCATTCTGTTCCTGCTCGGCATGTTCCTGGACTGGGTCGGCATCGCGCTGCTGACCATGCCGATCTTCGTGCCGGTGGTCGTCGATCTGGGCTATGACCCGGTCTGGTTCGGCGTGCTGTTTGCCATGAACATGCAGGTCTCGTTCCTGACGCCCCCGTTCGGCCCGGCGGCCTTCTATCTGAAGAGCGTGGCCCCGCCGGAAATCAGCCTCGCCGACATCTTCCGGGCACTCGTCCCGTTCATATGCCTGCAGGTTCTGGCGGTCGGTCTGTTGATCGCGTTCCCCGTCATTGCCGGCGGCTGAAGCAAGGACAAGCAGAATGACGAGACGTCCCACCCAGCTTCGATCGCGTGCCTGGTTCGACAATCCGGCCAATCCGGATATGACGGCCTTATACCTGGAGCGGTATCTGAATTACGGCCTGACGCGAGAGGAACTGCAATCCGGCAAGCCGATCATCGGCATAGCCCAAACCGGCAGCGATCTGTCGCCCTGCAACCGCCCGCTGGTCGAACTGGCGAAACGGGTGCGCGAGGGTATCCGCGAAGCCGGCGGTGTGGCGATCGAATTTCCGGTTCATCCGATCCAGGAAACCGGCAAGCGGCCGACGGCAGCGCTCGACCGCAACCTCGCCTATCTCGGCCTGGTCGAAATCCTCTATGGCTATCCGTTCGACGGCGTGGTGCTGACCACCGGATGCGACAAGACCGTGCCCGCCTGCCTGATGGCGGCGGCGACCGTCGACATACCGGCCATCGTGCTGACCGGCGGGCCGATGCTGAATGGCTGGCACGACGGCGAACGCGCCGGCAGCGGCGTGATCATCTGGAAGGCCCGCCGGCTGCTGGCCGAAGGCCGGATCGACTATGAAACCTTCATCGCCATGGCGGCGGCGTCGGCGCCCAGTGCCGGCTTCTGCAATACCATGGGCACGGCGGCCACGATGAACGCGCTGGCGGAAACGCTGGGCATGTCGCTGCCCGGCTGCGCGGCGATACCCGCACCCTATCGCGAGCGCGCGCAGATGGCCTATGAGACCGGGCGCCGCGCGGTGGCGCTGGTTCACGAGAATGTGAAGCCGTCCGACATCATGACCCGACAGGCGTTCGAGAACGCCATCGTGGTCACCTCGGCGATCGGCGGCTCGACCAACGCGCCGGTCCACTTGAGCGCGATCGCACGCCATACCGGCGTCGATCTCGACATCCGCGACTGGGAGCGGATCGGCCGCGACATTCCGATGCTGGTCAACCTGCAACCGGCGGGCGCGTATCTGGCCGAGGACTTCCATCGCGCCGGCGGCGTGCCGGCCGTGCTCGGCGAGTTGATCGCCGGCGATCTGATCCATGCCACCGCGATGACCGTGTCGGGGCGAAGCATCGGCGACAATTGCGCGGGGCAGCGGTCCCGGAATGCCGACGTGATCCGCGACCTTGGCAACCCCATGCTGCCGGCCGCCGGATTCAGGATACTCCATGGCAATCTTTTCGACTCGGCGGTGATGAAGACCTCGGTCATCGACGATGATTTCCGCCGGCGCTATCTGTCGCGATCCGACGACCCCGAGGCCTTCGAAGGGCGCGCCATCGTCTTCGACGGGCCCGAGGACTATCATGCCCGGATCGACGATCCGGCCCTCGGCATCGACGAAGACTGCATCCTGTTCATCCGCGGGGTCGGCCCGATCGGCTATCCGGGTGCCGCCGAGGTCGTCAACATGCGCGCCCCCGCCGATCTGATCCGGCGTGGCGTGGAAACCCTGCCCTGCATCGGCGACGGCCGGCAATCGGGAACCTCCGGATCGCCATCGATCCTCAATGCCTCGCCCGAGGCGGCGGCGGGCGGCGGGCTGGCCTTGCTCGAAACCGGCGACCGGGTGCGCGTGGACCTCAGGGCCGGGCGCGTCGACGCCCTGGTGCCGATCGAGACCTGGCAGGAACGGCGGGTCGCGTTGGAGGCGGCCGGCGGCTATCCTGTGCCACCATCCCAGACCCCGTGGCAGGAATTGCAGCGCGGCTGTCTTGAACAATTGTCGGACGGTATGGTTCTGGGTCTGGCGGTCAAATATCAGCGGATCGCCGCAAAAGGGCTGCCGCGCGATAATCACTGAAAAAAACTGGGCATTAGCGGATTGGCAGTGATCCGGCCGCGGCCGGCAAGGGATGTGAGAGAGGCCGATATGAGAGACGTCATCGAAGCACTTGCCGATATGCCGTTGCTGGCCATCCTGCGCGGGATCACGCCCGAAGAGGCGTTGCCGGTGGGTGAGGCGCTGGTGCGGCAGGGCATCCTTATCCTGGAAGTGCCGCTCAATTCCCCGCAGCCGTTTCAGAGCATCCGCATCCTCGCGGATCGCTTCGGCGGTGAAGCGATCATGGGCGGTGGGGCGATCATGGGCGGTGGGGCGATCGTCGGCGCGGGGACGGTGCTGCGGCCCGACGATGTCGCGCGCGTCGCCGATGCCGGCGGGCAGATCGTCGTCTCGCCGAATTTCGAACCGGCTGTGGTCGCGGCGACGCGCCGGGCCGGGCTGATCTCGGTTCCCGGTGTCTTCACCCCGACCGAGGCCTTCGCCGCACTCGATGCCGGCGCGCATGCGCTCAAGATCTTTCCTGGCGACGCGATCACGCCGAAAGTGGTCGGCGCGCTGCGGGCAGTGCTTCCCGGCGGCACCGGTGTCGTCGTCACCGGCGGGGTCACCGTCGACAATCTCGCCGGCTTCATGGATGCCGGCGCCAATGGCGTGGGGATCGGTTCGGCCCTGTACCGGCCCGGCAACACCGTCCAGGACGTCGAGGCGCAGGCCGGGCGCTTCGTCGCCTCGATGCAGCGCTGGAAGGAGATGCGGCGTTGACCACGCTCGATATCCTCTGTCTCGGCGAACCGCTGGTCGAGTTCAGCGACCTGGGCGGCGGCCGATGGCTTGAGGGCATCGGCGGCGATGTCTCGAACGTCGCCATCGCCGCCCGCCGCCAGGGCGCGCGCGCCGGCATCGCCACCCGGATCGGGCGGGACTGTCTGGGCGAGGTGCTGATGCGGCGCTGGGCGGACGAGCAGATCGATACCCAGGCCGTCGCCCATGATGACGACGCGCCGACCGGCCTCTATTTCGTGCGCCACGACGCCGACGGACATCACTTCGAGTACTGCCGGGCCGGATCGGCCGCCAGCCGTCTCGCGCCCGACAGCCTGCCGCGCGACGCCATCCGGTCGGCGGCCCTTCTGCATCTCTCAGGCATCACGCAGGCGATCAGCAGCGGCGCGAAGGATGCCGGGCTTGCCGCCATGGCCGAGGCGCGGGCGGCGGGCGTGAAGATATCCTATGACCCGAACCTGCGGCTGAAGCTCTGGCCGCTGGAGCGGGCGCGGGTGGTGATCCACGAGGCGATGCGCGATATCGACGTGGCCTTGCCGGGGCTCGATGATGCCCGGTTGCTGACCGGATTGACCGACCCGGCCGAGATCGTGGCCTTCTATCGGGATCTCGGGGCGAAGGTGGTGGCGTTGACGCTGGGCGCCGACGGGGCGCTGGTCGCCTATGACGGTGGCATCGAGCGTGTGGCGGCCTTCCCGGCGAGAGCGGTCGACGCGACCGGAGCCGGCGATTGCTTCGACGGGGCGTTCCTGGCGCGCTGGCTGGAAACCGGCGATCCGGTCTCATCCGCCCGCTATGCGGTGGTGGCGGCCGGGTTGTCGGTCGAAAGCTTCGGTGCCGTGGCGCCGATCCCGACCCGGCAGCAGGTCGAGGCGGCGATGGCCGCCCCGGCCGGGATTGATGCCGGGGTGATCGGCGACACCCGCAGCGATCGCGATCCACGGCCGGTCATCGCCCTGGTCGCCCACGACGCCTGCAAAGACCGGATGATCGCCTGGGCCCGCCGCCACCACGACCGGCTTGCGCGATATCAGATCGTCGCGACCGGAACCACCGGCGCCCGCCTGGCCGCCGCCCTGCCGGATCTCGATATCAGGCGGCTGAAAAGCGGCCCGCTCGGCGGCGACCAGCAGATCGGCGCGCTGATCGCCGAAGAGGTGCTCGACGCCCTGGTGTTTTTCGTCGATCCGCTGTCGCCGATGCCGCACGATGTCGACGTGAAGGCGTTGACGCGGCTTGCCACGGTCTATGACCTGCCAATGGCCTGCAGCGAAGCGACCGCCGATCTCGTCATCCGCTATCTGCACCACGCCACGCGTTGAGCCCATGCGGGCGCGGTGCGGCCGGGTGCGAGGGGAAGGGCGCAGGGCGCAGACGCTACAACCCCAGCATCTGCTTGGCGATGATGTTGCGCTGGATTTCGTTGCTGCCGCCATAGATCGACATGCAGCGCCGCCACAGATAGGCGTTGGCGGCCGGGCCTGCATGTTCGGGGCCGACGGGTTCCTCGTTCGAGGTGCCGTCGAGCCGGCCGGGCTGCCAGGGCAGGGCGTAATAGCCGGTGGCTTCCGAGCCGAGCTCGCTGATCTTCTGAGCGATTTCGGTGCCGCGGATCTTCAGCAGCGACGAGGCCGGCCCCGGCGAACCGCCGGCGGCGACCGCCGACAATGTGCGCAGCGCCGCCAGTTCCAGCGACATCAACTGCGCCTCGACCGCCGTCACCCGCGCCGCGAACAGCGGGTCTTCGATCAGCGGCCGGTCGTCGGGGCCCGGTTCGGCGGCGGCGATCTGCTTCAGGCGGCGCAGCGCGGCCTTGGTGACGCCGATCGCGGCATTGTCGACCCGTTCATGTTCCAGCAGGAATTTGGCATAGGTCCAGCCCTTGCCTTCTTCGCCGATCCGGTTGGCCTTGGGCACCTTCACGTCTTCGAAGAACACGGTGTTGAAGGAATGGGTGCCTTCCAGCATCGGGATCGGCTGCACGGTGATGCCGGGGGTCTTCATGTCGATCAGCAGAAAGGAAATCCCCTTCTGCGGCTTGTCTTCCTTCGATGTCCGGACCAGACAGAACATCCAGTCGGCATGATGGGCATAGCTGGTCCAGATCTTCTGGCCGTTGACGATATAGTGATCGCCGGCATCCTCGGCACGGGTGGCGAGCGATGCCAGATCCGACCCGGATTGCGGCTCGGAATAGCCCTGACACCACCAGATGGTGCTGTCGCGAATGCCGGGCAGAAAGCGCTCGCGCTGCTCCGGGGTGCCGAAGCTATAGATCACCGGCCCGGCCATACGCGGCCCGAAGGGCTGGATCAGCGGGCAATCCATCTCGGCGGAAATCACCTCGAACAGATAGCGCTGGGTGATGGTCCAGCCGGGACCGCCATGCTCGGCGGGCCAGGTGAAGGCATGCCAGCCGCGCGCGCCCAGAATCTGTTGCCAGCGCATATGGTCGTCCTTGCCCAGATGCTGATCGCGCCGGACCTTGTCGGCGATATCGGCGGGCAGGTTGTCGCGGATGAACTGGCGAACCTCGTCGGCGAAGGCCTGTTCGTCGGCAGACAGCATGATGTCCATGGCGGAATTCTCCTCGGATCAGGCGACGGCGGGGGTGCCGGCCGCACGGATGCCGGCATCGATGCGGGCAACCCGGCGGGTGTGCCAGTCGATATCGCCGAAGCTGGCGGCGATGGCGGTCAACCGCTTGAAATAATGGCCGATCGCCAGTTCCTCGGTCACGCCCATGGCGCCATGCAACTGCACGGCCTCCTGCCCGACACGGGTGGCGGTGCGGCCGATCTCGATCTTGGTCAGCGACAGCGCGCGGGCGCGGGCGCGGGGATCGTCCACCGCCATCATCAGCGCGCCATGCAGCGCCGCCGACCGGGCCTCTTCGGTCGCAATCACCATATCGACCATGCGGTGCTGCAAGACCTGATTGTCGCCCAGCGGCCGGCCGAACTGGCGGCGGGTTTTCAGGTATTCCAGCGTCTGTTCGCACAGCGCCGCCATCACGCCGACGGCTTCCGAGGCGACCGCGGCAATCGCGAAATCGACCGCCCGTTCCAGATCGCCGGCGCCCTGCCCGGCCCGGCCCAGCAGCGCCGATGCCGGCACCGCCACCTGGCGCAGGCTGATATCTGCCGCCCCGGTGCCGTCATTGGTGCGATAGGCCCGGACCGACAGGCCCGCCGCATCGGCATCGACCAGGAACAGGCTGATACCGTCCGCATCCCGCCGCGCGCCGGCGCTGCGCGCCACCACCACGAAGCCGTCGGCGGCATGGCCACCCAAGACCACCGCCTTGGCGCCATCCAGCACCCAGCCATCGTCCGATGCGGTGGCGCCCGATGCGGTGGCAGTCGTGGCGCAATCGGTCAGGTCATAGCGCGACTGCCGTTCGGCGAAGGCCAGGGCCAGCCGCTTGCGGCCTTCCAGCGCCGGGGTCAGCCAGGATGCCTTCTGGTCGGCGGTGCCCAGCTCGGCCACCAGCCGCGCGGCCAGAACCGTGGGCAGCACCGGCTCGATCGCCAGCCCCCGGCCGATGCCCTCCATCACGATGCCGAAATCGACCGGCCCACCGCCAATGCCGCCATCATCCTCGGTAAACGGCACCGCCAGCCAGCCCAGTTCGGCGAACCGCCGCCAATGGGGGCCGGCATGGGCGGCGCGGGCCTCGGCGGCGCCGGCGCCATCGTTCCAGGCCTGTTTCAACAGCTTCTGACGGGTGGTGAAGGCATAGACGTCGCGCATGAAGCGCTCCACGCTTTCGCGCAGCATGTCCTGCTCGGCGCTGTAATTGAGGTCCATATCCAGGGGTTCTTCCGGTTGCAGCGGATTGATCAGGCGGCGGGGCGCAGATAGAAGCGGACACCGCCGACCACGACATGGTCATCGGCCACGCCAAGGCCACGGGCTGTGGCGCGCCGACGGATGGCGGCGGCGTCGGTGACGGCAAGATCGATCCCGCCCAGCCCCTCGCCCCGGCCATCGCTGTCGGCCACGAAGCGCAGGCTGGCATTGTCGAGATCGAAGGCGAAACCCTCGCCCTCGCCCGCCCCCACGGCGCGAACCTCGCGGCGCAGAATTTCCGCCCAGCGCCGCGCCAGCCGTTCAGGATCGGCGGCCTGAAGCTCGGCCCCCGTCACCGCCGTGACCAGCCCGGTGCGGACATGCCCCCGCCAGTCGGGCCCGGCCGGATGATAGGGGCCGTCGATCGCGCAATTGCCCTCGGTCCAGTTGATTTCGAGCAGGGCACCGCCAGTGTCGCGCGGATGCAGTTGCAGGCCCTGATAGCTGCCGATCGCCAGCGGCGCCGCCACCCGCACGCCGACCGCGTCGATATGCGTGCGCCAGCGGCCAAGATCGTCGGTATCGGTGATCACCATATAGCCGCCATCGCCCTGGCGGCGATCCAGATAGCGTTCGGCCGCGGTGCCGGGCTGTGTGGGGGCCACCACCTCGATGAACGAGGTGCCGATCGGCAGCAAGGCGTTGTGCAGCCCGAACATGCCGACATCGGGGTCGTGATGACAGACCTCGATATCGAAGACGGCGATCAGATCCGCGACCACGGGGTCAAGCTCGCGGGCGACCAGACAGAGTTGCCTGAGCCGATGAAACATTGTTTTAATCCTCCCTGGGGTCCGCTTTTTTATCGCGTGCCGGTTCTTTGACTGACATCGGTTCTTTGATTGGCAACCGTGTCAGATGATGCCCCTGATTTTCAGATCATTCACGCTTTGAGGCGAATAGCCAAGCCACGCGGTGAGAATCTCGTCGCTGTGTTCGCCCACATAGGGCAGCGCGCGGCGGATGGTCAGCGGCGTGTCGGACAGATGCATGGTCACGCCCTGGGCGGTGACGCGGGCGCCGCTCTGATGCGCGATCTCGGTGATCTGGCCGCGATGGCGGAGCTGCTGGTTGGCGATCACCTCATCCATGGTCGCGACCTTGGCCGACGGCACATTGGCCCGATCCATCGCCGCCACCACCTCATCGGCATCGAGGGTCCGGGTCCAGTCGGCAATCAGGGCTTCCAGCGCCTCGACATGGGCCAGCCGCGCCTGAACATCGGCGAAGCGCGGATCTTGCGCCAGCGCCGGCTGGCCCATGGCCGCGGTCATCCGGCCGAACATGGCATCCTCGGCGCAGTTGATCAGCACCCAGCGGTCATCGGCGGTGGGAAAGGTGTTGGTCGGCGCCGAGAACCGGTCGCGATTGCCGCGCAGCGGAATCCGCACACCCCCCATCACCTGATCGGGAATGGCGCTGAGCAGCAGAGAGGTGGCGCTGTCGAGCAGCGACACATCCACAAGCTGGCCACGGCCGGTGGTGTGGCGGGCATTCAGCGCCGCCAGCGCGCCCATGGCGCCATACATGCCGGTGGTATAATCGATGATCGTGGTGCCGGCCAGCGTCGGCGGCCCGCCCGGCTGGCCGGTGATCGCCATGATGCCGCTCATCGCCTGGGCGACGGCATCGAAACATTGCCGGCCGGCCAGCGGCCCATCCTGGCCGAAGCCCGAAATGCGCACCATCACCAGCCGCGGGTTGATCGCCTGCACGGTCGGCCAGTCCAGCCCCATGGCCTCCATCACCCCGGGGCGGAAATTCTCGACCAGCACATCGGCGCGGGCGACCAGATCGCGCAGGATGGCGCGGCCCTGATCGCTGCGGAAATCGATGCTCAACCCCTTCTTGTTGCGGTTGACCACGAAACAGTAATAGCTCTGGCCATCGACGCCCGGTTCAACCCCGCGCGCCACCTCGCCCGCTCCCGGCCGCTCGATCTTCACCACCTCGGCGCCCATGTCGCCCAGCAGCATGGCGCAATAGGGTCCGGCCACGAAGCGCGAAAAATCGAGCACGCGCATGCCGTCGAGCGCACCGCGCGGGGCCTCGTCCGGCGTCTTGTCTTGCATGGTCACAGGCATGGTCACACCGCCAGATAGCGTTTGGCCACATCGGCATTGGCATCGAAACTGGCCCAGTCACCCTTGAACACCACCCGGCCGGTATCGATGATGGTGACGCTGTCGGTGCAGGCGCGGGCGAACCAGATATTCTGTTCGCATAACAGCAGCCCCGATCCGGTCTCGGCACAGACCGCGGCGATCTGATGGGCCATCTGTTCCACGATGATCGGCGCCAGCCCCTCGGTCGGCTCGTCGAGCAGCAGCAGGCGCGGGCTGCCGGCAAGCGCCCGGGCCACCGCCAGCAATTGCTGCTGGCCGCCGCTCAACTGGCCGCCATGGCGGGCGACCAGCGGCTTCAGCATGTCGAAGCGCTCGATGATCGCCTCGGGCGCGATGACCGGCCGGCCGGCGGCGGCATGGCGGGCGATGGCGATGTTCTCAAGCACCGTCAGATGGGTGAAGATCCGCCGGTCCTCGGGCACCAGCGCCAGCCCCAGCCGGGTGCGGCGATGCGATGCCAGCCGGTCGAGCGACCGGCCACCGAAGCTGATCCGGCCCTCGGCGCGCGGCCCGGCATTCATGATGCTTTTCAACAGGGTGGATTTGCCGGCGCCGTTGCGGCCCAGCACCGCCACCCGCTCGCCCTCGCCCACCGCCAGGTCGATGGCGTGCAGGATATGGCTATCGCCATAGAAGGCATTCAGCCCCGCCACATCAAGCATGGGTCATCTCCTTGCCCAGATAGACATCCTGCACGGCCGGATTATGGCGGATCTCATCCACGGTGCCGGTGGCCACGGTCTCGCCGTAATTCAGCACCATGATCTGGTCGGCCAGGGTGAAGACGATGTCCATGTCGTGCTCGGTCATCACCACGGTGATGCCGCGCTGGTCGCGGATGCGGGCGATCAGCCGGGCGATGCCCTGGCGATCGGTCGGCGACATGCCGGCGGTGGGCTCGTCCAGCATCAGCATGCGCGGCTTCAGGGCCAGCGCGATCATGAACTCCAGCCGCTTCTTGTCGCCATGCGACAGGAACCGCGCCTCCACCCCGGCCAGCCGCTCCAGCCCGCCTTCCGCCAGCAGGGCCGCCGCCTCGTCGAGAATGAAGTCCGGCGGGTCGATGGCAAGCACCGGCCCGGTGGCCTCGCCATGGGCGCGGCGGCGGGCTTCCACCGCCGCCACCAGATTGTCGCGCACGGTGAAATCGCTGAACACCCGCGCCACCTGGAAGGTTCGGCCCATGCCCATCCGCACCCGCTGATGCGCCGGCTGGCGGGTGACGTCGGCGCCGTCGAACAGGATGCGGCCGCCATTGCACGGGCTCTCGCCGGTCATCACCTTGAACAGCGTGGTCTTGCCGGCGCCGTTGGGGCCGATGATCGCGAAGATCCGCCCCGGGCCGACGCTGAGGGTGACACCCTTCAGCACCGGCAGGCTGCCATAGCTTTTGGTCACGTCGTGGATGCTGAGAATATCGGTGCCGCTGATTCCGGGTGCCATCAGACCGGCCCTCCGCTGCGGGTGATGTCGACCTTGGCGGCACCTGCCGCCACGCCGCGCCGGCGCCCGACCAGATGGCCGCGGATCTGGCGCCAGAAGCCGATCACGCCATTTGGCGCCACCAGAATGATGAACAGCAGAATCGAGCCCACCATCAGTTCCGACAGGCCCACGAAGGTGCGGGTGGCATAGCTGATCGCCGAGAAGATCGCCGAGCCCAGCAGGGGGCCCCAGAAGGAATGCACCCCGCCCAGCATGGCGTTCAGCACCGGCTGGGTCGATGCCAGGAAGCTGACCTCTTCCAGCGTCACGATCCTGGACCATGGCGCATAGAGCCCGCCGGCAATGGCGGCGACGGCGCCTGAGAGCATGAAGGCGCCAACCCGGGTGCGCACCACATTGATGCCGATGAAGGCGGCGCGCTCCGGATCCTGCTTCACCGACAGCAGCATGCGGCCATAGCGGCCGTGCAGCACCCACCACAGCACGCCCAGCAGCAGCGCCATCATCACCAGCAGGAACCAGTAATAGGCGCCGCTGTCGGTGAGATCGATGGTGGTGACGATCAGGTCGAGCCGCGGGCGCGGAATGCCGACCAGCCCGTCCTCACGGCCCAGAAACGAGCTGTAGCTGATCAACAGCCGGGTCACCTCGCCCAGCGCCACGGTCAGCACCGCCAGGAAGATGCCGGCCAGCCGCCGCAGCGCCAGCGAGCCCACCACCCAGGCCACCACCGCGCCGAAGACGCCGCAACCGGCCAGCGTGACCAGGAACGGCACCCCCGGCAGATCGCGCAGCATGACGCCCGCAAAATAGGCGCCGATGGCGAAGAACGCGGCATGACCGAAGGATGCGAGCCCGGCATAGCCGAACAGGATGTTCCACGACAGCGCGAACAGGCCATAGACCAGCACCGATCCGGCCACGAACAGCAGCCCGCCATTGGCCCAGAATGGCAGGGTGGCGGCGGCGGCGAAGGCCAGAACGCCCACGATCTGCCACAGGCGCCGGTCGGCGCGCGGCCCCGACATCGCCGAGCTTTTCTGATCCGTCGCCGGCGCCGGCGCCGATGCCAGGCTGGGAAACAGGCCTTCGGGGCGCAGGAACAGAAACAGCGCCAGCGCCACATAGATCGCCAGCCCCGGCAGATCGGGCAGCAGCACCGTGTTCAGGCTGTTGACCAGCCCCAGCAGGATCGCGCCCAGAAAGGCGCCGCGGATATTGCCCAGCCCGCCGATGATGACCGCGAAGAAGGCATAGAGCAGATAGCTGTCGCCAAGCCCGGGCGACAGGCTCTGATTGGGCAGCAGCAACCCGCCGGCCAGCCCCGCCAGAAAGAAGCTGAACATCACGCTGAGCGCCAGCCCGAGCGGCACGTTGATGCCGAGCAATCCTGCCATCCAGCTATCGGTGGCCAGCGCCTGCATCAGCTTGCCCAGCCACATCCGGTGAATGGCGAGATCGAGCAGCAGATAGACCACGACGCCGGCGCCGATCACGAACAGGCTGTATTTCGACATGTACAGCCCGGCCAGTTCCAGCGGTTCGTCGATCGCCGGCGGCGGGGTGACCGTGAAGAAATTCACCCCCCAGATCAGCTTGACCATGCCGTTGCAGAACAGCAGCAAGGCGAAGGTGGCGATCAGCACATAGTGATAATCGACATTGCGCAGCCGGTTGAGGATGATCCGGTCGGTCAGCAGCCCAAGCACCGCCACCACGGCGCCGGCGGCGATGCTGACCGCGATGAACATGCCCACCGAGGCGCTGTCCTGGCCCAGCATGGAATAGGCGACATAGGCGCCGATCATGAAGAACGCCCCCTGTGCCATGTTCAGGATCTTCAGAATCCCGAAGATCAGCGTCAGGCCGGCGGCGACCAGAAACACCGCCATCCCGAAGGCGACGGCGTTGAAGGTCGCGAAGGCAAGTTGCGTCAGCACCATGAACCCCACTGTCGCGAAGAGGCGTGCCGCCGGCGCCCGATGACCGGGCCGACCGTCGGCAGCGGCAACAAAAAGGCGCATCCGGCCCCGTTGATCGGGAGGAGGTGACCGGCGGGGCCGGATGCGCGCCGTTCAAAGCGGCCGGATCAGGAGGTGGGCAGCTTGAACGGAGTTCCGGGGGTGGCGGGTTCCATCACCGAGGCGTCTTCCAGGAAGGCCAGTTCATTGGTGCCCCAGAACGGTTCCGCGTCGCGCGGGCCGACCTTGGCATAGACCGAATGGCCATGGCCCTGATGGTCTTCCTTACGGATGGTATAGGGGCCGGCGATGGTGTCGAAGGTCATCCCCTCCATGGCGGCGATCACCGCCTGGGTATCGGTGTCGCCGGCCTTCTCGATGCCATTGAACAGTGCCAGAGACGACCGGTGACTGGAGGTGAGCAGGCCGACCGGATATTTGTCGCCGGTCTTCTCGACATAATCCTTATAGAGCTGCTGGCTCATCGCGTTGCTGGCAAAGGGTTCGTGCTGCGGGTGCCAATAGCTGACCGACCACAGATTGTCTGGCGTCGATTTCTGCATCGCCTTGGCGATCAGAAGATCGGTGCCGGCCTCGCCCATCACCTTCAGCTTGCGGTTCAGGCCAACCGAGCGCGCCTGTTGCAGAAAGCTGATCGCCGGCGCCGCAATGACGCCCAGATACAGCCCCTCGGCCTTCGAGTTCATCAACTGGTTGATCTCGACCCGGAAATCGGTCTTGTTGACCGGCACGTAGATCGGATCCTCGAAGGTGATTTCGCGAGTGCCGGCCGCCTGACGGATGCCATGTTCGAAATAGCGCACGGCATCATGGCCATATTCGCTGTCGAACACGATCGTCGCCCAGTTCGACACCTCCGGGTTCTTCTCGACCAGAATCTGCGCCAGACCGCCATAGAGCATCGAGGCATTGGGGCACAGCCGGAAGAAATTGCGGGTGAAGTTCTCGTGGGTCAGCGACATCGCCGACGGAGTCGGCGCCACGCAGACCGCGTTCATATCGGCCAGAAGCGGCGCCAGCCCCAGAGCCATCGGCGATTGCGAGGCGCCGACCATCAGGTTGATGCCCATGCCGGCCAGTTCACGGCCGGCGGTGACGGCGCCGGCGCTGCTGTATTTGTCGTCGCGCACCACCAGTTCGATCTGACGGCCGAGCACGCCGCCCTTGCGGTTCCACTGGTCGACCGCAAGCTGGGTGCCGAGCAGCCAGGCGGCGCCGGCCTCGGCGCCGATGCCCGACATCGGGAACATGGCGCCGACCCGCAGCGGCGCCTTCTGGGCACGGGCCGGGCGGATGCCCATGGCGGCGGCGGTGCCGAATGCCGCGGCGGCGGCGGTGCCGGCCAGAAAGCCGCGGCGCGTGATGGGATTCCTGGGCGTGGTCATGGGTGTCTTCCTCCCTGGAAGGCCGTGCGCCCCGTCTTCTGGCGGTGGCTGCCGGCCGTCTCGATTTTGAGTCCTCAGCAGGCGTCTTGTGGTCTGCGACGCCATGGCAATCTGGGGGGATCGCATGCCATCGCATTCTGTTCAGAACAGAGAAGGCCGGATCGGGCCGGGTGCGGGCCCGCGTGATGTCAGGCGCTGAGGCGGCCGGAGGCGGCAGCCTCGATCTCGGCAAGAAGCTGTTGGCGCAGCTTGTATTTCTCGATCTTGCCGGTGGGGGTCAGTGGCAGGGCGTCGATGATCCGCAGGTGATGCGGCACCATGTAGCGCGGCATCACCGCCGCACAGTGCGCGCGCAGCGCATCGAGGCTGAGGGTGGCGCCCTCGACCAGTTCGACGAAGACGCCGATATCCTCTTCGCCACCCTCGCGCGCCGGCACCGGCAGAGCGGCGGCAACCCGGATCGACGGGTGGCTGTTGATCAGATCCTCGACCTCAAAGGACGAGACGTTCTCGCCGCGCACGCGGAAGAAGCCGCCCATGCGGTCGACGAAGTAATGGATGCCATCGGCATCGCGGCTGATGGCGTCGCCGGTGTGGAACCACTGATTCCGGAAGGCCTCCAGCGTCTTCTCGGGCTTGTTCAGATAGCCGGTCAGGATGGTGGACGGGAACCGCGAGCGAAACGCCAACTGACCCACCACACCCGGCGGGCAGATGTTGTCCTCAGGGTCGAGCACCGCCGTCTCCAGCAAGGGCGACGGCCGGCCCATCAGACCCTTGGGTGTCGGCGCCGCGCCATCGACCATGTACAGGTTCATGTCCCGCACAGCCGTGCGCAGTGCATCTTTCGACAGGCCGCGATACAGGTCAGGGGGCGTGCCGGCCTCGGCGCCGAACTGATCGATCACCACCAGGAAGCCGGCGCCGCTTTCGGTCTGGCCGAAGCCGGCGGTGGTGAAATCGAAGCCGAAGCGCCGGGCCACCTGATGATGCGCCGTCGGCAGCGGCTGCATATGCACCTTGTTCAGCGTGTTCTCGCGATCGCGGGTGTCGGGCTCGGCGCTCATCAGCCAGGGCACCATCACGTCCAGCAGCACGCAGACCGTGGCGCCGCAGCGGTCGATGCGCCGCCAGAAGCGGTTGGGGCTGAACCGGTCCCACAAACCCACCGTGCAGCCATGCCAGACCGCGCGGACGAATTGCGAGAACGCGCCGCCGACATGATAGAGCGGCAGATCGCAATACAGCACGTCATCGGCATTGTTCAGCGACCGCAGCAGGAAATTATACTGGTTCATCCAGCGGAAGCTCTGCATCACCCCCTTGGATGGCCCGGTGGTCCCCGAGGTATAGACGATGTTGGCAATGTCGCCATAGCGGCGGATCACCACCGGCGGGGCCGCGTCGGTGGCCAGCAGATCGGCCAGATCATGCAGCGGCGCGCCGCCAAGGCCAGCCGTCGGCATGGTGGCGCCCGCGTCATCGTGATCTCCGGGCCTCGGGTGGTGCATCACCACCGGCGGCAGCGCCAGATCATCGGCCAGTTCGGCCAGCACCCCGGCCATATTGATATCGGTGATCAACAACTTCGGGGCCGTGTCCTTGAGCTGATAGCCCAGAAGCTGCCCTTTGAAGTTGAAATTAATCGGCGCATACACGCCGCCGGCCCGCCAGATCGCGAACATCGCCAGCGCCGCCACCAGCGAATTGCGGGTGAACACCGACACCCGGTCGTCGGCGCCGACGCCCAGCCGCGCAAGCCCCGCCGCCAGCCGGTCGGTCGCCTGCCGGAAGGCCGCGAACGACAAGGTGATGTCGTCCTCGCCATAGATGATGAAGGTTTTGTCGGGATGGACCCGGCAGCAGGCATCGAGCCTGTCCAGGACCATATCGCCCTGATCAACCATCAGGGCGAAGGCGTCTTCTGGCCGCACTGGTCTTCTCCGCGTTTTTCTTGTCGGTCGTTTCAGTGACCAGCCTCACTGCAATAATGATGTTACGTGGCAAAGGGGGAGCGCGGTCAAGTGCAATTTTTTATAAAAAATATTCCGTAAAGATTTTCCGCAGTGCACACAGGCGCCAGATCCCCGAACACCGCCGGATGCGCAAATGCCCGCGCCCGGCATCCGGCATCAATCGCCGGATCCGGTTGGGTGCGCTGCAAATAATCGGACGGCCGCGGTGCAATATGACTTGCGGCTGATCAGGTCTCGGTGGCGCCCTGGCGTCCGCGTCACTTCACGGGCCGTGCCGCCGGTCTGGATGGCGGCGCATGGCGCCCGTCAGCCGGCGGCGCGGCCGGCTGAACGGTCAATCCCGCTCTCGGCCTCGTCGATCTCGCCGAAACGCACCAGCAGATAGCGCAGGATCGGCTCGGAACTGGTCGAGATGTCATCCTGGATGCTGGCTTTGGCCAGGGCCGGATCGCGGTTGCGCAAGCCCCGCAGCACGTCCAGATGCGGGTGGCGCCTGCGCGGCGCCGGCGGCGGGAAGTCGACGAAGGCATTCATCATCGGCCCGCATTTCAGCCACAGATTCTCCACCACCCGCGACAGGATCGGCATATCGCTCAACCGGCACAGGGTCTGGTGAAAGCGGACATTCTCCATGATCATCCGCAGGGTGTCGTCGGCATCCCTGGCGTCGCACAGCCGGTCGTGGATCGCGCTCAACCCCTCGATCTGGTCGGGGGTGGCGATGACGGCGGCACGCGCCGCCGCCTCGCCCTCCAGCATGAAGCGCAGGTCGCGGATTTCCTTATAGGCGCCGGCGCGCAGGATCGGCACCCGCACCGATCGCCGGTCGATCTGCGACAGCACCTGTTCCGACACCAGCCGCCCCAGCGCCTCGCGCACCGGGGTGGGGCTGATGCCCAGCTCGTCGGCCACATCCTTGAGCTTGATCTTCTGTCCGGGCGTGTACTGGCCACTCATCAGGGCGCGCCGGAAATGCCTGTAGGCTTGCAGCGCCAGGCTTTCCGTGGTCAGTCCTGTGGTGTCGGTCTCTAGCATCTTGATGAAACGCCCTTCGCGTCTTTCGGTCTGCGGCCAATTCATCACATCCGATCCGTCATGGCCATCCGATATCAGACGCGGGCACAATCAGCCGGAGCTGAGCGCTGCATAACGCGACGGCGCGGTGCGATAGCGGGCCAGATGCTCGCGCGCCCCGCCCCAGCCCAGATCCAGTGCCGCCACCCGCCGGAAATGATGGCTCACCTCGGCCTCGTTGGTGACACCGATGCCACCATGCAATTGCACGGTGTCGGCGGTCACCCGGCGCGCGGCGGCGGTGATCGCCGAACGCGCAGCCGAAACCGCCGCGCGCCGCACCTCCGGCGCCGCCGTCAGCCTGTCGGCCAGCAGCGGCAGCAGCGCGCGGGCATATTCAACCTCGGTCGCCAGCGCCGCCAGCCGGTGCTGGATCACCTGAAACCCGGACAGCGAGCGGCCGAACTGGCTGCGGGTGCGGGCATACTCCACCGTCAACGCCACGGCGGCGGCCATCGATCCCACCGCCTCGGCGGCGGCACCGGCGGCCCCCCAGTCGAGCGCCGCGGCCAGCACGGCATCGCTGCCGGCGCCCGGCCGCGCCAGCAGCGCCTCATCGGCGAGCGCCACGGCGTCGAACACGATATCGGCGGCGCGCTGGCCGTCGATCATCTCATGCCCGGCCAGGGTCATGCCGGCGGCATCGCCCGGCACCGCGAACAGCGCCGTGCCGGCATCGGTCGCCGCCGAGACGATCAGCACCGCCGCCAGCGGCGCCGACAGCACCGCGGATTTGCGCCCCTCCAGCACCCAGCCGCCATCGGGACCACGGCTGGCGGTCACCTGCCGTGGCCGTGGGTCATAGCGCCGGCCCGGTTCGGTCCAGGCCAGGGCCGCCACGGCATCGCCCGCCAGCATCCGGGGCAGCCAGATCGCCGCCGGGCCGGCTTCGCCGCCGCCATGACCGCCACCATTGGCGGTCGCCAGCGCCATCGCCGGCACCACGAAGCCCGACAGCAGCGGTTCCACCACCAGGGCGGCGCCGCAGCGTTCCAGAATCAGCAGCGCGTCATTGGGCGACTGGCCATAGCCGCCGGCGCTTTCCGGCAGACAGGCGGCCATCCAGCCCTGATCGGCCATCACCCGCCAGAAGCCGTGATCGAAGCCGCCGCCGGTTTCGGCGGTGCGGCGGTGGCGGTCGAAGCCGTATTCGCCATCCAGCAGCCGTTCGACACTGGCCACCAGTTGGGTTTCATCCTCGTTCAGCGTCACGCGCATTGGGGCAGGTCTCCGGTCATCACAGCCTGAGGCCGCGTTTGGCGATGATCTCGTGCTGGATCTCGTTGGTGCCGCCATAGATCGACACCGCCCGGCGGATCAGAAACTGCGACATGGCGCCCGGCGCATCCGGTTCACCGAAGCCGGTATTGCTGTCGGGCTTCGGGCCATAGAGCGGCAGGGCGTGGGGGCCCAGCGCCTCGATCCACAGCGCCGATATCCGCTGGCGCAGCTCGGCGCCCCGGATCTTGATCATCGAGGCGGCGGCGGCACTGTCGATGCCGGTCGCGTCCGACAGCACCCGCCAGATCATCATCTCATGGGCGGTCAGGTCGATTTCAGCCCGTGCGATCTCGGCATCGAAGGCCGGATCGTCGATCAGTGGACCATCGCCCTCATCTGCCGCCATCCGGCCGGCGATCGCCTTCAGCCGCTTCAGGTCGCGCTTCGATTGCGGCAGATAGGCGCTGGCGGTGCGCTCGTTCTCAAGCAGGAACTTGGCATAGGTCCAGCCCTTGTTCTCGTCGCCCACCCGGTTCTCCACCGGCACGCGCACGTCTTCGAAGAACACCTCGTTCACATAGCGCGCCATGTCCTGGGTGATGATCGGGCGCACGGTGATGCCGGGGGTGTTCATATCGATCAGCAGCATGGTGATGCCGGCCTGCGCCTTGGCGCCGGTATCGGTGCGCACCAGACAGAAGATCATGTCGGCGTAATGGGCCTCGCTGGTCCAGATCTTCTGGCCGTTGACCACGTAATGGTCGCCGTCGCGGACCGCGCGGGTGCGCAGCGATGCCAGATCAGAGCCGGCATTGGGTTCGGAATAGCCCTGGCACCAGAAGGTCGACCCGTCGAGGATGCCGGGCAGATAGCGGCGCTTCTGGTCCTCGCTGCCGAAGCGGTGCAGCACGGGGCCGATCAGGAACAGGCCGAAGGGGCTGAGTTCCGGCGCGTCGCAATCGGCCATGTCGATATCGAAGACCATGCGTTGCAGGGCCGACCATCCGGTGCCGCCATGCTCCACCGGCCAATGCGGCGCCGACCAGCCGCGACCATGCAGGATGCGGTTCCAGTCGGCCATGTCCTGCTTGGTGGCATGAAAGCCCTGACGGACGCGGTCGCGCATCTCGGGCGTCAGGTTCGCCTGAGCGAAATCCCGGACCTCGCGGCGGAAGGCCGCGAGGTCGCTTGCATTGATGTCATCCATGACCCGTCTCCAGACACAGGGTGCCTCAGGCCTCGCCGCCGATGGTGGCGCCGCCATCGACCACGATGGTGGTGCCGGTGATGAAGCGGCCGGCATCCGAGGCCAGCAGCAGCGCGGCACCGGCGATGTCGCGCGGTTCGCCGATCATGTTCAGCGGGCTGCTGGCCAGCGCCTTTTCCAGCGTTTCCGGATTATCCCACAGCGCCTTGGCGAAATCGGTCTTCACCAGACCGGGGGCGATGCAATTCACCCGGATGCTCTTCTTGCCCCATTCCAGCGCCAGATTGCGGGCGAGCTGGATATCGGCCGCCTTGGAAATCGCATAGGCGCCCAGCATGCGCGAGCCGGTCAGCCCGGCGATCGACGAGATGATCACGATCGCCCCGCCACCACGTTCCGCCATCTGCGGCGCCACCCGGTTGACCAGCCAGACATTGGAGCGGATGTTGACATCCAGCGTCTTGGCGAAGGCATCGTCGGGGATGGCCGACATCGGGCCATAGAACGGGTTGACGGCGGCATTGCACACCAGCACGTCGACCGGCCCGTAGGCCGCCTCGGCCTGATCGACCAGCCGGCCGATCTGGTCCTTGTCGGAAATGTTGCAGCCGATCGCCACCGCCTCGCCGCCCTTGGCGCGGATCTCGTCCACCACCGCGTTGCAGGCATCCACCTTGCGGCTGGACACCACCACCCGCGCGCCGGCCTCGGCGAACATCACCGCGATCGCCCGGCCGATGCCGCGCGACGAACCGGTGATCAAGGCGGTCTTACCCTTCAGATCGAACGGAGTCATGACGTTTCCACCCATAGCTTTGTTTTTGAGCACGCCGTCCCGGCGCCGGATTCAAGACAGGCGGGGTCACAGAAAGGCCGCGGCCCGGCCCTGCGCGATATCCCAGCCGATTTCGGCGAACAGCTTGTACAGCGCGCCGCGTTCCAGCGCCTGGGCATCGGCGGCATTGCCGTCCAGGCCGCGACGATAGACCCCGGCGCCGATCGCGGCACCCCGGAAGAACGAGAATGCCAGAAACACCGGCCAGTCGGCGATGCCGTCGCGGCCCGTCCGCCTGCAATAGGCCGCCAGATAATCCGCTTCCGACGGCATGCCGGCCAGATCGGCCCGCGCCATGGCCGGGCCGGGATAGCGCGCGCCCAGATGATAGATCTGGCAGTTATAGGCCAGATCGGCCAGCGGATGGCCCAAGGTCGACAATTCCCAGTCCAGCACGCCGATGATCCGCGCTTCGGTGGGATGGATCAGCAGATTGCCCGGCCGGTAATCGCCATGGGCAATGGCGGTTTCATCGGCCACATCCGGCGCCCGCTCGGCCAGCCAGTCCATCAGGCTGTTCATCGCCGGCACGTCATCGACGGCGGATGCGCGGTATTGCTGCGACCAGCGGCTGATCTGGCGCGCCATATAACCATGCGGCCGGCCGAAGCCTTCCAGACCCACCTCTGCCGGGTCGATGGCATGCAGCGCCGCCAGCACCCGGTTCATGTCGTCATAGATCCGCGCCCGATCGGCGGCCGTGCAGCCGGGCAGGCGCGGATCCTCGAAGATCCGACCCTCGACGAAATCCATCACATAGAAGGCCTGGCCGATGACGTCCGTGTCTTCGCACAGCACCCGCACCGCCGGCACCGGCACGTCCGACCCGGCCAGCGCCCGCATCACCCGGAATTCCCGATCGACCGCATGGGCCGATGCCAGCAGCGTGCCCGGCGGCTTCTTGCGCAGCACATAACGGCCGGCGGGCGTGGTCAGGCAATAGGTCGGGTTCGACTGGCCGCCCTGGAACTGCTCAATCCTGAACCCGCCCTCGAAGCCGGGCAGCAACGGGCGCAGATAGCCGGCCAGCGCCGGTTCATCGATGCGATGCGCCGCGCGCACCGGCACCAGATGCACGCCTGTGGCGGCGGTCATCGATTGGTGAACACCGGCGCGCGCTTCTCGACGAAGGCGCTGGCGGCTTCGGCATGATCGGCGGTCAGCCCGCAGCGGATATGGCGCCAGGCCTCGCAATCCAGCGCCTCGGGCAATGTGGCACCCTGTTCGGCGGTGTTGAGATTGGCCTTGATATGGCCCATGGCGAGGCCGGGGCCGGCGGCAAGCTGGGCCGCGATCGCGGTGGTCGCCGCCTCAAGCTCGCCATCCGGCACCACCCGGTTGACCAGACCCAGCGACAGGGCTTCATCGGCGGTCAGTTTGGGCGACAGCAATGCCAGTTCACGCGCCTTATGGCCGATACGCTGGGTGAGGAAATAGGTGCTGCCGAAATCGCCCGACAACCCGACCTTCACGAAAGCCGAGGTCATCTTCAGCGTGTCGGAGGCGATCAGCAGATCGCAGGCCAGGGCCAGCGACAACCCGGCGCCGGCGACCGCGCCACGCGCCATGGCGATGGTCGGCTTGGGCATGTCGTGCAGCAGGCGGGCGCTGTCCATATGCCGGCGCAGGCGCGCCGAGCGCTGTTCAAGGGTTTCCTCGCGCCCCTCGCCGGTGGCCATCGCCTTCACATCGCCACCGGCGCAGAAGCCGCGCCCGGCGCCGGTCAACACGATGACCTTCACATCATCGCGCTCGGCCGCGTCGGCCAGCACCACCGACAGGCGTTCGATCATCGTGCCGGTCAGCGCGTTCAGGCTGTCGGGGCGGTTCATGGTGATCCACAGCACACCGGCTTGGGTGCGCTCCAGAAGCTCCTGGGTCGCGGTATCAGGGTTGGTCAAGGCGGTCACTCCCTAGGGATCTTCTTTTTTGTCGCGGCTCTGGTGGTCATGGCCCCGCCGCTGCTTGTCCCAAAAGTTTTATAAAAAATAAAGTTCGCGTCAATGATCTTGCGCGATCGGCCGCCAGATGGCGCCGAAACGCATGAAGCCCCCCAAACGCATGAAGGCCCGGCCATTACCCGGCCGGGCCTTCATGTCTGGTGACCGCCCGGCCGAGGCCGGGCCGGCATCAACCAAGGCGCGCGTTACCGCGGTGCGGGTGAGCAGAACATCTGGCCGGGCATGGTCGCGGCACCGGCCGACAGCCCTTCATCACCGGACGTGGCCGGCATCACTGCCTCGTCGGCCGGGGCCCCACAGCCCCAGACGGCGCTGCTGTTGGTGCCCGCGCTGGCAGACAGCATCTCGTCCCCCGAGATACGGATCGCAAGCCGGTCCGAACCGGCGGCCTGCACACCGCCACTCTGGAGCCAGTTGGCCATCATGTCGGAAACGGGGGTCGTCGTCGTGGTCTGCATCATGATCAATTCTCCGGAGTGTGGTGTCGGGTATCGATGCCGTGGACCTATATCTCAGGCTCCGGCCGGGGCCTGAACCATCAACCGCCACGGCGTTGGTTGATAAGAGCAGAACGAGTCACAATCATCCCGGTCACGTCATCTGATCATCACCAAGAGGCATGCGATACGCGGATTGCCGCGCCGGCCGAAAGCGGCTCCGTCCATGTGCAGCCCACCGGCATTGGCAGGGTCAGCCCGGCAGCCACCAGCGGCTGATCATCAGTAGCGCATATCGGGGGCTGCCGGGACAAGCCGCCCGATGCGGGCATTTCGTCGGTCATGGCGGCATCGGTCCGCGCCCCGCCACTCTGGCACCAGACCGCCATCATATCGGAAACAAGTGTCTTTGTGGTGATATTCATCAGCATTATTCCACTCATCGTTGCGCCATAACAAGAAATTCACGGTCACGGCGCGCCATCTGATCAGGCGCGCGGCCCGGCCGGACGGTCCGTTGATCACCGCTCCCGTCCCTCGGTTGACCAACAGGACCGGGGATATGCGATCCGGGGCCAGCCCTGCGTCAACCCCGGCCGAAGCCGGGCCGGCATCAACAGAGGCGCGCGTTATCGCGGTGCGGGTGAGCAGAACATCTGGCCGGGCATGGTCGCGGCACCGGCCGACAGCCCTTCATCACCGGACGCGGCCGACATCACCACCTCCTCGGCACCACCGGTGCAGCCCCAGGTGCTGCTGTTGTTGCTGACCGCGCTGGCCGACAGCATCTCGTCCGCGCCGGTCAGGCAACTGAAGCTGTTATTGGTGCTGATGGCGCTGGTCGACAGCACCTCGTCGCCCGACGCGCACAGCGCGGCATGGGCTGCGGCGACGCCACCGCTCATCTGCCAGACGGCCATCATGCTGGTGGTGTCATTGGTCATGGTCTGCATCTTTGTCACTCCGGATCGGTTGATCAACAGGAAGGAACGTCCACGTTCAGAGCCTGTCGGCAGGTCCATGTGCGGGCCGGCCTGTCTGCCCTTTATGACCGGTCCTGACGCTCAATGGAGCAGCAGGACCGGGGAAACGGTGTCGGGGGCCAGCCGTTCCAGCAGCACCTGGCCCACCCCGGCCAGCCCCTGCATCAGCCCAGGCCGAAGACCGGTATCGACCCCCGGCAGGCAATAGCCCGCCGGGCCGCCGGCGCGTGCCAGCCACGCCGCCAGACGCGCATCCGCCTGTGCCGCCAGCCCGGCATCGCCCAGCCGCCGCGCGGCATGGCACAGCATCGACATCCGGCCGGCATGGCCACAGCACAGATTGTCGCGCCCGCCATCGGCCGCGCACAGCGTGCAGGTGATCGCGGCATCGACATCGGCGCGGATGCCGGCGTCGTCCATCACCGGCAGCGCCGCCAGCCGGCCGAAGCCGATGCCGGTGGCGCCATGGCACCACTGCGCGGGAAAACCCTGCCGATCATCCAGCCGCAGATCCGGCCAGTTGCCACATGCCGGATCGAACAAGGCCTGCTCGAAATCGACCCCGCGCCGGGCCTTGTCCAGAAATCCGGCCTGTCCGGTCGCATCATGCAGCCCCAGCAGCGCATGGACGATGCCGGCGGCGCCATGCGAGAAGCCGGTCAGCGGCCGTGCCGCGACACCAGCCCAACCCCGGCCGTTCTGGTCCGCCTCGGGCCGATCGGGAATGTGCCGACCGCAGGCGACAGCCCGCTCCAGCACCCACGGCGTGCCGGCGGCGCGATACAGCGCCAGCAGCCCGCAAGCCGCCCCCGCGACGCCGCTCACGATATCCAGCGACCGGTCGGCGGCGATGGCATCGGGCGTGATCCGGGCCGCCGCATGGTGCGCGTCGTCGAGCAGGTCCGGCATGTCCAGCAGGTTCGCGACCCGGGTCAGGGCATAGGTGATCCCGCCCCAGCCGGCGAAACCACCGATCGACACCATGTCGCCCACAGCCGGACCGCCCTTGTGCAGGTCGTGGCGCAGGCCGTGACGCAGGCCGTGACGCACTGGCGCCAGCGCCGCCAGCGCCAGATCGCGCAACCGGCCATCCCCGCCCAGCCGGGCACATCCTGCCAGGAACAGGGCGATGCCGGCGCGGCCGCCATACAGCGTGTCGTCCACCACCTGCGGCGCCAGGGATTTGCCGTCATCGGCCACCCCGGCCCCAATCCAGGCGGCGGCGCCATCGGCACGGATCGCCTGACCGGCCAGCAGGTCGGCGATCTGAAAGGCAGCCGCCCTGACCTGCGCCAGATCCAGCGCCGGCGGACCGTCGGGCCAGGGGCGGGGCGGCGGCAGTTGCGGGATCGCGGCCCCCAGGATCGCCTGTCGCGCGATCGCCACCTGGGCGTCCAGATCGGCCACCATCGCGTCCAGCCGCCGGGCCAGTTGCGGCCACACCGCCGGCTCCAGCAGCGCCGGCGCCACCGGCACATCATCGGCCATGCAACCATCATCACCGCCGGTGCCGGTGAACAGCGGAATGTCGTCGCGGGTCAGCGCCGCACGTTCCGCCGCCAGCAGCGGCCAGCCGGCATCATCCCCCGGCGCGTCGCCCAGATCCCAGCGCGCCACCCGCGCCGGCCGTTCGAAATGCCGGCTCCAGGCGATGCCGTCGGCCTGATTGGCGGGGATGCGGGCCTCGGCGCGCAGGCTGTGATAATAGCCGGTGGAGCGCAGCACGTGGCGGATGCGGGCGGTGCGGAAGCCGGCGACCGGTCCGTCAGGCGCCAGCAGGCCGGCGCGGTTGCGATCGAGGAATCCGACCATCGCACGCAGGCCGTCGATCACCGCCGCGCCATGATCGGATATCCGCGCCGGCGTGCCATCGATCCGCACCTCAAGCCCGGCAACCGGCTGGTCGACGGTGATGGTCTGTTCGTCCATGGCGTCGCGATTGATCGCCACGAAGCGCCGCCCGGCCACCGGGCTGGTCGTAAAAGGGGCAAGCCCGCCGATCTCGGTCCAGTGCCCGGCGATCCGCCGCCGGCGCGGCAGCAGCCCCACCGCCAGAACCGAGCCGTCCAGCCGCCGCTGCGCCGCCTGATCTGCCCGGCGCAGCGGCTCGGCATCGGCAACCAGATTGAGTTGGGGTTGCAGCACCGCTTCCAGGTCGATCGGCACCGGCAGGCCCTGCCAGTGGCGCAGGTTTTCATGATGCAGATCGCTGCCGCGCAACCAGTGCATCACCGCCAGCAGCCCGCCGGCATTGTGATAGAAGCCGGCGGCGGCATCGGCCGCCAGATCGGCGTCGTGATCGATATAGGCCATCCAGCCATAGCCCGGCCGCTGCCAGACCGGCGCGGACCCCAGCCGCACGGGCGCATCATGCGCCGCACACCAGCGGGCCAGGTCGTGCCATGCCGCCTCGGCCATCAGCGGCCGTGGCTTATAGACCAGCCGGGTGCCATTGCCCATGCGCAGCACGATCACCTGCCGGCCATGATCATGCGGGTCCGAGATATCCAGTGTCAGCTCGACAACCGGCCCAAGGGGCGCCGCGGCACCACCCGCCGCCAGCATCACCAGCAGCCGGTCATGGTCGGTCGCCAGCCGGCGCAGGAATTCGGCCGTGCCGGCGATCCACTGGCCGGTCACCACCGCCGCCAGCCGGATCATCACCGGCCGCGCCGCGATCAGGTTCAGCAGCGGCCCGTCCCGGAGGGCGGCGACGAAGCCGTGATAGAGCGCCGTGCCGTCGGGCACGCCCTCGGCCGGCCCGCCACCCGCGCGGCGATAGAAACTGAAGCTTTCGAACAGGCTGCCGCCGCACAGATCCGACAGCCGCCGCAACAGCGCCGCATCCAGCATATTCAGCGCTGCCGGAGTGATCACATCCGGGTCGGCCTCGCCACGTCGCGCCCGCGCCGCCACCACCGCCGGCCACAGCAGATCGGCGAAGGCCACCGTTTCACCCAGTGCCGCCGGTGGCGCGTCACCACCGGCCATGATCGCGTCCAGCATCCAGGCGGCGGTGTCGGCCCAGGCGGGCAAGGCGGCATCGGGCGCCAGCCGCACCGGCCCCAGCACCGGCAGCACCGTGTCCAGATGAAGACCGCGGCGGCGAAGATAGCGGGCGAACAGGGCGTCATCGCCGGCGGTCGCGGCATCGATCCACAGCCGCAGGCCCGCCTGTGCCTGATCCTGCCAGCCGGCCTCCCCGGTCGGCACGACCCGGCCGGACAGGCGTTCGTCGATGGTCGACGCCCGTGCCGCGATCTCGCGCCAATCCAGATCAACAGCCATCGAACCGCCACTTCCCCTGCGTGGTATCTCTGTCACTGAGGCTATATAACAGCAGCATCAGACAGATCGCAGCAGGACATCTCGGATGACGGCGACAGCGGTTTACTCAAGTCCAGATCTGGTCCCGGTGGGAGCAGACAATATCGACACCTATGTTTCTTTTCTGTTGGCCAATTCCGATGCGGAGGCCCGCGACTACATGTCGCGAAT
Source organism: Tistrella arctica (assembly GCF_039630945.1). Classification (NCBI taxonomy): domain Bacteria; kingdom Pseudomonadati; phylum Pseudomonadota; class Alphaproteobacteria; order Geminicoccales; family Geminicoccaceae; genus Tistrella; species Tistrella arctica. The sequence continues at coordinate 155,552 of NZ_JBBKTV010000004.1, forward strand.
CGACATGCGCAGTATGATTCTGGACCGTGAACAGTCGGAACACAGCAGCTTCGGCGACTATCTGTGGTGTCAGGACGGCGTGCCCCTGGCATCGGCAAACTTCAGCCGCCGCCGTCATGCCGGCGGTCATGATCTGATCATGCTGTATGTGACGTCGCGCCCCGACGTGCCCCAGGCCGCCGACATGGCGCTGCGCCAGCTACTTGCCAGCACCTTCGCCAGGCCCGCCGCCGTCGCGCGCCGGTTCCATCTGCCGCCGTCGATCCATCGGCCGGCCCCCACCGATGAACTCGCGGCCTGGGGTTTTGTCCGCCAGCCAGGCACCTGCAAATACAGCCGCGACGCCGCGCCGCCCAGACCGGGAGAGTTCCCGATGACCGATCGGGCGGTGGCGCGCGGCTATACCGTGGCGGTCTTCGAGCCCACCGGTGACGCGGGCGGCGCCGATGCGGCGGTCCATGTCGCGGTCGCCGACGTCCACAACCGCGCCTTCGGCGCGCGCGCGGCCGGCAGCCACTGGACGGCCGCGAACGTCGCCCGCCGGCTTGCCGCCCCCGATACCGAGCTGATCCTGGCGTGGCTGGGCCCGGAGATCACCGGCCATATCGTGCTGACGCGGGTCGCCGACGCCGTGCTGGTGGTGGAATGCGCCAGCCTCCGCCGCCATTGGGGCAGCGGATCGGTGGATGCCATGAGCCGGGCGATGGCCGATCTGGTCTGGACCCGCTGGCGATTGCCGGTCATTGGCTATGCCGATGCGGGCAATGCGGCGTCGTGGCGGGTGATGGAACGCTCCGGCATGACCCGTGTCGCCGATTATCCGGTCTGGGCGCTGACCGTGCCGGCCGGCGCCACCCCGACGCGGCGCTGAAGCGGCGCCAGGTCGGGATCGGGCCACCCGATCAATCCTTCCAGGCGCCCCAGCCGATGGCACGGCTGGCCGGCCAGGGCTTATAGCCATGAACGCCCGTCGCCACGGCATCGACGGCGGGCGAATAGTACAGGCCGATGATCGGCAGTTGATCGCGCATCAGATCATGCATGCGGCGGAAGATGGCGGCGCGTTCGGTGGCATCGGTGGTGGCCGATGCCCGGGTCAGCATCTCGCGCGCCTGCGGGTCGCCCCACTGCGCCCATTTCGCCGTCGCCTTGTCGGCGGTGAAGGCCGCATACATCAGCGCCGGATCGAACCGCGCCGAATAGCTGAATGAACTCAACTGAAACGCGCCCTTGACGTAATTGTCGAGCTGCGCCGCCCAGTCCAGCACCTCCAGTTCCACGTTCAGCCCGGCCATCGACAGCATGGCCTGCATCATCACCGCATTGTCATACATGCCGACATAGCGGCGATTGGTCTGAATCTTGATCACCTCGCCCTTGTAACCCGCTTCCTTCAGCAGCGCGCCGGCGGCCTGTGGATCATAGGCCGGCCAGTCGAGGAAGGCCGGGGTGAAGGCGCGCATGGATTCAGCCACCGCCGATGGATTGGCCTTGGCCAGCCCGTTGGTGCGCACCGCCGCGATCTGGCCGGCATCGATGGCATGGGCGATCGCCCGGCGCAGTTTCGGGTTCGACAGCAGCGGATCGTCGGTCTGGATCAGCAGCGCCGACCAGGACAGGCCGGGGGCCGCCATCACCTTCAGGCCGGCGGCCTTCAGATCGGCGATCTTGACCGTGTCGAGTTCGGGCAGAATATCGACCGCGCCGGTCTTCAACGCCGCCGCCGCCGCATCGACATCGGGCACGATCTGGAAGCGCACGGCATCGACATGGGCGACCCGCGCGCCGGCATAGCCGCTGCCGGGTTCCGACGACGGCACATAGCCGTCATAGCGCTCAAGGGTCAGGGCCTCGCCGCGCTTCCAGTCGCCCAGCTTGAACGGGCCGGTACCGATCGGCGTCCAGCCGCCATCGGCGCCGACACTGGCCGGGCTCGCCACCAGAACGCCGCACTGGATATTGGCAAGCTGGGTCAGGAACAGGCCCGAGGGCTCCGCCAGCCGGAAGACGACGGTATCGTCATCGGGGGCCTCCACCGCCTCGACCTTCAGCCCCGACGCGCCATTGAAGAACCGGGCGCAGAGCCAGCCCTCCTGGCTCTGCTTGCGGTCCCAGCTCCATTTGACATCGGCCGCGGTCAGCGGCTTACCGTCATGGAAGGTGACGCCATCACGCAGATCGAAGGTATAGACCCGGCCATCTTCCGACATCGTCCAGCGGTCGGCCAGCGCCGGGCCGACCGACAGATCGGCGCGATAGCCGACCAGTCCTTCGAACAGATGATTGACCACCGTGTCGGAATTGGCGTCGCGGTTGATGCCGGGTTCCAGGCTGCGGGCGTCGGCGTTCAGCGCCACCACCAGCGTTCCGCCGCGTTTGGGGCTGTCCGCTGCAAGCGACGGTCCGGCGGTGGCGGCCGACCCGGCGGCGATCAGGCCGCAGAGCGCCATCAGGGCGCGTGACTTCATGACCTTGTTCCCTATCGGATTGGTGGCCACTCATTTTTTTTCGGTGGCCGTGGTGGCACCTGCCCCGCCGCCCGTATCCGGCGCATCTCCCTGCGCCAGCCGGTTCGACAGGAATGTCTTCACCACCGGCAGCAGGGGCTCCTGCCGGTGGCCGGTTCCCGGGACCATGTCGTGGGTGACGGCAATGCCCCGGGCTTCCAGACTGGCCCTCAGGGCCAGAACGCGATCGATACGGGTGGCGCCATGACCGTCGAAGGCCGGCTGCCACCACGGGTTGTCGGGTGTGATGGTGATTTCCCAGGTCGCGGTGTCCTCGGCGCCCACCACCGTCTGCACCGCCACCCGGCGCATCGCCGCGATATCCAGCGGCCGGCCGAACACCGCCTCGAAATTCCGCACGCCGGCCACGTAATCCACGTCCTCGTCCAGCAGCGTCACGATGCCGGGCGCGCCGATCGATACCGCCCGCAACCGCTCCGGGTGGGCATAAAGGAAACGATGGGCGAAATGGCCGCCGCCGGAAAAGCCGAACAGGCAGAACCGTTCGGCATCGATCCGATAAACCGCGGCCAGCTCGTCGATCATCTTAAGCAGGATCAGGTCATAGCATGGCGACCCGGCGCCGGCGCCGCCCAGCGGCCCGCGCAGCCGCTTATAGCTCGACAATTCGCGCGGGCCGGTGATCCCGCCCGGAAACAGCGGCGCCAGCACGATGAGCTGGTGACGTTCCGCCAGATCGATGAAGGCGTCGCGGCAGGCGGCATTGTCGCGCATGGTGCCATGCACAACCACCATCAGCCCATAGGTCTGGCTGCCGTGCTCGTCATAGCTTTCCGGCACATAGGCGCAATACGAGAAGCGCGGATCATGGCCGAGGCACTGAACCGTGGTGCGGCCGAAATCGTAATAGGACAGGACATCGCCGTGGCCGGGGGTGCTGCGCATGGGCCTTGCGTCCTTAAAAAACCGGGTCGATCGGGGTGAATGGGGCATGCGCCGCCTCGACCAGCCGGCCGGCCGCGAAGCACAGATCCTCGCGATCGGGGCCGGCGACGATCTGCACGCCGGTCGGCAGGCGCTGGCCCGCACCCTCGGCATCGGGCATGCTCACCAGCCCGGTCGGCACCGACAGGCCCGGCAGGCCCAGCACCGAAATCACCATCATCGGCGCCTGCGCCCGCAGCACCCGCGCGGTCATCTCCTTCGACTGGACATCGGCCAGACGCGGGAAGGCCGGCTCCAGCGAGGTCGGCATCACCACCACCGGCCAGTCTTCCAGAAAGCGCTGCCACAAGCGCAGCAGCCCGTGACGGCGGGCCAGCGCCGCGAAGCCGTCGGCGGGGGTATAGGCCCACCAGCAACTGCGCCACAGATCGACCGCGGTCTTGATGTTCGCGTCGCCGCTGGCGGCAATCGCGGGGTCGAGCAGCGCCAGGATGTCGGGCACGGCGATCTCGGCCCACATATCGGCCAGATCCTCCAGCGCCGGCGGCACCACCGCCTCGACCTCATAGCCGGCGGCGGCAAGCGCACGCCCGGCACTGGCCACGGCTTCGGCCACAGCCGGATGGCAGTCCGGCCAGGCGTTCATCGCCACCAGCGCCGCCCGCTTCGGCGCCGGCGGCATCTGCGACGGCACCAGCCGGGCGCGCGGATCATCGACATGCGGCACCGCCATGGCGGTGAAGGCCAGTTCGGCATCGGCGACACTGCGCGTGATCGGCCCCTGCACCGCCATCAACTGCGCCGCGATCGACCCGCCGCCCTTGGCCGTGGCATTGAACGACGGCACCCGGCCATAAGATGGCTTCAGCCCGACCAGCCCGCAGCAATAGGCCGGATAGCGCACCGAGCCCGCGATATCATTGCCATGGGCGATCGGCACCATACCGGTCGCAACCGATGCCGCCGCCCCGCCGCTGGACCCGCCGACGGTATGCGCCGCCGACCAGGGGTTCAGGGTGGCGCCATGCAGGCTGTTATCGGTGAACCAGCGCATCGAATAGACCGGCGCGTTGGTGCGGCCGATGATGATGCAGCCGGCATCGCGCAGATTGGCGATCACCGGATTGTCGGCGCCGGCGATCAGGTCGCGATAGGCGGCAACCCCGTTATCGGTGGGCAGGCCGCGCTGGTCGATATTGATCTTGGTGGTCACCGGCACGCCGTGCAGCGGCCCCAAAGGCCGGCCTTCCGCCACCGCCCGATCAGCTTCGGCGGCCTCGCGCAGGGCGTCGTCGGCCAGAACCCGCACGACGGCGTTCACCGCCGGGTTCACCGCCGCCACCCGGTCCAGCGCCGCCTGCACCACCGCCGTCGCCGTGGTCTCGCCGGTGGCGATCATCCGGGCCAGCCGGCCTGCATCCAGCCGGCACAGCGCCGCGCCCACATCGATGGTGGCGGCATCGATGGTGGCGGCATCGATGGTGGCGGCAGGCGCCGCTGATCGCGGCACTTGATCCGATGGCATCGGTTCGGCAAAGCTGGCGTCAAGCCCGTTGGCCATGATTGTCTCCGCAGGCGAGTCCGAGGTGATAGAGTGGCGGCACGTCGTCTTTTGTATTTTGAGATGCTATGAGACAAAAAAACGGAACGCAAGAGTCTATCGGTGCCGCAGATCCCGATGGCCCAAGCCGGCTGCAGCGCGACCTTCTGCCCCGGGTGCTGGACTATATCCGCAGCCATGGTCTGGAACCGGGCGCGCGGGTGACCGAGCTGTCGCTGGCCGATCATCTTCAGGTCTCGCGCACGCCGGTTCGCGCGGTGCTTGAGGAACTGGCCCGTCAGGGGGTTCTGGAGCGCCAGCCCCGCAAGGGCTATAGCCTGCGCCGGCTGCCCGACCCGCAGGCGACCGAGACGGCGCCGCCCGGCGAGGTCGACCAGTTATGCATCCGGCTTGCCGGCGACCGCCAGCGCGGCCGGCTGCCGGCCGAGATATCGGAAGCCGATCTGATGCGCCGCTATGGCATCAGCCGGCCGCTGCTGTTGCGGGTTCTGGCGCAGTTGTCGGAAGTGGGCATGATCGAACGCAAGCCCGGCCATGGCTGGGCATTCCTGCCGGTTCTGGATGATGACGCACGGCGCGAGAGCTATGAATTCCGCCTGTTGATCGAGCCGGCCTGCATTCTGGCCCAGGGCTTCCGGCTGGAGCCGGGCTGGATCGACGAGATGCGCCGCCGCCATCAGAGCTTTCTGCAGACCCCCTGGAACGAGACATCCAGCATCGCGCTGTTCGAGATGAACGCCGCCTTCCATGAAGGGCTGGCCCAGGCATCGGGCAACCGCTTTCTGCTGAACGCCATCCGCCAGCAAAGCCGCATGCGGCGGTTTTCCAATTACGACTGGGTCTATGGCATCGACCGCGTGCGGGTGTCGTGCGTCGAACATCTGGACATCCTGGATCGGCTGGAGCGTGGCGAACGCGAGGTCGCGGCCGCGATGATCCGCCGCCATCTGGAACAGGCCGCCAGCCTGACCCGCCCGACAGCGATCGCCGGGTGAGCGGCTGGCGGTATCGAGCCGCGCTTGCATTTTGTTTTTTGTAGCATCATAGTTCCGTCATCAATGACCGATGCGGAGTGATGCGGCATGACCGTCCAGTTTTCCGACCCCCGGCCGGGCAGTCTTGAGCCCTATTGGATGCCGTTCACCGCCAACCGGGCCTTCAAGGCCGGGCCGCGCATGTTCGTGGCGGCCGATGGCATGCATTACACCACGGCGGATGGCCGGCAGGTGCTGGATGCGATGGCCGGGCTGTGGTGTGTGAATGCCGGCCACAATGCGCCGCGCATCGTCGAGGCGATCCGCACCCAGGCCGGGCGGATGGACTACGTCTCGTCGTTCCAGATGAGCCACCCGCTGGCCTTCGTGCTGGCCGAACGCATCGCCGAACACGCCCCCGCCGGGCTGGACCGGGTGTTCTTCACCAATTCCGGGTCCGAGGCGGTGGATACGGCGCTGAAAATCGCCCGCGCCTATCACAAGGTGTCAGGCCAGGCCAACCGGGTGAAGCTGATCGGCCGCGCCAAGGGCTATCACGGCATGGGCTTCGGCGGGCTGTCGGTTGCCGGCATCGCGCGCCATCGCCGCGATTTCGGGCCGCTGCTGGGCGATGTCGACCACCTGCCCCACACCCATGACCTTGCCCACAACGCCTTCTCGCGCGGTCAGCCGGCCTGGGGCGCGCATCTGGCCGACGAGCTTGAAGCCATCGTCCAGATCCATGATGCCTCCACCATCGCCGCGGTGATCGTGGAGCCGGTCACCGGATCGGGCGGCGTGCTGCCGCCGCCGGTCGGCTATCTTGAGCGGCTGCGCGAGATCTGCACCCGCCACGGCATTCTGCTGATCTTCGACGAGGTCATCACCGGCTTCGGCCGGCTGGGCGGCCCGTTCGGATCGGGCGTGCTGGGGGTGACACCCGATCTGATCACCTGCGCCAAGGGCATGACCAATGGCGCCGTGCCGATGGGCGGGGTGATCGCGTCGCGCGCGGTGTATGACGCCTTCATGTCGGGCCCCGACGCCGCCGTGGAACTGATGCACGGCTATACCTATTCCGGCCATCCGCTGGCCTGTGCCGCCGGTATCGGCGCGCTCGACACCTATGAACAAGAGGGTCTGTTCGCGCGGGGCCCTGAGATCTGCACCGCATGGGAAGCCGCCGTCCATCAGTTGAAGGGCGCGCGCCATGTCCGCGACATCCGCAATATCGGCCTGCTGGCCGCGGTGGAGCTGGACAGCCGCGAGGGTGCCCCCGGCGCCCGCGCCGGCGAGGTGATCGACCGCTGCTTCGAGGCCGGCGTGCTGGTGCGGGTGGCGGGCGACAATCTGGTGCTGTCGCCGCCGCTGATCATCACCCCGGAACAGATGGCGCAGGTGGTCGAGACCATCGATGCCGCGCTGAAGGCGGTCAACTGACCGCCGTCGCCGATTTCAGGACCGGGCGGTCAACTGACCGCCGCCGCCGATTTCAGAACCGGGCGGTCAGCAGGCCGCCCGCCATTCAGGCTTTATACCGAGACCCGATGACGATGACCGCACACACGCCCCTTCAGTTCCCCTTCGTGTCGGTTTCGGGCACGCCCTATGAACGCGGCCGCCAATATGGCGCGGCGGTGCCCGACCGCGTCGCCCGCAGCGCCGCCCTCTATGCCCGCGCGCTCGACGGCATGGGGGCCGGCGCCCCGATGCGCGCGGCGCTGATCCGCGACTTCGCCGAGCGGATCGAGGCATTCGGCGCCCATTATCTCGACGAGATGCGCGGCATCGCCGATGGCGCGGCCGTGCCGCTCGACGACGTGATCATGATCAATGCCCGCACCGAGGTGGTGGCCAAGGCGCGCCGGCTGACGGCCGCCGCCACAGCCAGCCCGGCCGCCGCCGAGCCGATGGAGCCCGAGGATGGCTGCACCGGCGCGATCATCCTGCCGGGCCGCAGCCGCAACGGCCGGCTGCTGCATGGCCAGAACTGGGACTGGCGGTCGGAATGCGCGGAAACCGGCATCGTGCTGCGCATCCACAGCGACGACGGCCCCGATATACTCACCTTCGTCGAGGCCGGCGGGCTCGCCCGATCGGGGCTGAACGGCGCCGGGATCGCGATCACCGCCAATTACCTGGAATGCGAGCGCGATTTCCGCACCACGGGCGTGCCGCTGGCGCTGATCCGCCGCAAGGTGCTGGAACAGGCGCATTTCGCCGAGGCGATCCGGGCGGTGGCGACCACGCCCAAATCCTGTTCCAACAACATCATGATCAGCACCGCCGAAGGCTTCGCGATCAATTTCGAATGCGCCCCCGACGAGGCGTTTCCGGTGCTGCCGGAGGCCGAGATGATCGTGCATGCCAATCACTGGATCAGCCCGGAGGCCCGGGCCAAGCTGCGCGATGGCGGCGCCGTCAACATGCCCGACAGCTTCTATCGCGACTGGCGGGTCCGCCGGCTGCTGGATGCGGCCGGCGCGGCCCTGACGCTCGATGACATGAAGCGCGCCTTCTTCGATGATTTCGGCACGCCCTACGCGGTCTGCCGGCCGCCACGACAGAACTTCGCCGGCAATCTGTCGGCGACCGTCGCCATGGTCGCGATGGAGCCGGCATCGGGCTTCATGGATGTTCTGCCATTGCCGGCGGTGCAGCGCGGCTTCACACGCTATGATCTGTCGGCCGATCCGGTGATGCTCGCCGCGTGACCGATGAGGCGCGGATCAGCCCGCCGAACCAGAAGCCGGGGAGACCAGGATGGGGCGTTTCATCCTAACACGCATCGCCATGGGGGTGCCGACGCTGCTGATCGTGGCGGCGACGGTGTTCTTTCTGATCCGCCTGATTCCGGGCGATCCGGCCTCGCTGATGCTGGGCGACATGGCCACACCTGAAACCCTGGCGGCGCTGCGCGCCGATCTGGGGCTGGACAAGCCCTTGCCGGTGCAGTTCGTGCTGTGGCTGGGGCAGATCCTGACCGGCGATTTCGGCCGGTCGATCACCACCGGTCAGCCGGTGCTGCCGCAGATCCTCGACCGGTTCGCGATCAGCGGCACCATCGTCGGCATTGCCGTGCTGCTGGCGACGCTGGCGGCGGTGCCGGCCGGGATGATCGCCGCCTGGCGCCAGGACAGCGCGCTCGATATCGGGTTGATCGCCGTCGCCACCCTGCTGCTGTCGATCCCCACCTTCTGGCTGGGGCTGCTGCTGCTGCTGTTCTTCGGCCTGCATCTGGGCTGGCTGCCGGTGATCGGCTATGTCGGGCTGACGGAAGATTTTCAGGCCGGGCTGTTGTATCTGGCCCTGCCGGTGCTGACCCTGTTCCTGCACGAAACCGGGGTGATCATCCGTATGGCACGCGCCAGCATGCTGGAGGTGCAGCGCCTGGATTACATCACCCATGCCCGCGCCAAGGGGCTGTCGGAACCGGTGGTGCTGTGGCGCCATGCCTTCAAGAACGCCTTCGCACCCACCTGGACCCTGATCGGGCTGATCATGGGCAATCTGCTGGGCGGCATCGCGGTGGTGGAAACGGTGTTCACCATTCCGGGGCTGGGCCGGTTCATGGTCGACGGCATCTTCGCCCGCGATTACCCGGTCATCCAGGGCTGCCTGCTGTTCATCGCCGCCGCTTATGTGGTGGTCAACCTGATCGTCGATCTGTGCTACCCGATCTTCGATCCCCGTGTGACCCTGGAATGAGGCCCGCGCGATGACGATTTTCCGCTCGCTTCGCGGCGTTGTCGGCGGCCTGCTGGTGGGTATCAGCCTGGCTGCCGCCGCCATCAGCCTGGTGTGGACGCCGCACAATCCGCTGGCGCTGAACCTGATGGCGCGGCTGGCGCCACCCGGCGGCAGCTTCCTGCTCGGCACCGATGAATTCGGCCGCGACGTGCTCAGCCGGCTGATGACCGGCGCCGGCGCCAGCATCTCGATCAGCATCGCCACGGTCATCTTCGCCGTCACCATCGGCACCGTCATCGGCGTGCTGACCGGCTTCTTCCGGGGCTGGACCGACCGGATCGTGATGACCTTCAACGATGCCCTGCTGGCCTTTCCCGGCATCCTGCTGGCGCTGGGGCTGCTGGTGGTGCTGGGCGCCAGCCGCCCGGGCATCATTCTGGCACTGGGCCTTGCCTATACGCCGTCGGTTGCGCGCGTGGTGCGCGGCACGGTGCTGTCCCTGCGCGAAAATGCCTTCATCGAGGCCTCGCGGGTGATGGGCCATGGCGAGGTCTACACCATGCTGCGCCATATTCTGCCCAACTGCATCGCGCCGCTCACCGTGCTCGCCACATCGATGTTCGGCTGGGTGCTGCTGTCGGAAAGCGCGCTCAGCTTTCTGGGGCTGGGGGCGCCGCCGCCATCACCGAGCTGGGGCAACATGCTCTCAGGCGGGCGGGCCTTCATGTCGCAGGCACCCTGGCTCGGCATCTTTCCGGGCCTGTGCATCTCGCTCACCCTGCTTGGCATCAACCTGCTGGGCGATGCGCTGCGCGACCGTCTGGACCCGCGGATGAGGAACATCGCATGACGACGCCCCCGGCACCGCCATCCGCAGGCACAACACCACCGCTGGTCGATATTCGCGATTTAACACTCGGTATCGGCGAAGCCGGCCGGATCGTGGTCGACCGGGTCAGCTTCACGGTCGACCCGGGCGAGATCGTCGCCATCGTCGGCGAAAGCGGCAGCGGCAAGACCCTGGCCGCGCGCAGCGTGCTGGGCCTGGCGCCGCCGGCGGTGCGCCAGCGCGGCGGCACGGTGCGGGTCGACGGCCAGGATCTGGCCGGGCTGACGCCCCGCCAGATGCGGCGCTTGCGCGGCGGGCGGGTCGGCATGGTGTTTCAGGAGCCGATGACCTCGCTGAACCCCTCGCTGACCATCGGCCGGCAGTTGGAAGAGGCACTGGTTCTGCACACCGGCCTGGATGCCGCCGGCCGACGGCAGGCGATCCTGGCGATGCTCGACCGGGTGGGGCTCAGCGATCCGGAACGGGTGTTGCGGTCGTGGCCGCATGAATTTTCCGGCGGCATGCGCCAGCGGATCATGCTGGCATCGGTGATGCTGCCATCGCCGGCGCTGCTGGTGGCGGATGAACCCACCACGGCGCTGGATGCCGTGGTTCAGCGCGACGTGCTGGACCTGATGGTGGCGCTGACCGCCGAAAAAGGCACCGCCGTGCTGATGATCAGCCATGATCTGGCGATGGTGGCGCGCTATTCCGCCCGGGTGATCGTGATGTGCCAGGGCCGGATCGTGGAACAGGGGCCGACCGCCGATATCCTGCGCGCGCCCAGCCATCCCTATACCCGCAAGCTGTTACAGGCCATGCCCCGCCGCCAGACCGTGCCGCCGGTCGAGGCCGGCGCCGCCCCCTTCGTGGAGGTGCGCGATCTGGTGGTGGATTTCGGCGGCCGTGGCGGGCTGTTCCGCAAGGCGGCGGCCCCCAAACGCGCGCTGGACGGCATCAACCTTGCCATCCGCCCGCGAGAGGTGGTGGCGGTGGTCGGCAGTTCCGGATCGGGCAAGACCACCTTGGGCCGGGTGATCGCCCGGCTGACCCGGCCGAGCAGCGGCCAGATCCTGTTCGACGGGCAGCCGGTCGACGATGCACGCGGTGCGGTGTGGACCGAATACCGGCGCAATTGCCAGATGGTGTTCCAGGATCCCTATTCCTCATTGGACCCGCGCATGACCGTGGGCCAGCTCGTGGCCGAGGCGCTGCGTGGATCGGGCATGGACCGGGCCGCCATCCGCGCCCGCGTGGCCGAGGTTCTGGGCGAGGTCGGCCTGGGTGAGAAGAGCCAGGGTGAGAAGAGCCAGGGCGAGGGGGGCGCGGGTCGAACCGCATCGGGGCCGGATTATGCCAGCCGCTATCCGCATGAATTGTCGGGCGGGCAGCGCCAGCGGGTGGCGATCGCGCGCGCGGTGGTCCGCCGGCCCCGGCTGGTGATCGCGGATGAGCCGGTCTCGGCGCTGGATACCACCGTGCGCGCCCAGATCCTGGATCTGTTCGCCGATCTGCAACGCCGCCACGGCTTCGCCTGCCTGTTCATCAGCCATGATCTGGCGGTGGTGGAACAACTGGCCAACCGGGTGGTGGTGATGAACCAGGGCCGGATCGTCGAGGAAGGCAGCCGCGACCAGATCTTCGACCATCCGGCCGATCCCTATACCCGCCTGCTGCTGCAGGCGATCCCGGCGCTGGATGCCACTGATGACGGCGGGGTGCGGCTGCGCTGGCGCCATGACGATACGCCCTCGCCCCAAGGAGCGACCTGACCCATGTACCCTGATACCCGCCTCCACATCGACGGCGCCTGGACCGCCGGCAGCACCGGCTTTGACGAAGCGGTTCTGAACCCGGCGACGGCCGCGGAGATCGGCCGCGTCGCCCATGCGACCACCGCCGATCTGGACCGGGCGCTGGAGGCCGCCGACCGCGCGTTCAAGACCTGGCGCAAGGTTCCGGCCTATGACCGGTCGAAGCTGATGCGCAAGGCGGCCGGCCTGCTGCGTGAGCGCGCCGACAACATCGCCCGGATCATGACCCTGGAACAGGGCAAGCCCCTGGCCGAGGCCCGGGCCGAAACCATGGCCGCCGCCGACATCATCGAGTGGTTCGCCGAGGAAGCCCGCCGCGCCTATGGCCGGATCGTGCCGCCCCGTTTCGCCGGCACCCAGCAATTGGTGACGCGGGAGCCGGTGGGGCCGGTCGCCGCCTTCACGCCGTGGAATTTCCCGATCAATCAGGTGGTGCGCAAGGTTTCGGCGGCGCTGGCCGCCGGCTGCACCATCATCGTCAAGGGCCCGGAGGAAACCCCGGCCAGTTGCGCCGAACTGGTCCGCGCCTATGTCGATGCCGGCCTGCCCGCCGGCGTGGTCAATCTGGTCTATGGCGTGCCGGCCGAGATTTCGGCCTATCTGATCCCGCATCCGGTGATCCGCAAGATCTCGTTCACCGGCTCGACCGCGGTCGGCAAGCAGTTGGCGGCGCTGGCCGGCCAGCATATGAAGCTGGCCACCATGGAGCTGGGCGGTCATGCCCCGGCGATCGTGTTCGACGACGTCGATGCCGGCCGCGTCGCCAAAGCGCTGGCCGCGCAGAAATTCCGCAATGCCGGTCAGGTCTGCGTGTCGCCGACCCGCTTCCTGGTCCACGAGGCGGTGGCCGACCGTTTCGTCGACGATTTCACCCAGGCCGCCGCCGCACTCCAGGTCGGCAACGGCCTGGACGACGGCGTGCAGATGGGCCCCCTGGCCAACAGCCGCCGGGTCGACGCCATGGAGGCGCTGGTCGCCGACGCGCTGGCCAATGGCGCCACGCTGCGCACCGGCGGCGAGCGCATCGGCAATACCGGCTATTTCTTCAAGCCCACCGTGCTGACCGGGGTGCCGCTCTCGGCCCGGATCATGAGCGAGGAACCCTTCGGCCCGGTGGTGCCGGTTGCAACCTTCAGCGATTACGACGCGCTGATCGCCGAGGCCAACCGCCTGCCCTATGGCCTCGCCGCCTATGCCTATACCAGCTCGGCGCGCACCGCCGCCAATCTGTCGGCCGATATCGAAAGCGGGATGATTTCGATCAATCAGGGGGCGCTGGCGCTGCCGGAAGTGCCGTTCGGCGGCATCAAGGAAAGTGGTCACGGGTCTGAAGGTGGCAGCGAGGCGATCGAGGCTTATCTGAACACCAAGTTCGTGGCCCACAACACCGCGTTCTAAGCCGCCCCCTGCCCTAAGCTCTTCATCTGTCTGGAAAATGGCCTTCACCTGGTTGGCAAAGGGCCGGCATCAGAGGCGCGCCGCGTTGCCTGATCACCGATCGGGCACAGCGGTCGCGCCTTTCGTGTCAAAGCCCGATAATCGTTGCCGCTTGCGGCCGCGCCGCGATCAGGTCGCGATCGATGCTATTGGTCGATGCTATTGGTCGATGAAAGGGTTCACCTTCGCGAACGCCCGCAGATCATCGACATCGGTGATGGTGATCATATTGCCCGACACATCAACGCCATAGGCCTTGAGGGTCGCGAAGCCGCGCGAGAGGTTTTCCGGCGTCATGCCAAGGATCGAGGCCAGCGTCTTCTTGTCGTAAGGCAGCATGAAGCTGCCGGCGGCCGCGGTCTGATCGTGAAGACGCAACAGCCGGTTGGCCAGCCGCTCGATCCCCGGCCGCAATTTCAGATTCTTGTATTCCTTGATCATCACCCGGAAGTCGAGCGCCAGTTCGCGCACGATGGCGCGGGCGAAGGCGCCATCCTTCTCGAAGATCGCCCGGATATTCTCGGACGGGATCATCAGGATGCGAGAGGCTTCCGTGGTCCGGCCCGACATCAGATACGCCGCGTCGCGGATCACCGCCGCCAGAATGAACGAACTCACCGGCACCACCATTCCCAGGGTCGTCTCGCGCCCCGCATGGCGGCTGAACAGCTCGACGCAGCCCTCGATCACCACATACAGGAAATCAGCCGGTTCCCCCTCGAAGATCAGATCAACCTGACGGGGAAATTTCTGAAGATAGGCGGCATTCATCAGCTCGGCGAAGCTGGCTTCGTCCATGCTGCGGAACAGGGGCAGGTCCCGGATGTCAGGCAGGTCATTTGGGCGCATGTGGCTTCCCTTGATATTTATCAAGGTTGAGTTTGATGAACATATATCCTCTGCCTCTGCGAATGTAAATCACGACGACAGATAACGTATTTTTATACAATGCGAACATCATATCGAGATTTGTTTCGTCATCCTGCCCGCCATTCTTGATCTGGATCAACATCTACGGCGCCTCATCAAAATAACGTCTGGTCACCCACAAATGCGAGTCCTCCGTCAGGGCCGCCAAGGCAGGTGGATACCATGCAGGTACAGACCAGCGCCGCACCCCCGCAAGCCGGCAAGATACTCGGTATGAGTACCTTTGCCTTCACCATCTCTTTTGCCGTCTGGACAATCTTTTCGATCATCGGCATCCGCATTCAGCAGGATCTGGGGTTGAGCGATACCCAGTTCGGCCTTCTCGTCGGCACGCCGATCCTGACCGGCTCTCTGGTCCGGATCGTGCTGGGGGTCTGGGCCGACCAGTATGGCGGGCGTCCGGTCTTCGCGCTGACCATGCTGGCCGCGGCGGCCGCGACCGCGCTGCTGGCCTTTGCCGAAACCTACACCATGATGCTGGTCGCGGCACTGGGCGTGGGGCTTGCCGGCGGCACATTCGCGGTCGGCGTGGCCTATGTGTCGAAATGGTATCCGCGTGAACGCCAGGGCACGGCGCTGGGCATTTTCGGCGCCGGCAATGTCGGCGCCGCGGTCACCAAGCTGCTGGCGCCGCTGATCATGGTCGCCTTCGGCTGGACCACGGTCGCCCTGATCTGGGCCGCGGTTCTGGCGGTCACGGCGATCATCTTCTGGCTGGTCACCGCCGACGATCCGCAGACCATCGCCCGGCGTGCCAGCGGCAGCCGTCCGCGCAGCGCCTTTCTGGAGCTTGAGCCCCTGAAGCGGCTGCAGGTGTGGCGGTTCGCGCTCTATTACTTCTTCGTCTTCGGTGCCTTCGTGTCGCTGGCGCTGTGGCTGCCGCATTATCTGGTCGGCGTCTATGGCCTCGACATCAAGACCGCCGGCCTGCTCGCCGCGTTCTATTCGGTGCCGGCCAGTATCTTTCGTGCGTATGGCGGACATCTGTCAGACCGTAAGGGCGCGCGGACGATCATGTACTGGACCTTCGGCGTCTCGGCGATCGCCACCTTCATGCTGTCCTACCCCGCGACCGATTATGTCATCCATGGCATCCGCGGGCCGATCAGCTTCACGACCAGCATGGGCCTTGTGCCGTTCGTGATCCTGATCTTCGTCCTGGGCTTCTTCATGTCGCTGGGCAAGGCCGCGGTCTACAAGCATATCCCGGTCTATTATCCCGATCATGTCGGCGCCGTCGGCGGTCTGGTCGGGTTGATCGGCGGGCTTGGCGGCTTCGTCCTGCCGCTGATCTTCGGCGTCATGCTCGACCTGACCGGCATCTGGACAAGCTGCTTCATGCTGCTGTTCGCGATCGTGTCGGTGGCCTTCATCTGGATGCATGTATCGATCCGGCAGATGGAACGCCAGCACCTGTCGACCGAACTCGACGCCCTGCCCGAGCTGCCCGAGATGCGGGAAATCCACGGGCCGGCACAGACCGCCGCCATGGGCCGGGTGATCGAGGACTGGCGGCCCGAAGATCCGGGTTTCTGGCAGACCACCGGCCGGCGCATCGCGCGGCGCAATCTGTGGATCTCGATCCCCTGCCTGCTGCTCGCCTTCTCGGTCTGGATGGTGTGGAGCATGGTGATCGCCAAGCTGCCGGCGATCGGCTTCACCTACACCACCGACCAGTTGTTCTGGCTGGCCGCCCTTCCCGGCCTGTCGGGCGCCACGCTGCGCATCTTCTATTCCTTCATGGTGCCGATCTTCGGCGGCCGGCTGTGGACCACCCTGACCACCGCATCCCTGCTGATCCCCGCCTTCGGCATCGGCTATGCGGTCCAGAACCCCGACACGCCTTATGTGATCTTCCTGGTGCTGGCGCTGCTCTGCGGCCTGGGTGGCGGCAACTTCGCCTCGTCGATGGCCAATATCAGCTTCTTCTTTCCCAAGGCCGAGAAGGGCAACGCCCTGGCCCTGAATGCCGGCCTCGGCAATCTGGGCGTCAGCGTCATGCAGTTCCTGGTGCCGCTGGTCATCACCATGAGCGTGTTCGGCGCGATGGGCGGCAGCGGGCGGGCCACGAGCGCCGGCGACCTGCTGTGGGTGCAGAATGCCGGCTTCATCTGGGTGCCGTTCCTGATCCTGGCCACCATCGCCGCCTGGTTCGGCATGAACGACATCGCCTCGGCCCGGGCCTCGTTCCGGGAACAGTCGGTCATCTTCAGCCGCAGCCACAACTGGATCATGTGCTGGCTGTATACCGGCACCTTCGGATCGTTCATCGGCTATGCCGCCGCCTTCCCGCTGCTGGCCAAGACCCAGTTCCCTGAGGTCGACTCGCTGCAATTCGTGTTCCTGGGGCCGCTGGTCGGCGCCCTGTCGCGGGCCGGCACCGGCTGGATTTCCGACCGCTTCGGCGGCGGGCGCGTCACCTTCTGGACCTTCCTGCTGATGATCGCCGGCGTGCTGGGCGTGCTCTACTTCCTGGGCATCAAAGACCAGCCCGGCGCGTTCTGGGGCTTCTTCGCCATGTTCATGGTGCTGTTCCTGGCCACCGGCATCGGCAACGCCTCCACCTTCCAGATGATCCCGGTGATCATGCGCACCGTCGTCGACCGGACCAGCCCGGGCATGGCGCCGCCGGAACGGCTCCGCCAGGCGGAACGCGAATCGGCCGCGATCATCGGCTTCACCTCGGCCCTCGCCGCCTATGGCGCCTTCTTCATCCCCAAGGCCTATGGCAGCTCGATCGCCGCCACCGGCGGCCCGGAAGCGGCCCTGATCGGCTTCCTCGTCTTCTATGTCACCTGTGTGGCCGTCACCTGGTTCTTCTACACCCGCAAAAACGCGGCGGTGCCGTGCTGACCCGTCCGACATCACGAAAGGATACGGAGAGATGAGCCATCTTCTCGACCGCCTGAACTTCCTGGCCGTGAAGACCGCCGGCACCTTCTCGGACGGTCACGGCGTCACCACCACCGAAAGCCGGTCGTGGGAAGACGCCTATCGCAAGCGCTGGCAGCACGACAAGATCGTCCGCTCCACCCATGGCGTGAACTGCACCGGATCGTGCTCGTGGAAGATCTATGTCAAGGGCGGGATCGTCACCTGGGAGACCCAGCAGACCGATTACCCGCGCACCCGGCCCGACCTGCCCAATCACGAACCGCGCGGCTGCGCCCGTGGCGCCAGCTATAGCTGGTACATGTATTCCGCCAACCGGGTGAAGCATCCGCTGATCCGCTCGCGGCTGCTGAAACTGTGGCGGGCGGCCCGGGTGACCCTGGCGCCGGTCGCGGCCTGGGCCTCGATCGTCGAGGCGCCCGAGAAACGGGCGGCCTATACCAAGATGCGCGGCCTGGGCGGCTTCGTGCGCGCCGACTGGGCCGAGGTCAACGAGATCATCGCCGCCGCCAATGCCTATACCGTCAAGACCCACGGGCCCGACCGGGTGGTCGGCTTCTCGCCGATCCCGGCCATGTCGATGGTGTCCTATGCCGCCGGCTCGCGCTATCTGTCGCTGATGGGCGGGGTGTGCCTGTCATTCTATGACTGGTATTGCGACCTGCCGCCGGCATCGCCGATGACCTGGGGCGAGCAGACCGACGTGCCGGAATCGGCCGACTGGTACAATGCCGGCTTCCTGATCCTGTGGGGATCGAACGTTCCCCAGACCCGCACCCCCGACGCCCATTTCTATACCGAGGCCCGCTACAAGGGCGCCAAATCGGTGGTGGTGTCGCCGGATTATTCCGAGGCCGCCAAGTTCTCGGATCTGTGGCTGCACCCCAAACAGGGCACCGACGCGGCGCTGGCCATGGCGCTGGGCCATGTGGTGCTGCGCGAATTCCATCTCGACCGCCAGACCCCCTATTTCGAGGACTATTGCCGCCGCTATACCGACATGCCGATGCTGGTGCGGCTGGTCGAGAAGAACGGCCATCTGGTGCCCGAGCGGCTGTTGCGGGCGGCCGATTTCGATGGCGCGCTGGGCGAGGCCGGCAATCCCGACTGGAAGACCGTGGCGGTCGACCGCCGGACCGGCGGGATCGTGGCACCGCGCGGATCGGCCGGTTTCCGCTGGGGCGAGCAGGGCCACTGGAACCTTGAGCCCAAGGACGGCCAGGGCCGCGACGTCGATCTGGCCATGACCTTCATCGACCCCGCCGATCACGACGCGGTGGCCGAGGTCGGCTTCCCCTATTTCGGCAACCGCAAACACGATCATTTCGAAGGCACCGACCATGCCGACGTGCTGGTGCGGCGCGTGCCGGCAAAGCGGGTGACGCTGGCCGGCGGCGAGGCGCTGGTCGCCACGGTGTTCGACCTGATGGCCGCCAATTACGGCCTGGATCGCGGCCTGGGCGGCGGCAATGTCGCCCGCGATTACGACCGGAACGAGCCCTATACCCCGGCCTGGGCCGAAAAGATCACCGGCGTGCCGCAGGGCCACATCATCACCGTGGCCCGCGAATTCGCCCGCAATGCCGAAAAGACCGAAGGCCGGTCGATGGTGATCCTGGGCGCCGGGCTGAACCACTGGTACCACATGGACATGAATTATCGGGGGATCATCAATCTCCTGATCATGTGCGGCTGCATCGGCAAGTCCGGCGGCGGCTGGAGCCATTATGTCGGTCAGGAAAAGCTGCGGCCGCAGACCGGCTGGCTGCCGCTCGCCTTCGGGCTGGACTGGAGCCGCCCGCCCCGGCAGATGAACGGCACCTCGTTCTTCTATGCCCATACCGACCAGTGGCGTTATGAAACCCTGGACGTGCGCGACATCCTGTCGCCGACGGCACCCGATGGCGACTGGTCGGGCACGCTGATCGATTACAACATCCGCGCCGAGCGGATGGGCTGGCTGCCATCGGCGCCGCAATTGCAGAGCAACCCGCTTGGCGTTGCCGCCGATGCCGCCCGCGCCGGCAAGGCGGTGCCCGATTACGTCGCCGACGGCCTGTCGTCGGGCACGCTGCGCATGGCCTGCGAGGATCCGGACGACCCGGCCAACTGGCCGCGCAACATGTTCATCTGGCGGTCGAACCTGCTCGGATCGTCGGGCAAGGGCCATGAGTATTTCCTGAAGCACCTGCTCGGCACCTCGCACGGGGTTCTTGGCCGCGATCTGGGCGCGGAAGGCCGGCTGAACAGCATGGAGGCCGCCTGGCACGACGAGGCGCCACGCGGCAAGCTCGACCTGCTGGTGACGCTGGATTTCCGGATGTCGACCACCTGCGTCTATTCCGACATCGTGCTGCCCACCGCCACCTGGTACGAGAAGAACGACCTCAACACCTCGGACATGCACCCCTTCATCCACCCGCTGTCCAGCGCCGCCGATCCGGCCTGGGAAGCGCGGAGCGACTGGGAGATCTTCAAGGGGCTGGCGCGGTCGTTTTCCGACATCGCCCCGGAAGTGCTGGGGGTGGAAACCGATGTGGTGCTGGTGCCGATCCTGCACGACACGCCCGGCGAAATGGCCCAGCCCTATGACGTCCACGACTGGAAGCGCGATGGCAGCCGGCCGGTGCCCGGGCGGACCATGGCCTCGGTGGCGGTGGTCGAACGCGATTATCCGGCGCTCTACGACCGGTTCACCGCGCTCGGACCCCTGCTCGACAAGCTGGGCAATGGCGGCAAGGGGATCACCTGGAACACCGGTCACGAGGTCGAGGCCCTGGGCCGGTTGAACGGTGTGGTCGCGGCCGGCCACAGCACCACCGGCCGGCCCCGCATCGACAGCGACATCGACGCCACCGAGGTCATCCTGATGCTGGCGCCCGAGACCAATGGCGAGGTCGCGGTCAAGGCCTGGGACGCCTTGTCGAAGGCCACCGGTCGCGAGCATGCCCATCTGGCGCGCGCCAAGGAAGACGAGAAGATCCGCTTCCGCGACATCGTCGCCCAGCCGCGCAAGATCATCTCGTCGCCGACCTGGTCGGGGATCGAGTCGGAAACCGTCTGCTACAATGCCGGCTATACCAATGTCCACGAGCTGATCCCCTGGCGGACGCTGACCGGTCGTCAGCAGTTGTATCAGGATCATCTGTGGATGCGGGCCTTCGGCGAGGGGTTCTGCGTCTACCGCCCCCCGATCGACACCCGCTCGGTGGCGCCGGTGATCCATGCCAAGGATGACGGCAATCCGCAGGTGGTGCTGAACTTCATCACCCCGCACCAGAAATGGGGCATCCATTCCACCTATTCCGACAATCTGATGATGCTGACGCTCAATCGCGGCGGCCCGGTTGTCTGGATGTCGGAGGTGGACGCCGCCCGCGGCCAGATTGTCGATAACGACTGGGTGGAAGTCTACAACACCAACGGCGCCCTGGTGGCGCGGGCGGTCGTGTCCCAGCGGATGAAGCAGGGCACGCTCTACATGTATCACGCCCAGGAAAAGATCGTGAATACGCCGGGATCGAAGATCACCGGGCAGCGCGGTGGCATCCATAACTCGGTCACCCGCGCGATCACCAAGCCGACACACATGATCGGCGGCTACGTGCAGCAATCTTACGGCTTCAACTATTACGGCACGGTCGGCTCCAACCGCGATGAGTTCGTCATCGTCCGGCGGATGGACAAGGTCGAGTGGCTGGATGGGCCGTATCGTGAGGAGGCGGCGGAATGAAGATCCGAGCACAGGTCGGCATGGTCCTCAACCTGGACAAATGCATCGGCTGTCACACCTGTTCTGTGACCTGCAAGAACGTGTGGACGAACCGCGAAGGCGTGGAATACGCCTGGTTCAACAATGTCGAGACCAAGCCGGGCATCGGCTACCCCAAGGACTGGGAGAACCAGAAGCGCTGGAACGGTGGCTGGACCCGTGGCACCGACGGCCGTATCCGGCCCCGCATGGGCGCCAAATGGCGCATCCTGGCCAAGATCTTCGCCAATCCGGACCTGCCCGAAATCGATGATTATTACGAGCCGTTCGATTTCGATTACGGCCATCTGCAAAGCGCCGGCGAGGTCCAGACCCCGCCCACCGCGCGGCCGCGCTCGCTGATCACCGGCCAGCGGATGGAGAAGATCGAATGGGGCCCGAACTGGGAGGAAATCCTGGGCGGCGAGTTCTCGAAGCGCTCGGCCGACTATAATTTCGCCGAGGTCGAGAAGGAGATCTACGGCGCCTTCGAAAACACCTTCATGATGTATCTGCCCCGGCTGTGCGAGCACTGCCTGAACCCGACCTGCGTCGCGGCCTGCCCCTCCGGCGCCATCTACAAGCGCGAAGACGACGGTATCGTCCTGATCGATCAGGAAAAATGCCGCGGCTGGCGGATGTGCGTCTCGGGCTGCCCGTACAAGAAGATCTATTACAACTGGTCTTCCGGGAAATCAGAGAAGTGCATCTTCTGCTATCCGCGCATCGAAGCCGGCCAGCCGACCGTCTGCTCTGAAACCTGCGTCGGGCGCATCCGCTATCTGGGCGTGCTGCTCTATGATGCCGACCGGATCGCCGAGGCCGCGTCGACCGAGAACGAACAGGATCTCTACGAGGCGCAGTTGTCGGTGTTCCTGGACCCGAACGACCCCGAGGTGATCGCCCAGGCGCGGCGCGACGGCGTGCCGGAAGCCTGGCTGGATGCCGCCCGCAAATCGCCGGTCTGGAAGATGGCGATGGAATGGAAGATCGCCTTCCCGCTGCATCCTGAATACCGGACGCTGCCGATGGTCTGGTATGTGCCGCCGCTGTCGCCGATCCAGTCCGCCGCCGATGCCAGCAAGATCGGGCTGGATGGCGGCATGCCCGATGTCCGCTCGCTGCGCATTCCGGTGCGCTACCTCGCCAATCTGCTGACCGCCGGCAAGGAAGAGCCCGTCGTGACGGCGCTTGAACGGATGCTGGCGATGCGCGGCTATATGCGCGCCAAGACCATCGATGGCGTGATCGACGAGGCGCTGGCCGCCCGCGTCGGCCTCAGCGGTCCGATCATCGAAGAGATGTACCGGATCATGGCGATCGCCAATTACGAGGACCGCTTCGTCATCCCGACCAGCCATCGCGAGATTGGCGAGGACGCCTATGACGTCCGTGGCTCCTGCGGGTTCTCGTTCGGCAATGGCTGTTCCGGGGGCACGTCGACCGTCGACCTGTTCGGCGCGAAGCGCACCCGGACCGTCCAGACACCCACCGACGTATTCTGAGCCAGGGGAGGTCATCGCCATGTCACGCCTGATCAGGATCGTGTCGCTGCTGCTGTCCTATCCGACGGCCGAACTTCAGGCGGCGGCGCCGGAACTGCGCGCCGCCATCGCCGCCGAGACCACCCTGGCCACCGAGACCACATTGGCGCCCGATCTGGCCCGGGATCTCGGCCGGCTGGTCGACCATATCGCCGGCCAGGATCTCTACGACGCGCAGGAAGCCTATGTCCTGCTGTTCGACCGCACCCGGGTGCTGTCCTTGCATCTGTTCGAGCATGTCCACGGCGAAAGCCGCGATCGCGGCCAGGCCATGGTCGATCTGAAGGACATGTACGAAGCCGCCGGCTTCGTCATCGCCGCCCGCGAACTGCCCGACCACCTGCCGCTGTTCCTGGAATATCTGTCGACCCGCGCGCCCGATGAGGCCGCTGGCCTGCTGGACCAGATCGCCCATATCACCCACGCGCTGCATGCCCGGCTTGTGGCGCGCGACAACCCCTATGCCGCCGCCCTGGCGGTTCTTGTGGCGCTGGCGGCCGCGTCGCCGGCCCATACGGCCCCCGATCCGGCGGTGGTCGCCGGCTTGATGGCCATGCCCGATGACGATCCGACCGATCTTGAGGCCCTGGACCGGATCTGGGACGAAGAGGCGGTGATGTTCGGCGCCGCCGGCGCCGGCACCGACAGTTGCGGCCCCGACCGGCTGCGGCGCCAGCTTCGCGCCGCGTCACGCCCGGCCCCCGCCTCCGCCCCCGCCCCAACGATGCCATCGAGGGAGACCGTGTGATGGCCAGCTATCTGAACGCCGCCCTGTTCGGGGTGTATCCCTATATAGCACTGGTGGTGCTGGTTCTTGGCAGCGTGCTGCGCTATGACCGCGATCCCTATACCTGGCGGTCGGGATCGAGCCAGCTTCTGCGCCGACGGCAGTTGATCTGGGGATCGGTGCTGTTCCATCTCGGCGTGCTGGTCATTCTGGGCGGCCATCTGGTCGGGCTGCTGACCCCCATCGCGGTGTTCGATACGCTGGGCATCAGCCATGGCGCCAAGCAGTTGCTGGCGATCGTGGCCGGCGGCATCGCCGGGGTGATGGCGATCATCGGCGCCAGCCTGCTGATCCACCGCCGGTTCCTGGACCCGCGCATCCGCCGCACCTCCGGCCCCACCGATCTGCTGATCATCTGCATGCTGTGGCTGCAACTGGCGCTGGGCCTGCTGACGATTCCGCTGTCGCTGGGCCATCTGGACGGCCACGAGATGGTGAAGTTCATGAACTGGGCCCAGGGCATCTTCACGCTCGACGGCCGCGCCGCCGGCTATATCAGCGATGTCCACATCATCTTCAAGCTGCATCTGATCCTGGGCATGACCATCCTGCTGCTGTTCCCCTTCACCCGGCTGGTGCACATGCTCAGCGCGCCGATCCGCTATCTGTGGCGGCCGGGCTTTCAGGTGGTGCGCACCCGCAAGCCCGTATCCGGCGGCAGCGCCCGCCCCACTGCCACCCCCAGCCGCCGCCTGCCGGCCGAATAAGGAGGACGATCCGATGGCGACGATCTTTCGTGACGGCCGCTTCCCCAAGACCATGCCCACCGACAGCCCGAGCGCGGTGCCCGGCCACCGCCATGTCCATCCCCGCGCCCAGGCGGCACAGGCCGCCGCCGCCACCCGCGCGGCCGCAGCCCAGCCATCCGCCGCACCCCAGGCACCCGCCGAACCCCAGATGCCCGACCTGCCGGACATCTCGGTCGATGGCGTGGTGATCGGCGAGGCGGAGATCCGGGCCGAGATGCACAATCATCCCGCCCCGGATGCCCGGCGCGCCTATGCCGAGGCCGCCCGCGCGCTGGTGATCCGCGAATTGCTGCTGAGCGCCGCCCGCCGCCGCGACCTGCACGCACAGCCCGAAACCGATGCCACCGGCAAGCGCGAGGTCGACGACGACGCGCTGCTGCGCGCGCTGCTCGATGCCGAGGTCACCACACCCACGGCCGACGCGGTGGCCTGCCGGCGGTATTACGACCGCAACCCCGGCAAATTCACCAGCGGCACGATCTATGAGGCGCGCCACATTCTGCTGGCGGCACCGGAAAGCGACGCCACGGCGCGCAAGACCGCCGAAGACACCGCCCGCCGGCTGATCGCGGTGCTGCAAGACGATCCCTCGGCCTTCGCGGCGCTGGCCGAGGCTCATTCCGCCTGCCCGTCGCGGGCTCAGGGCGGCAATCTGGGGCAGGTGACCGCAGGCTCCACGGTGCCCGAATTCGAACGCGCCCTGGCCGGCCTCAGTGCCGGACAGATGGTGGCAGAACCGGTCGGCTCCCGCTTCGGCTTTCACGTCATCGCCCTCGACCGGGTCATTGCCGGCGAAACCCTGCCGTTCGAGCTGGTCGAGGCCCGCATCGCCGCCTGGCTGGAGGCATCGAGCTGGAGCCGGGGCGTGGCCCAGTTCATCGGCGTTCTGGCCGGCGCCGCCGATATTCGCGGCATCACCCTGGATGCCGCCGACGGCCCGCTGGTGCAATAGCGCCGCCGATCGCGGCGCCGCCCCCCGCAATCCTTGGGTCCGTGGCCGGATGACGGCCACGGACGGAGGCCCTGGCCATGGAGACAGACCGGATCGACCTTCAGGCCCTGACCGAGAGCCTGCCGCCATCGCTGTTCGCGACACCGCTGGACCGGATCTTCGCCGACCATTTCCGTCAGCGCACCCTGTGCCGGGTCTTCGACCGGATCGCCGAGGGTGCCGCAACCCCGCCGGTGCTGATCGGCGCCGCGGTGCGCTTTCTGGCCACCCAGATCGAGGTGCACTGGACCGACGAGGAAGACGACCTGTTTCCGCTGCTGCGCAGCCGCGCCACCGCCGATGACCGGATTCAGGACATCCTGACCAGTCTGGCCCGCGACCACGACGCCAGCCGGCTTGCCCGCGACCGCATCCTCGACGGGCTTGGCCAGATCGACCGGGCCGGCGGCACACCCGCCCCGGCACTGGCGGCGATGCTCCACGATTTCGCCACGCGCGAACGGCGGCATCTGTGCCTGGAGAACGCCATCGTGCTGCCGATCGCCAGGGCCCGGCTGGGCCATCAGGATCTGGTGGTGCTGGGCCAGCGGATGGCGGCACGGCGCGGCGTGCCGCTCGTCATGACGGAGTATGTGAAATGACCCCTGCCGACATATCGCGCGCGCCCTCCGGCAATGGCTGCGTCTGCGACCGTGACCCCGGCCGGCTGCTGGATGTCACGGCGGCCGTCGCCCGCGCCGAGGCCTTGTGCGTGCCGGTCGGGGGTGTGGAGACCGTGCCGCTGGCCGATGCGGTCGGGCGGATCGCCGCCGCCCGCGTCACCACGCCATATCCGATGCCGGGCTTCGATCATGCCGCGATGGATGGCTATGCGCTGTCGTCTCATGCCGTGACATCCAGCGCCGTGACCGGCGCATCCGGGCCGTGGGTGCTGCCGGTGACCGGTGTCGCCACAGCCGGCGGCCCCGGCCCCGCGCCGGCCGCCGACGGCACCCGCCCCCATGCCATCCGCATCCTGACCGGTGCCGCCGTGCCGGCGGGCTTCGACCGGGTGGTGGCGCAGGAAGACTGCACCAGCACCGACGGCCGGATCATGCTGCGCCGCGATCCGCCCATCGGCGCCCATATCCGGCGCGCGGGCGAAGATGCGCCGGCCGGCACCGTCATTCTGCTCACCGGCACCCGCATCGACGCCCGCCACATCGCCCTGCTGGCCATCGCCGGCCATGCGGCGGTGCCGGTCCTGCCGCGTCTGCGGGTGGCGGTGATGACCCTGGGCGATGAACTGGTGCCGCCGGGGCAGCCGCTCGGCCCCGGCCGGATCCATGATTCCAACCGCCCGATGCTGCTGGCGCTGCTGGCAGGCCCGTCCACGACACTGACCGATCTTGGCGCCATTCCCGATCAGGCGGCGGCGGCCCGCGACGCGATCGCCGCCGCCGCCGGCCGGTTCGATCTGATCCTGTCGACCGGCGGCGCCTCGGTCGGTGATCGCGATCATCTGAAACCGGCCTTCGTGGCCGCGGGCGGCCGGATCGATAGCTGGGGCGTGGCGATCAAGCCCGGCAAGCCGGTGATGCTGGGCCGCATCGGCGGCAGCGCGTTCCTGGGTCTGCCCGGCAATCCGGTGGCGGCGTTTCTGGGCCACGAGCTGTTCGCGACCGCGATGCTGCGCCGCCTGTCGGGGCAGACCGCCGGCGTGCCGCCGACCGGCCATGCCGGCCATGTGTCCGGTTCCGCCCTGCCCCACCGGCCGGGCCGGACCGAGTACCTGCCGGCCCGGCCGGACGGCCTGGATCCGGCCGGCCGGCCGGTGCTGCGCATCATGGGGCAAAGCAGCGCCGCGCGGCTGATGCCGCTGGCCGGGGCCACGGGCTTCGCCGTGGTCGACGCGGCGGCGGGCGATATCCAGCCCGGCGACCCGCTGGGCTGGCTGCCGTTTTCCTGCCTCTCTTCCGGCCTGCAAGGAGCCCGGCCATGACGTTCTCCGCCGATCTGGCGCCACTCGGCGTCATCGACTTCGCCGACAGGATTCCGGTCGATGCGGTGCTGGAAGCGGTCGCCCGCCAGTTGATGGCCGAGGGCCGGATACCGGGCGGATTCCTGCAACGCGAGGGGCCAGCCCCCGCCGGATGCTGCGCAGCCATGGATCTGGAAGATCTCCGCACCGGCGCCCTGATCCGGATTTCGCAGGATCTGGGCCCGGCCGCGCGTGGCTGCCGGCTGGACCCGCGCGGATTGGCCGAGGCATCGGCCGCAGCCCAAAGCGCGATCGGCCAGGGCATCGACCTGCTGATCATCAACCGTTTCGGCAAGGGCGAGGCCGATGGCCAGGGCCTGCGCGCGGCGATGATCGCCGCGCTGGAGGCCGGCATCCCCGTGCTGACCGCCGCGCGGCCGGCCTATATGCCGGCCTGTGCCGCCTTTCATGGCGGGCTGGCGACCGTGCTGAACCCCGACGCCGCACAGATCCTCGACTGGTGTCGCGGGGCGATGAGGCAGCCCGCCAGGATCGCGGAGCACCACTCATGAGCGCCCTGCCGCCGCATCTGGCCGATCCCGCCCGACGCCCCGCCACGGCGCCCCCCACCACCGCGCCGGTCGCCGGCTGCCCGCTGACCGATGCGTTCGGCCGCCAGCTGCGCTATCTGCGGCTGTCGGTGACCGATCGCTGCGATCTGCGCTGCGTCTACTGCATGGCGGCACGACCGGTGTTCATGCCGCGCGACCAGATCCTGACCATCGAGGAACTGGCGCGGCTCGCCGGCATCTTCATGGCCAATGGCGTGCGGCGCATCCGTCTGACCGGTGGCGAACCACTGGTCCGCCGGGGGGTGATGACGCTGATCGAGCGGCTTGGCGCCGCGGTCGGCGATGGACGGCTCGACGAGCTGACCCTGACCACCAACGGCACGAGGCTGGCGACCCATGCCGCCGATCTGGCGGCCGCCGGCATCAGGCGGGTGAATGTCTCGCTCGACAGCCTCGACCCCGACACCTTCCACCGCCTCACCCGGGGCGGCCGGCTGAACGGCGTGCTCGACGGGCTCGATCGGGCGCAGGCGGCGGGCCTGCACGTCAAGATCAACGCCGTGGCGCTGGCCGGCGTCATCGAGCGCGAGGTCGACGGGTTGATCCGCTTCGCCCATGGCCGGGGCATGGATCTGACGCTGATCGAGGTGATGCCGCTTGGCGAGACCGGCCATGACCGCCGCACCCAGTTTCTGTCGCTCGACAGCCTGTGCAACGATCTGGCGACACGCTGGACACTGACCAGCCTGCCCGATCGCACGGCGGGGCCGGCGCGCTATCTGCGGGTCGCTGAAACCGGCGGCCGGCTGGGCCTGATCACGCCGCTGTCGCACCGCTTCTGTGAACACTGCGACCGGGTGCGGGTCAGCGTCGCCGGCCGGCTTTACACCTGCCTTGGCCATGACGGCGCGGTCGATCTGGCACCGGCGCTGCGGGCCGGCGCACCGGATGCCACCGAGGCGCTGATCCGCCAGACCCTGCGCCTGAAGCCGCAGGGCCATGACTTCGCCATCACCCGCGATGCCGCCCATGGCATCGACCGCACCATGGCGGCGCTGGGCGGCTGACGCCCGCATGGCTGCCGGCCGGCCGGCAGCCCCTCTTATGATCCAGGACCATGTCATCATGCGCATCGGCATCGTCACCATTTCAGACCGCGCCAGTCGCGGCATCTATGAGGATCTGAGCGGCCCCGCGATCGCGGGGTGGCTGGAAACCGCGATCCGCAGTCCGTGGATACCTGAGCGCCGGATCATCCCCGACGGCGTGGCATCGGTGCGCGACACGCTGATCGAGCTTGCCGACACGGCCGGCGCCGAATTGATCTTCACCACCGGTGGCACCGGCCCGGCGCCCCGCGACCTGACGCCGGAGGCGATGGCCATGGTCGTCACGCGGGAGATGCCGGGCTTCGGCGAAATGATGCGCCGGGTCAGCGCCGAGACCGTGCCGACCGCGATCCTCTCGCGCCAGACCGCCGGCATCCGTGGGCGCTGCCTGATCGTCAACCTGCCCGGCAAGCCGGCCGCGATCGCGGTCTGTCTGGCCGCGATCTTTCCGGCGATCCCCTATTGCCTCGATCTGATGGAGGCCGGCCGCATCGAGACCGACCCGGCGGTGGTCGAAAGCTTCCGCCCCGCCGCCACATTGGCCGGGAGCCCGAAGCCATGACCCGCGCATCCCCTCCGAAGCCGGCAGGGTCGGCCGCGATCCGGCGCGCCTATACCGGCCCCGCCATCCTGCACGGCTTCCGGCTGTTCTTCATGGCCGCCGCCATCTGGGCGGTGATCGCCATGGTCGCCTGGATCCCCCTGTTCCGCGGCATGCTGGCGCTGCCGACCGGGCTGGGGCTGATCGACTGGCATGCCCATGAGATGATCTATGGCTATGTGCCGGCGGTGGTGGCGGGCTTTCTGCTGACGGCGGTGCCGAACTGGACCGGGCGCCTGCCGATCCTGGGCCGGCCGGTGCTGCTGCTGGGCCTGCTGTGGCTGGCCGGCCGGCTGGCGGTGGCGCTGTCGGGGGTTGCAGGCGCACAGGCGGCGGCACTCGTCGACCTTGCCTTTCCGGTGGTGCTGGCCCTGGCCATCGGCCGCGAGATCATCGCCGCGCGCAACAGCCGCAACATGAAGGTGCTGCTGATCCTGGCGCTGCTGATCGCCGGCAACGCGCTGTTTCACGGCGCCCTGCTCTGGCCCGGCGCCGCCGCCGATGCCGGCATCGATACCGGCACCGGCCTGCGGTTGGGGCTCGCCGTCACCCTGCTGCTGATCATGCTGGTCGGCGGGCGGATCGTGCCCAGCTTCACCCGCAACTGGCTGGCGAAGCGCGGCCCCGGCCCGCTGCCGGTGGCCTTCGACCGCCTCGACGGCGTTTGCATGGCGGTGGCGGCGGTGGCGCTGGCGGCCTGGGTCTGGCGCCCCGATGCCAGTGCGACCGCCGCCCTCGCCGCCCTGGCGGCGATCGCCCATGCGGTTCGTCTGGCGCGTTGGACGGGCTGGCGGAGCGGCGCCGAGCCCCTGGTTCTGGTGCTGCACCTGGCCTATGGCTTCGTGCCGCTGGGCTTCGCCTGCCTGGGGCTGGCGATCCTGCGGCCCGACATCCTGCAAGCCTCAGCCGCCCTGCATGCCTGGACCGCCGGCGCCATCGGCCTGATGACCATGGCGGTGATGAGCCGCGCCAGCCTGGGACATGCCGGCCTGCCCCTGCATGCCGGCCCCGTGGTGGTGCTGGTCTATGCGCTGCTGATCCTGTCGGCGGTGCTGCGCATCCTGTCGGGCAGCACGATTGCCGGCGACGCCATGCTGCCGCTGATCGAGGCCGCGGCCGCCGCGTGGATCGCAGGCTTCACCCTGTTCGTCGCCGCCTATTGGTCGATCCTGACCCGGTACCCCGCGCGCTGAGGACATCCCCCGATGACCGCACAGCAAAACACCCCCCCGCCGCCAGAACTCAGCCCGCTGCTTCTGCTGCAACACCCGCTCAACGCACTGCCCGCGCCATGGGTGGACCGGGCGCTCGCCATGGCGCTCGGCATCACCCGCCAACGCCATCCCGCGGTGTTCGAGCGGCTGGCGGCCGGGGTGGATATCGTGCCGCCGGCCCGGCCCTGCCTGCTGGTCACGGCCGACGATCTGCCCTGGCCGCTGTTCCTCGACCTCGACCCGCATCACCCGGCGCTGCGGATTGCCGGGCCGGATGACATGGCGCTGGCCATGGCGCGGATATCCGGCCCGCTGGCCCTGCTGCTCGATCTGCTTCAGGGCCGGAGCGACGGCGACGCCGCGTTCTTTGCCGGCCGGCTGCGCATCGAAGGCGATACCAGCCTGATGGTCGCCCTGCGCAATGCGGTCGACGACGCCGAAATCGACCTGCTGGCCGACATCCGCGCCAGTTGCGGCCGGCTGGGCCACATCGCCATGCGGCCGATTGCCCTGGGCCTGCGGCTGCATGCGGCCGCCAGCCGCGACATGGCCCGCATCGCCCGGGCCATCACCGGGCCGGGCGATGCCCGCGCCGATGCCGGCCTGCGCCGGCTGGCCGCGATCGATGGCCGCTTGGGCGTACTGGAACGCCAGACCGCGCGCCGCCGCCCCCACAAGCCCGATGTGGAGCCCGACCAATGACCGGAACCGGACGCGCCCCCAACAGCCGCGCCACAGACAACAGGCAACGCCCGGATCGCCAGGACCGCACGGCCCGCGGCATCATGGAACTGGTGGCCCCCGCCGGCACGCCGGCAGCCCTGCGCACAGCCATTGCCGCCGGCGCCGACGTGGTCTATTGCGGCTTTCGCGACGCCACCAATGCCCGCAATTTTCCGGGGCTGAATTTCTCCCGCGATGAACTGGCCGCCGGCATCGCCCATGCCCATGCCCAGGGCGCCGGCGTCTATCTGGCCTGCAACACCTATCCCCAGGCCGGCCGGGAACATCTGTGGCGTCAGGCGGTGGATGACGCGGCATCCCTTGGGGTCGATGCGGTGATCCTGGCCGATATCGGCCTGCTGGGCCATGCGCGCGACCGCCACCCCGATCTGAGGCTGCATCTGTCGGTGCAGGCCTCGGCCTCGAACGAGGATGCGATCGCCTTCTATCAGCGGCATTTCGGCGTGCGCCGGGTGGTGCTGCCACGGGTGCTGTCGCTGGCCGACATCGCCGCGCTGAACCGCCGCATCACGGTCGAGACCGAGGTCTTCGCCTTCGGCGGCATGTGCGTGATGGCGGAAGGACGCTGCGCGCTGTCGTCCTATGTCACCGGCGAAAGCCCCAACACCACCGGCGCCTGTTCGCCCGCCGCCCATGTCCGCTATCAGCCGGACGGCGACGCCACCCTGGCACGGCTTGGCGCCGTGACCGTCGACCGCTTCGCCCCGGGCGAGCCGGTCGGCTATCCCACCCTGTGCAAGGGCCGGTTCAGCCCGCGCGGCGCCACGCCGGGCACGGCATCCGGGCCACGCCGGGATGGGGTCTATCTGTTTGAAGATCCTGTCAGCCTGAACGTCGAGGCGATGCTGCCCGAGCTTGCCGCCGCCGGGGTCAGGGCGATCAAGATCGAGGGTCGCCAGCGCGGCCGCGCCTATGTCGAGGCCGTGGTCACCGCCTTCCGGCGGGCGCTGGATCGGGCCGGGCGTGGCGACCCGGCGACCGCCGGCACGCTCGCCGCCATGAGCGAGGGCGGCAGCGGCACCGCCGGCGCCTATCGTCGGGGCTGGCAATGATGGACGAGCTGACAATGACGTGCGCGACAGTGCCACCACCGGCCCGGCTGGTGCTGGGGCCGATGCTGTTCAATCGCCCCCCGGCCACCCTTCACGACCTCTATGCCCGCATCGCCGACGAGACCGATATCGATGTGGTTCATCTGGGCGAGGTGGTCTGCGCCAAGCGGATGCCGTTCATCGACCCGCATCTGCCGGCGATCGTCGACCGCCTGCGCCGGGCCGGCAAACAGGTGGTGATCTCCACCCTGGCGCTGGTTCAGGGCGCGCGGGAAACCGCACTGGTCCGCGACCTCACCGCCGGCGACGACTGGCTGATCGAGGCCAACGACATGGCGGCGATCCATGGCCTTGCCGGCCGGCCCCATGTGGTGGGGCCGCATGTCAATGTCTACAATCCGGCCAGCCTGGCCTGCCTTGCCGCCCTGGGTGCCGTGAGGGTGTGCCTGCCCGCGGAACTGCCGATGGCCGGCATCGCCGCCCTGGCCGCCGCGCGCGGCCCGGCAGCGATCGAGGTTCAGGTCTTCGGGCGGGCGCCGCTCGCCATCTCGGCACGCTGCTACCATGCCCGCGCCCATGGTCTGCACAAGGATGGCTGTCGCTATGTCTGCGGCCAGGACCCCGACGGCATGCCGGTGGATACGGTCGACGGCCAGCCATTCCTGGCGGTGAACGGCCTTCAGACCCTGTCTTATGGCTGTCTGGAACTGTCGGGCTGGATCGGCGATCTGCGCGCCGCCGGCGTCACCGCCTTCCGGCTGTCACCGCACGACCTCGACATGGTCGCGCTGGCCCGCCTCTATCGCGCGGTGATCGACGGGCGCATGACCGGGCCGGAGGCGGCGGCGGCGATCCGGCCCCTGCTGGGCGGGATGCCGCCGATCAACGGCTTCCTGGCCGGCACCGCCGGCATGGCCTGGCAGCCACGGGCGGAATAGACCCGCGCGCCCCACGCGGCGAGCGCGCGCGTCCTACAGCGCCGCCTCGCCTTCGAAGCGCGGGAACAGGACGTTGTTTTCAAGATGGATGTGCTCCATCAACTCGCCCATCAGATGACCCAGCCCCAGATACAGCGCCTGCCACGACCGGCAGGCGCCCTGAGGCAGCACCAGCCCGCCGGTGATCGCCTCGATCTGCCGCAGGGCCTCGCCATGATCGTCATGTTCGTGACGCATCTGGCGGATCGGCTGCGCGACCAGCGCCTGCGGATTGTGGCGCATGGCCGGAAACAGGATCAGTTCCTCTTTCTTCATGTGCATTTCCAGCACGCCGGCCATCTCGCGCAGCAGATCGGCCAGACCTGCCGGCACCGCCGGATTGGCCGCATGCACCGCCTCCACCTTCCGCGCCAGCAGGATCAGTTCGGGCAGGTCGCGGCGGTGGGCTTCATGATAGCAGACCAGGATGTGATCGATCAGCGCGTCGGTCGGCAGATCGGCGGCGTTGACCTCGTCGGGTTCCAGCGCGCCCAGCGCCGCTTCGATCACCGCCGGGTCGACACCGCGACGGGCGGCCGCCTGATCCAGCGGCACGTCGCCGCCGCAGCAGAAATCGAGCCGGTGGTGGCGGAACACCGCCGTGGCACCGGGCAGGCTGGCGGCAATCTCGCCCAGCGCGCGGTCACGGAACGGTGCGGCGGGGGCGGCGGCGGGCTGGCACTGGCTGGTCATCGGATGTCCTCCGGATGCGGGGCTCATGATGACCAGAAGATATATTTGAAATACCTTTTTAAGAATGCGACATTGTGCCCGTCATCCGGAAGGCCGGCTCGGGCAGGCCGGGGGTGTCGACGCGGATGGCGAACACGCCGCCGGCCAGGGGTTCGGCCGCGCGCTGTGCCGGCGTGAAACCCTGCCAGGCCGAGGTGACATACAGCGTCTTCAGATCGGGCCCGCCAAAGGCCGGGCAGGTCGGGCGCGATACCGGCAGCGCGATCGACCGTTCTTCGGTGCCATCGGGGCGATAGCGGACCACCCGCCCGCCATTCCACAGCGCGCACCAGACATGATCCTCGGCATCGACGACAGCGCCATCGGGCTCGGTGCCGGTGCCCGACAGATCGACGAACACCTCGGGCGCGCCCGCGGGCAGGCCCGTCGCCGGGTCGATCGGCCAGCGATGGATGATGCCGGTCAGGCTGTCGCCGCTATAGCCGATGCGGCCATCGCCGGTGAAACAACACGCATTGGGGATCGACATCGGCCGGCGCAAAGTCGTGATGTCGCGCCCGCTCAGGCGATACAGCGCGCCCATATCCCGCTCGCCGCCAAGACCCATGGTGCCGACCCAGAACCCGCCGAACGGATCGACCCGGCCGTCATTCGACCGGGTGCGCGGGTCGTCGGCCTCAAGCGCCGCATGCGCGGTGCGCCGGTCGGTCTCAAGGTCGATCTCGACGAAACCCAGGGCGGTGACCACCATCATCCGGTCGTGGTCGATCCAGCCCAGCGCCGAGACCGGCACATCGAAATCCCAGCGCCGGGCCCGGCTGCCATCGCCCGCCACCGCATGCAGGGCCCGGCCCGCGATGTCGACGAACAGCAATTCGCCGCGCAGCGGATGCCAGAGCGGCGCCTCGCCGAGTTCGCAGCCACAATCGACCAGCAATGCCATCATCGTCGCGTCAGACCCCGTCATGGTCACGCCTCCTTCATACATCACACCATGTGTGGCCATGAACCGGTTCCGATCAGCCGGGCATGGGCGGCACGAAGCCCCGCGATCACCAGTGTCTCGCCCGACACCTGCCGGGCGGGAATGCCGCAGGCATCCAGCGCCACCGCATAGCGCCCGGCCAGCGCCGGCGCGCCGATCACCACCACCGCCTCTCCCGCCCGCCAGCCGGTTTGGGGCAGCGCCGCCAGTTCCAGGCCGATCAGCAGGCCCGACAGCCGGTCGGCCGCGCGCTCCGGATCGGTACCACCTCCGGTCAGATCGGCCGCGCGCAGGGCAAACATCGCCGGCAGCACCATCGCCGGATCGGCCATGCCCTGCTGCACCGCCGCGCGGAAGCCGGCCTCGTCGACCAGCGCCGCCGCCGGCCGCAGCGACTGGCGCAGGATCGATTGCCGGGCGAGCAGCGCGAAGATCTCGCCGGTCATCATGGTGGCCGAGGCGGTCAGCCGGTCATCGGCGATCCGCGCCCATTTCGAATGGGTGCCGGGCAGACAGACCAGCCCGGCAAATCCGGGTTCGGTGCCGATCAGCCCCAGAAGCTGGGTTTCCTCGCCCCGCATCACATCCGGCGGGTCGCCGCGGGCATAGCCGGGCAGGATCAGAGGCCGGATGCGCGGGTCCTGCGCCGGGGCTGCCACGGCGGCAGCGGCAAGGCGGGTCAGCGGCACCGACGGGTCGCAATAGGCAGCCTCCCGCCAGCCGGTCCGCGACCCGGCCATGCCGCAGATCAGCACGCCGATGGCCGCCGGCGGCGCATCGGGCAGCCAGTCCGCCACCAGCGCCATCAGGGACGGCTCGAACCCATCGGGCGCCAGACCGCCGGCGCCATCCTCGCTGCGCCGCACCGCCAGCACCCGGCCATCGGCCGCAACCGCGAAGGCCCGCAGGCTGGACCCGCCCCAGTCGCAGCCGATCCAGGCCAGATCCGCCAACCCGCCGCCGGTCATTGCGCCACCCCGAAGGCACCGGCCACCCGATCGGCGCCGACCATGATCACCCGGCGCATCGCGGTGCGGGCGCCATCGGCATCGCCGGCCTCGATCCGGGCGGCGATCGCGCGATGATCGGCGGCCGACATCGCGATCTTGGCCGGATCGTCGGCCGGCGACGAGATGTTCAGCGCCGCCGACAAGGCCGCCTCGATCAGCGCGCTGATCGATCGCATGAACGGATTGCCCGAGGCGCGGGCGACGACCAGATGAAACTCCAGATCGTGATTGGCGAAGCTGCTGCCGGTGTTGGCCGGATCGTCCATCGCCGCCGCCAGCCTGTACAGATCGGCCACATCCTCGGCCGTGCGCCGCGATGCCGCCAGCGCCGCCGCTTCCGGTTCCAGCGCCAGTCGGATTTCGGCCAGACTGGCCAGGAAATCGCGGTTCAGCCCGCATTGGAAATGCCAGGACAGGGTATCGGGATCGAACAGGTTCCAGTGGCTGGCCGGCATCACCCGGGTGCCGATCCGCGCCTTGGGCTGAACCAGCCCCTTGGCTTCCAGGGTCTTCAGCGCCTCGCGCAGCACCGTGCGCGACACGCCGAAGCGCGCCATCAGATCGGCATCGCCGGGCAGGATGCTGCCGGGGGCGAAATGGCCC
Source organism: Tistrella arctica (assembly GCF_039630945.1). Lineage (NCBI taxonomy): Bacteria > Pseudomonadati > Pseudomonadota > Alphaproteobacteria > Geminicoccales > Geminicoccaceae > Tistrella > Tistrella arctica. The sequence continues at coordinate 192,395 of NZ_JBBKTV010000004.1, forward strand.
TCGACGATGCCGAGCCCCAGTTCCTGCACGACATGGGCATGATTGGTCCGCGACCGCCCGCGCCCCGAGATGCTGCCGACCAGACGGCCATTGCCGATGACGAGACTGCCGGTCATGCCCCTGCTCCGCTGTTGCCCCGCATATCCGACGACATCGCCGTGCGCCGGTCCGACAGCCAGAGCAGGCCGCGTTGCAGGGCGATGAAGGCGAACAGCAGGCCGCCGATCACGATCTTGGTCCACCAGCTCGACAGCGTGCCGTCGAACACGATATAGGTCTGGATCAGCCCCTGCATCAGCACGCCGACGAAGGTGCCGGCCACGAAGCCGGCGCCGCCCGACAGCAATGTGCCGCCGATCACCACCGCCGCGATCGCATCCAGTTCCACGCCCACCGCCGCCAGCGGATAGCCGGCCGAGGTGTAGAGCGAGAACACGATGCCGGCAAGCCCCGCCGTGAACCCCGACAGCGCATAGACCCTGACCGTGGTGGCCGCCACCGGCACCCCCATCAGCGCCGCCGACACCCGGTTGCCGCCCAGGGCATAGACATTGGCGCCGAACCGGGTGCGATGGGCGATGACGATGCCGGCCAGGGTGACCAGGATCATGGCCCCCGCGATCACCGTCAGCCGCCCGCCGCCCGGCATGCGCCAATAGATCCCCTGCAGGGCGGCATAGAAACCGTGGCCGATCGGCAGCGAGTCGGTGGTCATGACGAAGGCGGCACCGCGCGCCAGGAACATGCCGGCCAGGGTGACGATGAACGGCGGCATCTCAAGATAATGGATCATCAGCCCCATCGCCGCGCCGAAGGCGGTGGCCACGCCCAGGGCGATCGCGAATGCCGGCAGCGGATGGATGCCGGCCTGACCGATCAGCACCGCCAGCAGCACGCCGGTGAAGGCGATCACCGAACCCACCGACAGATCGATGCCGCCCGACAGGATCACGAAGGTCATGCCGATCGCGGCGATGCCCAGAAAGGCGTTGTCGGTGAGCAGGTTGCCGACCACGCGGGTCGAGGCCATGTTGGGGAACTGCGCGATACAGGCGGCATAGGCCAGCACGAAGATCGCGAGCGTCGCCAGCAGCGGCAGAAAGCGGGTGTTCATGGCCGGACCTCCTGGCTTTCGGGGCGGGTGACACCGGGGCGGGCCGCGGCACTGGCACGGGTCGCGGCACCGGGGCGGGCAGCGCTGCCGGGGCGGCCGCGGCCACCCAGCCAGCGCCGGCCCAGCCGCGCGGCCAGCGGCGACTGCATCACCAGGATGACCACGATGATCGCCGCCTTGAAGATGAAGTTGAATTCCGGGGGATAGCCCGACATCAGGATGCCGGTGTTCATCGCCTGGATGATCAGCGCGCCCAGCAGCGACATCAGCACCGAGAACCGCCCGCCCAGCAGCGAGGTGCCGCCGATCACCACCGCCAGAATCGCATCCAGTTCCAGCCACAGCCCGGCATTGTTGGCATCGGCGCCACGGATATCGGCGGCGATGATCACACCCGCCACCGCAGCACAGAAGCCCGAGGCCATATAGACCGAGACGATCACCAGCCGGCTGCCGATGCCCGCATGCAGGCTGGCGCGGCGGTTGATGCCGATCGCCTCGATGAACAGGCCAAGCGCCGTGCGCCGCACCAGCAGGATGGCGATCAGCGCCAGCCCGGCGGTGATGATAACCGGCATCGGCAGGCCCAGTACCGAGCCGCTGCCGATGAAGATCAGCCCGTCATCGACGAAGGTGGCGATGGTGCCTTCGGTCACCAACTGGGCGATGCCACGGCCGGCCACCATCAGGATCAGGGTGGCCACGATCGGCTGGATGTCGAGCACCGCCACCAGAATGCCGTTCCACAGCCCGCAGACCAGCCCGGCGGCCAGCGCCCCGGCCAGCACCAGCCATAACGGGTGGCCGGCATCGATCAGCACGGCGGCCACCGCGCCGGCCAGCGCCATCACCGCCCCCACCGACAGATCGATGCCGCCCGACGCGATCACCAGGGTCATACCGATGGCCAGGATCGCCACCGGCGCGCCCCGGTTCAGCACGTCGATCAGGCTGCCATACAGCCGGCCATCCTGAACGGTCAGATCGAAAAAGCCGGGAAAGGCCAGCCAGTTGGCGAACAGGATCGCCGCCAGCGCCACCAGTTGCGGCAGCCCGGCGGGCTTGCGCATTGCCCGCGCGATCATGATGCGGTCTCCGGAACCGGCGCCGACACAAGCGGCTGGCCCGCCGCCGGCACATCGGCGATCACCCGCATGATCGCATCGGCGGTCAGCGCCGTGCCACGGATCTCGCCGACATGGCGGCGATCGCGCAGCACCACCACGCGCGACGCATAGGCCACGATCTCGTCCAGTTCCGATGAGATGACCACCAGCGCCATGCCGTCGGCGCATAACCGGTGGATCAGGCGGATGATCTCGGCATGGGCGCCGACATCGATGCCACGGGTGGGCTCGTCCAGAATCAGCAGGCGCGGGCTGGTCGCCAGCCAGCGCGCCAGCAGCACCTTCTGCTGATTGCCGCCCGAGAGCAGCTTGACCGGCGTTTCGATATCGCCGGTGCGGATGTCGAGGGCGGCGACGAACCGGTCTGCCAGCGCCACCATCGCCGTCGGCGGTATCGGCTTCAGCCAGCCGCGCCGCGCCTGAAGCGCCAGAATGATGTTCTCGCGCACCGACAGGTCGCCGACGATACCATCGGTCTTGCGGTCTTCGGGGCAGAAGCCGAAGCGCAGGGCCACGGCATCGCGCGGGCCGCCGATCCGCGCCGGCCGGCCATCGATGGTCAGCCGGCCGCTATCGGCCGTGTCCAGCCCGAACAGCAGCCGGGCGGTTTCGCTGCGCCCCGATCCCAGCAACCCGGCGATGCCGATCACCTCGCCCGGCCGGATCTCCAGATCGAACGGCGCCACCGACCGTCGCCGGCCCCAGCCCTTGAACACCATCGCAGGTGCTACCGCCGCCGTGTCGGCGGTGCGTGCAACCTGATCTTCCGCCGCCGCCAGATCGCGGCCCAGCATCATGGTCACGATCTGCATCGCGTCCAGCCCGGCGACCGGCCGGCTGTCGATCAGCCGGCCATTGCGCAGCACCGTCACCTGATCGGCCAGCGCGAAAACCTGATCCAGAAAATGGGTGATGAAGATGATGCCCAGCCCCTGATCGCGCAGGCCGCGCACCACATCGAACAGCATCGCCACCTCGGCCCGGTCGAGGCTGGCGGTGGGCTCGTCCAGGATCAGCACCTTGCCCGACAGATCGACGGCGCGGGCGATAGCCACGATCTGCTGCACCGCCACCGACTGGTCCGACAACAGGCTGCCCGGATCGATGTCGAGGCCATAGCGCGCCAGCAACCGTCGGGCATCGGCGCGCATCCGGCGGTGATCGACCATGCCGAAGCGGCGCGGCTGGCGGCCCAGATACAGATTTTCAGCCACGGTCAGATTGGGCAGAAGATTGACCTCCTGATACACCGTGCCGATGCCCTGAGCCTGGGCATCGGCGGTGTCGCGCGGCGCGATGCGCCGGCCGTTCAGGTGGATATGGCCGGTATCGGCGCGGTGCACCCCGGTCAGGATCTTGATCAGGGTCGATTTGCCGGCACCGTTCTCGCCCAGCAGCGCATGCACCTGACCGGCATGCAGGGTGAAATCGATCCCGTCCAGCGCCTTCTGGCCGGGAAAGGACTTGCTCAGACCGCTGACCTGCAACAGAGCGCCAGCGGCGGGCGGTGCCGTATGGGCGGCATCAGGCATGGGAACCATGATGGCGGAGGTCTCCTGCGGCGGGAACCGGCACCGCGCCGGATGACGGGCGCGGTGCCGGGCAGGGTGAAGCCGGCAGCAGCCGTCGGATCAGTAGCCGAGGCCCTGCTTGCTTTTGTAGACCGCCGCCGGGTCGTCCGCCTGGGTGTAGAGCTTCGACTCCGTCTGGATCCATTTCGGCGGCACGGTGCCCTTGTCCTTGAAGGCCAGGATGGCATCGAAGGCCGGGCCGGCCATGTTGGGTGTCAGTTCCACCGTGGCATTCGCCTCGCCATCCATCATCGCCTTGAAGATGTCGGGCACCGCATCGATCGACACCACCAGAATATCCTGGCCGGGCTTCAGCCCCGCTTCCTTGATCGCCTGGATGGCCCCCACCGCCATGTCGTCGTTATGGGCATAGAGGGCGCAGATCGACTTGCCGCCGCCTTCGGCCTTCAGGAAGCTTTCCATCACCTCCTTGCCCTTGGCCCGGGTGAAATCGCCGGTCTGGCTGCGGATGACCTTGAGGTTGTCATGGGCCGCGACCACCTCGTCGAAGCCCTTCTTGCGGTTGATCGCCGGGCTCGACCCCACCGTGCCCTGCAATTCCACGATCGGGCAGTCGCGGTCGCCCACCGTCTTTGCCAGCCATTCGCCGGCCACCCGTCCCTCATGAACCGTGTCGGATGTGACGGCGGTCAGATACAGATCGGGATTGGTGGTCTCGATGCTGCGGTCGAGCAGCACCACCGGAATCTCGGCGTCCTTGGCCTCGCTCAGCACCGTGTCCCAGCCGGTGGCCACGACCGGCGCCACGAAGATCGCATCCACCCCTTGCGCCACGAACGACCGGATCGCCTTGATCTGGTTTTCCTGCTTCTGCTGGGCATCGGCGATCTTCAGCGTGATGCCCCGGGCCTCCGCCTCGGATTTGGTCACCGTGGTCTCAGCCGCGCGCCAGCCGGATTCAGATCCGATCTGCGAGAAGCCCACCGTCAGATCCGCCGCCTGGGCGGCCGAAATTGCCGACAGCCCCGCAACCGCGAGCACCGCCAACCGTGTCAGCGTCGACATCGTCTGTTTCCCCCCCTGGGATGATCCGGCCCGTCTCCCCGTCGCCCTGTCTGTTTCGTCAGGGTTGCACAGGTGCGATCCGATTGGTGTTCAGACGATTATGTCTATCATAGTACTTTTCGAAAGCCCTAAACTGCGCCTCGCGGATTTTTATCAAGGCGATGCAATGACGACCGACACCAGAACCCGGGAACCGGAACGGCGCTTCATGCTGGATGGCGGGGATGGCGGCCTCAGGGCCGTGATCGCCGAGGGCGGCGCCCGGCTGATCTCGCTGACCATGCCCGACGGCCAGGGGGGCCGCGTCGACGTGGTTCATGGCACACGCGGCCATGACCCGGTGACAGCGGGCTGCACGGTCGACATCCATGCCGGCACCATCTGCGGCCGCTATGCCAACCGCATCGCCGGCGCCCGCTGCCCGATCGACGGCCATATGGTCGTGCTGGCGGCCAATGAAGGCGCCACCAGCCTGCATGGCGGCCCTGAGGGCTTCGGACAGCGGCGCTGGCGGGGTGGCACTCTGCCCGGTGGCAGCCTGTCCTGTGGTGCCGGTTTCCGTCTGGACTCAAGCGCCGGCGATCAGGGTTTTCCGGGGCGGCTGGCGGTCGAGGCGGTGTATCGGCTGGCGGGCATGCGGCTCAGCCTGGAGATCACCGCGATCACCGATGCCCCCACGGTGGTGAACCTCAGCCAGCATGTCTATTGGAACCTCGCGGGCGGTGGCACCATCACCGGCCACGACCTCGCCATCGCGGCCGCGCATTATCTGGCTGTCGACGAGGCGCTGTTGCCGGTGGGCGCGCCGCAACCGGTCGCCGGCACCCGGTTCGATTTCCGGGCGCCGCGCCGGCTCGATCGATCCGTCGATCACAATTTCTGCCGCACCGCCGGCCGTGGGCCGCTACAGGCGGTGGCCCGGCTCAGCGATCCCGGCTCCGGCCGGGCCATGACCCTGTTCACCACCGAACCGGGGCTTCAGGTCTATACCGCCGATCATTTCCACGCCGGGCTCACCGGCGCCGACGGGCCGCTGCGCCGCCATGGCGGGGTCGCCCTGGAACCCCAGGCCTTCCCGAACAGCCCCAACCGCCCGGATTTCCCCTCCACCCTGCTCCGCCCGGGCATGGTCTATCGCCACGACATCGCCTGGGATTTTTCAGGTCCGCCCCTGATGTCCCGCCCCTGATTTAATGCCAGAACGATCAAGCTGTTTCATGCTGGCAAAAAATCGACCGCTGGCTGGCAGGGGGCCCGGCAGGACATGGGATGGTGATGCGCTGCCGTCCCGCCTTAGACCCCCGCCCCCGGGTGGCGCCTCACCTGTCAAAGGCCGATAAGTGTTGCCGCTTGCGGCCGCGGACGACCTAGCGATCCTCCCGGCTGTGCCACAGCCGGAGCACATAGATCGTGCTGTCCTGGATTTCATAGCGCAGCTCGTATGATCCGACGAGCAGGCGCCGGACCTCGCGCGGCTCGAAGCCGAAAAGCTGCTCACCAAGACGGGGATTGGTTAGAAGGATGGTCGGGGCGCGGGCCAGAGCCTGCACCGCCCGTGCCGCCGCCGGCGGGTTTGTCGGGGCCAGAAAGTCGTGCAGGCGCGCCAGATCGGACAGCGCCTTGCCGGTCCATTTCAGGTCCATCAGCGCGGGCGCGGCAGCGGTGTATCACTAAGCGTATCGACGGGCGTATCGCTGCCAAGACTGTCGGCCCAGGCCTGCACGGCCTGATGGTCGATCACCCGGCCGGCATCGACATCGGCCAGCGCCTCGCGGGTCAGGCGGTCACGCTCTTCCTCCTGCGCCAGCCAGGCCGACAGCGCCTGTTTCACGATCCAGCCGCGCGACCGCTCCAGCCGTTCGGCCATCTGGTCGACCCTGTCGGCCAGGGGCAGCGGCACATGGGCGGTCAGCACCCGGGTTCCGGTCTGTGCCATAGCGGATCTCGCCTTTCGGGTCAGGGTGATCTGGTCAGGCTTAATCATAGTGATTAGATCTGACCAGATCAAGCCGGACGCATCAAGCCGGGCGCATCACATCCCGGCCAGGATCCAGGCAGCGGCCTTTTCCGCCATCATCAATGTGGGGGAATTGGTGTTGCCGCTGGTGATGGTGGGCATGGCGCCGGCATCCACCACCCGCAGGCCGCGCATGCCGCGCACCCGGAAATGCGGGTCGAGCACCGCATCCGGGTCGTCGGCGCGGCCCATGCGGGTGGTGCCGACCGGGTGAAAGATGGTCGAGGCGATGTCGCCGGCCAGCTTGGCCAGTTGTTCGTCGGTTTCGTATTGCGCGCCGGGCTTCCATTCCTCGGGCTGGAACTTCTCCAGCGCCTTCTGGCCGCAGATCCGGCGGGTGACGCGCAGCGAATCGGCCGCCACCTTGCGGTCTTCCTCGGTGCTGAGATAATTGGGCGCGATCAGCGGCGCGTCCTCGAAATTCGGACTGCGGATGCTGATCGTGCCCCGGCTGGTCGGGTTCAGGTTGCAGACGCTGGCGGTGAAGGCATCGAAGCTGTGCAGCGGCTCGCCGAAGGCGTCCAGGCTCAACGGCTGCACGTGGAACTGGATGTTGGCGGCGTTCTTCTCGGCCGAACTGCGGGTGAAGGCGCCAAGCTGCGAGGGCGCCATGCTCATCGGCCCGGTGCGGCGCAGGGCATATTCCAGCCCGATCGTGGCCTTGCCGACCAGATTGCTCGCCAGCCGGTTCAGGGTCCGCGTGCCCTTGACCTTATAGACCGCGCGGATCTGAAGATGATCTTGAAGATTGGCGCCGACGCCCGGCAGATCGTGGCGGACCTCGATGCCATGGCGGTTCAGCAGAGCGGCCGGGCCGATGCCCGACACTTGCAGGATCTGGGGTGAGCCGACGGCGCCGGCGCTCAACACCACCTCCTGGCGGGCCAGTGCCTGCATCCGCTCACCATTGCGCACCACCTCGACGCCGGTGCAGCGCATCAGCCCGTCCTCATCGGGGGTGGTGATCAGCCGCGCGACCTGGGTCTTGGTCCAGACGGTGAGGTTCGGCCGCGCCATCGCCGGCCGCAGAAAGGCCTTGGCGGCATTCCAGCGCCAGCCATTCTTCTGGTTGACCTCGAAATACCCGACACCCTCATTGTCGCCCCGATTGAAATCGGTGGTCGCGGGCAGCCCGGCCTGTTCGGCCGCCGCCGCCCAGGCGTCCAGAATGTCCCAGCGCAGGCGCTGACGCTCCACCCGCCACTCACCACCGGCGGCATGGGCGTCGTCGCCGCCCTTGTGATGATCCTCATGGCGCTTGAAGAACGGCAGCACCTGATCCCAGTCCCAGTCGTCCTCGCCGGTGATTTCCGACCACTGGCGATAGTCGCGGGCCTGACCGCGCATATAGATCATGCCGTTGATGCTGGAACAGCCGCCGAGCGTCTTGCCGCGCGGATAGCGCAGCACCCGGCCGTTCAGGCCCGGTTCGGGCTCGGTCATGAAGCACCAGTCGGTGCGCGGATTGCCGATGCAGTACAGATAGCCGACCGGCACATGGATCCAGATGTAATCGTCCTTGCCGCCCGCCTCGATCAGCAGCACCCGGCGGTTCGGGTCGGCGCTCAACCGGTTGGCGAGCAGGCAACCGGCGGTGCCGGCGCCGACGATGATGGTGTCGAAGGCGGGCGTCGTGCTTGTCATCGTTTCTTCCCGACCGGGTGCGGCCAGCCGCACGCTTGGGGTTGTTGGGGCATTATGACGGCGGCGTTTCTCTCCGCCTTCATGGATAGCCCCGAACCGCCCGGTTTTCCAGTCGGGTGTTTGCGCAAGAGGCCGCTCAATCCGTTCAAAGCGGATGGGCTAATCCTCTGATCGCGAGGTCGCGGACGCCGGTACGCAGGCCCCCTCCCCCGCGATCGAGCGGCTCAGCGAAGTGCCACGGGCGCATCCTGCGCCTGCAATGCGGCGTCGAGACGCCGTTTTCCGGGGCCGGAGAGCCACGCATCAAGGGTGGTCAGCGTGCCGAAATCTCTGCGGAGCGCCTCGATATCCGCCACCCCGGCGCATCGGCCGTCGTCGACGAGCGCGGCCAGTCGTCCAAGGAATGCATCCTGCTCAAGAAGACTGTCCGGGAAACGATGGTATGTGATCGTTCGCCCGGCGGCGCGGCTGAGCACGTCCTGAATGCCGCGTCCGGTGACCTCGTCTCCGGCAATCTCGATGGTCCGGCCCGCAAAGCGCTCCGGATCGGCAAAAATCGAGGCGACGATCTTGCCGATGTCGTCGGCCGCGATGAACTGCATGACTTGATCGGGCCGCATGAAGAAGCTGAACCTTCCCTGGTCCAGGCCCATGCCCGGCAGCATCAGCATCTCCATGAAGGCTGCCGGCCGCACGATCGTGCTATGGATGGGCAGACCGCGAACATGCTCTTCGATCTCCGTCTTGCTGTCGAAATGGCCCAGGCCGGTTTCGCCTTTGCCGGCAGCGCCACCGGAGGTGTAGACGAGATGCCGCACATGATGCGTCGCGGCCATGTCGGCAACGGTCTTGCCGTAGCGGACCTCCTCTGCGTCGGTGATGCCATAGGCAGCACCTTGTCCCGAACTGGGCTGCACGCTGAAGACGCCATAGGCACCCGCCATCGCCGCGTCGATGGACGCGACATCCGAAAACGCGCCCTTGTGCAACGCGACACCGATGGCCTCAAGCGCCTTTGCCGCCTCGCCGGCGGGGTCTCGGACAAGCGCCCTGACATGCCATCCAGCGCTCCGGAGCGCCCGCGCAACCGCTCCTCCCTGCTGCCCCGTGGCGCCGAACACGAGCACCGATTTGTCGTCCGTCATCGTCGGTTCCTTTTCGTAACCATTGAAGGTTACGAAATGGCACTGCTATAAAAACCGCGCAAGACGGCACATTTTTGTGTGCCGGTTACAAAGAGGTGCCTCATGGAAAAGTCGATCCACGGTCGGCCATACATCGAGACGAAGAAGGGGCCGGTCCTCACGCCCTGCGCGCCAAACGGTGTTCTCGCGAGGCTCGGCGACAAATGGACGATTCTCGTAATGAGCATCCTCGCACTGGAGCCCGCCAGAGCGCTGCGGTTCTCCGAGATCAGGAACGGGATACCGAGCATTTCACAGCGCATGCTCACCCTCACGCTCCGCAACCTGGAGCGCGATGGACTGGTGACACGCCATTACTTCGCCGAGGTTCCGCCGCGCGTCGAATACGAGCTGACGCCGATGGGCAGAACGATGCTGCCGGCGCTTGAAGGTTTTACCGGTTGGATCAGGGACAACTGGCGGGCCATCGAGCAATCCCGCCAGCGGTTCGATGCGGCTGGAAGCGATGAGATTTAAGGTTCGCGATCATGTTGGGGTGCTGCATAGCTGGCGCGCAGGAACGCCGTCGGCGTTGTCGGCTTGCGACCGAGGAGTGTCTCCAGATCGCCGGTCTGGCCGTCCCACTCGCCAGCGTTGATGCCATGTGCCCATGCCAGCACGAAGCCGGCAGCCGGCTCGGGCAGCCCCGCTGCCATGAGATGGGCGATGTAGTCCTGATCCGAGACGGCATTGAACGGCACCGGCTTGCCGCTGATGTCCGACAGACTCTGTGCGACATCCGCGAAGGACACGGCCGGACCGCCATACAGCGCGTAGGCCTTGTTCTCATGTCCGGCTTCGCTCAGCACAACGGCATGCGCTTCTGCCAGCTCATCACGGAGGGCATAGCCCGCCTTGCCCGCCCCGGCCGGCACAACGACACCCGTCACCAGGGGATTGCCACCGACATAAGAGACGACCGTGTCAAGAAATGGCGGATGACGGACCAGCGTGTAGATCAGGCCGGAGGCCTTCAACCGTTCCTCGACGAAGCGGTCTTCATCGGTGACCTGCGGCAAGCTGAAGGCGGAACCCGCCTTGTGGATGACCGGCATGAAGACGATGTGCTCGACCCCCGCCTGTTTTGCCGCGCCAATGACGTTCTGATGCTGGGTATTGCGATCGGTAAAAGCCGTGGCGGATACGAGCATGACCTTCTCGATACCCTGGAAGGCGCGCACCAACCCCTCGTCGTCGAGGTAGTCGCCCTGGCGAATCTCGATCCCGTCGGCGGCAAGGTCCGCCGCCTTGGCCGGATCGCGGGCAAGGCCGACAAGATCACGGGCAGGCAGGCGCTTCAGAAGATGTCGGAGGGTCATGCGGCCAATATTGCCGGTTGCGCCGGTGACGAGGATCCGGGCCATGGATGTCCCTTTCGGTCTATGAGTTGGTACGGCGCCGTTGTGCCGCGGCCCTTGTTCATTGCGGGCAGACGATGACCGGTCAGGCGACGATCACGATCTTTCCGATCGTTCGTCTGCTTTCGAGCATTTCGTGCGCCGTTTTCATGTTCCGGGCGGTCAGGCCGTCGAGCCGGGTCGTCACGATCGGGCGCAGTCCACCCGAGACGACGCGATCGGCGATCTCAGCGAGGATTTTGCCCTGACTGGCCGGATTGAAGCCGCTGATCACCTTCGCGAACACCATTTCGGTGTGAATGGATATCGATTTCGACACGATCGGACTTGCGTCGAAGGGCGGTGCGATATCCACCGCCGACAGATGCCCGAAGGGCCGCAGCAGCCTGGCGATCCAGCTCAGGTTTCCCGCGGTTCCGGCGGTCGACAACACCATATCCACCTGGTCTATGCCGGCGGCGCCGAGTTGAGCGATCACGTCCCGGCTGTGATCGACGACCAGGTCGGCCCCCATCACCTTGCACCACGCCGTCGATTCCGGACGTGAGGCGGTCGCGATGACGAACGCGCCTGTCCTGGCTTTCAGCAACTGGATCGCCATGGAACCCACACCGCCGGCGCCACCGACGACGAGCACACGGTCAACCCCGGCCGGCAGCGTATCGCGATCGCGGAACATCGCCTCCCATGCCGTCAGGCCACCGATGGGCAAAGAGGCGGCATCGACGACGGAAAGCCGATCGGGGATCCTGGCTGCGACACGATGATCGACGGCAAGGTGTTCGCCCCAGCAGCCATCGCGGGTAACGTCGCCGGTGCCCATCACGCGGTCGCCGACAGCGAAACCCTTTGCCGTCGAACCGACCTGGATCACCACCCCGGCGAATTCCCAGCCCAGAACCACGCGCCCGCCGGGTTCGGCGCTGCGCACGCTCCTGATATAAGCCTCGCCGGGATTGACGCCGACGGCGCGGATGTCGACCAAAAGATCTGCATCGCGCAGCGTCGGTTCGGCGACGTCCCGCTCTTGAATACTGAAGGCGTCGAGAGCGTGCGCCGTCTGGTAAGCAAGCGCCTTCACAGCACGAACCGATCAACCAGGGTCAGGTTGAGACCCGCCAAGGGGCCACCGAGCTGCTGCTGCCTGCCGCCGATCGCGAGTGTACCGAGATCGACGACGGCAAAGCCGACCTGCTCAAGCACGTCGCCCAGCGCAGTCTTCGCCCCGGCATCGTCGCCGGAGATGAAGAGGACGGTTCTTGGTTTATCGGGCGATGCGTCGTCGATCCACTGCATCGGGATGGTGTTGAACGCCTTGACCACCCTGGCACCCACCGCCTGATCGGCAACGATCTCGCTGGATGTGGGCCCTGAGAGGTCGCCGAGATCGCGCGGATTGTTGCGGTCGATCCGGTTGGTGGCGTCGATCAGAATACGGCCCGACCAGTCCGGGATCGACGCGAGCGCCTTTGGGACATTGACCCAATCGACGCTCAAAACGACGACGTCCTGATCGGCTGCCTGTTGCGGCGTGCCGGCGGTCGCACCCGGACCAAGGCTGCCTGCGACATCCGCCAGCGTGTCGGGCCCGCGGCTGTTGCTGAGCAACACCTCGTGGCCGAATGGCAGTAGATGGCGGGCAATGGTCTGCGCGACCATGCCTGCGCCGATGAATCCGAACGTCATGGATATCTCCTGTAGATCTGGATCCCGCAGCGTTGGCTCGACGATCATCGACTGCCTCGCGCGTCGACATCGTCATCCGATCCAGTTAAGACAGGGCAGACTTTCGTTCCAGTACTGACTATTTAGTATGTGTCTGAATCAGGAGATCAAAATGACCACGACGGATTTCCGCTGCGGCCTGGAAGCGGTTCTGGCCATCCTTGGCGGCAAGTGGAAACCGCTTATCATTTATCACCTGGCCAGCGGGCCCAGGCGGACCGGCCAGCTCCGCAAGCTCGTGACCAATGTGAGCGAAAAAATGCTGATCCAGCACCTCAAGGAACTGGCGGATGATGGCGTCATTCGCCGCATTGATTTCCAGACGGTGCCACCGCATGTCGAATACGAGCTGACCGACTTTGGTCGAAGCCTGGTCCAGGTTCTAGCACCGCTCTGCGAATGGGGAACCCATCACAACGCCGAGATCGCGATGATCGTGCAAAACCGAGAACACGCAGCGACGAAGGCTGAGAACATCTCAACCCGACCCGATGCTTCCACCTGGTCGGGTTGAGATGCTCGATAAACCAACAGTTTTTTAGAGGTATTCTGTGCACCACCCCGATCCGGGATGATGGCGCCGCCGGTCAGAAGCGGAACACGCCATAGCCCTGCCGGTCCATCGGCGCCTGTGCCGCCGCCGCCAGGGCGATGCCCAGGGCGTTGCGGGTGTCGACCGGGTCGAGCATGCCGTCATCCCAGATCTCGGATGTCGAATGCCACGACGAGGTCTGCGCCTCGTAGTCGCGCTGGGTGGCGACGCGGACCGCGTCGAGCAGCGCCGGATCGGGTGCAGCACCATTGCGGGCCATCTGCCGCGCCTTCACATCGGCCAGGGTCCGGCCGGCCTGATCGCCGCCCATCACCCCGATCTGATGGCCGGGCCACGAGAACAGGAAGCGGGCATCATAGGCCCGGCCGCACATGCCGTAATTGCCGGCACCGAAGGATGCGTTGCACATGACGGTCAGCTTGGGCACATGGCTGCAGCTCTGCGCCATGATCATCTTGGCGCCATCCTTGGTGATGCCGGCGGCTTCATAGTCGCGCCCGACCATATAGCCGGTGATGTTCTGCAGAAACAGCAGCGGCGTGTCGTTCTGATTGCACAATTCCATGAAATGCGCGGCCTTCAGGGTGCTGTCATTGAACAGCACGCCGTTATTGGCCAGGATGCCGACCCGATAGCCCCACAGATTGGCGAAACCCGCGACCAGGGTGGCGCCATAGGCCGGCTGATATTCGTGAAACCGGCTGCCATCGACCATCCGCGCGATCACCTCGCGCATGTCGAAGCCCTTCTTGATGTCGTCGGGCAGAATGCCGTAGAGCTCGTCGGGGTCATAGGCCGGGGCTTCGGGCGCATCGACCGGGGCGATCCACTTCCGCGGCAGATCCCATTGCGCCACGATCTCGCGGCCGATGGCGATGGCCTCGGTCTCGGTCGCCGCCGGATAATCGCAGGTGCCGCTGGTGCGGGTGTGCAGGTCGCAGCCGCCCAGATCCTCCACCCCCACCACCTCGCCGGTGGCCGCCTTCACCAGCGGCGGCCCGGCCAGGAACACCGCGCCCGTGCCCCGGACGATGACGTTGTAATCGCTCAAGGCCGGCACATAGGCGCCGCCGGCGGTGCAATGGCCGAACACGATCGCCAATTGCTTGACGCCCATCCGGCTGAGAATCGCCTGATTGCGGAAGATACGGCCGGCCATGTGCTTGTCGGGGAACAGCTCGGACTGGCGGGGCAGAAAGCCGCCGGCGCTGTCGCAGAGATGCACCACCGGCAGGCGGTTCTCGATCGCGATATCCAGCGCCCGCACGATCTTCTTGATGGTCAGCGGATACCAGGCGCCGCCCTTGATGGAGCTGTCATCGGCATGGATCATCACCTCGCGGCCGGAAATGACCCCGATGCCGGTGATGCTGCTGGCGCCCGGCGCCTCGCCGTCATAGGCAAGCCCGGCCGCCAGCGTCGACAGTTCCAGAAACGGGGTGCCGGGGTCGAGCAGCCGTTCCAGCCGTTCACGCGGCAGCATCTTGCCCTGGCGTTCCAGCCTGCGGATATCGGCCTCCGGCCGGTCGTGGCGCGCGGCGCGCTGGCGTTCGCGCAGCTCGGCCACCAGGGCGCGGTTGCGGGCATAGCGCCGGCGGAATTCCTCCGACTGGCCGTCGATCGCGGATCTGATGAAGCTCATCGCCGGGTCATCCTTCGCACAGGGTATCGGCCGGTGCCAGCGACACCAGCACGTCGCCACGGCCGAACGCGGTATCGGCCGGCGCGTGCAGCCGGGCGATGGCACCGTCACGCGGGGCAATGATCGTCGTCTGAAGCTTCATGCTCTCGATGGTCAGCAGCGCGTCGCCCCGCGCCACCACATCGCCGGCACCGCAATGCACCGCCACCACGATGCCCGGCATCTCGGCGCACAGATCGTCGCCGCCGGCGCCGGCACCCGCCGCATCACCGCGCCCGTCATCGACGGTCACGTGATGGGTGCGGCCATCGATGCGCAGAAACACGTCGTCGCCCGCGACATGGCGCCAGCCGCGATATACCCGGCCATCCACGGTGATGGCGAAGCGGCCGGAACCTGGGCCAGTCGGCCCCTCGGCATCGGGCCCGGATATCTCGTGCACCGCGCCGTCGACGGCAAGGCGCAGCACCGGGCGGCGGGCGGCGATGTCCAGGCGGACATCCCGGCCGTCGATCGACAGATGAAATTCCATGGGGGATTGCCTCAATTGCGCCAGCCGCCGATCGATGCGTGCGGGTCGGGCGTGTCGTGGATCAGACGGCGCAGCACCGGATGGCCAAGGGCGGCGGCGGCAACCGCCGGCGCCGGGTCCGGCGCGCCGCCGGCCAGCGTGGCCGCATGGGTCTCAAGGAAGCCGGTATCCACCGCGCCGGCGATGAACGCCGGATGACGCAGAATCCGCGCCAGATGATCGATATTGGTGGCGATGCCCAGAATGGCCGTCTGGTCCAGCGCCGCCGCCAGTGCCGCCGCCGCCGCCGCGCGGGTCTCGGCCAGGATGATGATCTTGGCCAGCATGCTGTCGAAGGCCACCGTCACCTCCTGGCCCTGCGCGATGCCGCCGTCGAAGCGCAGGCCCGGCGCGCGCGGCACATCCAGCAGCCCGATCCGGCCCACCGCCGGACGGAAGCCGGCCTCGGGCTCCTCGGCGCAGATCCGGCATTCGATGGCATGGCCGCGGGCCACGATGTCGGCCTGGGTCAGCCGCAAGCCCTCACCCGCCGCGATCCGGATCTGCTCCGCCACCAGATCCAGCCCCAGCACCATCTCGGTCACCGGATGCTCGACCTGAAGCCGGGTGTTCATTTCCAGGAAATAGAACGCCCCGTCCGGCGCCAGCACGAATTCCACCGTGCCGGCATTGCGATAGCGCGCGGCCGAGGCCAGATCGACCGCCGCGGCGCAGATCGCCTGCCGCAAACCCGGGTCCAACCCCGGTGCCGGGGTTTCCTCGACGATCTTCTGATGCCGGCGCTGGATCGAGCAGTCGCGCTCGCCCAGATGCACCACCTGACCGGTGCCGTCGCCCAGCACCTGAACCTCGATATGGCGCGGCCGCTCGATCAGCCGTTCGGCATAGATCCGGTCATCGCCGAAATAGCGCAGCGCCTCGCCGGCGGCGACACGGGCGCTGTCGGCCAGTTCGCCCGCATGGCGCACGATCTTCATGCCCTTGCCGCCACCGCCGGCCGATGCCTTGATCAGCATCGGAAAGCCGACATCGCGGGCGGCCGCATCAAGGAAGCCCGCGACATCATCCTCGCGGATCACGCTGGGGGCGACCGGCACGCCGGCCTGGCGGGCGAAGTCACGCGAACGGATCTTGTCGCCCATCAGGCGCATGACCTCGGCATCGGGGCCGATGAAGGCGATGCCGGCCGCCTCGGCCCGCTCGGCGAAGCCCGCATCCTCGGACACGAAGCCATAGCCCGGATGCACGGCATCGGCACCGGCGGCGAGGCAGGCCTCGATGATCAGCGCCTTGTCGAGATAGGCGGCGGCGGGGGTTGGGCCGGTGATCTCCACCGCCCGGTCGGCCATCGCCACATGGGGGGCATTGCGGTCGATATGGTGAAAGATCGCGACGCCCTCGATCCCCATGGTCTTCAGCGTCCGCAGGATACGGCAGGCGATTTCACCGCGATTGGCGACCAGAACCGTTCTGAACATGATGTCTTTGACCCTATTCTGCGGAGCGGGCGGCCGCGCGGGCCAGCAGGGCCTGTGCCTGCACCAGATGCGGCCGGTCGAGCATCCGGCCGTCGAGCCCAACGGTGCCGGCACCATCGGCAGATGCAAATGCGGCAACGATACGCTCTGCGGTTGCGATTGTGGCCGCATCGGGGGTGAAGGCCGCGTTGATCGGCCCGACCTGATCGGGATGGATGGCGATCTTGGCGCGGAACCCGGCATGGGCGGCGGCGCGGGCCGATACGGCCAGCCCCGCGCCATCCTTGTAATCGGCCCACAGCGTGTCGACCGGGTCGACCCCGGCGGCGGTGGCCGCCAGCAGGCACAGATGCCGGACGGTCAGATAGAGCGGATCGAGCCCGCCGCCGGCATCGCGGTTCGACACCGCCCCCAGCGCCGCCGACAGATCCTCGGCCCCCCAGGTCATCGCCGCCAGCCGCGGGATCGCCGGGCCGGCATAGCTGCCAAGCGTCAGCACGGCGGCCGGGGTTTCGGTCGCCACCGACAGGATGCGGGTGGCGCCATGATCGATGCCGAACGCCGCCTCGAACGCGTCCAGATGATGGCCCAGCCGGATCACGTCATCACGGCCCGCCGCCTTGGGCAGCATGATACCGGCCGGCCGGCCGGGCATCACCGCGGCCAGATCGGCCAGCGCCGAGCCCTGGCCATCGGTCAACGGGTTGATCCGCACCCAGAGCCGTGGCCCATCGGCGGCGGCGTGATCCTCCAGCACATCGCGCAACGCCGCCCGCGCCATGGGCTTGCGGTCGGCCGCCACCGAATCCTCAAGATCCAGGATCAGCGCGTCGGCGCCGGAG
Source organism: Tistrella arctica (assembly GCF_039630945.1). Lineage (NCBI taxonomy): Bacteria > Pseudomonadati > Pseudomonadota > Alphaproteobacteria > Geminicoccales > Geminicoccaceae > Tistrella > Tistrella arctica. The sequence continues at coordinate 210,208 of NZ_JBBKTV010000004.1, forward strand.
GTCAGTCCGCGCGCGATCTTGCGCGGCGCATCGGCCGGCACGAACAGATAAGACCGGGCGCCGCTCATGCGCCCGCATCCCCCGGCTCTCCGCCGGTCGCGGCATCGGCCGGCATCTTGCGCTTCATCAGCGCATAGCGGTGACAGGTCGCGACCATCTCGTCCTTCTGATTGAAGCATTTGTGCTCGAACACCACCACGCCGGCATCGGGGCGCGACCGGCTGTCGCGCAGCTCGACAACCTCGGTGGTGCTGCGCAGCGTGTCGCCGATATGGACCGGCTTGGGGAACTTCACCCCCTCCATGCCCAGATTGGCGACCGTGGTGCCAAGGGTGGTATCGCCGACCGACACCCCCAGCATCAGGCCGAAGGTATAGATGCTGTTCACCAGGATGCGGCCGAACTCGGTGCCCTTGCAGAACTCGGCATCCAGATGCAGCGGCTGCGGGTTATGGGTCAGCGTCGTGATCAGCAGGTTGTCGGTCTCGGTGACCGTGCGGGTGATGGCGTGCTCGAAGCGCTGGCCGACGCGGAATTCCTCGAAATGCAGTCCGGACATGGGCGGAAGTGTCCTTGGAAGCGGCCAGGGCGCGATGCGCCGGGCCGTAAAGTGAGTGACATTTACTTTATGGCTGCCGTTGCCATCGGTCAATGATGTTCAACCGACATAAAACTGCGTATTATCTGGCATGTTCCAATTATGAACATGATTCGCTTTTACCCCCATACGGAGACCAGACAATGACCGATACCGCGTCACCATCCCGTCATGTCGCACCCGGCCCGTTGGCCGGACAGCATTTCGCACCCGGCCTGCTGGCCGGAAAGACGGCGCTGGTCTCCGGCGCCGGCAGCGGGCTGGGCCGGGCGATCGCCATCGCCATGGCGCGGGCCGGCGCCGATCTGGTGATCTGCGGCCGCAGACCCGAGCCGCTGGAGGCGACCGCCACCAGCCTGCGCGAGCTGGGCGCCAGAGTGCTGACCCACCCGATGACAATCCGCGATCCCGATCAGGTCGCCGGGCTGTTCGTCGCCGCCACAGGCTTCGGCGGCATCGACATTCTGGTCAACAATGCCGGCGGCCAGTTTCCGCAGGCCGCGATCGACATGTCGCCCAAGGGCTGGAACGCGGTGATCGACACCAATCTGAACGGAAGCTGGTACATGATGCAGGCGGCGGCCCGTGCCTGGCGCGATGCGGCGAGGCCCGGGTCGATCGTGTCCATCACCGCCCCGATCTGGCGCGGCATGCCCGGCGTCGCCCATACCTGTGCGGCACGCGCCGGCGTGGTGTATCTGTCGAAGACGCTGGCGGTGGAATGGGCACCGCTCGCCATCCGGGTGAACTGCATCGCCGCCGGCGTGATCGACAGCGAGGGCATGCGGGCCTATACGCCCGAGGTGCAGCGCGCCTTCGACCGCTCCAACCCGATGATGCGCAAAGGCCGGGTCGACGAGGTCGCCGATGCCTGCCTGTTCCTGGCCGGACCCACCGCCGGCTATATCACCGGCGAGGTGCTGAACGTCGATGGCGGCCAGCAGATGTGGGGCGAGCTGTGGACCAACGGCCGCCCCGACTATTTCGCCGGTGACTGACCAGACGCCGGCGCGCGGCGGCACCGGGCCATCCCGGTGCCGCGTCAGTCCTTCAGCAATTCGCCGCTGATGATCAGCTTGCGGATTTCGGTGGTGCCGGCGCCGATCTCCAGCAGCTTCGATGCCCGGTACAGGCGGTTGATCTCGGTTTCGCGCATATAGCCGGCGCCGCCGAAGATCTGCACCGCCTCGTTCATCACCCGGCTGCATCCCTCGGCCGCATACAGGATGGCGGCGGCGGTCAGCTTGTGGATGTCGCCGCGCCCGCCCTGGTCGTGCTCCAGGCCATTGGCCTGCTCCAGCACCCGATAGCAGAAGCTGCGCATGGTTTCGACCGTCACATACATCTCGGCGAGCTTGGCCTGGATCATCTGGAAATCGCCGATCCGGCGGCCGAACTGCTCGCGGGTGCGGGCATAGTCCAGCGCCAGATCGAAGGCGCGCTCGGCCATGCCCAGATTGATCATCGCGACCACGATCCGCTCAAGATCCAGGCCGCTCATCACCACGGCGACGCCCTCGTTCTCGACACCGACCATGTTTGCGGCGGGCACCCGGCACTCGTCGAACACCAGTTCCGCCGTGGTGCTGCCACGGAAGCCCATCTTGTCCAGCTTCTGCGCCACGCTGAAGCCGGGGGTGCCGGCCTCGACCACGAAGGCCGAAATCCCCTTGGCGCCGCGCTCGGGCGCCGTCTTGGCATAGACCAGAACCAGATCGGCGACCGGGCCATTGGTGATATAGAGCTTGGTGCCGTTCAGAATGTAGTCGTCGCCATCCCGCCGCGCGGTGGTGCGCATCGAGCCCAGAGCATCCGATCCGGCCCCCGGCTCGGTCAGGCCCAGCGCGCCGATGGCGGTGCCGGCGCACAGGCCGGGCACGAAGCGCGCGCGCACGTCGTCATTGCCGTTGCGCAGAATGTTGTTCAGGCACAGGTTCTCGTGCGCCACATAGCTCAACGACACCGCATGGTTCCAGCGCCCCAGCGCCTGGGCGATCAACCCTGATGCGAACAGGTCGCTGTCGGCGCCGCCAAGTTCGCCCGGCGCGGTGACGCCCAGAAAGCCCATCTCGCCCAGCCGGGGCATCACCTGCGGCGGCCACCATTCCTCGTCGTCCATCCGCTGTTGCAGCGGATGCAGTTCCTTGCGCGCGAAACGGTCGGCGTGGTCCAGGATCTCCTGGCGGTCCGCCGACAGGGTCCAGCCGGATGGCTCGATCCGGTTGGGAAGGGTCTCGATTGCCGTCACGTCCGCATCCTCCCTGAATGCATGAATTGTCTCGCGCGCCCCGGCCCGCTGGCCGGGCTCACGCGCGCGTATCCTCGATCAGCCGGCCGTCATCGGGCAGTCGCCCCACAGCCACCAGCCGCACCTCGCCCTTCAGCCGGGTCAGCGCCGCCAGATCGGCGGCGATCGCCTCGGCGGAAATCTCGTCGCCCGCACCAGCCTCGATCAGCAGGGTCATGCTGTCGCGGCCGTCGTCATGGCCGATCACCAGCCGGCCGCGCGTCACCGCCGGATGCCGGGCCAGCACGCCCGCCACCTGCATCGGATAGACGAACTGCCCCTTCACCTTGGTGCCGTCATCGGCCCGGCCCAGCCAGCCACGGATGCGCATGGCCCCATCTCGTAGCGGCACCTGGGCCGGCACCTGGGCCGGCAGCACCTCGGCGCTCAGATCGCCGGTCGCGAACCGGATCAGCGGCCAGTCGGGGTCAAGCCTGGTCACCACCACCTCGCCCACAGCGCCCGGCGCCACCGGATCGCCGGTGCCGGGGGTCAGGATCTCGACGATCAGGCGCGAATTGACCAGCATGTCGGGCGACCGCAGGCCGTCGCTCAACGTCTCATGCGCGATCATGCCGATCTCGGCGGTGCCATAGCACTGGATCGCCGCCACGCCGAACCCCGCGATCTCCGCCGCCATCGCCGGTGGAAACGCCTCGCCCGACACCAGGGCGTGGCGGAACGGCAGGGGTGTGCCGGCGGCGGCGGCGCTGCGCAGCAGATGCAGCAGGAAGGACGGCGTGCCGGTATACCCGGCGGGTTTCAGATGCAGGGCGGCGGCGATCTGCGCCTCGGTATTGCCGATACCGGCGGGGAACACCGCGCAGCCCAGCGCCCAGGCGCCGGCCTCCATCGCCGCACCCGCCGGTGTCAGATGATAGGAAAAGGCGTTGTGCACGATGTCGCCGGCACGGAACCCGGCCGCTGCCAACGCCGCCGCCATGCCCCAGTGATCGCCGGCGCCGCGCGGCTCGGCCTCGTGGATGCCACCGGGGGATGCGAAGACGCGGGCATGTTCGCCCGGCGCCCGGACATTGATGCCGGCAAAGGGCGGCCGGGCCGCCTGCAATCCCGCCAGGGCGGATTTGCGCAACACCGGCAGGGTCGCCAGCCCCGCACGATCGGTGATGCGGTCTGGATCGATGCCGGCCAGTGTCCCGGCATAATGCGGTGTCGTCAGTGCGGCGCGCAGCAGCGCCGGCAGGCCGTCGCCCTGAAACCCGGTCATGTCATGAAATCCGGTCATGTCCATTCCCACCCGCCCCTCAACTCAGCCAGCGCTTGCGCCGGCGGTAATGCTTCACCCGGGCATAGTCGACAGGCTCGGCGCCACCGCCCAGATAGAATTCGCGGATGTCGGGGTTGTCGCGCAGGGCCTGTGCGGCACCGCTCATCACCACCCGGCCGTTCTCGATCAGATAGCCATGGGCGGCGATGGCCAGTGCCGCATCGGCGTTCTGTTCCACCAGCAGCACGCCGACGCCGCTATCGGCGGCGACGCCGGCGATGATCGCGAAGATCTCGTCGACCAGATGCGGCGCCAGCCCCAGGCTGGGCTCGTCGAGCATGATCAGCGACGGTCCGGTCATCAGCGCCCGGCCGATCGCCAGCATCTGCTGCTCGCCGCCCGACAGATAGCCGGCCTGCGCCCGCGCGCGCTGTTTCAGGCGCGGGAACCGCTCCATCACCTCATCCACCCGGGCCGCGACCGCCCGGCGGTCGCGGTGCATAGTGGTGGCGGCCATCAGGTTCTCGACCGGCGTCAGATGCCCGAACACGCGCCGGCCCTCCAGCACATGCACGATGCCCAGCCGCACCCGCTCGGCGGGCGGCAGGCTGGTGATGTCCCGGCCGCGGAAGGTCAGCGTGCCCTTGGTCACCAGACCGCGTTCGGGCTTCAACAGCCCGCTCACCGATTTCAGGGTCGTGCTCTTGCCGGCGCCGTTGGCCCCGAGCAGGGCGATAATGCCCTGCTCGGGAACCTCCAGCGACACGCCCGACACCGCCATGAACACGCGGTCATAGACCACCTCGACATTGCTCAGGCTGAGCAGCATCCGTGTCACTCCCCGGTCTTGCGGTACTTTTCCGACTCGGCCCGCACCATCTTCCACACCAGATCCTGATGCGCCGAGAACCAGTCGGTCTTGGCCACCCAGCGCGTGCCGTCCCAGGCGACGATCCGCCCGGCACCGCCGCCCTGATGATCCTCACGGGTCAGCGTGGTCGGCGGCAGCAGGCCCTCGGCATTGAAATCGGTGATGCTGCGGATGCCGATGTTCAGCCGCTCGGCGGTCAGCGGCAGGGTCGGGTCGGCCTCAAGCGCCAGACGCGCGCCTTCGACCACCATCGCCATCATGCCGACGCCCATGTTGTAATAGGCGGTGCCGACCTTGGCCTCGGGGCCGGCGCCCTTGCCCTTGGCCACCACCTCGGACAGGATGTCGGCGATGATCTTCGGCTCGCGGCCGCTGGCCACGGCCTCGAATTTCAGCACGCCCTTCGCCTGTTCGCGGCCCACGATCTCGGCATCGGATTCCGACAGCCAGACACCGGTTGCCAGCCGGTCGCGGGGGATGCCGTTGCGCACCGCTTCACGCAGCGCCACGGTCTGGCCGACACCGCCGCCCCAGATGACCGTCCAGTCGGGCTGGAACCGCCGGACCTGGGTCCAGACCGCCGACTGCTCGCTGCCGGGCGAGGCATAGGGGAAGGTGCCGAGTTCGAAGCCGTTCTCTTCCGCCAGCGCGTTCAGCACCGGCAGCGGTTCGCGGCCGAAGGGCGAGTCGATATAGACATAGGCGAGCTTGCGGCCCTTCAGCCCGCCCTCGGTCGCCGTGTTCATGTACGACACCACCGCCGCCGCCTGCGACCAGTACATCGGCGACATCGGGATCACATAGGGGAAGGTGCTGCCGTCGGCGGCATCGCTGCGGCCGCTGAAGGTGGTCAGCAGGTTCAGATGATCGGCCATCGCCCGGGGCACCAGCGCCCGCGACACCGGCGTCGACAGCGCGTCGATGGTCAGCGCGCCCTGCTGCTTCAGCCGCTCATAGGCCTCGATGCCGCGCTGCGGCTGGTTGCCATGGTCCAGAACCAGCGCCTGGAAGGTGACCCCACCGATGCCGCCGCGGCTGTTGACCAGCGCCAGATAGTCGCGCTGGCCCTGATTGTATTCCGACGTCACGAAGGTGTAGACGGCGGTGAAATCCTGCGGCATGCCGAATTTGACCACCGCGTCGTCATTGGCGGCGGCGCTGCCCGTGGCCGCCGCCGATGCCGCAAGGACCGCCGCGAAGGCGAGTCCTGCCGCACGACCCAGAATACCCATGTCGCTTCTCCCCAGAGATCGTGTTCTTTTTCGTGCGTGGAACCGGCCCGCCGCCGCCATCAGCCAAGATGGCGGAACGGCCAGACCAGGATATACTTGCGGATGTTGTCGTAGATCTTGGCCAGGCCCAGCGGCTCGATCAGCAGGAAGCCGATGATCAGCGCGCCATAGACCGCGAGCGGGATATGCGCGATCAGTTCCTGCGAGATGGCGAGATCGCCGGCACGGACGAGGGCGACCAGCCCGGTGTTCAGCAGCAGCGGCGCCGCGAAGATGAAGGCGGCGCCAAGCATGCTGCCCATCACGCTGCCGAGCCCGCCCACGATCACCATCGCCACCAGTTGGATCGAGACGTCCAGATGGAACTGTTCGGGCGTGATCGCGCGGTAATAACAGAAGGCGAGCACCGCGCCGGCCACGCCGCCGATGAACGAACTGGTCCAGAAGGCCGACAGCTTGTAGCGGAAGCTGTTCACGCCGATGACCTCGGCCGCGTAATCCTTGTCGCGGATGGTGGCGAGCGCGCGGCCATAGCCGGTGCGCGACACGTTCAGCAGGAAGGATGCCACCACCACGCACACCGCCAGCGCCACCCAATAGCGCCCGGCATCGCTGTCCACCGGCACAAGGCCCAGCAGGGTCACCGGCGGCGCCTGAAGCGTCGCCTGGCTGCCGCCGCTGATCGCCGGAACATGGGCGATGCCGAAATCGACGATGTACTGCATGGCCAGCGTCGAGATCGCCAGATACAGGCCCTTGACCCTGAGGGCGGCCGCGCCGAACACGCTGCCGATCAGCGCCGCCGCCAGACCGCCGCCCAGCACCGCCAGTTCGAACGGCACCCCCGCCCGGCCCAGATGCACCGAGGCATAGGCGCCGATCGCCATCACCGCCGCATAGCCCAGATGGATCTGGCCGGCGCCGCCCATCAGCAGGTTCAGCCCCATGGCCGCCGTGGCCCAGATCACCATCGGCAAAGCCCAGGCGGTGAGATAGAGCGGCCCCAGCCACAGCGGCACCGTGATGGCCACCACCATCACCACGGCCAGCATCCGGCGATCGAAGGCCAGCGGCCAGAGTTTGCGGTCGGCCACATAGCTGGTGTGGCGGACCCCTGCCCGACGATAGAACATCGGCCTCAGACCCTTTCGATATGGATGCGGCCGAACAGGCCGTAGGGGCGGACCAGCACGGTCAGCAGAATGATCACCGCGGCCACGATGTCGCGGGTGCCGCCGCCAACCACGGGGTCGAGCAGCCCCGCGACCAGGCTTTCGGCGATGCCGACCAGCAGCCCCGCCACCAGCAGCCCCGGCACGCTGTCGAGCCCGCCCAGGATCGCCACCGCCAGCCCCTTGACCAGAAACAGCGACAATGTCCAGTCAACGCCCTGAACCGAGCCCCACAGGATGCCGGCCGATGCGGCGGTGACCCCGGAAATCCCCCAGGCCAGGGCGATCGCATGTTCGACCCGGATGCCCACCGACCATGCGGCGATCTGGTCGTCCGACACCGCCCGCAGCACGATGCCGTGCAGCGTGCCGAAGAACAGCACCGACAGCCCGATCAGCACCAGCGACACCACCCCGCCGACCAGATAGGCGGTGTTGATCAGCATCGGCCCCAGAAAGATCGGATCCTGGCCGATCCCCAGATCCAGGCGCTTGACGTCGGCGCCCCAGATGCCCGGCACCACGCCGCGCAACATGATCTCGATGCCCAGCGTCACCATGATGATCATGATCGGCGCCTCGCCGGCCATGCGTCGCAGCACCACCCGCTCCAGCGCCACGCCCAGACCGAACATCACAACCAGCACCAGTGGAATGGCAAGCCATGCGGGCAGGCCGGCATCGGTCGCCAGCGCCCAGGCGACATAGCCGCCCACCATGGCAAGTGCGCCCTGCGACAGATTGGCGACGCCGGATGCCTTGTAGATCAAGACGATGCCCAGACCCACCAGGGCATAGAACAGGCCGACCAGAGCGCCGTTGAGCGCGAGTTCGCCGGCAAAGGCCATATCCATCGGTCAGCGCGCCTCCCGCAGCATGATCCGGCGGCTGGTCATCGCACGCGCGCCGGTCTCATAGGTGATCTCGATATCCAGGGTGGTGGCGTCTCCGGGGCCGTACAGCGCCTCGATCAGCGCGCCATAGCGGCCCTCGATCAGCCCGCGACGCAGCTTGCGGGTGCGGGTGATCTCGCCGTCATCGGCATCGAAATCCTTGTGCAGATTGGCGAAGCGGCGGACACGCTCACCCTCGGGCAGCACGCCATTGGTGCGCGCCACCGCCTCGCCCACCAGATCCAGCACCTTCGGGTGCTGCGACAGGTCGGCATAGGATGTCCAGGTGACGCCATGGCGCTGCGCCCACTGGCCCACCGCCGCCTCGTCGATGCAGATCAGCGCCGCCAGATGCGGCCGCCCGTCGCCGAACACCGCCGCATTGCGGATATAGGGGCTGAATTTCAGCCGGTTCTCGACATGGCCGGCAATGAAGCGCGCGCCGCCGGTGGTGTGGCGGACATCGCCCATCCGGCCCAGCACCACCAGCTCGCCGCCGGGGTCGAGATGCCCGGCATCGCCGGTGCGCAGCCAGCGCCGACCGTCGTCGTCGTCGACCAGCGTGTCGTCGCCGGTCGCGGCCGCGCCCTGATAGCCGCTGAACACCGATCCGGCGCTGATCAGAACCTCGCCCTCGGCCGATATCCTGACAGCCACCCCCGGCAGCGGCCGGCCGACACTGTGCGGCATGGCCTCGCCGCCGGTCTGGCAGACCACCAGCGCGCAGCTTTCGGTCTGGCCATAGAACTGGCGGAGGTCGATGCCCAGGGCGCGGAAGAACACATAGGTGTCCTCGCCGATCGCCTCGCCGCCGGTATAGGCGCGGGCGGCGCGCGACAGGCCCAGATGATCCTTGATCGGACCATAGATCACCGGCTCGCCGACCGCGCGCAGCATCCGCCGCATCATGCCCGGCCGGCGGCCGGCCAGGCGGTCGCGCTCCATGCCGGTCGCCAGCGCCATGAAGCGCTGATAGACCGCGCGCTTGAACGCGGTGCTTTCCTCCATGCCCACCTGCACCCGGGTCAGCATCAGATCCCAGGCGCGCGGCGCCGCCAGATACAGGGTCGGCGCCACTTCGCGCAGATCGCGGGCCACGGTTTCCTGGCGTTCGGGAATGTTGACCACGAAGCGCTGCGCCATGGCGCCGGCGATGCTGAACACGAAATCGCCCACCCAGGCCATCGGCAGATAGGCGATGTGTTCGTCGCCCGTGCGGAAGCAGCCGCCTTCGGCCGCCGCCGCCGCCGCCGCCAGCGCCTGGCCATGGCGGATCGGGATGCCCTTGGGCGCGCCGGTGGTGCCCGATGAATGCAGCAGAACCGCGATGTCATCGGCGCCGGCCCGGCCCATGATGTCGTCCAGAAGCCCCGGTTCGGCCGCCAGCCGCGCCCGGCCGCGCGCCGCCAGATCGGCCAGCGCCACCAGCCCCGGCTCGTCATAGCCGGCGATACCGCGCGGATCGTCATAGATGATCGTCGCGGGCAGGCCCGATGTGGCGCGCAGCGCCAGCAGCTTGTCGGTCTGTTCCTGATCCTCGGCCAGCGCGAAGCGCGGCTGCGCGATGCGGGTGAAGTGCACCAGCTCCTCGGGCGGCACGTCGGGGAATACGGGTGACGAGAACCCGCCCAGCGCCATGGCCGCGACCGATCCGAAATACAGCGCCGCCCGGTTGTCGCCCAGCACCGCCAGGGCATCGCCCTGCCGGAAGCCCAGCGCGTCGAGCCCGGCCGCGATCGCCGCCACCCGGTCGCGATAATCGCGCCAGTCATAGGTCTGCCAGATGCCCAGCGCGCGTTCGCGCAGCGCCGGCCGATCGCCATGATCGCGGGCATTCGCCGCCAGGATCGTCAGCACGCTGGTTCCGCGCCCGGTATCCGGTGGCGCGAGCGGGCCGGCCTGCGGCTGCGCCGCCCGATCCGTCGCGGGCGCAGCCCGCCGTCCGCCATGGGGTTCTGCCAACCTCTCAGGCCGCACGGGTCCGCCCCTTCCCCAGATAGGCCGCGACCACCGCCGGCTCGGCGATCACCGCATGGGGGTCGCCCTCGGCGATCGGCTCGCCATAGCTCAGCACCAGCAGGCGGTCGCACAGGGCGGTCACCACGTCCATGTGATGCTCGATCAGCAGCACCGCGGCGCCAAAGGCGTCGCGGGCGTCCAGGATGAAACGGGCCATGTATTCCTTCTCTTCCTGGTTCATGCCGGCCATCGGTTCGTCCAGCACCAGCAGGCGGGGCTCGGCGGCCAGCGCCCGCGCCAGCTCCACACGCTTCTGCAACCCCAGCGGGATCACCTCCACGGCCATGTCGCGGACATCCTGCAATTGCAGGAAGTCGATGATGTCCTCGACATGGCGGCGGTGGCGGATCTCGGCCGGCCGCGCCCAGACCGGATAGAACAGCGATTTCAGCGCGCCGGGCCGCATGTGGATGTGCCGACCGACCAGAATGTTGTCGAGCACGCTCATGCCCCGGAACAGCGCCAGATTCTGGAAGGTGCGGGCGATGCCCAGCCGCGCGATACGGTGCGGCTTCAAGCCCTTCAGGTCGCGGCCGTCGAACATGACCCGGCCGGCATCCGGCGGATAGAAGCCGGTGATGGCATTGACCATGGTGGTCTTGCCGCTGCCATTCGGCCCGACCAGCCCAAAGATCTGGCCGGGGCTGATCGCGATCGACACGGATTTCAACGCCTTCAGCCCGCCGAACGACCGGTCGATGCGGTCGCAGACCAGCAGAGGCGGCGCGCCGGTTCGCGACCGCGCGGCCGCATCGGACGGGTTGGTGGACATGGCGGGGCCTGCGTCGGCGCGCGGCGGATCAGCCGGGCCGGCGGCCTCGCGAACGAGGGTCGGTGCGGTCATCGGATTGGGGGGCCTTCTTCAGCGGCCGTATCGGCGGATGGCCATGCGCATCATGGCGCGGCGTGATCACGGACTTCGCGGGCGTCGCTGCCCCGGCCGAAGTCATCTCCCTGTCTGCGCGCCGGTTCTGCATGTCTTGTCGTCCGGCGACATGCTTAGTGAACGTCACTCACTTTTATGAGTCAATGCAAAATGACGACTGCGGGCGCATCATCCGCATGCCGGAGCAATTATCCGGAATGAGAGACAATATACTGCAATGCACGCAGAATTTCCGCAGCGCACCACAGCGATGGCCGGATTCACCTCCGGCGCCATGCGGACATTGTCAGTAAATATGGCTCACTTATGCGTCGACTGCGCCTCGATCCGGGCGATCGCCGCCTCCAGACGGTCCAGCAGGCCAGAGGCAGGGTCGGGCTCGGCGGCGGCAGGCGGCGCCATGCCGCGCACCAGGGCGTCGGTCAATGCATCGGCAATGGCGGGCACGTCGATGCGGCCGCGACCGCTCATGGCGCGCCACGCCACATGTTCCAGGGTGCCGAACACCAGATAGCGCACCAGCCGCACGGGGAAATCGGCCCGCACCTCGCCCCGCGTGATCGCATCCTGCACGATGGCCTGGGTGATGCCGGTATAACGGCGGTTCACGTCCAGAATGATGGACTCGAAATAATCGTCATGACTGCGGGCTTCACGCAGGAATACTTTCGATATGCCCGCGTTCGTCAGCAGATTCTGAAGATGGAAGCCGAAAATATAGCGCAGTTTTTCATGAAATCCGGTGATATGCGGCAGATTCGCTTCTATTTCGGCGATCAGGCCATCGTAATAGCGGACAAGAACCTGTCCGAGCAGATCCTTCTTGCTGTCGAAATGCTTGTAGATCGTGCCTTCGGCGATGCCCACCCGGCGCGCGATCTCGGAAATCGACGCCCCCTCATAGCCACGCTCGGCAAACACGTCATGGGCGGTTTCCAGGATGGTGCGCGTCCGGGCCAGGGTTTTCGGCCGCACGCTGCGCTTGCGCGGCTCGGGCGCATCGGCGCTGGTCTCGGGGCTGGTCTCGGTCATCTTGGGCAACAGCGCTCCAGGTCACGGACGAGGCGCGGCCGGCCGGGCGATCGGGCCGCTCCCGTCTTCCTAGCATGCCCGCCTTACCGACTTCCATCCGCAACCGGCCTGATCCGGAACCACGCGGCATAGAGCGCGGGCAGGAAGAGCAGGATCAGCACCGTGCCGACCGCGGTGCCGCCGATCAGCGTATAGGCCATCGACCCCCAGAACACCGAATGCGTGAGGGGGATAAAGGCCAGCACCGCGGCAAGGGCGGTCAGCATCACCGGCCGTGTGCGCTGCACCGTGGCCTCGATGACCGCGCGATAGTCATCGAGCCCGGCCGCACGGTTTTCCTTGATCTGCTCGGTCAGGATCAGTGTGTTGCGCATCACGATGCCGGCCAGCCCGATAAGGCCCAGGATGGCATTGAAGCCGAAGGGCTGATTGAAGGCGAGCAAGGTCGGCACGACCCCGACGAGACCAAGCGGCGCCGTCAGCAACACCATCGCCAGCATCGAGAAGGATCGGACCTGCGCCATGACCACGATGAGCGTGATGGCGATCATGAGCGGAAACACCTTGCCCAAGGCCGCGTTGGCCTTGGCCGCCTCTTCGATCGATCCGCCCATCTCGATGCGATAACCCGCCGGAAAAGTGGCGATCAGCGGCTGAAGGGCGGTCATGATCTGCTTCGAGACCTCGGGCGGCTGGGTCGCCTCGTCGATGTCCGAGCGGATCGTGATGACCGGCACGCGATCGCGGCGCTTCAGGATCGGCTCTTCCAGATGGATGGCCGAGCGGCCGATCTGGTCGAGCGGAACGGGTTGGCCGTCCCGGCTCATCAGCGAGAAATCCGCCAGCCGTGTCGGATCCAGCCGCTCGCCGCCGGCACTGCGCGCCATGATGGGGACATTGCGGATATCCTCGCGGACCTGTGTGACCGCAATGCCGGTCAGGAGGAATTGGAGCTGCCGGCTCACCTCGGTGGATGAGAGGCCGATGAGGTTCAGTCGATCCTGATCCGGAACGAAGCGAAGCACGGGGGCGCGGTTGCCCCAGTCGCGATTGGCCTGCCGCACGTCCGGCACACCCCGCATGATGTCGAGGGCCGCCTCGGAAATGCGATAGAGTTGCGCGGGGTCCGGCCCCATGATCCGGAACTCGACCGGAAACGGCGTGTAGGGCCCGAAGACGAGCTGCGTGACGCGCACATGCGCCTCGGGCGCCAATCCCTCGGCCACCGCCCCGCGAAGCCGCTGCTTCAGGGCCTCACGCGCCTCGGCATCCGGGGTCAGCACGACGATCTTGGCGAAGGCCGGGTCGGGCAATTCGGGCGCCATCGCGAAAAAGAAGCGCGGGGCGCCCTGACCAACATAACTTGTGACGGTCAGGGCCTCGGGCTGGCCGTCCAGCCAGTCTTCCAGCGTTTCGACCGCCGCGGTCGTGGTCTCGATACTGGTGCCGTCCGGCAGGCGAACCTCCACCAGCACCTCGGGCCGGTCGGATGTCGGGAAGAACTGCTGTTTGATGGCCCCCATGCCGACAACCGACAGCGCGAAGGCGATGCCGACAATGCCGCAGGTCACGAATTTATGCCGCACGGCCAAGGTGATGAGCCGCCGCAGGCGCCGATAGTTCGGCGTGCCGTAAATCGCCTGGTGGCCACCTTCGACCGGCTTGATCGCGGGCAGCATCCTGACGCCGAGATAGGGTGTGAAGACCACCGCGACGATCCATGAGACGATGAGGGCGAACCCCACCACCCAGAAGATGTTGCCGGCGTATTCGCCAGCCGTCGAGCGCGCGAAGCCGACCGGCAGGAAGCCCGCGATCGTCACCAGCGTTCCCGACAGCATCGGCGCCGCGGTGTGGCTCCAGGCATAGGCCGCCGCCTTGATGCGGTCCATGCCCTCTTCCATCTTCACCACCATCACCTCGATGGCGATGATGGCGTCGTCCACCAGAAGACCCAGCGCCAGGATCAGGGCGCCGAGCGCCATCGCGAACTTCATCATGAACTCGTCGACCGCCGCTTTGATGTTGACAGCCTGGTCACTGACCTTTTCGAGTGTCATCCCAAGCGGCAGCGTCTGGCCGATGGCCGCCGTCCTGTCTTCCAGCGCCCGGCCGAGCGCCAGACCGTCCCACCCCTCCTGCATGACCGCCGCGAGCATGATGGTCGGCTCGCCCCCACGCCGGATGAGATATGTGGGCGGGTCTTCATAGCCGCGACGGACCTCGGCGATGTCAGAGAGCCTCAGCGTCTGTCCCGCGGCGACGATCGGCGTGTCGGCAATGGCCCGAACGCTGTCATAGGCGCCGTCGATCCGGATGAAGACCCGCGGACCGCGGGTGTCGACCGAGCCTGCCGGCGTGACCGTGTTCTGCCGCTGCAGGGCGGCGACGATGTCCAGCGCCGAGACGCCAAGGGTCGCCAGCCTGTCGTAAGAGAATTCGACGAAGATCTGTTCGGGCCGCTCACCGAGGATGTTGATCTTTTTCACGCCCGGCACATGCAGCAGATCCTGACGGATCGCCTCGGCCTGTCGGGCCAGTTCACGCATCGGCATGCCCTTGGCCTTGAGCGCGTAGAGAGCGAAACTCACATCCGAATATTCATCGTTGACGAACGGGCCAAAAACGCCTGTCGGCAGGTTTCGCGCTTCGTCTCCAAGCTTCTTGCGTGCCTGATAGAATTGCGCCTCCACATCGCCGGGCGGCGTGCTGTCCTTCAGGGTGACGGTCATATACGCATAGCCCGGCCGCGCGGTCGTCTCCACGCGATCATACCAGGCGAGTTCCTGGAGCCGCTTCTCCAACGGTTCTGCCACGAGATCCTGCATCTCGCGCGCCGTGGCACCCGGCCATGCCGTCGTGACCGTCAGCGTCTTGATGGTGAAATTCGGATCCTCCGCCCGGCCGAGCATGAAGAAGGCGTAGATGCCGGCCGCCACCAGCAGAAGCAGGGCGAACAGGGTGACGGCCCGTTCGCGAACGGCGATCGCGGAGAGATTGAGGGTCATCACTCGCTCCCGCTTTCGGAAACCGTTCTGACGCGAGCGCCCTCTTGCAGAAGATGGGCGCCGAGCGAGACGATTGGTTCGTCAGACCGCAAGCCGGTGATCACGGCGGTTTCGCCGGTCAGGCGCGCGAGCCCGACCGGCCGGAAGCGCACCGTCGACGTGGTGTCATCCAGAACCCAGACGCCGGTTCTCTGGCCATCATCCAGCAGGGCGCCGAGCGGCACTTCCACCTCGGGATGGCTCGCCCGATCGACCAGCCGGACCGTGACCGTCGCTCCGAGCGGTGCTGCCGCGGCCTCGCCCGCAAGAACATAGCGGGCCTCATAGGTACGGGTCCGGGCATCGGCGGACTCCGATAGCTGCCGAAGCTCCGCCGCGTAGCGCCGGGCACCGGTCCCATACAGGCTGGCCTCGGCCCGCGAGCCTATCGCCGGCCGGACCGTCTCAGGCAATGAGACGATGGCTTCACGGGGGCCGGCCTGAGCAAGCCTGACGACGGTCTGGCCGGCAGACACGACCTGCCCCGGCTCACCGAGCGTTTCGACGATCATTCCGTCAGCATCGGCAACCAGAATGGAATATGCCGCCTCATTTTCGGCAACCCCGGCTTCGGCTTCGGCCGCAGCGAGTTGAGCCCTGGCGGTGTCCATGGCCGCCTTCGCCTGTTCGTAACGCTGCGCGCTCGCGGCGAGCCCCTGTCTGACCAGTGTGGCATAGCGCTTTTCATCGGCCCGCGCCTGAACCAGCACGGCGCGGGCCGCGGCGACGGCATTGCGCCGGGCGGCGAGCACCAATCGCAGGTTCGCCTCGTCGATCCGCATGAGCGGCTGACCGGCCTTGACCTGCTGTCCGACAGTCACAAGCCGTTCCGTGATCTTGCCGGGCACGCGAAATCCGAGATCGCTCTGCACTCTGGCCGCGACAATGCCGGTGAACCGCCGTTCGGAGTGGCCGATCGGGGTCGCCATCGTCGATCTGACGATCGGGGCCTTCATCCGTGGATCACCCACGGCGGATGCCGTCTGCGGGTTGGTCGAGAGCACGGCGAACGCCGCGGCCGCCGACGCCGCGAGCAGAACGCTTCCTGCCACGGCAATTGATCTCAGTCTCTTGCCCATCGCCTCGCCCCAATTAGATTGTGATCGAACTCTATATATGTTATAGATGTTGAGTGCAATCTAATTATGGAGGTGACGATGCGCGTCAATCGCGTTCAGGCCGCGGAAAACCGGCAGACGGTGATCAACGTGGCCAGCCGCCTTTTCCGCGAGCACGGCTTCAATGGCATTGGCCTGAAGGGCTTGATGGAAGCTGCCGGGCTGACACAGGGCGCGTTCTACAAGCAGTTCACGTCAAAAGACGATCTGGCCGCGCAGGCATCCCGACGGGCCCTGGAGATGGCCTTCGACCGATGGTCGACCGCAGCCACGGCCAATCCGCAGGATCCGTTCGGCGCGGTGATCGCGTTCTACCTGAGCATGGACCATTCCGCGGAGCGGATGGACGGATGCCCGGTCGTCGCACTGGGTTCGGATGCGGCCCGGCAGAGCCCTGAGGTGAAGGCATCCTTCGAGGCCGGCATCAGGGAATACCTTGTGATGCTTGGCGGTTGGATCGGCGAGGGCGAAGCCGGGAATGCCGGCGGCGAGCCCTGCAACCGCGCCATGGCCATTCTCTCGACGATGGTCGGTGCGATGATCCTCTCGCGCGCCGTCAATGACGAGCAGATGTCGAAGCGGTTCCTGGAAGCGGCGGCCCAGAGCGTGCTGAAGGAACCGAGCGTGCTGAAGGAACAGATGGCCGGCGAGGCCTGACGACACCCTCTCCCGGCCAGATGCCATCGAACGCATCCCACTCACCTGATCACGAGCTGCGCCCGATCGGAGTTCGGGTCGGACCGAAGCCTGCAGACGACCAGCCGCGCCCGTCGTCCTCGCCTGCCCGCTCGCCATATACGCGCGGCCTCGATCGCCCGATGGCGGCCCGAATCGGGCCGGTTCCGATTGAGGTTCGCAGCCCCACGGCCTGCCTGTCATATCATTATCCGCAATGCGTTCTCACCCGGGAACACTGATCGCCACAACCGGCGTCAACGAATATCCACCACTGCGGTGGCACGGCTTGCGGGTGACACAATCTTGCACCTAATGTGCGACCAGACAGGCACCATCCGGACGGCCGACAGGCCCTGATCCGGGCAGCGGGAGCCGGGGTGCGTATGAAAGGTAAGGCGGCGTGAGCGTGATTGGTCGGATCGGGCCCAGCCTGCGACAGGATACGGCAGCGGTGATGGATGCGGCGGCACCGGCGGCGGATGCCCCCTCTCAGCCATCCGCGCCGATGCCGCTGTCGGGCGCCCAGGCGGCCATCTGGGCCGAGCTGGCGGCGGGCGGTGTCGCCACGACGTTCTATAACATCGCAGATCAGATAAGCCTGAACGGGCCGCTCGATCCGGCGGCGTTCAGGGCGGCGCTGTATCACGTCCACCGGGCCGCCGACGTCTCGCGGCTGCGCTTCGCCGCCGATGACGGCGTGCCCGTCCAGTGGTTCGACGCAACGCCCGGCCGGTTCGATTTCGCCCTGATCGACCTGTCGGATGCCGAAGACCCCGAGACGCTGGTCACCGAGGAATTCCACGCGCTGCGCCTGCGCCCGTTCGACCTGATGCACGGCCCGCTGAACCGGCACCGGCTGATCAGGCTGGCCCCCGACCGGCATTGCTGGATCCGCTGCTATCACCACCTGATCACCGATGGCCTGGGCGGTGTGATGACCGCCGCCGCCACCGCCGCCGCCTATGATGCGTATAAGCAGGGGGCGCCGCTGCCCGATCCGGCGTTTCTGCCCTATGGCGACCATCTGACGCGTGAAGCGGCCCATGCGGCGGGGGCGGCAGGGGCGGCCGATCTTGCCTATTGGCGCGCCCGGCTGGCCGGCGACATCCACCCCCACAGCTTCGGCCACACCATGCGGCCGGGTGGCCAGCCTGTCACCGCCAACCCTGTCACTGCCAACCCCGCTGCCGCAGGCGCCCGCCGGACCGCCATTCTCGGTGCCGAAGCCCCGCCGCAATCGGTGATCCGGCCATTGGGTGCCGCCCGGATGGCGGCGCTGGACGCGCTGGCCGGCCGGCTTGGCATCAACGCACGCAGTAGCGTGATGCTGGCCCTGTTCCTGGCGCTGCTGGGCCGCAGCGTCGGCACCGACACGCCGTCCTGCACCACCCTGCTCAGCAATCGCCTGACCCGCGCCGACCGGCGCACGCTGGGCCAGTTCGCCTATACCGTGCCGTTCTGGACCCCGATCGATCCGGCCGAGAGCCTTGAGGATCTGGCCCGCCGGGTCGACAGCATCGCGCGCCGCGACCTCAGGCATATGCGGCTTGCCCCGGTGCGCTGGCGCGAGGCGGGCTTCACGCCGGCCGCGGCCATCGCCCGTGGCGCCACCTTCAACGCCATGGATTTCCCCGCAACGCTGGGCTTCGACGGGCTGAGCGTCGCGGTGCGCAATGCGGTGTTCGGGCCGCTCGACGATGTGCTGGCCTGTCTGCGGACCTATGGCACCGCCGGCGGCGCCGATATGCAGTGGAGCTTTCCGCCGGCCCGCATCGACGCATCGGCTGTCGAGGCCCTGGCCGACAGTTATGACCGCATGCTCGATGCGGCACTGGCCGATCCGTCGCAACCGCTCCGACAGATACAGGCGCTGGCGGCGGGGCCGGTCGCGATCGCCACGGCGCCGGTCATCGACGATGCCGCGGTCTGGCGGCTGGAAGACGAGATCACCCGGATTTTCGCCGGTCTGCTGCACAGCCCGGCGCTGACGCCGGCGTCCGACCTCACCGATCATGGCCTGCATTCGCTGCTGGCGATCCGCGCGCTGGGGCCGGTGACGCGCGCGCTGCGCAACATCGTCGCGGCCGGGCGTGACGTCACCGTCGCCGATATCCTGGGCCATCCGTCGCCGGCGGCGCTGGCGGCCCGCCTGCTCGACCGGCCGATGGTGGCGCGACCGCAGGCGCCGGCGCCCGCCCTCTCCGCGACGCCCACCCTGTCGGCGCTGCCCGGCCCGGTCGCAGTGCCCGCCGCAATCTCCCCGCCCTCACCCGTCGCCGCATCGGCGCCGCCCGCCGGCACCACGCATGCAGCCTTCCCCCTGCCGGCGATGCTGGAAGGCCAGTGGCTGGCCCGGCGCGACGCGGGGCCCGGCACCACTTATGCCATCGGCATGGTCTGCGATCTGCCGGACGGCACCGGCCGCGCGGCGCTGATCGCGGCCCTGACCACGCTGATCGGCCGCCACCCGGCCCTGCGCTCCACCTTTGCCGAGGCGGCCGACGGCCAGGTGCTGCAGCATGTCCACCCGGTGCCGGCCGTCATCCTGCACGGCTTTAACGATCCGCATGCCATGATGGCGCCCTTCGACCTGACCACCGGGCCGCTGATCCGGTTCGGCTGGGACGAGGACGCACCCGAGCGGCTGCGGGTGATGGTCGACCATATGGTGTTCGACGGCGAGTCACGCGCCATCCTGCAGCGCGAGTTGACAGCCTGTCTGTCGGGCGCGCCGCTGGCGCCGGCGCCCGACATGGCGGTGCTCGCCGATGCCGGATCGGGCGACCATGCCGCCACCGAAGCCGCCCGCGCCTTCTGGGCCGATCGTCTGCCGCTGCTGCCCTGCCGGGCGCTGACCGCCGATCCGGATCGGGACGCGCAGCCGGCCGCCGGCCAGGGCCGGCGCGCGATGACCCGGCTGCCGGCCGATACCGCCCGCGCTCTGGGGCGGCTGACCGGCCGTGGCGCCACGCCGACCGCGATCTGGACCGCGATCGTCGCCACCGCCCTCACCCGCCTGATCGACGACACCCCCCGCCTTGCCTTCGGCTTCCCCTTCGCCGGCCGCAACCGTGGCGGCACGGCCGATGCGATCGGCTGTTTCGTCAATCTGCTGCCGGTGATCGCCGCACCCGAGGACGGCGACACGCTGACCACGCTCGGCCGCCGGATCGGGCTTGAACTGTCGCGGGTGCTGGCGGTTCAGGATTATCCGCTGTCCCGGCTGACCGCCGACTGGAGCCGCGCGGTGCCCGATCGCGGCCCGGCGCCCTTCGATGTGGTCTGCACGCTGGAAGGCGATCTCGCCGCCCTCGATTCCGCCGATCTTGCCATCGCGACCGGCAAGTTCCCGCTGCTGATCGGGCTGATGTGGCAGGGCGACGCGGCCGCGCTGAACATCGAGCACGATCCCGCCCGCTTCGGCACCGCCTGGGTCGACCGGCTGGCCCGGGTGCTGCAGGCGGTGATCATGGCCGCCGCCGCCGACCCGGCCACGCCGCTGGACCGGCTGTCGCTGCTCGACGATGCCGACCGCGCGCTGATCGATGCGGTGAACGCCACCACCACGCCCTATCCGCGCGAGCAGGGCCTTGGCCCCCAACTCGATGCGGTGCTGACCGCCGACCCGGCGCGCCCGGTGATCGCCGATGACGATCAGACCCTGGATGCCGGCACGCTGCGCGCGCGCCTGGGGGCCGTCGCCAGTGCGCTGGAGGATGCCGGGGTCGCCCCCGGCGCGGTCGTGGGTCTGGCGGTCGAGCGCGATCTTGGCGGCATCATCGGCCTGATGGGGATCATCTGGGCCGGCGGCGCCTATCTGCCGCTGGCCACCACCTTCCCGATCGACACCGCCCGGCGGCTGCTGGCCAATGCCGGCTGCACGGTGCTGCTGGCGGATGACGCCGGGCTGGCGCATTGGGCGGCGCTCGCCCCCGACATCACCCTGGTGCCGCTGACCGCTGCCATGCCGGTGGCGTCGGCGCACGACCGGCCCGACCGGGCGCCGGCGCAGCGCGGCCCGGAAGACCTCGCCTGCATCCTCTATACCTCGGGCTCGACCGGCGAACCCAAAGGCGTGGCCATTCCCCAGCGCGCCATCGCCCGGCTTGCCCATGGCGGCCTCTGCCGGCCGGGGCAGACCATGGCCCAGGCGGCGCCGATCGCCTTCGACGCGATCTGCCTGGAATTATGGGCACCGCTGCTCAACCACGGCCGGGTGCGGATCATCCCGGCGATGACCATGTTCGATCCGCCGCTGCTGGAACGCTGCCTGCGCGATGCCCGGGTGGATGTGGCCTGGGTCACCGTCAGCCTGCTCAACCGGATCATCGACGACCGGCCGCAGACCTTCGCCGGCCTGTCGCTGCTGATAACCGGCGGCGAGGTGGTCAGCCCCGGCCATATCGCCCGGCTGATCGACGCCTGCCCCGGCATCACCGTGCTCAACGGCTATGGCCCCACCGAGAACGGCACCTTCACCACCACCCATATCGTCACCTCAGCCGATCTCGACGGCGGGCCGGTGCCGATCGGCCGGCCGGTCGCCAACACCCGCATCCATGTGGTCGACGACCGGGGCCGGCCGGTGCCGCCGGGGGTGTGGGGTAACCTTCTGGCCGCCGGTGACGGCCTGGCCATCGGCTATGTCGGCCGGCCCGATCTGACCGCGCGGTCCTTCGTCACCCTGCCCGATATCGACGAACCCCTGCTCTATCGCACCGGCGACCGGGTGCGGCTCCGCGCCGATGGCGTGCTGGAATTCGGCGGCCGGCGCGACGGCCAGCTCAAGATCCGTGGCCAGCGCATCGAAACCGCGGCCATCGAAGCGGCGCTCACCGCCCGGCCGGGCGTGCGCGACGCGATGGTGGTCGCCCTCGGCGCCGGTGCCGATCAGACCCTGGCCGCCCTGGTCGCCGCCGATACAGCCGATCCTCAGGGCTGGCATCAGGCGGTGGCCGATCGCCTGCCCGCCTATATGATCCCGGCCCGGTTCGAACGCGTCGACCGGTTGCCGGTCAATGCCAATGGCAAGGCCGACCGCGCCGCCGCCGCCCGGCTTCTGGCCGGGGCGGCGGCGGGGGTGGGGGAGACGCCGGCGGCAGCGGTGGTTGCGGCCGCCATGCCCTTGGCATCCGGCCTGCCGACCCGGCCCGACGGCCCGTTGGAAGACGATCCGTTGGAGCGGGCGGTCGCCACCGCCTTCGCCACCCTGTTTCCCGGTGCCGATATCGATGCCGAGGCCGATTTCTTCGCCCTGGGCGGCCACAGCCTTGCGGCCATGCGGCTGTCGGGCCTGCTTGAAGCCGCGACCGGCCGGCGCCCCGGCCTGGGCCAGATCATGGCCGGCCGCACGGTGCGGGCGATCGCGGCCGATCTGGCCACCCTGCCGGTGGCGGGGCCGGCGGCGATCCCCCACGCGCCCGGCCTGGATCATCCGCTGTCCAGCGGTCAGGCGCGGCTGTGGGTGCTGCAGAAGCTGCACGCCGGTCTTGCCACCTATTCGGTGCCGATGGTGCTGGATTTGCGGGGCGCGCTCGATACGCAGGCGCTCGATCGGGCGCTGGTGGCTTTGGAAGACCGCCATCACGCGCTGCGCATCCGCTTCATCCCCCGCGCCGACGATGCCGATGGCGTGCGCCAGACCCTGGCCGCACCCGGCGCGCTGTCGCCGCGCCGACTCAACCTCGACGCCGATGCCGCGACGGCCTTCATCGCGGCCGAAATTGCCCGGCCCTTCGATCTGGGTGCCGAGCCGCTGGCGCGGGCGGCCCTGATCCGGCTGGATGATGCCGGCCGCCATCACCGCCTGCTGCTGGTCATTCACCACGCGGTCTGCGATGGCTGGTCGCTGCCGATCCTGCTGCGCGACCTTGGCGCGCTGTATGAGGCGCAGCTGGCCGGTCGTCAGGCCGCGGGTGCCGCACCCCTGCCGCCGCTGACCCGCCAGTTCAGCGATATCGCGGTCTGGCAGCGGGCGCGGCTGGCGGCACCAGAGGGTCGGGCGCTGATCGCGCGCTGGCAGGCACGGCTGACGCCGATGCCGGAAGCCCTGGCGCTGCCGACCGATTACCCGCGCCCCGCCGCGCGCAGCTTTGCCGGCGCCGTGGTCAGCCGGGTGCTGCCGCAGGCGGCCACCGCCTGCATCGACCGGGTCGCCGGTGCGGCATCGGTGACCCCGTTCACGGTGATGGCGGCGCTGCTCCAGATTCTGCTGCACCGCATGACCGGGCAGACCGACATCGCCCTGGGCCTGCTGGTCGGCGGCCGGGCGGCGCCGGTGCCCCAGGATGTCGTGGGCTTTCTGGTCAACACCGTGGTGCTGCGCCAGCCGGTCGACCCTGCCGCGGCCTTCACCACCCACCTTGCCGTCACCCGCGATCGTCTGGCCCAGGCGATCGCCGATCAGGACGCGCCGTTCGAAGCGGTGGTGGCAAGCCTTGGCGCCGACCGCCGGGCCGACCGTAACCCGATCTTCGACGTGCTGGTCACCTGGCAGGACGACATGCCGGCGATGCCGCCCATGGGCGGGCTTCAGGTGGTGCCGGTCGAAACCGTGCTGCCCTTCGCCAAATTCGACCTGTCCTTCCACATCCAGCGCGAAGGTGCTGCCATCCGCCTGCATGTGGAATATGCGATCGAGCTGTTCGACGCGGCAACCGTCCAGGCACTGATCGACCGGCTGGCGGTACTGGCCCAGGCGCTGCCGTCATCGGCGCCGGTCGCGGCCCTGCCGCTGCTGACCGCCGATGACCGCCGCCACCTCGCCGCCTGGAACCGGACCGGCCAGGCCCTGGACACCCGGCGCAGCATTCCGATGGTCTGGCGCGATGCGGTGGCGGCCATGCCCGACGCCCCCGCCCTGATCAGCGATGACATCACGCTCAATCACCGCGCCTTCGCAGCACGGGTGGATGCGCTGGCGGCCCGCCTGCATGCGGCCGGTGTGGCCGGCGGCGATGTCGTCGCGGTGGCGCTGGCGCGCGGCGCCGACATGCTGATCGCCATTCATGCCGTGCTGCGGGCCGGGGCCGCGTGGTGCCCGCTCGACCCCGCCCTGCCCGAGCGCCGCCGCGCCCATATGATCGAGGATCTGGGCCATCCCTGGTTCCTGTGCGATGCCGCCGGCGCCACCGCCTTCCCCGCCGACCGGAGCGTGTGGGTCGACGCGGCCGACGGAACGGCGGCGGCGACACCGCCGCCGCTGCCCTCCGATCCCGATGCGCTGGCCTATGTGCTGTTCACCTCCGGCTCCACCGGCCGGCCCAAGGGGGTGGAGATCGCCCATCATTCGGTGCTGAACCGCATTCTATGGATGCAGGCGACCTTCCCGATCGGCCCGGGCGACGTGATCCTGCAGAAGACGCCGGCCGGGTTCGACGTCTCGGTGTGGGAATTGCTGTGGTGGTCTTGGACCGGCGCCGCCGTCGCCATGCCGCCGCCGGGGGTGGAGCGCGACCCGCAGGCCCTGGCCGATGCGATCGCGGGCCATGGCGTGACCGTGATCCATTTCGTACCCGCCATGCTGCGTGCCTTCTTGAACGCGATCGAGGACGGCATCGTCGATGCCGGCCGGCTGGCCGGGCTGCGGCTGGTGTTTGCCAGCGGCGAGGCGCTGGATGCCGCGACCGTGCGCCGGTTCAACCACCTGCTGCATGCCCGCTTCGGCACCATGCTGCACAATCTGTACGGGCCGACCGAGGCGACCGTCGACGTCACCTGGCAGCCCTGCACGCCCTGGGCCGCCGACAGCCAGATCGTGCCGATCGGCCGGCCGGTGGCCAATACCCGCGTGCTGATTCTGGATGACGCCGGCCGGCCGGTGCCGCCGGGCGGCGTGGGTGAAATCGTGCTGGCCGGGCCGCAGGTGGCGCGCGGCTATCGCGGCCGGCCCGGCCTGACCGCCGAGCGTTTCCGGCCCGATCCGGATGCCGATCATCCCGGCGCACGGGTCTATCACACCGGCGATCTGGGCCGCTGGACCGCCGATGGCGCGGTCGCCTATCTGGGCCGCGCCGACGATCAGGTGAAGATCGGCGGCGTGCGGCTGGAACTGGCCGAGGTGGAAACCGCGCTGGATGCCTGCCCGGGTGTGGTGCGCGGGCTGGCCCGCGTCGCCACCCGCGACGGGTTGACCGAGCTGCACGCCTATGTTCTGGGCGCCGACGACCTGACGCCGCAGGCCCTGCGCGCCGCCCTGGCGCGCCATCTGCCCGATGCCATGATCCCCAGCCGCTGGTTCCGCATCGACGCGGTGCCGCTGTCGGCCAATGGCAAGGTCGACCGCAAGGCGCTGACCGGCCGGCCGTTCCAGCTTGCGGCCGCGCCGGCACCGATGCCCGCCCATGCCCCGACATCGCCCGAAGCCGGCATCGCGGCCATCTGGCGTGCGGTGCTGCCGCCTGAGACGGCCTTCGGCCCCGAGGACGGGTTCTTCGACGTCGGCGGCACCTCGCTGCTGCTGCTGCGCCTGCATGAACGGCTGGACGCACGCTGGCCGGGCGCCTTCACCGTCGCCGGGCTGTTCGCCGCCACCACCATCGCCGCACAGGCGGCACAGGTGGCGGATGTATCGGTATCGGCTGTCGCGGGCGGCCCGGCTGCCGCCGAACTCCGCGCACGCGACGTCACGGATGGCGCGATCGCGATCATCGGCATCGGCCTGCGGGTCGCCGGCGCCACCGATCTCGACGGTCTGTGGCGCGATGTCGCCGCTGGCGCCGACCGGGTGGGCGCGCTGCCGGCCACACGGCTGGAAACGGCGTGCATCATCGCCACCGCCGCCGGCATGGCCCTGCCGGCGCGGCTGCGCGAGGCCGCCTGGATCGAGGATATCGACGGCTTCGATCCGCGCCGCTTCCGCTTCTCGCCCGCCGATGCCGCCCTGCTCGACCCCGAACAGCGGCTGTTCCTGGAAACGGCGCTGCGGGCGCTGGAAGATGCCGGCCTTGGCGGCACGGCGCTGGATGGCCGCGCGGTCGCGGTCCATGTCGGCGGTAACGCCAATCCGGTCTATCGTCAGGCCGTGGCCCGCGTGGCCAGTTCGGGCGGAAGCAGTGCCGGCGGCACAGGTGCGCGGCTGGAACAGGCCTTCGCGCTGAACGTGCCGTCGAACATCGCCACGCGTCTGGGCTTTCTGCACGACTGGCATGGCCCCGCCTCGCTGATCGACACCGCCTGTTCATCGGGTCTGGTGGCGGTGGATGCCGCCTGCCGCGATCTGCGCGCCGGTGTGGCCGAGGTCGCCATTGCCGGCGCCGCGCGCCTGATCCTGGTGCCGATGGATGCCGCAACCAGCCTCAGCATCGAAAGTTCGACCGCCCGCACCCATGCCTTCGCCGACGGCTCGGACGGCACCGGCGCGGGTGAAGGCGCGGTCGCGCTGGTGTTGAAGCCTCTTGCCCGCGCCGAGGCCGATGGCGACCCGATCCATGCGGTGATCCTGGCCAGTGCCGTCAATCAGGATGGCGCCTCCAGCGGCGCCGCCGCCCCCAATCCGGTGGCGCAGGCGGCCGTGATCCGCGATGCATGGCGCCGCGCCGGCGCGCCTCTGCACACCGCATCCTATATCGAAGCCCATGGCACCGGCACCCGGCTGGGCGACCCGATCGAGATCGAGGGCCTGACCCGCGCCGCCATCGACGAGACCGCCGGCAACGAGGCCGCGCCGGCGCTGATCGGCTCGGCCAAGGGCAATTACGGCCATCTCGACACGGTGGCCGGCGCGCTTGGCCTGGTGCGCGCGGTCGCGGCCCTGGCCCACGACACCGCGCCGCCGCAGCCCTTTTTCACCCGGCCGAACCCGGCGATCGATTTCGCCCGCGCGCCGGTGCGGGTGGCCGACCGGCCGACACCGCTGCCCGATCGCGGCACCCGCCGCCGGGCCGGGGTCAGCGCCTTCGGCCTCAGCGGCATCAATGTGCATGCGGTGATCGAGGCGGCACCGCCGCCGGCCGCGATCGCAGCGACGGATCGTGGCTGGGCGGTGGTGGTGCTGTCGGCCGGCGACGATGCCGCACTGACCGCCTATGCCGGCGCGCTGCACACCCGCCTGATCGCCGATCCCGCCATCACGCCGGCAGAGGTGGCCCACACCCTCGCCCATGGCCGCGATCATCTGGCGCGGTGCGCGGCCCTGGTGGTGGACAGCCGCGACGATCTGCTGGCGGCCCTGGCCCGTCTGGCGCAGGGCGATCTGGCCGGTACCGCCACGCTGTCCCGCCGCCGGGATCGCGGCTGGACGGTGCCGGTCTGGCATGCCGGCCCAGATGGTGCCGGCAGGGCGGCGGCGGATGCCGCGGCCCAGGCGGTTCTGGCCGGTGCCGTGCCGGTCTGGCCCGAGACCATGCCCAGCCGCCGCCGGCATCTGCCGCCGGCACCCTTCACCCGCCAGCCCTGCCGGCTGGTGCTGCCCGCCGGGCTGGTGACGACCACACCGGCACCCGGCCCGGTGCTGCCGGACGCGACACGCCATGCCGGCTGGACCGCCTATCCGGGCGGACGGGTTCTGGCCCTGCCGCTGGATGATCCGGCGTTCTGGCCGGTGGCCGAACATCGCCTGAACGGCGTGCCGACCCTGGTCGGCATGGCCGTGCCGGCGCTGATCGCCGCCACCGCCGGTGCTGGCGCCAGCCTGCATGATCTGGTGTGGCGCCGGCCGATCCGCGCCGCCGCCGCCGGAACCGATGCCAGCCTGACGATTGCCGAGGATGGCGCGGTGCGTGTCGCCACCCGCGATGCCGGCGGCGACTGGGTCACCTGCGCCGAGGCGCGGCTGTCGACAGATGCCATGGCACCGGCAGCCCCGGTCGACCTTGCGACCGATGGGTTGATCGCCCTTGCCCTCAGCCCGTTCACCGGCACCGAGGGGCTGATGACCATCAGCCGGCGCTGGGACTGCCGGCGGGCGGTGTGGATGACGCCTGACCGCAGCCGGGCCATCGCGCGGCTGGCCATACCCGACGACATGGCCGGCGAGATGGCCGGCGACCCTGCGGCATGGCCCTGGCACCCGGCGCTGCTGGATGTGGCGGCCAGCCTGCTGATCGGCCCGGGCGAAGTGCCGCGCGGCTGCGGCGCGATCCGCTTCCATCATCCGCTGCCGGCGGTGGTGATGGCGCGCATCGACCGCACCGGCCCGGGCATGGCCAATCTGGTGCTGGCCGATCAGGCCGGCCGGGTCTGTGTGCAGATCGACGGCCTGCGCTTCGTGACCCTGGCCGCGGGGCCGGGCGCCCCTGAGATCCTGGCACCGGTCTGGACACCCGACCTTGCCACACGGCCCGCGGCCGACATGCTGCCCGCGGGCACCCGCGTCATCTCGGATCCGGCCGGGCTCGACGGGCTGCCGGCCGATGCGCCGCTGGTGGTGCGGGCCCCCGCCGGCGCCGATGCCGCCCGACAGGTCGCCATGCTGCTGCGTGCGGCCATGGCGACCGCGATCCCCCGGCGGATCGCGGTCACCGGCCTTGGCGCCGCGCCGATCGGCGACCGAGCCGCCGATCCCGATCAGGCGGCCGTGGCCGGTGTGGTGATGGCGGCGGCGCGTGAAACCCGCCATCACGATCTGCGCTATCTGGACGTCCCGGCCGCGCAGGCCATGGCGGCGGTGGCGGCCGAATGGTCCCATGACCGGGCCGAGCCGGCCTTCACCGCCTGGCAGGATGGTCAGCGCTTCACCCGCCGATTGACCGCCGTGAAGCCCGCCGGGCAACCGGTCTGGCCCGATCATGGCGTCTGCGTGGTCACCGGCGGCAGCGGTGGTTTCGCCGCCGCCCTGGCCGAAGCCTTCAGCAATGGCGGCCGCGTGGCCCTGGCCCTGCTGTCGCGCGGCACGCCCGGCGATGCCGCGCTGACAGCGGCGATCGAGCGGCTGACCGCCCATGGCGTCACCATCCGGCACTATGCGGCCGATGTCGCCGACCAGGGCAGTCTTGGCGCGGCGCTCGACCGTGTCCGGTCGGAGCTGGGCACCATCACCGCCGTGGTCCACATGGCCGGCATTGCCGATGGCGCCATGCTGGCGGTGCGCGACATGGCCGGATTCGATGCGGTGATGGCCCCCAAGATCAGCGGCGCGCGCCATCTGGAGGTGTTGACCGCCCGCGATCCGCTGGCCGCCTTCGTGGTGTTCGGCAGCGTCACCGGCCTGGCCGGCGCCATCGGCCACACCGCCTATACCGCCGCCAATGCCTGGCTGGACAGCTTCGCCATCCGCCGTCATGCGGCAGGGCGGCCGGCGCTGGCGATCGACTGGTGCACGCTGGCGGGCCAGGGCATGGCCGCCCGTGCCGGCGCGGATGATCTGGCCGGTGCGCCGGTCATCACGCCCGCGCAGGCGGTGACCGCCTGGGTGGCGGCATTGTCCGCCGGCGTGGCACAGGCCGTGGTGCTGCCGGCCGGCGCGGCCGCTGCCTTGACGGCGCCGGTAAGCCCACCCGCGCCTGAGGCCGCCATCGCCGACACCACCGCATCGGCGATGGCGCCGGATGCCGGTATCGCGGCGATCTGGGCGCAGATTCTGGGCCATCCGGTGGTCGGCCCCGATGACGATTTCTTTGAACTGGGCGGCGATTCGCTGTCGGGCATGGACATCGCCGACCGGCTGACCGCGCATTTCGGCCGCCCGGTCAGCCTTCAGGATCTGTTCGACCACAGCACGCCACGCACACTGGCCCTGGCCCTGATGCCGCGACCGGCCGGCGTCACCGAAGCGCTGCCGCTCGACGCGCGCATCGCCGCGATCTGGGCCGAGATCCTGGGCGATCCCACGGTCGGGCCGGATGACGATTTCTTCGAGCTTGGCGGCGATTCGCTCTCTGGCATGGACATCGCCGACCGGCTGGCGGCGGAGACCGGGCTTGCGGTCACCCTGTCGGATATCTTCGACCACACCACGCCACGCGCATTGGCGGCGGCGTTGCAGCCGGCCGCAGCGCCCCAGCCTGATCGCGAACCTGAACCAGCGCCCACCTTGGAACCCGCCCCCGCACCGGCAGCCACCGACCCGCGCAAGGCACCGCCGCGCGACCGGTATCCGCTGGCCTGGGAACAGCGTGCGGTGCTGCAGGCCGAGGCGATCGCCGATATGGGCACCGCCTTCAACCTGCCGCATGAAATCGATCTGGCGCCGGATGTGTCGCTCAGCCGGCTGCGGGCGGCGGTGGCGGCACTGGTTCAGCGTCATGCGGCGCTCAGAACCGGCATTCTGCCCGATGGCGACGACTGGGTGATGTGCCCGATCGATCCAGCACGGGCCGCCCCGGCGCTGGACATCCAGCCGATCGACCATCCGGCCGGCACGGCGCCGGCGGCAGCGATCCGGCCCTTCCATCCCGATGGCGGGCCGCTGGCGCGCTGGTCGCTGCACCGCGACCCGGCCGGCCGGCTGGTGCTGTTCTTCGATATCCATCACAGCATGGCCGATGCTCAGGCGGTCGACATCCTGCTGGGCGATCTGGCCGCGCTCTATGCCGGCCGGACACTGGCGCCGGTTACGGTCGACGTGGTCGATTACGGCTGGTGGACGGCGACCCGCGATCAGGCCGCCGCCGATCAGGCCCGCGACTGGTGGCGGCAGGTCTTCCCCGGCCCGCTGCCGCGCCTGGACCTGCCGACCGACCGCCCCCGGCCGCCCTATCACGGCCATGACATGGCGACCATCGCCGCCGATCTGCCGGCAGCGCTGGTCGCGGGCCTGCGCGCCTTCGCCGTGCAGCGCCGCACGACCCCGTTCTCGGTGCTGCTGGCCGCCTGGGCGGTGCTGCTGGCCCGGCTGGCCGGCAATGACGACGTCACCATCGCGGTGCCGGTCAACACCCGTGGCCGCGCCGGTTTCGACGGCGCGGTCGCCATGCATGCGGCCCTGGTGCCGGTGCGTCTGGCGATATCCGGCGATCTGAGCGGTGCCGCCCTGCTCGACCATGTCCGCAGCCGCCATGGCGGGGCGCTGGCCCATCACGCCCTGCCGCTGGGCCGGCTGCTGACCGAACTGAAGGCGCCGGCGATGCCGGAACGCAGCCCCCTGTCGGAAGTCTCGATCTCGTATATGAACCATGCCTCGGTCGCGGCGGATGCCGTGGGTGCCGCCGGCTTCGGCGTGCGGGGTCTGGCGCGGCCGGCGGGCAAGAACGACCTGTCGGTGTTCCTGGCCGATCATGGCGAGGCCATGGGGCTTGCGATCGAATACGACACCGCCCTGTTCGATGCCTGGCGGATCGCGGCCTTCGCGCCGATGCTGCGCACGCTGCTGACGGCGCTGATCGCCGATCCCGACCGCCCGATCGGCCGCCTGCCCCTGCTCGACGATACCGCCCGCGCGATCATCACCGGGTATGAAACCCGCCACGGTCTGGCGGTGCTCGACCCGGCCGGCGCGCCGGCGCCGGTGGGTGTGTGGGGGGCCCTGCACCGGATCGGCGACGATGGCCGCGCACCGACCGGCCTGCGGGCACGCTGGCGCGCCGATGGCGAGATCGAAACCAGCGGCCGGCTGGACCGCGTGACCCGCTGGCAGGGCCATCTGCTCGACCCGGCGGCGATCGAGGCACGGCTGCTGGCGGCCCTGCCCCACCTGGCGGGTCTGCGCATCGCGGTTGGCGACGATGCCTTGCGGGCGGCGGTGCTGGCGGCCCCATCCACGCCGCCACTATCGTCGACGCCACCACTGTCGGCCACAGAGCTTCACGCCGTGGCCGCGGCACTGCTGCCGCCGGCCCTGGTGCCCACGGCCTGGTATCGGCTCGACACCCTGCCCGAGGACCGGCATGCGCTCGCGGATCTGATCGCCGCCGCCACGCCGCTCGGCGCCACCGCCGGCGACAGGTCATCGCCATCCGCGGCCGAAGCCGAGGCCGAAGCCGCGGTCTGCGCCGTGTTCTCCGAGGTGTTCGGCCGGCCGGTCACGGCAGCGGATGGCGATTTCAACACGCTGGGCGGTCACAGCCTGCTGGCGATGCGGGTGGTCAACCGGCTGGAACAGGTAACCGGCATCCGGCTGGCCATGTCGGTGTTCTTCAGCGATCCCGGCATTCCCGGCATCGCACGGCATCTGGTGGCGGCAGGGGCCGGCGCCAGCGGCCAGCCGGCCGCCGTTCCGGCGGTGACGGCGCCCTCGGCCTCGCCCGCACCCGCGCACTCGCCCGACCGGCCGGATACCGGCCTCCATCCGGCA
Organism: Tistrella arctica; assembly: GCF_039630945.1. Classification (NCBI taxonomy): domain Bacteria; kingdom Pseudomonadati; phylum Pseudomonadota; class Alphaproteobacteria; order Geminicoccales; family Geminicoccaceae; genus Tistrella; species Tistrella arctica. The sequence continues at coordinate 242,438 of NZ_JBBKTV010000004.1, forward strand.
AGCCATGGCCAGCAGCGGCTCTATCTGCTTCAGCAGTTGGAGCCCGACAGCCCCGCCTGGCTGATGCTGTTCACCCTGCCCTGCGGCGCGGTCGATGCCGATGCCCTGGCCCGCGCCCTCGATGCCCTCGCCCGGCGCCATGCGGTGCTGCGCACCGGCTTCGAGACCATCGACGGCCAGATCCTGCAACGGGTGGCCGAGGGGGGGCGGATGACCGGGGGGGCGCCGGCGCTGGTGGTCGACGATCTCCGCCATCACCCTCAACGGCGCGACGAGGCCCTGCGTCTGGCCCGGCGCGAGGCGGCGACCCCGTTCGATCTGGCCCGCCCGCCTTTGCTGCGCGCCCGGCTGATCCGGCTGGGCGACACCGACAGCCTGTTGCTGCTGGTGCTGCACCACATCGCCGGCGATGGCTGGTCCAGCCGCATCCTGCTGGCCGAGCTGGCGGCCCTCTACGCCGCCGCCTGCGCGGGCAGCCGGGCGGCCTTGCCGCCGCTGCCGATCTCTTATGCCGATCATGCCCGCCGCCAGATGGCGCCGCAGACGGCACGGCACTGGCAGGCCGCGACCGGCTGGTGGCGCGACCAGCTCGCCGGGGCGCCGGGCGAGATTGCCCTGCCGATCGATCATCCCTCCGTTGGGGGCCATTCCGGTGGGAGCCATGGCAGCGCGCCGGGCCGGGGGGCCAGCTTGCGCCGCGACCTGCCGCCGGCGCTGCTTGAAAACCTCCGCGATCTGGCCCGCCGGCAAGGTGCCAGCCTGGCCGCGGTCGGCCTGGCCATGGTCTCGGCCATGCTGTATCGGTTGACCCGACAGCCCGATATGGTCATCGGCATGGGCGTCGCCGGCCGCGACAGCGCCGATACCGAGGGGCTGATCGGCTTTTTCGTCAACGTGCTGCCGATCCGCATTCAGCTCGACGACGACACCGAGGCCGGCCAGTTGATCGACCAGATCAATCAGCGGCTGATGGCGGCGCTGGACCGGCGCGACGTGCCGTTCGACATGGTGGTGCGGGCGGTGGCGCCGCAGCGCGCCGGCGCCCGTCAGCCGCTGGCCAACGTGATCTTCGAGTATCAGCGCTTCGGCGACACGGCCGGCATCCATGCAGACAGCGCCGATGCGGGCGGCGCCGATAAGGCCGGCGCCCTTGCCGGCCTGCCGCCGCCACCGGATGATGGCGGCATTCTGGGCGATGCCGTGGCCGGGCTGATCGACGCCACCACCGCCAAACACGATCTGATCGTGTTCTTCGAGGACGAGGGCGCCCGCGCGCGGTTCTCGTTCGAATACGACACCGGCCGCTTCGCGGCATCGACCATGGACCTCTGGATGGGCTTCCTGATCCGGATCGCCACCGCCCTGTCCGCACGCAGCAACGAGACCTGACCCTCATGAAGATCGGCGACCTGCTTCTCGACGACCCCACCCCGGCACCGGCGGCAAAGCCGCGCGCCCTGCCGGCCGCGGCCCCCGATGTCACGATCATCGATCTGTTCGACCGCGCGGTTGCAGCCCATCCCGACCGGCTGGCGGTGCGGGATGCGGTCGAGGCCGTCAGCTATACGGGGCTTCAGGCCGAGGCACGCGCGATCGCCCGGCTGGTCGCGGGCGCGACACTGGGCGACGAGGCCCGTGTCGGCGTGATGACCGGCCGGGGCTGGCGCCATGTCGCCGCGATGTTGGGGGTGATGATGGCGCGGGCGGCCTTCGTGCCGCTGGACCCGGCGATACCGCTGCCCCGCCGGCGGCAGATCGTCGAAACCGCCGGCATCACCATGATCATCGCCGACAGCCCGCGGATCGGCGACCTCCACGCTCTGGCCTGGACCTGCCCGGGCGTCCGCGATCTGGTCTGTCTGGACAGCGACGATATCGATGCGCTGACCGAGACCCATGGCGCGCGGATGAATGCCGAGCTGTGGGACCATCTGGCCGGCAGCGCCGATGATGACGTGGCCGCCGCCGGCTGGCGCAGCCCGTTCACCGGCGGCGCCATTCCCGAGCCGGTGATGACCGAATTCGGGCGCGCGGCCGCGGCCAAGATGGCGGCATTGCTGCCCCCGCGGGCGCGGGTGCTGGAAATCGGCTGCGCATCGGGCTTCACCATGCGCGCGCTCGCCCCCCATGCCGGCCAGTATCTGGCCACCGATATTTCCCGGCGGGCGACGGAACGGGCCGGCGCGGTCGCCGCCCGCGCGGGGTTGACCCAGGTCGATGTCCGGCCGCTGGCCGCCCATGATCTGGACCTGCTCAACGGGCGGCAGTTCGACCTGATCGTGATCAACAGCGTGATCGAAAGCTTCCCCGGCTTCGGCTATCTGTCGGCCGTGCTGTCAAAGGCGGCCGCCCTGCTGGCGCCGGGCGGGGCGATCTTCCTGGGCAATATCCGCGATCTTGAGCGCCGCGACGCCTATCGCGCCGATCTGGCCGCCTTCGCCCGCGCGCATGCCGGGGAGAGCACGACATCGGGCACGGCATCGGGCATCACCACCAGGCTGGATGCCGCCGACGACCTGTTCGTGCCGGCCGGCTTCTTCACCGACTGGGCCGCCCGGCTGGGCGGCTTCCGCGCCGAGGCCAGCCCGCTGGTGGTCGACGGCTTCGATCTGGCGCCCTATGTCTATGACATGGTGTTGCGCCGCGACCCGGCAGCCACCGCACGACCGCCCCGCCACCGCCGCCACGACCGGCGCGCGCTGGCGCCGCGACCGGCGGCGGCACCCCTGCCGGCCCCGACGCCCGGCATGCTCGCCTATGTGCTGTTCACCAGCGGCACCACCGGCGCGCCGAAGGGCGCCATGATCGAACACGGGTCTGTGGCCAATCTGGCCATGGCGACCGACGCGGCGATGTATGCCCGGCTGCGCGGCGGTCGTGATGCCGGTTCCGATAGCGCGCCGCTGAACATCCCCTGCCTCGCACCCTTCGCCTTCGACGCCTCGGTGATCCAGATCCTGCCCACCCTGGCTCATGGCCACCATCTGCATGTCGCGTGCGAGGAAACCCGCCGCAACCCGCCGATGCTCGACCGGTTTCTGCGGGCGCGCATGATCGACATGATCGACCTCACCCCCAGCCTGTTCGATCTGATGCTCGATCACTGGCAGGCCGAGGCGTTGTTCTGCCCGGTCCGGCTGGTGGTTCTGGGTGGCGAGGCGGTATCGGCCGGGCTGATGGCGCGGATTTTCGACAACCCGGTCCATCGCGACCTGCTGGTGCTGAACGCCTATGGCCCGACGGAATGCTGCGTCGGCGCCACGACCCATCTGATGACCGCCCGCACTTGGCGCGAAATCCTGCCGCCGCCGGTGGGCATGCCGCTCTCCGGGGTCGTGGCCGATATCCGCGACGCCGCCGGCCGGCCGGTGCCCGATGGCGTGGCGGGAGAGATCTGGATCGGCGGCGCCGGGGTTGGGCGCGGCTATCTGGGTGCCGATGCCGCCGCCGATGCCCGCTTCGTCACCGATGATACCGGCGCGCGCTGGTATCGCAGCGGCGATATCGGCCGTCGCCTGTCTGGCGGCGCCATCCATGTCATCGGCCGCGAGGACGGTCAGGTCAAGATCCGTGGCAACCGCCTGGAACTGGCCGAGGTCGAAGCGGCGGTTCTGGCCCATCCCTTCATCCGTCAGGCGGCGGTTACCACCTGGACACCGCCGGATGGCGGCGGCGCCGAACTCGTCGCCTGCGTGGTGCCGGCGCCCGGCTTCGATGCCGGCCGCTGCCGCGCCGATCTCGACACCCGGCTGCCGCCGGCCATGGTGCCGTCGCGCATCGTTCAGGTCGCCGGCCTGCCCTTGACCGGCAATGGCAAGCTCGACCGCCGCCGCCTGGACGCGATGCTGTCGGACCAGAGCGATGCAGGCCGCGCGCCGGCGGCGGGCCAGACGGCATCGGCGCCGGCCCGGCCGCTCGCCAGCGATGACGAGCGCCGGGTGGCCCAGATCATGGCGGCGGTGCTCGAAACCCCGGTCGATGACGGCGATGCCGATTTCTTCAGGCTTGGCGGGCACAGCGTTCTGGCGGTGCAGATGGTCGACCGGTTGCGATTGGCCTTCGATGTCCGCCTGCCGCTGGCCGATCTGTTCGACCACCCGACCGTCGCCCGGCTGGCCCTGCGCCTGCGCCATCAGGCGCAGGGCCGGCGCTCGCGGCTGGTGGTGGTGAACGAGGCCGGCCGGGAGCCGCCGCTGGTGTGTTTCCATCCGGTGGGCGGCAATGTGCTGTGCTATCAGGCGATGACCGCCTGCCTTGGCCCCGACCAGCCGGTGGTGATGGTCGAGGCCAAGGGCCTGGACGAGGACGAGGCGCCCGAGCCGTCGGTGGAAGAGATGGTGGCCGCCAGCCTGCCCGATCTGATCCGCTTCGCCGGCGACCGGCCGCTGCGTCTGGCCGGCTGGAGCTTCGGCGGTCTGCTGGCGGTGGAAGCCGCCCACCGGCTGGATCAGGCCGGCATCGTGGTCGAGGATGTGCTGATCTTCGATGCCGTCGCCTCGGCCGATCCGATCCGCGCCCTGCTCGCCAAGGACGACGCGGCCTATCTGGCGGCGCTGTTCGATGGCATGGGCATCGCCGATGCCGCCACCTTCCGCGCGCTCGACCCCGAAGGCCGGCTCGATCTGCTGATCACGCGCGGCGCGGTGCCGCTGGGCCTGCCCCAGGGCGTCGACCGCGACGCCATGCGCCGCCTGCTGTCGGTGTTCCAGAACAATGCGCTGGCCGCCATCCGCTATCGCGTGCCCCGGCTGGACCGGTTGCAGGCCCTGCTGGTGCGGCCGCGCATCGCCTCCGCCCAGGCCCCCGGCATCGCGGGCGACCCGTTCAACGGCTGGCGCGACCGGTTCGGCGGCGGCGTGTCGCTGGTGTGGATGGATGGCAGCCATGGCGACATGATGATGCCGCCGCATGTGGAAGAACTGGCCCGGCTGGTGCGGGCGCATCTGACGCGGCCACACTGAGGGAGGGGCGGTTCATGGATCGGATGATGAGTGACGAGGTCGAGCGGCGCCGGCAGGCGCGCGGCTATGACGACTGGCTGCGTCGCAAGGTCGAGGCCGCGCGCGTCGATGCGTGCCGGGCGGGGCCGATCGAATGACGCGGTCGAAGCCACCTTCGCCGCCCGACGTGTCGAGGGCGCCGCACCCCGGCCATGACCGCTTGATGCGGAACCGGTCCGGACGCAACCTTTGGTGCCGCTCGGTCGTTGGCAAGGCAGGACGATACTGCCATGCCCGACGGGAGGGACCAGAGAATGCCGATCAAGCCCCGCGCTGTCATGATCACCGCCGCTGCCGCAGGGCCGGCCGTTCTGGCACTGATGCTTGCCGCCACGGCGCCGGCGGCGGCACAGGACGCAACAGAGGAGACCACGCCCGCCCCCAATGCCGGGCCGGTTCAGGCCTGCCCGACGCGCGATGCGCTGGAACGCAGCATGGACAGCCCGTCGGGCGTGGTGCCGGAAGGCTGCCGCGCGGTCACGGTCAACGTTCTGGAAAGCCGGGGCGAGCGGCTGTGCCTGATCGAATTCGGCGAGGGTGACGGCGGCGTGCTCGATGCGCTGCGCGATGCCGCCACGCGCTCGCAATGGTGGGTGCGCTGCGAGGCGCTGGCCGCCGCGGCCAACTGATGATCGACTGGACCCACACGCACCCTGTCAGTCATTCTGCTGCAACGCTCGATCGCGCTCGCCGAGGGTATCACGGCGCTGGCGCGGCTGATCCTGATGCGGTTTCCAGTCACCCCGTGCCTCGGTCCGCCGGCCACCGTCCCAACCCCTGGCAGGTCGGGACGGCGGCGGAGGTGCCTGTTCCGTCGTGGGCCTCCTCGCCTATTCCGCCTTGGTCACGCCCCAGAAGCGGTCGAAGCCGGCCGACCAGGGCTTGTAGCCTTGCAGGGAAGCCGCGGTCGCGACCACGCGGACATCGTTATACAGCCCGATCACCGGCACCGCATCGGCCATGCGGGTGTGGATCTGTTCGAACAGTTTGGTGCGCGGCGCCGGGTCCATGGTCTGCTTCGAGGCATCCAGCAGCTTCATCGCGGTCGGGTCTTCCCACGACACGCTGGGCGATTTGGCCTTGTCACCGATGATCGAGGAATAGGCGATCGCCGGGTCGAGGCGCGAGGAATAGGCGAAGGACTGGATCTGGTAATTGCCGGTCAGATAGTTCTGAAGCTGGGTCGCCCAGTCCAGAACCTCGATCTGGGCGTTGATGCCCACCGCCTGCAACATCGCCTGGGCGGTGATCGCCACCTCGTGATAGCCGCCGGGGCGCATATTGGTCTGAATGCGGATCGGCTGGCCGGCATAGCCGGCCTCCTTCAACAGCGCCTGCGCCGCCGCCGGATCATAGGCCGGCCACTGATCATGCACCGGGGTGTGATAGGGGCTGGCCAGCGCCACGCCCGACGGATTGGCCTTGGCCAGACCCTCGCTCGCCACCGCCACGATCGACGGCACGTCGATCGCATGGGCGATCGCCTGGCGGATGCGCTTGTCCGACAGCACCGGGTCGGTGGTCTGCATCAGCAGCAGCCGCCACGACAGGATCGGCTGCTTGAACACCGTCAGCCCGCGCTGTTCGGCCTCGGCGATATCGGCCGGGCCCAGATCGACCACCATGTCCAGATCGCCGGCATAGAGCGCGTTCTTCATCACCGCGCCATCGGGCGTGATCAGAAAGCGCAGATGTTTTGCGAGCGCCGGGCGCGCACCGGTCATGCCGTCGGTCGGTGTGTCGCGGCCGGTATAGTCGTCGAACCGGGTCAGTTCCACATAGCGGCCGGGCTTCCAGTCGCCGATCACATAGGGGCCGGTGCCCACAGGGGCCTTCCAGCTACCATCCTCGGCCACCGAGGACGGGTGCAGCACGGCGGCATTGCACTGGATATTGGCCATCATCATCGGCAGCAGCGCGTTGGGCTTTTCCAGCCGGAACACCACCACATCCGGGGCCGGGGTCTCGATCGCGGTGATCGCGGCGCCCTGGCTGCCATCGAAGAACCGCTTGCACTGCCAGGTGGTCTCGGGCTTCAGATAGCGGTTCCAGCTCCAGGCGACATCGGCCGAGGTCATGGTTTCGCCATTGTGGAAGCGCACGCCGGGCCGCAGCTTGAACTGCCAGCTCAACCCGTCCTCGCTCTGCCTGAAGCTTTCGGCCAGCACCGGGCCGATCGACAGATCCTCGCGATGGCCGACCAGCCCCTCGACCACGTGATGCAGGATCAGATCGGCGGTGCCGTCGCGCTGCACACCCGGATTGGTGCTGCGCAGATCGGTCGGGATCGCAAGGGTGATCCGCTCGGTCTTCGGCATTTCACTGGCAGAAAAGGCAATCTGAGGCAGCAGAAGCGCTGCGGCCGCCACGGTCGCGGCGCGCAGATGCCGCCTGGTCACGCAGGTCATGGGTCTTCCCCTTCGCATCGTCCGGCCCTTGCGCGTGGTCTGGCCACCGCATCGTCCGAATCTTGATGAAGCGACACCGGCGGCGGGGCCGCCGGTCCCTGTCACGAGCCGGCCGGACATTCTTGAAAACGGCGTCCGGTCCGGTATGTCCGCCAGCGGCCCCGCGCGCTCCCCGCGCAAGGCGGCTGGCCCATGGTCGGTCACGCCCGGCTGGCGGCCACCGCATCGGCCAGAAAGTCCTGAACCGCGCCGACCACCTTCAGCCCTTCATGGCGCACGCCCGGCAGCACATCGTGGCGCACCGCGATGCCGGCGGCCTCGAACCCCGCCTTCAGGCTGGCGATCTTGTCGATCCGGGTGGCGCCGGCGATGTTGGCATCCTCCATCCAGCCCGGCATGCCCGGCTTCAGGGTGATTTCCCAGGTGTCGGTATCCTCGGCGCCCACCACCATCTGCACCATCACCCGGCGCATCGCCGCCAGATCGACATCCACCCCGAACACCGCGCGCAGATTGCGGGTGCCCACCCACCAGTCGCGGGTATCGTCCAGCAGCGTCACGCCGCCGGGGGCGCCGATCGAGGCCGCGAACAGCCGGCTGGGGTGCAGATACAGGAAGCGGTGGGTGAAATGGCCGCCGCCCGAAAACCCGAACAACGCCACCCGCGAGACGTCGATGTCATAGCGCCGGCCAACCAGATCGACCATGTCGAGCACCAGTTGGTCGAAGCGCATGTCGTGGAATTTGATGCGCTTGTAGTTCGACATCTCGCCCGGCTCGATCAGCCCCACCGGAAACAGCGGCGCCAGGATGATGCAGTCATGGGCGTCGGCAAAGGCCGCGAAATGGTCGCGATAGGCCGCCGCCGTGCGGCCGGTGCCATGCATGGCGACAATCAGCCGCCAATGCCGGCGCGCCGCGGCATCGGCGGTGGCGAAGTGTTTCGGCACATACAGGCAATACGACACCCGCTGTTCGTTGGGCAGCGCCACGAAGGGGGTGGGGCCGAAATCATAGAAGTTGAGATGCGGCTGGGCGAGGGTGATGCCGTCGGGGATCATGGGCCGGGCTCCGGTTTCATGGCGTCTGTCGGCCGTCCGCAGGCGGGCCTTGCCTTGGCAAGCATAGGACCGGCCAGGACACAGGCCAAGTTAAAAACTGCGTTTTTTGATGTTATAACGCAGAACGAGGGGCAGCCTGCGGGGCACGGCGGCTGCCGGCCGCCACCACCGGCCGCCAGCCGCCGCCGGGCAGCGGCTCCAGCACCGGCGCCGCATCCAGCAGCGCGCGGGTATATTCGGCGCGCGGCGCGGCGAACAGATCCTCGGTCGCCGCCGTCTCGACGATCCGGCCATCCTTCATCACCGCCACCCGATGGGCGATGCGGCGCACCACCCCCAGGGCATGGGTGATGAACAGGCAGGAAAAGCCATGGCGCTGTTGCAGATCGGCGAACAGGTCCAGCACCTGCGCCTGCACGGTCATATCCAGCGCCGACACCGCCTCGTCGGCGACCACGAAGGCCGGGCGGCGGATGATGGCGCGGGCGATCGCCACCCGCTGGCGCTGGCCGCCGGAGAGTTCATGCGGCAGCCGCCGGGCATAGCCGCTGCCCAGCCCCACCTCGTCGAGCACCTCGTCCACCCGCCTTGCCGCATCGGCCGCCGACAGCCCCGGCACATGGCGCAGCGGTTCACCCACGATCCGGCCCACGCCATGGCGCGGGTCCAGCGACGAGAACGGGTCCTGGAACACCATCTGGCAGTTCAGCCGCCGGTCGCGGGCCTGGGCGGCGCTGGCGCGCAGCGGATCGGTGCCACGGAACAGCAACTGCCCGCCGCTGGGCCGGGTCAACCCCACCAGACAGCGCCCGACGGTGGTCTTGCCCGATCCGCTTTCGCCGACCAGCGCCAGGGTTTCGCCGGGCTGAACCCGGAAACTGACCCCGTCGACCGCGCGCTTATCGGGCGCCCGGGTCAGCATCCGCCGCCGCCCGGGATGCACCACCACCAGATCGCGCGCCTCGATCACCGGCACCGGCGCCAGCGACACCGGCGCCAGCCGCCGGGGCCGCGGCATCGCATCCAGCAGGCTGCGGGTATAGTCGTGGGCGGGGTTCAGCAGGATATCGGCGGTGGCGCCCTGTTCCACCACCACGCCCCGGCGCATCACCGCCACCCGGTCGGCATAGCGCGCCACCAGCCCCAGATCATGGCTGACCAGCAGAATGGCGGTGCGGTTCTCCTCCGCCAGTTCCACCATCAGCTCCAGCACCTCGCGCTGCACCAGGGTGTCGAGGGCGGTGGTCGGCTCGTCCGCGATCAGCAGTTTCGGCGTCAGCAGCATCACCGAGGCCAGCATGATCCGCTGGCGCATGCCGCCGGAAAATTCATGCGGCCAGGCGCCGAAGCAGCGCGCCGGATCGTCGATCCGGATGCGGGCCAGCATCTCAAGCGCGCGGTCGCGCGCCTCGGCCGGGCTGATCCGCTGATGCCGGATCAATCCTTCCACCAGTTGCGCGCCAACCGTCAGCGCCGGGTTCAGCGACACCATCGGCTCCTGAAACACCATGCCGATCTCGACACCGCGCACGGCATGACGCTCCGCCGGCCTCAGCGCCGTCAGATCGCGGCCGTCGAAGACGATCCGCCCGGCCCGGCGCATCAGCGGCGGCGGCAGCAGATCGAGCACCGCGCGCGACACCACGGTCTTGCCCGAGCCGCTTTCGCCGACCACGGCCATGATCCCGGACGCGGCGAGGTTGAGGGTGACATCGTCGACCACCGCCGGGCCGCCATCGACCCCGATGGTCAGACCCTGAATCGACAGAAGGGGTGGGTGCTGATCGGTCATGCCCTGCGCATCCTGGGATCGAGCCGGTCGCGCAGCGCGTCACCCACCAGGCAGATGCCGAGCAGGGCCAGCGTGATGCAGGCACCGGGGAAAATGGTCAGCCAGTCGGCCTGGCCCAGATGCGGACGGCCGGCCGAGAGCATCGAGCCCCAGGTCGCCGCCGGCGGCGGCACGCCCAGGCCCAGAAAGCTGAGCGCGCTTTCAGCCAGCAAGGCCCAGCCGAACATCGATGTCGCCAGCACGATGATCGGCGACACCGCATTGGGCAGCACATGCGCCGCCATGGTGTAGAGCGTGGAATTGCCGGTGACCATGGATGCTTCCACGAAATCGCGGCTGCGCAGCGACATCACGATGCTGCGCACCACCCGCGCCATGGCGGGGGTATAGGCGATGCCCAGCGCCAGCACGATGCTGCTCTCGCCCGGGCCGATCACCGCCATCAGCCCCAGCGCCATCAGGATGCCGGGAAAGGCCAGCAGCGCATCGACCACCACGGCGACCAGCCGGTCGACCATGCCGCCCAGAAACCCCGCGAGTATGCCGATCGGCGCGCCGATCAGGCTGGCGGTTGCCACCGTCGACACGCCGATGGTGACGCTGGTGGTGGCGCCGCTCATGATCCGCGACAGCACGTCGCGGCCGAATTCGTCGGTGCCCAGCCAATGCGCCGCCGATGGCGCCTGAAGCCGGTGCGGGATGTCCAGCGCCATCGGGTTATAGGGCGTCCAGATCAGCCCCATCACCGCCAGAACGATGACCAGCCCCACCAGGGTGGCGCCGATCCACAGGCCCACCGGCCGGCGGCGACGCAGCAGGCGCGGCACCGGGGCGGTGCCGTCGCCAGCCCCAGAGCCTGCGCCAACCCCTGGGCCTTCGCCAACCCCTGGGCCTTCTGATGTGGTGGCGGTCATGCGGCGATCCTCGGGTCGAACAACGGGTGCAGCAGGTCGACGATCAGGTTGATCACGACATACAGCCCGGCAATGAACAGCAGCCCGCCCTGCACCACCGGATAGTCGCGGGCATAGATCGCATCGACCAGCAGCCGGCCTAGCCCCGGCAGCGAGAAGATGGTCTCGGTAACGGCGATGCCCCCCAGCAGATTGCCCAGGATCAGCCCGACCAGGGTCAGGGTGGGCGCGAAGGCGTTGGGAAACACGTGGCGGGTCATCACCACATGCTCCGGCAGGCCCTTGGCGCGGGCATGGGTGACGTATTCCAGCCTGAGGACATCGATGGTGTTGGCCCGCGCCATCCGGGTCAGGATGCCGATCTCGACGATGGTGAGCGTCATCACCGGCATGACCAGATAGGCGAGCGCGCGCCCGGCATTCTCGCCGAAGCCGACATAGCCCACGATCGGCAGCCAGCCCAGTTCCAGCCCGAACCACATCAGGATCAGCAGCCCCAGCCAGAAGGTGGGCACCGACATGATCAGGGTGGCAAGGGCGGTCAGGGTCAGGTCCAGCGTGCCGCCGCGCGCCCAGGCGGCGATCATGCCCAGCGGCACGGCGACCAGGGTTGCGATCACCACCGCTGGAAACACCACCCCGGCGGTGACCATGAACCGGTCGGCGACCAGATCGGCCACCGGCAGGTTGTTGACGATCGACCGGCCCATATCGCCCGCGAGCAGCCGTTCGACCCACAGCACGAATTGCAGCGGCCACGGGCCGTCGAGGCCATAGGCCTGACGCAGGGCAGACACGGTCGCCGGATCGGCGCTGTCGCCGAGCATGGTGGTGACGGGATCGCCGGGGATGGCGCGGATCAGCACGAAGACCGCGAGCGCCACCACCACCAGCGTCGGGATCGCCGACGCGAGGCGGTAGAGGATGAAATGCCGCATCTGGCTTGGGGCCCCTGGTTGATGGTGCGTGGATGATGGCGGCGATCAGGCGGTCGGACGGGCAGGCGCGCAGGCCCTGGCGTCGCGGGTCGCCGTCTCGTCCATGTCGAGGGTATAGGTGGTGAAGCGGTCGCGGAGCGCCGGCATCGGCGCCACCTCCATCACGCCGGCCGCCGGTTCCATCACCACCATGGCGACCGTCGACGAGATCGAGCCGCCGGCGCCGGGGCGCGGCGGCCGGCACACCGAATAGGGCACGCCGAAATCGTCGAAGAACGCCGCCTTCAGATCGGCGCGGGTGATCTGGCCGCGCCGCGCCGCCAGCGCCCGGCGCACCCGCCAGTCGCGATAGAAGCTTTCCGGCACGAAGGGAATGCCGGTATCGCGCAGCTTCGACAGCGCCACCGGGCTGGTCCAGTGATTGGCATGCACGATCATGCCGGCATCATCGGGATAGATCTGGAAGGCTTCGTCGGGCGCGCATTCGAAATCGATCGCGAAGCCCTGCGACCAGCTCAACATCATGTTGTTCGAGGCCGATTTGGGCGTGGTCGCCACGGTCTTCATCGCCAGCGCCATATGGGCCTGTTCCAGCACCTTGCGCCGGATCAGCGCCAGCGGTACGCCGACCTGGGCGTAATCGCGGTCGCATTCCAGATAATTGGCGGTGATGGCGATGCCGGCCGAATTCATCCCGCAGCGCGCGAGGCCCCCGGCCTCGGTCATGGTCAGCAGATCGGGGCCGTCGTCGCGGCGGATCTTCAGCACCACGGTTGTGTGGGCGCATTCCGGCCGCCAGTCCCAGTTCTGGCCGTGGATCAGCCGGCCATGGGCGGTCTCGGTACCCAGCACCACGGCACCGGTGCAGCCATCCGGCTCCTCATCGGGGATGCCCGCGCGCATCCGGCCGATCTGGAGGATCTCGGTGCGGGCATTGATCAGCAGGATATGTTCCAGATCGCAGCCGGCACCTTGGGCGATGCCGCGCATTTCCTCGACATAGCTGGCGTCGAAGCCTTCGACCACCGGCAGGAATTCACGCGCGATGGCGGCAATGCCCGCCCAGTCGTGGTTCATCGCCCGCAACTGGGCGGCATACAGCGCCACACTGCCCAGCACATGGGTCTTCAATGCCTGACCATGGCGCTGGCCGCGCTCGAAGGCTGTGCCGGCCAGCTCGACCATGGGGAAGTCGGTCACGTCGGCGGCGCTGACGGGAGCCACGGGAGGTGTCATCGGCGGGTCGTCCTTGGGCGGAGGGGAAAGATCCCGGTGGCGGATCGTGCGTCGGCAACACAATTGTGCTTATTGCACAGGGAAGACAGTTCTGAAACCGCCCCCGGCCATGCAGGCCGGGCTTGATCGCGGCGGTGCGGCGTGGTTAACAGGGGATGCCGGATGCCGGCACCCGCCAGTCGCAGGCTGTATTTCAGGTGGTGATGATGCCCAGGGGCAGTGATGACGCGGCCCAGCGGCCAGAGACCTCGCGGCCAGAGACCCCGCGACCCGAGACCCCGCGACCCGAGCTGTCGGCCTTGCAGGCCGAGGTTGCGCGCCGGATTCTGGAACGGATCGGCGATGGCCGCTGGAAGCCGGGGGAACGCTGCCCCGAACTGGCGCTGGCCAAGGCGCTGGGCGTGTCGCGCACGCCGGTGCGCCGGGCGCTGGAACTGCTGGAGGCGGAAGGGCTGATCGCCCAGTCGCCCGGCCGCAGCTTCCGGCTGCTCGACGATCCGGCCGCCATCGCCGATGCGGTCGCCCGGGTCGAGGCCCTGCTGCCGACATCGGATGCCGAGCGGGTCTATCAGCAGATCATCGCCGACAAGGCCCAGGGCCGCATCGCCCAGGATGTGTCGGAAGCCGAGCTTCTGCCCCGCTATGACGTGTCGCACGGCACACTCAGGCGCGTGCTGATCCGGCTGTCGGCCGAGGGTCTGGTCGCCCGCCAGCCCGGCCATGGCTGGCGGTTCGCCGACAGTCTGGACGACGACGACGCGGTTTCGGAAAGCTATGCCTTCCGCATCGCCGTCGAATGCCAGGCCCTGGCCCAGCCGGGCTATCGGGTGGACGAGGAGCGGTTCCGCGAGGTCCGCGCCGCCCATATGCAGGTTCTGGCCAGCGACCCGGCAGGGCTCGACGAACGCGACTGGTTCCGCGTGAATTCGGCCTTTCACGAGGCCATCGTCGCCGGCGCCCGCAACCGGTTCTTCGATCAGGCGATCGCCCAGCAGAACAATCTGCGCCGGATTCAGGAGCGCGAGGAGTTCCGCCGGCTGCCGGCCGACCGGGTGGTGCAGTCGTGCTGCGAGCATCTGGCGATCCTGAACGCGATTGAAACCGGCAATCGCAGGCTCGCCGCCGCCCTGCTCCGCCACCATCTGGCCGAGGCCGCCGAATTCACCGAAGACGAGGGCGGCCCGGCCGACGGCTTCGGGCGCCTCTGACCGGCCGGTCATGACGGCCCCTCCGGCGCGATGCCGGGACAGGCCGCCATCTCGGCCGCCAATGCCCGGTCCTCGTCGCGCGATGACGTGGCCAGCGCCGCCATCACCGCCACCCGGTCGGCCGCCGGGCGTTCCTGGCTGTATTTGGCCAGCGCCTCGACCGTGTCGATCACGATCTCGAAGGCCTGGATGCGCGGCAGCATCGCGCCGATATCGGCCGCGTCCAGCACGTCCAGCAGCCAGGGCCGCGGGCGGCGCGCCTCGAAATGCGCAACCGTGCGCGCCAGCACCGCGCGCGCCGCATCATCGCCCCGGATCAGTCGGATACGGCCGGTGATGTGGACGGCGGCATAATTCCAGGTCGGCGCATCGGCGCCGGTGACATACCAGGCCGGCGACACATAGCCGTCGGGGCCGGTGAACACCGCCAGCACCCGCACGCCATCGCGCAACCGTGCCGCCTGGGGGTTGGCGCGCGCCAGATGGCTCAACAGCCGCGCGCCCGGCCGGGGCGCGCCATCCAGCCGCAGCATCGGCAGATGGCTGGCCAGGGGCACGGCGTCCTGCGGCGCCGCATCGACCAGCATCGCGAAGCCATGGGCATCGACGAAGGCGGCGATCCGGTCCGGGTCGTCGATGCGATAGCGTGCGGGGGCATACATGGCGATGCTGGCTCCGCTCAGCCGCGCGCGGCATGCGCGGGCGGCCGCAGATGCGCCCAGGGGGCCGCCTCCTCGATCCGCCCGGCCAGCCGGAACAGGGTGGCCTCGTCGCCCGGCCGGGCGATGAACTGCACGCCCACCGGCAGGCCGTCGGCGCTGAACCCGCCCGGCACCGACATGGCCGGCTGGCCGGTGACATTGGCGATATGGGTGAAGCCCAGATGGCCCATCACCCGGTCCAGATAGGTATCCAGATCCAGGCCGTCGCAATCGAGGAAGCCATGGGCCATCGGCGCCTGCGGCAGGGTCGGCGTCATCAGCAGGTCATAGCCGGTGAAGAAGCGGCAGAACCGCCGGGCCTCGGCCCCCATCCGGCCGCGGGCATCCAGCAATGCCGGCGCCGGGATCGCGCGGCCGCGCTCCGCCGCCGCCAGAATGCAGCCTTCCACGGTCTCGCGGCTGACCGGCCGGCCGGTCAGGGCCGACAGGTCGTCGACCTGGGCGGCGTCATAGGCGCACAACATCAGCTTCACCGCCCGGGCCACCGCCTCGCCATCATAGGCCGGCACGGCCTCGACGATCTCGTGGCCCATCTGTTCCAGCAGCCGCGCCATGCGGGCCACCGCGTCGCGGGCATCGGCGGTCACCGCCACATCGACCGGCGGGGTCAGGCAGACCGCGATCCGCAGCCGGCCGGGCCCGGTCGTGACCTCGTCGATCCATGGGCGCTGCTTGGGCGGCGCGAAATAGGGCGCGCCGATATCGGGGCCGTCGGTCAGGTCCAGCATCAGCGCGCTGTCGCGCACGCTGCGGGTGATGACATGCTCCGACACCAGCCCGCCCCACAGATCCCACGACACCGGCCCGGCCGGGGTGCGGGCGCGTGAGGGCTTCAGCCCGAAAGTGCCGGTCGACGAGGCCGGGCAGCGGATCGATCCGGCGCCGTCATTGGCATAGCCGATCGGCGCCATGCCCGCCGCCACCGCCGCGGCCGACCCGCCGCTCGACCCGCCGACGCTGTAGCCATGCTTCCAAGGATTGTGCGTTGGCCCGTTTGCGACCGGTTCGGTTGTGGCGTTGGAGCCGTATTCCGGCAGATTGGTCTTCCCGACCACGATCAGCCCGGCGCGGCGATAGCGCGCCATGATCTCGGTGTCGTAATCGCGGGTGAAGCCGGCGGCCAGCCGGCTGGCATTGGCGCTGGGCACGCCGGCATAGGACTGGCAGTCGTCCTTCAACAGCACCGGCACGCCCCAGAGCGGCGCCGTGGCCCGGTCGACCCGGTCGAGTGCCGCAAGCTGCACCCGGGCCTCGGCTTCCATGCGCAGGATCACCGCGTTCAGCGCCGGGTTGACGCGGTCGATCGCGGCAAACGCCGCCGCCACCGCCTCGTCGGGCGTGATCTCGCCAGCGCGGATGCGGCCTGCCAATGCGACCGCATCGGCCGTTGCATAGTCCTCGACGAAACTCATGGCGCGGTGTGCCCTCTTCTGCGGCAGGAAGCATGTCTTTGATGATTATCACCCTATCAAAGTGTTTTCTTAATGTGAATAAGGCAATTTTATGATTCGCACGCACAGCCTGGCGGCCGATCGGCGCCGCTTTGGGTGATCTCAAAATCACAGCTCCCCGGCGGCAAATCGCTTGGATGATTCATCCGGGCATGACTATGATCGTGATGCGCGAAGCGTGCGGATCTGTGCAGATCCAGCCAAGGTCATGCAGCGCGGATGCGGCCCCGGCCAGTGGTCGGACCGGTCATGCCGTGCATTGTCATGTGACCACCGAAATCAATGACGTCCGCCCGACCCGTCCATGAGACAAAGAGAGGCCCGCCATGACTTCACCGTCACGATCGAGGGCCAAAAAACGCCCCAGCCTGACACTGGCATTGACGCCGGTTGTTCTGACTCTGTTCGTCCTGGGACTGCAACTGTTCTATTTCGGCGATTTCACGCCCCATGTACCGCTGGCCATCGGCCTCGCGATCACCGCCGTCGTCGGCATCGCCCTGGGGTTCACCTGGCAGGACATCGAGGAAGGGGTGTTCCACGTCATCCATGTGGCGCTGCCATCGGTGTCGGTGTTGATCTGTGTCGGCATGATCATCGGGGTGTGGATTGCCAGCGGCACGGTGCCGACGCTGATCTATTACGGCCTGACCCTGCTGTCGCCGCAGATCTTCCTGGCGGCGGCGATGGTGCTGTGCGCGGTGGTGTCGCTGTCGCTGGGAACGTCGTGGGGCACGGTCGGCACGGTGGGTCTGGCGTTGATGGGCATCGGCGCCGGCTTCGACGTGCCGGTCTACTGGACGGCGGGCGCCGTGGTCTCGGGCGCGTTCTTCGGCGACAAGGTGTCGCCTTTGTCCGACACCACCAATCTGGCGCCGGCGGTCACCGGCACCGATGTGTTCTCGCACATCAAGAACATGATGCCGACCACGATCCCGTCGATGCTGATCGCCTTCGTGATCTATCTGGCGGTGGGTTTCCTGGTGGTCGATGCCGATGGCGCCTCGTTCGAGAAGATCGGCGCGATCACCGGCGCGCTTCAGGCGAATTTCGCCATCTCGCCCTGGCTGCTGCTGCCGGCGCTGCTGGTCATCGCACTGGCGCTGATGCGGATGCCGCCGATCCCGTCGCTGTTCGCGGGCGTGATCGCGGGCGGCGTGGTGGCCATGCTCACCCAGGGCGCCACGCTGCACGAGATTTTCACCTTCGCCAACAGCGGCTATGCCATCGATACCGGCGTCGCTGAAATCGACAGCCTGCTCAATCGCGGCGGCATCCAGTCGATGATGTGGACGATCTCGCTGGTGCTGATCGCGCTGGGCTTTGGCGGCGCGCTGGAACAGACCGGCTGCCTTGAAACCATCATCCAGGCGATCATGGCGCGGGTGCGCAGCTTCGCGGGTATTCAGACCGCGGCGGTCGGCACCTCGCTTGCCACCAATCTGGTCGCCGGCGACCCTTATCTGTCCATCGCCCTGCCCGGCCGGATGTATGCGCCGGTCTATCGCGGGCTCGGCTATTCCACGCTCAACCTGTCGCGGGCGATCGAGGAAGGCGGCACGCTGATGTCGCCGCTGGTGCCGTGGAATGCCGGCGGCGCCTTCGTGATCAGCGCCCTGGCGCTGGGCATCGCCGATGGCGAGATCCAGAACCTGCTCTATATCCCGCTGGCCTTCGCCTGCTGGCTGTCGCCGGTGATCGGCATCCTCTATGCCCAGCTCGGCCTGTTCTCTCCCCGCGCCACCGAGGCCGAACGCCAGCGCTGGAAGGATCAGGGCGAGGCGATCGCCGATGTCAGCCAGTCGGACTGGGCCGACGGCACGGTTCAGGAGCGGCCGCGAACGGCCTGACCGGCCCCAGGGCGCGCACGTCCCCATCTCAGGCCCCTGCTTTTGGCCAGACAGGGCCTGAGCGGGGGCCGTCAGTTCGAACCCGATGCCTTGCGCAGGAAATGCCCGGCGGAAATGCCCCGCAACAGGGCCAGCCGATAGCTGCGGATCACGCCGGGATGTTCCCAGTCGGCTGTCGGCAAGTCATCGACGAGCTGCTGCATACGGGCCACATCGAGCGTGCGCGTCGCCGCATCGCACCGGGCGATCCTGGCCAGCTCGTCGGCGGCATCGGCGCGACCACCGGTCAGCCCGACATGCCAGTCGCTGGCCTGGTAGCCGCGCTTTCGCGTGTTCAGAACCACATCCGGCAGACGGTCGCTCAGCACCTTCCGGGCCACCGCCCGTGTCACCCCGCCCTGAAGATATGCCTCGGTCGGAATGCTCAGACAGTATTCGGCCAGACGCCGGTCGGCCGTGGGATCCCGTAGATCGACGCCCCAGCCTGCCAGCGTCCCCTTGTTGTTGTTGCCGGGATCGGTGCGCCGAAGCACCCACACCCGATCGGCGAATCCATCCTTGCGCGGGCGATAGTTCAGATCGAGGTCGCGGGCCTTGGCCAGCCCGCCGATATCCATCTCGTCGAAGCCCCGCCGGCTGATGGCCGTATAGTTGAAGACGTCGTCCTTGAAGCCCTGAAAGCGCATGGTCAGGCGCCCCCAAAGCCGCGGCGGCATATAGGGTCCGAAGGTGATGCCGGCGGGCGCGCGCCAGCTCATCCCGGCCCGGGTCATCAAACCGGCATATTCCCGCGCGAGCCGGCCCCACCGCCCGGTCCGCAACAATTCAGGCAGCAGTTCCAGCCCGTAATAGCTGAACGTCATGTTACCCATCATGCCATGCAGGATGATCCCCAGCCCGCGATCACGTGTCTCCTGCGTGATCTGGCGCAACCACACCCAGTTGCACAGATTGAGCTTTGGCCGTTCAAACAGGAAGAACGTGCGATCAAGATCATCGATCGGCGAGACATGGCCCGTCCGCAGCCGGACATGCTCGATATTCGGATACAGCGCCGCCGTGGCCGCCGCCAGCGGCCCCTCGTCCAGGGTCCGGCGCTGCGCGAAGCGGTTGTCGGGATGCACCGTCGGCACCGATGTGAAGGCGGTCACGCGCCCGCCCTCGGCCGCCAGCAGTCGCGCCGCCGTGGCGGTGACGGCGGCGCTGTCAAAGCCCGAACTCAAATGGCTGGCGACAGCGCCATTGCTTCCCCGCAACCGCGACCGGACCGCCTGATCGAGATGGTGACGCACGCCATCGACCCAGTCGCGCGGCCCCCGATCGCCACGGTCAGGCCGTCGCGGCTGCCAATAGAGCCGGCGCGATATGCCATCGCGGGTCACCGTGACAATCTGCCCCTGCTCGACACGCTGAACGTCCCTGAAGAAGCTCCCCGGGCCGGATTGCGGCAGCAACGCCACGAATTCGGCGACCGTCCGCTCATCGGCGGCGTAGGGAACGTCCGGCAGCGCATGCAGCCCCTTGGCCATGGTCGCGGCGGCGAAGAAGCCTTTGCCGTCATGAAAATGCAGCGGCCTCTGGCCCATGAAATCGCGTGCCAGCGTCAGCTTGCGCCGGTGGCTGTCCCAGAGCGCGAAGGCGAAGTCGCCGACCAGCCGGTCAAGCGCGTCGTCGCCCCAGCGCTCCAGGCAGGCCATCAGGATCCCGGCATCGCAGTCACGCCGGAGCGCCGCATCGTCTGATCGGAGCGCGCTGATCAACTCGTCGCGATTGTCCAGCCGGACATCCGCGACCAGCACCAGCCGCCCATCGCGGCTCTTGACCGGTCCGCGATCCGCCATGTCCTCGGGAAGCATGCGGTACAGCCGACGCCCCATGGCGAGCGCGCCTCCGGCCCCACGCGCGTCATCCGCCCATTGGGCGCCATGATGCGGCCCATAGATCCGCTGGGCGGACAGCATGCGGTCGCAATCGGCCGCGACGCCGGGCCGCCCGTCGAACCGCCACAGGCAGGCAATCGCGCTCACTGGCCATCCGCCCGTGGCGCCGCCGTCTCATCGCGACGGTCGATCAGATGTTCCGCGGCCATCTGATCAAGCAGCGCCAGCAACTGCGCCTCGCAGGTGGCGACATCGACCTCATAGCAGCGCAACAGGTGATCCCGGATCTCCGCGACGCGTCGCGGCTCCGACATGGCGCGCAGGATCTGGGTCGCGACGCCGTTGAGGCGATAGAAAGACCCGTCCTCCAGCTTCATGACGGTGATCTCGCCATCGGCCTCGTCATATAGGGCGTCGGTGCGCCGCACCACCAGGGTGTCGAGTGTCATGGTCATAAGCGGTCCTCGGCTATCCGGCAATCAATGTCCTGGAGAGGGCGGCAATGTCCTTGGGCGGACGGGCGGCGCCCCGTGCCGGCGCGGCACGACGCGGCCGTGATCAGCGTAGCACCGCGCCAGGGTTCAGCCATAGCCGATCTGAGCCGCGGCCGCGTCCACACGTCACCGGACATGGCCGTCAGTCGTCATCGCGGCGTCGACAATGACCGGTCATTGCCATCAAGCCGCCGGATCTGGGTCGGTGCCGCCGGTAGGTGGAGGCGGGCGACGCGGTTATAGGCGCGGTCGAGGAAGGTGACGAATCCCGGCAGCATATGCCGCGAGGCCCGGGCGCCATAGAGGGAACTGCCCACCGCGATTTCCGCGTCGCCAACGGCGAGGCCTCGCGTATACAAGGCATCGATCTTATAGCGCTCGCCGCCCACGATCGCGAGTTGACCTTTGATCGATTCACAGTAAAGCAGCGAGCCATCCTCCAGTGGAACCACATCGTGACAGGCGGTCGACGCCAGTCGTGTCCGTCCGGTCTCGCGAAAACCACGATCGAATTCAACGATTTCGCTCGGTATGCCACGATGACCATTATGGAACATCAGATAGATCCGGTCGCCACGGCCATGAAAGGCATTGATATGGGCGTCATCGGCGCTGCGGCGCGCGACCGGCGGGCCGATACGATGGGCGGTCTGATTCCAGTTGGCGTCGAATTCCAGAATCTGTTGATTGCCGCTATCGACCAGCCAGAAGGCGCCATCGAAGACATCGACCTGATGTCCATTATAGTCAAGTCCCTCGACCATTACCTCGCCATCGGACAGCTCGCCATCGCGATATCTGTAACGGACAATGCTTCCACAACGCGGGTTTTCCGCCGCTTCCACGAGAGGCCTGGATTTGAAACAGTATATGTCCGCGCCGGAAACTGTTATTCCGAAATAGTATCCGTCTCGCAACAGTCTGTATTCAGAATGATTGACATAGTAGATGCCCTGACGGGAGGCCACCAGATAATCATGGTTGTCATTCATGCTCTGCAAACACCCGCGCGACACATCGTTCCGGGAACCATCCGGGATTAATCAACCGTCACCGCCGCCAACCCGCCCCACGGGATGCGCGCGACGCCGATCCTTCAAGACATACCAGTCGACATGCATGTTCGGGAGAGATTGTTGAGATTGTCCTGCCACGCAGAATTCTATAAGCTCCGATAGAATACAGATGATAGCTTTTGTGCGCGGTCTCCCTGGTCGCGTTGAAGATCTGGCACTTTCGGGAGAAAACATCGATGACCGAGAACAGCGCCCGCACCCCACAGGCCAACCGCGTGGCCGCCGCCCAGGCCGCGCCGTCCAGGGCTCAATGGCATGAGCCGAAGATCGTCCGCATCGACGTCGCCATGACCGATACCGTCTTGAATGCTGTCCCGGACGGCGACACCTCCTCCTGATGCGAGATGTGGTCGGCAATGCCTGCTCGCTTGCCAAGCGATGCGGTTGCCGCGGCGTCCGGCGTGACAATCGCCTGGCAGGATCCGATATCCGTTGGGGTTGCCGACCCTGACACCGCGCATTCAATGCTGCTGCGCGCGGCCGTATTGACGCCCGACACCGCGTGGATCCACGCCAGGATCGGCAGAATCTGGCTTGACCGGCTTGATTTCGCCAGAGCGGCGGCGGCGTTCGACACCGCATTGCGCATCGATCCCATGCTCGACGATGTCCGGCTTGGCCTTGCGCGGTGTTGGAACCGGCTTGGACGTCATGGCGATGTGGCCGGGCTGATCGCGGCGGCGACAACGCCGATATCGTCGCATGGTCTGTATATGCGCGGGATCGCGGCCATGGGTCTGAACCGGCCCGATCTCGCCGAGCGGGATTTTCGTGCCGCGCTCGCCGATGATCCCACGCACCGTGAGGCGGCTTTTGAACTGGGCCGGCTGCTGCGCGCCGGCAACCGCCTCAACGAACTTGGCGACCTCTGCGACCATCTTTGGGCGCGGGGCGCCCGCCATGTGCAATTGCTGCTTGATCGCGGGCGGGTGGAGGCATATGCCGGCCGGGCCGATGCCGCGCGCGATCTGCTGTTCTCCCCCGGACGGATAAGCCGGTCGACACTCGATTGTCCGGCGGGCTTTCGCTCTCTGGATGATTTCAATGCCGGGCTGGCGGCGGAGCTGACCACCAATCCCTATCCGATCACCGATGTGCCGGTCGACGAACTGGCCATGCGCGGCGCGACCCGCATTCATCATCTGATGAACGGCCGCGATCCGGCACTGATCCGCGCCCTGTTCACCGCGATCACCGCCTGTATCGATCGTGACGTGGCGCGACGCATCGCCTCGACGCCCGATGCCGCGCATGACCCATGGTTGCAGTGCCGGCCTGCCCGCGCGCGGTTGCGGGCATGGGGCCTGATCCAGGGCCATGGCGCATACGAAGACTGGCACACCCATCGCGCCGGATGGCTGAGCGGCGTCTACTATATCGCGATCCCCGAACCATTTTCAGAAGAGGGCGATGGTGACGGCTGCATTGAATTCGGCGCCGGGCCATCAATGGCCGACAGATATCCGGAAACACTGCGCGTCGCGCCGCGCGCGGGCATGCTGCTGCTGACGCCGTCACATATCCATCATCGCACGATTCCCTTCCCCCGCCCCGGCAAGCGCATCAGTTTCGCCTTCGATGTCAGACCGCTCGACTGACGCCCGGAGATCACGCCGACAGCGATGAAGACATCACACGGCGCCTCAGGCCATTCGCGGCCATTCGGGGTGATGGCTGTCGATGACATAGGCGTGGCGGTGCCGATGGCCGGCGCCGGCGGGCGCCGCGCCGGTCAGATGGGGATGGTCCGGCGCCAGCGTCTGATGGACATGCTCGATCTCGACGGGATCGCCCGCGGGCCACTGGCGTATGGCGACCAGAACCGCGACAGCCGCGATCCCCCCCAGCACGGCGAAGGTGGCCGACATCCCGGCCATCGCGCCCAGCCAGCCGGCGACGGGATAGGTGATCAGCCAGCAGGCATGCGACAGCATGAATTGCGCGGCGAAGAGCGGTGGCCGGTCCTCCGGATGTGACGATCGGCGCAACAACCGCCCGGAGGGCGTCTGCGCCAGCGAATACCCAAGGCCGAGCACGAACCACAGGGCCAGCAATACGTCGAGGCCGGCGACAAGGCAGCCGCCGAACAGCCCCGCGACCAGCATCGCCGCCCCCCCGATCATGGCCGCGCGATCGCTGATGCCGTCGAGCAGGCGCGGCAGCAGCAGGGCCGCGATCATCGATCCGGCCCCGAAACCCGCCAGGGCCATGGCCGTCGCGCGCTGCCCATGGCCGAATTCCGCCTGCACCAGCACCACCGTGTTGACGATGACCATGGCGCCGGCGGCGGCGATCGCGAGGTTCAGCGCCAGCAGGCCACGCAGGCGCGGTGTGGCGCCAAAGATCCGCAAGCCCCGCGTGGCCCGGTCGACCATGCCCTGACCTTCGGTGGGCCTCGATGCCGGCAGCGCGATCGCGCCCACCAGGGCGGCCGAGCCGAGGAAACCCACGGCCGTGCCCGCGAACAGGTCGTGGAAGCCGATAACGGTCAGAAGCGCTGCCGCCAGCATCGGGCTGACCAGGCTTTCGAGATCATAGGCCAGCCGCGACAGCGACAGGGCGCGGGTGTAATCCGCCTCGTCCGTCAGCACGTCGGGAATGGTCGCCTGGAAGCTGGGTGTGAAGGCGGCCGAGGCCGATTGCAGCACGAAGATCAGGAGATACACCTCCCACACCTGGGTCACGAAGGGCAGCAGCACCGCCACGCCCGCCCGCACCAGATCGAGGCAGACCAGCAGCGCCCGCCGCGGCAGCCGTTCGGCCAGGGCCGTGGCGACCGGCGCCACCCCCACATAGGCGACCATCTTGATCGCCAGGGCAGTGCCCAGAACCGCGCCGGCATCGGCGCCGGCGAGGTCATAGGCCAGCAATCCCAGCGCGACGGTCGCAAGCCCGGTGCCGATCAGCGCGATCATCTGGGCCAGGAACAGATGGCGGTAGGTCCGATTGGCGAGGATGCGCCACATGATGCCCTCTTCGACCACCCGCCTGCGCCACGGGCGGCACAGCGGGCGGTATCGACTTCTTATAGGTACTTGGTGATCTTCTTGAAGGTATCGATCGACTGACGCTGGTCTTTCTCAAGATGACCAACGACACCCTCAAGGCAATGATCGAGATGATCCTGGATCAGGATCTTCTTGGCCTGATTGACCGCCTTCTCGACCGCATGAAGCTGCTGGGCGATGTCGAGGCAGGGCCTGCCCGCCTCGATCATCTCGATGATGCCTCTGAGATGACCGTCGGCGCGCTTCAGCCGCTTGACGATCTCAGGATGGGTCTCGTGGATATCGGATGGCTCGGTCATGTGTTTTATCCTATCCCCCTGGAGGGGATATAACAAGAGCGATGCCCCGTGCGGTCCCGGGGGAACGCCCGGTCGGGGTTCCAGAAAGTGCCCGGCTGAAAAAGAACCCCCCTGAAAAAGAGACTTTCCGAAGTTTTCGACAATTCCCCCGGGGGTTCTGACATTGGTTCTGATGACGGGTCGCAACGCATACAGAACCCGACGGGAGGACATCATGAAGACATCCGTGACGATGGCGGCGATGGCATGCGTGCTGGCGCTGGGGCTGCCGGCGCGCGAGGCCGCGGCCAGGACATCGCTGTCGCTGACACAATACGGCCCTGACCGGGGATGGCAGGCCGATCTGCTGAAGGCCTATGCCGAGCGGGTGCGCGAGGCATCGGGCGGCGAACTGGACATCCGCATCACCTTCGGCGGCGCGCTGATCGCGGCCAAGGACGTGCTGCGCGGCGTCGGCGACGGTGTGGCCGATCTGGGGTCGTTCATCGCCGTCTATACGCCGGCCGAGCTGTTCAACTACCGCGTCGGCGACCTGCCGGTCGGCAGCACCGACCCCTGGGTCGGCAATGCCAGCATGATGGAACTGGCGCGGACCAACCCGGTGGTGAAGGGCGAATTCGACGCCCAGAACACCGTGCTTCTGGCCAATTCGACCGCGACCGAGGTGGTTCTGATCTGCAAGGAGCCGCTGACCGCGCTCGATCAGCTCGACGGCATGAAGCTTCGCGCCAACCCGCCCCATTCGCTGGCCTTCGAAACCTTCGGCGCCGTGATGGTGTCGGTGACCACGCCCGACGTCTATCAGGCCCTGGACCGCGGGCTGATCGCCTGCGCCCAGACCTATGTGCCGACCATCCTGCCCTATCGGCAATACGAGGTCGCACCCCATGTGACCATGCTCGATTTCGGCCAGAACCTCGCCTTCGGTCTGGTGATGAACAAGCGCAAGTTCGAACGGCTGACGCCGGCATTGCAGCAGGTTCTGGTGCAGGCGGGCGAGGCCTATTCCGTCGACTATGCCCGCCACAGCCTGGAAAGCTTCAATCAGATCAAGACCGAACTGGCATCCGATCATGGCGTGACCTTCCACACCCTGTCCGATGCCGACCACGACCGGCTGACGGCCGCCGGGCAGGACACGGTCGAGGCGTTTCTGGATCGCGGCGATCCGGGCGTACTGCAGCAGTTTCAGGCGCTGCAGAAAACCTATACCGCCGAGCTTCAGGCCGACGGCTATCCCTGGGCCCGGCACTGAGATCGGCTTTGCGTGATGTCTGCATATATCGTGACACGCGGGGAAGCCGCGATCGGCTGGGTGATTTCGGCGGCCCTCGCCTTCTGCGCCCTGTATGTCGGCGTGGCGGTGCTCTCAAGCCTGATCGGCCATGCGATGCCCGACGAGGATCTGCTGGTCGCAGAGGCCATGGTTGTGGTCGCCTTCCTGCCGCAGGTGCTGCTGGTGCTGCACCGGCGGCACATCACGGTCGATGCGCTGACCCGGCATCTGCCGGCGGCCGTGCAGCGGCCGCTCGATGTGGTGACGGCGCTCTGCGGCCTGATCACCTATGGCGCGCTCGGCTGGGCGGCGTGGTTCGCGCTGGATCGCGCGATCCTGAACCACTCCACCTATATCGGGTTCCTGGAACTGGCTGAATGGCCGGCCCGCGCCATGGTGCTGCTCGGCACCGCCGGCGGCGCCCTGGCCTGTCTGGTCGATCTGGTCCGGCCGCACGAGGCCGCCCGAGGCATGGCAGCAAAGGACGATCGTCCATGACCCCAAGTCTTCTGACCGGCGCCGCCTTCGGCCTGTCGATGCTGCTGGTCGCGATCCGGGTGCCGATCGCCTATGCCCTGCTGATCGGCGCGATCGCCGGCCTGATCGGCATCTATGGCTATGATCCGGGTTACGGCCTGGATCTGGCGGCGGCGATCCGGCCGGTGACGTCGATCCTGGCCGACGTGCCGTTCCGCTTCGTCCACAGCTATGAACTCAGCACGATTCCGCTCTACATCCTGCTGGGCGTGGTCGCACACCAGGCCGGCATCACCACCGATGTCTTCCGGTCGATGCGCACCCTGGTCGGGCGCATGCCGGGCGGGTTGGCGATGGCCTGCATCTGCGGTTGCGGCGGCTTCTCGGCTCTGTCGGGCTCCAGCCTCGCCTGCGCCGCCGCGATGGGGCGGATCTCGGTGCCCGAGATGATGGCCCATGGCTATGACCGCCGGCTCGCCACCGGCACGGTCGCGGTGGGTGGCACGGTGGGATCGATGATCCCGCCCAGCATCCCGTTTCTGCTGTTCGCCATTCTGGCCGAGGTGTCGGTCAGCAAGCTGCTGCTGGCCGGAATCCTGCCGGGGCTGCTGACCCTGCTCGGCTATTTCATCACGGTTCAGATCTGGGTGAGGCTGCGCCCGGCGGCCGCACCCGGGCGGGCGGAGCGGGTGACCGCCGCTGAAAAACTGCGGGCCGTCATCGGTCTGTGGCCGGCGACGCTGCTGTTCGCGATCATCGCGGTCGGGGTCTTCACCGGCCTGTTCAGCACGATCCAGGCCGCGGCGGTCAGCGTGCTGGTCGCCACCCTGATCGGCGTGGCGCGGCGCAGGATCGACCTCGCCTCGCTGGCCGCTGCGGTCAGAGAGGCGGCGCTGCAATCGGCGCTGCTGTTCGTGATGGCGTTCGGCGCCAAGGTGATGATCTCGCTGGTGGCCAGTTCCAACCTCACGGCCGATCTGTTGAGCCTGACCGCCGCCGCCGATCTGGGCCGCTGGGAAACCATGCTGGCGATCGTCGCCCTGCTGACCGTCATGGGCATGTTCCTGGATCCGACCGGCATTCTTCTGCTGCTGGTGCCGGTCACCCTGCCGATCGTCGAGGAACTGGGCTTCGACATCATCTGGTATGCGGTCATCTTCGTGAAGATGCTGGAGATCGGGCTGGTCACCCCGCCGCTGGGCCTGAACGCCTTCATGGTCAAGGCGGCGATCCCGCGGGAATACGATGTGCCGCTGCGCGATGTCTTCGCCGGCATCGCGCCCTTTCTGGTGCTGGAGGTGGTGGTGGTCGCGCTGCTGATGGCCTTCCCGATCATCTCGCTGCTGATTCCCAGCCTGATGTAGCGGGGCTACACCTCCGCCCCCCCTTCCGGACCCTGGCCCGGCCCCGGTTCCGCCGGCGGCCGGGCCAGGGCCAGCAGGGCCGCCATCGCCATCCGGTCCATGTCGTCCGGGCTCTGCCGGCAGCCGGCGGCCGTGACCGTGAAGTCGCGGAACAGGGTCCAGCCCAGGCTGAAGGCGGTCACCATCGCGGCGGCGGCGCGTGCGGCATCGTCGTCGGCGGGGCCGCCGCTGCGGATGATGTCGGCCAGTGCCGCCGTGCCGCCGGTCGGCCGGGTGAAATCTTCGGTCGCGCGCCGTTCCAGAATCAGGAAGGCCATCATCCGCGCAAAGCCCGGACGGTCCTGCTGCATGGCTTGCAGCACCGGGATCGCCTCGTCGATCGTGCCGGCGGAACGGAGCGCGGTCTTGAACGCCGCCATATGCCGGTCGAGCACCGCGTCGAGCAGGGCCTCCTTCGATCCGAAATGCCGATGCACCAGACCGTGATTGACCTCGGCCCGCGCGGCGATGTCGCGCACCGTCACCGCATTCGGCCCCTTTTCAGCGAACAGCGCATCCGCCGCCCGCACCAGCGCATCACGGGTTTCTTCCCTGCCCTGCGGTCTGTCGCCTGCCATGGTCGCTCCTCTGTTTGCCGCTCCGATGCCGACGCCCCGCACCCGGCGCAACAAACTGTTTACGCCATGTAGTCCATCGACTACAACAATAACGGACTGTAGTCGAACGACTACAGTCGACCCCATGAGAACCGGCCTCATGAGAACAAGCCGCATGAGAACAAGAATGGGAGGACAGGATGCCCGAATTCGGTTTTGCCACCCCCTCGGCCGCCGCCGCGGTCGCCGATCTGCCCTGGGCCCCGCTGCTGGTGCCCAAAGAGGCTATCGAGCGCGAAGTCGACCGTCTGCTGGATGAGGCACCGGTCACTGGCCTGCGTGACGCCACTGGCTTGCGCGCCGCCAGCGTGGTGCATCCGCGCGCGATCGACGGCATTCCCAGCCTGACGCCGGTCACCGAGGTCACGATC
The DNA here is from genome assembly GCF_039630945.1 of Tistrella arctica. NCBI lineage: Bacteria > Pseudomonadati > Pseudomonadota > Alphaproteobacteria > Geminicoccales > Geminicoccaceae > Tistrella > Tistrella arctica. Next base: position 271,919 of record NZ_JBBKTV010000004.1, read on the forward strand.
CACGTGCTCAAGCCCGGCGAGCGCACGCCGCCGCGACGGGGCAACCACGCCCTGCTGGAAACCACCGTGTCAGGCGAGGGGACCGTGCATATGGGCACGGCATTCCGGGTCGAGCGGCACGACGTCTGGACCGTGCCGCCGATGCAGGTCTACAGCCATCACAACACCGGCCGCACGCCCTGGGTCTGGCTCTGCTATTCCAATGCACCGCTTCTGCGGCGCAGCGGCGGTTATTGGGCCGAGACCCTGCCCGCGGGCACCCTGGCCGTTCCCCGCAAGCCCGCGGTGTCGGTTACCGGCGAGCTTGGCGCGCGCTATAACCGGCTGAACGCGCCGACGCATCGTCTGGCCACCGCTGCCGATCTGCGCGGATATGAATATCTGACCGACATCGAGCCGGTCGCCAATCCGCCACGCCACTGGGCGTGGAAGGACATGGCGCCCTATCTGCCGATCCATGCCGGCTGCAACAACGACCCCGCGAAGCGCAACATCTGGCTGCTCTACAACCCCGCGACCGAGCGGCGGCAAGGCACCACGCCGGTTCATTTCGCCACCTATGGCGGCGCGGCGCCCGGCACGCCGCCCTATGCCGGCGCGCGCGGTCATGTCCACATCTCGGCCTCGATCAACTATCACATCCGCGGCTATGGCCACAGCATCGTCGGCGGTGAGCGGATCGACTGGAAGGCCGGTGATCTGCTGTTCTCGGCACCGGGCTGGGTGGAACACGCCCATTACCATGGCGCCGAGGGCTGGACGGTTCTGACCGTGCAGGATCATCCGCTGCACATCGCGATGGGATCGCTGCTGTGGCAGGAGAATCCCGGCGATCCGATCCTGTCCCTGGGCAACGAAGACGGCCAGAAGGGCTATGTCTCGCCACGCCAGACCGGCGCCTGAGCCGGCAGATCATCGCATCGGGGGAGAAACCACATGAGCCGCACACTCCAGGTCGCGTTCATCAAGGCGCGCTGGCACGCCGACATCGTCGACAAGGCGCTGGACGGCTATCGCGCCGAAATGGCGCGCGCCGATTTGCGCCACGACACCACGACCTATGACGTGCCCGGCGCCTTCGAGATGCCGTTGCTGGCAAAGACGCTGGGCGCATCCGGGCGCTATGACGCCATCATCGCCGCCGCCCTGGTGGTCGATGGCGGCATCTATCGCCATGATTTCGTCGCGCAGGCGGTGGTCTCGGGGTTGATGCAGGCGCAACTGGAAACCGGCGTGCCGACCTTCTCGGTCAGCCTGACGCCGCATCACTTCCACGACGGCCCGGAACACCGGGCGTTCTTTCTGGACCATTTCGTCCGGAAAGGCGCCGAGGCCGCGCGCGCGGTCGCACAGATCGCCGCGCTGGGGATCTATCGGCGCGCCTGAGCGTCGCCAGGCGCCAGTATCCCGACGCCCGGCATCCCGACGCCCGGCACCCCGGCACCGCGTCGCCAGCGAAATGACCTTTTCCAATTGTTCCATTCCGGCTGGCGCCCGTCCCCGCCAATGATGATGCCCACCGCCCGCGCTGGAGGAGATCCGATGACCACACCGGCCGCCCCGCAAACCACCGACACCGCCTTCGACCCGTCCGACACCAGAACCTTCCGGCGCATCGCCGGACATCTGGCATCGGGGGTGGCCGTGGTCACCGCCACCGACACCGACGGCCATCTTCACGGGCTTACCCTGACCAGCGTCACCTCGCTGTCGCTGTCGCCGCCGCTGTTCCTGGCCTGCCTCGCCGACAGTTCCGAAACCCTGGGCGCGGTGCTCAGATCGGGCGGGTTCTGCATCAACTATCTGGCGCAGTCGCAACGCGCCATATCGGACGTCTTCGCCACCAAGTCGGGCACCAAGTTCAGCAATGTGGCGCATCGCATCCGCCCCAGCGGTCAGGTGGAGATCGACGGTGCGCTGGCCGTCATCGAATGCACGCTGCACGAACGGCTCCGGGCCGGGGATCACTCGATCGTGATCGGCCGCCCGGTCGCCATGCATGGTGGCGACGACGAGCCGCTGATCCATTTCCGCGGCGCCTATCGCCGGATCGGCGCGCCCCTGCCGCCAACCGCCGCCTGACCACTACACACCCCCCCCCTGGCCCCGCCCCCTGGGCCCCGGGCAATAAACGCCAAATCAACGACAGGAGGAGCATCCCGGAATGACCCACATCACCAATCCGATCCACAACGACAACAAAATGAAGCTCGGCATCTTCTGCATCAACGGCAAGGGCGCCTCGATGACGACGGTGCCGGAGCAGAGGCCGCTCAACTGGTCGCAGTCGCTGCGGTCGGCGGTCATGGCCGACGACGCGGGCTTCGAGGCGATCGTGCCGTTCGCGCGCTGGAAGGGCTATGTCGCCGACCAGCCGAGCCACCCGTCGGGCACGGTGTTCGAACCCTATGCCTTCGCCGCCGGCATCGCGCAGGCGACCAGCTATGCGGCGATCTTCGCCACCTCTCATGTGCCCACCATTCACCCCATCCTCGCGGCGAAGCAGGGGGCAACGATCGACCACATCTCAGGCGGGCGCTTCGCGCTGAACGTGGTCGGTGGCTGGAACAAGGCCGAACTGGAGATGTTCGGAAACCCGATGAAAGAGCACGACCACCGCTATGATCACGCGGAGGAATGGCTGTCGGTGCTGCAGCGGCTGTGGACCGAGACCGAGGAATTCGATCACGACGGCGACTTCTTCAAGGTCATCCGGGGCATGTCGTCGCCGAAGCCGATCCAGTCGCATGTTCCGATCATGAACGCGGGCGGCTCCGATCGCGGGCAGCATTTCGCCGCGGCCCATGCCGATCTCTGCTTCATCATCCTGAAGTCCGAGGATGAGGAAAGCTGCCGCAGACAGGTCGAGGATTACAAGGCCCTCGCCCGCGACCATTATGGCCGCGAGGTCCAGGTGTGGATCCACACCTATGTCGTCCAGCGCGAGACCCGGCAGGAAGCCCAGGCCTATCTGCATCACTACGCGGTCGAAAAGCGCGACGAAGCCGCCCTCGCGGGCTGGATGGCCGGGCAGGCCGCCAATACGAAGCTGATGCCGCCCGCCGTGCTGGAAACCTTTTCGCTGCGCTTCGCCGCCGGCGCCGGCGGCTTCCCGCTGGTCGGCACGGCGGAAGAGATCGTCGACAAGCTGGAGATGCTGTCGCGCGTGGGCGTCGCCGGCGCGCTGCTGACCTGGGTGGATTATCACGACGGGCTGGAGCGCTGGAACAGCGGCGTCATGCCGTTGATGGAACAGGCCGGCCTGCGCCGGCGCTTCCGCCGCTGAAGCAGATCCCGTCCAACGGGGCGCCGCGGCGATCGCGGCGCCCTCTTCTACAAGCGCGGCCCCAGGCTCACAGATCCAGAACCAGCCGCGCATCCAGACTGCGCGAGACGCACAGCGTCATCCGGTCGCCCGTGGCCTTTTCATCGTCGAGCAGATACTGGTCGCGATGATCCGGCCGGCCGGCCAGCACGCGGGTGAGGCAGGTTCCGCAGATCCCCTGTTCGCAGGACATCTCCACCGCGATGCCGGCCTCGGCCAGCGCCCGGGCGATGGTCACGCCGGGCGGCACCCGCACGGTCAGGCCGGATCTGGCCAGCACCACCTCGAAGGCCCGCTCGCCATCCTCTGGCGCCGGCGCGGCCGGGCTTGCGAAATCCTCGGCATGAAGCCGGCCCGGCGTCAGCCGTCCCTGGCCGAGCTGGCGGGCCGCGGCCATGAAGGGCGGCGGCCCGCAGAGATAAACTCCCCCCTGCGCCGGCACCGCGCCCAGAATGGTATCGAGACGCCGCATGGTCTCGTCAGGCCCGCAGCCCTGGTGCAGATGCACATGCGCGCGCAGATCGGCGCGGTCCAGCACGCTCCGAAAGGCGACGTGATCCGGTCCGCGCACGAAATAATGCAGAGCGAACGCCCGCCCCTCCGTCGCCAGCCGCCGGGCCATGGCCAGCAGGGGCGTCACGCCCACGCCCCCCGCCAGCAGAACCACCGGCGCGTCGCTATCGTCCAGCGGAAAGGCGTTGCGTGGCCGCCCGACCCGGATCATGTCGCCGGCCCGCACGCCCCGATGCATCGACACCGAGCCGCCCCGGCCCTCCGGCTCGTGTTTCACCGCGATGAGATAGGCGGCACGGTCGGCCAAATCGCCGCAGAGCGAATACTGCCGCACCTGGCCCGACGGGGTGAGGATGTCGACATGGGCACCGGCGGATGCCGCGGGCAGCCCCTCGCCGCCCGCGTCGACCAGCCGGAAGGACAGGATGTCCGGCGTCTGCCGTTCGATGCGATCGACCCGCAGCGTCATGGCATCGGCCATCGGGCCCGCCGTCATGCGCCGTGGTCCGCGGCGGCGGCGGGCAGCCCCTCGGCCGTCATCCGCGCGGCCAGGATGCGGCGGGCCCGGATCGCCCCGGCATCGGTGGGCAGCAGCACCGGCCCCAATGTCATGATGTCGTGACCGCCGATCCGGCGCTGCTGAGCTTCTAGCATCGGCTTGTCCTCGACATCGAAACCCTGCCGCTGCCAGGCGCGGACCCGCGCGTCGATCTCAGGGTCGCCCACCGCATAATCGCGGCTGTTGACGAAGAAATAATGCGCGCTGCGGTCGGTTTCGGGCGTCAGGATATGCGCGCTCATCGATTCGAACAGACGGTTGTCGCCATCCCCCGCAGAATCGGCCCCCGCCGGATGAGCGGTGATCCGCAGCCGCACGCAGGATGGCAGGTTCCACCGGGTTTCGAAGCAGAGGTCGATCGGCGCCTCGATATCCGCGACCGCCTTCTGAAAGGCATAGGGCGGGCGGCCATTGGGAAAGGTCAGGCGGGCATAGACCGTGTCGCCCACCTGATCGACCTTGAACCGCAATCGCTCGAAGGCCTCGGATGCCTGATAGCCGGCATGCAGGAACTGCACATGGGTCAGGTCCGACAGGTTGTCGATCGCCAGTTGGTAATCGGCATCGACATGGGTATGGCCCCTGACATTACCGCGCGCCGGATCGGACAGAAACGAGAAATCGGGGATCAGACCGGCATCCGCCAGCGCCGGATCGCCCATCCACAGCCAGACCAGGGAATGGCGTTCCACCACCGGATAGGCCACCACACGGGCGGCTTTGGGAATGGGCATGCCCGCGATCGGCATGCCGACGCAGGCGCCATCGGGCCCGAACCGCAGCCCGTGATAGCCGCACTGGATGACGTCGCCGATCTGGCGCCCCATATGCAGCGGCACGAAACGGTGCGGGCAGATGTCGCGCAGCGCCGCAAGCATGCCATCGGGTTTGCGATAGACCAGAACCGGCTGATCGATGATGGTCCGGTGCCCGAAACGCTCGGGCGTGATGTCGTCGGCATAGTCGAAAACATACCAGGTGTTTTTCAGGAACGGCATGTCAGTCTGCTCCAATCGTGTCGATGGCCATCGGGTCGGGCGTCGCCGGATCGCCGGCCAGTTGCAGCCAGAGCCGACGCCGGATGGCCGGCAGATCGCGCGGAACCGCTTGGCGGCCATCAGGATGGCAGGCGCTGAGGCCCAGGCCGCGCAGCGCGTGGTTGGTCATGGTGACGAGATCTCCGGCCGCGGCCGGCGTAAGACCCGCCCGCATCAGCGCCCGGATCCAGGCCGTGTCGAAGCGTGTGCGATAGGCGCGGATCATCGGCAGGTATTCACAGCCCAGCGCCGGCGCGGTCCGCGCGGCCACCGACAGCTCGACATGGGCCGTGAACGACGGCGCCAGGAAAAACCGTTCCGAGGCGTCGAGCAGCGCCATGAACACCTGCGCCGGGGTGCCGGATGGCGGCGCCGTGCGCGCGATGCGCGCCATCTCCTCATCCAGCGCATGGCGCGCCGCGGCGATCACCAGCGCGTCCTTGACCGGGTAATAATGGGTAAGCGCCCCGCGTGACACGCCGGCGCGGCCGGCCACGCCGGCCATGGTCAACCCGCCATAGCCACGCTCGACCAACAGGTCGAGTGTCGCCGCCATCAGGCTTGCGATCGTGCCCAGCCGGCGGGCTTCCTGGCGGGCGGGTCCGGTTCGGGCGGCTGTCGGCATTCGTCGGCCTCCATTCTGGTGCCGCTGAAAAAAGACAATGCCGAGAAACACAGCTCAAAAAAACAAACCGGTTTGTTTGTTTCCAGCCATGCCGCATCCCGGCCGCTGGCCGGGACGCCTCTGCCGTTCAGGCGTCAACCCGCCTGTCGCGGCCCGACATAGCCGGTCTGCCCCTGTTCCGAACCAAGGGTCAGGATCGGCCCGTCCATCCTTTCCTGCCAGATCAGCGATTCCATGCCGATCTGCTGCGGATGGTCCTGCACGGTCAGGATCGCGTGGCCATCGGCGCCCGGATAATGGGCATGCTCGGACCATGACGGCGCCGACAGCATCAGATCGCCCGCTTCCCAGTGAAAGACCTGCCCGTCGACCACGCTGCGGCCACTGCCTTTGAAGTGATAATTGATCGCGACCGAGCTGTGCTTGTGCCCACGGCCTTCGGGCCGGGGTCTGGTCCCCGGCGCCGAGGCGGACAGCGTGGCGAAGAAGGAATGGGTGGTGCCGTTCCGCCGCCCGGTGGCGGGATTGTAGAGCAGCATGATGCCGCGCTTGCCATCATCCGGCGTCGCGGGCAGATGGCGGCGCGCATCGGCCCATGGCCAGACGATCATCCGGTTTTCCACCACTTCGATATCGACCAGATATTCATAGCCGCGCAGGCGTGCGCCGGCATCTGTGATCGCGATGTCGGGGGCGCCCTCGCGGGTGAATTTTCCGGCGGCGGCCTGCGCCATCGCGGCCGCCGCGCGCTCCTGCGACCGGATCTGCGCGCCGGCCTCGACGAAATGGATGCCCAGTTTCTCAAGCAGCGGCGCGTTGGAATAGGTCAGCCGCACGAACAGGTCGTCGGACCGGTTCTCATGGGCGTGGACCCGCATCGACGGAATGTTCCAGGTATCCCACCGGCCGACCTCGGCGGTCTGCCCGCCGGCCGTCACGATGCCACGGCCACGAATGCAGAACTCGATCTGGTTGGCATTGCGGCGCATGGGCGGGGTCGCCTCGCCCGGCTTCAGAACGTTGATGGTGACATCGACACCCGGCGACAGGCCCAGCCCCGGCGCCGTCGCCTCAGGATGCACGATGACGCTGGCGCGGCGCCCGTCGCGGCCCGGCGGTTCCTGGGCCAGACGCTCGATCTCGGCCTCGATCGCGGCACGTGGAACGTGCAGCGGCTTCCACACCGTCATACCCGATCCCTGGATCTCGTCGGTGCGTCTCATCGAATGGGTCGCCTGGCTCATCGCTCGCGTCTCTCCCGTCGGCCCGGCTGACCGGGCTCTGTCCTCGTTCATCTCCGAGGCTATGCACAGACGCTGTCGCCACAACCCAAAGATCGGCAGTTCTCTTTTTCCAGATCCGACTATATCGCCGAGGTGGGTTGATCGGGAAATTGAGATATTCCGAGTTCGACATTGTTGCGCGGGAAGTGCCGCCCCTACCCTCGGCATGCTTCAGCCGCACGATGATGACCCGCAGGAGACCAGTTCATGTCGGATACGCCCCCCCTGTTCCTCACGGATCAGCATGTGAGCGAACTTGTCACCCTCAACGACGCGATCGCAGCACTTGAGGTGATGCTGCGCCGCGAGGCACAGGGACTGGCACACAACATTCCCAAAGCCCTGGCCACCTTCGCCGAGCGCTCGTCGCTGCACGGGCTGGGGTCGTTCTCGGAAGACGCGGCGCTCGGCGGTTTCAAGACCTGGATCAACACCCCCGGCGGCGCCTCGGCGGTGATGTCGCTGTTCGATACCGACCGGGGCGGCTTCCGCGCCCTGGTCCAGGCCGGCCTGCTGGGTCAGTTGCGCACCGCGGGCATCTCGGGCCTGGCCACCGACTGGCTGGCACCGGCGGAGGCGCGGGACATGGCGATCATCGGAACCGGCCGGCAGGCGACGTTGCAGATCGCGAGCGTCGCGGTGGTGCGCCGGATCAGCCGCCTGCGGGTCTACAGCCCCAATGCCGACAGCCGGCGCGACTTCACCGCCCGGATGCGGGGGCTGTTCTCGTTCGAGATCGTCGACTGCGACAGCGCCGAAAGCGCGCTTCGCGATGCCGAAATCGTCACCATCGTGACCCGCGCCCGCGCGCCCTTCATCCACGCCGGCATGATCGCCGACGACGCCCATGTCAACGCGGTCGGCGCCATCCTGCCCGCCAATGCCGAGATCGAGGCCGATGTGCTGGCCCGGGCCCGTGTCGTCGCCGTCGACAGCATTGCCGGCGTGCGGCGCAATTCCAGGGAACTCATCGATTTCTATGGCGAGGACGAGGCCGCCTGGCAGGCCGTGCAGACCTTGGGCCGCATCATCGCCGCCGGCCGTCAGCCCCGGCGCCCCGCGGGCATGACCCTGTTCAAATCGATGGGCATGGGCCTGTCGGATCTTGCCATGGCCGAGATGATCCTGGACCGGGCGGCGGCGCGCGGCTGCGGCATCCCGCTGGAGGGGCCAAAGGTGATGCCGCTGGCGCGCTGGAGCGAGAAGGCCTGAAACGGTTGGAGGCCTGAAGCGGTTGGAGGCCTGAAGCGGCAGACGTCACACGCCCTATTGCCCGTCCGGCTCCGGCTGGCCGGGCAGGGGCCAGACCGATTTCAGATAGTCCACGAACAGCGATACATGCTGAGAGGCCATGGCGCCGTCGGACATGATCGCCGAGACCGCCGTGTCGCGCGGCTCATAGCCGACCAGGATGCGGACCAGCCGGCCATCGCGCAGAAACTCCTCGACCACGAACGGGCCCATCAGAACGATGCCCACGTCCTCGGCCGCGGCTTCGGCCAGGAAATGGGCGTTGTTCGACCGCAGTGACCCGGTGATCGACACGGTCCGGCTGCGGCCGTCCTCGGTATAGACCCAGCTATCGCCGGTGGAGCCAAGCCGCATCGCCAGACAATTGTGCTGCGACAATTCGCTGGGATGCTGTGGCGTGCCATGGCGGGCGAGATAGGCGGGCGAGGCGCAGAACCGCCGCCGGTTCCACGACAGCACCGTGTCGTTGTCGGTGAGGTTCGAGGCATGCACCAGCCGGATCGACAGGTCGAAGCCTTCGCTCAACAGGCTGACCGTGCGGGCGGAGGTGTCGAGTTCGACCGAAATCTTCGGATAGCGCCGCAGGAAGCCGGGGATCAGCGGGCCGACCACGCGTTCCCCCAGCGCCGTGGGTGTGGTCATGCGGATCAACCCCGCCGGATCTTCGGCATCGGGGTTGAGCGTGCGCTCGACCGCCTCGGCCTCGTCGAGCAGCCGCGCGCAATGCCGATAGAAGGCCTGCCCCGCCGGCGTCACGCTGAGCTGGCGCGTGGTGCGGTGAAACAACCGCACATTCGCGCGCAATTCCAGTTCGGTCAGCTTCTTGCTGACGGTCGACGGCGCGATCGACAGGGCCTCGGCGGTTCTGGTGAGGTTCTCGGTTTCCACAAGCGACAGAAAGATTTCCACGGCGCGCAGGTCCGACAGGATCTGAAGCCGGCTGCGAACTGGCAGATATTTCACGGTCCACCCTCCCTGGCGCCGGTTCCGGTGCAGATCCTGGCAGACGATCTTAGCGCGGGACGGCACCGCCGTCCCGCATATCCGCGCCGTGACCCTTACCTGCCCGCCTCATCCCCCGCTGGAAGACCGCCGCCACCGGCGGGTTCCTGCACGACGGGGTTGCTCAACACGCCGATGCCGGTGATCTCCACCTCCAGCCGGTCGCCCGGCTGCATCCAGACCTGCGGATCGCGGGCCATCCCCACCCCTTCGGGTGAGCCGGTGGCGATCAGGTCGCCGGGCTGAAGCCGGGTAAAGCTGCTGATATAGGCGATCAGCCGGTCGATGGGAAAGACGAGGGTGCCAGGGCTGTCCTGCTGCATCACCCGGCCGTTGAGGCGGGTGGTCAGCACCATGTCGGCCGGCGCCGGTGCTTCATCGCGGGTGACGATCCACGGGCCGGCGGCGCCGCTGGCGTCGAAATTCTTGCCCGGCGTCACCTGGGCGGCATGGCGCTGCCAGTCCCGCACCGAATTGTCGGCGAAGCAGCAATAGCCGGCCACATGATCCATGGCATCCGCCGGGTCGATGCGGTGCCCGCCGCGCCCGATCGCCACGGCCAGTTCGCCCTCGAAATCGAACTGATCGCTGATCGCGGGGCGGATGATCGCCTGCCGGTGACCGACCTGCGCCGTGGGCAGGCGCAGGAACAGGCTGGGGTGGGCGCCCGGCGACCGTCCGGTTTCCGCGATATGCTTTGCATAGTTCAGGCCGACGCAGAACACCCGTCCCACCCCTTGGGTCGGCGGCAGGAAATCCACCGATGCCAGCGGATGACGTTCGGCGCCCGTGATGTCGATCGCCTCGCCCGCGCCGGCCCGGCCGATCAGCTCGGCCATGCCCGACAGCCGCCCCGACAGATCGGCGACCGCATCTCCATCGACGATGCCGAAGCGGTGCGGCGCCGCGTCGCCGCCCTGGCTGCGGAACATCATGAGACGCATGGGCTTCCCTCCCCTATAAGATTTCCGACGATATGGGCGGCAGCATGGGGCGCGCCCGCGGGGGGCTGAAGGCCGATATGGGAAAGACAGATTTCGCGATTTCCCGATGGTTCCGCCCTCGGCCTGCGCCGCTTACTGGCGGCATTCCCGCGCAAGGACGATGACCATCATGCCACTGGACCCGCAGACCATCCGCATATTGGGCCGCGCGCTGTTCGCGGCCGAGGCGGAACGACGCCAGATCCCGCTGATCTCGCAACGCCATGACGGGCTGACACTGGCCGACGCCTATGCCATCCAGGCCGAATTCGTCGCCGCGAAACGGGCGGCGGGCGCCACAGGCCGGGGCTGGAAGATCGGCCTGACCTCGCGCGCCATGCAGGATGCGCTGCAGATCGACACACCGGATTCCGGCGTCCTGCTCGACGACATGTTCTTCGACACCGGCGCCGTCATCCCGGCGGGCCGGTTCATCGCCCCCCGGATCGAGGCCGAAATCGCCTTCGTCATGGGCGCCGACCTCGATGGCCCCGCCAGCCCCGCCCAGGTGCTGGATGCCACGGCCTATATCTGTCCGGCGCTCGAAATCCTCGACACGCGCATCATCCGCCGCGATCGGACGACCGGGCGCATGCGCAGCGTGATCGACACCATCGCCGACAATGCCGCCAATGCGGGCATCGTGCTGGGCGGCCAGCCGCGCAAACCCGATGCGATCGATCTGCGCTGGATCGGCGCGATCGTGTCACGCAACGCCACGGTGATGGAAACCGGGCTCGGCGCCGGCGTGCTGGGCGATCCCCTGCTCGGCATCTCGTGGCTGTCGGGGCGGCTGGCCGAAACCGGGCAGACCATCCGCGCCGGCGAGGTTCTGCTCGCCGGCTCGTTCATCCGCCCGATCGAGGCCCCGGCCGGCAGCACCATTCATGGCGATTTCGGCGCCTTTGGCACAGTCACCTGCCATTTCGACTGAGGCCCGCCACACCAATAGCGAGGGACCAGAATGCCCGCACCGGCAAACAGCTTCCGACACGCCCTTGCCACCGACAGGTGCCTGTATGGCACCTGGGCGGCGCTCGCCGATCCGTTGTCGGCCGAACTATGCGCACGCATCGGCTTCGACTGGATGGTGCTCGATGGCGAACACGCGCCCAACGATCTGCGCTCGATCCTGGCGCAGTTGCAGGCCGTGGCCGCCTTTGCCTGCGCGCCGGTCGTGCGCCTGCCGGTCGCCGATCCGGTTCTGGCCAAGCAGTATCTCGACATCGGCGCCCAGACGCTTCTGGTGCCGATGATCGACACCGCCCAGGATGCCGCGGCCATTGCCGCCGCCATGCGCTATCCGCCACGGGGCCGGCGCGGCATCGGCTCGGCGCTCGCCCGCGCCGGCGGCTTCGGGATCACCACCGACTATCTGGCCACCGCCGATGCCGAGATCGTCCTGATCGTTCAGGCCGAAAGCCGGCGCGCGATGGCCGATATCGACGCGATCGCCACCACCGATGGCGTCGACGGCGTGTTCTTCGGCCCCTCGGACCTCGCCGCCGATATGGGCCTGATCGGCCAGACCGGGCATCCGGATGTGGTCGCCGCGGTGGAACGCGGCATCCGCGCCGTGGTCGCGGCCGGCAAGCCCGCCGGCGTGCTCGCCATGGATCCAGAGCTTGCCGGCCGATACCGTGCGGCCGGCGCCCGCTTCATCGCCGTGGCAACCGATGTCGGCGCGCTGGTCGGCGACTTGAAGGCGCGTCTGGCGCAGATCGACAGCCCCGCCGAGGTTCCGCAATGACCACCGATGCCAGCCTGTTCACAGACATCTATGCCCTGCTCGCCGCCTTCTATGGCGCCCTCGACGACGGCACCGCCGACGAGGCGGCGGCGCTGTTCCTGCCCGATGGCACCTGGATGCGCCAGGGCCGGCTGCTGACCGGCCCGGCCGCGGTGCGCGCGGCACTCGACGAACGTCCGGCCGACCGCGCGACGCTGCATCTGTTCTGCAATCTCCGCCTGTCGGCGATAACCGATGACGGCTGCACGGCGACCTATGGGCTGTTCGTGAACATCGGCCATGACGGCCCGGACACGGGCCACGACGACGGCCGGATGCTGGCGCTGATGACCTGCAGCGATCATGTCCGGCGCACGGGCCAGGGCTGGCGCTTCGCCTCGCGCACGGCATCGCTCCGGTTCCGCAACACGCTGGCCTGATCAGCCGTGCGGCCCCGATCAGGCGGCGTAGCGCCACCTGATCGGGATCCCCGTGTCACACCTGCGCCGCCGGATGGCTGGCGAGCACCCCCGGTGTCCGGCCGGGGAACATCTTCTGCCGCATCGTGCCCGGCCGGTACGCGGTCTTGAACAGGCCCCGGTTCTGCAATTCGGGCACGACCAGATCGCAGAACGACCGGATGCCGGCCGGCTCGACCGTGCGCACCAGGTTCAGCCCGTCGATACCCGTCTGGGCCACGAAGGTCTCGATCTGGTCGCAGACCGTGCGCGCGGAACCGCAGAAGAACAGCTCCGGTCCCCGCAGCGGCCCGAACTTCGCCAGATCGGCAACCGTATAGACCCGGCCTTCACTGTTGCGGGTCATCTGCTCGACGATCGACTGAATGGCCTGGCTCTCGACATGGCGGATCGGCTCATCCGGCGCATAGCGCGACAGATCGATGCCGGTGATGCCCGAAAGGAAGGCGAGGTTGCCGTCGGCGCTGGAATACCGCCCGGTCTCGGCCATGATCTCCTGCGCCAGCGCATCGGTTTCCGCCACGATCACCGTCACCGCATTGAACACTTTCAGATCCTGGCCGTTGCGGCCACAGGCCTCGGCCTGCCCGCGCAGACTGTCGGTAAGATGCCGGGCATAGGGGATGCTGTTGGCCGAGATGAAGGCGCTTTCGGCATGGCGGCCGGCGAACCGCATGCCCCGCCCCGACGCGCCGGCCGAAAAGATGAACGGCGTGCGCTGCGGCGAGGGCTCGCTCAGATGGATGCCCTCGCACTGGAAATAGCGCCCGGCATGGCGCACCGGCCTCACCTTCGACGGATCGGCGAAGATGTGGCTGTCCTTGTCGCGCACCGCCGCGTCACTGTCCCAGCTTGTCTCCCACAGCTTGTAGACGACCTCCATGAACTCGTCGGCGATGTCATAGCGTTCGTCATGCGGTGGCAGGTCGGTTCTGCCCAGGGCGCGCGCCGCCGAGGCCGCGGTTCCGGTCACCACGTTCCAGGCCAGCCGCCCCTCGGTCAGATGATCGAGGGTCGACAATCGCCGCGCCAGCAGATAGGGCGGCTCGAAGGTTGTGTTGCCGGTGACGCCGAAGGTGAGATGGTCGGTCACCGCCGCCATGGCCGGGATCAGCAGCATCGGATCATTGGTCGGGCAGAAGCAGCCGCTCTTCAACGTCGCATCCGAACTGCCCTGATAGACGTCGTGCACGGCAAGGATGTCGGCCAGAAAGATCCCGTCGATCAGCCCATCCTCGCAGATCCGGGCGAGATTGACCCAATAATCGAGCCGGTTGTAATCCAGGTCATGGGCCTGCGGATGGCTCCACAAGCCCGGCCATGACTGGCTTGGAGACGCGGAATAGAAAGCATTCACGAATATTTCTTTGGCAGGCGCTGCATCGTTATGCGTCGCGGGCATGATATCACATCCTCCATAGCGGAACTTGTCTTCAGCCCAGCAGGGCAAGAGAGATGACGGGAAAGAGCACGATCAGAACGATGCGGACCATGTCGCTGAGCACGAAGGGCAGCACGCCCCGGAACAGCGCCGGCAGGCCCGCCTGTGGCGCCACGGCGTTCAGAACGAAGATGTTCATGCCGATGGGGGGCGTGATCATGCCCAGTTCCACCACCGCGACGGTCACGATGCCCCACCAGACGACGTCATAGCCGAGGCTCTCGATCACCGGCAGAACGAATGGCAGGGTGATCAGCATGGCGGCGATGGTGTCGAAGACGCTGCCGAGCACCACATACATCAGCACGAAGGCCGCGACGATCATCAGCGGCGGCCAGCCTGTCGCCTCGATGAAGGCGGTGAAGGCCTGCGGCGCGCCGGTGACGGTGACGAAATAGCTCATCATCTCGGCCCCGAAGATGATCAGATAGATCATGCCGGTATTGCGTCCCGCCTCGACGAGGCAGCCCAGGAACCGCGCCCAGGTCAGCCGGCCCCGCAGCAGCGCGAAGACGATCGACAGGATCGCGCCCACGGCCGCGGCCTCGTTGACGGTGAAGACGCCGCCATACATGCCGCCGATGATGACCAGCAGAAACACCAGCGTCGGCGCCGCGCCGATCAGCGCCTCCAGGCGGTCCGCCCGGCTGTAGCGGTCGCCGGGCGGGGCCAGTTCGGGATGGCGCGCGGTGACGACGGCCAGCGTCAGCATCTGCAACGCGACGGCGAGCACCGCCGGCCCGACCGCCGCGACGAAGAGATCCAGAATGAAGCTCTCGGTCATGATCGCGTAGATGACCAGAATGACCGATGGCGGGATCAGCGCCCCCAGCGTGCCAGCGGCGGCGATGGTGCCGCCGGCCAGCGACAGCGCATAGCCACGCGTTGCCATCTCAGGCATCGCCACCCGGCCGAAGGTGGCGGCCGTGGCCACCGACGAGCCGCAGATCGCCCCGAACACCGCGCAGCCGGCGATGGTGGCGTGCAGCAGCCCGCCGCGCCGGTGCCCGATCATCCGCTCGGACAGGCGATAGAGATCGGTCGCAAGCCCGCTGATCGACGCGAAACTGCCCATCAGCAGAAACAGCGGCACCACCGCGAGGCTCTGGCTGGTGACGCTCGCGTCGATGGCGCTGACCAGGGTCGAGACGGCCGGCGTCACGCCCACCAGCAGCGCATAGCCGCCGAAGCCTGTCGCCAGCATCGCGATGGCGATCGGGATCTGAAGGTAGATCAGGCCGAACATCACGGCCAGGCCGATGGCGAAAGACTCAAGCCCCATCGGCGGCCCCCTCCCCCCGGCCCGTCAGCCTGCGCAACGCATCGCCAAGGATGACCACCTGAAACAACGCGGCGACCAGAAAGAAGCCGGCGAAGACCGTCCAGGACGGCCATTGCGGCAGGCGCAGCAGCCAGGTGCTCTCGCCGCTCCACATCAGCGCCAGCGCATGGCGGCCAAGCGCATAGGCCATCCCCGCCAGCACGATCAGCACCACCACGCCGGCCGCGACGTCGAGGGCCGCGATGGCGCGCGCGCCAAGCAGGCGGTCGAGGAACCGGATGGTGATGTTGCCACGGGTGACGATCACCGCCGGCACCGAGGCACCGATCGCGACCGGCAGCGCCACCTCGGCGATGTCGCCGATCCCGCGCAAGGGGGCGTTGAACAGCCAGCGTCCCAACACGTCGACCAGCGTCAGGCCGGCCAGCCCGATCAGCCCGATCAGGCCCAGCAGCAGCAGCAGCCGGGCGGTCTGATGGAGCACGCCGACGGGCGCCGCCCCCGTTTCCGACGGGCTGCCGCTCATTTCCCGGCCTCGTCATTGTCGTCGCGGCCGGCTTGCCGGTTGCGGACCGCCTGAAGGATACGGTCGCGCCCGGCGCCCTCCGCCGCCCATTCGGCCTGAATGCGGCCGAAGATCTGATCAAGCGCGGCGACATCCTTGTCCGACGGCATGGTCACGACATGGCCGCTGCCCGCGGCCGACCATGCCGCCAGCAGCGCCTCGGCCTTGTCGTCGGCCGCACCGCCCCAGGCTTCCGAAAGCGCCCGGCCGCTTTCGGCGTCGATCGCGGCCTGCGCCGCCTCGGGCAGGGCATCGAAGACGCTCTGTCGCATCACCAGCATCACATGGCCGGTGCCCAGCCGGGCCAGGAAGTGATTGCGGGCGATCTCGGCGACGCCGGTCTGCTCGTCGAGGCTGGGATGCGAGGCGACCCCGTCGATCACGCCCCGGGTCAGGGCCTCGGCGGACTCCGAGACCGACATCGCGACCGCCGTGCCGCCCATGGCCTCGATCACGCGGATACCATAGCGCCCGGCGGTGCGCAGCTTCTGGCCCTGCACATCGGCCAGGCTGGCGACCGGCCTGGTCGCGCTGATCGAGAACGGCGGCGAGGCGAACAGGCCCAGCACCTTCAGCCCGTCGAAGCCCGTCAGCAGCCCGGCCTCATAGAGCCCCCACATGGTCGACGACGCCGCGCGCGACGACGCATACAGCCCGGGGATCTCGGCCACCGTGTTGTCGGGGAACCGGTCGGGCGTATAGGCCGGCACCGGGTAGGTGATATCCGCGACACCGTCCTCGACCATCTTCAACTGTGCCGCCGGATCACGCCCCAGCGTGCCGCCGGTGAAGGGGACGATCTTCAGCGTACCGCCGGAAGCCGCCTCGACCCGCTCGGCCCAGGGCGCGAAGACGTTGACCCATTCATGTCCCTTGCCGCTCAGCCAATAGCCGAAGCGGAGTTCGGCGGTCTCCCGCGCGACGGCGGCCACGGGCTGCATGGCCACGGCGCCCAGAATGCACAACGCAAAGGCGCTTCGTAATATCTGCATGATGTCCTCCCTTTATAAACGGCGATCGGCCGTTTTCAGAAGAACACACGCCCCCTTCTCTCAGGTCACCATCCAAAACGGAAAGACTGTTTTTCAATGATACCATTGCCTTCGCCCCATCATCGGCCGACAATGTTCGGGACGGTAAGGCCACACGCATCATATGGCGTGCGCGATATCTTGACATCGCACATCCGGACCGTGCATCTCGAAGTTCCCTGCACGGGTCGTGTGACACGATCCGACAGGTGGGCCGATCAGGACATCGCACTGCAGCAGCGGGTGCAGGCCGGCATCAGCCCGCCGGCCGCGACCAGTTCCCGCCGCAGCCCGTCGAGCGCCGGTGCCCGCCAGAGCCGATCGAGACCGGTCTCGCGGATGTTGCCGAGATCCATGCGGAAACAGCGGCCATGTGCCGGGATCGCCGCGCCATCGGCATCGATCATCAGGATGCGGAAGGCGTCGCGGCAGCGCCGGCCAACCGGACGTGCCGGGTCGTGATAATAGGTGGCAAGCCCGGCCGGATCGAGGATGCGCGGCTGGAGATGCAGGGCGAAGGGCAGATCCAGCCCGACCAGACGGGTGAGATCGCGGGAGAGCAGGTCAAGATCGATCGCCGCCGGATCTGCGGCAAAGACGTTGGAGGCTGTGGCCGCCAGCGGCGCGGCATACAGGGCGTTGTGGCGTGCGGCCATGGCCTCGTCGACGAAGTTGTTGTGAGTGACCACCAGGCTGGCGATCCGCGCACCGGCGCGATGCCGCCGGGCGAGATCCAGTGCGAAATCCGCCAGATGTCCGACATTCCATTCGGTGATGGTGCAGACCACGCCCACCGGAGGCGCGCCGGCGATGATGGTCAGCCCGGCAATCCCCGCCATTGCCCGGTCATGGCTGCCCACGCGGCCACGAATCCGGTCATGAACCTCGCCCGGCCCATCGATCGAGACATTCAGGGCCGAGATACCCGAACGGGCAAGCATGTCGGCCAGCCGCGGCAGCAGCAGACCATTGGTCGTGACCGTGGTGGTCACGCCGCGGCTGCGGGCAAGGTCGAGCGCGGCTTCCAGATGCGGCCAGGCCAGCGGCTCGGTATAGGCCAGGCCGAGACGCGCCCCCGGCGCATGTGCCGCCATCTGGTCCAGGATGTGGGCGAAGAGGTCCGGCGGCATCGATCGGGCGGTGGCACCGGTCAGGTTGCCGCCGAAATTGGTCTGGCCGTCGCCGGTGCCGACATCACACATCCGGCAGCGCAGATTGCAGAAATTGTTGACGCCAAGGATGATCCATTCCGGTGCGAAGCGCAGATGCCCGGGCAGGAACCGTTCGTTGGCGTTGCGCAGACGCGCGTGAATGGTCATGCGGCACCGTCCCGGGCCACCACCCTGAACAGCAACTTCCATTCCAGCCAGCGCCGGCGGGCATGGACGAGATCAAGGCCAAGGCCGTGCCCGGCCGCGATGGCCGCGATCCTCTCCAGATCACAATCCTCCGACAGCATCATCAGCACGTCGGTGCGATGAAGATCAAGGATAGCGAGTTGCGGGAAAAGCCGTCGGAAATAATCGAAATCCCGCCCGCAGAACCAGGCGAGTTCAGCCGCCGTGGTGGGGTTGGCGGAATAGTAAGGCGGGGTGATGGTGATCAGGTCGAAGACGGATCCGTCGATACCACCGAACTGATCGGCCACCACCACGCCGACCGACAGGCCGTTGAGGCCGGCATTCTCGGCGACGTTCGCCGCGGCGCGCGGATTGATGTCGGAGGCCGTGACCACCGCCCCCGCATGGGCGAGGGCAAGGGCGACGATGCCTGTGCCACTGCCGAGGTCGAAGGCCCGTAGGCCCCGGAGACCATCCCCCCGTGCCGACAGATGGTCGAGCAGGACGGTGGTGCTGATCGTCGGCCCGGGCGGAAAGATGCCGGGCCGGATCACGATCTCCAGCCCGCGCCACCGCCAGCGTCTGGTGACGGCATAACGGCGGTGAAAGCGCCGCTGCAGGAACGGGGACAGCCGACGGCGCACAGGGCCGCGCAGAAACCGGGCAAGCCGGCCATGACGTGGCAGGTTCCACAGGTCGTATCGGGCAGTCATGACGAGGCCCTCCCCCCGGCGCGCCAGGCGATGGCGAGTTGCAAAAGATGTCCTGCGGCAAGGGCCATCTGGACACCGGCCGGACCATGAGACGGGGCGAGCAGCAGCCCGCCCGCGAACGTGATGCCACCGGCGGCAAAGCCGGACGCGGCGACCTGAAGCTCCCGGCCCTGGCGTTGGGCCAGCAGCAACAGGGGACCATAGAGAAAGGCGAGTGTTCCCGTCGCGGTCGCCGCCAGCACCAGTGTCATGGCTGGCGCGACACCGAACAGGGCCGGCACCAGGAACGGCAGCACCATTGCGGCCATGGCCATCAGGCCGGCCCCGACCAGGACATTGCGGCCGGCGAAGCGCAGCACCGCCCGGCGGGGCAGACGCAGCAGGTCCGGCGTCGCGGCCATCACCCAGACGGCCCCCAGGGTTTGCAGATGGATCACGAAGGTCGTGACGATCTGATACTGGCCAAGCGTCTCGGGCGGCAGGGTCAGGCCGACGACATAGGAATCCGCCCGGCTGGCGAGCAGCCCCGAAAAGCCGAGCAGGAAAAACCCCCATCCGGCGCCGAGTTCGGTGAAGACGGGACGCCAGCCGCCGCCCGGCGCCGTGAGCCGATGCCGGAAGATCGCCGTTCGTCCCAGGGCGCGCAGCATCTCGGCGCCGGCCAGCACGCCCACGAGCGGTGTGATCGTGGTCTCCGCCATCCCTGAGCGAAGCGCCGCGATCAGCCCGGCCACCGACAGCCCCGCGGCGGCCAGATCGACGGTGAGCACCCATCCATAGCGGCCATCCTGCACCATCGGCGCATCGAAGCCGCGCGACCAGACCATCGCCACAAGCCAGAGCACCGCCAGGAGCCGGCTGGTGACCCCACCCGACGGATCAGACGCCGCCAGGGCCGTCACCACCACGGCCGGCGGCAACAGGAAGACCAGCCGGCTCACCGTATTGCGCCGCCAGATCATCAGTGCCTGCGCCGGCCGGGCCGCCGCCTCGCGCAGCACGAAATCCCGCGTGCCCCAGCCGACCAGATGGGCGGCAAGGCCGATCACGAGCATGTCGTGCACCACCGCCCCCCAGCCGGCGCTGCCGACGCCCCGGGTGATGATGATCGAACTGGCGGCCGCCAGCACCGGCGTCATCAGTTGCAGCCCGCCCGCGCCCGTCAGACGGCGGAGACGGCGCCTGAGGCGCACGGACTGCCGCTCAGGCGCCATAGAGCCGGAGATGGTCATCGAGCGTGCGCTCCATCAGGCATGGCAGAGAAGGGGCCGGCTGCGGTTCCGACAGGATGCGGCAGGCGGCGGCGATCAGTCCTGCCTCGTCGGCAGCGGTGACGAAGCCCGGGTCCGACAGGCCGGCGGCGATGCCGACAGGGCGGGACAGCACCACGGCGCCGCGGGCCCGGGCTTCGACCATCACCATGCAGAAGCTCTCGAATTCGGCCGTGTGGAGCAGGATCCGGGCCCGGGCCATGGCATCGAGTGCCAGCGGGCGCGGCAAGGCGCCCGACAGCTCCAGCCGGTCGCCGATACCGGCCGCCATGGCTGCGTCCCTGACCCCGGCCAGCAGCGGGCCATCGCCGATCATACGCGCCTTGAGCCCCGGATGATGCCGGGCGACCCCGGCCGCCACCCGCACGAAGGCGAGCGGATCCTTGACCGCGGTCAGGCTGCCTGCAAACAGGAGATCGATGTCGCGCACCGGCGCCACCGCCGGCACCGGCCAGGGATCGACCCCCCAGGGAATGACCAGATCGACATCCGGTCCCCCGGTCTCGCGAAGCTGTGCCCTCTGCCAGGGGCTGACCGCGACCGAGATCAGCCCGGCCCGGCCGAGCAGGCGGCGATAGCGATCATGATGCCTCACCTCCTGGCCCATCAGCGTCACCACCTGACGGGCACCGCTCAGCCGTCCGTAAAACCGGGCCAGGGCCGCGCATTCGCCAAGCCAGAAGGCATGGACCACGTCGATCGGCCCATCGCTGCGGGCGGCCAGATGCATGGCCGCGAGCGTGCGCAGCCCGCCGGCCAGACTGACGGGCAGGCGGGCGGTGCCGCCACCGGCAGGGTGAACCGGAATGCCATGCCAGAGATAGGGCCGGTGGTGACCGGGATAGCGCTGGGCGAAGATGCTGATCCGGAGCCCCGGCCGTCGGCGCCGCAGCCCCAGAATGAAGTCCTGAAGCACGGGGATGCAGATCGTGTCCTCTTCACCATTGGCAAAACCGGGGGTCAGGATCGCAAGATGGTTCAGGCTCATCCGCCGGCCCCCGCGGTATCCGGCCGTGGGGGGCCGACCCGGACCAGCCGCCAGCCGCGGCCGGCATCGGCAACAGGTTCCAGCACGTGCGTCCGCTCGGCCCGCTGCCAGTTGAGCATCGGATTGCGGCCGGCCCATTGCGCGGCCATGGCGTCCGGCGCGAACAGGATCAGGGCGCCGGGCTCGAAATCGTCGATCCGTCGGGACCAGAGATTGACCATGCGCTGTGGAACGTCGCGATTGCCCAGGGCGGGATCGACGTCGAAAGTGTAGAGCAGGCCCGGCCCCAGCGGCTGCAGAAGCGCCGCCAGATGGCGTTCGAACCGGTTCCGGTCGATCAGCGGCGACAACGCGCGCTCGGCCTGGATCATCTGTACCGCCAGCATGACGACGGGAACCGCCAGCACGACCTGCCGAATATGCCGCCGTGCCCACCCCGCAGCCCGCAGCCAGGCCGGATAGAGCAGTGCGGCGGCAAGCGGATGGAGCGGCAGTTGGAAGCGCGGGTTCTGGAAGGGAATGCCGGCAAGAAACAGCGCGTAGAGCCCGGCCGCGGCCGCCAGCAGCATCGCCTGCCGGCCGGAGAGGTCGCGCAGGCGCAGGAAGGGCAGCACCAGCACGAGCGGCAGGTGCGAGGGCCGCGCCAGCGCCGTGACCACATAGACCAGGGTCGGCAGTGGATAGTGCTGGATGCCGTCGGCGGTCGAGACGTCGCGGACAAACCAGTTCGACGCCGACCACAGGGTCAGGGAATAGTGCTGGAACAGGCCACCGGCATCCGACTGCTTCACCGCGATATGCAGCGCCACCCCCGCCGCCAGGATCATGATCGCGCCCGCAAGCCCTGCCCAGGCACGGTGGCGTATCGCCATGGCCGCGACATGCAGCCCGGGCAGCAGCAGCAGCACCGCCATGCCATAGCGGGTGCCCACGGCCGCGACCGCCATGGCGGCGAACCCCATGAGAGCCCCCGGCGACGGGCGGCGGGTGAAGCCTGCCTGAAAGACGATCGCCCAGCAGCCGAAGGCGATGGCCGTCATGTCCGACATCACCAGAACCCCGGCCTGAAGCAGGGCCGGCGTTACCGCGATGGCAAGGAACAGCCACAGGCCGCGCAGGCCCGGCCCGTCATCCGGCAGCCGCCCGTCATCCGGCAGCCCCCCGTCGTCCGGCACCCCCGACGGCCTGTTCAGCCCGTCGATGATCCGCGCGACCGCCGGCACGGTGGCCGCCAGCGACAGGGCCGCGATCATCTGCAAGGCCAGGACCACGTCACCGGTGATCCAGCCCCCGAGCGCACCGAGCAGGGTGAAGCCCACCGGCCAGGCATGCCAGCCCGGCGGCACGCCCTGCGCAATCCAGTCCTGAAGCGCGCCGGCGAACCGGGCGTATTCATGGGCGTCCTGGCCATAGAGACCATCGAAGCCCCAGATCCAGCGCATCGCGGCAAGCGCCAGCAGCGGCAGCAGCATCGCCGGCAACAGATGGCGGAACCGGATGCCGCCCTCAACCATGCCCATGCGCGCCCTCAGAGGGACCGAACCTGCGATGCCACCACATCCCCATCCGGGCACGCCCGGCGGCGAGGCGGTGGCGCAGCGCCCGCGGCCGCCACGCGGCCCCTGCCCGGTCGAGGGCGGCCGCATGGTTCAGATAGCGCAGGGCCTCGGCGTAGTAGCGGTCGCCATAGCTGCGGGGGAAGCGGTTGTCGCGATCGCTGCCGGCATCGAAGGCCGGCCCCACCACGTGATCCGCCACCGCCTGATAGAATTCGGTCCCCCGGATCGGATAGGCGAGCGTGACCGTGAACCGGTCCGGGCGGGCTGCCTGCAGATAGCGCCGGGTGGCGAGGATGTCGGCCTCGGTCTCGCCCGGATAGCCCAGCATCAGGAAGGTGCCTGTTTCGATGCCGGCGGCAGCGGCGGCACGGATCGTCGCCGTCACCTGCCCAACCGTCACCCGGCGGTCCATCGCGTCCAGAATGCGCTGCGACCCGCTCTCGGCACCGATCCAGACCCGCTTGCAGCCGGTGCGGGCAAGCAGCGCCACCACCTCGTCGGTCATCCGGTCGGCGCGGGTGATGCACTCATAGCGGATGGAAAGCCCGGCCGCATCCAGGGCCGCAGCGAAATCCGCCAGCCAGCGGTGATTGACCGTGAAGACGTCGTCGACGAACCAGTACATGTCGGGGGCATGGCGCGCTGAAAGCGCCGCCAGCTCCGCCACCACCAGCTCTGCCGAACGACGGCGATAGCTCTTGCCATAAACCGCCCGGCTGCACCAGTTGCAGGTATAGGGGCAGCCGCGCTGGGTGCTGACATTGAGCGAGGTCTCGCCATGGGCCTGGCGCCAGGCGTTGAAATAAGGCGCAAGGTCGATGCGATGGCGGGCCGGATGCGGCAGATCGTCGAGCCGCGGCAGATGGGCCCGGGCCGGCGTGGTCGTCGGCCGGCCATCGGCGTCACGATGGACCAGCCCCGCGATTCCGGCCAGAACCGCGGGATCGCGGCAATCGGCCGGATCCAGCTCGGCCAGTGCCGCCATGGTCTCCTCGCCCTCGCCCACCACCAGGATGTCGATGCCATGGTCCAGATAGTCGCCGGCATTGTAGCGGGCATCGGGCCCGCCCAGCACCAAGATCAGCCCGGCATGCGCCGGATCGGCCCTCAGCCGCCGGACGATGCCGAGGATGGCGCGCCGGGTCATCAGCGTCACATAGAAGGCGATCATCCGCGGCCGGATCGCGTCCAGTTGTGCCACGACGTCGTCGACGGTGCGGAAGGTGGTGTCGATCACCGCGTGGTCGAGGTCGCGGCCGTCGAGCCAGGCCGAGATCGACAGAAGACCGAGCGGCGGATAGGGCCGCATGATCCGCTGTTCCACCGGATCGTCGGCGAGAAAATATCCATGGCTCAGAACCAGAGGACCGCCGACGGGCGCAGGCGACCGGGTCATGCCACCCTCCGGACATCGATCAGCAGATGATCGGCGCAGCCGGCCAGCCAGGTGCATCGGGCAAGCAGGCGATCCACCGCTTCCAGCCCCGAGATCAGGCGCGGCCGGCGCGCGAAGGCCGGCTCCAGCGCCGAGGGCGGAACAGCCAGTCCGATCGGATGGACGGCGTCACAGACGAAACCCCCGGCGAAGGCCCGGCGCAGGGCTGCGGCGCCGTGATACCAGATGGTGAGCGGCTGATCGCCGATCCGGGTTGCGACCGGCCCGCGGCGAAGCCGGCGAAAGGCCGCACGCGGCCGCAGGCGAGCGAGATTCCAGCCGGCCTCCCACAGGCAGAGATGTGGCATGACCACCAGAATCACCCGGCCTCCCGGCCGCACCAGCCCGGCAAGCCGCCGTGCCAGGGCTGCCATCACATCTGGCCCGATGCAGTTCAGGCCGCCGAAATCCGAGAAGACCAGATCGAAGCCGGCGGCCTCGTCTTCTGCGTCGAGCGGCTCGCCCGCGGCCAGCGCCTCGACGGCCAGTCGCCGCATCCGCACGCCGCCGCCAGGGGCGGTTCCGGCCAGCTTCGCCTCAACCAGCTTGGCCTCCGTCCGGGCCAGCATGGCCCCGGACAGGTCGGTGGCCAGAACCTGATGGCCAAGGCCGGCCATGTGCAGGGCATCCTCGCCCGTACCACAGGTCAGCTCCAGCACCCGGAGCGACCGCCCCGGTTCTGCCAGCCGGCGGTCCAGATGTGCCCGGACCAGGCGGCGCTGGGCGGCGCCGGTCAGACTTCGGGTGAAGTCGCGGTCATAATCCGCCGCGGCCGGATCGAAGGCGGCTATGGTCATATCCTGCCCTCCCCCGCCGGTTGCGACGCCGACGGTATATCGGCCCGGGGCTGCTCCAGCCGCTTCACCCGGGTGCCGTCGAGCACCATCCGCGGCAGGTTGCGGGCAAGCCCGACCAGCCCGCGCAGCCGGCCGCCCCGCCGCGTCTCGGGCAGGCGGCCCCGCAGCACCGCCCAGGCCCGGGCGGCGCCGAAGCGGTGATGCATGTAGCGGTGCAACTGCCGATAGTATTCCGGCGAATACGTGCCCGGAAACATCAGATCGAGATCGTCGCTGTCGGTCCAGTTGGTCTTGGCGCCAAGCGCCGTGCGCACGCGGTCATGAAACACCGTGCCCGGCAACGGATAGGAGACCGAGACCCCGATCTGGTCGGGCAGCAGATCCTCGACCATGGCGATGGTCCGGCCGATATCCTCGCGGGTCTCGCCCAGATAGCCGAATTGCAGGAACAACGCACTGCGGATGCCGCGCACGCGCAGCGCCGGCACCACCTGATCGATCTGTCTGCGGCTGATCCCCTTGTCCATGGCATCGAGGATGGTCTGCGAGCCGCTCTCGGCACCGATCCAGGCCGTCTCCAGGCCCGACGAAGCCAGCGCATCGAGGGTGGTGTCGTCACGCAGCAGCAGATCGGCCCGCGACTGGATGGTGTAGCGGAAGCGCAGGCCTCGCGCCCGGACCAGCGCGTCGAAGCGCTGCACCCAGCCGGGTTTCAGCCCGAAGATGTCGTCGGTGATCCAGAAATGCTCGACACCTGTCGACCGGATCAGCCGGGCGATCTCGTCGACCACCCGCTCCGGCGAGCGGGAATTGTACCGGTTGCCATAGATCGGCTTGGCGCACCAGTTGCACGAATAGGGGCAGCCGCGCGTGGTGGCTAGATTGAGCGAGAACCGTCCATGCCGGCGCATCCAGATCGCGCGATAGGGCGCCAGATCGACCAGATCCCATGCCGGATCGGGCAACTCGTCCAGATCCCGGGTCACCCGGCGCGGCGGCTCGATCACAGGCTCGGCGCCGGCGGTTCTGGGGCGATGGGTGACACCGGCGATGCCGTCGAGCGGGCGATGGGCGCGCCAGGCGTCCAGCACGTCGTGCAGCGTGGCTTCGCTTTCGCCGCGGATCACCGCGTCGGCGCCGGCATCCAGATAGAGTGCCGCATTGTCGGTGGCATCGGAACTCGCCACCGCCACCCGTGCCCCGAAGGCACGGGCAAGCCCCACCATGCGCAATGCCGCCTGACGCATCCGGGTGAGGCACATCTTGGTCAGATAGTTGAAGCCGTCCTCGTGGATCACGACCATGGCCGGGCGATCGGCCTCCAGCCGGGCCAGCAGGTCGTATTCGCTGCGGGCAAGGCCGGCATCGAACAGCGACACCGCGAAGCCGGCTTCGCGTGCCACCGCCGCGGCATAGAGGGTTCCAAGCGGCGGATAGGGCTGGGCGATCCGCCATTGTTTGGGATCAATGCGATAGAAATAGGCCGAGGCGAACAGCACCCGCCCGGGATCGGTCCTGCGGTCGATCGGCACGCCGATCTGCGCGTCCACCGCGTCCAGCCGTGCCTGGTGCAGTTGGAGCGTCCGGTACTTCCATTCGGTCGTATGGCCCTTGAACACATGTCGACCGAGCACGAGACTGCCGCTGGCCTCGATCGCCCTGGCATGGGGGATGCGACGACGCAGATGCAGCCGGGTCAGGGCCAGCAGCGCCCTGTCGGCCAGATCCCCCACCGGTCCTGCGAACACGGCCTCGGCCACGCGCCGCGCCAGCGGCAGCGGCGGTTCGTCGACGACCGGCAACGGCGCCATGTTCGGGCGATGATCGGCGGCCCAGCCATTGGCCCGCCGCATGTCGGCCAGAATGCGATGGCCGCTCACAGGGATCAGCGTCGCCAGTTCGGTTGCCGTGAATGGATCCTGGCGCGTGAAGACCAGTGCAGACCGGTCGACCACGTAATTGGTGCACAGCCATTCGCGACTGGGCAGGCGGCGCGCATAGATCATCAGCAGGCTGCGTGCGATCCACAACCGGCCGGTGCGGGTCACCACGAAGAAGTCGTAATCCCCAGTCTCGGCCAGCACCCCTTTCGACAGCGACCCCGAGATCGCAACCGCGTCGATGAAGGGGAAGCGCATCAGTCCCCGGCCGATGGCTTCTGCCTGCGGCAGATGGTCCGCCGCTCGCTGGTTTGCCACCGCACGACGCGCCGGAAGGTCGATACCGGCGTCCATTCCGGCGATCCAGTAGCGGTCGAGGCCGGGGCGGGTCTCGACGATGCCGCGGTCGACCAGGGCATCGAGGGCCGCCGCCACCGCCGCGCGCGCAATCCCGGGACTGTCCAGAGCGTCCCAGACCTCGCTCGCCGCCAGCGGGTGCCCGAAGACCTGATGATAGGCAAGCGCCCGCAGCACCGCCGCCTCGGTGGCCGTGGGCGCGATGGTCCCGACCGTGCCGATGATGACGCCGTCCCTCATGCCTCGACCTTCCTGTCCGCAGGGCTTCGTGCGGCCTGTGGCGCTGCGATGTCGAGCAGCGGCAGCAGGGCGGCAAGGACACGGGTGGGCAGGATCTCTCGCATGCAGACAGCATCCGTGCAGGGCGTGTTGCGGTGATTGGCTGCCGAGACGCAGGGACTGCAGGCAAGGCCGGCGGTGAGTGCGATGCTCGGCCCGAGCGGCGCATAGAGAGCGGGGGTTTCGGGGCCGTAAAGCACCACGGTCGGCAGGCCCGCGACGGCCGCGAAATGGGCCGGACCGGAATCATTGGTGACCATGGCGCGGGCCAGGCGGTAGAGCGTGGGCAGGCCGGCGATCTCCACCCGGCCCGAAAGATCGATCACACGTGGATCCTCGATCATCCGGCACAGCCGGCCGGCCATGGCGGCGTCCGTGGCCGCGCCGGTGATCAGGACCGCCAGCTCCGGCCGCAGCACCAGCACCTGCCGGATCAGTCGGGCGAAATGGTCGAGCGGCCAGCGGCGCTGGGGCAGCAGGTCCGAGGCGTGGGGATTGATCAGCAGCAGCGGCGACCCTGGCTGCAACCCGGCAGGCAGCAGATCGTCGATGCGGGCGCGAAGCGCCGCCATGGCCACCGGATCTCCGGCGCGCGGGACAAGCCGGATCTCGTCATCCCTGATCACCCGCTTGGTCATCGGCCGCTCTCCGGCCGGCCGGTCCAGCGCATCGACCAGGGCCACGAAGCTCTTGGCGATGTGTTGATGCGGATTGTAGGCCACGCCATGGGTCAGAAGGTTGCCACGATAAAGGCCCTCGCCGGTGACACGGTGAAAGCCCACCCGGCGTCGCGCACCTGACAGGCCGGTGAGCAGGGCCGTAAAACGCGAGAACAACTCCAGATCGATCACCGTGTCGATACGGTTGTGCCAGGTCCAGGCAAGGAAGCGCAGAGTGTCCACGGCGACCTCGACCAGGCTGCCGGTGCGGATCGTGAAGACCCGTTCCGGCGGAATCGTGCCGGTCAGTTCCAGGCTCGCGGCATTGGATGTGAAGATCACGAACCAGGCCTCGGCGCCATGGCGCGCCTCCGCCATGCGGATCGCCGGGTCGGCGAGCACGGTGCTGCCCATTTCCGACAGCTCGACGAACAGGATCCGGCACGGTCGCGGCCCGTGCCGGCGTCGCGCCGCCAGATCCAGCAACGGCCGCAACAGACTGACGACCGCACAGAGCGGCACGCCCAGATGGCGGTCGAGCCGGCGCATGGTGGCGAGCGGGATCGCCCTGCGGGTGTCAGTTCGTCTCGGCACGAAACCCCTCCACTTCTGGCCGGGTATAGCGCCGCAACCGTTGCATCAGCTTCAGTTCCAGCGGCAACCGATAGACACCGGCGCGATAGCGCGGCGCCGCGGCGATCTGCATCAGCCGCCGTCCCCAGTTGCCGATGGTGAAATCGGTGCGGGTCGGATAGCGGGCGTTCAGCACAGTCTCGAATTCGTGGATGTGCCGGACCATCGCCGGCGTCAGCCAGGGTGTGAGCGGGTTGCGGTGCAGGTCGAAATTCTCCCAGGCCGGGCTCAGCCAGTCCTCCAGCGTCTTGGGGAAGGCGAAACCCGCCGCCAGGATCTGGTCGTGCAGGTCGCTGCCTTCGGTCGGCACCGGGCTGTAGAGGTAAAGGATGACCTCGGTCTCGGGACTCTGGTCCTTCAACCGGCGGATGAAGGCGATGTCGCGATGGATCTGCGCCCAGACCTCCGCCTCGGTCGGTCGGGGGAAACCCAGCACGAAGGAATATTCCGGAATGATGCCGAACGACAGCAGGCGCTTGGCGAAGCGCAGAATCTGGGCACCGGACTGGCGGCCGCCCTTGTCCATGCTGGCGAGCATCTCGTCATCGCCGCTCTCGGCACCGAAGAAGATCATCCGGCAACCGGCATCCCGCATCAGTGCCAGCGTCGCATCGGAATACTGGTCGATGGTGTCGATGCGTCCCTCGCCCCACCAGGTGACGCCCTGCCCGACCATCCGGCGGGAAAAGGCCACGACACGCTTCTCGGCCACGAAGAAATTATTATCGGTGAATTCGATCGCGTCGACGCCATGGGCATCGCGCATCGCCAGAACCTCGTCGGCGACGAGATCTGCCGAACGTGCCTTCCAGCGGCCCTGGTAGATCGGAACAACTGCGCAGAAGGAACAGGTAAACGGGCAGCCCATGCTGGTATGCATGGCATGGGTGTGCCGGCCCAGGAAGGTGCGCGGCAGATAGCCGGCGATGGGATAGCGCTCTGCCAGCCGGTCCAGCGGCAGGGGCGCGCGGACATCCTGGTCGGGGATCGGCGCCTTGGGCGTGCGAACCATGCGGCCGTCCCGCTCGAAGATCAGCCCGGGCACCTCGTCGACCGGCGTCCCCCCGGCCAGCGCCAGCAGCAGGGCAGGCATTGCCGCCTCTCCCGGGCCGTCGATCACGTAATCGACCCAGGGGGAACGGATCACCACGGCCGGCTGGTTGGACGGGAAATATCCGCCCCACACGGTGGTCACGTCCGGGAAGGTTTCACGCACCTGGCGGGTGATCGGCACCGCCTGCTGCAATTGCGGACCGGGCATGACCGTACAGCCAAAGACCTGAAAACGGCCGGTGGCCAGATGATCATGGATAACCGACCAGGGATCGGCTTCACGGTTACCATCGACCAACACCACCTCCGCGACTGGATCGATTGCCGCTGCGAGATGCAGGATGCTGTTTGGCACACGAAAGCTGTTTGCGGCCTTCGGGTTAAAGAGAATAACAGACGACCGTGTTTGATTATCCATATCAGCAGTTTATTTTCGCTTAATAAAAAAAGGATTAATACCTATCCAGACGATTCCATCATTCAGTAATACCATGCATATTTATGTGAGAGCAATAATAGAATGTGGACACATACTACAGAGAAATAAATCTACTTATAAGATAGAAAAACTCAGCGTCCCCGCAGCGCAGGGGCAAGCGCCGGCGTTGTCGACAAGGCGTGCGCGAAGAGCACGGCCCCGTTCACCACCCGGGGCAAGCGCATCAGCTTTGCCTTCGACGTCAGGCCGCTCGGCCAAGGCTAAAGCTCAGGGCAGCAACCCGGCCATGCCATGGCTGCCGGCCACGGCGCCCGCGACCGTGATCCAGGCCACCGCCATCAGCAGCCGGTGGGCGCGGGTGATCAGGCGGAAGACGCGGTCGGGCGCGGTCGCGGCCGCGCGGCGGAACCAGGCGTGGAGGAACAGCGGCTCAGCCACCAGCAGCACCACCGCGAACACCAGCCACAAAGCCACCATCGCGTGCATCCACCAGTATTGCGGATCGGCGAAGCGCCACCACGCATCCAGCCGCCAGGTCATATACAGCCCCGACAGCCCGGCCAGCACCACCGATATCCGCGCCTGAACCGAAAAGCGACCTTCCACCGCCTCGAACAGCGCCAGACGCTCGGCTGGCGCCGCGATACGCGCCACCGCCGGCAGCAGAACCAGGGTCACCAGCGTCAACCCGCCGATCCAGTGAACGATCGCCAGCACATGGATCGCGCGGGCCAGCATCATGTCGTCCATTGTCAGCCCCTTCGGCGGCGGCCATGTTCGTCCTGATATATGCATATTATCCGCATCTTCATCGATGCGCGACAGAATCTGAACGGCGCCACAGGGCGGGCACAGGGCGGGCGAAGATGCTATAGATACGGATCGATACCCTTCCCCAAGGATGCGCCCCCGCCATGCGTGCCGCCTGTTTCGAGACCTTCCAAGGCCCGGTCACCGTCACCACCCTGCCCGATCCGGCGCCGGCGCCCGATGGCGTGGTGATCCAGGTCGGCGCCACCGGGCTGTGCCGCAGCGACTGGCATGGCTGGATGGGCCATGATCCCGATATCCGGCTGCCGCATGTGCCGGGGCATGAACTGGCCGGCACTGTGGTCGCCGTGGGTCGCGATGTCCGGCGCTGGCGCGCGGGCCAGCGGGTGACGGTGCCGTTCGTGGGCGGCTGCGGCCATTGCGGCCAATGCGCGTCGGGCAATCATCAGGTCTGCGACAGTCAGTTTCAGCCCGGCTTCACCCATTGGGGCAGCTTCGCCGAGCATGTGGCGATCGGCTATGCCGATACCAATCTGGTGGCCCTGCCCGATGCGATCGACATGGTCACGGCCGCCAGCCTGGGCTGCCGCTTCGTCACCGCCTTTCGTGGCGTGGTCGATCAGGGCCGGCTGCGGGCGGGGGAACGGATCGCGGTTCATGGCTGCGGCGGCGTCGGGCTGTCGGCGATCATGATCGCGGTGGCCTGTGGCGCGCAGGTGATCGCCATCGACATCGACGCCGACAAGCTGGCCCTGGCCAGAAGTCTCGGCGCCGCCACGGTCATCGATGCGCGCGTCGAGGGCGATATACCGGCGGCGGTGCGCGCGGCATCGGATGGCGGGGTCGAGGTGTCGGTCGACGCGCTGGGCCACCCGGTCACCTGCGTCAATTCCATCCTGTCGCTGGCCAAACGCGGCCGCCATGTCCAGATCGGCCTGATGCTGGCCGATCAGGCCCGCCCGGCCATCCCCATGGACCGGGTGATCGCCCACGAGCTGGAAATTCTGGGCAGCCATGGCATGCAGGCCTTTCGTTATGCGCCGATGATGGCCATGATCGCCAGCGGCCGCCTGCGTCCCGACCGGCTGATCGGCGCCCGGGTGTCGCTGGACGACGGCGCCCGCCTGCTGCCGCAGATGGACCGTTTCGCCGGCACCGGCGTCACCATCATCGATCGGTTCTGACATGCCGGAACAGCCAGCAATACCAGACGGACCAACGATACCAGGGGGGCCAACGATACCAGGGGGGCCGACATCTGATGCACAGCCCGCCGCATCCGCCCCTGCCGGCCCCACGGATCGCGGCTTCGGGCTGGTGTTCACGGTGGTCTTTGCCGGGCTCGGCCTGATGCCGCTGCTGTCGGGGCGGATGCCGAACCCATGGCTGCTGGCCGCAGCCGCCGTCATCCTGGCGCTGGCGCTGTTGCGGCCGCGTGTGCTGGCGCCCGCCAACCGGCTGTGGATGGCCTTCGGGCGGGTGCTGCACCGGGTGATCAGCCCGGTGATGCTGGCGGTGATCTATTTCGGGATCATCACCCCCGGCGGCCTGATGCTGCGCCACGTCTTCCGCCGCAACAGCCTGCGCCTGGGGTTCCGATCCGGTGCCGCCAGCTATTGGGTGCGGCCCGATCCGACGGACGCTGCCCGCCACACCTTCCAAGACCAGTTCTGAACCGGACCGGGAACCCGCCGACCATGCGCATTCTGGGGCTTTCGGCCTTTTATCACGACAGCGCCGCCGCCCTGATCGAGGATGGCCGGATCATCGCCGCCGCGCAGGAGGAGCGCTTCAGCCGCCGGCGCCATGACGCCGCCTTCCCCGCCGCCGCCATCCGCTATTGCCTTGAGGATGCCGGCATCACCGCCAGCGGTGTCGACGCGGTGGTGTTCTACGACAAGCCCTTCGTGAAGTTCGAACGGCTGATCGAGACCTATCTGGCCTTCGCGCCGCGCGGTTTCCGGTCGTTCCGCACCGCGATGCCGGTCTGGCTGCGCGAGAAACTGTTTCAGAAGGACCAGATCGGCCGGGCGCTGAACGCCGTCGATCCCGGCTTCGGCGGCACCGGCCGGCTGCTGTTCTCGCGCCATCATCTCAGCCATGCCGCCTCGGCCTTCTATCCCTCGCCATTCGACGAGGCGGTGGTGCTGACCATGGACGGCGTGGGCGAATGGGCCACCACATCCGTCGCCATCGGCCGGGGCCGTGGCCTTCAGGTCTTGCGTGAGATCCATTTTCCGCATTCTTTGGGCCTGTTGTACTCGGCCGTCACCCAATATGCCGGCTTCCGGGTCAATTCCGGCGAATACAAGCTGATGGGGCTGGCGCCCTATGGCCAGCCGCGCCATGTCGACCAGATCATCGGCACGCTGATCGATCTGAAGCCCGACGGCTCGTTCCGGTTGAACATGGATTATTTCGACCACGCGACCGGGCTTGCCATGACCAACCGGCGCTTCCACGCCCTGTTCGGCCGGCCGGTGCGCGACCCCGAGGCACCGCTGCGCCGGTTTCATGCCGATCTGGCGGCCTCGGTTCAGGTGGTGCTGGAACGGGCGGTGGTGTCGCTGACACGGGCGCTCGCTGCCGAGACCGGCATTGCCAATCTGTGCCTGGCCGGCGGCGTGGCGCTGAACTGTGTGGCCAATGCCCGGCTTCGCGCCGAAAGCGGTTTCGCGAATGTCTGGGTACAGCCGGCAGCCGGCGATGCCGGCGGCGCGTTGGGGGCGGCACTGGCCGTGTGGCATCTTCAGGAAGGTGGCGCGCGGGTGATCCCCCCCGCCACATCCGCGCCCACATCCACCCCCGGCGACAACAGCCCGCGTGATGCCATGCGGGGCGCGTTTCTGGGGCCCGCCTTCGATCAGGCCCGGATCGAAGCCGATCTCACCCGGCTGGGCGCCCGCTTCACGGTGCTGGCCGATGACGCGCTGATCCCGGCCGTGGTGGCGTCGCTCACCCGTGGCGACGCCGTGGGCTGGTTCCAGGGCCGGATGGAATTCGGCCCGCGCGCGCTGGGCAACCGGTCGATCCTGGCCGATCCACGCGATCCGGCGATGCAGCGCCGCCTGAACCTTCAGATCAAGAACCGCGAGAGTTTCCGCCCCTTCGCGCCGGCGATCCTGGCCGATGCCGCCGCCGACTGGTTCACGCCCGGCGATGCCTCGCCCTATATGCTGTTCACGGCGACCCTGGCCCCGCATCGCCGCGGGGCTGCACCCGATGCGATCAGCGCCGCCGACGCGGCCGGCGATCCCGATAGCGCCCGCGATCCCGACGCGATCATCACCCCCCGGGCCGGCCCGCCCTCGCCCATTCCGGCGGTGATCCATCTGGACCATTCGGCCCGGCTGCAGACCGTCCATCCCGGCATTCACGGCCGGTTTCACGGCCTGCTCAGCGCCTTTGCCGCCGAAACCGGCTGCCCCGTCCTGGTCAATACCAGCTTCAATGTCCGGGGCGAGCCGGTGGTCTGCACGCCGGAAGACGCCTTCCGCTGCTTCATGGGCACCGGCATCGACACGCTGGCGATCGGCAACTGCCTGCTGACCAAGACCGATCAGGATCCGGCCCTGGCCGTCGCCCGGCAGTTCGCGCCGGATTGATCGACAGGTCGCCAAGGGTTCCACCCACCTTCGGATGGCGCCATGCGGGGACCGCCCGTCAGCCTGACGCGGGGGCACATTTTAGTTGTTATTTGTTCAAAATTATATACACAATGTGGCTTATATAGAACATAACGGAGCGAGCATATGAGCCCGGGATTCCGTCATGGACTGCTTGCGTTGTGGATCATCACCCTTGGAGCCCTGTCCCCAGGCCTCGCGCGGGCCGATATACCAGACACGTTCGAAATTGAGTTGCCCGTTCTCTCGGACAGCGGTGGCCGTCAGGCGAGCACCTATGCGGCAGGCATTCAAACCATCCGCCGACTCTTCGGCCGGCCGGTCCGAGCGGACATCGCGGAACTCTATGGCACGCGGTACACGTTGATGTATCTGCGGCAGCGAGGGGAGGGTCGGGTCGGTATTCTGATCGATCAGAGCAATCTGTATGCTGTGGCATATTATGTAGAAGATCAGAACACCCTATATCACGCCCAGGATTTCACCATCAATAACACCAACATCCATCTGCTGCCGCCACTGCTTCAGACCGCGACCATCGTGCCATTCCGCATGACAACCCACTATAACGACCTGGAACGTCACGCAAGACAACGGCGCGATCAGATCGAATACGATGTTCAAACACTCAATAACATCTATACCGATCTCCATGATTTGACCGACCCTAATGACCATCTGCAAACTGTCGCCCGCGCCTTCCTGCGTGTGGCCACGGCCTTTATGGAGGCCGCGCGGTTCAGAGAGACGGAACCCGGGGCGATCCAGTACGGCATCGAGCAGGCATTGCGCCGGAACGGCAACTACCGCATGGACACCACGGCGATGCGCCTGACCAACACATGGGCGGCGGCCGCGACCCTTGTGCGCGAGGACGCCGGAGCGACCGCCCCCTATCGATATGCGTTTCAGGGCGGCAGCGAGGGGCAGGTGAGCTGGACCACGGTCTACAATGCCTTGCAAAGCCTGGCATTGATGATCGCGATCAATCAGATCCGCTGCGGAAACGGGCGGGAAAAGCGCGATGCGACGATGCCGTCAGGTGTCGGCGAAACCTATTGTTTCACGCCGCCACGGGCCGCGACCCTGATCGAGACACGGGCCCTGCCGGCCCTGGTGGCGTCGATGAACGCCGCCACCTTCAACGCCCTTCACTGACACTCAGACGAATGGAGCGGAAGCAGATGATGCGCCGACATGTTTTTGGCCTGGCTATTTTTCTGGCGGCGACAGTCGCGGGCCAGACCGCCTGGGCGACCTTGTGCAAAGAGAACGTCTATATCACGCAACTCGGTGTCGGAACCCGCGACGGAACCGATTCCAACAGCGATATCGCCTTCGACCTCAGCGACGGCAGCCGGATGTATCTGGACACGTCCTACAATGCCAATGATGCGGTCGGTCGCGTTCTGTATTCGCAACTCGTGACGGCATACACGCTGAAAGTCCCGGTCAACATCTACGACAATCACGGCTCGCGTTGCGATGATGTGAGTGAGGTCTGGTTGATGCGGTTCTGACGGCCGCCAGAGCCGTTTCATGGCGGCATGGCACGATCGGAACGATGGAAGGCGGCGTCAGAAGTCGAAATAATAGAAGGTCTGCGGCCGGCCGGCGGCGATCATCGAACAGCCGATGACCACCACCAGCAGCACCGGCAGGGCCAGCGCCGCCGGCACCCGGGCCACGGCTGACCGCACACGGTCGATGGTGTCGAGCGGATGCAGCACCAGGGTGATCGCGATCAGCCCGGCGATCAGCGGCGCCTGGGCGGGGATCATGCCCGGCCCGTGACCACCGAAGGCCGAGGTCAGCACCACCAGCGCCGTATCGATCGATGGCGCGCGGAAAAAGGTGGTCAGCAGCACCCAGACCACGAGAAGCAGCATGATGCACAGCGCGCGGGACAGTCCGCGCTGGCGTCCGGCCCATTGGGCATAGCCGCTGGCGCTTTCGGCCGCCATGATCACCCCCTGGATCAGCCCCCACAGCACGAATGTCCAGTCGGCGCCGTGCCACAGGCCCGATATCACCATGGTCATCACGATCGCCGCCTGACGGGCATGGCGATAGAACCGCTTGTGCAGCGGCTTGAACACGTAATCGCGCAGCCAGAAGCTCAGCGTCATATGCCAGCGCCGCCACAGCTCGCTCATCGATGTGGCCATATAGGGCTTGTGGAAATTCTCAGGGAAGCGCACCCCGAACATGCCGGCCAGGGCGATCGCCATGTCGGAATAGGCGCTGAAATCGCAATAGATCTGGATCGAGAAGCCAGTCATCGTGAGCCAGGCCTGGATCGTGCCCATGCCGGCGCCGTCGGTCATGCCGGCATAGCTTGCATCCACCCAGGTCCCGATCGGATCGGCGATCAGCACCTTCTTCAGCATGCCCACCGCGAACAGGCCCAGATTGGCGGTGAATCCGGCCCGATCCAGCCGGATCCGATTCAATTGCGGCAGGATCTGGCCGATGCGCAGGATCGGCCCGGCGATCAGATGCGGAAAGAAGGTGATATAGACCGCGGTCTCCATGAAATTGGGCGCAGGCTGCCCCGGCCGGCGGGCGGTATCCACCAGCAGGCTGATGATGGTGAAGGTCACGAACGACACCCCCAGCGGCAGCGTCCAGTGCAGCCGCGGCAGGGGCTGGTTCAGCACCGCTTCCAGCGAGGTCAGCATGAAATCGGCGTATTTGAACAGGGCCAGCGGCAGCAGCGCCAACGGCACCAGCAGCGGCAGCAGCCCCGGCCGGCGCCGCACCAGCAGCCCCGCCACCCAGGTCGCGATCACGAACCCCAGGATCACGACCGTATAGGGCGGATACCACCAGCCATAGAAGATCAGGCTGGCCAGGAACACATAGCCGGGCACCATCGGGCGCGGGCAGATCGCGAGCCCGCCCGCGAACAGCGCCAGGAAGATCAGGAAACTGGGCAGTTGAAACAGCATCGCCGGGCCGGGCCTGTCAGCGCGCCGTATCGGCGACCGGCGTCACCAGATGCGGCACAAGCTGATCGGCGATCCGGCCATAAGCGGCGCCGTTGAAGTGGACGTCACCGGCCGCGACCCAGAAATCGGCCGCAGTCTCGCCCCGGAAGGACGCCAGCAGATCGACGAAGGTCCAGCCATGGGCGCGGACAGCGTCTTCCATGATCCTGGTCATAAACTCGAACTCATAGTCCACGAAATCATTGGGATCCGGCACTTGCGCCAGGATCACCCGCTGGCCCCGGGCAACCGCATCGGCCGCCAGCCGGTCCAGCGCCCGATCCATCGCCTCGCGTCCCGGCCCGCCGCTCCAGGCCTCGCGATAGGCGGCCACAAGATCCTCGCGGCCGGTCTTGCCGCTGCCGGCCTGCCGGATGAAGGTCACCGCCAGCGCCGCGAGTTCGCTATTGCGCACCAGCCAGCCGGCATTGTCGGGCATCTGCGGTTCCGCCGACCGCACCGTCGGCAACAGGATCACGGTTTTCACCGGAATGGCGCCAGCCGGATAGGCGCTCAACCGGTCTTCCATACGCAACCACAGGGCGATGCTCTGCGACAGGGTCATGTTGCCGACACCGGTCGTCAGAACCTGCCATCGGGCATCGGGTGCCGCCGCATCCAGCTTGGCCGCCAACTGGCCGCGCAGGGTGTCCGCCTCCTCGACCCCCCAGCCCATGGCATAGCTGTCGCCC
The DNA here is from genome assembly GCF_039630945.1 of Tistrella arctica. NCBI lineage: Bacteria > Pseudomonadati > Pseudomonadota > Alphaproteobacteria > Geminicoccales > Geminicoccaceae > Tistrella > Tistrella arctica. The sequence continues at coordinate 310,506 of NZ_JBBKTV010000004.1, forward strand.
ACGATCACCACCGCCGGCCGGTCGGGATCGGGTTCAGGCCCGCGCATGCCCAGGCTGTTGATCGAGACATCCACCCCCTGCAGGCGCGCGCTCCGCCCCGGCCGGTGCTCATGGCCGATGGCGGGATCGTCGCTGCGCTGCTTCAGCAGATTGGCATAGCGCCACATCTCGATGACGTAGTTCTTCTGGTTGGCGGTGCCCAGGCGCACCAGCCCCTCGCCCGCCAGACAGCCCAGAACGATGCCGGCCAAGACCAGCAGTACCGACCGCATCATCCGGCCCCTCCCTTATCCCGGACACCGGCCCGATCAGAACACGGCATAGACGAAGGGCGCCCAGGCCGTCCCCTGCGCCACCACGAACACCACCGCGAACACCAGCAGCACCAGCACGAACGGGATCAGCACCATGCGGGACCGCCTGGAGAACAGAAACCGGAACAGTTCCGAAAGAAACGCCATATGACCCGCCAGAGATAACCGCCAGACACAAACACCAGAGACAACGGCCGCGACACTATCAGCCCCGCGCGTTCCAGACCAGTCACAGACGCATGTCGCCGTCACAGACGCATATCGGCGTCACCGGAACAGCATCACCGGCACCAGACATGACCGCACCATCTCGGCCGTGGTGCTGCCGATGATCAGGGTGCGGATGCGCGAATGGCCATAGGCGCCCATCACCAGCAGATCGATGCCACGGGTCGCCACATGATCGGCGATCACCGCATCCGCCTCGCCGGCCAGGATGTCGGCGGTGACCGCGTAATCATGCTGGCGCAGGGTCTGGACGGCATTGTCGAAGCGGGCGCGGGCATCGCTGGTGGGGTTGCCCACCATCAGAAGGTGGCAGTCCAGACCGGTGAACAGTTTACCGTGGGCGATGTGCTCCACGGCCTTCATCGCGCTGGTACCGCCATCGAAGGCGATCAGGAAGCGGTTGACCGGCCGGAAGGCGCGGGCGGCCACCAGCACCGGCCGCCGCGCCGCCCGCACCACCCGTTCCAGGTTCGATCCCAGATGCAGACGGGCGAAATCGGCGGCCTCGCCGCGCTTGCCGATCAGGATCAGGTCGGTGTCGGGCTCCACCTCGGCCACCGCCTCGATCAGGTCGCCGCCGCGCAGCCGGGGCGTGACCTCGGCGATGCCGGCCGCCTTCAGCCGTGCCACCGCCTGATCGACCACCGCCCGGCCCAGCGTGCGGGCCACCCGCGCCGTCTTCTCGTCCAGCTCCGCCAGTTCGGCCAGCAGGATCTCGCGGGCGTCCATGGTCAGGCTGCCGCTCAGATTGGCGCGGCCGCCGGCCTCGCGCCGCCCCAGCACATGCATGACGTCGACAGAGGCACCGGTGCGCGCGGCCACCCAGGCCGCATGGTCGCAGACGCTGTCGGCATAAACCGACCCGTCGATCAGGGCGAGCAGCCTGGTCATGATCATCCTCCTCAATGCCCCATCAGGCGCTCCATGGCGCCGGGCTTATCGTGGATCGCCAGCCGGTCGACGATGGTCTCGCTGGCGGCATTCAGGCCGATGATCTCGACCTCGGTGGCTTCGCGCCTGAATTTGAGCACGATCATGTCGAGCGCGGCCACACTTGATATGTCCCAGATATGCGCGCGGCTGACATCGATCACCACCCGGTCCAGCGCCTCGCGCACGTCGAAGGCAGCGGCGAAATCCTCGGCGGAGGCAAAGAACACCTGACCTTCAACCACATAGGTGCGGGTGGTGCCGTCATCCGACAGGGTCGAGGTCACGCGGAACAGTTGTGCGATCTTCCAGGCGAAGAAGATGCCCGACAGCAGCACGCCGATCAGCACCCCGATCGCCAGATTATGGGTGGCGACCACCGTGATCACGGTTGCCAGCATCACGATGCTGGAGCTTCGCGGATGGCTGCGCAGATGGCCGATCGAGGCCCAGCTAAAGGTGCCGATCGAGACCATGATCATGATCGCGACCAGCGCCGCCATCGGGATCAGGCGCACCCAATCACCCAGCACCACGATCAGGAACAGCAGAAAGACCCCGGCGCAGAAGCAGGACAGCCGGCCCCGGCCGCCGGATTTCACGTTGATCACCGACTGACCGATCATGGCGCAGCCGGCCATGCCGCCCATGAAGCCGGTGACCGTGTTGGCCAGGCCCTGGCCGATGCATTCGCGGTTGCGGTCGCTGCGGGTGTCGGTCAACTCGTCGACGATGGTGGCGGTCATCAGGCTTTCAAGCAGCCCCACCGCCGCCACCGCCGCCGAATAGGGCAGGATGATCAGCAGGGTCTCGATGGTCAGCGGGATGTCGGGCAGCAGGAACACCGGCAGGGTCGAGGGCAGCTCGCCCATATCGCCCACGGTGCGCAGATCCAGCCCCAGAGCCAGTGACACCGCGGTCAGCACCAGAATGCAGATCAGCGGCGACGGCACCGCCCGGGTCAGGCGCGGAAACAGATAGATGATCGCCAGTCCCGCCGCCACCATCACATAGGTCAGATGCGGCACGCCGATCAGCTCAGGCAATTGCGCCATGAAGATCAGGATCGCGAGGGCGTTGACGAAGCCGGTCATCACCGATTTCGACACGAAGCGCATCACATAACCCAGCTTCAGCAGCCCGGCCACGATCTGGATCAGCCCGGCCAACACGGTCGCCGCCAGCAGATATTGCAGGCCATGATCGCGGACCAGCGTCACCATCAGCACGGCGGTCGCGGCGGTCGCGGCCGAAATCATCCCCGGCCGGCCGCCGGCAATGGCGGTGATCACCGCGATCGAGAACGAGGCATAGAGCCCGATCTTGGGATCGACCCCGGCGATGATCGAAAACGCGATCGCCTCGGGGATCAAGGCCAGGGCGACGACGAGGCCCGACAGAACATCGCCACGGATGTTGCCGAGCCATTCGGACCGGGTCCGACGGAACAGGGTGGTGGACAAGCACAGGATCTCCGGACGAGCCCCGATCAGCACACGCCACCCGCACCCGACCTGGCAGGCCGGCGGCGGTGTCGACAACGGATGATCGGGTAAATTTTTCTGGGCCGCGGGGGATGAAGACAGACGGTCTGCGGGCATGACGACCGGCAGGCGACACCGGGCTGAAACAGCGGGGCGGAACCGGTCAGGGGATCAGTCATGCGGCGACGGTCGGGATCTACATCGGCTTGGGTCGCACTTTCTGGCGAGACAATCGGCAACAGGCGGCAATGCTGCGATGCAGCAGGCCTATCGATACAGCCAGACAGGCGGGGATGCAAGCCTTCAGCGCCACTGTCGCATCGGGCCATACGGGCATGCCGACGCTTTGACGGCGTTCACTGCGTCCAACACGGCACGGATACATTCTCCAGAATGACGGATTGAATATGATTTTACAGTATATCTTTTTGAAATCGATCCACAGGAGGCGTGTCATGGCCAATGGTTACTTCCAGTACATGAACTATTTCCCTGAGCCCGCGGTTCTTCAGCACCGGCTGGGGCACCTGCTCGATACTCTGATGACGCTGGATCTGAACCTTGTCGGCAAGATCACGCGGCTTCATGACGCGGCGGCACGGGCGGCGGATGGCGCATCGCTGACCGTGCCGGCGGCGGCGGCCCTGCTTGGGCGGTTGCGGCCGGGCGATCATGTCGTCTTCGTCACCGGCTGCGCGGTCCGGCCCGGGCTGGTGCCCTGGCTGGGGGAGCCGGACGGCCCCTGCGGGGTCGCGGCCCTGGCGCGGGCGCTGTATCTGGCGACGGGTGCGGTGTCGACCGTGGTCATTGCCACGCCGCTCGCACCCCAGGCGCAGGCGGCCTTGCGCGGCGCCGGCGCCACGCTGGTCGACCACCAGATGCTGGATGCCGTGGCCGCCCAGCCACGGGTGACCTTCTGTGCGACGGTGCAGCCGTTTTCACCCGATACCGATCACGGCCCGGCGATGGTCGCGCTGGTCGACCGTCTGCGCCCGGCGGCGGTGCTGTCGGTGGAACATCTGGGGCGGGCATCCGACGGACAGGCCTATTTCTCGACCGGCGTGCCGTTTCCCGGCGACGTCCTGCGATCGGACCCGCTGTTCGGGCGGGCGGCGGCGCACGGCGCGCTGCTGCTGAGCTGCCTCGACAACGCCAACGAGGCCGGAACCGCCGCCCTGCACGACCCGGCCCATGATCATTTCCCGCCCATCGCCCGCGCCTTCGATCATGTCCTGCCCGGCACCACCGCCAACTGGGCGGCCTATGCGCTGACCGCGGCACTGGCCGCCCTGGCCGGACGGCCCGATGCCACGGTCGATGGCCGGTTCGACATGAACGGCGTCACCGCCACCCTCGCCGCCGGCGCCATCGACCCGTTCGGCGGCTTCGCCGACCCGGAGGCGGGCACCGACACGATCGAGGGCCATTATCACGGGCTGGTCGTCGACCTGATGGCGCGCGCGGCCCATGGCTTCATCGATGCCCGCCGCTTCACCGACAGCCGGCCCACCGACAGCCAGGGCGCCAGGGCCTGAAACGCCGTCACCGCCGCCGTGGCAACCCCCGCGCCGGCCATGGCAGATGCGGCACGACCAGCGCCAGAACCACAAGGCCGATTCCGGCCACGGCCCGTGGTTCCGGCGCCTCGCCGAAGGCCACCGCCGCGATGCCCAGCGCAAAGACCGGTTTCAGGCATTCGACCGGCGCGGCATTGGCCAGCGGCGCCAGACGATAGGCCACGGCGGCGAGCCCGACCGCCAGAAACGTCACCACCCCCGCCGCCAGCGGCAGGGCCACCGCGACGGCCTGCGGCCCGGCCAGAACCGGCCAGGATGTGACGCACATCATCACCGCCGAGGCGATGCCGACATGGGCCAGCGACACCATGGTCGATGCGGTGGTCATCGCCGCGCGCCCCATGGCGCGGGTGGTGAGCACCATCAGCACCGTCGAGACGAAGCTGACGCCAAGGGCTGCGACCGCAAGACCGGCGTCGTCGCCATCCGGCAGCGACGGCATCAGGGCAAGGACCGTGCCGCCCAGCGCCAGCAGGCCCGCCATGCGCCGCGCGGGCGGCAGGGGTTCGGCGAAGATCACCGCGCCGATCGCCGCCGCCGTCAGCGGCGCCGCCAGATTGACCGCATAGACCACGCCCAGATCGAGCCGCGCCACGGCGGCGAAGGTGCCGAAGATCGATCCGAAGCAGAACACCGCCCGCGCCAGGACCAGGGGTTGGGCGAAGCTCGGTCGCAGCGACGGCGACAGGGCGGCCACGACCCAGACCAGCACGGATGGCAGGCCCAGCCCCACCCCCATGATCACCAGCGTGCCGGCATCGGCCACCCTGACCAGGGCACCGCTGGCGGCGACGAGCAGCGCCGACAGGGCCATCGCCATCTCGGCCGTGGATGTGGCGGTTGTATGAAGACGCATGACAGTTCCTGTCATCATTCATGTCGGAATGATGACAGTCTGCGCGCGCGCCGCGTGATATCGGAGCCTGCATTCGCGCATATATCGAAGGATGCGCCACCGACCCCCGCCGCCGCTCAGATCAACTGCATATCCTCGCCCACGAACAACTGGACGCGGTCGGCCGCGAAGCGGGCGATGGTGTAGTCGACCGGTATGCCCGCCGCATCGACCTTGACCGTCTCGGCGATCAGGATCGGCTGGGTCAGCGCCTGCTGAAGATGGCGGGCCTCGTCGTCGCCGGGCAGGCGGGCGGTGATCCGGGTCGCCCTGCGGGTGATCTCGCCCAGGGCGAAGCGGTCATAGACATCGCTGATACAGTCGAAGCCCGAAACCATGCGCGCGGCATCGGGCAGGCGCGCGGCCGGCAGATGGTGGCGGGTCAGTGAAATCGGCACCGTGTCGGCGAAGCCCAGGGTCTCGAAGAACACCACCCCCACGCCCGGATCGACCGACAGCCATTCGGCGATCTCGATGCTCGCCGGAATTTCGGCGGCACGGATGATCCGGGCCGTGGGCCGCAGGTTCTGCTTCAGCAGATTGGTGCCGAACCGGCTGCTGCGGCCGATTTCATACAGCACCGGATGTTCCTGCACAAAGGCGCCGCGCCCCTTCTCGATCCGGATCAGCCCCTTGCGCTGCAATTCCGCCAGGGCCCGGCGCAGGGTGCCCCGGTTCACCCCGAACATCTGCGACAGGGCATTCTCCGACGGCAGCCGTTCGCCCGGCTTCAGGCTTCGCCGCTCGATCTCGCGCATCAGGCTCAACTCGATCTGGCGCCAGCGCGGCACGGTGTCGTCGGCATCGTGGCGATACATCAGCTCCGGATTCCTTCCTCTCGACCGCGCCCCGCAGCACCCGCCCCTGGCGCCAATATCGGCGTCGGCGGAAAACACGGCCGGCGGTCATCAAACTTACATCGTTCGCCGACATACTCCGCATCACATCCTGATCACATGTCTATACAGGCAACCCGACAGCCGCAAGACGAAAAATCACCGAACACTGGCACCACAGGTCGAGCACCCCCGAATGCGGCGGGGCTCAGGAAACGACGCCCATGAACATTGGAGAGCGGTTCATGACACTGTCCCGACGGACATATCTCAAGGGCATGAGCGCCGCCATGGCGGCCGGCCTTGTGACCACCCCGTTCGCGGGCGTGTCCCGCGCCGCCGCCGCCGGCGGCCGGCTGGTGATCGCGGTGCAGGACAATCCGCCGCAGCTCGACCCGCTGCGCCTGACCACCAATGTGGCCTTCCGGGTGCTTGAGAACATCTATGACCGGCCGCTGGGACAGAGCGCCGATGCATCGGGCGTCGCCCGCGCCGGGCTTGCCGAAAAGGCCCGGCGCATCGACCCGACCACCTTCGAGATCACGCTGCGCGAGGGCGTGGTCTTCCACGACGGCAGCCCGCTTTCCGCCGAGGATGTCGCCTTCACCTTCGGCCCTGCGCGCATGAACACCGATGGCGCGCCCGGTGCCGCCATCGGCCGGCAGTTCTTCGGTGTGCTCGACCGGGTGGAGGCGGTCGACGACCGCCGGGTGCGGTTCGTGACCCGCGCAGCCGACCCGTTGTTCGAGGCACGCCTGTCGGGCTGGGCCGCACAGGTCATCAGCCGGCGGGCGTTCCAGGCAGTGGACGGCGACTGGGACCGCTGGGCGCTTTCCCCCGTCGGCACCGGCCCCTATAAGGTCGCGGAGGTGCGCACCGGCAGCGTGATCCGCCTGAAAGCCCATGACGCCTATTGGGGCGGCCGGCCGGCCTTCGACGAGATCGAGTTCCGGGTGGTGCCCGAGGCGTCGGCGCGGGTGAACGGCCTTGCCGCCGGCGACTGGCGGCTGGCGACCGAGCTTGGCACCGATCAGATCCCGCTGGTGGAACGCCGCGGCGGGCTTGAGGTCACCGGCGGCCCGATCGCCAACACCCGGGTGCTGAATTACGGCACCCGCGCCGGCGGGCCGCTGGCCGATGTCAGGGTGCGCCGCGCGCTGGGCCTCGCCATCGACCGTAAACTGATCGTGGATCAGTTGTTCGCCGGCCGGGTCGACGTGCCGCAAGGCTATCAGTGGCCGGCCTATGGCGAGATGTTCGTGGCCGATGCCGCCGCCCCCGCCTATGCGCCGGAAGAGGCCCGGCGGCTGCTGAAAGAGGCCGGCTATGACGGCGCGCCCATCCCCTATCGCACCCAGGTGAATTATTACACCGCCGAATTGCAGACCGCCCAGGTTCTGGTCGAGATGTGGCGCGCGGTGGGGCTGACGGTCGACCTGAACATCGTCGAGAACTGGAATCAGGTCTTCGCCAAGCCCGCGAACGCGATCTTCAACGGCTCGATCAACATGGTGCTGCCCGATGTCATGGGGTCGCTGTGGCCGCTTTATGGCCCGAACGGCTTCATTCAGCGTCAGGTCGGTGCCTGGCAGAACGATGAATTCGACGCGCTCGGCGCCGAGCTTGCCACATTGATGGACCGCGACGCCCGTCTGGCCGCGCATCGCCGGGTGCTCGACCTCTTCGGCCATGACGATCCGCCGGGCACGGTGCTGCATGCCAGCGGCATCTTCTATGGCAAGGACAAGGCGCTCGACTGGCGGGCATCGGGCACGCCGGCCATGTATTTCGGCCCGGCCACGGGCGGGCGCGCATGACCGGCGCGACGGGCGGCATGGGTCCGCGCAACACCCAGCTTCCCAATGTGCTGCTCGTCGTGGTCGACCAGTGGCGCGGCGACTGGATGCCGGCGGATGGCGGTGGCCCAAGGCCGCCGCGTCTGCCGGCGCTGGAACGGCTGATGCGCGAGGGCACCACCTTCCGCCGCCATTATGCCCAGGCGACGCCCTGCGGCCCGTCGCGCGCCTCGCTGCTGACCGGCATGTATGCCATGAACCACCGGGTGGTGCAGAACCGGGTGCCGATGGCCGGCCATATCACCAATCTGGGCCAGGAGGTCCGCAGCACTGGCCATATGCCGGCGCTGGTGGGCTATACCTCGTGGATGCCCGATCCGCGCATGACCCCGGCGGGCGATCCGCGCTATCGCATGCTGGGCGCCAACATGCCCGGCTGGACGGTGCTGGCCAGCCTTGAAGAGCCTGATTTCGAGCAGTATTTCGGCCATCTGCGCCGCAATGGCGTGGATCTGCCCGAAGACCCGTTCGACATCTGGCGGCCGGAGGACGGCATCGCCTCGCAGCCCGCGGCCGCGGTGCCGCGACAGCTATCCGACACCGCCTGGGCGACCGATGCGGCGCTCGACCACATCACAGCCCGCCGCCGGCAGCCCTGGTTCCTGCATCTGGGCTATTGGCGGCCGCATCCGCCGTTTCTGGCGCCCGCCCCCTATGACCGGCTGCATGCGCCCGACCGCCTGCCGGCGCCGGTGGCCCGCGATGCCGCCGGTGCCCATGCCGGCTGTGCCAGCGCCCACCCCTATCAGAGATGGCTGGCCGCCACGACACGGGCCTGCGATTTCGTTCAGGGTGCGCCGGGGCTTGCCGCCGACCTCGACGACGTGGCGGTGATGCGGCTGCGCGGCCAGTATGCCGGGTTGATGACCGAGATCGACGACCATCTGGGCCGGGTGCTCGACCATCTGGACCGGACCGGCGAGATCGACCGCACGCTGATCGTTTTCACCAGCGATCATGGCGAGATGCTGGGCGACCACCGGCTGTTCGGCAAGCTGACCCATCATGACGCGGTCTTTCACGTGCCCCTGGTGGTGCGCGATCCACGGGCGCCCTGCGATGCGCGCGGCCGGGTGGTCGATGCGTTCACCGAAAGCGTGGACCTGATGCCCACCATCCTCGACTGGCTGGATCTGCCGGTGCCCATGCAATGCGATGGCGCCAGCCTGCTGGCGTTCTGCCGGGGCGAGACCGTGGCGGGCTGGCGCGATGCCGCCCATTTCGAGTTCGACTTCAGCGATCCGGTGACCTCTGCGGCGGAACGGGCACTCGGTCTCTCGTCGGATCTGTGCGGTCTGGCGGTGCTGCGCGGCCAGCGGTTCAAATATGTCCATTTCGCCGGGCTGCCGCCGCTGCTGTTCGACATGGTGGCCGATCCGCATGAACGCCGCGATCTGGCCGGCGATCCCGATTACGCGGCGGTGGTGCTCGATTGCGCGCAACGCCTGCTGTCGTGGCGCATCGCCCATGCCGATCGCAGCCTCACCCGCTATCGCGGCAGTCCCGATGGTCTCACCATCGACGGCCGCCTCATCGGAACCGGCTCATGACCGACCCTCTTCTCAGCCTTGAAGGCTTCACCGTTATCTTTGACAGCGCGGGCGGTGCCGCACCCGCCGTCGCCGGCATCGACCTTGCGGTCGGGCGTGGCGAAACCCTGGGCATCGTCGGCGAAAGCGGCAGCGGCAAAAGCGTCACCTGGCTGGCGGCACTCGGCCTGCTGGGCGCGCATGCGCGGACCGGCGGCCGGGTGCGGCTCGACGGCCGCGACGTCAGCCGGCTCGATCCCGCCGCCGCCGCCGCGATCCGCGGCCGGCGCATCGCGATGATCTTTCAGGATCCGATGAGCGCGCTCAACCCCGTGCTCAGCATCGGCCGCCAGATCCGCGAGGTGCTGGCCCTGCATCGCGGCCTGCGCGGCCGCGCCGCGCGCGACGAGGCCTGCCGCCTGCTCGACCGGGTGGGCATCGCCACCCCGGCGGCGCGGCTCGGCGCCTATCCGCATGAACTCTCGGGCGGCATGTGCCAGCGGGTGATGATCGCCATGGCGCTGGCCGGCGAACCCGACCTGCTGATCGCCGATGAACCCACAACCGCGCTCGATGCCACCATTCAGGCCCAGATCCTGGATCTGCTGGCGGATCTGCGCGACGAACGCGGCATGTCGCTGGTGCTGATCAGCCATGACCTTGGCGTGGTCGCCGATCTGGCCGACCGGATCGCGGTGATGTATTGCGGCCGGGTGGTCGAAACCGCGCCCACCGATGCCCTGTTCCGGCACCAGCGCCACCCCTATACCGCCGGGCTGATGGCGGCGGTGCCCCGGCTGCATGGCCCGCGCCGGCGGCTGGTGGCCATTCCCGGCCAGATACCGGCGGCGGGGGCGGCCGGCGCCGGCGCCGCCCGGCGGGGTTGTGTCTTCGCGCCGCGCTGCGCCCAGGCCGACGCCGCCGCCGGATGCGCCGACAGCATGCCGCCGCTGGCGCCGGTCGGCATCGATCGGCGCGACACCGACCCACTCGGGGCCGGGCATCTGGTCGCCTGTTTCAAGGCAACCGCCCGCCCCCAGATCCACCGCCAGCCGATGCTGTGGGAGATGGCCGGATGACCATCGACGCTCCCTTCGTGGCCGTCGACGACCTCGCCTGCCATTTCCGCGGCCGCGCGACCGGCCTGCCGCTGCCGTTTCTGCGGCGCCCGGCGCCGACGGTGGCGCCGGTCGACGGCGTCAGCTTCCAGATCCCGCGCGGCGGCACGCTGGGCCTTGTCGGTGAAAGCGGCTGCGGCAAATCGACCACCGCCCGCGCGGTGCTGGGCCTGACCCCGATCACCCGTGGCCGGGTCACCGTCGACGGCCAGCCGGTGCCGCGCCGGCGCGATGCCGCCTGGCGCCATGCCCGCCGCCGGATGCAGATGGTCTATCAGGACACGCTGGGCGCGCTGGACCCGCGCCTGCCGGTCCTGGCCCAGTTGCGCGAACCGCTCGACATCCACCGGATCGGCGACAGCCGCGACCGCTGCGACCGGGCGCTCGCCCTGCTGCGCGAGGTGGGGCTGGATGGCGCCGTCGCCCGCCGCCGGCCGCAGGAACTCTCGGGCGGCCAGCGCCAGCGCGTGGTGCTGGCGCGGGCGCTGATCCTGGATCCGGCGTTTCTGGTCTGCGACGAGCCGGTCTCGGCGCTGGATGTCTCGGTGCAGGCGCAGGTGTTGAACCTGCTCGACGATCTGCGCCAGACGCGCGGGCTGACCACCCTGTTCATCAGCCACGATCTGAAGGTGGTGCGTCAGGTGTCGGACCGGGTGGCGGTGATGTATCTGGGCCGGATCGTCGAACAGGGGCCGGTGGACATGGTGCTGCACCAGCCTTCGCACCCCTATAGCCGGGCGCTGGTCGCTTCGGTGGCCGGCCGGCGCGATGCGGCCGGCCTGGCCAGCGGCCGGGTGCGGCTGGCCGGCGATCCGCCCGATCCGGCGCGCCGGCCGCAAGGCTGCGCCTTCCATCCCCGCTGCCCGCTCGCGACCGGTCTGTGCCGGACCACCCCGCCGCCGATGCGCCCGGCGGGCGCCGGGCGCATGGTCGCCTGCCATCTGGTCGCGGAGACCGGAAGCACCGCCGCCGTCATCCCCGGCGACCTCGACACCCGGCCGCTGGCCGCATCCGGAGGCCGGCGATGACCGGGTTCGTGGTCTCACGCCTGCTCAGGGCCGTGCTCACCCTGTTGCTGATCGTCAGCCTCGCCTTCGTCGTGCTCAGGGCCTCGGGCGATCCGGCGCTGCTGATCCTGTCGGTCGATGCCCCGGCCGAGGCGATCGAGGCCTTCCGCAAGGCCTGGGGCCTGGACCAGCCGCTATGGCTGCAATACCTGCACTATCTGCGCGCGGTGGCGACCGGCGATCTCGGCCAGTCGATGCTCGACGGCCGGCCGGCGGTGGATGTGGTGTTCGAACGCATCCCGGCGACGCTGATGATCACGGTGCCGGCGCTGGTGATGAAGCTGGCGATCGGCCTGCCGGCCGGTATCCATGCGGCACTGCACCGCGATGCCGCCGGCGACCGGGTGACCATGGCGGCGGCGATGATCGGCCATGCCATGCCGAGCTTCGTCTTCGCCCTGCTGCTGGTGCTGGTGTTCTCGGTGGAACTGGGCTGGCTGCCCTCGGCCGGATCGGGGGCCGGGTCTGGAGACTGGCGCCATGCGGTGATGCCGGTCATCACCCTTGGCATCGCCGGCGCCGCGGCGGTGGCGCGGTTCAGCCGTTCGGCGATGATCGAGGTGCTGGGCCGGCCCTATATCCGCACCGCATCGGCCAAGGGTCTGGTCTGGCGGCGGGTGGTGCGCGATCACGCCCTGCCCAATGCCGCGATCCCCACCGTCACCCTGCTGGGCTTCCTGCTGGGCGGGTTGATCGCGGGCGCGGTGGTGGTGGAAACCGTGTTCGCCTGGCCCGGCATCGGGCGGCTGATGGTGACGGCGGTGGCGAACCGCGATCTGGCCGTGGTCCAGACCATCCTGCTGCTGGCCGGCGCCACCATGGTTGCCGCCAATCTCGCGATCGATCTGGCCTATGGCTGGCTCGATCCGCGCATTCGCAGGGCCGGCGGCGCCGGCAGCCTGATCGAGGATCCGTCATGACCACTGCCCCCGATCTGCCCGCGCGCGCCGGCAGCGCCCCAACCCTTCGGCGCCGGCGGCGGTGGCCGCGATTGAAGGCCGGGCGCCTGCTGATCTGGTTCTCGGCGGGCTGGCTGGCGCTGATGCTGATGGCGGCGCTGGGCGCCGATTATCTGGCGCCCTATGCCTATGACGCGCTCGACCTGCGCCAGCGGCTGGCGCCGCCGGCGGGGCTGGGCGGCGGCATGCTCCATCCGCTCGGCACCGACGATCTGGGGCGCGACATGCTCTCGCGGCTTCTGGTCTCGATCCGGATCAGCCTGACCATCGCCTTCGCCTCGACGGCGATCGCCATGGTGATCGGCACGACCGCGGGCTTTCTGGCCGCGCATTTCCGCGGCTGGATCGAACAGGCGCTGCTGGTTCTGATCGACCTGCAGGCGGCGATCCCGTTCATGATCTTCGCGCTGGCGGTGCTCGCCTTCTTCGGCAACGACCTGCTGCTGTTCGTGGTGCTGATGGGCTTCCATGGCTGGGAGAAAATCGCCCGCATCGCGCGCGGTCTGGCGCTTTCAGCCGGGGGCCAGGGTTATGTCGCGGCGGCGGGCGATCTGGGCGCCGGACCGGTGCGGATCTATCTGCGTCATGTGCTGCCCAACATGGCGGGCACGCTGATCGTGTCGGCCACGCTCAACTTTCCCGAAATCATGCTGATCGAAAGCGGGTTGTCGTTTCTGGGGCTCGGCGTGCAGCCGCCGCTGGCCAGCCTTGGCAACATGGTGGGCTATGGCCGCGACTATCTGGAAGTCGCGCCCTGGATTCCGCTACTTCCCGCACTGGTCATCGTAACGACCGCGCTCGCGGTCGGCCTTCTGGGAGATCTGCTGCGCGACCGGCTGGATGCGCCCCTCGCCTGACCCGGCATCGGCGTGCCCGCCATCGACACGATATGCGCGCAGGATGCGACGACTGATCAGCGCCGGCAGCCGCTCGGCAAAGCCGGCGTAGTAATCCTCGATCACCACCGACCGGTGGGCGCCGGTCGCAGGCGGCACCGCCTCGATCGCGGCGGCGAAGCGCTGCATGGCGTCGACGGCGGCGTCATCCTCGCCGTCCAGCACCCGCAACAGATGCAGATGCCCCTGGATCGCCCGCAGGATCAGCCCCGCCTGAAGACCCACGACGGGGGTGAGCAGGCCATCGAGCGCCGCTTCCATCCGCGCGACCGCGGCATGACCGGGATCGGTCTCGGTGGGCGGCGGAATGATCAGCGCGTCGCCGCGCAGGCGGTTGCGCAGGGTGAACTCCACCAGCGCCTGTTCGGTCCTGAGGAAACCCAGCAGGTCGGCTTCCCGGATGTCGTTGGTGAAGAAGCCGCGGCTGGGCACCAGTTGCACCATGCCTTCGGCCCACAGCCGGAACAGGGCTTCCCGGACAGGCGTGTTGCTGACCCGCGCTGTGTCGGCGATATCGGTGATCGAGAGTTTCTGATTGGGCACCACCGGATCACGAATGAGCCAGTTGCGCAACCGTAGGTAGATCCCCTGGGGGTCGGTATCGTGAGGGCTGTCGCTCATGGTGTTTACAATCGTGGACAAGGGGGCGAGCGATCCGGTCGGCAGCCGTCGGATTCTCCGAAAATACAACCACAAGGTGCATCTCGGTATCACAAACGATATCTCTGTATGCTGACCCATCGCTTAAGGATAGACGTTTCCATTCAGAGATATATCTGTCAATGACGGAAATATGACAAATCTGAACATTTTTAAATAAAAGGGGCGCCGCCGTGGCGATTTTCCGAGCAGAGAATACAACTCACAATTCTCATTATTTCAGTTGAATTACGGTTTTATGAATATATTGCATCGTACATTCCGCAATATATCGTTCCGTGCTCCGGAATACATATCGATGCGCGTACAGGGAATAACATCTAAGAATATCAATCACCGATTTCATGACAGTTATGTGAACATCTTCATCGTTCCCTGATCGATGGAGGACGACATGCCCCTTGACATGCACGCCGACAGCCACCGGCCCGCCAGCCCCGCGACCCGATCCCGCGCATTCCGCGAACTGCTGTCATCGCCCGACCTGACCTTTCTGATGGAGGCGCATAACGCGCTCTCCGCCCGTATCGTCGAGGAGGCGGGTTTTCCCGCCATCTGGGCATCGGGGTTGTCGGTCGCCACCGCGCTTGGCCTGCGCGATGCCAACGAGGCATCGTGGACCCAGGTTCTGGACGTGGTGGAATTCATGGCCGACGCCACCCGCGTCCCGATCCTGATCGATGGCGACACCGGCTATGGCAACTTCAACAATGTCCGCCGGCTGGTGCGCAAGCTGGGCACGATCGGCGTGGCGGCCGTCTGCCTGGAAGACAAGCTGTTCCCGAAGATGAACTCGTTCGTCGGCGAGCGTCAGCCGCTGGCCGATGTGGCCGAGTTCTGCGGCCGCATCGCCGCCGGCTGCGACGCCCGCCTCGACGACAATTTCTCGATCGTGGCCAGGGTCGAGGCGCTGATCGCCGGCCACGGCATGGACGAGGCGCTGCGCCGCGCCGAGGCCTATCACCGCGCGGGCGCCGACGCGATCCTCATTCATTCCAAACGCGCCGAGCCCGATGAGATCCTGGGTTTCGCGCAGCGCTGGGGCAACCGGGCGCCGGTGGTGATCGTGCCCACGAAATACTACCGCACCCCGGCCGCGGCCTATCGCGGCGCCGGCATTTCCACCGTGATCTGGGCCAACCACAACATGCGCGCGTCGATCAGCGCCATGAGCCGCCTGTGCCGGCGGGTCCGCGACGACGAGGCGATCGCCGGTGTCGAGGACGAGATCGCCACGCTGGATCAGGTGTTCGCCATGCTCGATTACGACGAGCTGGCCCAGGCGGAAGGCGTCTATCTGCCCGCCACCTGATCCGGCCCGCCACCTGATCCGCCCCCCACCTGATCCGGCCGCTCATCCCGCGCGTCCACCAACATCGTCAAGGACCATGGCCATGACGCTCGCAGACAGCCCCGCTCTCACGCAGGACCGGGCAACCGCCGGCAGCCGGCCGCAGCGCCAGCCGCTCGCCGGCAGAACGGCACTGGTATCGGCATCGGAGACCGCGCGGATGCGGACGCTGGGCCGCGAGCTTGCCGCGGCCGGCCGGCGGATCGCCAATATGGCGGCCGGCGAACTGGACACACCCCTGGCGGCGCCGGTGCGGCGGGCGGCGATCGCCGCGATCGAGGCCGGGCACAACCGCTATACCGACACATCCGGCCTGCCGGACCTCAGATCCGCGATCGCCGGGCTGGTGGCGGAGAAGACCGGCCTTGCCTGGACCCCGGCCGGCATATCGGTGACCGCCGGCGCCAAGCAGGCGCTGTTCAACGCCGCCATGACCCTGATCGACCCCGGCTGCGAGGTGCTGATCCCCTGCCCTTATTGGACGACCTTCCCCACCCAGATCCGCATCGCCGGTGGCAGACCGGTGGCGCTCGACACCACCGCCACCGGTTATCTGCCCACACCCGCCATGATCCGGGCCGCGATCACCCCGGCCACCCGCATGATCGTGCTCAACACGCCCAACAACCCGACCGGCCGGGTCTATGACGCCGGTCTTCTCGACCAGATCGCCACGATCGCGCGGGACCATGATCTGTGGATCCTGTTCGACGAATGCTATGGCGCGCTGGTGCCGGCACCGGCGGTGCATATCAACCTGCTGCGGCTGCGCCCCGATCTGCGCGACCGCGTGGTTCTGGTCGACAGCTTCTCGAAAAGCTGCGCGATGACCGGCTGGCGCATCGGCTATCTGGCGGCGCCCGAGCCGGTGATCAGGGCCGCCAGCGCCTTTCAGAGCCACACCGCATCCAACCCCAACGTCATCGCCCAGCATGCGGTTCTGGCGGCGCTGACCACCGGCCGCGCCGAGCTTGATGCCTTTCAGGCCGATATCCGCACCCTGCTGGCGGCCAACCGGGCGCTGGCGCTCGACATCCTGGCGGGGCTCGATCGCGTGCCGGTCCGGCCGGGCGAGGGCGGGTTCTATCTCTATCTCGACCTCGGCCGCCTGATCGGCCGGCGGTTCGCCGATGGCAGCCCGGTCACCGATGCCGATGCGGTGGCCGAACGGCTGCTCGGCGAGGCCGGCGTCGCCTCGGTGCCCGGCGGCGCCTTCGGCGACCCACGCGGCCTGCGCCTGTCCTATGCGATCGATGGCGACGATCTCGCGACAGGCCTGCGCGCCCTGGTGGCGACATTGAACCGCATCGCCTGATCCCTCCATCGCCCGATCCATCCCTTGCCCGATCCCTTCACAGCCTGCCGAAAGCACCCGCCATGACCTTGACCGCCACCCCGATCAACGGCGCGCCGCGCGGCCCCACCCGCGCCGTCATCCTGGCCGCCGGCCTGGGCTCGCGCCTGCGCCCCTATACCGACAGCATCCCTAAGCCGCTGGTGCCGGTGGCCGGCCGGCCGATGCTGATCAACGCTCTGGACTGCCTGCACGCGGCCGGTGTGCGCGAGGTGGTGATCGTCACCGGCTATCGTGGCGAGCAGGTGCGCGCCGCCGCCCTGGCGCATGGCCGGCGCCTCGACAATGACAATGGCCAACGGCTCGATATCCGCTTCGTCGACGCGCCGGATTACAGCGCCAGCAACAACAGCGTCTCGCTCTGGCAGGCGCGCGCGCATCTCGATCGCGACCTGTTCCTGATCGAGGGCGATGTGATGTTCGACCGGCACCTGCTGCCCCGTCTGATCGCGGCCGGCCCCGGCAGCGTCACGGCGGTGGCGCCGTTCCTGCCGCCGATGTCGGGCTCCACGGTCGCGATCGACCATGCGTCGCGGGTGCTGGGCTTCCGCACCCGGATGCGGGCGGGCGAGCCCGGCACCGGCCGCCTGCTGAAAACCATCAACATCCACCTGCTGCGACAGGATTTCCTGCAACAGCAACTGGTGCCGGCGCTGGCGGCATCGGTCGCGGGCGGCCATGTGACCGCCTATGTCGAGGAGGTGATGGATCAGGCGCTCACCCGCGGCATGGCCGGCCTGCGGGCGGTGTCGTGCCAGGATCTGCCATGGTTCGAGGTCGACGACGCCGGCGATCTGGAGACGGCCAACCAACTGTTCCGCGACGTCGCCTAGCGCAGATCCCCGAACGGCTGCCGCCACCCGACCACCCACCACGCCACAGGAGGCCCGATCCATGATCCGTGCGCTTCTCGACCTGCCCAATCTGATCACGCTCACCGGGCTGGCGCTGGCCATCGGCGGGTTCGCGGCCCTGCTGTCGGGCGCGCCGGCGGTGGCGATCGTCTGCCTGCTGTGGGCGCTGCTCGCCGACCATTTCGACGGGCTGGTGGCGCGGCGGATGGCGAACCGCGCCGCCGACATGCCGCAGATCGGCAAGCAGCTCGACAGCCTGACCGACATGGTCACCGGCGGCGCGTTTCCGGCGGTGCTGCTGCTTCAGGCCAGCGGCAGCGCGCCCTGGGCGATCGCCATCGGCATCGCCCATGCGGTCGCGGTCGCGGTGCGCCTGGGCTGGTTCACCGTCCACGGGCTGGATGGCGGCCGGTTCCACGGCGTGCCGATGACCTGGAACCTGCCGGTGGTGGCGATCATCCATCTGGCCACCGGCGGTGCAGCACCGCTGTTTCCGGTCGCGCTGGCAGCCGCCCTGGCGATCCTGGCCGTGCTGCATCTGGCGCCGGTCAGGGTGCCGCCGATCGGCGGGGTGATGTATCTGGTCGTCACGGCCTTCGTTGCCGCCACGACCGTGTTTCTGATCGGCTGATCCGCGGAGAGGCGCATTCATGACCACGATCTATGGCATCATCGGCCCCTCGGATGCCGGGGAGATGGCGGCGATGGCCGGCCGGCTGACCCATCATGGCGCCCCCGGCCCGGTCTGGAGCCCGGCGCCGGATGTCCGCTTCGGCCGGGTCGGCCCAGGTGCCGCACCGGCACTCGATGGCGACCGCGTGCTGTTTGCCGGCCATATCGTCGGCGGTGGCGGCACCGCCGGCCAGCCCGATGGCATCACGCCCGAAGCGCTGCTGATCCAGGCGCTTTCCCTGAACGGACCCGACGCGCTGGCCGGCATCGATGGCGGCTTCGCGGTGGCGCTGGTCGACCCGTCCGGCCGATGGCTTCATCTCGCCCGCGATCCATACGGGCTGGAACCGCTGTCGTTCGCGCGGCTGGGGCGTGGCGGCATCGCCTTCGCGGGCGAATATAAGGCCCTGCTCGCTCTCGACGACGTGATCGCGCGGCCCGATCCGGATGCCATCACCCATTTCCTGCACACCGGCTATTGCCGGCCGGATGAATGCTTTCTGGCCGATATCCGGCCGATCCCGCCCGGGCACGGCATCACGTTCGGGCTCGACCGACCTGCCCCTGCCGATCGCCGCCGGTTCGCCCTGCCCGGCCCCTGCACCAGCACCCGCCCGCCCGAAGCGCATGCCGCCGGGCTGGAGGCAGCACTCACCGATGCCGTGCGCCGCCGCCTGCCGCCCGCCGGGTCACCCCCCACCGGGCCGATCGGGGTCTCGTTGAGCGGCGGGGTCGACAGCGCCTTCATGCTGGCGGCAATCCGGGCCTGCCGGCCGGACGCGGACATCCACAGCTTCACGGTCGGCCATGGCGAGGACGACCCTGAAATCGAGGGCGCCCGCCTGGCCGCCGCCCATATGGAGACCCACCACCACGAGGTGATCCTGTCGCCGCGCGATCTGGCGGCGATCCTTCCCGACGCCATCGCCCAAGTCGAGGATCCGATCGGCAACGAGGAATACCCGTGTCTTTTCGCCATGGGCCGTGTGGCGGCGGAGCATGTCGACACGCTGTTCATCGGCAACGGCTCCGACACCCTGTTCGCCGGCATGCCAAGCCACCGCGTCGCCCATGCGGCCTTTGCCCGCCCCCGCCTGCGCCGGGGCCTGGAAGAGCTGATGACCGCCGAGCGGTCGGGCATCCCGCCCGCCAGCCGGGCCGGACGGCTGCTGCTGCATGCCCGTCACGGCGACCACCCGCCGGCGGCACCGCCACCGGTCAACGGCGCACGCCATGTGGTGCCGCCCGTGTCCTTCACGCCCGAGGCACCCGAGCCGCTGACCCGCATGCTTCATCGCAGCATCGCCGATTACGACGGCCGGATGGGCGCCCAGCACATGCTGTTCGCGGGCCCGGGCCTGTCGGTGCGCATGCCCTATTGGGACCGCGACGTCATCCGGGCGGCGATGGAGATGCCCGACGGGGTGAAGATCCACGATGGCCAGGGCAAGCATGTGCTGCGCTCTGCGGCCGCCCGCCGTCTGCTGCCGCCAGCCATCGCCTGGCGACGCAAGGGTATTCAGCAACTGCGCCATGACCGGGATTTCGCCGACATGCTGGACGGGCTGGCCTGCGACCTGCTGCATCCGCAGGCGCTCGATCATCGCGGCCTGTTCACCCGCGACCAGATCGACCGGTTGCAGGCCGCCCGGCGTGATGTCTATGCCAGCGCCGACGCCTATCGGTTGTGGTCGGTGATCGTGGTCGAGATCTGGGCGCGGCTGTTCGTCGATGCCCGGGGCGCGCGGCCGGCCCGTTGATCGGCCATCACGCCATCAATTCACCCCGCGCCCCTGCCCCGCCCAATGGGGTTCGCGCAGCACCCGCTTCAGGATCTTGCCGGCGGGGTTGCGGGGCAGGCGGTCGATGAAGGCCACGTCGCGGATCATCTTGAAGGCGGCGATGGTCTCGCGGGCATGGGCCATCACGGCGGCGCGGGTCAGCCCCGATCCGGGCCGCGCCACCACATAGGCCAGCGGCACCTCGCCCCAGCGCTTGTCGGGGATGCCGATCACCGCCACGTCGTCGATATCGGGATGGGCCGCCAGCACCCGTTCAATCTCGGCCGGATAGATGTTCTCACCGGCCGAGATGATCAGATCCTTGATCCGGTCGGTGATGTGCAGATAGCCATCGGCATCGACATGGCCGGCATCGCCGGTCAGGATCCAGCCATCCACCAGGGCGCGGGCGGTGGCCTCGGGCTGGTTCCAATAGCCCAGCATGCGTGTGGGGGTGTGAAAGGCGATCTCGCCGGTCTGGCCGGGCGGCAGCGGATTGCCCTGGGCGTCGATGATCTTCAGCCCCACCCCGCGCAGCGGCCGGCCGGCGGCGGTGCTGCCGGCGGCCGCAAGCGCCGCGTGTTCCGGCGCCGGCAGGAAGATCGCCATGTTGCTGGTTTCCGACAGGCCGTAATTCTGCGCGAAGCGGCAGCGGAACAGCGCCTGGGCCGCATCCAGAATCGGCCGGGGCATCGGCGATCCGCCATAGATCACCAGCCCCACCGACGAGACATCGGTGGTGGCCGCCGCCGGTTCCGACAGCATGAAGCGCAGCATCGCCGGCACGAAGGCGAGTTTGGTGGCGCGATGGCGGCCGATCGCTGTCAGCGCCGCCGCACCGGTGAAGGCCGGCAGCACGATGTTGGCGGCACCGTTGATCAACCCCTGGATCGCCCACCACAGCCCGCCGACATGGAAGCTGGGCAGGGCCAGCAGCGACACGTCGCCCGGCCGCCAGTCGATGAAATCATCGCCCGCGCGTTCGATCTCGCGCACCAGATCGATGAAGCCGCGATGGCACAGCACCACGCCCTTGGGCCGGCCGCTGGTGCCGCTGGTATAGACCTGGATCACGGGTGCGTCGGGGTCGGCTGCGTCCCGGTCGGGCGCGGCCGCGCCCTTCTCCAGCCAGTCTTCGAACCGTGTGGCGCCGCCCGTCCCCCCATCCGTATCGGCCGTGCCATCCATCACCACCAGCCCGCGCAGGGTTTGGCAGGTATCGGCGATATCGCGCGCCACACCGGCCATATCGGCGCTGACGAACAGCAGTTCGGCGCCGCTATCGGCCATGATATAGCGCAGATCGTCGGGCTCCAGCTTCCAGTTCACCGGCACGAACACCATGCCGGCCCGCGCACAGCCGAACAACAGGGCATAGGCGCGGTCGCTGTCCAACCCCAGAAAGCCCACCCGGGCGTGCCGGCCCAACCCCGATGCCACCAGCGCCGCCGCCACCCGGTCGGCGGTGGCGCGCAGATCCGGATAGGTCGTCACGCGGTCGCCGAAGATCAGCGCGGTGCCTTCATCATGCAGGTCTGGAATGTCGGCAAGCGTGCGCGTGGCGTCATAGAAGCTCAGCATCGGCGTCATCCGGCTTGGGTGTCGATCGCGGCAAGGATCAGGTCGCGCACCAGATCGGGCGCATCGGTGTGCAGGTTATGGCTGCCGGCAATGGTCAGACTGCGCGACCCTGGCAGGTTCAAATCCGGGTCCAGCAGCACCGGCGTACCGGCGAACCGGCTCTCGGCGCCGTGAATGCGGGTGCTGGGCACGCGCAAGCCGGCCAGCAGATCCAGATAGCCCTGGCAGGACAGGCCCGGATCGGCGCCAAGCGGGTTGCGCAACCGTGTATCCCAGATCCACGACACGCCACCGGCAACCGGCCGGGTCACCCGCCGGGCCAGCGCCAGCGCCAGCGCCGCATCCAGATGCGGATGGTTCAGCCCCAGCATCCGCGCGGCGGTGGCGATGTCGGGATAGACCGGATGGGCGGGCGCCTCGGTCAGATAGCGCAGGTCGGTCGCCAGCCGCTCCACCACCGGCCGGCCATCGCGCAGCGCCGGGGTCACCGGCTCCACCAGCACCAGATGCGCCAACCCGTCGGGCGCATGGGCGGCATACAGCGCCGCCGCCAGCGAGCCGATCGAATGACCGACCAGCACATAGGGCCGCCCCTCTCCTGACAGATCCACCACCTGGCGCACGACCCTGGCCAGATCGGCCACGAAATCGAACACCGTCGGCAGCACACCGGCGGGCGCATGGTCGCTGACCCCGTGGCCGCGCAGATCCGGGGCCACCACCTCATGGCCCGCCGCCGCCAGCCGGGCCGCGACCGGCCCCCAGATCGCGCCCTGATCCAGAATGCCATGCACGCAGATGATCAGCGGCGCCGGCGCGCGCGCGGCACCGGTCGCGGCCGCCCAGCGGCACAGGCCCAGGCGCGGGCCGCCACCATCGATCACCGCGCCCTCGATCATCCCGGCCTCGATCATCCCGGCCTCCATCGCCCGGCCGCTGTCGCCATCATCATCGGATGACCGGTTATCCGAGCCCGCCGGCACTGCCGCCACCGCCGCCTCGCCGGTCAGCCCCAGCACCGCGCCGGCCAGATGCCGGCCCAGCGCCTGAAGGGTCGGGTGGTCGAACAGCAGGGTCGGGTTCAGCGTGCAGCGCAAGCCGGCCTCGATCCGGTTCTTCAGCTCCACCGCCATCAGCGAGTCGATGCCCAGCTTCAGCAGGGGCTGATCCAGGCCGATATCGTCGGGTGCCGGCAGCCCGACCACGATGGCCACCTCGGCGCGCAGGGCGGCGATCAGCAGCCGCTCACGATCGGCGGGCGCCGCCGCCTTCAGCCGGTCGAACAGCGCGCCGGTCGCGGCGCCGCCCGATGCAACCGCCTGACGGTCGACAAGGGCGAAGGTGGCGCCGGCGGCGGCGGATGGCAGGCCGCGCCGGAACCGGGGCCAGTTGATATCGGCCACCATCGCCACCGGCAGATCCGCTGTCAGCAGATGGCTGAAGACATCCAGATTATGGGCGGCCGGCATCCGGCCCAGCCCCAGCGCCGCGAAACGCGCGTGGTTGGCGGCCTGCGTGCGCGCGGCCATGCCGCCATCGGTGGCGCCGTCGGTGGCGCCCTTATCGGCGTCCCATGGTCCCCAGTTGATGCAGGTGACCGGCAGCCCCTGTGCCTGACGCAGCCGCGCCAGCGCATCCATGGCGGCATTGGCGGCGGCATAATTGGCCTGCCCCGGCGCGCCGGTCACCGATGCGATCGACGAGAACAGCACGAAGACATCCAGCGCCGGCCCGCCGGCCGCCGCCCATGCCTCGGATGCCCGATGCAGGGTCCAGGCTCCATCCACCTTCGGCGCCAGAACACGGGCGAACCGGTCCATGTCCTGACGGGTGATCACGCCATCATCCAGCACGCCGGCCGCATGGATGATGCCGCCGGGTGGCGCCAGCTCGCGCCCCATCCGCGCCAGAACCGCATCGACGGCCGCGCGGTCGGTCACATCCAGCGGCCACACCCGGATATCGGCGCCGGTATCGGCGAAGCGCGCGATCAGGGCCGCCGCCGCGTCGTCGTCGGCATGACGCCCGGCCAGCACCACATGGCGGGCGCCGTCCTCCACCAGCCGCCGGGCGATGGCGCGCCCCAGCGACCCCAACCCGCCGGTGACCAGATAGCTGCGATCGGCGCGGATCGGCCCGGCGCCACCGGCAGCGGCCTCAGCGTCAGCGTCGGGCATGGTCAGCACCACCTTGCCGATATTGCGCGCCTGGGCCAGATGGCGGAACGCGGCCTCGGCGCGGGTGATCGAAAAGCCGCGCACCGGCAGCGGCCGCAGATGGCCTGCCTCCAGCCCGCGCACCACATCGCCCAGCAATTCGGCCTGAAGCCCGCCACCGGTCTCGTCGATCTCGCCCAGATCGAAGGCCGCGTAACTGATATCGGGGCGATAGGCCGCCATCCGCTCGGCGCTCCAGATGCCGATCTTGCCGATTTCGATGAAACGGCCGCCCGGCGCCAGCACGTCGGCGCTCTTCTCGATCACCGCGCCGGTCAGGCTGTTGATCACGATGTCGACGCCGCGGCCCTCGGTCACCGCCATGATCTCGTCGGCGAAATCCAGCGTGCGGGAATGCATCACATGGGCGACACCCTGCGCCTTCAGCACCGGCCATTTCGCCGGGCTGGCGGTGCCATAGACGATGGCGCCGGCGCGCCGGGCAATCTGGATCGCCGCCTGCCCCACGCCACCCGCACAGGCATGGATCAGCACCCGGTCGCCGGGGCGGATGCCGGCCAGCCGCTCAAGGCTGTAGATCGCGGTCATGAACACGGTGGGCAAGGCTGCGGCCTCGGCGAAGCTCAATTCCCCCGACATGCGATGGCCCGCCGGCATGCGGTGGACCAGCCGCCGGTCGACGGTCACGTGGCTGGCCATCGCCGAGGGCGCCATGGCGAAGACGGCATCGCCCACCGCCAGCCCGCGCACCGCCGCGCCCAGCCGCACCACCCGGCCGGCGCATTCGAAACCCAGCGGCTGATCGGGCGCGGTCATGATCCCGGCGGCCTCGCTGAACGCGGTCAGCATGCCCAGGGCATAGAGCACGTCCTTGAAGTTGACCGCGGCCGCCCGAACCTCGATTTCCACCGCGTCATCGGCCGGCGCCACGCGGGCCGCCGGCAGCAGCCGCAGCCGGTCGAAGGCGCCATAGCCGGTCGCGCGCAGCCGGAAGCCCTGATCGGCGCCCACCGGCGGCAGCGTCAATGCCGGCCGGCCCTGCAACGACACGGCGCGGCTCAACCGCGCCACATGGCGCTGTCCCTGCCGCCAGGCCAGTTGCGGTTCGGTCGCCGGCGCCAGCAGATCGGCCAGAATCCCCGCAACCAGATCGTCGTCCAGCCGGGTTTCATGGGGCGGCAGGTCGATGCAGGTGCAGTCCAGCGCCGGATGTTCCAGCGCGATGCTGCGCCCGAAGCCCCACAACATCGCCTGCATCATCCCGGCCGGGCCGCTATCGGCGACCATCTGGCTGCCGGCGGTAACCAGCCACAGCCGCGGCAGCCGCCGGTCGGGCATCGCCGCCAGCGCCTTCACCAGTCCCAGCGTGCTGCCGCAGATCAACCGCGCCGCCGCCGCGCGCGCGGCCGGATCGTCGCTGTCGGCCACGTCCAGCGCCCACAGGTGCAGGATGCCGGCCAGCGCCATGCCCTCGGCGTCGATCCGCCCGGCGATCAGCCGCATCCAGGCCGCCGGGTCATCCACCGCACCCGCCAGATCATCCGGGCCGATCACCACCACCCGCCGACCACCGGCCGCCAGCGCCGCCGCCAGCCGGGCACCGGCGCCGCCCCGGTCGGCCAGCACCAGCCAGCCGCCATCGCCGGCAGTCGGATCGGGGGCTGGCGGATCGGCGGCTGGTCGCGGTTCCGGGTGCGGCTGCGGCACCCAGCCCGGCACATAGACCTTGTCCTTCCAGCCGGCGGTGACGAAGGCCAGCGCGCGCCGGTCCACCGGCACCGCCTGAAGCCCGTCCACCACCACCACCACCCGGCCATCGGCATCGATCAGCCTGAGATCGGCCACGGCGCGCGGGTCGCCATCCTGGCGCCGGGGGCGCAGCACGGCATGGCTCCACACCATGGCCGGCACGGCGTGCAGCACGCGGACGGCCTCGATCCCCACCGGCAGCCAGGCGGGGCCCATGCCCAGATCGGCGAAGACCGCGCCAAGTGCCTGAAAGCAGCCATCCAGCAGCGCCGGATGCACGACATGGCCGGCCATGGCCGCCGGATCGACCGCCACCTCGGCCAGGCTCTCAAGCACCGGACGATCCGGGTCCGCCGCATCCGGCATCCGGAACACCTGCCGCACGCTGCGGAAGGCCGGGCCGTATTGCAGCCCCATCGCCGCATAGCGGCCATAGAAATCATCGGCGGTCATCGCGTGGCCACCGGCCGCGAAGCGCCGGCGCAAGCCCGCCAGATCAACGGGCTGTGGCGCGTCCTGGTCATGATCCCCGGTCACGATATCGCCGGCGGCATGCAGCGCCCAGGCGGCATCCGCCTCAGCGCCGCCATCGCCAGCGGCGGTGCTGAAGATCCGGAAACCGCTGCCACCGCCATCATCGCGGGCGCCGATCACGGTCTGCACGACCTGCGGCCGATCGGCGGCCAGCACCATCGCCGCCTGGATCGACAGATTGCGCAGGGCCGGCCGCCCCCTGCCCCCCGATGCCGCGCCGCCCGCCGCCGAGCCGCCCGCCGCCAGGGCCATGTCCACATAAGCGGCCCCCGGCACCACCACCCGGTCATACACCCGGTGATCGGCCAGCAGCCGCGACCGTCCGGTCGACAGCACCGCCTGATACAGCCGGTCGCCGGCCGGCTGGGCGGCATTGATCAGGGGCTGGCCCAGCAAGGGATGATGGCCGGTCTCACCGTCGCGGGCGGCGGCGGCCGCGATCACACCGCCGCCGGCCTTGGGCTCGGGCAGCCAGTACCGGCTGCGCTGGAAGGGATAGACCGGCAGCGCCAGACGCCGGGGCAGCGGCTGATCCAGCCGGCCGGCGCGGCGCCAGTCCAGCGCCACGCCGCCCAGATGCAGCCGGGCCAGCGCGTCGAGCATCCGCAACCAGTCGTCACCATCGGCGGCAAGGCTCGCCACCGCCAGCGGCGGTGCTGCCATATCGAGGCAGGCGTGGGCCAGCCCGGTCAACGTTGCGCGCGGACCGATTTCAAGCCAGGCACCCACCCCATGCCCGGCCATGCAGGCCACGGCATCCATGAACCGCACGGGCGCCAGCACATGGCGCACCCAGTATTCCGGATCGCGGATCTCGTCGCCGGCCACCCGTCCGGTCAGGCCTGAGACGATGCCGATCGACGGCCGGGCATAGGTCACGCTGCGGGCGACCGCGCGGAAATCATCCAGCATCGGTCGCATCAGCGGCGAATGAAAGGCGTGGGAGACGTCGAGCAGGCCGCGATCGGCGACGCCATAATCGGCCTTCATCCGCGCACACACCGCCAGCACGGCATCGCGTGCGCCGGATATCACCGTCTGATCGGGGGCGTTGATGCCGGCGATCGCCACCACATCGCCCATCCGCTCCACGATCGCCGCCACCGCCGGCGCCACCTGCGCTGCACCCGCCGGCACCACCGCCATGGCGCCGCCGTCCGGCAGAGCCTGCATCAGCCGGCCGCGCGCCGCGATCAGCCGCAGGCCGTCATCCAGGCTGAACACCCCGGCGATACAGGCGGCGGCAAATTCACCCACGCTATGCCCGGCCACGAAGGCCGGCCGCAGCCCCCAGGACAGCCACAACCGCGCCAGCGCATATTCCAGCGCGAACAGCGCCGGTTGGGTGAAGCCGGTCTCGGACAGGCGATGGCCAGGATCGCCCCACAGCAGATCACGCAGATCGGCGCCGATCAGCGGTGCCAGGATCGCCGCCGCCCGGTCGATCGCGGCGCGGAACACCGGATGCAGGTCATAGAGCCGCCGGCCCATACCCGGATACTGCGCGCCCTGGCCCGAGAACAGCAGCCCCAGGCGCGGCGCCGATGCCGGCGCCTGCCCGCGCCGGCCGGCCGCGCCACCATCCGCCGCCCGCTCCAATGCCATGGCCAATCCGGCCATATCGGTCGCGGTCACCGCCAGCCGGTGGGGCAGATGGTCGCGACCGGTGGCGAGTGTCGCACTCAAGGCATCCAGCGGCAGATCGGGATGGGCGCGCAGATGGGCCGCATGGCGCGCGGCAAGCGCGGTGAGCGCCGCATCGCTGCGCGCCGACAACAGAAACAGATGCGCGGGTTGCGCTGGAACCGGCACCTCCTGAACTGGCGCCTCCTGAACCGGCACCTCCGGCGCCTCGACGATCAGATGGGCATTGGTGCCGCTGAAGCCGAAGCCGCTGATACCGGCGATCCGTGGACCCGGGGGCCAGGGCATGGGCTCGCGCACCACGTTGAACGGCAGCGCCGCCCAGGGGATATGCGGGCTCAGATCGCCAAGCTGCGGATAGCCGGGGATGATGCCGTGGTTCAGCGACAGCACCAGCTTGATCAGCCCGGCCATACCGGCCGCGACCTCCAGATGCCCGACCAGGGTCTTCACCGATCCCAGATACAGGGGCCGGTCGGCCGAATGGCTTTGGCCGAAGACCTGCCCCAGCGCGCCCACCTCGATCGGGTCGCCCAGCGCCGTGCCGGTGCCATGGGCCTCGATATAGCCGATCTGGTCGGGTGCCAGGCCGGCATTGGCCAGGGCCTGACGGATCAGCGCCACCTGTGACGGGCCGTTGGGCACGGTCAACCCGCCGCTCGCCCCATCCTGATTGACGGCGCTGCCCCGGATCACCGCCCACACCCGGTCGCCATCGGCGCGGGCGCGGCTCAAGGTCTTCAGCACCAGCACCGCCGCCCCTTCAGAGCGGACATAGCCATTGGCGCGGGCATCGAAGGTCTGGCAGCGGCCATCGGGCGACATCATATGCGCCTTGGAAAAGGCGATGGTCGGCTCGGGCGCCAGAACCAGATTGGCGCTGGCAGCCAGCGCCGCGTCGCATTCGCCGCGCCGCAGACTGTCGGCCGCGCAATGCACCGCCACCAGCGCCGACGAACAGGCGGTGTCGATCGACATGCACGGGCCGGTCAACCCGAAGCTATAGGCGATGCGCCCGGCGGCGACGCTCGGCACATTGCCGGTGCCCCAATAGGCGTTGAGGTTATCGGCATCCGCCGCCGCCATCCGGCCGTAATCGGAGGCGCAGATGCCGACGAACACCCCCGCCGGCGTGCCCTGAAGGCTGTCGGGGGCGATGGCCGCATGTTCCAGCGCGTGCCACGACAGTTCCAGCAGCAGCCGCTGCTGCGGGTCCATCAACGCCGCCTCACGCGGTGCAATGTTGAAGAACCCGGCATCGAACCGGTCGACCCCGCTGATGAACCCGCCACGCCGGGTCGACATCCGCCCCGGCCGGTCGGGATCGGGATCATACAGCGCGTCGATGTCCCAACGCTCGGGCGGCACCTCCACCACCGCGTCGCGACCTTGCGACAGCAGCGACCAGAACCCGTCCAGCCCGCCGCCGTCGCCATCGTCGCCGGCCACCCCCGGCATCCGGCAGGCCATGCCGACGATCGCCGCCGGCTCGGCCAGGGCATCCGCCGGCGCCCTGGCCCCGCGCAGCGCCGCCACCTCGGCTTCAAGGTGCTGGATGACCCTGAAGGCCTTGTTGAGCTGATCGGATCCCTGCATCATCTGGCGGCGCTCCCGGTCGTCTGGTGTCTGGTGGTCAGAGGTCGTATTTCTCTAGCATCCGGCGCAGCGCCGCGCCGGGATCGTCACCGGCCGCATCGGCATCGGACGCGGTGTCGGGCGCGGCGTCGGGCGCGGCCTCGGCCAGCCCCACCGCATCGATGATGAAACCGGCCAGCCGGTCGGGGGTGGGGTAGTCGAACATCAGCGTGGTCTGAAGCGGATGGCCCAGCGCCTCTTCCAGATCCTCCTTCATCTCCAGCGCGCGCCGGCTGTCGATGCCCAGATCCTTGAACCGGTCATCGGGGCCGATCGCGGCATCATCCTCCAGCGCCAGCGCATCGCGCAGCCGCGCCATGATGTCGTCGACCAGCATCAACCGCCGGATCGCCGGCGGCGCCTCGGCAAGCCGCACCCGCAAAGCGCCGTTTTCCGCACCCGACCAGGTCATGACAGCGTGGTCTCCATCTGCTGCGCGGCCGGCTCTCGGGCTGGGATCGCCTCGGCCACCTGATTCTCGATGATCTTGGCCAGCAGGTTCAGCCAGCCATGGACGACATCGGCCGCGAACAGCCCGGTGTCGTAATCCAGCTCGATCCGCAGGCCATCGGGCAGCGGGAACAGGTTGATCATCAGATCGCATTCGATCCGCCCGTTCACCGGCGCCACCAGTTCGGGCACCGCCCCGCCGAATGACGGCATCCCGGTCAGCGGCTCGACATTGAAGGTGATGTCGACCGGGGTTTCGCGGCCGGCCACCGCCGCCGATCCGGCAGCGGCGGCCCGTGCCTGATAGGCATCGCAGATGTCGTGATACGCATAGCGGGCATGGTTGAACAGGCGGCTGGTCGCCTCGCGGGTGGCGGCCAGCGCCGCCGCGAAATCGCCCGCCTCGGCCGGCAGCAATGGCAGCAGGTTCACGCAATTGCCCACCAGCCCGCGCAGCCGGCTGGTGCGGTTGGCGACCGGCAGGCCGATCACCGGCAGCCGGTTGCGCGATACCCGGTTCAGAAACAACTGGGTGCAGGCCAGCAGCCAGGTGAAGCTGGTGGTGCCGGCGGCGCGGGCGGCATCGCCCACCCCGCGGCTGACCTCACCCGTCAGCGTCAACCGGGCGCGGGCTCCCGGCCGCGCGCCGATGCGGCCCTGGCGGAACCGCCCGCCGTCATTGCCGGGCGGGGTGGCGGCTGCCACCTGATGCGCGATCAGCGCCTCGATCGCCGGCCCCCAGAACGCCTTGTCGGCCAGATGGCGTTCGCTGGCCCGATAGTCGTGCTCATGGGCGATCCAGTCGCCATAGGCCAGCGCCGGCGCCGGGGTGTCGCCGGTCATGGCGGCCGCGATATTGCCCAGCAGCACGCTCAGGCTCCAGCCATCGGCCACCAGATGATGCAGGGTGATGCCAAGCAGGGCGGCGCCATCCTCGAACACATCGATCCGCAGCCGCAGGGTCTCGCCGCGCGCCAGATCCAGCGGCGTCATCTGCTCGGCGGCCATCATCCGCTCCACCCGATCGGGCGAGGCCGGCCCCGCCTGATCGGCCACCACCACCGCCAGCCGTTCAGGATCGGCCGGCGCCTGGGCGCCAAGGTCGAGATCGGGCACCAGCGACAGGGCGTCATGGCGGCGGATCTCGTCGGTCACGGCGCGCGCCAGCCGTGCCGGATCGATGCCGGCCTCGAACAGAAAGCCGAAGCTGATATTGCAGGCGGCCCGGCCATCGGGCCCCGACCGGTCCAGCCGATAGAAACGCTGCTGGGCATCGGAGAGCGGCAGGCGGTCGTCCACCACCGCCAGGGCATCGCGACTGGCGGCAGTTGAACCGGTGGCAGTTGAACCGGCGGCGACTGAACCGACGGCGGTGGGCAGCGCCGGCATCAACCCCAGCGGCACCAGTTCGGCGCAGGTGGCGCGCACGACATCCACCAGCCGGTCAAGATCCGCCTGGGCATGGGCGGTCGACAGGAAGCAGTTGCGGCCTTCCCAGATATAGATGCCGTTGGCCAGCAACTGATAGAAGAACAGGTCCAGATTGCCCTTCGACGCGAAGCGGAACAGCGAGCTGAACTGTTCGATCGTCACATCGGCGCCGGTGTCGCGGAACACCTGGGTCAACCGGCCGGCCAGGGCCTCGGTGGTGGCGTTCAGGCGGTCGTGCAGGCTGCCGTCATCGGCGGCCAGATGTTCCAGCACCGCCAGCGATGCCGCCATGGTCAGCGGATGCTTGGAGAATGTCCCGGCAAAGAAGATCGTCGATCCGGCCGGATAGCTTGCATCGCCATATTGCCACCAGCCGCCGTCGATGCCGTCGAGGCAGGCGGCACTGCCGGCCACCACGCCGATCGGCATGCCGCCGCCCACCACCTTGCCATAGGTGCAGATATCGGCGCGCACCCCGAAATAGTCCTGCGCCCCGCCACGGGCGCAGCGGAAGCCCGATATCACCTCGTCGAAGATCAGCACGATGTCGCGGGCGGCGGTGATCGCGCGCAACTCCGCCAGAAACGCGGCCGGCCGCATCGCCGGCGCCCGGCTCTGCACCGGCTCCACCAGCACCGCCGCGATCCGGGCGTGGTTGTCCTCGATATGGCGCAGCGCCTCAGGGTCGCCGTAATCCAGCACCACGGTGTCGGCGACCATCGATGGCGGCGTGCCCAGGCTGGCCGGCCGGGTCTGCCCGCCGGCAGCACTGCGGGCCAGGAAGCCATCGAAACTGCCGTGATAGGAATTGCGGAAGATGACGACCTGTTCCCGGGGGGGCTGTTCCCGCCCGGCCATCGCCTGACCCGCCTTCAGCCGCGCCAGCCGCAAGGCGGTCATCGTGGCCTCGGTGCCGGAATTGCAGAACACCACCCGGTCATGGCCGGTCAGCTCGGCGATCAATTCGGCCACCCGCCCGGCCATAGGCGATTGCGGCCCGATCGCCATGCCCCGGTCGATCTGCGCGCGCACGCGGCTGGTGATGAAATCGGGCGCATGACCGAACAGATGCACACCGAAGCCCATGGTGAAATCGACATAGCGGTTGCCGTCGATATCCACCAGATGCGCGCCCTCGGCGGTCTCGGCCAGCACGGGATAGACCATGTCCTTCAGCAGCGGCCGGAACCCGGCCGATACCCGGTTGTCGGCCAGCACCCGGCGGTATTGCTGCGCCATCGCCTTCGATCCGCCGGTGCGGGCGTTATGCGTGCGGGCCAGCGCCGTGATATGGGCCAGCTTGCGCGGATCCTCGTCGCGGCCGTCACGGTCCAGCTTCACCGCAAAGGCGCTGAACCGGTCGCCATCCCCGGCCGGCGCGGCCGGCGCGGCGGTAACCGGCGCGGCGGCAACCGGTGTGGGGGTGGCCGACACGATGGGCGTCGCGGCCACGGGCGGCACCACCGCCGGCTGCCCGGCCAGCAGCCGCAACTGCCGCTCCATCAGATCGAGCTGGCGGCGGACGATGTCTTCGACCGCCCCCGCCTCTGCCGGCACAGCCCCCGCCAGTGCCGGTGCGGGCGCCATCGCCGGTGCGGGTGCCTCGACAGCCTCGCGCCCCGGAACCTTCTGCCCCGGAACCTCCCGCCCCAGAACCTCCGACCCCAGAACCTCCGACCACTGGCCATGGTTGTGGATGTAATCCGCCACTTTGGCGATGGTGTTGACGGACTCATAGATCTCGCCGATCGGCAGCGACACCCGATAGCGCTGGTTGATGTCCTGAAGCGCCTCGGCCAGCATCAGCGAATCCGCGCCCATATCCACGAACAGCACATCCGGATCGATGCTGGCCGGCGGCTGGTCCAGGCTGTGGGCCAGTTCCTGAACGATATGGTCGATGATGGCCGAAACCGCGCCCGGCCTCTGATTGTCAGCCATGACGGCCGCCCTCCCGCTGCATACTGGTCCGGTGTTTCAGGGTTTCGATCAGGCTCAACTGGTCGCGCATCACATCCAGTTGCCGGGCGATGATCTCGCGCGCCGGTGGCATCGCCACCACATCGGGCGCCGGTGGCGTCGCCGCCACATCAGGCACACATGGCGTCGCCACCGTATCAGGCACCCGTGGCGGCACTGTCGCCGTATCGGGCGGCGGATCGTCGCGCGCCACCGCCACGCCCCAGCACGGCCGGCACGCCAGATGCCGCGCCGGCAGCCGCACCGGCGGTGCGGCCGCGAACAGCGGCGTGGTGTCGAGGCCAAGCCCGGCCTCGAACGCCCGCCCCAAGGCCCCCAGCAACGTCATCACCCCATCCGCCCCGCGCTGTTGCAGGCTGATCGCGGCCACGCCGCCATGGTCGCGGGCAATCAGCGGCGCCAGCACCCGGTCGGGGCCGATCTCGATGAACAGGTCGATGCCCGCGCCGTCGAGGTCGTCGCCCGCCACCAGCCCGGCGATGCCGGGCGCGAACGCCACCGGCGCCAGCATCTGCCGGCTCCAGTAATCCGATCCGGCCGGCAGCGCCGCCAGCGGCCGGCCATCCAGGTTCGATATCACCGGAATGGCCGGGGCCGCCGGCCGGATGTCGCGGCTGGCCCGCGCCAGCCGCGCCGCCGCCGCGGCGAAGGCCGGGGAATGAAAGGCATGGCGGGTGCGCAAGGGCCGGCTGGCGATGCCACGGGCGGTCATCGCCGCCGCGACCCGCGCCACGGCCACAGCCGGGCCGCTGATCACGCAGGACCGCGCGGCGTTGATCGCGGCCAGATGGCACGGCTCGCCACCGGCATCCGCCGTAAGATGGCCGCGAACCGTGTCGGCATCGGCCGTGACGGCGAGCATGGCGCCCCCCGATACTGTTTCCTGTGCCGTCTCCTGCATGGCGGCGGCCCGCTCATGCACCAGTCGCACCGCCTGATCCGGGGTCAGCATGCCGGCGATGGCTTGTGCCACCAACTCGCCCAGGCTGTGGCCGATCAGGGCGGCCGGCACCACCCCCGCCGCCATCACCAGCCGCGCCAGCGCCTGTTCGTGGCAGAACAGCGCCAGTTGCGCCAGATGGGTATCGGCTTCAAGCCGGTCGTTGCCCCCGGCCCCGCCATGCAGCAGATCATCGGTGGTGAAGCCCGCCACCCGCCGGATCAGCGCCGCGCAGTCATCGAAGGCCGCGCGGAACACCGGGTTGCGGGCATGAAGATCGGCGCCCATGCCGGCATGCTGGCTGCCCTGGCCGGTGAACACCAGGGCCACGCGCGGTGCTGCGGCACCCGCCTGGCCGGCATCGGCCGCCATCACCCGCAGCCGGCGGACGGCATCGCCCCGGCCGGTCGCCGCCACCGCCACCCGGTGGCGCAGAGCGTCGCGGTCGCGCGCCAGGGCATGGCCATAGGCGGCCAGCGGCGCGGCGCCATCCTCGATCGCCTGGGCCAGATGCTGCATATCGGCCGCCAGCAGCCCGGCATCATGGCTGGACAGCATCAGCAGCGCCGGCCCGTCCGCAGCCGGCCCGTCCGCACCCAGGCCGTCCGCATCCAGCGCGGTGTCGTCGTCGTCGTGATCGGCCGGTGCGGCCTGAAGGATGACATGGGCATTCGACCCGCCGAAACCGAACGAGCTGATCCCGATACAGGCATCGGCACGGTCGATCGCCACGGCACTGGTCGTAATCGCCAGCCGGCCCCCCGCCCGCGCCACCACATCGTTGAACGGCGGCGGCACCGGATGCGGCGGGATCATGCCGTGTTCCAGCATCAGCATCGCCTTGATCAGCCCGCCCATGCCGGCCGCGGCCTCCATATGGCCCAGATTGGCCTTGGCCGATCCGACATGGCAGGGCGCCGCCGCACCATTGTCCCGCCCCTTGCCCTGGCCCTTGTCCGGGCCGAACACATCGGCCAGCGCCTTGAATTCGATGGCGTCGCCCAGGGTGGTGCCGGTGCCGTGGGCCTCCATATAGGCCATGTCGGCGGGGGTGACGCCGGCGCGCGCCATGGCGCGGCGGATCACCTGCACCTGAGCCAGCCCGTTGGGGGCGGTGATGCCGTTGCTGCGCCCATCCTGATTGGCGGCCGATGCCCGGATCAGCGCGCGGGCCCGGCCATGGCCGCCGCAGGCCGCAAGCCGGTCGGGATGCGCCAGGATGACGACGCCCACGCCTTCGGCGCGGCCATAGCCATCGGCACCGGCGCCGAAGCTGTCGCAGCGCCCCGATGGCGACAGCATATTGGCCTGCGAGAAGGCCAGCGTCAGATCGGGCGACAGGATCAGGCTGACCCCGCCCACGATCGCCAGATCCAGATCATCCTGTGCCAGCGCCCCCAGCGCCACATGCAGCGCGGTCAGCGATGACGAGCAGGCGGTGTCCACCGTCAGGCTGGGGCCTTTGAGGTTGTAGTAATAAGACAGCCGGTTGGCGAGCAGGCTGTGGGAATTGCCAAGGCCGTGATAGGCATCGATGCCGGGTTTGTCGCAGGCGCCCAGCAGCATGTAATCGGTGCTGCCGGCGCCGATGAACACGCCCACCGCCCGGCCGCGCAGGGCATCGCGGGTGATGCCCGCATCTTCCAGCGCATCATGGGCCACCATCATCAGCAACCGCTGCTGCGGGTCCAGCTTCGCCGCCTCGCGGGCCGAAATGCTGAAACAGGCCGGGTCGAAGCCGGCGATGTCGCGCAGATAACCGCCGGTCAGCGTGGTGATGCGCGGCCCCAGCACCGGATCCGCCGCCGCCCGCCACAGGCTTTCGCGCCGGCGGTCGGGCGCGCCCGCCAACCGGTCGCCCGCCATCAGCCGCCGCCAATAGGCCGCCGGATCGTCGGCGCCGGGAAACCGGCAGGCCGCGCCGATGATGGCCGCGGTGCCGGCGGACGGGCGGGGGTCAGAAACGGGGCTGGCGGGCATGATGGCGGGCGCTTCCGGTGCGGGGGGTATGCGGCGATCAGGCGGCGCGGCGCATCTCGCGGCCGCGGGCCAGCAGGCTGTCGAACAGCCCGGCCCAGATGTCGAGCAGCCCGGCGGTGAAGTGCTCGATCTCGTCGTAACGCGCCGGGGTCAGCGCCTGGCGGACCACGTACCAGCTATCCTCGGAATGGTCGTCATCGACGAAATGACCCTCGTCATCCTCGACATGCACCGAGTGATAGCCATTGGGCACGTTCAGCGCCGGGCAGACCTTCAGGCTGTTCATCGCCCAGGGGCTGTAATAGGGCATGAACACGGTCTCGATCCCGGCCAGCAGCACCGCCAGCTTCAGGTGGTCATCCTGGTTCTCGTCCATGGTCCGGCGGGTCGCCGCGGCCTCGGGCGATGGCTGGTGGCCGCGCCAGTCGGCCTCGGTCAGCCCCAGCGTGGTCATGGCATCGGCCAGCCGCCAGTAATGCGCCAGCGACGGATGGCCGACGAAATCGCCGGTGCCCTTGGCATCGGGCTGGAAGCCCAGTTCTTCCAGCACGTTCAACTGCACCAGGAAACGCGCCGCCAGCTTGGCCTTGTAGCCGTGGGTGGGCTCAAGCTGCGAGGTGGTCTGCATCAGTCGCAGCAGGCTTTCGGTGAACACCTCAAGGAAGGCCGCGCGCACTTCCATATGCACCAGCCGGATGCCGTCCATGGTGAATTCACCGGCCTTCCAGGCATCGAGGATCGGGTGATTGTGCAGGCGATGGGCCTGCATGGTCTGCACCAGCCGGCGGGTGAAGGCCTCGTTCTGCGCCCACAGCGCCGGATCGACCGTGTCCTTGATCAATTGGCGGGAGCTGTGGCGCGGGTCGGTGGTCAGGTCGGACATGATTGCCTCCCGGTTTTTTGTGGCACGATGTGTTTGATGGTCTATGGAGCGGGTGTGCTCGATCAGGCAGCACGGACCCGCGCGTTCAGGCCGTGCCGCGTTCAGGCCATGCCGCGTTCAGGCCGTGCGCATCCGGCCGCGGGCGCGGCGCTCGGCCAGTTGCGTGCCCCAGCCCTTGCCCTGAAGCTCGGCCGGCATCTTGCCCGCAAGCTCGGCGTGATAGGCCGGAAGCTGGCTCCAATGCAGGGCCTGGCGGAAATGATGGGCGGCGTGATAGCCGGCATTCCAGGTCAGCCAGTTATAGAACCGGCCGGTATTGGTGCGTGACCCGGTATAATCGTCGCCCATCGGCAGCCCGCTGTGATGGGCATAGGCCGCATATTTCAGCATGTAGATCATCATCAGCATCGGCACGATGAACACGATCAGCGACGCCACCGGGTCATAGATCGTCACCGCCGCCAGCAGCACCGCGCACAGCGCCGTATAGACGATGAAGTTGCGCCGCAGCGCCTTCTTGCCCCGGCTGAGCGGAATGCACGACGGGTAGTGCCACAGCGCCGCCTTGATAGTGAACTCATGCGCGCCCATGGTCGACCCGTCGGGCCGCGTCCAGTTCAGCGTGTCGAGCTTGGGATTGAAGTAGTTGGCATGGTGGCCGACGATGTGGTTCAGCGTGCCCGAGAACGGCGTGGTGCCGGTCTGGAAGAACATCATGATTTCCAGCACGCGGTTCAGCGCCGGCGACACGAAGGTGAAGCTGTGGATGTGGTTGTGGTTATAGGCCACGATCGACAGCCGCGCCGGCAGCAGCAGCACCGAGGCCGCGATCATCCACCAGATATTGTCGACATAGGCATAGATCGCGAACAGGCCCGCGAACAACGCGACGATAAGCGCGGCCGGCCATATGTCGACCGGGTTGCGGAAAAGGGTCTTCAGCACGGCTGATCTCCTGGCGACAGGTCGGTTTCGGCATCAATGTCGGGTGGCGGCGGCCTCATGACGGCCGTGGCGTCATCACTTCGCCGTGCACGAAGCCGGCGAGTTCCCGGATGCTGGGATAGTTCCAGAACACGGTCGGATCGAGATCGAGGTCGAAGCGCCGCGACAGATCGATGCTCAATTCCCCTGAATCGATCGACCCCAGCCCCAGCATGGCGAACTCGGTCTCGGGGCTGACGGCGCCGGGCTTCAGCCCGCAGCGACCGGCGATCCAGCGGGCGATGAAGGCCTCGACCTCGGTCAGACGACATGATGCGCCGGCGGGTGCTGCCATGGCGGGCGCCGGTATCTGCGGCTCGGGCACCTCGGATAGTGGCTCATCGGACATCGGCAGATCGGACATCGGCAGATCCGGCGCCAGCAGCGGATCGCAGGCGGTCTCGGGCATGGCGGCATGGCTGTGGCCCTGCCCGATGCGGTCGTCGGTCTGCCGGCCGAAATCGACCAGCGATGCCACATCCGCAAGCGGCGGCCCCGCGCCGTCAAGGCCTGCATCCAGCGCGCGCCGCGCCGCCGCCAGCCGGTCTTCGGCCCAGGCGGCGCCGGCATCGCTGTCCGCCGGCGCCGCATGCAGCACCAGTGCCGAGACATAGGTGCCCATGGCCAGCGCGCGGCCATGCAGCAGCCCGGCATCGCCATCGCCCGCGACATGGCCGATCCCCGGCCGGTCGATCACGCCATCGACATGGCGCGCCACGAAATCCTCTCCGGCCGATGCCGCCAGCCAGTCCCGCAGCCGCGCCGGGTTGCGGATCGCCGCCTGACCGATGAAATGGTGCAGGGTCTCGGTCGGCCCCTCGAAGATCCGGAAGATCCGGGCATCGCGGAACAACTGCGCCACCGGGTTGCTCTCGATATAGCCGCGCCCGCCGGCCATCTGCATGCATTGGTCGATGCTGGTCCACAACTGCTCGGTGGCGATGCATTTGCAGGCCGCCAGAATTTCGGGCAGCGGCTCGCGACCGGCATCGACCTCGGCTGCAACCCGCGCCACCAGCCGTTCGATCGCCACGATCGCGGTCATCGTGTCGCCCAGGATGCGGCGGGTCAGCGGGTTGTCGATCAGCCGGCCGGTTGATACCTCGCGCCGGTCGGCATAACGCCACATCAACTGGTAACAGCGCCGCGTGGCGCCCAGGCAGACCGCGGCAATGGTCAGCCGGCCATGACACATGGTGTCCTGCGCCACCGCCATGCCGTGGCCGGGGCTGCCCAGCACCTGATCGGCGGTGGCCGGCACATCCTCCAGGATCACGGTGTTCTGGATCATGCCGCGCATGCCCATGGTCAGCGCTTCCGGCCCCTGGCGCAGCCCGGCGGCATCTTCCGGGATCGCGAAGCCGGTGATGCCGGTCATCCGGCCGTCGCGGTCATGGGTTCTGGCGAACACGGTCAGCACCCCGGCCCAGGCGGCCGAGCCGCTCCAGTATTTGGTGCCGCTGATCCGATAGCTGCCATCCGGCATCTGGCGCGCCACCGCCTGGATGGCGGCCGGGTTCGATCCGGCGCCGGGTTCGGTCAAGGCGAAGGCGGCAAGCTGGCGGCCCTGGGCCAGATCGGCCAGAAACCGCGCGCGGGTGGCATCGGTCGCATGACGCAGGATCGGGCGGATGCCCAGCGCGTTGTTCAGCCCCACGAACAGGGCCAGCGTCAGGTCACGCGCGCCCAGCACCTCCAGCACCCGCAAGGTGCAACTGGTGGACAGCCCCAACCCGCCGGCCGATACCGGCGCCACCATGCCAAGCAGGCCGCGCCGGGCGAAATCCAGCACCACATAGGGCGGAATCGTGCGGCGTTCGTCGATCATCCGGCCGTTCACCCGGCGCGGCAGATAATCGTGCAGCCAGGCGATCAGATCGCGCGCGGTATCGGACAGCGCCAGCGGCGCCGGCATCGGCGCGGGCATCGGTTCTGGCGTCACCGCGCGCACCGGCGCCGCATCGGCCGACCAGTGCGCCAGCAGTGGCAGGTCGCCCGCAACCAGCCGCTGGCGGATCAGGCCACGCTGGATCTTGCCGCTGCTGGTCTTGGCGATCTCGCCCGGATTGACGAAACCCACGAAAGCCGGCGCAATGCCGTGCACATCCCAGACCGCGCGCCGGATGCGGCCGATCTGCTCCATCAGCGCCTCGGGCCCCAGCTTCGACCGGTTCAGCCCCTGGATCACCGCCAGCCGTTCGCCGGGCAGCGCGAAGGCGGCGCCGGCATGGCTGCGGAACAGATCGCCCAGGCCCTGAACCGTGTCCTCCACATCCTGCGGATAGTGGTTCACGCCATTGATGATGATCAGTTCCTTGATCCGGCCGGTGACGTAAAGCCTGCCATCGCGCACGAAGCCCAGATCGCCGGTGCGCATGAACGGCCCCTCACCGGTGTCGGTGG
This sequence comes from Tistrella arctica, assembly GCF_039630945.1. Lineage (NCBI taxonomy): Bacteria > Pseudomonadati > Pseudomonadota > Alphaproteobacteria > Geminicoccales > Geminicoccaceae > Tistrella > Tistrella arctica. Next base: position 351,238 of record NZ_JBBKTV010000004.1, read on the forward strand.
TATAGGCCTGGAAGGTCTCGGCGGTTTCCACCGGCCGGTTCCAATAGCCGCGGGCGATGCTGCGGCTTTTCAGCCAGATCTCACCCACCCGGCCGTCACCGGCCAGGGTCCAGCGGCCGGGATCGACGATCCGCAGCGCCTGATCGCGGAAACCGTGATGCACGCTCACCACCGGCGCCACCGTATCGGCGGCGCCATCCTGGCCAGCGGCCGGCGCCGCATCTTCCACCCGGCCGGCGCTCAACGCCGCGCGGTCGAGCTGCACCGCCTCGGGCGCATCGGGGCGCAGATGGCCGCCGGTCACATACAGCGTGGCCTCCGCCAGCCCGTAACAGGGAAAGAACGCCTCGCGCCGGAATCCGGCGCGCGCGAAGCGGCTGGCGAAACGGTCGAGGGTCGCGGTCCGGATCGGCTCGGAACCGTTGAACGCCGTGCGCCACGACGACAGGTCCAGCCCGTCGATCTCGGCATCGGTGATCTTGTCGGTGCACAGGTCGAAGGCGAAATTGGGCCCGCCCGAAATGGCGCCGCGATAGATCGATATCGCCCGCAGCCAGTTGGCCGGATTGCGCAGGAAGCTGAACGGCGACATCACCACCGCATGCGCGCCCACGGTCAGCGCCTGCAGGATCACGCCGATCAGGCCCATGTCGTGATAGAAAGGCAGCCAGCCGACATTGACCGCATGGCGGTCGTTGCCCATGCCCTGCGCCTGCTGGCGGGCGTTGTGGATGATGTTTTCATGCGACACCATCACGCCCTTGGGCGTGCCGGTCGAGCCGGAGGTGTATTGCAGAAATGCGATCGCCGACGGGTCGGGCGCGGTCAGCGACACCATGGCCGCCGATGCGGCCGACCCGCTGCCGCCCGACACCGATGGCCGCTCATCCATGAAAATCGGCATGCAGCGGTCGGCACCGGGCACGGCATCCAGGTCGCGGCCGAACCGCGCGGCCAGCGCCCGGGTCAGCAGCATCGCCGCCGGCTGGCAATTGCCGATCACCGCCCCAAGCTTGGCCCAGTCGCGCTTCGCCTGTGGCGGATACATCGGCACCGCCACCGCCCCCGCCGCCAGACAGGCCAGGAAGCCCAGCACGTAATCCGGCCCCGACGGCATCATGATCAGCACCCGCTGGCCCACCAGCCCGCGTGACGCCAGATCCGCCGCCAGTGCCGTCACCTCGCCGTGCAGGGCCGCGAAGGTCAGCCCGCCTTCCTGTTGGCCCCGCCCTTCCTGTTGGCCCCGACCTTCCTGTTGGCCCCGACCTTCATGGCCATCCTGGTGCAGCTTGTCGCCCAGAAAGCTATAGGCCAGGGCATCGGGCGTGACATGGCGCCAGTGCGACAGCAGGTCGACGACCGTGCGGTGGGAAACAAGGTTGGAGATGTCGTTCATGACGATCCGTCCATTCCGTCTGCATGTCTTCCAGGTTGCACGAAACGATCTTTTACCCGCTTGACGGGAAGATCCGCGCACAGGCGGTCCCGGCCGGGGTCGACCGAGCGATCTCACGGGGTGCGGTCGTCGCAGCGGATGCAGCCATCACACCGGGTGCGACCATCACATCGGGTGACTGAGCCCGGCCCGCCGCGCGAGCCATAACACGTGACTAGATTTTGATATGTCTTGAGGGCCGGTGCGCCGTTCTAGGGCGCCGGGTCTCCGCTGCCGGGCGAGGATGATGCCATGGCTGGCGCTCCGCGGTTCTGCAACAGGGGGGGATGTTGGCCGCCGCACCGGGTGGGATGCGGTGCCCGCGATCGCAGGCAGGATTGCGAATGATCCACACTCAGCAATCTGCGATTGTGGACCGAATATACTGATCGGTGCCCGCAGCCGCAACGCTAATTACCCATGGGTCGATCTTTTTCCAGAAGGTCAGCAGATTCAACCTCTTAACAGATTATGAACGAAACGCGCGGATATCACATAACCTAACGGCGTTATTTCTTCATAACATACTCGTATAAGTACTATTATACCCGCAATACGGTGCTTTTCAGCGCTTTTCCAATCTGAAACTGTGCCGCGACTCGCCGCCATGTCGCGATTTGCAACGAAAGATTTGTGCGTATCAATCTTCTGAATTGAATTTTATCGCCGGGGCCGGCATCATTCTGGCGATCAATACGCGCATACGGTGATGATCAAGCCGCCATGCCGGCCAGGCCCGCCCGCCTTGGCGGCGCGCGCCATCAACCTGAACGGGAGGGTTCTTCATGTCGTCACGGGCAGCCCACGACCATCTCGCCACCATCTTCAAATCGGTGCCGATCGCCAGATCGATGGGCCTGACGCTCAGCTATGACGAAGACGGCAATGCCGTCATCTTCATGCCGCGCAATCCCGGCTTCGACCACGGCATGAAGGACACCCATGGCGGTGTGCTGGCGGCGATGCTCGATAGTGCCGGATGGTTCACAGTTGCCGCCCAATGCGCCAAGATGATCCTGACATCGGATCTGCATGTCCGCATGCTGCAGGGGGCCAAACAGCAGGATCTGACCGCGACCGCGCGGATCGTGCGCGCCGGCGCCAAGCTGGTGGTGGCGGAAATGCAGCTCACCTCGGCCGATGGCGAACTGGTCGCCACCGGCAGCGCGTCCTTCTCGGTGCTGGGCGATCTGCCGACCGGATAGGCCGGCCCCCGCCCCAACGAATGCTCACCCCTCGCGCAGATGGGCCGCCCACTCGGCCCGCGCCTTCAGCGCATCGCCATAGCGCCGGCCGATCTTCGCGATCCGTTCCGGCGCGAAATTCTGCTGGGCCAGGGCCATACCGCGGTCGAAGACCTCGCTGTAATGCCGGATCAGGCCGCTTCCGGCATCCAGCTCCAGGCAGGCGATGCCATCGAAACAGACCCGCGCACCCTGAGTTTCATGCGCAGCCTGACCCTCACACCCGGCCTGGGCCTCGGGTGCGGTCGAGGTATAGCTGAACCGATAGCGGGCATAGCCGCGTGTGCCGACCGCCACGGCGTCGTGAAACGTCCAGCGAAACGCCCGCCCGCCCCGATAGAAGCCGGCGAGCACCCGGGCGATGCCCTCGGGGCCTTCATGGGGGCCGAAGAAATAATCGTCATACACCCCGTCCGGGGTGAAGCAGGCGGCCAGGGCTGCCGCATCATCCGCCTCCACCGCCGCCGCGAACCGCGCCAGCACCTGTTCGATCGTCACCATGTCAGCCTCCCGAACCGCATTATCCCCGCCGCATGCCATCGCCGGCGGTGCCTTGCGGTCAGTATGGCCGGGGAGGCGGCAGAATGACCAGACGGGGATGTCGGTCAGGCAGAGCGGCGCCCGCCATCCGGCGCCCGGCGGCCCGCCGCGGCGGTCAGGGCACGGTCGAAGCTCTCGGCCAGGCACATGATCACCTGCAGCAGCGGTGCCGCGCCGATATCGTGACCTTCCGCCAGGGCTGCGGCATGCAGGCCGCGGGCAGCGGCGGCGGCGGCAAGACGTTCGGCCAGAACCGGATCGCCGGCCACCCGCCGCGCCAGCCGGTCGAGGGCTGCCAGATCATCCGGATGCGCCACGGACCCTGCCCGATCGGCCGCACCGGTGGTGGCGGCTGCCGAGGCATGCAATGACATAGCCTGCGCGTTCATGGCACCAGATCCTCACGGCACGTTGTCCTGGGGGCCGGCATGGCCCGTCACCGAGTGTATCAGGCGGCCGGTCGTCGCACCCGGCGCCGCGTCTCAAAGATCAGGCCATGCGTCTCGATCGGCGGGCGTGATAGTCTTGACGGCCTGATCCTTCGCCCCCCTCTCCCGTCCCTCCGCCACCGGCCCCGCCGCCCATGACCATGCCTCCCAACCATCAACCCCCCATTGCCACCACGGTGACCGTGCAGCGCTTCGGCCCCGTGGCACCCGACATGCCCGCCGACGCCGACGTCTCAGATGCGCCCGATATCTCAGATGCGCCCGACGCCGTCGATGCAACCGACGCCTTCGATGGCTGGCGCTCTGCCCTGACCGGCGTGTTCGATGTCAGCCTGGAGCCGCGCGCGGCGCAGGATTTCCGGGCGCGCATCATCGCCCATGATTTCGGGCAGGCGGTGATGGTCGACAGCCGCGCCGGCGCCCAGCGCTTCCGCCGCGACGGTCGAACCATCGCGCGCGGCGGCCTGGATCACATCATGATCCAGCTCTATCGCCAGGGCGGATTCAGCGGCGAGGCCGAGGGCCGGGCCATGACGGTGACGCCGGCTTGCGTGAACCTGTTCGACATGTCACGGACCATGCAGTCCGATGCCGGTGCCTTCGATGCGCTGACCCTGATCGTGCCACGCATGCTGCTGATGCCGCTGCTCGACCGGCCGGAGGATCTTCACGGGCTGGTGCTGGGCGCCGACAGCGCCGCCGGCCGCATCCTGGCCGGCCATATGGAAAGCCTGTGGGCAGAAGCCGCCCGCAGCGGTCAGCCGCCGGGCGCGGCACTGATCCAGGGCACCGCCGGCCTGATCGCCGGCTGCGTCCGCGACCGCATCGCCGCCGCGCCCCTGCCCGACAGCGAGGCCGGCGCGATCATTCGTCACGGCCTGCGCGCCGGGGTGGTGTCGGCGATCCATCGCCATATCGACGCCAATCTGGCCTCGCCCGAGCTGTCGCCCCAGCAGTTGATGCGGCAGTTTCATCTGTCGCGCCCCACGCTGTACCGGCTGTTCGAAGCCTCGGGCGGGGTGATGAACGAGATCCGCAACCGCCGGCTGCGGCGCTGCTTCGCCGATATCATCGACCCGGCCCATCAGCACCGCCGGCTGGCCGATATCGCCTATGCCTGGGGGTTCAACGACGAGGCCGGCTTCAGTCGCGCCTTTCGCCGCGCCTTCGGTCTGTCGCCCCGCGATGCCCGGCGCGCGGCCAGTGACGGCCTGCCGGCCATCGGTGACGACGCATCCGAAATCGGGCCCGGCCCCCGCGATCGGGCCCTGGATCGCTGGATTCGCCACCTCAGGGCCCTCTGACCCCGCCTGTCGGATATTTTTGCTGCAAGTGCGAAGAGAAATGCATCCGGCTTCGGCAGGGCCACGCGCATTCGCTCGCGCTGGCCCCGGTAATCGAGCACACTGGGCCAAAGCAGATCAAAATGACAACCGCAACCGGTGGGGCAGAATGACCAGATTTAAAAGTGGCGGTGCCGCAGACGCGGCGCTGATGACCGGCATGATGCAATTGTGGATGGAAGCGGGGTCGGTGATCGCGATGCGCACCACCATGAGCCTGCTGCAGACGGCGCCCGATGGCGAAAACTTGCGGATGGTGACCGAAAAGCCCGCCGTTTTCCTGCGCGCACAGATTGCCGCCACCTCGGCGGCCGGTGCCTCGCTGATGCGCCGGCCCTTCGATCCGGCAGCCGCCATGGTCGCCGCCGGCCGCGCCTGGACCGGCACGGTCTCGCGCAAGACCAGCGCCAACCGCCGGCGCCTGAACAAGCACATCGCCGGGGCCTGATCCCGTCCGAAGGGGGGCTATCGCCAGGGCATCCGTCGCCAGGGCCATCCACCACCGGGGTTGATCATCCCATGATCAACCCCGCTGACCGGAACCGCCCCCGCCAGCACCCTGCCGGGTCAACGGCTGCGGGGGCTGGTCGTCAGCCATACCGCGCAACGCATCGGCGGCGCGGCCGCTGCCCGCCGCCGCCGCGCGACGCCACACGACCAGAGCCGTCGCGATATCGCCGCGCTGATGGAAATGACGGCCGGCCTGATACATGTCATCGGCCGGCAGGCTCAGGATCGCGGCCAGATCGGGCGCCATCACGGATGCGGGCCCCCTGCCCGCTTCAATCTCTGCCAGAACGTCATCGGCCAGAACGCCCTCGGCCACCGCGCCGGGCATCGGCAGCGGCATGTCCAGGCTCAAGGGCAGCGGCCCGGCCGGTTCGGCCGCCGCAGGCGGGCGCCGGTGGCTGAAGCCCAGCGCCACCAGACCAGCCAGCGCCACCGCACCCAGACCCATCAGCGCCAGCGCCCGCGGGCTCCAGCCATCGACGGCACAGGACCGGTCCGGCTGCGCGTCACGGCCAGGGCCGCCTGCCGCATCGGCACGCGGTAACGGATGAGGAGTTGAGGGCGGCGTGTCGGCCATCGGATGGCTCCAGAGACTGGGACGCCGGGTCAGGGCGCATGGGAGATGCAGACATGTCCGCCCCCTGCCTGCCCGCCAGCACGCGCCCCGGTCAGGATCGCTCTTCGGTCACAGCCCCACCGTGGCGGTGTCGCCATGGCCGGCCAGCTCCCGCGGCGGCGGGTCGCGAAACGGCTCGGGATCGCGATAAGGGGGCGGCATGTCGTCCGGATCCGGATCGGGAATGCTCTCAGGGTCGCGGATCGGCACCGGATCATGCAGCGGATCGGGATCCGGGTCTTCGACCGGCACCGGGTCGGGATCGCGTGGCGGCACCGGTGGCGCCTTGGGCGGACCGGGCGGGCGCTCCGGTATTCCCGGGCCGCCGGGCGGCACCGGCGGTGGCGCGGGCGGATCGGCCGGATCGCGTTCAGGCCCGGCCGATTGCCCGGCTCGGGCAGGCCCGCTGGCCTGTCCGTCATATGCGGCGTCACCGTCATAGGCGGGCGGCCGGACGCGGTGGCGGCATGCCTCTTCGGTCACGGGCTGCATCCTGAAGCTCCTCGTTGCGGCAGGGCGCTGCATCCAGAGCGGATCCGGCTCAGTTGAACGTCAGGCGCCCGACGCTTGTCCAGCCCACCATATCCCGATGGCCGGTCACATCCAGTGGCATAAGAGTGGCCAGGATGAGGCCAGGCCGCCCGCCGGTCACGCGGCCGGTCATAAGATGGCGCGTCTGCCGTCGCCATCACCGCCGCCGCCGGGCCCGTGAACCTCCACGATCTCGGACACCGCGACCAGGTCCTCATCGGCCAGGAAACAGCGCTGCCCCAGCCCGACCACCGGCCCACGGCCGGGCAGTCCGCTGGTGATCCAGTCGGTGCGCCGGCCCAGCTTGGCTGCGTCGTCATCGATCTCGGCAGTGCCGGCATAGATGGCCGGCATGAACAGCGCCCCCTCGGGAAGCGCGTCGACCTCCAGCACCACCGGGCGCCAGATGGCGTCGATGAACCGCCGCGGGCGCCGGAAATGCAGGCATCGGACCTGCTCCATCGGCACCCATAACAGCAGCCCGCCATCGGTGATGATCTCGAACACGCCCAGGCTGAGGTCGCAGGCATCCCGCAGGTCGGTCACATCCTGGCCATCGATGGTCATGGCCACGTGAGGCCGCAGGCTGCGGGCCTCGGCCGCCAGGGTCGCCGCCTCGACCGCGGCACCCTCGGCCAGGGCCTCATGCATTTCGATGGTCTTCTCGACATGATCGGGCGGTGGCGACAGAAAGCCCGGCCGGACCCCGCCGGTCGCCATCGACAGCCGCAATTGCTCGGCCTCGATCAGCCGGATCAGTTCGGTGGCGGCCGACACCTCGGCGGCGGCATCGCCCGGGGCGTCCAGCACGGTCTCCAGATGGCGGCGGGCATCGCCGAAGGCACCGTCGACGATCAGCAATTCCGCCAGCAGCAGCCGGGCGCCGACATCGTCGGGGCGGCTCCAGACCCGATGGGCCTGGGCGCTCAATGCAGCGCCCAGATGGCCGGCCTCGATCAGATTGATGGCGCCATGAACGTCGACCTGCCGACGCTGGCCCCTCGGTCTCCCGTTATGGGTTGATGTCGCCATACAGGCGGTTCCTTGTTGTGGCTGCTACCACGGCGTCCCCTGTCGTCCGGACGCCCCGTAACGGCGCCGGCCGGTCAGATGCCCGGCAATACGGCTCTGAATGAGCCCGCCATCGGGAATGGGGCTAGCCCTCAAACCGGCGAGACGCCATAGCGTTGCATCGACCTTACAACATCCGTCAGATGATGCCACGCCTGACGCCTGACGCCAGACGCCGACGCCGGATCGCAGCCTACCCGAATGCGCCGGCCCCGGCCGCCTCGCGGGCGAAGTCGGCAAAGTCCCGCGGCGGGCGGCCCGTCACCTGCAGAACCGTGTCGGTGACCCTGGCATTGCGGCCATCGAACAGGGTCGAGAACAACTCAGCCATCAGATCCTGAAGCGGTGCCGGAACCCCGGCCTCGGCCAATCCGGCGAGGAAATCAGCCAGCGGTATTGTGGTATAGACGATCGGCCGGCGGGTTGCCCGGGCGATCTCGGCCGTGGCATCGGCAAAGCTCAACAGGCGCGGGCCGGTCAGTTCATGAATGCGGCCGATATGGCGCCGGCGGCCGGGATCGACATCCGGGCCAACATCGAGATCGACATCGGTCAATGCCCTGACCGCCACATCGGCGATGTCGCGGGCATCGATGAACGGCTCGGGCATGTCGCCCACCGGCAGCGCCAGATGGCCAACGGCGATGCCGTCCCGCATCAGGCTTTCGGTGAAATTCTGGTTGAACCAGCTTGCGCGGATCACCGTCCAGTCCGCCCCCGAAGCGGCCAGCGCCCGTTCCGCCGCCGCCGCCGCCGGCTCCCCCCGACCCGACAGCAGCACCAGCCGCCGCACCCCCTGATCCATTGCCAGCGCCGCAAAGGCCGCGATGTCATCCACGGCACCAGCCGCCACCAGATCCGGTGCATAGGCGATATAGGCGGCGCGGCATCCGGCGAGAGCCGCCGCCCAGCCATCGCGGTCGGCCCAGTCGAAGGCCGGGCTGGTGTTGCGCGTGGCGATGCGCACCGCCTGACCGCGCGCCATCAATCCCGCCGCCACCCGCCGGCCGGTCTTGCCGGTGCCGCCCAGAACCAGCACCGGGCGCGCATCATCCGCCTGATCGATCGATGTCATGGCCGTTTCCTCCCCTGTATAAACATGAGATATCCTCATATTTGTAAATGTGAGGGTTTCTCGTATTATCAGTCAAGCGGAATGTCGCAGACCCGATCGTCGGGGCGCGGACAGCCACCATGCCGTCAAACACAGGGAACCACCGGATGACGAAGACCAAACCAATGACCGACGACGACATACCGGCCGAGGCCCCTGGCGCGGCGCGGCGCCAGCCCAGCCAGCAGCGCAGCCGCGAGCGGGTGGAACGGATGCTGGCGGCCGCGCAGCAGATTATCGCCGAGCGGGGCAGCGATGGCTTGCGCATGGCCGATGTCGCCGAGCGGGCCGGTGTCTCGATCGGATCGCTCTATCAGTTCTTTCCCGACAAGGCCGCGATCATCCGCAGCCTGGCCGAACGATGCACAAGCCAGAGCCGGGCCTGTATCGAAGACGGTCTGGCGGCGGTGACGGATGACGCTGGTCTGCGACAGGCCTTCGCAGGGCTGGTCGACGCCTATTACGCCATGTTCCTGGACGATCCGGCGATGTGCGACATCTGGTCAGGCATGCAGGCCGACAAGGGCTTGCGAGCCCTGGAGGTGGCCGAAAGCCGGATCACCGGGGCGATGCTGGGGGCGGCCATACGCCGTGTCCGGCCCGATGCCGATCCGGCCGAGACCGAACTCCGCGGCTTTCTGATCATGCATCTGGGCGAGGCGACCATGCGGCTTGCCGTTGCCGTGCCCAGGGACGAGGGCGACCGGCTGGTTGCCGCCTACAAGGCCATCGCCGACACCGCTCTTGCCCCGGGCTGACCCGTCCCGAACTGGCCAGTCACAGGCCTCACCGGTGTCGTGGCGCGCCATCGGCCGGGTTGATGGTGTTGCAGCATCGGCGGTACCAGGCATCAACCCGGCCGCCAGGTCTGCCGGCCATGGCGACGGCCAGCGCTCGCGGCCAGTCTGCATGGTCGAGGCCTCGATCGGTGTGGTCCGGCCCGTCTGCCGGCTGGTCTGATCCATCAGATCATCTCCGGATCCGGAATCCGGATCTGGAGTCTGGAAGAAGACAGGACTCTTTCCAGATGTCTCTCTGGGGGCCAGGCTGCCCTGGGAGGGGTGTCTGACAGGCTGATCTGCCCGCAGTGGACGGTCTGGGCCACGTAGCTGCGCGCGCAGATCAGCGGCCTGCGGCGGCATCGGCATCATGCCCTGATCGACCGCGTGCAGGGCCAGGGCGATGGCCGCCACCGTCTGATCGCGAAGCCCCCAGCACGGCGCCGCCCGGCCGCTTGCAACCACCAGCGCATCGAGCTGCCGCCGCCGTGCCGGATCGAGCCCGGCGATCACCACCAGGCTTTCGGCCTCGGTCTTCAGGCGTGGGGGAATGGCATCGGTTGCGGCTGTGCGGGACGGTGCCGCCATCCGGGGCGTGGCATCGGCCGGCGACAGGGGGGACAGGGTCGACAAGGCGACCGCGATCTCATAGGCCGGGCGACGCGGCTCGGCAGCCATGGCCTCGGCCAGGGCCGCCACAGCCGCGACCCCTGCCCGATCGATGGCAGCCTGGACCGCCAAGGCCGCTTTGCTGCGCTTCCATCCCGGACTTGCCGCGAGTTGCTGAACCCGGCTGATCAGCCGTTCGACCGGGTCCTGGCCGGCGTCGCGCCCGGTATCGGGCGCGATATCCTGCGCCGTGCCGATATCCTGGGCGGTGCCGGGTGTGGTGGCATCAATCTGCCGGCGTGTCGCCGCTGATGATCGCGACGGCGCCGTGCAACCCTCGGCCATCTGGCGTGCCGCCTGATCCGGGGCGCAGGCCAGCCGGTACAGCCAGCGCGGCCGATGACCGCCGGTTTCGCCGGTGCCGACCATGTCCAGCAAGCCTTCGCTGGTCAGGCGGTGGATGCGGTCATTGGCGGTTTTCGGGCTGATCCGGGCGATCTCGGCCACGTCGCGCAGGCTGGCATGGATGATGTCGCGCTCATCGGCCAGAAGCATCAATCCCGCCGCGACCGCGAGGCCATAGGCATCCGTTGACCGGTTGCGTTGCACAGCATGCAACCAGCCGGTCCGGTTCCGTGCAGGTACCGTTTGCACAGCAAAAACTCCCCATGCGGACCATATGGTCCGGGGCTTCGTTCGCAGGCAACAGGCAAAGGGATACCGTCAGCGCAGTCAGAGCGCTTGAAAGCGTTTGTCGAAACGCCTAGAATCAGACTTGTCACGGTGCTGATGAAGGCGGCTTCGGCAGTCTGTCAGTCTGAGGTTGGTCCCGTTTGCGGTGTCGCCCATAGCGGCTTCGTAAACGGGACTATCTCATGTCTGGGCCATGTCTCGATCTCCTGCCATGTCTCGATCTCCTGCATGAGAAAACCGGTGCAACTCCGGTCTGATACAAGAGAAACGCACCGCGAACCCTTGAGTCAAGACGAGTCACGGCCGCAGCCCGGGCCTGTCAACCTCCTTATTCGCCAGTTCACCTAATAGATATCGGGGTTTTGGCCCCTGCATCATTCGGGGTTTCGGCCCCCCTGCTCTTCGCTGGTATTGCAACGTTCCGTGTCGGGGGAGATGGGGCCGTCCGGGCCCTTTCCTGAGGGGCCGCTTTGTTTCAGCGGCTTGACAGGGGCGGATTTGCTGGTGATTCAGTTCGGGATGGCCATCAGCCCCTTGCGTGTGCGGGTTTTATCGGCGGGGGCCGAAACCCCGAGCCGGTTTTTCCGAGCGGGCCTTTGCGGCTGGATTGCTGCGTGACCGCCATGTCGCACGTCATATCGGGGTTTCGGCCCCGCAAAAAAAAACGTTGCCGCATACGGACCGGGCTGCCGGGCTGCATGTCTGACGCTTTGCCCGGCATGCCCGTCGTATTCCGCCGTCCGGAACCGCCGATGGTGGCGGTCGGGCCATGCTTTTGCGGGGCATTGTCGGGGTTTCGGCCCCTGATTGCGGCGATATCGGAGCATATCCACGGGGTTTCGGCCCCCGATGTCGCGGGTTCCTGACCGGATGACGGCTGCAAGAGCACGGGGTTTCGGCCCCCGGAGGGCATCGGCGTGGTGCGTGACCGCCGGCATCTATCGGGGTTTCGGCCCCCGTCTGCCTGTCTTCACCGGCGCGGCATCATGCCTGGCCGTCGCGTGAAGGCTCGGGGTTTCGGCCCCCCGAACCTGCCGCCGGCCCTGCACAGTCGCGACATCCGGTCAAGAAATCTGCTGTTGCAACAATGGGTTGCATGTGAGCACCCCTTCTGTTCCGTCCCCGGGCACAGGTCGGATCGGCGCGGTCGGCTCAGGGGCCGTGTGTGGACCTCATCCGGACGGGCATCAACCACGGGCGGTCGGCAAGGTCCGGCACAGCACGACGCCGGCATCGGCAGCCGGTCGGCCTCCATTCCAACCTCTTGAAACGACAGCGGAAGCCGTTCGGCTTGTGGCTTGTGTCCGTCGGTGTCGACAGTCGGGCCGGGGCCGTATCCGGCGCTATCGGGGTTTCGCCCCCTTGGTTGCGACGCGGTGGCTGGCCGGCTGTGGCTTGGCACGGGGTGTCGGGGTTTTGGCCCCCGTGGCGCCGCGTCGTGCGCCCGACGTGTCGGCTTTCGGCGCGGCGCTTTGTTCTGCGAGATCGGCGGTCAGGGGCTGGGCGATCGGGGCATCGGCGGTGGTGCCGGCCTTGCGTCGCGGGGCACGTGGCTTACGGGGCCGGCTGGGGCTGGCGGTTGTGGCGGTATCGGCATCAGATGCGGGGCCGGCTGTCCCGGCGACATGCGGTGCCCCATCTTCGGCTGGTCCGGCGCGCCCGCTGGTGCGTGGTGCGGGCGCGGATGATCCGCTGCCGGCCTTGCGGCGGCGTGCAGACGTGCGCGTGGTGCGGCTGGCTGGCCCCGCGCTCCCCTGGGCCGGGGGCGTTTCCGCCGCAGCGCCGTCGTCGGTGCCCGTGTCGCTGCGGGGTGCGGGACCGGCGTCGGCAGCCTCGCTGAAGCCGCCCGTCCCCGTTTCGGCCTCTGTCCTGTCGACCCCTGCCCTTTCGGCTCCAGGTTGGGGATCGGCGATCAGCGCGGGCTGGGAGGCTGCCGCCGCCTTGCGACGGCGCCCGGTGGGCTTGGTGTCGCTGTCGGGCGCCGGCAGGGCCGTTACGTCGAGATGCTCGCGGGCGATGAAATAGAGCACCTCGCCCACGCCGTTCTGGCTGCGCAGATCCAGCCAATAGCCGGGCAGGCGCTGGCGGGCGATGCTGCGGCGCAGTTCCTTGGCAAAATCGGCGTAGCGCTGGGTGCTGCCGCTGGTTTCGTGCAGGAAGCGCAGCGGCAGGGCATAGCCCTGGGTGTTGCTGGCGCTATAGCGGCGGATCAGCCGATACAGCCAGCGTTCGATGCCGCCCGACAACTGGAAGTATGACCGGTCGATGGTCAGCACCAGGCGGTCGGTGACGATGCCCTTGTACAGCCAGTCGGCGATGGTGAATTCGATGCCCAGCGAGCGGCCGTTTTCGTCCAGCGGTGCCGAATACGACTCCAGCCAGTGAAAGCCTTTCGGGTCGCGGCGCCGGCCGCTGCGGACGTTGGTGCGGATGAAGGTGGCGTTCAGCCGTTCCAGGGCCTTCAGGATCCGGCGGTATTCATCGCCGCCGGTCGGCCGGCCGATGCCGCGCAGCAATTCATACAGCGAGACGCGGATGGTCGGCGATGTCGCCTCGCCGCGATCGAGCGCTGCGCGCAGTTGGCTGGCGGCCCAGATCAGGATGTCGGCGTCCCAGATCGTGGCGATGCCGATGCTTTCCGGCGCCGTCACATTGATATGGATCTCGGTATTGCCGTCGGTTGCCCGATAGTCGATGGCCGCGCGCCGCGAGGTCGGCGTCGGTTTGGCCAGCGAGAAGAAGGGCAGTTCCATCGTGTCCTGCTGGTCATAGGTCGGGATGGTGCCCGGCAGTGCCACAAACAGGTCGATCTGAGTATCCGTTCGTTTGGTGGGTCGCTTCATCGGTCTCGCCCGGCGGCCGCGGTGGTCGCGACCTGACGCCATGTCGACTATGGCCCATCCGCCCGGTGGAACCGGTTGGGCAAGCGCTGACCGGCAGATTAGCACAGCACGAGGCGGGGGCACAGTCGGCCTGTGCGGGGCGGGATGACTGCCGCCTCGATCGGGAGCCGGCCCGTTGCTGCCGTATCAGGCGATATCAAGACAGATCACGCTGGAACGATCCTGATAAAAATTGCGCGAGGCGATGCCAGCCACCAAGGCTGACCTGACCCCGCCATATCGGCTCGGGGTCGGATATTCGGCACGCTATATCAAGGATATACCGATTATACGGCATCCTCCGGCCACTCCATTCATGCAGGTGCAATCAGGAAATAGAAAAGACATGCAATAAACAGAGTGAACCAGTTTGCTCATTGTGGGGTGGGCCGGCTGAGACGCGACAGGTTGCGGGTGCCCTGCCCTCCCTCCCCCGCCCTTCCGTTCGTCCGGCCGGTCTTGTCGGCCCGCCGCCATGTCGCTCCCCCGGCTGATGACGAGGGATTTGGTGGTTGACGGCTCGATCACTCAGCGGCCGGATCGCTGAATCCGGCGCCACGCCCACCGGCCTGAAATCACCGGCTGATGTTGGGGCCAGGCGGTGGATCATCTTCCAGATCATGCACAGCCGCCGATAGGGCGGGCTTGGCGCCCGATGCATCGTCCTGCCATGACGTGGCTGGTGGTATGAGCCGCGCCATTGCGGGCTGGGCTCGTATCGGCGCCGGACTGATGCTGTATGCGGGCGCTTTATAGAGAGGGCTGCGGCTTTCCCCGCCGGCCCCCGGCCATGGCTATGGCCGGTGATCTGGTGCGTCGACCGGCCCGGGTGCCGGATGAGGGGCTGACGGCGACAGCGACGCGCAGGGTTCCCGCGTATAATCAGCGAGAGTCCGGTCGTTCAGGCCGCGCCTTGGTGAAAATGAATCAGCTCCCCTTTCAATCAGGCGCAATCAAGAAAGAGCCAGATAAAACAATCAGTCGCGCCCCGCCCTGCGGCGGGACTGAGGCGAATGGTGCGCGCCTGCCTCCCGCGGAATGGACTATCACCCTGAGCGCTGGATTGCCCGGACCCGCAGTAAATCGACGGATGAGGGCGGTGCCGTGCATACCGTTGACAGATGAATTGTGTCACCGTGCCTGGCGGGTTGGTTGAAAAGCTGCGGGGATTAATGGCCGTCCATTTCTATCAAGCTCAATCATGAAACAGACTGATATAGCAGTCTCTGGCGGTCGGTGGTCATGCTGGGCGGCGGCGTTGGAAGTGGACGTCCGGGGGCGTCGCTGGGTGGAGAAGGGTATGACCCCGGTCGCCGGCGCCCTCCTTGACGCGGATGCATCGGCAGCCAATCCGGCCGAATGCCGGCGGCTTGGCGGGTACCTTCGGTGGATGAACTGTCGCCCTGCCCGGTGCTCGGATCGCACGGCCGCAAGACCCGAATGGCCACCGATTTCTATCAAGCGCAATCATGAACTGGCTGGTTGAAACAGGCACTGATGGCGGATGGCAGCCGCTGGCTGCAGGCGTTGGAGGTGGACGGCGAGGGCCGCTCGGCGGAAGCGGGTATGGACTCCGACCGTCGACCTGCGCCATGGCTCGTCCGCATCGGCAGCCAATCCGGCCGATGGTGGCGGCTGAATGCATGCTGGTCGGGGACGGGTCGTGTTGCCCTGCCCGGTGTTCAGGTCGGACAACCGCGAAGCTCGAATGGCCGCCAATTTCTATCAAGCGCAATCATGAACTGGCTGGTTGAAACAGGCACTGATGACGGATGGCGACGCTGGGGTCGCGGTGTTGGAGGTGGAGGGTGAGGGCCGCTCGGCGGGAATGGGGATGATTCCGACCATCGACCTGCGCCATGGCTCGTCCACATCGGCAGCCAATCCGGTCGATGGTTGCGGATTCATGCGCGCTGGCGGGGGACGGGTCATGTTGCCCTGCCCGATGTACAGCTCGGACAGCCGCGAGAGCCGAACGGCTATCGATTTCTGTCAAGCGCAATCATGAAACAGATGGATCAAACTGGTGATGGTGTCGCGCCGGGGCTTGGGCGTGGGCGGAGCCGAGGGTCTGGCTAGCCAATGAGCAGCCGGCGGCGTGGCTGGTTCTGGACGTCTCCGTTGCCGGTGGCCGGGCCGTATTTCGCCCGGTCCGTCGTGCATGGGACCCGATGCCTGGTGGCAAGACACGTTGGGGGGCAGTGTGACCTGCAATATTGGCTTTCGCAGGTCTTGAGGTGTAACTGCGGCAGCGTGCCATGGGCATCGTGCGGCGCCGACGCAACGGTGCGGTGGATGGTCTGGAAGGGGACGGGTGATTGCCGGCCCGATGTCGTCGTCGTGGCAGATTGCAATTGCCCTCAGGATCGTGTGGCGCGCGGTTGGATGGCGATTGGACCACCTGATGGTGGGCGATGAATGATGGTGCCGGGCCCCGGACCGGTGGCCGGACGGCGATGGCTCGGGCTATCGGTCGTGTGGCGCGCGTGAATGAGCCATCGATGGTTTGGGCATCGGCGGCGGGGATCGTATCGATCACCCGGTCCTTACATCAGCAGGACGAATTACGGCCGTCGGTGCCGGCATGGCCAAGGCGGGACATGCCGGAGGGAGGCGAGGGGGCAAGTTCTTGCAGGAACAATCTCGAAATAACTTGATAAGGCGGGATCATACTGTAACGACAGGTCAGCTCCGGACGCTGGTCAGCCGCCGCGGCGGGTGTTGAAAACAGCGATGGCAACTCACGTATAAAGTATTGATTATCAAACAGATATTATGGCACATGCCTGGTTCGTGACATCATGGTTATACCAGCGCTGCAGATGACGGATTGGCAGCGGCAAGGCGGTTGGTCGGCGGGTATGGTCGGTCGTGCTGTTGCGAGACTATTCCTGCAAGCGCAATCAGGAAACAGCCATATACAGCGAGATCAAATGCCAAAAGCCAGCGATGCCGCAGAACGTGTCAGGCGGTCGGCGGTCAGCGGACAGAGGGCGTGGGCCATGGGGAGGTGTGGCCTGCGAATTCGTCGCCGCATCCGGCCGCGATGCTGCAGGTAGACGCCAGCGCAGGGGAGGGGCCGGCCGCGCGACCGGCTGGCCCCGGGGCCGGGGGCAGACCAGCGCCATGCAGATGCCCGTGTGTCGAGAAGGCCGCAGATCCAGCCGGCGCCGCCAGGGTGGTGGCGGATGGCTGGTTGTGTGGCGCCCGCGCGGCAGCGGTCCCCGATCGGGCGACGTCATCGGATCGGGTGACGATGCCGGCCCCACCTATGTCGGCCGGATGATGGCGGCGGCGACGCCGGATGGGGCAGGGCGGGTGATGGCGATGCAGGGGGAGGGAGGGGATAAGGACGACACTGTGTGCGTCTGGCGCATTGGATGCAACCGGGTGCCCGGCAGGTCTGCCGGACGCCGTGGGGTCGGACTATGAGCCTGCGGCAGGCTGTGGGGCACCACGCGGCACCGGGTGACGGCCACCGGTCGATGTAACGGGGTCGGAGATGGCGCACTGCCGATGGCGGGCCGGCCGGTGCATCGATGGTGTCGTCGCAGGCGTTTGGGTCGGTGGATCGTTGGCATGGACATGCCGGCGCCGAAGGCCGCGCCTGTGGCGAGGATGCCCAGGATGGCGGGCGGGATGGGCCGAGCGGGATGGCATGGTCACCGACGCGTCTGAGCGGATGTCAGGCGGTCCCGCCTCGCCCGGAGCATTCCGGACCACGGGCAGAAGGCTCGATGGCGCATGCCATGGCGGTCCGATACCGGGCGAGGGGTGCAGCGCGCGACCGTGGGAATGACTGTCGGAACCAGGATCAGGACCGCAGATGCAGATACGACGGAGCGGGTGCGACATCATGACGGCCGGCATGCCGGTGGCCGACTCTCGCAAGATTGGATCGACCGATCTGTTGGCCAGCTTTTTGATGCAGGAAACAGCTTGAAAGATCATGCGCAATACAGATCAAACAGGATCATGTGTGATAGGCGCCAGCTTACAGGCGGCGCCCGGTTCCCTCACCCCGCTGAAACTCTGAAGAAAGTGCCAATGCGCAGCGATAAATGCCAGATAAAAACAGATCAATCAGGAAACAGCAGGCGGAAGCTGGTTGCCGCTTGTTCATGCGGCCCGGTGCGGTATCATGCAGCCGGCAGGTCGTGGCGGCGATGGCGCGACCGCACCCGGCGCCGCCCCTGCCGCGGCAACCGGTGTGGCCGCATGATGCGGGCCGGCCGGCCAGCGCCTGAGCGGGGCTGTGCCAGAGTCGGGCGGCCCGTGCCTGGGTCGGGCCGTGCATAACCAGATCGAGGGATCCCCAAAGATGGCGATCATCGCGTTCGCAAACCCCAAAGGTGGCGCCGGCAAGACCACGTCGGCGCTGGTTCTGGGCACGCAACTGGCGGCGAAGACGCGGGTGGCGGTGATCGACGCCGACCCCAATCACCCGATCACCGATTGGGCCAAGCTGCCGGGCAAACCCGACACCCTGACCGTGCTGGGCGATATCGGCGAACACAATGTGGTCGAGGTGATCGATGCCGCCGCCGAGGACCATGCCTTCGTTCTGGTCGATCTGGAAGGCACCGCTTCGACCGTGGTCGCCTATGCCATCGGCCGCGCCGACCTGGTGATCATTCCGCTTCAGGCCAAGCAGCTCGACGGCAAACAGGCGGTGCGGGCCATACAGTTGGTCAAGCGCCAGGAAAAGGCCTTCCGCCGCCGCATCCCGCATACCGTGCTGCTCACCCGCACCAGCGCTGCCATCCGCTCGCGGGGCTTGCGCGCCATACTTGAGGATCTGCAGGCCGCCGAGGTCAACGTTCTGGGCGTGGAGTTGATCGAGCGCGGCGCCTTCGATGCCTTCCTCGCCTATGGCGGCACGCTCGACCAGCTCGACCGCAAGGAGGTCTCGGGCGTCGACAAGGCGATCGAGAATGCCCGCGCCTATGCTGCCGCCGTGGTGCAGCTTCTGCGCGACAATGAACGTGCTGATCAAGACCATGCCGCACAAGGAGGGCAGGCCCGGTGACCGAACGCAAACGTCCGCGTCTGTTCAGTGACGACGATGCCACGACGCCTGAGACCGCCGGCGCCGATCCGCTGCGGGATCTGAGCGACTTCCGCCCCGGCCGCCGCCATGCCGACGACCCGCGCGCCACCCGCGATCTGGTGCGCCCGGTGGCCGAGGAATCGGGCTTCCGCAGCCGCGACCCGCGCAACTGGGCCGACGACACCCCGCGCCCGCGCGGCCGCCCGCCCGGCCCGCCGACCGTGGCGGTCAGCCTGCGGGTGAATGTCCGCACGGCGGCCCTGCTCGACCAGATCGCCGCCGACCGCGAATGGACCAAGACCCGCACCTTCGAACGCGCGGTCGCGGCCCTGGAACGTCTGCTGGCCGAAGGCGTGGACCCGAAGACGCTGGGCTGAGGCGATGACGGGGCAGGGCGCCTGCGGCGGCAGACGCCAAGCACCGGGCGGTCTGACGAATTGACCGCCCGGTTCGCCGTTCACAGGCTTCGGGCGATGATCATCCGCATGATTTCGTTGGCGCCACCATAGATGCGCTGGGCGCGCGCATCGGTATAGGCCCTCGCCACCGGGTATTCAGACATGTAGCCGTATCCGCCGAAGAATTGCAGGCAGGTGTCGATGACGCGGGACTGCATCTCGCTCAGCCACATCTTGGCGGCGGCCGCCTCCGCATCGGTCAGTCGGCCCTCCAGGCGCCTGGTTATGCAACGGTCGACATAAGCCTCGCCGACCATGATCTCGGCCCGACACTCGGCCAGCTTGAACTGGGTGTTCTGGAACGTCATCAGGGGGTTGCCGAAAACCTGCCGGTCGCGGGCGTATCGCACCGTGTCGGCCAGAACGCCTTTGGCCCAGCCGATCGCGCTGACGGCGACGGCCAGCCTTTCCTGCGCCAGTTGCCGCATCAGATAGCTGAAGCCCTGATTCTCGTCTCCGATAAGGTTCGATGCCGGAACCCTGACCTCGTCGAAGAACAGTTCGACGGTATCCTGAGCTTTCTGTCCCATCTTTTCCAGAATCTGTCCGCACCGGAACCCCGGGGTCGTCGTCTCCACCACAATGAGCGAAACGCCGTGAGCACCCTTCTCTGGCGCGGTCTTGGCGACGACGATGACCAGATCGGCGAGATAGCCGTTGGTGATGAAGGTCTTGGCCCCATTGATGATGAAATCGCAGCCGTCGCGGCGGGCATGGGTTCTGATCGCTTTCAGATCGCTGCCGGCGCCGGGCTCGGTCATCGCGATGGCGGCAATCGCATCGCCCGAGGCCATCCGGGGCAGCCAGCGCCGCTTGAGTGCCTCGCTGCCAAATTCGAGAATATAGGGCGCAATAATATCAGAATGCGTGTAGAAGCCGGGCGCCGAGTATCCCTGCCGCATCTGCTCTTCGATGATGACGCTGGCTGTCAGGAAGTCACCGCCGGGTCCGCCATATTCTTCCGGCACCGTTGAGCAAAGCAAACCCAGAGATCCGGCCTTACGCCAGACCTCTCTATCAACATAGCCTCGCTTTTCCCAGGCCGTATAGTTCGGAGCGACCTCGCTCTCGAAGAAGCGCTGCACGGAGTAGCGTAGAGCATCATGCTCCGGCCCATAGTTCGCACGGTCTGCCAGCATGTCATGCCTCCTGTTTCTTATACGGCTTTAAGGCTTGATGGCTTCGGTTGTCAAGAAAAATGAACTATGGTTCGCGGTTCACATTTATTGACGCGGCCGGCACAGGCGCTATGGTGACAGCTCTCCCCCCCGGACATGAGGAGATCGGGCGATGTACAAGGCGATTGAATGGCGCCAGGACGGACGCACCCTCTATTTGACGATGAACAGGCCCGAGAGCCTGAATGCCGTGGATGCCGCCCTTCACACCGAGCTTGCGCAGGTGTTCACGGATGCGGCCCGGGACGAGGCGTCCGACGTCATCGTTCTGACCGGCGCGGGGCGGGCCTTCTGCGCCGGCGGAGATCTTGCCTGGCAGCAGCAGGCCGCCGACGACCCTGACTCCTTCGAACAGACAGCGGTCGAGGCGAAACAGATCATCTTTTCGATACTCGACTGCGAAAAGCCGATCATTGCCAAGGTGAACGGCCCGGCGGTCGGGTTGGGATGCACCATGGCGCTGTTCTGCGACGTGATCTTCGCCAACGAAGACACGTTTCTGTCCGATCCGCACGTGTCGGTCGGCATGGTCGCGGGCGATGGCGGGGCGGTCATCTGGCCGCAACTGATCGGCTATGCGCGCGCCAAGGAATATCTGATGACCGGCGATCGGATTCCGGCGCGGAAAGCCGCCGAGATGGGGTTGATCAACCATGCGGTTCCCGCCGCGGAGCTGGATGTGGCGGTCTCGGATTTCGCGCGGCGCCTGGAGGCGTCTGCGATCAAGGCCGTGCGGTGGTCGAAGGTCAGCGTCAATATCGGGCTGAAGCAACTGGCGCACACGATCATGGATACCTCGATCGCCTATGAAGCGCTGACCAATGTGAGCGCCGATCACCGGGAGGCACTGGCGGCGCTGCGCGAAAAACGCGCGCCGGTTTTCGGCGCGCGGAGGGGGAAGACCCATGGCTGACAATGTGATCGACCTGTCGCAGAAGGTCGCGCTGGTGACCGGCGGCGCCAACGGCATCGGCCGTGCCATCTGTATCAGGCTGGCGGCCTGCGGCGCGCGCGTCGCGGTGTGCGACCTGTCGCCGGGCGATGCCGAACGGACCGCCGGAGAGATCGGCGAGGGCGCGCGCGCCTTCGCCCTCGATGTCGGCCAGGAAGCCAGTTGCGCCGCCTGCGTCGATGCCGTCGCCGGGGCGATGGGCGAGATCGACATCCTGGTGAACAATGCCGGCATTGCCGAGCCCGTCGTCGGCACGCTGAAGCAGACGTCCACAGACTGGCAGCGGGTCATGGACGTCAATCTCAGGGGCGTCTTTCTGATGTCCCAAGGTGTCGCCCGCCGCATGGTCGCGGCCGGCCGCCCCGGCGCCATCGTCAACCTGTCCTCGATCACCGGTCTGATGGCGCATCGCGCGTCCAACGGATATGGCGTCTCGAAAGCCGGGGTGGTCATGATGACCAAGACCATGGCCGCGGATTTTGCCAGACGCGGCATCCGGGTGAATGCCATCGCGCCGGGGGTGATCCGAACCGCTCTGTCAAAAGACCTCGTCGAGGGCGGCAAGGTCGCGCGGGCGGCATTCCTGAACCGCATCCCGATGGGCGATTTCGGCGATCCCGACGACATCGCGCGCGTCGCGGCCTTTCTCGCCTCGGACTGGGCCTCCTACATCACCGGCGCCACGCTGCCGGTGGACGGAGGCTGGTGCGCATTCGGCGGTCCGTCCAGCGGCGCATGACCGCATGGCGGCGGTGATTTCCGCCGGCGACCATCCTGCCCGCAGCGCACGAAAGCAGTTTTTTGATGGCGCGCGAATGTGTACCCTTACGTCAACCCAAGTGAAAATAAATATAGTATTGACGAGTCTATGAAGCAAAAGCTGACGCGATCTGAGAAAACCGAACGAAATCGCGCTGCATTGATCGATGCCGCCGCAGTCGTGGTCGGCAGGGTCGGATATCTGAATGCATCCGTTGCCAAGATCACCCAGGAAGCTGGTCTGGGGCAGGGAACGTTCTATCGCTATTTCGACAATCAGCAGGAACTATTCGATCTTCTCCTGCCGCTCAAAGGGCGGGAGGCGCTGGATCATATCGGAAAGGCCGTGAAAGGGGCGGACTCGTTCATCGAGGTGGAGCTTCGCGCCCTCCGCGCCTTTATTTCCTGGGCGCGCGAACGGCCATGGTTTTTCCGCCTGCTCCACGAAGCGCATATCGCGGCACCTGAAGGATACCGCCTTCATATGGACCATATCAGGACGCGGTTCAGAAGTTCGCTGCGCCGCAGTTGGCAGAACGGCGAATTTCCATCCTTCGGTGAGCATGAGCTGGATACGATTACAGTCACCCTGACGGCGGCACGGGACTATCTGTACAACGAGTTCGCGGCCCAGAGCGATCAGAGCGACGCGGCGCTGGACGACGTTCTGAACACCTACAGGAAGTTGATCACCTTCGGTTTGAGCGGTGCGCCCGGTTTACACGGCGCACCTGGGGCAACCGGGGCGTAAACCCGGCGATCCTGCCGGCACAGGGGTCGCGGCCGATCGCGTCGGCGTCAGCGATCCGCCGCGACCCGGCGGCCTGCCCATCTATTCAAGGCCGAGCCATTCGCGCGCGGTCACGCGAAGCTCGGTTTTGAGGATCTTGCCCATCGGGTTGCGCGGCATGCTGGGGATGGCCACGACATGGCGTGGCACCTTGTAATCGGCGAGCATGTCGCGGCAATAGGCAAGCAGAGCCGAGGTGTCGAGCGTCCGGCCGTCTTTCATCACGACGAAAACGAAGACATCCTCGCCCAGTTTCGGATGCGGCACGGCGACGGCGGCCGCTTCCTCGATGTCGGGGAACTTGTAAATCACGTCCTCGACTTCCATCGAACCGATATTATGGCCGCCCCGGATGATGATGTCCTTCTTCCGGTCCGTGTGGTGGAAGAACCCATCGGCATCGCGATAGCCGATATCCCCCATCAGTACCCAGCCATCCTTCAGGGTGGCCCGGCTGGTTGCGGGATCGTCGAGATAACCCGCGAAGACTGCCGCAGACCGCACCGCGAATTCGCCCTGCACGCCATCGGCAACCTCGGTTCCGTCGTCGGCGACCAGTTTGACCGCGGTATAGGGCCCGGCGCGGCCCACGGACCCCATCTTGGACAGCGTATAGCGCGGATAAAGAATGGTGCCGGTGGCGCCGGTTTCCGTTGAGCCGAAGGTCTGAGCCAGCCCGACCTCCGGAAAAAATTCGGCAAGCTGCCGGATCGGCGTCAGCGGCATCGCGGCACCGCCATAGATAAACAGGCGCAGCGCGGGCGGGCGTTCCGGTTGAACCCGCATATGCTCAAGAAGGAAGATATAAAAGGCGGGGACGCCATAATATATCGTCGAACCATAGGTCTTCATGCGGGCGAGACTGTCGGGGATCGACATGCCGGCATCGATGATCGCGGCGCCGCCTGCCGAGAGGATTGGCAGGATCACGCATTTCGTGCTGGCGGTCGTGAAGATCGGGAAGAAACTCTGGAGTCGGTCTTCCGGCCGGAGGTCCAGCATGGTTCTGTAGATATGCGCCGCGGCGGCGGTGCGGCCATGAGTGACGATCGCGGCTTTGGGCGCGGCGGTTGTCCCGGACGTGAACATGATCTCGCTGATGTCGTCCGGCGCGAGCTGCGGCCAACCGTCCGCATCGGGGGCGCCCAGGTTGAGAATGGACTTGAAATCAGCGGCGCCGTTGCCGTTCTCCATCAGAATGATCTCGCGAAGCGCCGGCAGATCGCCGCGGACGCGGTTCACCGTCGGGGCCAGCCGGTCGGCCGCCAGAATGACCGAACAGGCGGCACGCCGTGCGGCGTCGAGCAGCTCGCGCGCCGTATAGCGGGCATTGAGCGGGACGAACACGGCACCCAGCAGGTTCGCCGCCAGGATCGCCACGATGGCCTGACAGGCATTCTCGTTGTCGGCGAAGATCCCGATCCGGTCGCCCCGCGCCACCCCTCGGCGCCGCAATCCGTCGGCAAACCGCAGGATGTCTGCACGCAGCGCGCCATAGCTCCGACTGACCTCGACACCGGCGCTCGCCGTCGCCACAAGCGCCAGGGCATCCGGAGACGTCTCCGCATGCGCCAGAATCCTGTCGACAACGGGTCGGGCGATGACCGTCGCAGGCATGTCCTCGGGACCGGGTAAATAATCGTCTTGCATTGGCACCTCCCGTCTGCACCGAAATCTTTCCACTTGGTGCATTGTCTTTTCGAAATGCATCCTCCAGGCCAGAACGACCTGAAGTTTCAGACGCGCCGCGAATCTCCACGCCGACGGTCAAGTATTGCCGGGCGGCCCTGTCCGTCAACAATAAAATGAATTGCGAACCGCCATTCATTTTGATATGCCAATCAGGGTGCGAGGAGGAACCGCAACGACGGCGCACCATCTGGGAGGAAAAAAAATGAAGCGATTTATGACAGGAATTGTGGCTGCACTGACCGTCGGTCTGGGAGCGACCAGCGGTTGGGCGGAAGAGTATCCGGCGATGACGCTCAACATGGCGCATTTCCTGCCCGAGACTTATGCGGGCGTGGAATGGGAACGATGGTGGGCCGATCAGGTCGCCGAACGATCGGGCGGCGCCATCACCATCGAGATTTTCTGGGGCGGCACGCTGGGGGGCGCGACCGAGATCCTGGAACTGGTCGGCTCGGGCGCGGTGCCTCTTGGGGTGACGGCGCAGGGCTACTTCATGTCGGACCTGCCGGTGGCGGGAACCGCCGGCAATCTGATGATGCGGACCCATGCCGATCCTGCCGCGGCGCTCGACACCTGGCGGCAGTTCCAGCAGGACCCCCAGGTTCAGAAGGAACTCAAGGATGCCGGGGTCATCGAGCTGACGGCACAGGCCCCGAATCCTTACAAGCTGACCTGTGCCAAGCCGGTGCGCACCCTGGAGGACATCAAGGGGCTGCGGATCCGCGTGCCCGGCGCCTATATGCCGGAATGGTGGGCGTCGCTGGGTGCTGTGCCGGTGAACGTCCCGCTGGCCGAGCAGTACGAGGCCATCCAGAAGGGGACGGTCGATTGCGCCTATTCCCCCCATGACCAGATCTTCTCGACCAAGCTCGACGAGGTCGCGAAATACGCCATCGATCTCAGCACCGGTTCGCATGTCACCTGGAATATTTTCATGAACCGGGATGCCTATGAGGCACTGCCCGAGACCGTGAAAACGCTGTTCCAGACTGTCAGCGACGACATGATGGCCCGGATGGTCGCGGCGTATGACAAGCTCGCGCGCGACACCGTCGAGGTCACGATGCCCGCAAAGGGTGTCGAACTGGTGCATTTCGACGATGTCGACAAGGTCGACGCCGCGGCCCTGGACACCATCGATCTCTG
Source organism: Tistrella arctica (assembly GCF_039630945.1). Lineage (NCBI taxonomy): Bacteria > Pseudomonadati > Pseudomonadota > Alphaproteobacteria > Geminicoccales > Geminicoccaceae > Tistrella > Tistrella arctica. Next base: position 377,079 of record NZ_JBBKTV010000004.1, read on the forward strand.
GGTCCAGCGACTTGGCGAGCAGGGCCTTGGCGATGCGGCGGAACGCCTTGCCCCGATCCTGCGTGAAAAGCGCGAATCCTTCGATGATTAAGACGGCGGCTCGCCTGATTGAGGCGACGTCTCTGGTGGTGTGCGGTCTTCTGATCGCCGCCACCATGATCATTGGCGCGCTGGATGTGGTGTTGGGCCTCGGCTTCAATCATTACATCGCCGGCAAGGTGGAGCTGAGCGAAGTCATGATCGCTGCGGCCACCTTCCTGGCGCTGCCCGGCGTGACCTGGCACGCGACCCATATCCGGGTCGATATCGTGTCCCGGAATTTTCGGGGGTGGTTCAGGGTGTTCGGCGACGTCGTCGTGACCGTGGTCGCGTTGGCGACATGCGCATTCTTCTCCTATACCTCGTGGCTCGCGTTCGAAAGCAGTTGGGCCAAGACCGAAACCGCGCAAGGCCTGCTGCCTGTGCCGGTGTATCCGGTCAAGTTCGCGGCTTTCGCGGCATTCGCCATATGCGGCCTGATCGCGATCGTCCAGTTCCTGCGTCTCGTCGTGAAGCACCGATCTCATAAGAAAATCGTCTAACAGAGGCGGAACATCATGGATGCCCTGACGAATGGTGGCCTCGCGATCGCCGCCCTGTTGCTCCTGTTGTCTTTTGGCGTGCCGATCGTATGGGCCATGTCCCTGGTCGCGGCGTCCGGAATGTATCTCGTCGCCGGCCCGGTCTTTGCCATCGCGACGTTCAAGACGCTGCCGGTGGCCACGGTTTCGAACTACTCGCTGGTCGTGATCCCGATGTTCCTGCTGATGGGGTCGTTCTGTTTTCGCGCGCGGATTATCGAGGGCCTGTATGACGCCGCGCACCGCTTTACCGCCCGCACCAAGGGCAATCTGCTGATCGCGACGGTTCTGGCCTCCGCGGCCTTTGCCGCCGCATCCGGCTCCAGCCTGGCGGCATCGAGCATGTTTGCGCGCGTGGCGATGCCACAGATGCTGAAATACAAATATGCGCCCGGCGTGGCCGCCGCCTGCATCGCGGCCACCGGCACCCTGGCCGCCATCATTCCCCCGTCGGTCGCGATCGTCATCGTCGCGTCCCTGACCAGCCAGTCCGCCGGCAAACTGCTGATCGCCGGGGTTCTGCCGGGCCTGCTGACGGCCGCGGTCTATGTCGTCGGGATCAAACTCTTTCTGCTGCGCTTCTCCGACTGGGCGCCGGATACCGACGAACGGTTTTCCTGGCGGGAAAAGATCGTCGGGCTCAAATCGGTGTGGAGCGTGGTGGTCCTTGGCGGTTTCGTCATGGGCGGGATCTATGTCGGCTGGTTCTCGCCGTCTTCGGCGGGTGCCGTCGGCGCCGCCGGCGCGCTGCTGATCGGCCTGTCGACGCGCACGATAAAACTGCCCGGCATCTGGGACTCGCTGGCGGAATGCGCCTATGGCACGGCGCGCCTTCTGGCCATCATCGTCGCGGGGCTGCTGTTCAGCCGGTTTCTGGCGGTCAGCGGTTTCATCACCACAATGAACACGACGATCGCCGAGCTCGGGGTCTCGCCGTTCACACTGATGGCCTGCATGATCGCCATCTATCTGATCCTCGGCATGTTCGTGGACTCTCTGTCGCTGCTCGTCATCACCTTGCCGACGCTTTTCCCGATCTCTCAATCCGTCGGGCTGGATCCGGTCTGGTTCGCGATCATCTCCATCAAGCTCGTCGAGATTGCCGCGATCACGCCCCCGGTGGGGTTGAACCTGTTCGCGGTCCTTGGCGCCACGGATGCAGTCTCGTCGGCTCAATTGTTCAGGGGGATCGTGCCCTTCATCGTTCTGGAACTGGTCACATTGACCCTGCTGATCGCGTTTCCTGTGATCGCAACCTGGTTGCCGAGCCAGATGTAGCGCCCGGCATGCGGGCTTCAAAAGCGGTGCCGTCAAAAATACAATTCGCCTGTAGGCATAGCCGATCTGTCCGCAGTATCGTCTTACGGGACAAATGCGCGTGACCGGCGGGTGGCGCGCCGGGGATCGATCGGGGCGGGTGCGTGGTTCAGGTACGGGCGGGGCAGACAGAAGAGGCGGACGGGCCGGTGGGGGCCGGCCGACAGATCCGGTTGAACGCGTTCGAGATGAACGCCGTCGGGCATATCGCCCATGGGTTGTGGCGGCATCCGCGCGACCGGGCCACCAGCTATACCGATATCGGCTGGTGGCAGGATCTGGCGCGGTGTCTTGAACGCGGGCTGTTCGACGGCCTGTTTCTGGCCGATGTCAGCGGCATCTACGACGTTTACAAAGGCGGGCCGGAGACGGCGATCGCCCATGCCATGCAGGTGCCGGTGAACGACCCGGCGATGCTGGTGCCGGCGATGGCGGCGGTCACCCGTCATCTGGGCTTCGGCATCACCGCCAATCTGTCGCAGGAGCCGCCCTATCTGTTCGCGCGGCGGATGTCGACGCTGGATCATCTGACCCGCGGCCGGATCGCCTGGAACATCGTGACCGGCTTTCTCGACAGTGCCGCGCGCGGGGCGGGGCAGGGCGCGCAGATGGATCACGACGCCCGTTACGACCGCGCCGACGAATATATGGAGCTGGTCTACAAGCTGTGGGAGGCAAGCTGGGACGACGACGCGGTGGTCTCGGACCGCGTGGCCGGCATCTATGCCCGGCCTGATCGGGTGCGCGCCATCCACCATCACGGCCGGTTCTTCGATCTGGACGCGATCCATCTGTCGGAGCCGTCGCCGCAGCGCACGCCGGTGCTGTTCCAGGCCGGGGCATCGGCGCGCGGGCTGGCATTCGCCGCCACCCATGCCGAATGCATCTTCATTCCCACCACCGGCCGCGGCAGTGCCGCCACCCTGACCGCGCGGATCCGCGCCGCGGTCGCCGCCGCCGGCCGGCACCCGCGCGACGTGAAGATCTTCGCCTCCCTGATGACCGTGATCGGCCGCACCGAGGCCGAGGCGCGGGAGAAATTCGAAGACTATGGCCGCTATGCCGCCGCCGAGGCGGGGCTGGCGCAGCTTGCCGCCGCCACCGGCATCGATTTCGCCCGCTTCGCGCCCGATGAGCCGATCGTGGTGACGGGCGAGGCCGGCAATGGCATCCGGTCGCTGGTGGCGCAGCTTGGCGCCGGCGATGACGGGCCGCCGACCGTGAACCGTCTGCTGGCGGGCATGACCCTGGGCGGGCGGTTCAAGCCGGTGGTCGGCACCCCTGAGCTGGTGGCCGACGAGATCGCCGCCTGGATCGCCGAGGCCGATATCGACGGCTTCAACCTGATCCGCACCGTCACCCCTGATTGTTTCGCCGATGTCGCCGACCTGCTGGTGCCGGTGTTGCAGGAGCGCGGGTTGTACAAGCACGGCTATGGCGACGGCACCCTGCGCGACCGGCTGTTCGGCCAGGGGCCGCGCCCGGCGCCCGGCCACCCTGCCGCGGCGTTGCGACAGCCGGCCACGCCCTCGACACCTGCCGCGGAGGACCGCCCATGACCAGCCTGTCCGAGGGGGATATCGGCCCCCGCAGCCATGATGCCTGGATGGCACTGGCCGGCGAGGTGGCGGCAGTTCTTGCCGCCGACATCGCCCGCCGCCACCGCGACCACACGCCACCGCATGACCAGATCCGGCTGTTGAAGGCAAGCGGGCTTGCCACCATGGCGGTGCCGGCAGCGTCTGGCGGCGGCGGCGCCCGCTGGTCGACGGTGGTGGCGGTGGCGCGTGAACTGGCGGCTGTCGACGGCTCGGTCGGCACCCTGTTCGGCTATCATTCCATGGGGGTGCTGCATCAGAGCATCGGCCGGCCGGCGCTGGCCGGGCCGCGCCTGGCCGAGATCACGCGCGACCGGCTGTGGCTGGCCGGCGTCACCAACCCGCGCGACGACGATGTTCGGGTGCGGCCCGATGGCGGCGATGTGGTGCTGGATGGTACCAAGAGCTTCTGCACCGGGGCCGCCTTCGCCGACCGGCTGGTGGTCTGGGGCCGGCGCACCGATACCGGCGCGCCGGTTCTGGTCTATCTGCGCGGCGACGCGCCGGGGCTGCGCTGCCATCACGACTGGGACAGCCTGGGGCTGGACCGCGCCGACAGCGGCGGCTTCACGCTCGACGGGGTGCGGGTGCCGGCCGCCGACATGCAGATGGAAGACCGCGACGGCGTCGACGCCTTCGCGGTGGCGGCCCGCACGCCGGTGAACCAGCTCACCTTCGCCAATCTGTATCTGGGCTTCGCGCTGGGCGCCTTCCGCGCCGGCCGCGACTATGTCCGCACCAGCACCCGGGCATGGCCGGCATCGGGTGTGGCGCGCGCGGCCGACGACCCGCTGGTCGTGTCTCAATTCGGCGAATTCTGGATCGCGATACAGGCGGCCATGGCCCTGGCCGATCGCGCGGCGGGCAAGGTCGATGCCATGCTCGGCGCAGCCCCACGGTTCGATGCCCAACTCCGGGGTGACGCGGCGGTTGATGTCGCAACCATAAAAGTATTATCTAGCCGCTTGAGTCTTGACGTCGCGACCAGAATCTACGACGCCATGGGGGCGCGTGCGACCCATAACCGCCATGCCTTCGACCGGTTCTGGCGTGATGCCCGCACCCATACGCTGCACGACCCCCTGGCCTACAAGATCCTGGAGATCGGACACTTCGCTCTGAACGCGCGCCTGCCCGAACCGCAGGCCTATAGCTGAGATGACATCAGACCGGCTGAACCGGTCGAGCTGGAGACGTTAGAGAATGATGGATCGGCGCGATTTCCTGAAGACCGGCGCTGCCGCCGGCTTGTTTCTGTCGGTGGGTGGTGTCGCCATGCCGCTGGGCCGGGCCTTTGCCCAGAGCGCCGACGGCGCATCCCTGCGGGTTCTGGCCGAGGACGGCCCCAATTCCCGCGACCCGCATGGCGACGGCGTCAACCGGGCGTCGCTCGGCGCCTTCACCAACATCTATGACCGGCTGATCAATTTCGACCGGATCGAGGTGTCGCCGGGGCTGTATCGCTATGACTACAGCCGCTTCAAGGGCGAGCTGGCCGAACGGTTCGAGGTGCTGGAAGACGGCAAGGTGCTGGTCTTCCACCTGCATCCTGATGCCACCTTCCATGACGGCAAGCCGGTCACCGCCGCCGATGTCGTCTGGTCGCTGGAACGCGGCATCAACCTGCCGGCATCCAAGCGCCAGCTCGGCACCGGCTCGATCGTCTCGGCCGATCAGTTCGAAGCGGTCGACGACCACACCGTGCGGCTGAGCTTCCCGCGCGCCGACCGTTACACCCTGCCCAATCTGGCGCTGACCTTCGCCTCGGTGCTGAACAGCGAGCTGGTGCGGTCGCATGCCACCGAGGCCGATCCCTGGGGCACCGAATGGCTGCGCAACAACGCCGCCGGCAGCGGTGCCTTCAAGGTCGAGAGCTGGACCGCCGGCCAGCAGGTGATCTACAGCCGCTTCGACGACTGGAAGGGCGGCGCGCTGCCGCAGATCCGCCGGGCGCTGGTCCAGGTGGTGCCGGCGGCCCCCGGCCGGGTGGCCGCGGTCACCCGCGGTGACGCCGATGTGGCGCTGCAACTGCCGCCCAAGGATGTGGCCGCGATCGATGCCGATCCGAAGGTGAAGCTGATCTCGCTGCCGGTCACCAACAGCTTCCGCTTCGTTGCCTTCAACACCCGCACGGCCCCCTTCGACGATGTCCGCGTGCGCCAGGCCATCGCCTGGGCGCTGCCTTACGACGACATGTTCCAGGGCGCGATCTTCGGCCGTGGCATGCCGCTTTATGGCGCCGCATCGGGGACACCCGAAGGCTCGGCCTTCCCGCAGCCCTATCCCTATCAGACCGATCTGGACCGGGCGCGGGCGCTGCTGGCCGAAGCCGGGCTCGGCGACGGCTTCGAGACCACCTTCAGCTACAATGTCGCCGATGCGGTGACCGCCGATCCGATCGCGCTGCTGGTGCAGGAACAACTGGGCCGGATCGGCATCAAGGTGACGATCGAAAAGGTGCCGACCGCCAATTGGGGCACGCTGCTGACCGAAAAAAAGGTGCCGTTCTATGTCGAGGGTTCCTCGGCCTGGTTCAACGATCCGGACTATTTCTTCCGCATCTTCTTCCAGGGCGACTGGCGGTGGAATTTCGGGTCGTTCCAGAATGCGGAACTGGCGGTGCTGGTCGAGAAGGCGCGCTGGGAAACCGACAAGGACACCTATGACGATCTGATCAAGCAGGCGATCGAAATCGTGTTCCGCGAGCTGCCGATCATGCCGCTGTGGCTGCCATCCTTCGATGCCGCGATGCAGCCGGCTGTGGACGATTTCACCTATTACATTCATGGTCAGGTCGACTTCCGGCCGCTGACCAAATCCGCCTGACCTCTGCGGTCCGGCCTTCACCGTCAACCGGAGCCCGTGCCACCCGTGCCTGCCCTTCTGAGCTTCATCGGCAAGCGCAGCCTGGCGACCCTGCCGATCCTGGCCGGCGCCCTGGTGTTCACCTTCGTGGTGATGCGGTTGCTGCCGGCGGACCCGGCCGCTTTCCTCGCCTCGGGTCCCGGCATGGGGCCCGAGGAGATCGAGGCGATCCGGGTCAATCTGGGGCTGGACCGCAGCATTCCCGAACAATTGCTGATCTATGCCGGCGATATACTGCGCGGCGATCTGGGCCGGTCGTTCACCACCGGCGAGACGGTGGTGGACGATCTGGCGGCCCGGCTGCCGGCCTCGCTGGAACTCACCGTCACCGGCTTTCTGCTGGCGATGCTGGTGGCGCTGCCGCTTGGCATCGCCGCCGCGGCACGGCCGGGGTCGTGGATCGACCATCTGTGCCGGATCATCGCCACCGCCGGCACCTCGCTGCCCAGCTTCGTGATCGGGCTGCTGCTGATCCACATCTTCTATTTCAACCTGGGCTGGGCGCCGGAACCGGTCGGCCGCTTCGACATGATGCTGTTTCCGCCGCCGGTGGTGACCGGATCGATGGTCATCGATGCGGTGCTGGCGGGGGATGGCGCGGCCGTGCGATCGGTTCTGGGGCGGATGGTGCTGCCCTGCCTGACCATGGCGCTGTTCGCCCTGGCGCCGCTGGCGCGCATCACCCGGGGTGCGATGATCGGCGTGCTGGCATCGGATTTCGTGGTGGCGGCGCGGGCGGCGGGGCTGCCGCGCCGGATGGTGCTGTGGCACTATGCCCTGCACAATGCCGCGGTGCCGATCGTCACCACGCTGGGGCTGGTGTTTTCGTACATGCTGGGGGCCAATGTTCTGGTGGAAAAGGTCTTTGCCTGGCCGGGCATCGGATCTTATGCGCTGGATGCGGTGATGAATGCCGATTACGCGCCGGTGCAGGGTTTCGTGCTGCTGGTGGCGGTGGCCTTCGCGCTGGTCAACCTGCTGATCGATATCCTGTACGGGCTGATCGATCCACGGGTGGGGCGGATGGGATGACCGTGACCGCCGATCCCCACCCCCCCGCGCCCGCCACCACCCGCAGCCGCGTCCGCCGGTTGCTGGCGCTGGCCGTGGATAATCCGCCCGGCTTCCTGGCGCTGCTGGTGGTGGCGCTGATGGTGTTCGCCGCGGTTTTCGGGCCGGCGATCGTGCCGCATGATCCGCTGGCGACCAATGTCGCCCACGGGCTTGAGCCGCCATCGGCCGGCCACTGGTTCGGCACCGACCAGCTTGGCCGCGACATCTTTTCGCGCGTCGTGGTCGCCACCCGGCTGGATCTTGCGATCGCGATCTCGGCGGTGGGGCTGTCCTGTGTGGCCGGCACCGCCGTGGGCGCGCTGTGCGGCTGGCGGGGCGGCTGGCTGGACCGGGGCGTCGGCCGGCTGGTCGACGTGCTGATGGCATTTCCGCTGTTCGTGGTGGCGATGGCGATGGTGGCGGCGCTGGGCAACACGGTTGCCAACATCGTCTGGGCGACCGCGATCATCAATCTGCCGTTCTATATCCGCGTCACCCGCGCCGAGGTGGCGGCACGGCGCGATGCGGCCTGGGTGCAGGCGGCGCGGCTGGGCGGTTACGGCGATATGCGGCTGCTGTTCACGGTTCTGCTGCCGGCGCTGCTGCCGGTGCTGGCCATCCAGGTGTCGCTGAACCTGGGCTGGGCGGTGCTGAACGCGGCCGGGCTGTCGTTCATCGGCCTGGGCGTGCGCCCGCCCGCCGCCGAATGGGGCATCCTGACCAGCGAGGGCGCCCAGTTCATCATGACCGGGCAGTGGTGGGTGGCGGTGTTTCCGGGGCTGGCGCTGTTGATGGCGGTGTTCGCCTTCAATCTGGCCGGCGATGCGCTGCGCGATCTGCTGGACCCGAGGCGCCGGTGACAGTGCCGCTGCTGGACATCCATGATCTGGCCATCGGTTTCGCGGGCAGTCCGCGCCCGGCGCTGGATGGCGCCAGCCTGTCGATCGGCCCCGGCGAGACGCTGGGGCTGGTGGGGGAAAGCGGGTCGGGCAAATCGGTGACGGCGCTGGCGGTGCTGGGGCTGCTGCCGCCGGCCGGCCGCGTTATCCGCGGCCGGATCAGTTTCGATGGCGTGGACCTGACCGCGGGCGGCGAGGCGGCCGTGGCGCCTTTGCGCGGCCGGGCGATCTCGATGGTGTTCCAGAACCCGCGCCGGGCGTTGAACCCGCTCAGGCGGGTGGGGCGGCTGATCGGCGACGTGCTGCGCGCCCATGCGGGCCAGGGAGAGCAGGGGCGGGGGGACCACCGGCATCTGCGCGGCGCCCGGCTGCGCGCGCGGGTGGTGGAGCTGCTGGCCGCGGTCGGCATTCCCGATCCGGCCCGGCGCGCCGATGCCTATCCGTTCGAATTGTCGGGCGGCATGTGCCAGCGGGTGATGATCGCGATCGCGCTGGCCGGCAATCCGCGGCTGCTGATCGCCGACGAACCCACCACCGGGCTCGATGTCACCACCCAGGCGATCATTCTGGATCTGATCGACGATCTGGCGCGGGCGCGCGGCATGGCCACGATCCTGATCACCCATGATCTGGCGGTGGCGGCCGAACGCTGCCGGCGGCTGGCGGTGATGCGCGATGGCCGGGTGGTCGAGGCCGGGCCGACCGCCCGGTTGCTGGCAGCCCCCGCCCATCCCTATACCGCCGCCCTGATCCGCGCCACCCCCGGTCCCACCACCCGGATCGAGGATCTGGGCGCATGACCATCGCCATCACATCGCAAGGGGCGCCGCCGCTTCTGGCGGTCACCGGGCTGGTGAAGACCTTTTCAGCCGGCGGCCGGCCGCCGCAGCGGCTGCATGCGGTGGATGGCGTCGATTTTACCCTGGCGCGGGGACAGGCGCTTGGGCTGGTGGGGGAAAGCGGCTGCGGCAAATCCACCCTGGCGGCGATACTGGCCCGGCTGACCGATCCGGATCGTGGCCGGATCCTGTTCGATGGCGTCGACCTGACGGCGGTGCCGGCGCGCCGTGCCGCCCACGCGCCCTGGCGCCGGCGTATCCAGATGGTGTTCCAGGATGCCGGCGACAGCCTGGACCCAAGGCTGACCGCGATCGAGGCCGTGGCCCGGCCGCTCGCCCGGCTCAACGGCCTGCGGGGTGCCGCACTCACCCGTGCGGCGGCCGAGGCGCTCGACCGGGTGCACCTGCCGGCCGCCCTGTTCGGCCGGCTGCCGCATCAGCTCTCGGGCGGGCAGTTGGCGCGGGTCGGGCTTGCCCGCGCCATCGCGCCGGGGCCCGAACTGTTGATCCTCGACGAGCCGACCTCGGCGCTGGATGTCTCGATCCAGGCGGTGATCCTGCGGCTGATCGACGATCTGCGCCGCGAACTGGGCCTCGCCTGCCTGTTCGTCTCTCACGACCTGAACGTGGTGCGGATGATGTGCGGCGAGGTGCTGGTGATGTATCTGGGCCGGGTGGTGGAGCAGGGGCCCGCCGATGCGGTTTTCGACCACCCGGCGCATCCCTATACCGCCGGCCTCGCCGCCGCGATCCCGCGGCTCGACGGGCTGAGGCACGAGAGCGCCGCCCCCGCCGCCCGCCGCCGCATGACCGGCGAACCGATGAGCCCGATCGACCCCGATCCCGACCGCTGCCGCTTCGACCCGCGCTGCCCGCTGGCCTTCGACCTCTGCCGTCAGCGGATGCCCGTGCTCACGCCCCAGGCCGGCACGCCAGCCGCCCCCGACGCACCCCCCCATCTGGCCGCCTGCCATCTGGCCGGCGGCACCGGCGGTTGAGGTGCCGCTCAAGAACGGGCACGGCGCTTCCTGTCGATCAGCGCCTGTGCCTCGTCCATGACCTGTTGGTGTGCCATGGTCTGTGCGTGTAACTTTGTCGGCCGAATGTCATCCAGCGCTTCCAGTACCTTGTCTCGAAACCAGGCATCATAGGCAACGGGATCTGCGGTCAGGCTGGCCGGAAGTGCCTTCTCCCGGACCACGCGGGTCAGCAGGATCCGCACGGCGTCCGAGACCGTCAGGCCCAGCCCTGCCAGCGTCTCGGTGGCGTCGGCCTTCAGTTGCTCGTCGACGCGAATATGAAGCATGGTGGTCCGCGCAGGCATAAACGCCTCCCTTGATGACGTCTTATCATGCATCTCGATTGAGATGCATGATAAGAGAGGCGCGGCGCCAGGGCAGCGCGCAGGCGGCGGACGGGTCGCGCCGTCAGCCGGTGTCCTCGCGGCCGGTGGCGCGGAACTCCAGATGGGCCAGCAGCACGCCGCGCAGGTTTTCGGCCAGCCATGCGGCCATGGCGCGTTCTTCCGACAGGCTGGTCTGCAACAGCTTGGCGGCCTCGGCCTGATCGGCGGCGGTGGCCAGGATCACCAGGCTTTCATAGGATGCGATCTCGAAATTCGCCATGCCGAACATCGCCAGGCTGTTCTTCAGGATTTCGTCATCCTTGGTGGCGTTCATCCGGGTTGCCAGATCCCCGGCGGTCGCCATCATCATGTCCTTCATCGACGACCGGTCGTGGCCCAGCCCGTCCAGTATGGCCTCCACCCGCTTCAACTGGGCGGTCTTGTCCTGCTGATGGGCCTGCAGCCGCTCGGCCATCTGCGGATAGCGCTTCAGGCGGGGCAGTTGCGCCTGAAGCATCGCTTCGCCCTGGCGGATGGCGGCATGAATGTCGCGCAGGCCCTTGATCAACAGGTCGCGGGCGTGGTCGCGGGTCTCGCTCATGGCTTTCTCCAACGGGTCATAGCCGCTGTCCTGCACCCGGCCGTCGCTGCGCCGATATAGCAGCGCCACCTTGCGCGCGGCCAGCCGGCGGCCGACCGCTGCCAGATCCAGGCCGCTCTTGCGGACAGTCGGGAACATCTCGTCTTCCTCATCCTCGACGTGATGTTCGATGGCGTGGCGCAGCGCATGCACGTCCTGATCCGGCGGCTCGCCGCGGCCCAGGGCATTGTCGATGCGCAGCATGATCTCGCGCGCCTCGCCATGCTCCTTGCGGCCGTGTTCGGTCAGGTCGTCGCGGCCGGTCGCGGCGGCGGCTGCGGGATAGAAGATCTCTTCCTCGATCTCCATATGCCGCAGCAGGGCGCGGCACAGCCTGCGCACCAGCGCGGCCTTTTCGGCCGGATCGGTCTGTTCGTCACAGGCATCGAACATCGCCATCGCCTCGCGATGGTCCTGTTCCAGCAGCAGGGTGGCGTCGGGCGCCACCTTCTTGCCCGCGATCAGCATGGCCGACAGCGACACCGGGTCGCCCATATGCCAGTCGACCGTGTGGTCGGTCACCTCGGTCACAGTCATGATTGTCGTCCCTGTTCCGGTTCAGCGCAGGCGGCGGGCATAGGCGGTCTGCGCCGCCCCGGCATCGGCGCGCAGCGCCTCGACCGGATGCGGCCCCTCGGTCTCCAGCCGGTATTCGCCACCGTCGCGCCGGGCGCGATCGATGACGTCCTCGGTGGGCACGCCTTTCGCGTTGACGGTGCGGTTCCATTTGAAATAGCGGTCGTTATCGGGCAGATCGGCGACCGGCACGAAGGCGCTGTCCTTCGACGTCAGATCGACCTGACGCGCCAGCACGTCGCGGATGAAGGCCTTGTTCTCCTTGAACGCCACCGTCTGGCCGATGTCCTGGGGCAGCAATGCCTCAGGGTCGCGCTTCTCCACCTTGCGCATCAGCTCGCAGGCGACGCGCAGATGTTCGATCTCCATGGCCAGATGCAGCTCATAGATCGCCTTGACCCGGGGGTCGATCTCGTCCTGCATGAACGAATAATACATCCAGCATTCATGATACTGATGCAGGACCAGATTCTCGAACCAGCCGACGGTCGGGTCCAGAATGCTCTCGTAATGGGTGACGTGCTGTTCCTCGATCTGGGCGATTTCCAGATAGGTCGCGCGCGCCAGCGGCTCCATATAGCGGTTGCCGATGTTCATGTAGAAATTCATCGTCTGCTGTTCGGCCGACATGATGGTCAGCGCGTTCAGCACCGATTGCGGATCGGCGGCAAGGGCGGTCATCGGCCGGCGCAGTTCGTCGCGCGGGTCGCGATGCTCATAGATCGTCGGCCGCCCGGGCATGATCTCGGTCAGCCGGTCGGTGATCTCGTGGGCCTTGCGGCCTTCCAGCATGCCATAGAGGTTGGCATAGCGGTAAAGATGGTCGAAATCCTCCAGCAGACCGAATTCATAGACCTGTCGCAGATAGGGGTCCGGCTCGTGCTGGGCCACCCAGGCGGTCAGATCCACCGCCACCTGTTCATAGCCCAAGGTCACCTCCAGCGTGGTTTCGTCGCCGGGGATCAGCCAGTTCATCACCTTCTGCTGCTGCGCCTCGATCCGGCGCATCAGTGACAACTGCTTCTTGATCTCGGGGTCCAGCGTGTTGCGCGCCATCTGGTGCGAGAACATCACCGCCTCGACCTCAATGCCGTTCATCACGATGCCGCGGCAGCGGCTATAGGGGTGGACCGCGTCTTTCTTGTAGGGCTCGACGTTCAGCTCCGCCCAGTCGCGGCACTGCTTCTCAAGAGGAATACCCTTTTCCTTCAGCGGATTGAATGCCATCGGTCGTCTCCGGTCGGAATGGTAAGGGGCGGATCGGGATGTCCGGGCCGGGCGAGGGCTCAATAGCCCTGGCCGCGGGCCATGTCGCGCACCGCGTCCAGATGGCGCTCCACCGTGTCGGCGATGTCCTCGGCCACGTCGCGCAGCGCTTCGTTCTCGCCATTGCCGGCATAATCGCGATGCAGCTTCAGGGCCTGTTCATGGGCCGTTACCTGCATGTCGACATACAGCCGGTCGAACTGCCCGGTCGGGATCTCGTTCAACCGCTCAAGAAGCGCCATGCGGCGGTCGTCGAGCTGTGTCGGCACGCTGATATCGCCGCCGATATCCGCCAGGGTCTTGCGCAGTCGCTCGCTGGAATTGGTGTGGTCCAGCACCATCCGGCCACCGAATGCGCGGATGTCGTCGTTCTGCGATTTGTTGCGGGCAAGCTTGCCCGACTGGATCTCGAAGATGTCCGACAGGGTCGCCTGGTCGATATAGCTCTGGGTCGACATCGGCGCGGTCTGGGCGTCTGCCGCAACCGCCATGCCGGCCATCCCGGTGGCGAGGGCGATACCCGCCGCACCGGCTGAGGGCAGCCGGCTGAGGGCGGCCCGCAGCGACGCTGCGGCGATCAAGCGGGGGAACATGATGGCGCCTCCGGTTGCGTGGTGATGATGTGGGCTGTTCATGGCCAGTCCAACGCGGTCCGGCGGCGGCGGTTCCGATGCCGGGGAACGGAATCGGGTCGCCCACGGTTTTGTCAGCATCTTCAACCGGCCGGTGCATCCGGGCCTTCAGGGAGGTCGGAGGTGAGCCGATCGGAAACGGGCGATGCCAACGCGGTGGCGACCGGCGATCACACGCTGTTGATCGGTCTCGGCCGTGCCGCCGCCGGCGCGCTGCTGTTCACGCTGCCGATCCTGATGACCATGGAAACCTGGTGGCTGGGCTTTTCTGTCGAGCCGCTGAGGCTGGCGCTGCTGCTGGTGATGACCCTGCCTTTGCTGGTCGGGCTGTCGCGGATCGGCGGCTTCCGCCGGACCAGCAGCATTCTTCAGGACGGCGCCGATGCCTGCATCGCCATCGCCATCGCGGCATTGGCCGCTACGGGCCTGCTGTGGGTGTTCGGGGTGCTGTCGCCCGAGATGCCGCTGTCGGAAATCATCGGCAAGATCGCGGTCCAGATCACGCCGGGCGCGATCGGCGCCATGCTGGCGCGCAGCCAGCTTGGCTCCAGCGGCAACGACGCGAAGCGATACCAGATGGAAGATAGCTATCCCGGCGAATTGTTCGTGATGGTGGCCGGCGCGCTGTTTCTGTCGTTGAACATCGCCCCCACCGAGGAAGTCCTGCTGATCGGCTATCAGATGTCGATCTGGCAGCAACTGGGCCTGCTGGTCCTCACGCTCGCCCTGATGCATGGCTTCGTCTATGAGCTGGACTTCTCCGGCAGTGCCAGCGTCACCCGCACCGGCGGGTTCTGGAGCCTGTTCCTGCGTTTCACCATCGCGGGCTACGTTCTGGTGGCCCTGGTCAGCCTGTATGTGTTGTGGACCTTCGGCCGGCTGGACGGCACCTCGGCAATCGACATCGTCAGCATGGTGGTGGTGCTGTCGTTTCCCGGCGCCATCGGCGCCGCCGCCGCAAGGATCATTCTATGACCGATGGCACAGGCGATGGCCGGCATGACCCGCGACCGCGCGGCGATGCGCCGGATGACGACGCGCCAACCCCGCCGGGGCCCTGGGAATGGGCGATCGGCGCGATCGGCGCCGCCCTGCTGGTGGCGATGGTGGTCTGGCTGCTGGTCCAGGCGATCACCACGCCTGCGGGCGTGCCGGCGATCCGGGTGCAGCCGACCGTGGTCGCCGCCGCCGGTGAGGGCTGGGTGGTGACCTTCGAGGCCTGGAATGACGGCCCGCGCACGGCATCGGCGGTGGAGATCGAGGGTGTCATCACCGATGGCGGCGCGGTGGTGTCGCGCGGCCGCAGCCGGCTGGATTATCTGCCCCCGGGTTCGGTCCGCAAGGGCGCGATCCTGTTCGACCGCGATCCGCACGGGCTGCGGGTGGAAATGCGGGCGCTGGGCTATGCCGACCCGTGATCCGGCCAGCATCCCTGTGTCACCCGCATCCATTTGTCACCCGCATCGATGGGTCAATGGTTCTGGATCAGGTAGTGCAGGCTGAACAGGCGCTCGGGGTCGGTCCAGCAGGCATCGGTGCGCCAGCCGCCGCGACGCGCCAGCCGGGCGAACCCGGCCGGCGTGTATTTATGGCTGTTCTCGGTGTGGATCGTCTCGCCTTTCCGGAAGCGGATGCCGCGCCCGGCCACCTGCACGATCTGGTCGGCCAGGCTTTCCAGATGCATCTCGATCCGGCCGGCATCGGCGCGCCAGATGGCGCGATGGGCGAAGCGGTCCAGCCTGAAATCGGCCGCGGCCTCGCGGTTCAGCCGGGTCAGCAGGTTCAGGTTGAAGGCGGCGGTGACGCCCTCCGGGTCGTCATAGGCGGCGATCAGCCGGGCGGGATCTTTCTCAAGATCCACGCCGACCAGCAGATGGCCGTCATGGCCCAGCATGCAGGCGGCGCGGCGCAGGAAGGCGACCGCCTCGTCGGGCAGCAGGTTGCCGATGGTCGATCCGGGGAAGAAGCCCAGCCGGCGGCCGGCCGTGCCGGCTGGCGCATCGTCCAGAGGCAGGGTGGTCATCTGCATGAAATCGCCATGCACCGGTCGCACCGTCAGCCCCGGATGGTCGCGGGCGAGCGCCGTGCTTGCGGTCATCATGTGGTCGGCTGAAATGTCGATCGGCACATAGACCGCCGGATCGCGCAGCGCATCCAGCACCAGCCGGGTCTTGACCGACGCGCCGCTGCCGAATTCGACCAGCGTGGTGCCGCGTCCGGCGCGGGTGGCGATCTCGGCCGCCTGCATATGCAGGATCCGGCTCTCGGTGCGGGTGGGGTAATAGGCGGCGAGGCCGGTGATGCGGTCGAACAGGCGTGAGCCGGCGGCGTCATAGAACAGGCGGGGCGGCAGACATTTGGGGGTGGCGGTCAGGCCCGCCAGGGCGATCGCCGCAATGTCGTCGCCGGCGCCGTCTGCGGCGGTCGGCCTGTCTGGAGCGGCCGCGGCCGGCGGTGGCGTGTCGACGCGGGGGGCAGTGGTGGTCTGGCGCATGGGACTGGTCCTCGACGAAGGCGTGGCAAGGGGCTTGCGGCATGCGGGTTCAGGCATCGGCGGCCAGCCGCAGCCCGGCAAAGGCCCAGCGCTGCCGGGGATAGAAGAAGTTGCGATAGCTGGGCCGGATATGGTCGCCGGGCGTGACGCAACAGCCGCCGCGCAGCACCATCTGATTGGCCATGAATTTGCCGTTATATTCGCCGATCGCACCGACCGGCGGCTTGAAGCCGGGATAGGGGCCATAGGCGCTGCTGGTCCATTCCCAGACATCGCCATAGATCTGCGCGGGCCAGGTGGCGGCGTGATCGGCCGGCATCGGCCGCAGCGTGCCCTGCGGCAGCAGATTGCCGATAACCGGTGCCTGTGCCGCCACCACCTCCCATTCAGCTTCCGTCGGCAGCCGGCAGCCCCGGAAGCGGGCGAAGGCGTCGGCTTCGTACTGGCTGACATGCACCACCGGGGCGTCCAGATCCACGGGCTCGGGGCCGCGCAGGGTCATCGTCCACCACGGACCATCCTGTTCGGGACGGAACCAGTAGAGCGGCGCGGTCCAGCCTTCGGCCTCGGCCTCGGCGATGCCGTCGGACAGCCAGAATTCGGCGCGGCCATAGCCGTCCTCGGCGATGAATTCCAGCCAGTCGCCATTGGTCACCGGCCGGCTGGCCAGCCGGAACGGCCGCAGCAGCACGTCGTGGCGTGGTCCTTCGTTGTCATAGGCGAAGTCATCGGCATCACCGGCCGCCGGATCATGGCCGATGGCGTGGATGCCGCCGTCATGGTCGATCCAACCCGGCGCCTGTGGCCTCGATGCCACGGCCATCGTCGCGGCGCTGTCCATGGCCCCGGCACTGTCCATCGTATCGGCCGGCAGATAGGCGGGCCGCAGCGGGTTGCACGAAAACAGGTGCAGGACGTCCATCAACAGCAGTTCCTGATGCTGCTGTTCGTGATGAATACCGGTTTCGATCAACGGGTCGATGCGGGCGCGCAAGCCTGCATCCGCCCGGTCCAGCAGCCCGGTCACGGCATGGGTCACGCTGTCGCGCCAGGCCAGCACCCGCGCCAGCGGCGGCCTTGTCAGCAGGCCACGCTGCGGCCGCGGATGGCGGCTGCCCAGGCTGACATAATAGGAATTGAACAGATGGTCGAAACCCGGGTCGAACGGCCGGTAGCCGGGCAGGAACGACATCAGCACGAAGCGTTCGAAAAACCAGGTGGTGTGCCCCAGATGCCATTTGGTCGGGCTGCAATCGGGCATCGACTGCACGACCTGATCCTCCGGATCGAGGGGGGCGGCCAGGGCCTCGGTCTGGCGACGGACCGCCCGAAACCGCGCGGTCAGATCGGCGCGGGCGATGTCGGATGGCGCGAAAGGCAGGGTCGTGTGCGGGCTTGGTCCGTCCATGGTCATCATCTCCACCGGCAGGGGCCGGAGATGAACCCCTTGATCCGGCCCTTGTTCCACCGCCACAGGGCATCGCCGGCTCCGGCCGGCCTCGGATCGCCGTGGAACAAATCGCTTGGCCATCCGTTATGGGGGTCGAACCGCGTCGGTCACGGCGCGGACGCCATAGGTTTCGGAGAGTGACATGACCGACGACCGGACAGCCACCAATCGCCTGAACGAGGATCTGTCCGCGCTCAAGCGGCAGGTCCGTGATCTCGCCGACCGGCTGAGCCACACCGCCCATGACAGCACCTCGCCTGAGGCGATGCGCGCGGCCCGCCGCCGCGCCGCCCAGTTGAGCGGCGGCGCCCGCCGGATGACCCGCGAGCACCCGCTGACCACTGGCCTGGTGGTCGCCGGTGTGGTGGGCCTTGCCGCTTATTGCCTGGCCTGCAGCCACCATGACGACGACGACGGGCCGGGCGATGGCCGCCGTCACTGGTACTGATCGCGGCATCGCCGCCATTCGGACCCCCCTATTCAATGCCTGAACGGAGTATCTCCATGCGCAAGCTCGCTTTGATGACCGCCACTATTCTTGCCGCCGGAACCCTGGCGGGCGCCCCGGCCTTCGCCGCCGGCACCAGCGGCACGCCGGTCGGCAATCAGCCCGACGCGGCGGCCATGCCGACCACCCGCGATCCGGGCAACACCACGGCCGAGCGCAGCGAGGTGAACCGCACCGCGGTGGCCGACGAAGATCCCGAGGATCGGGCCGAGGACCGCGCCGAGGCGCAGGAACTGGTGTCGCGTGCCACCGACGTCGTCCAGCAGATGACCCAGGACGGCAATGTCATGACGCTGCTCGCCAAGGCCAAGGGCGTGTTCATCATTCCCGATTACGCCGAGGGCGCGCTGATCGCCGGCGCGCGTGGCGGCGAGGGCGTGTTCGTGGCCAGGCAGGGCGACGAATGGAGCAACCCCGCCTTCTATGACATGGGCGGCATCAGCCTTGGCGCCCAGGTCGGCGGCCAGTCGGGCCCGGTTGCCTTTCTGCTGATGAATGACGAGGCGGTGGACCGCTTCAAGCGCGGCGACAGCTTCTCGCTGAACGCCGAGGCCGGCTATACCTTCGCCGATGCCAGCGACGGCGCCCGCGCCTCGACCGGTGAGCGTCAGGTGGTGATCTGGTCGGGTGTCGAGGGTGCCTTCGCCGGTGCCGCCGTCAGCGTCGGCGACATCTCATGGGACGAGGAGCAGACCGCGGCCTATTACGGCGACACGATCGGCACCGACGCCACCGCCGGCGACATCATCGAGGCCAACCCCGACAGCGAGCGGGGCAGCGAACTCCGCCAGGCGCTGAGCAGCTGAGCGCCTTCCCGCTGACGGTGACGGCCGGCATCCCGCTCTCCGGGTGACGGCCGCCGCCCTATGCCGCGCGCCCTCGCCGCACGGCAGACAGAACCCGCCCGGATCCGTGCTCCGGGCGGGTTTTTATGGGACAGGGTGGGCGGTACGAGGGCGGGTGGTGCCAGCGCAGGCGACGGCAGGATGGGGGGCTCAGGCCGGCTCGTCCTGGCCCGCCACGCCGGGGTTGCCGGCCATCCAGCCGGCGCCATCGGCCGATCCCAGGATCAGCCCGCCCCGCCAGTCGCGCAAGGGTGTGGCGACGAAGCCCTCGAAGGGCTGCCATCGCTTGCCGCGCCCGCGCGTCAGAACCTGACCGCCGGATTCCTGGACCAGCAGAATGCCGCCGGCAACATCCCAGATATTGGGGCTGTTGAAGCTGGCGGCTTCCAGCAGCCCCGCCGCCACGAAGGCGCATTCGATGGCGGCCGACCCGGTCTTGCGCAGGTCGTATGGATGGCGGCCGCCGCGGAATTGCGGCACGCCGGCCAGCCGGCGATGGACCATGGGGTTCGACGCCCGCGCCAGGGGCTGGCGGTCGAAATGCAGCCCGCCGCCCAGGCGGGCATGATACACGCCCGATCGCAGCGCATGGCTGGTGGCGCACCACACCGCCGCCACCACCGGCCGGCCGCGATGCAGCACGCCGATCGATGCCGCGAACAGCGGAAAGCCATTGATGAAATTGCTGGTGCCGTCGACCGGATCGACGGCCCAGATCATGTCGAGATCGGTGTCGTGGCTGTCGGCCATCTCTTCGCCGATCACGCCATGCTCGGGGAACCGCGCGGCCAGGCGCTCGCGGATCACGCCTTCCACCTGTTCGTCGACCTCCGACACCGGATTGCGCAGGGTCGCCTCGGTCTCGGCGCCGGTCTTGTAGCGCACCGACAGCAGCGAGCCGAGCCGCGAGGTGATCGCCGCGCCGGCCTGTTCCGCCAGCTCCACCGCCAGCATCTCGATGTCGCGCAGAAGGGATGTGTCCAGTGATTGCCCGGTCGTGGCCAGTGGGCGGTCGGTCATGGCCAGTGGTCGCTCGGTCATTGACTGCCTCTGGCGGTTGGGGGTTGGTCGGGCAGCCGGCCGCGCACCGGCCGGTGCGACGGGTCGGTGACGATCCGGAACGGTTGCGGGTCGCGGTCGACGACCAGTCTGGCACCGGCCGCATCGTCGGTCAGGCGGTCGTCGTCGATGCGCAGCGGGCCATGCAGCCCCGCGACCATGATCATATCACCGATCCAGGGGGACAAGGGCGGTGCCGCCATCGCTTCCCGATCGGGCGTCTCTGGCGCCGCCAGCCAGGCGACCGCCGCGTCGCGATCCGCCGGGCCGATCAGGGCCGCGACGGCACGGCGGTCGTCGGGCCGGATCTCGGGGCCCAGCCACAGCCACGGACCGGTCCAGGGCAGGCAGGGCAGTTCAAGGGCGATCGCCTGAGCATGCCTGTGTATGCCATCGACGGCGATGTCGCAGGACAATGACGGGGCACGCGCCAGAGCCTGGGCCAGCGCCGCCCGGCCGAAGGTGACCTTGGCGATGCCGTGCAGCGGGCGGGGCGGCTGCATCTCCATCGCGGTGATCGTGGCGCCGGCGCCGATGCTTTCAAAATAGGGGATCGGCGGATTGGACCCCAGGCGCACCCGTCCGGCATGAAACGGGCGGGTGTCGCCGGCCAGCAGCCATCGGCGCAGATCGCCCGGCGTGGCCGGCATCCGGGCACCCAGCGCGCCGGCGATGTTGTTGGCGCTGCCGGTGGGCAGGATCGCTACCGGCAGCCGCCGGTCGGGCAGGCGCGCCAGCACCTTGGCGACGGTGCCGTCACCGCCGGCGACGATCAGCGGCCCGGTGGTCGCGGCCACGGCGTCGTCCAGACCATCGGCCTTGGTCGACTGCCACCCGGCGGCCTGGATGCCCTCTGCCGCCAGAACCGCCATCAGCCGCGCGGCTGGCCAGTCGCCACCGCCGGCGGTGGGGTTGTGAAATACCCGCACCACCGGTTGCATCGCCGCGTCAGGGTGCTGCATGACCGACCATCCGGCCGGCGGCCACGACATGAGAGGTCATTGCATCCAGCACCGCCTGACGGCCGGCCATCGGCGGCACGTCCAGGCGCTCCACATCCAGCGCCAGCACCGTGATCTGATAGGGGTGAGGCCTGTCGCCGGCGGGCGGCCGCGGCCCGGTATAGCCGATCGAGCCCCGGCTGTTGGTGCCCTGGCGGGCGCCTTCGGGGTCCTGCAATCGCGGATGGGTCGGCAGGCCCTCGCGCAGCGCCGACAGGTCGGCCGGGATGTCATGAATGATCCAGTGCACGAAGGGCACCTGACCGCTGGGCGCGGCCGGGTCGGTCGCGGCCGCGTCTTCCATGATCACCGCGAAGGACCGCGCGCTTTCAGGCGCGCCCTCCCAGGTCAGTGCCGGCGAGGCATCGTCGCCCCGGGCGCGGTTGGTGTCGGGGATGGTGCCGCCATCGCTGAACCCGGCGGTCAGGGCCAGTTCGGCGGCGCCATCCGGCGCCAGATGATCCAGCGCCATCACCGGTTCGGCCATCGCTGGATTCTGTGGTGCCAGTTTCTGCGGCACGGGCTTCTGCGGCACGGGCGTCCGCGGCGGGGCCGTCGGCGCGCCATCCTTACCCTCGGCGCTGATCCGATAGATCACGCCCTGGGTGTCGTCGGCCACCATGATCGCGCCATCGGGGGCGATGGCGATCCCGGTGGGGCGTCCCAGCATGCCATGACCGCCATCCTGGCCACTGACCAGGAAGCCGGTCAGAAACGGCGTGATGCCGCGCAGTTTGCCGTTGTCGAAATCGATGCGCACCACCTCATAGCCGCTGGGTGGCTGGCGGTTCCACGATCCGCGCATGGCGGCGAAGGCGTCGCCGGCCACGTCGGCGGGCATGCCGTGGCCATCATGGAAGGCCATCTGCATCGGCGCCGCATGGGCGGTATAGCCGGCGACCGCCGGGGTCGACAGCCGGATCCAGTCGTCGATGCTCATCCCCTGCGGCGGATCGGCGCGCGGGGTGGGGTTGTTGAAATCCACCACATGCGGCCAGCCATAGCGGCGGCCCTGCTCGATGCGGTTCACCTCCTCCATCTGGCCGTCATCGCCCAGCCAGTCGATGCCGTGATCCAGGCCATAGAGCGCGCCGGTGCCCGGCTGCCAGTCGAAGCCGATGGTGTTGCGCAGGCCCGAGGCGAAAATCGTCCGCGACCGGCCATCGGGCGTGGCACGCAGGATGGTGGCGTGTTCGGGGTTGGTCTCGTCGCAGGCATTGCAACTGGACCCGACCGAGATATACAGCATGCCGTCGGGGCCGACCGCCAGGCTGCGGTTGGCATGCTGGCCGCCATCGGGCAGGTCGTCGATGATCCGCTCCAGCCGCCCGAAGCTGCCATCGGCCAGCACGTCGGCGACATAGACATCGCGCACCGTCGCCAGATACACCCGGTTGCCGTCGAAGGCGATGCCGTGCAGCCCCGGCCGGCTGGCGACGGTGACCGGCGCCCGGGTGGCGCCGTCATCGCCCTGCCGCAGCATCACCACGTCGCCAAGCTGGCGCCGGGTGACATACAGAACGTTATCGGGCAGCACGCCATCGGGCGAATAGGCCAGCATGCGCGGGTTGATCAGGTCGCGGGCATAGACCTCGACCTCGAAGCCCTCGGGCACCGACAGCCGGCCGGCCAGATCCTGGTCCGAGGGGGGCAGGGGGATGGCCGCAGGCTCGACCACCGATCCGGTGATGCGCACCGCACCGGGTGTCGCGCCGCGGGTGGCATCGGGGGCGGCCGATGAACCGGCGCTGTCGGCGCCGGGGGCGGGGGCCGACGCTGCCGGGGCCGCTGCCGCCAGCAGAAGCGCCAGCGCCAGACCGATGGCCGCGCCGCCGGGCGCCGGCCATCGCTTCGGATATCGGGGACGGGCACAGATCATGGCATCCTCTCGCCTTGCAGAGCGTGATCAGGATGCAACCGGCGATGCGCCGGATTGATCCCCGGCGGCGCAAGATCCGCTCAGATCAGCAACTGGCTGACCACCAGCCAGAAGCCGCCCAGGCTGACCACGAAGGCGATCGCCGCCAGCAGCCCGTCATGGGCGATCAGCGCCAGACCGAAGATGGTGATCGCGGCCGACGGCACGGCGGCGCCCATCGGCACGATTTCCAAAGGCGGCATGATGGCGCCCAGCGCCACACACACGGCCGCGATCACCCGGTTGGCGGGGGTCGTGGTCAGCCGGGTCAGGCGCGGCTTCAGGATGCGGTCCACCACCCGTGCCACCGGGCGCGACCATGCGACGCTTTTGGTCAGCCGGGATTTGTCGGTGCGGATGCGCAGGATGAAACCGGGCAGCCAGAAATGCGACATGCCCAGCAGCAACTGGCCGGCGATCAGGCAGACGATGACGCCGAAAATCGTCGGCACGCTGGGAATGCCGCCGATCGGCGTGATCACGACCAGCCCGCAGACCAGCAGCAGCGGCCCGAAGGATCGCTGGCCGATGGTCTTCCAGATGTCGCCGACCGAGACCTTGCCGCCATCCTCGCCGGCCTCGCACAGCCGGTCGAGCATGTCGTTCAGGCTGCCGGGATCCTGCCGGTCGTTGTCCTCGCGGCCGCGTCCGGCGGCGGTCTGGTTGCGCGGCTCGTGGCTCCGGGTCTGGTCCGTCATGGCTCCGATCCATTGGCGGTGTGCGGGGCCGCGGGGCCCTCGCGGGCGGTTGAAAGATCTTCGACCAGTTGACGCCAGGCGCGGTCACGCCCCGGGCGGTCGCGCTGTCGCAGAATGAACGAGGGGTGCACGGTGACCAGGGCAATGGTCGCGGGCACCTCGGTCGCGGGCGCGACCTCGCGGGCGTCCAGCGGCCAGAACCGGCCCCGGCTGCGCGAGATGGTGACCGCGCGGCCCAACACCGCACGCGCGGCGCTGGCGCCCAGCGCCACGATCACCCGGGGGCGCACGAATTGCCGTTCCAGATCCAGCCACCAGCGGCAGCGGTCGATCTCGCCGGCATCGGGCCGGCGGTGCAGCCGGCGCTTGCCGCGCGGCTCGTTCTTGAAGTGCTTCACGGCATTGGTCAGGTAGATCCGGGCGCGGTCGATACCCGCCGCCTCCAGCGCCTGATCCAGAATCCGCCCCGCCGGTCCCACGAACGGATGGCCGGCCAGATCCTCCTTATCCCCCGGCTGTTCGCCGACCAGCATCAGATGCGGGCTGCGGTCGGCCGGCGGTGCGGCTTGGCCGTCGGCGCCTTCGCCGAACACCGTGCGGCTGGCGCCGCGCCACAGGTCGCACCGCCGGCACCCGGCGGCCAGCCGCCGTGCGGCGGCAAGCGAGGCGACCGGCTGTACCGGCGGGTCGTCGGGCCAGTCGGCATGGCGGTCGGCAGGGCACATCGTCGCGGGCTCCGTCGGTATCGGTCGTGTCCATCGATGGCTGAACGCCCGGCGCGTGCTGCGGTTCCAGCCGTTGCGACGCGCGGCGATCCGGACGGAACCATGGCGCCCGCAAGCGGTTGCACAGAGCACGTACCCACAGAGCACGTACCCACAGAGCACGTACCCACGGAGCACGCATCCGAAGCACGGCGTCGGCGCGGCATGCGAAACGCCCGGCCCGCCCGTCGAGACGGAGATCAAGAGTCATGCAGGTCCAGAAGATCATGAACCGCAATGTCGAGATGGCGCGCCCCGACGAGACACTGCGCGAGGTGGCGCGCCGGATGGCGGAGCAGGACATCGGCTATATGCCGGTCGGCGACGACGACCGGCTGGTCGGGGCAGTGACCGATCGTGACCTGGTGGTGCGCGGGCTGGCCGATGGCCGGGACGGCAGCGCCACGGTCCGCGACGTCATGACCCCCGACGTCAAATACTGCTTCGAGGACGAGGATGTGGAGCATGTCGTTCAGAACATGGGCGACATCCAGTTGCGTCGCATCCCGGTGATGAACCGCGACAAGCGTCTGGTCGGCGTGCTCTCGCTGGCCGATACGGCACTGGCCTATTCCCCCGACAGCACCGGCACCGCGATGTCGGGTGTGGTGGTGCCGGGCGGTGCCCATAACCAGCGCGGCCCCGGCCATGGCTCCGCCGGCAATGGCGGTGGCGGTCGCTGACCGGCGCCTCTCTTCTCATGTTTCAATCCTCCGGAGACCAGACCCATGCCCAGCACCACCGACCCCCAGGCCCGCAAGACCGTGACAATCCATGATCAGACATTGGAACGCGGACCGGGTGGCGAGCTGCACCAGACGGCCGGCGCGGATACCCCCGCGCTGACCACCAGCCAGGGGATGCCGGTGGCCGACGATCAGTCGTCGCTGAAGGTCGGGCCGCGCGGGCCGACCCTGCTGGAAGACGTGCATCTGCGCGACAAGATCTTCCATTTCGATCATGAGCGCATCCCTGAGCGGGTGGTGCATGCGCGCGGCATGGGTGCCCATGGCTTCTTCGAGGCGTATTCGTCTCTGGCCGACATCACCATGGCCGATCCGTTCCAGGAAGCCGGCCGGCGCACCGAGGCCTTCGTGCGGTTTTCCACCGTCGCCGGCAACAAGGGCTCGTCCGATCTGGCGCGCGACGTGCGCGGCTTCGCGGTCAAGCTGTATACCCAGGCCGGCAACTGGGATCTGGTCGGCAACAACATCCCGGTGTTCTTCATCCAGGACGCGATCAAGTTTCCCGATCTGATCCACGCCGCCAAACAGGAACCGGATCGCGGCTTCCCGCAGGCTCAGACCGCCCATGACAATTTCTGGGACTTCATCTCGCTGACCCCGGAAAGCCTGCACATGATCATGTGGATCATGTCGGACCGGGCTATACCGCGCTCGTTCCGGTTCATGGAAGGCTTCGGCGTTCACACCTTCCGGCTGGTGAATGCCGATGGCAAATCCACCTTCGTCAAGTTCCACTGGAAGCCGAAGCTGGGCATGCAGTCGGTGGTGTGGAACGAGGCGCTGAAGATCAGCGGCGCCGATCCCGATTTCCATCGCCGCGATCTGTGGGACGCGATCCAGTCGGGCGACTTCCCGGAATGGGAGCTTGGCATGCAGCTTTTCGACGAAAGCTTTGCCGAAGCCTTCGATTTCGACGTGCTGGACGCGACCAAGATCATTCCGGAAGAGGTGGTGCCGGTGCGCCGGGTCGGGCGGCTGGTGCTCGACCGCGTGGTCGACAACTTCTTTGCCGAGACCGAGCAGGTGGCGTTCTGCACCCAGAACATCGTGCCCGGCATCGACTTCACCAATGATCCGCTGCTTCAGGGACGCAACTTCTCGTATCTCGATACCCAGTTGAAGCGGCTCGGCAGCCCCAATTTCACCGAGATTCCGGTCAACCGGCCGCGCTGTCCGATGCATAATTTCCAGCAGGACGGCCATATGCGGATGGCGGTCAACAAAGGCCGGGCCAATTATCAGCCGAATTCCTGGGGTGAGGGGCCGCGCGAGACCCCGAATTCCGGCTTCTCAAGCCTGCCGGTCGCCGAGACCGAGCCCACCAAGCTGCGCATCCGCCCTGAGAGCTTCGCCGATCATTACAGCCAGGCGCGGCAGTTCTTCATCAGCCAGACGCCTGAGGAACAGACCCATATGGCCTCGGCGCTGGCCTTCGAGCTGAGCAAGGTGGAGCGGGCCGATATCCGGGTGCGGATGGTGGCGCATCTGCTGAATGTGCACGAGGATCTGGCCGAACGGGTGGCCAAGGGGCTGGGCCTTCAATCGATGCCCGATCCGGCGCCGGCCGCGAAGCCGACCCGCATGGACCTGCAGCCCTCGCCGGCCTTGAGCATCATCCTGAACGGCCCGGGCAGCTTCAAGGGCCGCAAGCTGGGCGTGCTGCTGGCCGACGGTGCCGATGCCACGCTGTTCAACGCCCTGACCAGGGCCGCCGGGGCCGAGGGCGCGATGGTCGAGGTGGTCGCCCCCGAAATCGGCGGCGCCACCCTGGACGACGGCACTCTGGTGCCGGCGAAACAGAAAACCGATGGCGGGCCGTCGGTGCTGTATGACGCGGTGGCGGTGCTGATCGGCGCCGATATGGTGAAGAGCCTGGCGCGCGATCCGTCGGTGCTGGATTTCATCGGCGACGCCTTCGCGCACCGCAAATTCCTGGCCTATGCGCCGGCGGCCGACGGCCTGCTGGATGCGGCGGGTGTCGACAAGGCGAAACGCGACGACGGCATCGTCGCGCTCTCTGCCGCGGCCGATGCCGACGATTTCATCGCCACCTGCCGCAAGCTGCGCTTCTGGCCGCGCGAACAGTCGATCAAGCCCGTCTGAGGCAGACCCGTGTGAGGCAGGCCGGTGTGACGCCCGGCTGTCCATCCCCTGTCAGACGACAGAACGCCCGGTACCCGATTTCAGGTGCCGGGCGTTTCACATGACTGCCTGCGCGTGCCGCCGGTTCAGGACACAACCAGGAATTTCGGCATCGAGAACAGGTCCGACAGGGCCTCGGCATCGCGCATGTCGTCGCAGGTCAGAACCGGCGCCTGCCAGAGCTTGCGGGCCGGGTTGGTCCGCGGCTGATCGGAAGTGCGGATGGTGGTCATTGGCTCGTCCCCTCTGGCTGGTGCGGTGTCGCGACTTATGAGGGCGGACCGTAACCTGATGGCGTCCGCATTGTCAATTCATCTGGCGATCCGCCATCATCAGACGACGGAACGCCCGGCATCTGACGTCAGGTGCCGGGCGTTTCACATGACTGCCTGCGCGTGCTGTCGATTCAGGACGCGATCAGGAATTTCGGCATCGACAACAGGTCCGACAGGGCCTCGGCATCGCGCATGTCGTCGCAGCTCAGAACCGGGGTCTGCCAGAGCTTGCGGGCCGGGTTGGTCTGCGGCTGATCGGAAGTGCGGATGGTGGTCATTGGCTCGTCCCCTCTGGCTGGCGCGGTGTCGCGATTTATGAGGGCGGACCGTAACCTGATGGCGCCCGCGTTGTCAATTCATCCGGCGATCCGCCTCTGCCCTCAAGGCTGCCGTCCTGTGGAGCTGGCCGAGAGGCGGTCCCTGCCCATTGACAGGAGGCGCGGCCGGCAGCTTCCGACCATTATTTCACCGGGCGCAATGATGAAGTGTCCAGCTCGATCATTCTCGTCGCGCCGGCAATGCAGCAGTCTGGCGACGCGGAACGGGAGGCGCCCGTTCAGAGGATCGGAGGACCTGGAAATGAAACTCTACCACCACCCCCTGTCGGGCCATTCGCATCGCGCGCGTCTGTTCGTCTCGCTTCTTGGCCTGCCCCATGAACTGGTCGAGCTCGACCTTAAGGCCGGCGCACACAAGACCCCGGAATTCCTGAAGCTCAACCCCTTCGGGCAGGTACCCCTCCTCGATGACGGGGGCGTCATCGTCGCGGATTCCAATGCGATCCTGGTCTATCTCGCCAAGAAGGCGGGGCGTGCCGATTGGCTGCCGGAAGATCCAGGCGGCGCTGCCGCCGTTCAGCGGTGGCTTTCCGTCGCAGCCGGAGAGGTGGCATATGGTCCCGCGGCGGCCAGGCTCATCACGGTGTTCGGGGCGACCTACAATGCCGACGAGGTCATCGCCCGCGCTCACGTCCTCCTGAAGCGGCTCGAAAGCCAGCTCGACGAGCATGACTGGCTGGTGGGCGAACGGCCGACCGTCGCGGATATCGCCATCTACAGCTATGTCGCGCGGGCACCGGAAGGCAATGTCGACCTCCAGGATTATCCCTCGGTCAACGCCTTCCTTCGCCGGGTCGAGGATCTGCCGGGCTTTGTGTCCTTCGTCCGGACACCGGTTGGCCTTGCGGCATGACCCCTTAAGCGGGCGCGTCTGACGCGCCCGCACCCTTGAGCCGGACAGGACATGAGCGATGACCGCGACCCTGGCGACGCTGCCCACGTGGCACGAAGGTGAGACGTTCATTCAGGAAAGGGTGGGTGTCGCCGAACGCATGGCGGCCGTCGGCGAGCGCGTGGTTCGCGACCACATGCCGGACCAGCACCGCGAATTTTACGCGCAGCTCCCCTTCATCGTGCTGGGCAGCGTCGACCCGGACGGCGATGCGTGGGCGACGGTCCTGACCGGCGCGTCAGGCTTCATGTCATCGCCAACGCCGACCACCCTCGACATCGCCGCTCATCCCGACCCCGGCGACCCGGCGAGCAAAGGCATGATGGACGGTGATGCGATCGGTCTCCTGGGGATCGAGATGCACACCCGCCGCCGCAACCGCATGAACGGTATCGCCACGGTCGGCGCGGCCGGGCTTCGGGTCGCCGTCGACCAGAGCTTCGGGAACTGCCCTCGCTATATCCAGCGTCGCGATGTCGAGGTTGCAAGGGATCCCGCCGAGGGGGATACGGGTGCCGTGGAAGACGCGGGTGCCTCGGAAGACGCGAGCGCCGTGGAAGACCTGGCGCAGTTCGATTCCGCGGCGCGCGCCATGATCGCGGCGGCCGATACCTTCTTTGTCGCGACCTATGCCGATCGCACGGAGCGTCGGCAGGTCGACGTGTCCCATCGCGGCGGCAAGGCGGGTTTCGTCCGCATTGCCGAGGACGGCGGCCTCACGATCCCCGATTTCAACGGTAATCTCTTCTTCGCGACGCTCGGGAACATCGTTCTCAACGGCAAGGCCGGGCTGGTCTTCGTCGATTATGCGAGCGGCGACATGCTGCAGATAACCGGCGATGCCGAGGTGGTTCTGGAGTCACCCGAGATCGCAGCGTTCCAGGGCGCCGAGAGACTATGGAAATTCCGGCCGCGCCGCATTGTGCGCCGTTTGGGCGCACTGGCGCTTCGCTGGTCCTTCCGAGAGGATGGCTGGTCACCCAGCTCTCTGATGACCGGAGATTGGGATCAGGCGGCTGCTCGCCTGCAGGCGGCCGAACTCTCGACGCGCTGGCGGCCCTACAAGGTGACCGGGATCGTCGACGAGAGCCCGTCGATCCGCTCCTTTCATCTTCAGCCGGATGATGGGGCCGGCCTTCTTCCATACGCCGCCGGTCAGCATCTGCCGATCCGCGTGACCGTTGCAGGCGCAGACAGGCACACGATCCGGACCTATACGCTGTCCGCAGCACCGTCCGATGGCCTGTACCGCATCAGCGTCAAGCGCGACGGTGCGGTGTCGCGTCACCTTCACGACACCATAGGCGTGGGCGACCGCATCGAGGCGCGTGCGCCGGATGGGCAGTTCACCATCGACGCTGACGTGGCGCGGCGCGCGGTGTTGCTGGCCGGGGGTGTCGGGATCACACCATTGCTCGCGATGCTGCGTCACGTCGTCTACGAAGGGCTGCGCAGGCAGCGAATGCGGCCGGTCATCCTCGTCCAGGCCGCGCATTCGAAGGTGGATCGGCCGTTCGATCGGGAGATCGCCGCGCTTGTGGATGCAGCACAAGGGGCGGTGACCTGGATCAGGGTGCTCAGCGATCCCGGCGGCGCCGACGAGGCCATAGACTATGATGCGGCCGGCCGTATCGACATGGCCCTGCTGACGCGCTTTCTGCCGTTCAACGACGATGACTTCTATCTCTGTGGCCCGCCCTCTTTCACCCAGGCGCTGTATGACGGGCTGCGACGCTATGGCATCGCCGACACGAGAATTTACGCCGAGACGTTCGGGCCGTCGTCATTGAAACGCGCTGTGGATGTTGGTGCCGGCACGCCTGTTCGCCGTCCGCCGTCGACCAGGGCGGTGCCGGTTGTCTTCATGGGCTCGTTGAAGGAGGCCCGCTGGGCGCCGGGGGCGGGCACGTTGCTCCAGCTCGCGGAAGCGCGCGGGCTGGAGCCGGCGTTCGGCTGCCGCGAGGGGACATGCGGAACATGCCGGACCAGGCTGCTCAAGGGTGCCGTCACGTACATCCGGGAGCCGACCGCCCGTGTCGCCGCCGACGAAGTCCTGATCTGCTGCGCCGTGCCGGCCGAGCCGGAGTCGGATGACGACGATCGGATCCAGCTCGCCCTCTGACGCATGTTTCGCGCCGTCGATGGCGTGGTGATCCTGATCCAAGGGTCTTGTGCCGGTCCGGATGGTGCTGCACTGTCCCTCGACAGCCGCGAAACGGGCGAGGCAAGACCATGGATCGCTGGCAAGCCATGCGGATCTTCGTAAAGGTGGCGGAGACGGAGAGTTTCACGGAGTCCGCGCGCCACCTGCACATGAGCGCGCCGGCGGTGACGCGCGCGGTCGCCGCACTCGAAGACCTGATCGGAGCGCGCCTGTTCGTTCGCACGACCCGTTCCGTGAAGCTGACGGAGCCGGGCAGTCGCTACCTGGATGACTGCCGCCGGATCCTGTCGGACATTGCCGAGGCGGAGGCCGCCGCGGCAGGCTCCTATGCGACGCCCTCTGGAACGCTGGCCATCACAGCCTCGGCGTTGTTCGGGCAGATGTACGTGCTCCCGATCGTGCACGACTATCTCAAGGCCCATCCCACCCTGTCGGGTCGACTCCTTTTCGTCGATCGACTGGTGAACATTGTCGATGAGGGCATCGACGTGGCCATCCGTATCGGCCGCCTTCCGGATTCGGGATTTTCCGCAACCCGGGTCGGCTCCGTGCGGCGTGTGGTTTGCGGAGCACCGGCCTATTTCGAAGAGCATGGCGTTCCGTCCTCTCCGGCCGACCTCAAGGACCATCGCATCGTGGCCTCGACGAGCGCGTGGACGTCGCCCGAGTGGAGATTCGCGCGCGACCAGCGGGTGACGATCCATAGCTGGCTGCAATGCAACACCAACGATGCCGCGATCGCGACGGCTGTGGCTGGTTCGGCCCTGACAAGGATCCTTCACTATCAGATCGGTCCGGCCTTGCTCGAAGGCCGGCTTCAGATCGTGCTCGCCGACCATGAGGAGCCGCCACTACCGATCCACGTGCTTTATCCGGAGGGCCGCCATGCACCCGCCAAGGTGAGGGCTTTCGTCGATCTGGCGGTGGCGCGGCTTCGTGAGAACCGGCTTCTCAACTGAGAACGGGACAGGCGCCGGCGCCATTCGGTGCGACGGCCCAAAAGCGGTGTCGGTCCGACGGCCGGCCGATTTCGATCCAGATCGTCACAGCTATCGCCCGTCGATCTCCGCCACATCCGCCGCGGTCACGTCGCCGGGGCGGCCGCCCCAGCGGGTGCGGAGGTCATTGACCAGCGTTGCCATCTCGTCGTCGCTCAACCGGTCGCCGAAGGGCGGCATTTCCTGAAGCCGTTCCTGATTGGCCAGCCGGCGGGCCGGCACGCCGTCGCGGATGATCTTCACCAGATTGATCGGGTCGTCGAGCATCAGGGTGGTGTTGGTGTTCAGCGGCACCGAGGCATGGGGGCGGCCCTCGCCGTCGGTGCCGTGGCAGCCGGCGCAGAGGCCCACATACAGCCGGCGGCCGTCGTCGCCGTCCGGTGGTGGCCCGGCATCCCGCGTCGGGGCTGCCGGGCCGCCGCCCTCGGCCCCGGCCCCGGTCGCGTCATCGATCAGATAGCCGGCCATGGCGGCGATGTCGGCATCGGTCAGGAAGCGGGTGGAATGGTTCAGCACCGGATACATCCGGAAGGTCATGGTGCCCTGCGGGGCCAGACCGGTTGACAGGAAGGCTTCCAGATCCGGCCGGGTCCAGCCGCGCGCGGCCAGGCCGTCGGCGCTGATATCGGGGGCAAGCGCGCCCTCGATCACCTCGCCCTTCAGATGGCGGTCGTCGTCCTTCGCATAGGCGATGGTGCGCGGGGTGTGGCATTCGCCGCAATGGCCCAGCACCTCGACCAGATAGCGGCCGCGCCGCCAGTCCTGGGGGGCGCCCGCCGCATTGCCGGTTCCGGGGGCGACATCGTCCTCGCCGTCGGGATCGTCTTCGTCGTGGGGCCGGAACACCATGTTCCACAGGGCGATCGCCGGGCGGATGTTGAACGGGAACATCATCTCGGCCGGCCGGTCGGGCTTTTCAACCGCAGGCCGGCTCATCAGATACAGCCACAGCGCGTCGACATCGGCGCGGGTCATGGCATGATACGAGGTATAGGGCATGGCCGGGTACAGCCGGGTGCCGTCGGGCATGATGCCATAGGCCAGACTGCGATACAGGTCGTCGGCCGACCAGCCGCCGATGCCGTGATCGGCCGATGGCGTGATGTTGCTGCCATAGATGGTTCCGAACGGGGTTTCCATCGGCAGCCCGCCGGCATAGGCCAGATCATCCTCGGATGTGTGGCAGGCGGCGCAGTCGGCGGCGCGGGCGACATAGCGGCCGCGCGCCACCAGCTCGGCGCGGCTGTCATCGTCCAGCCGGTCGAAATCGACGGTCGCCACGGGGATCGGGCCGGGGCCCGTCAGCGCGAATACCGCCACCCCGCCCGCGACGACGATCACCGCGCCGGCGGCCAGTGTGATGCCAAGCCAGCGTTTCATGGCCCATCCCCCTGGCTGTCACGCCCCTGGCCGCCACGCCCCTGGCCGCCACTGGGCCGGGCCGGGCCATCGACCGTCAGGCCCGGCGTCGACAGGATCACGTCCTTGACGGCGGTGAGATAGCGGACATAGCCGGTGCAGCGGCAGATATGCCGGTTCATGCCGTCCAGCACCACCTGTTCCACATCCGCCCGGTTCACCGGTTCGCGGGCCAGCCGCTCGACCAGCACCGTGGCGCCGTTCACGAAACCGGGCGTGCAATAGCTGCACTGGAACGAGAAATGCTCAAGATAGGCCTGCTGGATCGCCGACAACGCGGTCACCGTGCCGGCATCGTCGCGGGTGGCGTGGCCCTCGATGGTGCGGATGCGGGCGCCGTTCAGATAGGCGGCACCGGTGATGCAGCTTGCCACCGCCTCCGAGCGGCCGTCGGGATGATCGATGATGATGGTGCAGGCCCGGCACACGCCTTGGCCGCAGCCATAGCGGGTGCCGGTCAGGTTCAGATATTCCTGCAGGAATTCCAGCATCATCAGATCCTGTGGCACCTCCACCGGCCCCACCGGGCGGCCGTTCACGGTCAGGCTGACGGCTGTGGTGGCGATGGTCATGACAGCACCTCGCGGATCTTGTCGGCGGTGACCGGCAGGTCGCGGAACCGGTGGCCGATCGCGTGCGCGACGCCATTGGCGATCGCGGCCACCACCGGGATCATCGTCACCTCGGCGATGCCTTTGGGCGGGTCGGATGGCGACAGCGGCGGGATCACCTCGCCGGTCTGGCGCCACACCGCCACATCGGCCGCGCGCGGCAGGCGATAGCGGTTGAAATTCCAGGTGCCGTTGCCGGGGCCGTCCTCATAGAGCGGCAGGTCTTCATACAGCGCATGGCCGATGCCCATGGCGATGCCGCCCTGCAACTGGCCCGAGACCAGCTCGGGCACGATCATGTTGCCGCATTCCATCCAGGAATGATGCGACAGCAGGGTCACCTCGCCCGATCCGCCATTCACCGCCAGTTCCACCAGCGTCGCCACCGGCGCGTAATAGACCACGGCGGCGTTGTTGCGCTGCACCGGCGGATAGAACACCCGCCGGCGTGGCTGAAAGGCATAGCCGGCATCGGTCATCAAGGCCCGGCGGTCGGCCGGCGCGCCCTCGCCCCAGCGCAGCGCCAGGGCATCGATCGGCCAGCGCACCACCGCGCCGTCCAGATCGAATTCGGCCTCTGTCCAGGCCCAGCGATTGAAGGTGTGCACCACCGTGCCGGTCACCAGCCCCATGGCATGGGCGCGCGCGGCCAGCCGGTCGAGCGACAGCGGTTCCAGCGACAGCGCCCGCAGCATCCCGCCCTGCCAGACCGCGTGGCGGCGATCCACCGCCAGGGGGGCCGCCTGACCGCCGCCGATGCCCTCGCCCCAGATCGACAGCGCCGCCGGCCACAGCCCGCGTTCGAACAGCACCCGTGCCGCCTCACGCGTCGCATGCGACAGATAATAGGCCGAGTTCGAGGCACTGCGCGGCGAGGTGATCCGGGGCACCCAGTGGGGATCGCGCGCCCGCTGGTCCTGGTCGTCCTGGGTCATGCTGTATGGTTCGTCATTCGAGGTCAGCTTCAGGTTCGGCCAGTCGATCACCGCGAAATCGGCATCATCGGCCGGTCGGCCCAGCCAGTCGGCCACCACCAGCATCTGCGACGAGGTGGCGCCGTTGCCGATTTCGGTACAGACATGGCGCAACAGGATGCGGCCTTCCGGGCTCACCTCGACCTGGGCGATCGCGGCCTCGGCGCCGGTGCCGTAATCCTTGTGCACGCAGGCGAAGCCGACGCCATAGCGATAGCCGGGGTGGTCGGCCTCATATTGGCGCTTGCGGTTGGCGCGGCCGGTCCACAGCGGATGGCGGGCGGCGCGGTCCAGCAATTCATGGGCGCGGATCGATCCGGCGGGGATGGCGCCCTGCGTGTTCTTCATGCCGGCGCGCAGCACATTGCGCCGGCGCAGCTCGATCGCGTCGATCCCCAATGCCTCGGCCACCTCGTCGACCAGCATCTCGGTCGTGGCCATCGATTGCAGGGTGCCATAGCCGCGCATCGACCCGGCGGTGGGGGCGCGCGATGCCTCCATCCGCACCGCCAGATCGCTTCTGGGCAGGTAATAGATCGATTGCAGCGCCGTCGCCGCCACCTGACCCACCGAGGCGCTGAAATTGGCCCGCCCGCCGCCATCGCCGGTCAAGGCGCTGCGCAGGGCCAGAAACCGGCCGGTGTCGCGGTCGACCGCCAGCGTGGTGTCGATGGTGAAGGGATGGCGCTTGATCGCGCTCTGGAAATGCTCCCACCGGTCCAGCGCCATCCGCACTGGCCGGCCATCGCCGTAAAGCGCCGCCATCGCCACGTAATAGGGGAAGGAATGATGTTCCTTCTGGCCATAGCCCACCGTATAGCCGGGATGGAAGGTCAGCCCGTTCAGCGCGAAGCGGCTGCCTTTGACCATGGTCATGATGTGATCGGCATTGGTATAGGGCGACTGGGTGCCGGTCACCACATGCAGCCGGCCGCTCGCCGGATCGTACCAGGCGTTGCCGTTATCGGTTTCCATCGCCGCCGGATCGACATATTGCGAGGAAAACCGCCGCCGGATGACCAGATGACCATCTTGTGGCGCGTCGAGGTCGCGGGCGATCTCGCCCGCCCAGTACATCGCCTGTTCGGGCGGGCCGCCGCTCTGGTTCCGGTCGGGCCACGCCTCGCCCCGGTTCTGCACCGCCGGCATCAGCATGGTGTTCTTCAGGGCCGAGAACCGGTCCTCGTCGTAAGGCGTGGCGCCGCCGACCCGGACATAGCGCGCGCGGCCATAAGGGTCGCGCTGCCGAATGCCGGTGTCGCGGCCATAGCGCACGGCGCGGTGGTCGAACTGCACCAGTCGTTTCGCCGCCCGGAAGCGGGCATAATCGTGATAGATCAGCAGCGCCACCGGATGGCCCAGAAAAACCGGCGTATCACCGCGCGCCAGCAGCAGATCGCCATAGAAGTCGCGCTCCGGCATGGCGACGCCATCGGCCTTCAGGTCGGCGTCGCGCACGATCCGGTCGGGCGCCAGATCGTCCGGCAGCATCGCCAGGTCGATATCCTCGAAAACCCGGTCGGCGCGGGTCGCGCGGATCAGGAAGCCATGGGCCTGTTCGTCCGGCCAGCCCGGCATGTCGCGGGCGCGGATGTCGATGGCGAACACCTTGTCGCCGGTCACCTTGGTGATGCCGTCGCGACGGAACCGGATGCGGCCGGCCTCGTCCAGCCAGTGCGGCGGCTGGGCGACCCTGGCATCGGCCATGGCGCCAAGTGCCTGGTGCAGCGGAATGACGGCCGCGGTGACACCGGCGGCGGCGGCGGCCTTCAGAAACGACCGGCGCGAGATGTCGGCGGGCCGCTGGGGCGATCGGTATGGGGTGCGGGGCATAAGGGGCGGGGGCTCCCTGTCGTCGGTATGTGCTGTGTCATGGCGGGGCGCGTGGAGTGGTCTGCGGCATCATTGTCGTCGGTTCAGCCGGTCCAGCGCCGCCTGGGTCAGGGGCTCCTGACCCTCCGGCGGCGGGGTGCCGCCCGGTTCCTCACCATTGGCGCGGCCACGCGGATACAGGTCGCTGCGCAGGCGTGGCATGGCTTCCGGGCATTCCTGCTGCATCCAGACCAGCATCTTCTCGCGGATCTCGCAGCGCAGATCCCAGGCGGTGGGCGAGGTGCCGGCGCTCATCAGCGCGCGGATGGTCACCGTGCGCTCGGTGGTGTCGATGACCTGCAACACCCGGACATTGCCGTCCCATAATTTGCTCTCGTCCAGAAACGCGTTCAGTTTCGCGCGCATGCGGTCAAACGACATGCTGTAATCCACCTGCCAGACCACCGATCCGATGATCGCGGCGCTGTGGCGGGTCCAGTTCTGGAACGGCTTCTGAATGAAATACGACAGCGGCAGCACCAGCCGCCGCCAGTCCCACAGCCGGATCACCACATAGGTCGAGGTGATCTCCTCGACCCAGCCCCATTCGTTCTCCACCACCACCGCGTCTTCCAGCCGGATCGGCTGAGTGATGGCGATCTGGATGCCGGCGATCAGGTTCGACAGGATCGGCTGTGCCGCCAGACCGAAGATGATGCCGGCAACGCCGGCCGATGCGAACAGGCTGACACCGAACTGACGCACCGACGGAAAGGTCATCAGCATGGCGGCGATGGTCAGCACCACGATCAGGCCGATGACCACCCGTTGCAGCAGCATCAACTGGGTGCGGTGCTTGCGGGCCAGCAGGTTGTCGGCGACATCGATCCGATAGCGGCGCTTGTTGATGTCGACCACGGTCTGCACGATGGTGATCGCGATCCAGCCGATCAGCCCGATCACGCCCAGTTGCAGCACCCGGGCGATGATCACGCTCTGGCTTTCCTCGGGCGCCACTTCCGGCGCCACGGCGCGCAGCGCCAGCAGGATCAGCGCCAGCCGCACAGGCCCCTTCAGGCGCCGGATCATCTCGGTGCGCAGGCCGATGCCGGTATGCGGGATCACCAGCCGCAGAACCCGGAAGAACAGCCGGTGGGCGATCAGGGCCAGCCCGATCGCCACCACCAGCAACATCAGGGCGCCGGTGCCGGCCGGCATCGACGCCGCCAGCGCCGCCAGCCATTCAGGGGTCTGCAGGCGGTCCACCGGTCGTCAGCCTTTGATGCCGTGGCCGGCCGCACCGTTGGCGGCCGGTGTCAATGCCACCTTCAGCCAGCCGTCGCCCTGGCTGTCGAAGGCCTGATAGGCGTCGATCGCCGACAGGATCGGCCGGTGGCGGGTCAGCACCTTCGCCGGGTCGACCGCGCCGCTCTGCACCAGGTCGATCAGCCGCGGCAGATAGCGGCGGTGGTTGCAGTTGCCCATGTTGATGGTGACGTTGCGGTTCATCGCCTGGCCGATGGGGAAGCTGCGGATCTGCTGTGGATAGACGCCAATGATCGCCAGCGTCCCGGCCTTGGCCATGGCCGGGATCGCCCAGTCCAGCACCTGGGCGCTGTCGGCGCCGGGCGGACTGCCGGGTGCGGCGGCATCCACGCCCACCGCGTCGATCACCCGGTCGGCGCCGATGCCGCCGGTCAGGGCGCGGATCGCCTCGACCGGGTCTTCCTCTTCGAAATTCACGATCTCGGCGCCCTGGGCGCGCGCCGCCTCCAGCCGGTCGGGCAGGCGGTCGACCGCGATCACCCGTTCGGCCCCAAGCAGACGGGCCGAGATGATCGCGAACTGGCCCACCGGCCCGCAGCCGAACACCGCCACGGTGTCGCCCTCGGTGATCTCGGCGATGTCGGCACCGAAATAGCCGGTGGGGAAGATGTCGGACAGCATGATCGCCTGATCGTCGCTGATCCCGTCGGGCAGCCGCATCAGCCCGACATTGGCATGGGGCACGCGGGCATATTCCGCCTGCAAGCCGTCGAACGGTCCGGTCTGTTCCGGTCCGCCGAAGAAGGCGGTGCCGGCCTGCGGCCCGTTGGGGTTGGCCGTGTCGCATTGCGCCAGATAGCCCGAGCGGCAATAGGCGCACCAGCCGCAGCCGATGGTCGACGGGATGACCACCCGGTCGCCGACTTTCAGGTTGCGGACGTCGGCGCCCAGTTCCTCGACGATGCCGATCCCCTCATGGCCCAGGATCGTGCCGGGCTTCATCCCCGGCATGGTGCCGCGCACCATATGCAGATCGGTGCCGCAGATCGCGCTGGTGGTGATGCGCACGATCGCGTCGGTCGGGCCGCGCAAGGACGGCTCGGCGACCTCGTCCAGCCGGATGTCGCCGATATCGTGGAACACAACGGCTTTCATGATGGGATATCCTCGGTCTGTCGGTGTATCAGGTGGCGTCCGGGCGGTCGGGCGCGGTGGCGACGAACAGCCGGTCCGGCCGGATCGGCAGCCGTCGCTGGCGTCGCCCGGTCGCATGATGAACGGCATTGGCGATCGCGGCGGTCATGCCGACATTGCCAAGCTCGCCCAGGCCTTTGATGCCCGACGGGTTGCCGGCGGTGTCGTGTTCGGGCATCAGGATGACGTCGACCGCGCCGATATCGGCATTGACCGGCATCAGATAATTTTCCAGATCGCGGTTCACGATCCGGGCGGCCCGCCGGTCCAGAACCGTCTCCTCCATCAGCGCCGCCGACAGGCCCCAGATCATCCCGCCCTGCAACTGGCTGCGGGCGGTCAGCGGGTTCATGATCCGCCCGGCGGCAAAGGCGCCCACCATCCGCGGCACCCGGATATCCAGGGTGCGGCGGTGGATGCGGATTTCCGCGAACACGGCACCCATGGCATAGCGGGCCATGTCGCCCGAACCGCCGCCGCGCATCGGCGTGCCGCCCTGGCGCAGTTTGTCGACGGCGTCGGGCGTCATGCCGTCGGGCACGAATTCGCCCAGATGGTCGATGGCGGCGATGCCGGCCGCGGCCATGGCGTCGTGCAGGCTCATCGACGGGCCATCGGCGGTGACGCGGCCGTCCGTCAGGTCCAGGGTGGCCGCATCCATGCCGGCGAAGGGGCCGGCGCCGGGGGCGGTCAGCCGGGCGAACAGATCGGCGCGCACCGCGTCGCAGGCGCGCGCGATCGCCGAACACACGCTGGCGGTGGAATTGGATCCGCCTGAGACGGGGGCCGGCGGCAGGTCGCTGTCGCCGACCTGGATGGTCACGGCATCCAGCGGCGCGCCCAGGCATTCCGCGGCCATCTGGCTGGCCACCGTGCGCAGACCGGTGCCGATCTCGTGGCTGGCGGTATCCACCAGCACCGCGCCCGATGCCAGCAGCCGCACCCGCGCGGTGGCGGCGGCGATGTTGGCCGGATACACGGCACTGGCGCAGCCCATGCCCACCAGCCAGTCGCCATCCTGCATCGATCCGGGGCGCGGATCGCGATCGGCCCAGCCGAAGGCCAGGGCGGCGGCGTCATAGCAGGGCATCAGCATGCGGCTGCTATAGGCCCGGTTGGTCAGCGGATCGATCAGGGTGTCGTTGCGGCGCCGGAAATCGATCGGGTCCATCGACAGCGCCTCGGCCATCTCGTCCATGGCGCTTTCCAGCGCGAACAGATAGGGCGTCTCGGGCGGCGATCGCATATAGCCCGGCGTTGCCCGGTCGGCCCGCACCAGATCCAGCCGGGTGGCGACACTGCCATAACCATACAGGCGGCCGGTCACCGAATTGCCGCCGACCAGATACGGATCGGCGCGTGAGGTGACCTCGGCGCCGTTATGGACGAAGCCGGTGATCCGCGCCTCGCCATCCACCGCCATGCGGATCGTCTGGCGGGTTTCCGCGCGATAGGTGGTGGTGGTGAAGCCCTGCGCGCGGGTCGCCACGCAGCGCAGCGGCCGGCCGACATGACGGGCGGCAAAGGCGATCAGCGCCGTGCGGCCGGTCATCGGCCCCTTGCCGCCGAAGGCGCCGCCCACGAAGGTGGACACCACCCGCACGCGGCCCGGGTCGATGCGCAATTGCCGGGCCAGCTCGTGGCGCCAGCCGTTCACGTTCTGCGACGGGTCATGGACCGTCAGATGATCGCCATCCCAGACCGCGGTGGTCGAGAACAGCTCGATCGCATTGTGGTGCTGGGTCGGGGTTTCGTAATCGGCCTCCAGCACCCGCGCCGCCGTGGCGAAAGCGGCCTCGACATCGCCCATCGCCGGATCGCGGCGGCCGGCGGCATCTTTGGCCGCCACGGTTTCGGCGCCGGGGCTGTCGAAACCGGTTGCGGGTTCCTCGGTCTCATAGTCGGGCCGCAGCAAGGCCGCCGCCTCCACGGCGATCTCGGGCGTTTCGGCCACCACCACCGCGATGATCTGGCCGTCATGCCGGATCATCCGGTCGTGCAGCGGCGCCATCGACGATGCGGCGACCCCGAAGCGGGGCGTTTCCATCCGGCCGGCCACGTCGTCATGGGTCAG
Organism: Tistrella arctica; assembly: GCF_039630945.1. NCBI lineage: Bacteria > Pseudomonadati > Pseudomonadota > Alphaproteobacteria > Geminicoccales > Geminicoccaceae > Tistrella > Tistrella arctica. Next base: position 418,371 of record NZ_JBBKTV010000004.1, read on the forward strand.
CACGCCGATCACGCCGTCAAGCGCCGTCGCGGCGGTGGTGTCCAGCCGCAGCAGCCGGCCACGGGCGATGCCGGCGGTCACCAGCATCGCATGGGCCAGCCCGGCAATCGGCGTGTCGGCGGGATAGACGGCGCCGCCGGTCACCTTGGCGCGTCCATCGACGCGCGGCGCCGGGGTGCCGATCGATCGCGGTGCTGGCGGGCGGGGCTGGCCGCCGGCTGCCGGATCGGGGGTGTCGGTGGGGTCGCGCGGGCTCATGGCTGTGCCTCATCGCTGGTGGCGGGCGGCGTGATGGCAGGCGGCAGATCGCGGGCCGCCAGCAGGGCGCGGGTGATGGCGGCGATGCCCAGATCGCGTTTGAAGGCGTTGTCGGGGCGCAGCGCCGCGCCGGTGAACGCGTCGACTGCCGCGGCATTGGCGGCGTCTTCGGTCAGCACCTCGCCCTTCAGCAGCGCCTCCGACGCCGGCAGCCGCCAGGGCACGGTCGCGACCCCGCCCAGGGCCAGCCGCGCCTCGCGGACATGGCCGGTGGCGTCCAGGTCCAGCGCACAGGCCACCGACACCAGCGCGAAGGCAAAGGATGCCCGGTCGCGCAGTTTCACGAACACCGACCGTGCCGCCCAGGCCGGCGCCGGTACCTCGATCGCGGTGATCATCTCGCCGGGCGCCAGCGTGGTCTCGACGTCCGGCCGGTCGCCCGGCAACAGGTGCAGATCGGCGATCGGCAATGGTCGCCTGCGGCCGTCTGCCCCCAGGATGTCGAGCACCGCATCCATCGCCACCAGCCCTTGCGCGAAATCGCCGGGATAGCTGGCGATACAATGGCGGCTGGTGCCCAGGATCGCCGCTTGCCGGCTGCAGCCGTCGATCGCCGCACAGCCGCTGCCGGGCGCGCGCTTGTTGCACGGCCACGAGGTGTCGCGGAAATACATGCAGCGGGTGCGTTGCAGGATATTGCCGCCCAGGCTCGCCATGTTGCGGATCTGCGGGCTGGCGGCCAGTTCCAGGGTCTGGGCCAGCATCGGCAGGTGCCGGCGCAGCAGCGGATCGGCGGCGGCATCGGCCATGCGGGTCAGCGCCCCCAGCCGCAGCATGTCGGGCCGGGGCCGGGTGATGCCGCGCCGGGCCTGCGCGGGATCGTCGGCCGCATCCTCCGCCGCGTCCAGATCCAGCAGCCGGGCGGGTGTCGCCACGCCCAGATGCATCAGATCGACCAGATTGGTGCCGCCGGCGATGAACTGGCCTTGGTCGGCCCCGGTCGGCGTCATGGGCGGCCCTGCATCCGGGTCGCGGCCGGTCGTCGCGGGTTCAAGCTGGAACGGCTGCATCATCCATCTCCACCGGCTGCGGGGCGGCGCCATCCACGGCGTCGTCGGCGGCGATGTCGCGTCCGGCGCCGGCCGCGCGCATCCGCGCACCGCCGTCGCGCACCGCCGCCAGAATGTTGGGATAGGCGGCACAGCGGCACAGATTGCCGCTCATATAGTCGCGGATGGCGTCGTCGCCGCGATCGGCATGGCCTTCCTCGACACAGGCGATCGCTGACAGGATCTGCCCCGGCGTGCAATAGCCGCACTGGAAGGCGTCGTGGTCGATGAAGGCCTGCTGCATCGGGTGCAGCGGCGCGTCGCCGTCTGCCCCGGCGCCGGCCAAGCCCTCGATACTGGTCACCGACCGGCCGCCCATCCGGGCGGCCAGGGTCAGGCAGCCCAGCACCCGCCGGCCGTCGACCAGCAGGGTGCAGGCGCCGCATTGGCCGTGGTCGCAGCCCTTCTTGGCGCCGGTCAGCCCCAGATGATCGCGCAGCGCATCCAGCAGGCTGGTGCGCGGGTCCAGGCTCAGGGTCCAGTCCTGGCCGTTCACGGTCAGAGAGACGGCGATCCTGTGGGGGGCGTGCATCCTGTCCAGGCGGATATCTGTCGGGGCATCCATTGGGGGGGCTCCTGTGGCGGCGGCTCAGGGCGGCAGGGTGTGCGGATCAATCGGTGTCGCGCCGGTCGGGTGGCCAGCCTTCGGGAAAGCGGTCCTCGTGCTCGTCCTCGTCCTCGATATCCGCAAGGTCCGATCCGGGATCGTCGGGGTCGCCGGTGTCGGTGATCTCGTCGAACACGTCCTCGGCGTTGTGGCGGATGCTCTCCTCCGTCGCGTCCAGCCCGTCGGTTTCCCCGGTGACCGGGTCGTGATCGGTGTCGTCGGGCGCGGTCGGCGCGTCATCGCGCGCGACACCGGCGAACCGCCCGCCATCGGGCGCGCGGGTGTCGCGGGCATCCGGGTCGCGACCTTCGGCGCTGCCGATCAGTGGGGCTTCATCGGCCGTCACCTCGGTTGGCCGGTCGGTCGACAGCTTGGGTCTGGCCATGCGAAACGGTCTCCTCAACAGGTGCCGGGCACTGTTGGTCAACGCGGCAGCATCGGTTGGGTTCCGTGGCGCCGGGCTTTCAGCCCGCGCCACCGATGACCGCGGCCAGCCCGTCCAGCCCGCGCGCCAGTTCGTCGTCGGTCAGGGTGGCGAAGCCCAGAACCAGCACGCGCCGGCAGGCACGCCGGTCGGCGCCGGGGTGCAGATAGCTGCCAAGGGTGGGGGCGGCGATGTCCAGTTCCGCCAGCCGCCGGCTGGTCTCGTCCTCGTCCAGGGCCACGCCGCCGGGCCAGCCGGCCGGGTCGTCGGGCAGGGTTGCCAGCAGATGAAAGCCCGAATCGGTGGTGGCGATCGGCAGGCGGTCGCCGAAGCGGCGGGCCAGACCGTCGACCAGCGCCTGTTGCCGGCGCCGGTACAGATGGCGCATCCGCCGGACATGGCGGGCGAATTCGCCGGTCTCGATCAGCCGGGCCAGCATCGCCTGGGTGGCCGTCGGCACAACCTTCTCGTGGGCCAGCGCCCGTCCCAGTGGCCCGGCCAGCGCCTGCGGCACCACCAGATAGCCGATGCGCAGCGCCTGGGTCAGCACCTTGCTGAGCGAGCCCATATAGATCACCGATCCGTGGCGATCCAGGCTCTGCAGGGGCGGCAGCACCCGGGTGGTGTACTGGAATTCGCTGTCGTAATCGTCTTCCACGATCCACGACCGCTGATCATGGGCCCAGTCCAGCAGTTCCAGCCGGCGGCCCAGCGACATCGCCATGCCCAGCGGATAGTGCCGCGACGGCGTGACCAGCGCCAAAGCGGCATCCGGCGCCGTGCGGCGGCCGGCCTCGACCACCAGCCCCTCGCCATCGACCGGCAAGGGCACCGGCTGCACCTGATGGGCCGCGAGCGTCTGGCGTCCGGTGGGCCAGCCGGGATTCTCGGTCCAGGCGCGGCTGCCGGGGGCCGCCAGCAGCCGCGCCAGCAGGCCGATGGCATGGGTGCCGCCGGCGGTGATCAGCACCTGATCGGCGGTGCAGACCAGGCCGCGGGCGGTGCGCAGATATTCCGCCAGCGCCGCCCGCAGGCCGGCATGGCCGGCGGGTGGCGCCTTGCGGAAGTCATGCGGCGCGGCCATCCGCCAGTGCCGTGCCGCCAGCCGGGCGAACACCGCGCGCGGGAACTGGTCGGCCGCGGGCAGGGTGGGGGAAAAGGCACCGGTCGACCGGGTGTCGAAACCTGTGGTCTCAGTCAGCGCCCGGCCGCGTGCCGGCAGGCGGGCGATCATCGCGTGATCGTCGGGGCCTGCCGGCGTCGTCGCCGCCGCTGCCGCCGGCAGCCGGCCATCGGCGCGCGCCCGCACCACGGTTCCGGCGCCCTGGCGGGCGTCCAGCAGGCCCTCGGCGGTCAGATGGTCGAAGGCTTCGCGCAACGGGCGGCGCGACACGCCAAGCTCGGCCGCGATCGAGCGGGTGGATGGCAGGCGGGTGCCCGCGGCCAGCCGCCCCGACAGGATGCCCCGGCGCAGTTCGGTATAGATCTGGTGATACAGCGGTATCGGGCTGTCGCGGTCGATGTCGAGGAAATCGAGCACCGGACCGCCGGAATGCCGCGTCATACCATCGCCCTTTCCGCGCCGGCCCGGAATGGGCCCTTGGATCTGGGGAAAATGGGCACGAATTCCGCCCACTCTGTCAACAAGCCATCATCGATCGCGGGGTATCAAGGCGTCAGCGGCCGCAATGCAGATCCAGCGGGCCGGCCACCGTCTCGGGGAGAACAGTGATGCAGCGCATGACGATCAGGGCCCTTCTTGCCACCGCGACCGCCGTTCTGGCGCTTGCCACCGCCACCACCGGGCCGGCGGCGGCGGGGGAACTGGTGCTCTATACCGCCTCGAACCCGGAAATCGAGAAGGATGTGATGGCGGCGTTCCAGGCGGCCCATCCGGACATCACGGTCAAGGCGGTCAACATGTCGACCGGCCCGATCACCGAGAAGGCGATCGCCGAAAAGGGCAATCCGCAGGCCGACGTGATCTGGATGGTCAATGATTTCGCCCTGGCGAAGCTGAAGCAGGACGGCGTGCTGGCCCCCTATACCCCGCGCGGCATGATCATCGACGATGCCTTCAAGGACACCGACGGCTTCTGGTACGGCCACAACGCCACGATCATGGCGATGGCGGTCAACACCCGCGTGCTGACGGAAAAGGGCCTGCCCGAGCCGACCGACTGGGTCGATCTGATTCGCCCCGACTATAAGGATCAGGTGACCGTGGCCGCGCCGACCAAATCCGGCACCGGCTTCACCATCTTCACCGCCATGGACGACATGTTCGGCTGGAACTTCATCGACAACCTGCATCAGAACGTCGTCCAGTACAATTCCAGCGGCAGCGCCGCCGCACGGCAGGTCAGCGCGGGTGAGAACGCCATCGGCCTCAGCTATGACACCGCCATTCTTCAGCAGGTGCAGGCCAACCCGGATGTGAAACTGGTGATCGGCCGGATGTCGCCGAACATCATCGAAGGCGCCGGTCTGGTCGCGGGCGGCCCCAACCCGCAGGACGGCCAGGTGTTCATGGACTGGCTGTTCGGTCGGGGCGGCATGACCGCGCTCGCCCCCCATGTCGGCATCGGCGCCGCACCCGGCTTCGGCAATGTGCCGCTGGATCAGGTGCATCTGTGGAAGACCCGCCGGCCGATCGACCAGGACGGGTTCAAGCAGGCCTGGGCCAAGCGCTACGAGAACTGATCGGGCCTTCTGCATCACCGGTCTTCCGCATCACCCGAACCGGACGGAGCCCCCTGATGGCCGTGCTCGATCTTCGTGGCATCACCCGCCGCTTCGGCGCCACCATGGCGCTGGACGGTGTGGACCTTACCGTGCCATCGGGCGGCTTCTGTTCCCTGATCGGCCCCAGCGGCTGCGGCAAGACCACGCTGCTGCGCATCGCCGCCGGTTTCGTCGCCGCCGATCGGGGCCAGGTGCTGCTGGATGGCCGCGACATCGCCGGTCTGCCGCCGCATCGTCGCGGGCTGGGTTTCGTGTTCCAGAGCTATGCCCTGTTCCCCACCAAGACCGTGGCCCAGAACATCGGCTTCGCGCTGATGCTGCGCGGCGACAGCCGCCGCGCCATCGACCGGCGGGTCGCCGATCTGGCGGCCATGGTCCGGCTGACCGGGCTGGAAGACCGGTTTCCGCATGAATTGTCGGGCGGCCAGCAGCAGCGGGTGGCGCTGGCACGGGCGCTGGCGCCGGAACCGCCGGTGCTGTTGCTGGATGAACCGCTCTCGGCGCTGGATGCCGGCATCCGGGTGCATCTGCGCGCCGAAATCCGCCGCATCGTCGACAGCCTGGGCATCACCACGGTCTATGTCACCCATGATCAGGAAGAGGCGCTGGCGATTTCCGACACCGTGGTGGTGATGCGCCACGGCCGTATCCTGCAATCGGGCACGCCCCAGGCGGTCTATCTGCGCCCGGCCCACAGCTTCGTCGCCGGCTTCGTCGGCACCGCCAATCTGCTGCCCTGCACGATCGATGCCGCCGGCGCGGCCGTCCGCGTCGGGCGCATGACCGTCGCGGTGGACGATATGACGGCGGCCCGTGGCGGCGCCGGTCTGCTGGTCTGGCGGCCGGAACACACCACACTGACGCCGATGGACCACGCGGTGCCGGGCGAGGGCCTTGCCGGCACGGTCGAGGCCAGTGCCTTTCTGGGGCCGGTGGTGCGGCTGACCCTGCGGATCGACGCCGGCGGCACGGTCACCGCCGATATCGCGACCCGCGCGTGGTCTATAGCGGGCGGCACCATGGCCGCGCGTGGCAGCCGGTTCCGGATCGGCATCGACCCGGCCTTCGCCCGCGTGCTGCCCGCCGACGACGCGTCGCCACCGCCGCCGGAGGCGCTGCCCCATCCGGTCGCGGCCGGCGGCATCACCGGCCGGATGCTCGCCGATGCATAAATCAGCGTCCGATCGCATCCTTCTGGTTGTAATGCTGGCCCTGGTGGTGCTGTTCATCGCCTGGCCGATCGGCAGCATGCTGATCCGCAGCGTTCAGGTGCCGGTGCCGCTGTCGACGGCCCGGCTGGCCGACATGACCCGTGCGGCGCTGGCGGCATTGCCCGACGACCGCGGCACCACCCTGCGGGCGCGCTGGGCGGCAGAGGCCGCGCCGCGCCCGCGGATGGAGGCGATCGCCGCCGCCTTCACGTTGAACGGGCTGGAGGTGCCCTGGGACCGGACGGCCGCCTTCGACCGCCAGATCCCGGCGGCGGAGCAGGCGCTGGCCGGGCTCGCCCCGGACCTGCGGGCGCGGGTGACCGGCGACCTGCCACTGGCGGTGGCCATGCTGCACAAGCGCGCGGTGCTGGTGCATCTGGCGGGCGAGGCCCTGGCGCCCGCCATGCGTGAGGCCCTGCGCAGCGGCCAGACCACCACCATCGGCATCGATCATTACAGCCGGGTCGCCCGCGAACACCGGCTGCGGGCCGCCGGGCTGAACGCGTTGCTGCTGGCCACCACCACGACCGTCATCACCACCATGCTCGCCTTTCTGGCGGCCTTCGGCATCAGCCGCGGGCTGGTGGTCGGCGCCGGCCTCGCCCGGTTCGGCCTGCTGGTGCCGCTGGTGTCGCCGCCGGTGGTGGTGGCGACGGCGGCGGTGCTGCTGTTCGGCCGCAATGGCGTGGTCACCCACGACCTGCTCGACCGCACGCTCGGCTGGACCGATGCCGCGCATGACAATCTCTATGGCCTGGGCGGGGTGCTGGTCGCCCAGGTGCTCAGCTTCCTGCCGGCGGCGTTCATCGTGTTCGACAACCTGTTCACCCGCCCCGACGGGCGGCTGGACGAGGCGGCGGCCAGCGCCGGGGCGTCGCCCTGGCAGCGCTTCCGCCATGTCACCCTGCCGATGGCGCAGCCCGGCATCGTGCGGGCGGCGACCCTGGTCTTCATCCTGTCGATGACCGATTTCGGCAACCCGATGGTGATCGGCCGCGATCTGCCGGTGCTGGCGGGCGTGTTGTATGACGAGATGATCGGCTTCCACAACACCGCCTTCGCCGCGGCGATCGCGGTCTGGCTGATCGTGCCGGCGCTGGCGATCGCGCTTGCCCTGAACCGGATCGGCGGCCGGCGGCGCTTCACATCAGGCTTCGGCGGCGGCGATGGCGGCGGCAACCGGCAGGCCGCGATGGCGCCGCCGCCGGCCTTGCGGCGCGGGTTCAGCCTGCTGGTCTGGTCGGTCATCGCCGCCACCGGCGTGATCTATGCCACCATCATCGCCGGCGCCTTCGTGAAGGTCTGGGGGCGCGACTGGGGGCTGACACCGCATCATTTCACGGCAGTGGAGGCGGTGCCCGGTTTCGTGTCGTCGGTGGTTGGGGTCACGCCGGTCTGGACCAGCCTTGTGGTCGCCGGCATCGCGGCGCCGCTGGGCGGCCTGCTGGCGGTGATCGCGGCCTATCTGGCCGAACGCCACCGCTCCACCCTCACCGAATGCATGGCGCTGATCATCCTGCTGCCGGCGATCCTGCCGGGGGTGGTGTTCGGCATCGGCTATCTCACCGCCTTCAACGCGCCGTTCGGGATCAGGGCGCTGTCGTTGAACGGCACCCATGCGGTGCTGGTGCTCAACATCCTGTTCGGCAACATGTTCGTGGGCGTGCTGGCGGGCCGCGCCCTGCTCAGGCGCATCGACCGGTCGATCGACGAGGCGGCGGCCGCCCTCGGCGCCAGCCCGGTGCAGCGCATCCGCCATGTCGTGCTGCCGGTGATGCGCCATGCGGCGATCCTGGGGGCGCTCTATGTCTTCGTCGACGGGTTGTCGACCGTCTCGGCCGTGGTCTTCCTGCAAGGGCCGGACATCGATCTGGCGGCGGTCGCCATCCTCAATGCCGCCGAGGGCACCTATTACGGAGCCGCCTGTGCGATGAGTGTCGCCATTCTGATCATCGTTTTCACCGTCATGGCCGCGATCCGGCTGGTGGAGCGCGGCCGCCTGCCCGCCAGGGCTGCCGGCACGAACCCCGCCGCCGCCATGGGTGCGGCATGACCGGGCCGGAGCCGGCCATGCTGGTCGCGCGCGATGCGGCGGCCTTCCTGCATCAGCGCGGCTCGACGCCGGTGGCGCGCGCCGTGGTGGCGGCCGAGGGGCCGTGGCTGACCGATGGCGATGGCCACCGGGTGCTGGATGGCCATGGCAATGGCTGCCACCATATCGGCTATCGCCATCCCCGGCTGGTCGATGCGCTGACCCGCCAGCTTGCCACGCTGCCCTTCGCGCCGCGCCGCTTCACCAATGCGCCGGCGGTGGCGCTGGCCGAACGGCTGGCGGGCCTGTGGCCATACGGGCCGGCGCGGGTGCTGTTCGCGCCCAGCGGCAGCGACGCGATCGAAATCGCGCTGAAGCTTGCCTATGTCGCCACCGGCCGCCAGGGCAGCATCGCCTTTGCCGGTGCCTGGCATGGCGCGGGGCTGGGGGCGCTGTCGGTCGGCGGCCGGTTCGCCGAGGCGGCGCCGATGCCGCGCCTGTCCGGCTGCCGCCATGTGCCGGCCTATTGGCCCGCCGACGGGCTGAGCGATGCCGATGCGGCGGCGCGGGTGTCGTATCAGGCACTGGTCGCGGCCTTCGCCAGCGCCCCGCCGCCGGCGGCGCTGCTGGCCGAACCGGTGCATTCGGCGCCCGGCCTGCCGCCGCCCTGGTTCTGGCCGGCGGTGGCGCGGCTGGCGCGCGACCATGGCAGCCTGCTGATCTTCGATGAAATCCCGACAGGTCTTGGCAAGACCGGCCGCTGGTTCGCGTCGCAGCATTTCGATGTGACGCCCGATATCACCGTGCTTGGCAAGGCGCTGGGCGGGGCGGTGATGCCGCTGGCGGCGGTGATCGCGCGCGAGGATCTGGACCGCGCCGGCCATCTGGCGATCGGCCATGTGACGCATGAGAAGAACCCGATGCTGGCCACGGCCGGTCTGGCCACGCTCGACGTGCTGGCCGATGGCGATCTGGTGGCGCGAGCGGCGGAACTGGGCGCGCGGCTGGCGGCCGGGCTCGACCGGCTGGCGGCGGCGGGGGGCGCTTTGCGCGGTGCGCGGGTGGCGGGGCTGCTGGCGGCGCTGTGGCTGCGGGCCGATCAGGATCCGCTGGCGGTGGAACGGCGCTGCTATGCGCTGGGGCTGAACCTCACCGCCGACCGCGCCGGGCGGCTGTCGCTGTCGCTGCCGCTGATCGTGACCGCGTCGGATATCGACCGGGTGGTGGCGGTTCTGGCCCAGGCGCTGCCGGCTGTGGAACCCGTGGCGCTGCCGGTTATGGAACCCGTGGCGCTGCCGGTTATGGAACCCGTGGCGCTGCCGGTTATGGAACCCGTGGCGCGGCCTGGCGATTGACCGCACACCGGCGCCAGCGCCTTAAAGCCACATGGAGTGCCACCATGCCAAGCCCCTCCCATCCCCGCGGCGGCTTCACCGATGCCGAACGCGCGCGCCGCATCCGCGACCACATGCAGCAATTGTGGCGCGACGAGGGCGCCATCCCCGGCCGGGAAGAAGACTATCGCGGCCGGGCCGCCGAGCTGGTCGCGATCGAGGAAAACCAGTCGCTCGCCACCATCCGGCCCGGATCGGAGACCGACCGCATCCGCAACGATCCGGTCGAACCGCTGGAGGCGGTGGAAAATCAGGGCGATTTCCCCACCATGACCGACCAGGGCAACCGCCGCACCAGCCCCCGCCCGGTCCCGCCAGAGGATGATGCCGGGCGGTGATGCCGCCGCCGGGTGCAGATACCGGGCGACCAGCCAGGGGATGACGGCGACGCCACCGGCGCCTGCCTCCCGCGTCATGGAGCCTTCGGACCCTTGAAGTTTTAGAATGCTAGCATATTATATGCTGACATACATAAAGCTGACGCCAGATAGAGGAAAGAGGGCCAATGCCAGGATTGTATTACGACGAGATGAAACTGGGCGCGACGTTCCGTCACGATATAAGACGAACCGTGACAGAAGCGGATCACGTGTTCTTCTCGGCGCTCACACACAATCCCGCCCGTCTTCATCTGGATGAAGACTATTGCAGAACCCAGACCGAGTTTGGCGCGCGGCTGGTGAACTCGGCATTTACCCTTGGCCTCATGGTGGGTATTTCAGTGGGGGACACGACGCTTGGCACCGCCATTGCCAATCTTGGCTGGGATGAGGTGCGCTTTCCCAAGCCCGTGTTCCACGGAGATACGCTTCGGGTCGAGACGGAGATCATCGGGCTCCGCGACAGCCGTTCGCGACCGGATGCCGGTATCGTGACCTTCCTGCATCGCGCCTATAACCAGCACGGAGATCTGGTGGCGAGCTGCAAGCGATCGGGGCTTCAGCTCAAACGACCTGAGGCGGACAAAGGAAACGTGCGGGCGGCATCATGACGCTCCGCTCGTGGTTGTTCGTGCCCGCCGATAGTGAACGCAAGCTCGCCAGATCCGACGACAGCGCTGCCGACGCCTTGATCCTGGATCTGGAAGACGCCGTGGCGCCCGGCCGCAAGGCGGTCGCCCGGGATCTGCTGCGGGATTTCCTGACGGCGCGGCCGCGCGCCGGGCGCCACCGGCAGCTCTGGGTCCGGATCAACCCCCTCGATGACGCCGCCCTCGCCGATCTGACCGCGGTCATGGCCGGCGCGCCGGACGGGGTGGTCGTCCCCAAGGTCAATGGCCCGGCAGACGTCGTCCGGCTCTCGCACTGGCTGGATGCCTTCGAGGCGGCCGCGGGCCTGCCGGCCGGGTCGACACCGATCCTGCCGGTCGCGACCGAGACGCCGGCGGCGCCCTTTGCCCTTGGCGACTATGCCCGCCAGCCGCTTCCCCGGCTCGCCGGTCTGACCTGGGGGGCCGAGGATCTGAGCACCGCGCTTGGCGCCTCGACCAATCTCGACCCCGCCGGCGGCTGGGCCTTCACCTATCGCATGGCGCGCAGTGCCACGCTTCTGGCCGCCAGGGCGGCGGGGGTGATGGCGATCGAGACCCTCTATACCGATTTCCGCGACCCGGACGGTCTGCTCGCGAGCTGCCGTGCGGCGGCGGCGGAAGGCTTCGACGGCCGCATCGCCATCCATCCATCCCAGGTGCCGGTGATCAATGCCGGGTTCGCGCCCACGGATGACGCCGTCGACCATGCCCGTCGTATTGTCGAGGCCTTCGCCGTGTCTCCCGGTCTGGGCACCGTCGGGCTCGACGGCCGCATGCTCGACATTCCGCATCTGCGTCAGGCCGAACGGGTGCTGGCCCGCCACGAGGCCATCATCCGGCGCGCCGCCGACGAGCGTTCGGGCCTCGGTTCCAAGTGAGGATGGCATTCATGGACAAGATCATCATCAGCTGCGCGGTCACCGGCTCGATCCACACCCCCAGCATGTCGCCCCACCTGCCGGTGACGGCGCACGAGATCGCCGATCAGGCGGTGGCGGCCGCCGAGGCCGGGGCGGCGGTTCTGCACCTGCATGCCCGCAACCCCGCCGACGGCCGGCCGTCACAGGATCCGGCGCTGTTCGCGGCCTTCCTGCCCGCCATCCGCGACCGCTGCGATGCCATCATCAACATCACCACCGGTGGCGGGCTGGGCATGAGCCTGGACGAGCGGCTGGCGCCGGCGAAATGGGCGGCACCGGAAATCGCCTCGCTCAACATGGGGTCGCTGAATTTCGATATTTCAGGCGCCGCCGCGCGTGTCCCGGCCTTCCGCCACGACTGGGAGCGGCCCTATCTGGAGATGACCCGCGACTTCATCCTGTCGAACACCTTCGCCCAGATCGAACGCGGCCTGCGCGATCTGGGCGCGCTCGGCACCCGGTTCGAATATGAGTGCTATGACGTCGGCCATCTCTACAATCTGGCCCATTTCGTCGATCGGGGCCTGGTGAAGCCGCCCTTCTTCGTTCAGGCGATCTTCGGCATTCTGGGCGGCATCGGCGCCGATCATGCCAATCTGATGCACATGAAATCCACCGCCGATCGCCTGTTCGGGGCCGATTACCGCCTGTCGGTGCTGGCCGCCGGCCGCCACCAGATGCCGTTCGTCACCATGGGCGCGATCCTGGGCGCGAATGTCCGGGTCGGGCTGGAGGACAGCCTCTATATCTCGAAGGGCCGGCTCGCCACATCGAATGCCGAGCAGGTGGCGAAGATCCGTCGCATCCTCGACGAACTGTCGCTGGAGGTGGCGACCCCAGACGAGGCCCGGGCGATGCTGCGGACCAAGGGCGCCGGCGGCGTCGCCTTCTAAGTCCGGAACCTCAGACATGCCACGAATGCTTGCCCCCGGTGGGTTGCCCGACCATCTGCCACGGGGCGGGCTGGTCTGGGTGCAGGGATGTTCGGCCTGGTCATCGGCGGTGGAGGCGGCGATCGCCTCGGCCGGCGACCGGCTTGCCGGCACCACCTTCACCGGCATCTTCGTCCCCGGCCTCAACCCCGCCGCCCGCCTGCTCGGCGGCGGGCGGCGGCTGCACGGCTTCTTCACCACGCCGGACCTTGAGGCGGCAGGTCCGGCGGCCAGGTTTCTGCCGCTCTGCTATGGCGCCGTGTCGGATCATCTGCGGCGGCTGACGATCGATGCCGCCTGTTTCATGGTCGCGCCGCCCGATGATCACGGCATCTGCAGTTTCGGGCCGGTCTGCGATTTTCTGCCGGATCTCTGGGCACGGATTCCCATCCGGATCGGGGTGATCAACCCCCGCCTGCCGCGCAGCCATGGCACCGCCGGCATTCCGCTTTCAGACCTCACGCTGGCGATCGAGGACGATCAGGAGCTTCCCGTCGCCAGCCCCGGCGGCGACGACGCCACCCGCGCGATCGCCCGCCGGCTGGCCGGTCTGGTGCCCGACGGCGCCACCCTTCAGGTCGGCCTTGGCCGCACGCCCGAAGGGGCGCTCGCCGGGCTTCGCGGCCATCGCGGGCTCGCCATCCATTCGGGGCTGATCGGCGACGCGGTGGTCGATCTGCTGGAGGCGGGCGCCCTGCGGCCGGGCGTGTCGGTCACCGCCGGCGTGGCGATCGGCACGCGCCGGCTCTATGACCTGACGGGCGATCCCGCCATCCGGTTCCGGCCGGTGTCATACACCCATGCGCCGGCCGTGCTGGCCGGGATCGAGGGGCTGGTGACCGTCAACGCCGTCAACGAGGTCGATCTGTTCGGGCAGGGATATGCCGAGATGCGTGTGGGCGGCTTCATCTCGGGGCCGGGCGGGGCGGTGGATTTCGCCCAGGGTGCCGGGGCCGGTGGCGGATTGCGCGTGGTCGTGCTGCCGGCGACGGCGGCCGGCGGCGGCATCAGCCGGATCGTGCCGCCGGGGGCCGGGCAGGGGCCGGTCTCGCTCGGGCGTTTCGACATCGACGTGGTGGTGACGGATCACGGCATCGCGGATCTGCGCGGGCTCACCCATGATCGCCGCGCCGAGGCCCTGATCGCCGCCGCCGCGCCGGCTTTCCGGCCGGCACTGGCGACGGGGTGGGAGGATTGGCGTCGCCACGCCCTGCCCATCGTCCGAGATGGTGCCAGCCCCGGGTGATCAGCCCCCAGGAGCCGGCGGGCAGCGCGTACATGAACACCACCACGAAGACGCCGAAGACCACCCCGGTCGCCGCGGTCGACACCTGGGTTGCCAGATTGGGGGCGAGAACGATGAAGGCGGCGCCCAATACCGCGCCGGGCACCGTTCCGACGCCGCCGACGACCAGCCCGACCAGCAGGAAGACCGACAGGTAGATCGGGAAGCTCTCTGGCGCCACGAATTCGATGGCAAGCGCGCTGACACCGCCGGCAAGCCCGGTCAACAGGGCGCTGATCCCGAAGGTGAGGCATTTGTAGACATGCAGATCGATCCCCATGGCCTCGGCGGCCAGCGGGTTGTCGCGGATGGCGGTCAGCGCCCGGCCGATCCGGCCGGAGAGCAGGTTGTGTGTGGTCACGAACGCGATCACGGCGACCGCGAGGGCGATGTGATAGATCCAGCGGTCGGCATCCAGCGGCAGCCAGCCCGGCACCTCGGGACGGGTGACATAGAGGCCGGCCACGCCGCCGGTCCAGTCTGCCAGCGCGTCATGCTTCAGCAATTGGGGGATGGCTATGGCAAGGGCGAAGGTGGCGAGCGCCAGATAGTGACCCTCCAGGCGCAGGGCCGGCAGGCCCAGGGCCAGACCCGCCAGGAAGGCCAGGGCGGCGGCGGCGGGCACGGCCGACCACCAGGACCAGCCACCATGAACCATCAGGATCGCCGTGCCATAGGCGCCGATGGCATAGAAGGCGCCATGGCCGAGGGAGATCTGACCGCTATAGCCGGTGAGCAGATTGAGCCCCAGGATCGCGACCGCGTAGATCAGGATCTGGGTTGCCTGAAAGACCTGGAAGCCGCTCAGGCACCAGGGCAGCAGCAGGCCCGCGAGGACCGCGGCGGCGAGCAGGCGGAACGAGGCGGTGGATGCGGGCATCGTGATGATTTTCCCAAGGAATGATGCGGCCGGGGAGGGCGGCCCGAAAGACGCGACGCGGCGACAGGTGACTCGGGGGCGTTGAGACCGGCCGGGCGTCAGACCCGTTTGACGCCCGGCCGTCCGAACAGCCCGTTCGGACGGATGACCAGCACGGTGACGACGACCGCCAGGGCGAAGCTCAGCTTCAGGTCGTTGCCGATCACATAGGTGCCGGCCAGATTTTCGAGCACGCCGAACAGCAGGCCGCCCGCGACCGCGCCGGCGGGGCTGTTCAGCCCGCCGAGCATGGCCGCCGCGAAGGCATAGAGCAGCACGCTCATCATCATGCCCGGTTCAAGATAGGTGACCGGGGCGATGAGCAGTCCCGCGACGGTGCCAAGGATGCCGGCGAGCCCCCAGCCGAGGGCGAGCATGCGCTCCACCCTGATGCCGATCAGCCGGGCCGATGCGGGATTGCGGGCCGCGGCCCGCATGGCGAGACCGAGTAATGTGAAGCGGAAGAAGACGAACAACACCCCCAGAAGGGCGAACGACACCAGGATGACGAACAGGTCATGCGCCCCGATCAGGGCGCTGCCCGTGGACATGCCGCCCACGGGGCTGGGGAATTCCTTGATCGTGTACCCCCAGATCCAGCCCGCGCTGGCATTGAAGGCCAGCAGCAGGCCCACGAACACCACGACCAGCGCCAGATGCGGCGCGTTGCGGAAACGTCGGATCACCAGCCTGTCGACCGCGACGCCGAAGACGAAGGCGGCCACCATGGTGATCGGGAACACGGCCCAATAGGGCAGTCCGATCGCGAGCAGCGTCCAGGCGACATAGGTGCCGAGCAGGGCCATTTCGCCCTGGGCGAAATTGATGTGGCCGGTCGTGTTGAAGATCATCACCAGGGCAAGGGCCAGCGCCGCATAGATGGCGCCGTTCGAAATGCCCGCGAGCGTCTGCTGGAGGAAGAGGTCCATGGGCAGGGTATCCTTCAGTTCCCCAGATAGGCACGGCGGATGCCATCATCGTTCCGCAGCATCGCGGCCGGTCCCGACAGGGCCACGCGGCCGTTTTCGAGCAGCACCGCGGTATCGGCGAGGCCGAGCGCCAGGGCGGCGTTCTGCTCGACCAGCAGGATCGCGATACCGTCCTCGGCGTTGATCCGGCGCATGATCGTGAAGATCTCGGCGACCACCAGCGGGGCCAGGCCGAACGAGGGCTCGTCGAGCAGCAGCAGCCGCGGGGCGCCCATGAGGGCGCGCGAAATGGCCAGCATCTGCTGTTCGCCACCGCTGAGCGTGCCGGCCATCTGCCGGCGACGCTCGGCCAGACGCGGGAAATAGCCGAAGACGCGGTCGAGATCGCGGGCGATCCCGGGCGCATCCCGCCTTGTCCACGCGCCGAGGCGGAGGTTCTCGTCGACGCTGAGGTCGATGAAGGTGCCGCGACCGTCCGGAACATGGCCGATCCCGCGACGGACCCGGTCCTCGGTCGCGAGCCGGTCGACCCTTGCCCCGCTCAGAACAATGTCTCCCGTGGTCCGGATCGTTCCGCAGATCGCCCGCAATGTGGTGGTCTTGCCGGCGCCGTTGGCGCCGATGATCGTGGTGATGCCACCGGCCGTGACGGTCAGGTCGATGCCGAACAGCGCCTGGGTGCCGCCATAGAAGGCTTGCAGGTTCTTGACGTCGAGAAGGATGGTCATCAGCCGCCCATCCCCAGATAGGTGCGGATCACCTCGGGATCCTGTGCGATCTCGGAGGGCAGACCCTCGGCGACCTTGCGGCCGAAATTCATCGCGACCACCTTGTCGGATACCGACATGACCAGGTTCATGTGATGTTCGACCAGCAGGATGGCCGTCCCCAACCGGTCGCGGATGGCGCGGATCTGGTCCTTCAGCACCTCGACCTCTTCATGGTTGAGGCCGGCCGCCGGTTCGTCCAGCAGCAGCAGATGCGGCCTGGACATCAGCGCGCGCGCGAGTTCCACCCGTTTGCGGACCGGGAAGGGCAGGTCCGCCACCCGGCGATTGTCGAGGCCGGCGAGTCCCATGAACGCGATCATCTCGGAGGCGCGGTCATGGAGCTCCGCTTCTTCCCGCGCCACCCGGCCAAGGCGCAGCGTGTGCGCAAGAAAGCCCGCGCGGCCCAGCACATGGCCGCCGACCAGGATGTTGTCGCGCACGTCGAGATGATCGAACAGCGACACGTTCTGGAAGGTGCGGCCGATGCCGGCCCCGGCGATGCGGTGACGCCGCAGGCCCGACAGCGGTTTCCCCCGGAACAGGATATCGCCGGCATTGGGCCGGCACAGCCGGCTCAGGCAGTTGAACACTGTGGTCTTGCCGGCGCCGTTGGGGCCGATCAGCCCCAGGATCCGGCCGGCCTCGGCGGTGAAGCCGACGGAATCCAGCGCCAGGATGCCGCCGAACCTGACGACCAGATCGCGGATATCGAGAATGACCGTGGGGGTGGCGGCGGGGGCGGGGTGTGTGGCGGGGGCATGCGGCAAGGCCGGTCCTCCATGCGTCACGCGCCGTGCGTCATGCGCCGACGGCGCTGATGTCCATAGGCCGAGCGCCGGCGGCGCGGCGCGCGCGGGCGCCGTGGTGTCAGCGTGCCGTCGAGGAGATCGGCGCGCCGAAGCTCTGCCAGCGTTCGCCGTCGAAGCGGATCATCTGGAAGGTCTTGATGGGGTCCAGATCCTGTGGCGTCACCGTATAGCGCACGCCATCGATGTACATGCCGGGCTGGACGTCGATGTCGCGGGCGATGTCCCGGATGTTCGTGCGGGTCAGGTCGTCGCCGGCACGCCGCAGAATCTCGACCAGAACCTCGTTGGTCGCATAGGCGAGCACATTTGACAGGCTCGCGACCTCCCCCGACGGGAACCAGGTCTTCATGAAGTCGAGATAGCGCGCCATGTCCGCGTCATCCTTCCAGCGCGGATCGTCGGGATGTTTGGCGATCGCGGTGCTGATCACACCCTCCGCGTTGTCGAGGCCAGCGGGCTTGAGCACATAGTCGATGCTCGTCGACGCCCAGCCGAGATACACCGTGGGATGCCATTGAAGGTCGCCGATCTTGCGGATGGCCTGCGCCGCATGCTTGGCCAGGGCCGCGACGATCACGACGTCGACGCCGCGCGCCTTCAGGTTCAGGATCTGCGTGTCGACGGTCGGATAGGCCAGGTCGAAGGTCTCGATCGCGACGATATGGTCGTCCGCCGTGTCGCCGAAGCCCTCGCGCAGGCCCGCGACATAATCCTTGCCGTAATCATCGGCCTGCTGAAGCAGGCCCACCTTGGCGTCGGGCATGGTCTCAAGGATGTGGCGGGCGAAGATCACCGCCTCGGTCCGGTTCTGCGGCAGGCCGGTGGTGACCCAGGGGTTCTCGGCCGGCACCAGCCATTTCGACGCGCCGGAATTGATCAGCACCTGTGGCACCTTCCTGGCCGCCAGATAGGGCCGCACGGCCGTGTTCGCCGAGGTGCCGAGGGCGTTGTACAGGAACAGGACGTTGTCCTGCTCGACCAGCTTGCGGGTCTGTTCGATCGTCCGTGGTGGCGAGAAGCCGTCATCCTCGCACAGTAGTGTCAGCGCGCGGCCGTTGACGCCGCCATCATGGTTCACCTTCGCGAAGAAGGCCTGGGTCGCGGCGCAGGCGATCCCATAGGCCGAGGCGGGCCCGCTGAGCGGCACCGTCATGCCGATCAGGATCTCGTCGTCGTCTGCCCCGGGGCTGTGGGACGCCGCCGAACCCGCCGCCGGGCCGAACCCGATGCACGACATGACCGCCATGGCCGCCAATGGCGCCAATCTTCTCTTCATCTGCCTTGGTCCTCCCCGTTGGTGCTCGCGGGCACGGTCTGCGCCGCATTAAGTACGCAAGCTTATCGTTTTTAACAGTATGATATGCATGAGACCAGCGCAACGGCCGAGTGCACTTTTATTTGCTTGCATATGATATGCTATATAATTATCCATGAACCGAAGCCGGAAAGCGGCACGGCCCGCCACAGCCAGGGAGGATATGATGGCGCCATCACCCATCGCCCGATCACAGCCGCCATCCCGGCCGCCCCTGTCGGGGGAGATCGTCGCCAGCCCCTGGCATCATGCGCGGGAGCGGCCGGACCGGCCGGCGGTGATTGTGGCGGATACCGGCGAGATCCTGAGCTATGGCGACATGACCCGCCGGGCGAACCGGCTCGCCAATCTGTTTGTGGGGCTGGGGTTGAATCCGGGCGATTGCGTGGCCTTCTGCCTTGAGAACCACGTCCGCTATTGCGAGCTGGTCTGGGCGGCGAAGGCGGCCGGCCTCTATTACGTCTGCATCGCCCGGCAATCGGGTGTCGACGATCTGCGCTATGTGCTGACCAATTGCGGCGCCCGGGTGTTCATCGCCTCGGCCGCCGTCGCGGACACGGCCGCCGCCGCCATCCAGGGGATTTCCGGGCTGCGCGCGTTCATGATCGATGGTCAGGCGCCGGGCTTCGCGTCATATGAGGCCGCCGTCGCGGGGCAGGATGATCAGCCGGTTGAGGGCCGGCCGCGCGGCGCGTCGATGCTCTATTCGTCCGGCACCACCGGGCGGCCGAAGGGCATACGGCATCCGCTCCAGCAGGTGTCGCCCCATGTCGCGCCGCCGCGCCATCGGCAGATGGTCGAGACCTACGGCTTTGGCGAGGACATGGTCTTCCTCAATCCGGGGCCGCTCTACCATACCGGTCCGCTCAGGTTCATGATGCATGCCCAGCGCGCCGGCGGCACCGTCATCGTGTTCCGAAAGTTCGATGCCGGGGCGGTGCTTCAGACGATCGGCCGCCATCAGGTCACCCATGGCCTGTTCGTTCCCACCATGTTCGTGCGCATGCTGGCCCTGCCCGACGCGGTGAGGGCGGCGGCGGTGCTGGACAGCCTGCGCGTGGTGATCCATCTGGCGGCGCCGATCTCCATCGCGACCAAGCGGCGGATGATCGACTGGTTCGGGCCGATCCTCCACGAGATGTATGGCGGGACGGAATCGGTTGGAACCACCGTCATTACCTCGTCCGAATGGCTCACCCATCCGGGGTCGGTGGGCCGGCCATCGGCGGGGACGGAGCTGCACATCGTCGACGACCAGGGCGAGGAATGCCCGGTCGGGACGCCGGGCCTGATCTACATGTCGAGTGGCAAGGGCTTCGAGTATCACGGCGAGGCGGCGAAGACCGCCGCCAGCCGTCATCCGAGGGGATGGCACACCCTGGGGGATGTGGGCTATGTCGACGGCGAGGGTTATCTCTATCTCACCGACCGGCAGTCGAACCTGATCATCTCGGGCGGGGTCAACATCTACCCGCGCGAGGTCGAGATGGTGCTGGCCGATCATCCGGCGGTGGCCGATGTCGCCGTGCTGGGCGTGCCCGATCCGGATTTCGGCGAGGCGGTCAGGGCGGTGGTCGTGTGCCGTCTTCCGGCCGTCGGCGGCGAAGACCTTGCGCGCGCGCTGGTGGCCTTCTGTCGTGAGCGGCTCAATCCGGTGAAATGTCCGCGCGTGATCGACTTCGTGGATGCCCTGCCGCGCAGCGAGGCCGGCAAGATCCTCCGCGCCGAGCTGCGCCGCCGGTACTGGCCGGAGGGCGCCGGGCTGGTCGTGTGAGGCTTGGCGCGGTTATATAGTAATCTTATGTATCATATACAAATGAACCGCTATCCTGGCGGTCCGTCTGACGGGAGTGTCATATGCATCTGGCGAAGGTGAGGGACCACCGCTTCGCGCCGGTCGAGCATCGGTTCGATTTCAGGGACACGATCCTCTATGCCCTGGGCCTTGGTTTCGGCGCCGATCCTCTCGACCCGGCCGAGCTGCCCTTCGTCTATGAGGATGGGCTGAAGGCGGTTCCGTCGATCTGCGTCATCCTGGCCCATCCGGGCTTCTGGGCGAAACGGCCGGAATTCGGGATCGACTGGGTGCGCATTCTGCACGGCGAGCAGAGCTTCCAGATCCACAAGCCGATCCCCGTCGCGGGCGTCGTGCATGGCGATTATAAGATCGAGGCGGTCGAGGACAAGGGGGCGGGCAAGGGCGCCCTTCTCCATCAGGTCAAGCACCTGCGCGACGGGGCTGGTGATCTGGTCGCCACCGTCCGCAGCGTGCTGTTCCTGCGCGGCGATGGCGGATCGGGCGGCTTCGGCACACCGCCCGCCGCGCCGGCGCCCCTGCCCGACGGCACGCCCGACGCGGTGGTCGACCTTTCGACCCTGCCGCAACAGGCGCTGATCTATCGGCTGAGCGGTGACTACAACCCCATCCATGTCGATCCGGCCCCGGCACGCGCCGCCGGCTTCGACCGCCCGATCCTGCATGGATTGTGCACCATGGGCATTGCCACGCGGGCATTGCTGCGGGCGCGGGCCGGCAATGATCCCGCCCGTCTGACCGCGATGGCCGTCCGGTTCAGCAAGCCGGTCTTCCCCGGCGAGACCATCATCACCGAAATCTTCGACCAGGACGACGGCGGGGTGCGCTTCCGCTGCCGGTCGAAGGAACGCGACGTCGTGGTTCTGGATCGCGGTCATGCCGCGATCACGGGCTGACGACATGCCTCTGGCCTTCCTTCCCCCTCTCAAGGACATGACAGAATGACCGACAACACGCTTCTCGCGGGCAAGGTCGTGCTCGTGACCGGTGCCGGCGGCGGCATCGGATCATACATCGCCAAACTCGCGGCCAGCCGCGGCGCCAAGGTGGTCGTGAACGATCTGGGCGGCTCCCCCAGCGGCGACGGCAACGATACCGGGCCGGCGCGCATCGTGGCGGGCGAGATCAATGCCGCCGGCGGCGAGGCCGTCGCCGACACCGGCAACATTGCCGACTGGGACGACGCGCAGGCCATGGTGCAGCGGGCGGTCGACAGCTTCGGCCGGATCGACGTGGTGGTGAACAATGCCGGCATTCTGCGCGACCGCATCTTCCACAAGATGACCAAGGACGACTGGGACATCGTCGCCCGGGTCGACCTCGACGGCTATTTCTATGTCTCGCGGGCGGCCGCATCCTTCTTCAAGGAACAGCAGAGCGGCTGCTATGTCCACATGACCTCGACCAGCGGTCTGATCGGCAATATCGGTCAGGCGAATTACGGCGCCGCCAAGCTGGGCGTCGCCGGCCTGTCGAAGATCATCGCCCTCGACATGCAGCGCTTCAACGTGCGGTCCAACTGCATCGCGCCCTTCGCCTTCACCCGCATGGTGGGCACCATTCCGCAGAACGACGAACGCAACCGCAAGCGGCTGGAGGTGGTCCGCCGGATGACCCCCGACAAGATCGCGCCGCTGGCCGTGGCGCTGATGTCTGATGCGGCCGCCGATATCAACGGTCAGATCTTCGGCGCGCGCAATAACGAGCTGATGCTGTTCAGTCAGCCGCGCCCGATCCGCACGGTTCAGGTGTCCGAAGGCTGGACGCCCGAGACGACGATCGAAACGGCGCTGCCGGCGCTGCGCGGCAGCATGGTGTCTGTCGACACCTCGCCCGACGTGTTCCGCTGGGATCCGATCTGACGAAAGGGATCTATGCCCATGAGCCCGATCACCGAAGCCCCGGGCTTGTCGTCGTCGCTGGACGACGGCGTGCTCCGTATCACCTTCGATCGTCCGGGTGCCCGCAACGCGATCTCCCGCGAGATGACGGTGCCGCTCACCCGGATCCTCGTCGCCGCGCGCGCGGATGACCGGGTGCGCTGCATCGTCTTCGGCGGCGCGGGCGGGGTGTTTTCGGCCGGCGGCGACGTGGCGGGCTTCCGCCGCGCGCTCGCCGAGCCGGTGGCCGAACGGCAGGCCGGGTTCCGGGCCCGGCTGGATGACGCGGCGGCGATGGTGGAGGCGCTGCTCCAGGTCGACCGGCCGGTGGTGGCGGCCCTGCGTGGCCCGGTGGCCGGGGCGGGGCTCGCCTTCGTGCTGGCGGCCGATCTGGTCGTCGCCGACGAGACGGCGCGGCTCATCTTCGCCCATCGCGCCATCGGGCTGACACCTGATGGCGGCGTCACCTGGCTGCTGCCGCGTGTCGTTGGCTGGCGGGTCGCCCGGCGCCTGGCCCTGACGGCGGCGACAGTGGCGGCGCCAGAGGCGCTGGCTCTGGGGCTGGTCGACCGGATCGTGCCGGGTGCCGCCTTCGATGACGAGGTGGCGGCCGCGGCGGCCGGCTTCGCCCGCGCACCGCGTGACGCCATCGCCCGTACCAGACGGCTGCTGGATGCGGCGATGGATGCGACGCTTTCAGCGCAGCTTGCCCGGGAACGCGATGCGATCGCAGACAGCGTCGCCACCGCGGATTTCGAGGAAGGTGTTTCGGCCTTCCTCGAAAAACGGCCGGCCCGCTTCCCGTCGGCCCGGTGACTGCGGCGGCCGGCGGGGCTCAATCGACCCCGCCGGCCTCCGGATCGATCAACTGGCGCAGATTCTCCTTCATCTGCGCCAGAACCGCCTCGGCGGTGGCGATGTCGTCGGGGGAGATGCCCTTCAGGATGCTGATGTTCAGTTGCCGGCCGATCGAGGTCATGGCCTCCAGGATCTCATAGCCGCGCTCCGTGATGATCACCCGCTTGGCGCGGCGATCCCGGCCGTCGGGCAGACGCTTGACGAAGCCGCCCGCTTCCAGCCGGTCGATCAGGCCGCCGACGGTGACCTTGCCGACATCCAGGATCCGCGCGAGATCGGTCTGCAGCATGCCGTCCTGGCCATGCGAGAGACTGCGCGAGAGCTGGGCCATCACCCACCATTGCGAGCGGGTGATGCCGAGCGGCTTCATCTCCGCGTCGAACAGGGTCCGTCGCATCCGCGAGACGTCGTGCACATAGAAACCGATCCTGAATTCATGCGGCCCCACCAGGCCCGGGGGCGGTGGGGCGACGGTTTCGGACGGGGCCTGCGGCTGTGCCTGCTTACGCTTCATTCGTGACTCCGGGATGGAAGACAAGGCCACGCCCCGCGCTGTGCCCATTGTCACCGGGGAGTCCGAGGCCATGCATATCGATCACAAGCTTACCACATCAGCGGCGATCGCCACATCCCGCCGGCCGGCAAGTTGGCGATCGCCGGACGACGAAGCATGAGGTCAAAGCTGAAGCCCGCCATCCACCGCCAGGCTCTGTCCCGTGATATAGCCGGCCGCGTCCGAGAGCAGGAAGGCCGCCGCCGCGGCGACGTCCCGGGGCGTGCCCATGCGGCCCAGCGGCGTGCCGGCCAGAAGCCGGTCGAGCTTGGCGGGCGTGAACTGCGCCGCCACCACGCGGCGACCCATGCCGCCGTCGATCCAGCCCGGGCCGACACAATTGGCGCGGATACCGTTGCGGCCCTCTTCCTTGGCGATGCCCCGGAACAGCGTCTCGATCGCGGATTTCGGTGCCGCCGACAGGATGTCGGCCTTGGGCACGCGCGCCACGGCGGCGGTGGTGATCGCCACCATTGCCGAGGATGGCTGACGGCGCAGATGCGGCAGGGTGGCCGCCACCAGATGGAAGGCGCCCTTCACGTCGACATCGATCACATGCGACCATTCGGCCGGGGCGAGCGCCGAAATCGGCTTGAGGCTGAGATTGGGGCCAGCGGCATAGACCACGGCATCGATACGGCCGAGGATATCGGCCACATGATCGGCGAAGGCGGCGACGGCCGCGGCATCCTCCAGCGGGACGGCGCGGTAGACATGGCGGGCACCGGCCGCGGCCAGTTCGGCGGCAAGCGTTTCGGCGCCGTCGTGGTTGCGGCCATAGGTGAAGGCGACGTCGAAGCCATCGGCCGCAAGGGCCGTACAGACGGCATGGCCGATGCCACCCGTGCCGCCGGCGACGAGCACGGATTTCCGGTGTGAAGGCGTCATGGGGCGATCCTGTTGACGGAAAGGAAGGGCGTGCCCGGCAATGGGTGGGCGTGCCCGGCAATGGGTGGCGGGTTCAGGGGCGGCGGGATGCCAGCCGCGCCCGGACGGCGGCGATGCTCTCGCGGTATTCCGGACCCATGACCAGGCTGCTGACGGCCAGTCGCTCGACATTGCGGCCCTGCGCGCGATCGAGATCCGTGGCGAGTTCGATCGCGAGCTTGCCGGCGGCGACCGCTTCGGCGGGAAGGGTGGCGAGATGCCTGCAGAAGCGCATCGCCGCCTCGTCCAGCCGGTCGTCGTCGTGGACGTCATGGACGAGGCCGGCGGCGAGCGCCTGATCCGCATCCATCTGCATGTTGGCGATCACCAGCCAGCGCGCCCAGTGCGGCCCGACGATGCGGGTGAGGCGACTGATGCCGCCCGATCCCGGCAGGCCGCCCAGGGCGATCTCGGGCAGGCCATAACGCGCGGCACGGCCGGCGATCCGGAAGTCGCAGGCGAGCGACAATTCAAGCCCGCCGCCCAGGCAGGGGCCCTGATGGATCACGACGACCGGCTTTTCCACCGCCTCGATCATGTCGAACAGCGGATGCAGGCTGCCGCGGCCGCCCCGATACCAGCGCCGGAACGCGGCCGGGCCGGCGAGATCGGGATCGGGAAACAACGGGCTGTCGAGATCGGCGCCGGCCGAGAAAAATCGGCCCTCGGATCTGATCGCCATGACCCGCGATGCCGGGTCGGCCGCGAAGCACTCGACGGCGCGGAACAGGCCGTCGGCGATGGTGAGATCGATGGCATTGTGTTTTGCCGGGCGACGGATGGTGACGGTCATGACGCCGTCGGACAGATCCGTGGCAACCGTGTCTTCAGCCATGGAGAGCCTCCGTTGGCGGCGGGATCAGCGGGCGGTGACGCCGCCATCGACCGGCAGGGCCACGCCGGTCACGAAGGATGCCGCGTCCGAGGCGAGCCACAGGGCCGCCTCGGCGATTTCCTCAGGCCGCCCCAGTCGGCCCATGGGAATGGAGGCGAGCAGCCGGGCGCCGATCTCCCGGCCGCGCTCGCCTTCGGTCAGCGCGCGGAGCATGGGCGAGTCGACCGGTCCCGGGCAGATCGCGTTGACGCGGATGCCGTCGGGCGCATAGCGGATCGCGAGGGATTTCGCGAGGCCGACCAGGGCGGATTTGGCGGCCGAATACAGCGGGTTCTGGATCGACCCCACCAGACCGGCGACCGAGGAGGTGAGCAGAATGGCGCCGCCGCCGGCCGCCCGCATCAGCGGCACCGCCTCGCCGCAGGTCACGACCGTGGCGGTCAGATTGATGGCCATCATCGTGTCGTAACCGGCAAGGTCGAGGGACTCGAAGGCGGGACCGTTGATGCCGGCATGGTTCCAAAGCACGTTCAGCCCGCCGAGCGATCCGGCGGCCTCGGCCACCAGGCCACGGACCCGCGCCGGATCGGACAGATCGCGCTGGATGGCCACGGCGTGGCCGCCCTGATCGCATATCCCGGCCGCGAGGGCCTCGACGCCGGGGCCGTCGATATCGACCAGGGCGAGCCGGGCGCCTTCGCGGGCGAAGGCCAGCGCGCCGGCGCGGCCCATCCCCGACGCGGCCCCGGTGATCAGCACCTGTCGGCCCTGCATCTGCATTCGCCCCCGCATCCGGCTGTCCTCCCGGTTGTTTGCTACAATAGCTTATAGTAAGCTTGCATATCTAAAATACGATAACAATAGACAGATGGAACAACCACCATCCGAGGGGGAGGATCTTCATGCGCGTGAGTGGCCCACCGATCGACCGGACAGCGGTGGCGTGGATCGCCGATCTGCCGGCGCGCTTCGCCGCCGACACGCCGGACAAGCCGGCCATCGTCTTCGATGGCCGCGAGACCAGCTTTCGCGCGCTCGAAGACGGCAGCCGGCGGCTGGCCGCCCGATGGCAGGCGGAGGGGTTCGAGCCGGGGACCGTCATCGCCTATTTCGGCCGGAACAGCGACCTGTTCTATCAGGCCCTGTTCGCCTGCGCGCGTGGCGGTTTCGTGCTGGCGAGCCTCAACTGGCGCTATGCGGTGGCCGAGCTTGCCTATGTGCTCGACGACGCGCGGCCCGCGCTTCTGATCCATGATCCGGATTTCGCTGATCTGGTGGCGAAGGCGCTCGACGGCCAGGCATCGCGGCCGGCCCTGCTGCCGACCACGGCCGAAGCCGGGTCAAGCCTGGCGGCGGCGCTGCACGGCCCGGCGGGACGTCTGGTCGAGGCGCCCCGGCACTATGACGACCCGCTGCTGCGGATCTATACCAGCGGCACGACCGGGCGGCCCAAGGGGGTACTGTTCAAACATGGCGCGGTCAGCGCCTTCCAGTCGGCCTATGACGCCTCGCCGCAATGGGATGACTGGCGGCGCGACGATACAGGCCTGTCGGCCATGCCCAATTTCCACATGGCCGGCATCGGCTTCATGATGATGGGGCTCGCGGTCGGCGCCACGATGATCCACACCGCCGATCCGTCGCCGGCCAGCCTGATCGCCCTGTGTAACCGCCACGCCGTGACACGGATATTCATGGTGCCGACCGTGATCCGGATGGTGCTCGACGACATTCGTCGGACCGGCGCGCCGGCCCCAAGGCTCGCCGGGCTCTATTACGGAGCCTCGCCTGTCGGCTCCACCCTGTTGAACGAGGGGATTGCCGCCTTCGGCTGCGGCTTCACCCAGTTCTATGGCATGACCGAGGCCTGTTCGACCCATGCGCTGGGGCCGGCGGAGCACGATCCGGCACGGCCGCATCTGATGCGCTCGGTCGGTCGTCCGCTCGCGGGGGTCGCCTGCGAGATCCGGCGGCCGGATGGCGCCGTCTGCCCGCCGGGCGAGCATGGTGAGATCTGGATCCGCAGCGACATGCTCATGGCCGGTTATGCCAACCGGCCCGAGGACACGGCGGAGGCGATCGTGGATGGCTGGTTCCGGACCGGCGATGGCGGCTATGTCGACGCGGACGGCTATCTGTATCTGACCGACCGGCTGAAGGACATGATCATCACCGGCGGCGAGAACGTCTATCCGATCGAGGTGGAGGACGTGATCATCGATCATCCGTCGGTCGCGGCGGTTGCCGTGGTGGGTGTGCCGGATCCGGTCTGGGGGGAACGGGTGACGGCGGTGGTGGAGCCGGCCGGCGGCGGGGCCGGCCCCGATCTCGACCAGCTTCGAGACTTCGCCCGCCACCGGCTGGCCGGCTATAAATGCCCGCGCGCCGTGGTGGTGGTCGAGGCTCTGCCCCGCACGGCATCGGGCAAGATCCAGCGGGCCACGGTCCGCGATATGCTAAGATCCCGCGCATGACGGCCTGAGCCTGCCGGCAGCCAAGGCGCCTGCGTCAGACGACGCCGCCCCATCGCCACCGGTCTGGTGGTGATGGGGCGGCGGGCCCAGCGGCCGGGCAGAGGGGGGTGACCGGCCGTGGTGCCGGGTGGGCCGAAACCGTCAGAGGACGGTTTTGGCGATGATGTTGCGCTGGATCTCGTTGGTGCCGCCGAAGATGGACCAGCACCGGCCATAGAGGTAGTGATGGGCCATGGCCGATGCCTCATGGGCGGCGGTTTGCGGCAGGTCCGGCGCATCGTGCAGCATGGCCGGGTCATGCACGGCGCCATAGGGGCCGGATAGATCGAGGGCGACCTCGGTCATGGCCTGGAGCACCTCTGTGCCACGGATCTTCAGCATCGATCCATCGGCGCCGACCGGCCGGCCATCGGCCCAGGCCGCAACCAGCCATGCCTCAAGCGCGACCAGGGTCCGCAGGCGGACCGACAGGCCGGCGACCCGGTCGGCAAGCCGCGCGCGCAGGCCGGCCGGAACCGCCGGGTCGGCCTGGATGGCCGCGTTCATGGCGCGGATGCGCTGCATCAGCCGCAGTTTGGGGCCGGTATCCGCGATCGACATGCGCTCATGGCCAAGCAGGAATTTCGCGATCGCCCAGCCCCGGCCTTCTTCTCCGACCAGATTGGCCGCCGGCACGATCACGTCGTCGAAGAAGATCTGGTTGGTGTGATGCTGGCCATCGATGGTGATGATCGGGCGGATCGTGATGCCGGGGGTGGTCATGTCGATCAGCAGAAAGCTGATCCCGTCCTGCTGCCGGCCGCCATCGGATGTCCGCACCAGGCAGTGCATCCAATCCGCCCAATGGGCCTCGGTGGTCCACATCTTGGTGCCGTTGACCCGGTAGACATCCCCCTCGCGCACGGCCCGCGTTCCAAGGGCCGCCAGATCCGATCCGGCGCCGGGCTCGGAATAGCCCTGACACCACCAGACGTCGGAGGTGACGATGCCCGGAATGTGCCGCGCCTTCTGGGCGGGCGACCCGAAGACCTGGATCACCGGCCCGACCATGTTGACGCCATAGGGAATGATCATCGGGGCGCCGGCCAGCGCGCTTTCCTGCAGGAAGGCAAGCTGGCGGGCCGGCTCCCAGCCGCCGCCGCCCCAGGCCTCGGGCCAGGCGCCGGTCAGCCAGCCCCGCTCATGCAGGATCTTCTGCCAGCGGACATGGTCGGATTTGCCCGGCGCGCGGCCCCGCGCGACCGTGGCCGCGATATCGGCCGGCAATGCATCATGGACAAAGGCGCTGACCTCGGCGCGGAAGGTTCGGAGTTCGTCGGTGGTCATGCCAGGGCCTCCAGGTCGATCAGCCGGGCGGCCCGGGCATCATGGCTGCCGGCCTGACCGCGGATGGCGGCGATACGGCGGAGATAATGGCTGACGACAAGCTCGTCGCTCACCCCCATGCCGCCATGCAGTTGAACCGCCTCATGCACGCAGTGCCGGGCGTCGGTGTCGGTGGCGAGGCTGGCCGCGAGGATCGTCTGTTCCCGGTCGGAGCCCGGAGGCAGGTCGAGCGCCGCGATCGCGGCGGCGGCCATGGCGGCCGCCTCGGTGGCGGCGATCTCCATATCCGCCGCCCGGTGCTGAAGCGCCTGGAAGGTGGCAAGCGGCCGCCCGAACTGTTCGCGGATCGCCAGATAGGCAAAGGTCGCGTCGGTGGTGGCCCTGGCCAGCGCCGCCGCCTCGACCGCCAGACCGGCCAGGGTCCAGTCGAGGGCGTCGCGGATGGCGGCATCGGCGGCGGCGCCCTGAAGCAGAGCCGCCGAGGCCGGCAGCGACGTGTCCGCGAAGACGAGGTCGGCGGCACCGGCGCCGTCGATCAGCCGCAGCGCCGTCTGGCCTATCCCCGGCGTCGTCATCGGGCAGAGCAGGATCACCGTGCCGGCTGTGGCGTCCCGGCCGGTGACGAGGACATGGCTTGCCACATCGCCATGGCGGACAGCGGGCTTGCGACCGGTCAGCCGCCAGCCATCGGGCGTGGCGGTGACGGCCAGCCGTGGCGGCTGCCAGGGATCGAAGCCTTCGGTATGGGCAAGAACCGGGATCATCCGCCCGTCGAGCACCGCATCGATCGCATCGGTGGCGCCTGCCGCCGCCAGGATACGGCCGCAGGTGACGGCGGCGGTGAGCAGCGGCTCGACCGGCAGGAAACGTGCCAGCGCCACCTGCATGGCGGCGAGATCGGCCGGGCCGCCGCCGCATCCGCCATGGGCATCGCCGAAGGCCATGGCCGGCGCCCCCGCCTCCAGCAGCGCCGGCCATGCCGCCAGACGGCCGGGGATGTTCGCGCCGCCTGTCGCCGCCATCACGCGTTCCAGCGTGGCGGCCATCAGGCGATGATCTTCCGTCTGGTTGGGCAGAAACATCCGGGCACCTGAAGAGATGAAGGAGGGGGTCACGATCCGCCGTCGGGCTCGGCACGAAGCTGGTCACGCAGCACCCGGCGCAGCAGTTTGCCGATGTCGGAGCGCGGCAGACGGTCGACCACGCGGATCTCGCGTGGCTGCTTGGTCCGGCCGAGCCGGTTCCGGCAGAAATCCGCGACCGCATCGATGAAGGCGGCCTCATCGGTCACCGCCTGCGATGGCACCACGAAGGCGATCGGGGTTTCGCCATAGTCGGCGTGCGGTTTGGCCGCCACCGCGCATTCCGCGACCAGCGGCAGTTCCTCGATCGCGTATTCGATTTCCTGGGGATAGACGTTCACTCCCCCTGAGATGATCAGATCGCCCTGACGGTCGGCGAGGAACAGATAGCCGTCATCATCGACCCGGCCGATCTCGCCCAGGGTCTGGAAGCCCTGGCGGCTGGTCTGGCCCGCGGTCTTCACCGGATCCTTGTAGTATTGAAAGGCGCTGATGCCGCTGAAGAACACCCGCCCGGTCCCGCCCGGGGGCAGTTCCCGATCGTCGTCGTCGAGGACATGGAGCACACCTTTGACCGCGCGCCCCACCGATCCGGGCTTGCGCAGCCATTCGGCGGTATCGAGGCAGGTCAGGCCCACACTTTCGGTGCCGGAATAGTATTCGGTCAGGATCGGCCCCCACCAGTCGATCATCGCCCGCTTCAGATCGGGCGAGCAGGGGGCGGCGGCGTGGATGGCGGTGCGGTGCCAGGGGGCGTGGAAGGCCGCCCGGCGCGCGGCGGGCAGATCGAGCAGGCGCCGGAACATGGTCGGCACCCATTGCGACATGGTGATGCCGCGGGTTTCGATCAGGTGCAGCGCGTGTTCGGCATCGAATTTGCGCATGATGACGGCGGTGCCGCCGGCCGCGGTGATGGCCAGCGACCAGCGGAGCGGCGCCGCGTGATAGAGCGGCGCGGGCGAGAGATAACGCAGTTCGGAGGTCAGGCCGAAGATCTGGATCAGATCGCGCGCGAAAACCGGCGGGCCGTCGCCGGCTTCCTCACATGTCCACAGCGGTCGCCAGATGCCCTTGGGGGCGCCGGTCGTGCCCGAGGAATACATCATCAGCGCGCCGGGGGTCTCGTCTGCCACCGGCGTCGTCGGCATCGCCGCCAGGGCCGGCCCGACGGGGGCGAAGCCCGCGATGTCCCCGATGGCATAGTGTTGCCGGGGGTGGGGGGGCTGCCGGCCGAGGGGGGGCTGCCGGCCCTGGTCGGGCATCGTTGCCAGCGCCGCCGTGGTGTCGGCATAGCGGGCGTCCGCCAGAACCATGCGCGCATCGCAATTGTCGACGACATAGGCGATTTCGCTGGCCGAGAAGGTGTTGGCCACCGGGGTATAATAGAGCCCGCAGCGGTAGGCCGCCCAGACGAGGGCGATGGAATCGGCCGTGTTGCCCAGGATGGCGGCGACATGGTCGCCCCGGGCCAGACCGTGATGGCGGAACAGCTGGGCATAGCGGTTGGCGAGCGCTTCGAGGTCGCCATAGGAGACCGGGCCCTCGTCGAATTCAAGCGCCGGCCGCCCCGGCTCGCGAAGCGCCCAGTCTCTTAGTCCGTACTGCATCTTTGCTGCCCTTTTCGGCCGGTTCCATCCCGATACGGTCTCTGTGCCGCTGATCGATTTATAACATATAGTATGCAAGGTTACTAGTGAGTCGACGAGGAGACAAACGGCTTGCGCCGCCTCCGGCATATGATAGTCTATAATATAATATACTAGCATATCAATTTCGTTGACGGAGATGCCATCCACCATCCGCCATCGGGCGCGCATCGCTTATCCGATCGATGAGAAAGTGCCGACCGAGGTCATCGGAGAACCGCTCAGCGAGCATCTCCCATGCCGATCGGTCGGGGCACAAAAAAACCCAGGGGGGACTACCACATGACCAGCGCCTTCTACGTCAGGGCCATCCTGCCGACCGCCATCGCGGTGACTACTGTCGCGATGGCTGCAAGTATCACGGTGGCTTCGGCGCAGACCACGCTCAGATATACAGATTACAGCCCGAATCGCGGCATTCGTGCCGAGATAGTCGAGGACTTTCTGAAGCGGATCGAAACCGGATCGGATGGTCGCATCAAAATCGAACGCTATTGGGCGCAGTCGCTGCTTCCGGGAACCAAGACGCTGGAAGGCCTGCGTAATGGTGTGGCGTCGTTTGGCACCATCACCGCCGACTACACGCCCAACGACCTGTTCGCGTATCGCGTCGGCGATCTGCCGGTCGACAATCCGCACGAGGTGGCGGGCGCGCTTGCACTTTACGATCTCGCGACCACCAATCCGGTCCTGCAGGCGGAATTCGACCGTCTCGGGGTCGTCTATGTGGCGAATTACAGCCTCGGGCCGATCCAGATGATGTGCAACAACGTGGATATCGTGTCGGCCGACGACTTCGCCGGCAAGAAGGTGCGTGCCGTCGGCAACTGGAGCCAGATCTATGCGGCGCTCGGCGCCGTCCCGGCCATGGTTCCACTGTCGGAAGCCTATCAGGCACTTGGCTCGGGCATGATCGACTGTTCCCAGGCCTATGGCTATATCGCCGAGGCGTACAAGCTCTACGAGGTCGGAACCAGTTTTACCGTGATCGATGGCGGGACGATCCAGGCCAATGGCATGTTCTTCGGCAAGCGCGACTTCCAGCGCCTCACCCCCGGCGACCAGGAGATGATCCTCCGGCTCGGGCGTGAGCTGACCGGAGAGATCGCTGCCGCAACACGCGCACGCAACCAGGACGTGATCGCCCGAATGGAGACGGGTATCGATGGCCACGTCATCACCGTCCATCGCTTCAACGACGCCGATCGGGCCAGGATCGACCAGGCCAGCCAACCTTTCCTCGACGCCTTCGTGAAGGATGCTGCTGCGCGGGGAATAGACGGTGCCGCCTTGCTCGCGGACTATCGCGCCCGGCTCGCAGCCCATCTTGAAGCCCTTCAGCGCTAGAGTATCCGATCCCGATCAGGTGGAACCACCTGATCGGGTTACGCTCTCGCCGACGGCTTCCATCCGATCGTGGCCCGGAAAGGCCTTTTCCCTATGGTCCAGAATGTGATCTCCGCCGGGCACCGTGTGCTCGGCGGTGTCGAACGTTGTCTGCTCGTCGTCGCGTCGACGGCCCTCGTCATGATCGCGGCGCTGATCCTGATCGAGATTGTCGGGCGCTGGCTGCCGATCTTCCGGATTCCCGACAATGTCATCATCGTCCGCCAGCTCATGGTGGTGTCGATCGCCTGCGGCCTTGGCTGGGTCACCGGTCGCAACGGCCATATCGCGATCGATCTCCTCTACCGGCACATGGCACCGCGATGGCAGCGCCTCTGTCACGGCCTCGCCCTCGTGGCCGGGCTGGTCATGGCGGTGCCGCTGGTGATCTGGGTCGCCGAGGATGTCGCCGCGCTCCATGCGTCGAACAGCTTCTATTTCGGCGAACTCAAACTGCCGGAATGGCCGGTGCGGACGGCGTTCCTGCTCGGGCTTCTGGCGCTGGCGGCCCGGCTGTGCCTGCAACTCGCCGGCCTGATCGCCGGGGTCGACGAAACCGTGCCGGCCGATGCCGGACACGAGGGGTGATCGCTGATGGATCCCTACCTTCTCGGCCTCGCCGGTCTCGGCCTCTCGCTGGTGCTCATCGCCCTCAGGGTGCCGATCGCCTTCGCGCTGGGCGCCGTCGCCCTGGTCTGCATCTTCCTGTTCTTCGCCCTGGCGGGTGGCGGCGCGCCGCGCTTCGCGATGGCGGTCACGCCGGCGATGACGCTGGCCTCGGGATCGCTGTTCGAACTGTTTCACAGCTATGAACTGACCGCGATCCCGATGTTCGTGGCGCTTGGCCATGTCTGTTTCCGGGCGGGGATCACCAGCGACATCTATTTCGCCGCCCGGGTCTGGCTCGGCCGGGTTCCAGGCGGGCTCGCGATGGCGTCGGTTCTGGGGTGCGGCGGATTCGCGGCGATCTCTGGCTCCAGCCTCGCCTGCGCCGCCACGATGGGCCGGGTCGCGGTTCCCGAGATGCTCCGCTATGGCTATGACCAGCGGCTCGCCACCGGCTCGGTCGCGGCGGCGGGCACGCTGGGATCGCTGATCCCGCCCGGTATCCTGTTCATCCTCTATGGTCTGTTCGCCGAGCAGTCGGTCGCCAGACTGTTCATGGCGGGGGTCGTGCCGGGCATCATCTCGCTGGTCGGCTATTGGGTGGTGATCGGTATCTGGACCAGATTGCGGCCCCATCATGCGCCGGCGGCGACCGAGCGGTTCGACCTGTCGGCGCGTGGCCGGGCCATGCGCCACGCCTGGCCGGCCGTCACCATTTTCGTGATCATCATCGGCGGCATCTATGGCGGCGTCTTCACCGCCACCGAGGCGGCCGCCGTCAGCTTCGTGACCGGAACCGTGATCGCCTTCGCCACCCGCCGCATCACCATGGCCGGTTTCGTCGCGGCGCTCGCCGAAACCGCCAGCCAGACGGCGGCGATCTTTCTGATCGCGGGGGCGGCGAAGATCTTCGTGTCCTTCGTGTCGCTGACCGGCATCGCCCATGTGATGGTCGATCTGGTTCAGGTCGCCGATCCCGGGCCGGTCCTGCTGCTGCTGGGGGTGGCCGCGGTCTATCTGGTGCTCGGCATGTTTCTGGATCCGCTTGGCATCCTGCTGCTGACCCTGCCCTTCGTCCTGCCGCTGATCGAACAGAACGGCTTCGATCTGATCTGGTTCGGCGTGATCCTGGTCAAGCTGCTGGAGATGGGGCTGATCACGCCACCGGTGGGCCTGAACGTCTTCGTGCTGGCCAGCGTCACGCAACCCAAGGTCGCGATCGACAAGGTCTTTGCCGGTGTGATGCCGTTCTTCCTGATGGACATCGTCGTGCTGGGGCTGCTGCTCGCCTTCCCGGTGCTGTCGCTCTGGCTGGGTCAGGCGCTCTGACACCGGCTGGCCGGCTCCCGGTCCCGTAACGCAACGCCCCGACAAAAAAGACGCCCCGCAGGACAAACCCGCGGGGCGTTCATCCGCGTGCCATTCCGGGGGAGGCGCCGGGTGGCCATGGCGGAAAGTCGATGTCTCAGGAGAGCTGGATCAGCACCTTGCCGCGATTGTGCCCGCCATAGAGCAGGGTCAACGCGCCGGGGGCGGCCTCGATGCCGGGCAGGATGTCATAGTCGATGACCAGCCGGCCTTCGCTGTGCCGGTAAGGCCAAGGGTTGTGCAGCCCAGGATGTGGCCGACCAGACTGCCGACCGCGCCCGCGGCGGTGGACACCAGGACGACGTCTCCCGGCCCCGGCCGGCCCAGCCGCGCTGGGCCGGGTCGACCGAGAGATAGATGTTGCGCACCAGGAAGCTGCCAGCGCCGGCGGTTGGCGGTGGGCAGGCTCAAGGGCGGAATCCGGTCCGGGACGGCGTCTGGCGTGCCGTCTGTCACGACCGGTCCTCCCGCGTGAACAGGTCGCGGCCGATGATCTGCTTCATCACCTCGGCGGCGCCGCCGGCGATCCGGGTGATGCGCGCATCGACATAGGCGCGGGCGATCGGATATTCCTCCATATAGCCATAGCCGCCAAAAAATTGCAGGCACTGGTCGACGGTCTTGCAGTGCAGATCGGTCGCCAGCAGCTTCACCTTGGCGGCATCGACCGGGTCCAGATCGCCGGCGACGAAGCGGGCGATGCACCAGTCGACGAAGACCCGGACGCCGGTCACCTCGGCGTCGAGCGCCGCCAGCACGAACTGCGTGTTCTGGAAGTCGGCGATGGTGCCGCCGAAGGCCTTCCGTTCCCGCGTGTAATCGACCGTCCAGCGGATCGCGCGTTCGGCGACGACGATGCTGCGGATCGCCTGGGTCAGACGTTCCTGGGCGAGCTTGGTCATCATCATCGCGAAGCCGCGGTTCTCGTCGCCGAGCCGGTTGGCGACCGGCACCCGCACATCGGCATAGAACAGTTCCGAGGTGTCCTGTGCCTTCAGGCCGATCTTGTCGAGATTGCGGCCGCGCTGGAAACCGGCTGTGTCGGTCGGCACCACGATCAGGCTGACGCCTTTCGCCCCGGCCTCGGGATCGGTCTTGCAGGCGGTCACGACCAGATCGGCGTTCTGACCGTTGGATATGTACACCTTCTGGCCGTCGAGCACATAATGGTCGCCGTCGCGCCGCGCCCGGAGGCGGATGTTCTTGGCATCGCTGCCGGCGCCGGGTTCCGTTATGCCGATGGCGCCGATCGCCTCGCCCCGCGCCATGCGCGGCAGCCAGTGGCGTTTCACCTCCTCGCTGCCCCAGGCGAGGATATAGGGCGCCACCATTTCGGAATGGACCATGAAGCCCGGGCCGGACAGGCCGGCGCGGGCCAGTTCCTCGATGACGACGACGTTATAGAGCCAGTCGGCCCCGGCGCCGCCATAGGCCTCGGGCAGGTTGCAGCAGAGCATGCCCATCTCGCCGGCGCGTCGCCACACCGCGCGCGGGACGATCTTGGCGGCTTCCCATGCGGCATGATGCGGCACGAGTTCCGTTTCGACGAACCGCCGCACCGAGGCCCGGAACTGGTCGTGCTCCGGAGAGAACAGGCTTCGCGCGGCGGTCATGCGTGGAGCCCCAGGATCGAGATGGCGGCGATGCCTTGATAGGGAACGCCCCCCAGATTGTGGGACAGTCCGAATGCCGGGGCGGACAATTGCCGGGGGCCGGCGCGGCCGAGCAGTTGATTGTAGTTCTCATAGGCCATCCGCAGGCCCGAGGCGCCGATGGGGTGGCCGAAGCATTTGAGCCCGCCATCCACCTGGCAGGGCACGCCGCCACCCTCGCGGTCGTAGAAGCCGTCGAGCACGTCGTGGACCGCGCGGCCATCCTCGGAAATGAACAGATCCTCCATGGTCACCAGTTCGGTGATCGAGAAGCAGTCATGCACTTCCATCAGGCCGAGCTGCCGGCGCGGGTCGGTGATGCCGGCCTCCTGATAGGCCCGGCGGGCCGCGACGCGGGTGTTGCGGACGTGGCTGCCATCCCAGCCGCTGGTCGCGGTCTCGACGCCTGAACTGATCGCGAGCTGGATGGCCTTGATGGTGACCATGTCGCGGTGGCCGAGGGCGCGCGCGATCTCGGGCGTGGTGACGATCGCGGCCGCGGCCCCGTCGCTGACGCCGCAGCAATCGAACAGGCCCAGAGGCTCGGCGATCATGGGTGCCTGAAGGATGGCCTCCATCGTCACCGCCTTGCGCAGATGCGCCTTGGGGCTGAGCACGCCGTTCTGATGGCTCTTCCACGACACATGGGCGATGCCGCGCTTCAAATCCTCTTTCGAGATGCCGTGCCGCGCGCGATAGCCGGCGGCAAGCTGGGCGAAGCCCGCCGGGGCCGAGCCCATCGGCAGCCAGAGGTCGTTGAAGGTGCCCTTATACGGCGGCGGCAGGCCGCCATAGCCAGTATCCTTGAGCTTTTCAGCACCGACGGCGAGCGCGATGTCGACGGCACCCGAGGCGACCGCATAGGCGGCCCCGCGCAGCGCCTCGGTGCCGGTCGCGCACATGTTCTCCACCCGCGAGACCGGGATGCCGTCCAGGCGCAGGGCCATCGAGGCTGGGATGGCCGAGTTGCCGACGTTCACCTGATCGATGCACGAGCCGAACCATGCGGCCTCGATACGGTTCTTCTCGATGCCCGCATCGGCAAGGGCCTCGTCGAACGCCTCGGCGAGAAGGCCGTCGGTTCCGACGTCCCAGCGCTCGCCGAATTTAGAACAGCCCATCCCGATGATGGCGACTTTGTCCTTGATGCCGGTGGCCATATCTTCCCCTTTCGAACTCTGTCGGCTGATCTCAACCAGGAAGGGCGACCGGTGTCGCCTTCCAGAAATAGCGCCGGAATCCCCGGGCGGTGTCGGTCTGCTTGATCCGGCAGACCATGCGCAGCGCCATGCCCACCTCAAGCGCACCCACGGGCACGTCCACCACCTCCATCATCAGTCGCGCTCCGTTGTTGAACTGGACGAAGCCGACATGGAGCGGCGGTGACGGATGGTATGACAGCCAGTCGGCCGTGAAGGTCATGAGGTCCGCGGGCACGTCGGCGAGCGATACCTGCCCGAAATCCCGGGCGGAGGCGCCGCAGCCGGGGGTCACGCAATAGGCGAGCTGCGGGAACTGCACGGCCCCGCAGGCCGGGCAATGGCCGGCCTTGAAAGCCGCGAGCTGCCGGGACGTGCGATAGGCCTCCGTCAGCGCCGGCTTGTCGTTCTTTTCGCCGCGCATGCCCCAGTCCAGGCGGATCCCGCCATAGAACGACAGCATGCGCAGATAGTCGTCGGTCGCCAGCCGGTCCGCCAGAACGGCCGCGACGCCGCGAGCGCCGGCCATTGCCGGCGTCCGGCCGCTCGCTTCCAGCACCAGGGCGTCGGCACCCTGGCCGAAACCCACCAGCAGGATCCGGTCTCCCGCCGCCGCCACCTCAAGCACCGCCCCCAGCATCAGCAGGGCATGGGCGGTGCCGGTATGGCCGCAATCCGCGTCGAGCGCATCGGCGATCTCGCCCTTGAAGCCCAGGGTCCGCGCGACCGATACCGCCGCGCCACGGATCGTCGAGGGCATGACGAAATACCGGATATCCCCGATGGTGAGCCCGGCCGAGGCGAGGGCGGCGGCGACCGCCTGCGGCACGATCTTTCCGAACCCTTCGTCGCGGATCCAGCGCTCCTCCCAGACATAGTCATAGGGCAGGTCCGCGGGGCGGAAATGATCGGCGAAGGTGGCATTGACGCTCGCGGCGCCCACAAGGCGGGCGATCACATCGCCGCCGCCAAGGATCACCGAGGCGGCCCCCGCGCCGCAGATCTGTTCCAGCGGGCTTGCCGGCTGCGCGCGCGGGCGGTCGGCGGCGACGATCAGCGTGCCGTCCCGTGCCTGGGTGAACGCGTCGATCAGCGCGGTGGTCGCCGCCCGTTGAGAGCCGGTGCGGTCGTCGGCGCGGATCGACGGGTCCAGGTCCAGCGCCGCGGCGACCTGCCCGGCATTCGAGAAATCCGCATAGGGCAGGGTGGTCGATGCGAGGGTCAGCGACGAGACCACCGCATGGCGGCCGGCGGCGCCGGCGAGGGCATCTCTGGCAGCCTCGACCGCCATGGTGACGCTGTCCTCGTCCCAGCTACAGAAGGCCCGGTGTCCTGTCGCCCTGGGCGGTCCGCCGGTCATCCACCGGTGAGCCGTGGCGATCGCCTGTCGCGACAGCCTGAGGCGTGGGACATAGGCCCCGAACGCGGTGATGCCGAAGGTCATCTTGTCCTCCCGGGATATGTGCGGGCCTGACGCCCGTCGTGCCGGCCGGCCGCTCCGGTCCGTTCAATATAAGTACACTAGCGAACTATTAGCTAGCATTTCCAGATCGGCGCTGCCACCATAAAACACGAACGAACCGGGCCGGGCGGCGGTTGTCCCCGGCCAGAGGCGGTTGCATGACTGGAAGGAAATGCGGGGTGAACCCGGATCCGACAACGGCTGTTGGCGGGCCGCTCAGCGGTCTGCGTGTGGTGGAATTCGCCGGCATCGGCCCGGCACCGTTCGCGGCGATGCTGCGCGCGGATGTGCTGATCGAAGGCCATCGGCCGGGCACCGACCTGCTCGATGACGGCGCGCCGTTCTACGACACCTATCGGTGCGCCGACGGCAGATACGTCGCGATCGGCCCGCTGGAACCCCGGTTCCACAGCCGAGCTGTTGCGGCGGCTCGGCATCGATGACGCGGGCTTCGCGCATCGCGACGATCCGGCATGGTGGCCCGAATTGAAGGCCGCCTTCGCCCGCGTGTTCGCCACCCGTGACCGCGATGCATGGTGCGCGCTGCTGGATGGCGGCGATGCCTGTTTCGCGCCGGTGCTGGAACTCGACGAGGTGCCGGATCATCCGCACCACCAGGCGCGGGCGGCCTTCTATGACGACGACGGCGCGCGCTATCCCGCTCCGGCGCCACGTTTCCCGGCCTTTCCGGCGGCGCGTCCGTCGGCGGGCAGGCCGATCGATCTGGATGACCTCATGGACCGCTTGCCGGCGGTGGCCAGCGATTGAGACGGCCGGGGATCGAGGCTGTCGGACTATCTGCGAAAAACTTCGGGAGGATATCAATGGACATGGCCCTGACGGAAGAACAGGCCGCGATCGATGCCGCCGTGCGCAAGATCTGTGGTAATTTTACCGATGAGTACTGGACGGCATGCGAGACCGAGCTACGCTTCCCTGAGGAATACTATCAGGCGATGGCGGGGGCGGGTTTTCTTGGCATCACCATGCCTGAAGATCTGGGCGGCGCCGGGCTGGGGGTGACGGAAGCGGCGATCATGATGCAGGCCGCATCGTCGAGCGGCGGCGGATATTCGGCGGCCTCCGCCATTCACATCAACCTGTTCGGACCTCATGCCATCGTCGTCCACGGCACCCCTGAGCAGAAGCAGCGCTTTCTGACGCCGCTGATCCGGGGCGAGGAAAAGGCCTGTTTCGGCGTGACCGAGCCGGATGCCGGCCTCGACACGACCAGTATCACGACCTTCGCGAAACGGGCCCCCGGCGGCTATCGCATCACCGGCCGCAAGATCTGGACCTCGACCGCACAGGTCGCCTCGAAGATCCTGATCCTGGCCCGCACCACGCCCAAGGACGCGTGCCGCCGGCCAACCGACGGGCTGTCGCTGTTCTTCACCGATCTCGACCGGTCCCGGATCGAGGTCCGGCGCATCCACAAGCTGGGACGGAACGCGGTCGATTCGAACGCGGTCTTCATCGACGATCTGTTCGTGCGGGAAGAAGACCGGATCGGCGAGGAAGGGCGCGGCTTCCACTACCTGCTCGACAGTCTCAATCCCGAGCGCATCCTGGTCGCGGCGGAATCCATCGGCCTTGGCCGCGATGCCCTGGCACGGGCGGCCCGCTATGCGCGTGAGCGGGTGGTCTTCGGCCGGCCGATCGGACAGAATCAGGGCATCCAGCACCCCTTGGCCGAATGCTGGATCCAGCTTGAATCCGCGTGGTGGACCTGCATGCGGGCGGCGTCGCTCTACGATGCCGGCAAGCCCTGCGGTGCCGAGGCCAACGCCGCCAAGTTCCTGGGCGGGCGGGCCGCGTTCGACGCCTCGACCCGGGCGGTGCTCACGCATGGCGGGATGGGTTATGCCCGGGAATATCAGGTCGAGCGGCTGTTCCGCGAATCGATCCTGCCGCGCATCGCGCCGGTGACCGAGCAACTGATCCTGTCGTTCATCGCCGAGAAGGTGCTGGACCTGCCGAAATCCTATTGAACGGCCCGGCCTGATACCGGGACCAGCCTGCCGGGAGAGCGACCATGACCACACCCACCTGGACCACCATCCAGGCCGATCTGCGCGACGAGATCCTCACCCTGACCCTGAACCGTCCGGAGCGGTTGAACGCGTTCGACCGGGTCATGCACCGCGAACTGGGGGAGGCGATCGGCCATGGCGCCACCGCGGCCGGTATCCGCGTGATCGTCCTCACCGGTGCCGGCCGGGCCTTCAGTGCCGGCGGCGATATGTCGGCGGCTCCTCCGGATGCGGGGGACTTCGCCGCCGAGGCCGAAGATGCCCGCCGGATCGTGTTCGGCATGCTGGATTGCGACCGGCCGATCGTCTGCCGGATGAACGGCGACGCCATCGGCCTGGGCGCCACCATCGCGCTTCTGTCAGATGTCGTGGTCGCCACCGAGGATGCCCGGCTGGCCGATCCCCATGTCCGGGCAGGGCTGGTCGCCGGGGATGGCGGCGCGTTGATCTGGCCGCTGATCTGCGGGGTCATGAAGGCGAAATACTATCTGCTGACCGGCGACATGATGCGGGCCACGGAAGCGGAACGCCTGGGGCTGATCACCCGCGTCGTCGCCAAAGACGGTCTCGACCGCGAAACCGCGCGCATCGTCTCGATGCTGCGGGCCAACGCGCCTCTCGCGCTCAAATGGACCAAACGG
The DNA here is from genome assembly GCF_039630945.1 of Tistrella arctica. Lineage (NCBI taxonomy): Bacteria > Pseudomonadati > Pseudomonadota > Alphaproteobacteria > Geminicoccales > Geminicoccaceae > Tistrella > Tistrella arctica. The sequence goes on from NZ_JBBKTV010000004.1 coordinate 460,804, forward strand.
GCGATCAATGCCCATATCGACGCCACGGGACGGGCCATATTCGAAATGTCGCTGGCCCATGAGGGCCTGACGATCATGTCCAGCGACCATCTTGAATTCAGAGCGGCCTTCAGGGAAAAACGGACGCCTGTCTTCACCGGCAGATGAGGGATCGCCCGTGCCCGTGCCCGTGCCCGTGCCCGTGCCCGTGTCCTGCCATCGAGCCGCGAGGGCATTGTTTCGGTGGAGACAATCCGGCACCGGCGTAGACTGCCCAAAAGAGGTTTTGGGCAATGCAGGACGCAACGCATGTCGTCGTTGTCGACGATCACAACGACGTTCGAATGACCCGTCTTTGGCGAAGAAGCCTGGCCGCCCTTCGTCCGGCTGGAAACGTCGCGGAACCGGCAGACCGGCGGTATCGGCCTCGGCCTGTCGATCGCGCGCCCGGTCGCGTTCCTGTTGTCGGGTCTGATGGCCTTCGCCTATGTCATCGTTCACAGCCCGCAGGGGTTCTGTCCCGTTCTCAATCATGGCGAAGCGGCCATGCTGTACTGCTTCTTCTTCCTGTATATCGCAGCCGCCGGCCCGGGTTCGCTCAGCATCGACGCGTGGGTCGAGCGCGGCCACGAGCCGGCGCCGGCGGAATCACGCTGACCGCCGCGTGCGGTACCGGCGCTATCGCCTTGGCCACAGCACGTCCCGAAACGCGGTGGCGAAGCGCGCGTCGGGGCTCAGCGACAGCAGGCCGTGGCCGACCCGTTCGCCATCGATGGCCGATCCGGCATGGGTCAGGCACGCGGTCAGTTTGGCGATCAGTCTGTGGTCCGGCACCGGGGCGGCAGCACTGCCGTCGAGGGTTTCCACCGTTCGCGAGACACTGGCTCCCGCCCGCGAACCACCGGATCCCGCTCTCAGGCGGACCGTCACACGCGCCCAGCGTGGCAGCGGCGCGCCGTCGGCTTCCGTCGTGGTGACGCGGGGCAGAAGCGCCTGCACCGCCGGCCGGGCGACCTGCCGATCGGTGAAGCTCGCAAGCGTAACCGCGCCGTCGATCAGTGCCGCCGCCATCGCATACTGCATGCTGAACTTGCCTTCCAGCCCGGTGCGCGGCCGGGCGAAGACCAGCGGCGCCTGGGCGGCAGCACTGGTGACGACCTCGACCGCCGCCACGTCATCCGGCCCGATCCCGTGTTCCCGGCGAAGCGACAGCATTGCCTGTACCGCCCGATGGGTGGCATAGCAGTTGGGATACAGCTTCACGTCCAGGCCCGAGCGGTGGATCTCCAGCAGGGTGTGGCCCATATCCGCCAGTGCCGGCGCCAGGGCTTCGCCGCCGCAATAGAGCCGGACGAAGCCCGAGGGGCCGTCGAGTGCGTCGGCGCCGGCGGTGAAGCCCAACCGGGCGAGGCCTGTTGCCCGAAGAGCGGCGGCGGCGGCCTGCCCGGCCTGAAAGGCTTTGGCCATGGCGCCGAAATTGGCCCGCGTGCCGGCGGCCTGGGCGACGGCAAGGCCCAGCGCCGAGATCGTGGTCGCACGGTCCGCCGCGATCAGATGGCAACAGGCGGCCGCGGCCCCGATCACGCCCAGTGTCTGGGTTGAATGCCAGCCACGGCCGACATGGCCGACCGCCACCGCCCTGCCCAGCCGGGCGATGACCTCCATCCCCACCGCGAAGGCGGCGAAAACCTGCCTCACCGTCGATCCCTCGGATGCGGCGAGGCTGGCGAGGGCGGGCAGGAGCACGACGCTGGGATGGCCGCGCATGGGTGAGGTGACGTCGTCATAATCGGCCAGATGGCCGATGGTGCCGTTGACCAGGGCCGCGGCCTCGATCGACAGCGCGCGGCCGGATGTCCAGACCATCGCCGTCGGGGCCGAGACCATGCTGCCCGCATAGCGCATCACCAGTGCCGCCGCCGGCTCGCGGCTTCCGGCGACGGCGGCGGCATAGGTGTCGAGCAGTGCCCGCCGGCCGGTATGGAGTGCGGCATCGTCCAGCGCGTCGGCAGGCCACGTCGCCACGAATTCGGCGATGCGCGCCGATGCGCCTACAGCCGGCATGTCTGCCGGGCTCCAGGCCGGGGGCGGGTTCATCTTGTCATCCTCCGTATCATCCGACCGGGTTGACCAGCGTGCCGAGGCCGGTCGCCTCGATCCGCACCACATCGCCGGCCTTCAGGAATTTCGGCGGCGTGAAACCGATGCCCACGCCATCGGGGGTGCCGGTGGCGATAACGTCGCCCGGCTCCAGCGTGATCCTGCGCGAGATCGTGGCGATGATCGTCGGGATGTCGAAAATCAGATCCGCCAGCACCGCGTTCTGGCGCAACTCGTCGTTCACCCAGGTCTTCAGGCGGATGTCGGCCAGTGGCCCCAGCTCGTCCGGGGTGGCCAGCCACGGGCCCATCGGGCAAAAGCCGTCGATCGACTTGCCCAGCAGCCACTGCTTGTGATCGCGCTGCAACTGGCGCGCGGTGACATCGTTCACCAGCGTATATCCCCAGACATGCTCCAGCGCGGTCGCAGGCGTGATGCCCCGGCCGCCCTTGCCGATCACCACGGCGATCTCGCCCTCGTAATCGGTGGTGGCGGTGTCGTCGAGGAAGCCGGGCACCGTCTCACCGGCAGCGATCACGGTCGATGGCGCCTTCGAGAAGATGATCGGCGCCTCGGGGACCGCACTGGCAGCCCCGGCCGACGAGGCGTCGAAGCCGCTGCGATGGAATTCCTCGGCGTGGGAGTGATAATTCTTGCCGACGCAGAAGATATTGCGCCCCGGCCTTGGCAGCGGCGCCGCGAGCCGGACACCGTCGAGCGGGATCCATTCGTCGCCGCGCGCCGCGGCCACCGCCGCCGCGGCACGGACAAGGCCGTCGGCACCGTCGGCGATCAACCCGGCCATGGTCTCAGGGCATCCACGGGCGGTGAGATCGACCACCCGTTCGGCCGTGGCATCGAGGGCGCCGATCCTGGCACGGGCTGTGTCGGTGGTGGTGAAGGTGACGAACTTCATGAGCGGCATCCTGACGGCATGTGACGAGGTACATATAAATTTTGTTCGATCTTCGAAAATATGGCAAGGCGGAAATCCAGCCCTCGAACGCACCCCGAGCCGCGATGACGGCCGGCGGAGCATGCTTTCCGGGGGCGGCCGCGCGGTGCGGCCCGTGTGCCAGAGCCCGAATGCCGGCGGCCCGGCGCCGGGTGGCGGCACCAGGCGGCGGCGCCGACTGGCCGCGCGCCGGGCGCCGCATACGGGAAAAGCCCGGCGGATCTTATCTTTCAGCGCGGTAACCGGCGTTCCCAGGGCAGTCGTGCAGGCCGGAGCGGTCGATCCCGGGGCCGCGACGATATAGAACAGGCTGCCTGCGCGCCCGAAACATGACAACATCATTGCAGCGGGCGCCCAGAGGTCGGACGGCACCGCCCCATCTGCGGCGGGCGGTCACGGCCGCCGCGGAACCGCTGATCCCCACGCTATCGGCACAGCGGTTCTATAGGTCGGAGCAAAGTTTCGAATCTATTTGACATATTCGAATATCGGACCCACCATTCTTGGCAACGGGGCGGCCGCGGGAACGGCACGCCCACGACGCCAGGCGCAAAGGCTGGCACCATAATCAAAAAAACGGGATGGCTGATCATGAAGGTACGGGATCATCTTGTATCCGCCGTGGCCGTGCGGCTCGCCGCCGGCCTGCTTGCCTGCACGGCGCTTGCCGGTGGCGTGGCGCTGGCGGACGAGGCCCGCAAGCGGGGCGGCGCGGTCACGATCGCGCTCGGCAACGAGCCGAGCAACCTCAATCCGGATCTGTCGAGCGACTACGCCAATCAGATCCTGGGCTGCATGGTCTATCAGGGCCTGGTCCAGGTGACCCGCGATGGCGAGATCGAGCCGCTGCTCGCGCGCTCGTGGACGGTGTCGGATGACGGGTTGACCTATACGTTCGATCTGGTGACGGCCAACTGGCATGACGGCAAGCCCTTCACCTCGGCCGACGTCAAATACTCGCTCACCGAGGTCAGCGCCAAATTCGGCCCGATCTTCTCGTCCGCGGGCAAGATGATCGAAAGCGTCGAGGCCCCCGCCGCCGACAAGGTGGTGGTCACGCTGCGCAAGTCGTTCGGGCCGTTCCTGATGTCGCTCGCCTGCCCACAGAACGGCGCCATCATGCCCGCGCACATCTTCCAGGGCACCGATCCGGTCACCAACCCCGCCTCTCAGGCGGCACCGGTCGGCACCGGCCCGTTCAAGCTGGCGGAATGGCGTCGCGGCGAGTTCATCCGCATGGAACGCAACGACGACTACTGGGAAGACGGCAAGCCCTATCTGGACGAAGTCTACGCCCGGGTGATTCCCCAGCCGTCGTCGCGCCTGCAATCGCTGCGCGCGGGCGAGATCGACTTCATCGGCGGCTATTATCTGCCGGCCAGCGACTATTCGGTCGTGCAGTCGACGCCGGGCATCAAGCTGGAGAATTCCGGATTCGCGCCGGGTGCCAAGGTCCTGTTCCTGAACACCACCCATAAGCCGCTCGACGACAAGCGCGTGCGTCAGGCGCTGATGATGGCGACCAACCGTGACTTCCTCTACAAGGCGGTCTGGTTCGGCACCGGCGGGCTCGGCATCATGCCCTTCACCAGCAAGCTGCCCTGGTCGGCCAATTTCGACATCGACTACCGCAAGATGTATCCGCTGGATACCGACCGCGCCAATGCGCTGCTCGACGAGGTGGGGTTGAAGCCCGGCGCCGACGGCAACCGCTTCTCGATCACCTTCGTCTATCGCTCGGGCGATGCCGATGTGGGCCAGGTCGCCGAGGCGCTGAAGAGCATGTGGCGCAAGATCGGCGTCGATGTGAAGCTTGAGGTGACCGAAGGCTCGTCCTTCGCCGGCCGGATCTATGACAAGGCCAATTTCGACATGACCATGGTCGGCTATACCAGTTTCGGCGATCCGGCGCTGGGCATCAGCCGCATGTTCACCACTTCGGCGATCGGCCGGCCCTTCGGCAACGCGTCGCGCTATTCGAACTCGAAGGTCGACATGCTGTTCGAGAAGGGCGTGGCCGCGACCGCCCAGGCCGACCGTGCCGGCTATTACAAGGAGGTTCAGGTCATCCTGGCCGATGAACTTCCGGTGCTGACCTTCCACGAATACCAGCACGAGGACGCCGCCACCGAACGGCTGAAGGGCCTGTGGGGCGGCCAGGGCTATGGCATGTGGAACAACGCCTGGGCCGATGACTGACCCCCGCCTGCCCCCGGCGCCGGTTTCGCCGGCGCCGGGGGCAGGCACCGATGACCGCCCCGCTGACCGCCCCTGCAAGACGGCGCCAGACCGTCACGCGCGCGCACCGTGTTGAGGACAGATGAAGCCAGGCAGTTTCGAATATGTGAAGGCCACGACGATCGAGGCCGCGCTCGACGCGCTCATGCGCTTCGACGGCGAGGCACGGCTGATCGCCGGCGGTCAGAGCCTGATGCCGCTGATGAACATGCGCATGCTGCGGCCGGCGGGGCTGATCGACGTCAACGGCATCGACGGGCTGGCGGGTATCCGCATCGAGGCCGGAGCGGTGCATATCGGCGCGCTGACCCGCTATGTCGATATCGAACGCTCCGACATCGTCGCCCGCCATCTGCCGCTGGTGTCGCATGGCATCCGCAAGGTCGCCGACCGCCAGGTCCGTAACCGGGGTACGCTGGGCGGCAGCCTGTGCCATGCCGATCCCGCCGCCCAGATGCCGCTCTGCGCGCTGACCATGGATGCCCGCATGCGGCTGGTCGGCCCCGACGGCCCGCGTGAGGTGCCGGCGCGATCCTTCTTCCTGGGCGCCTATGCGACCGCGGCCGACCCGCTGGAGATGCTGGTCGAGATCATCTATCCCGATGCGGAGGGCAGTGTCGGGACCATCGCCCAGCAGATCCGACGCCATGGCGATTTCCCCTCGGTGAGCGTGGCCGCGAGCGCGCGCCCCGCCGGCGATGGCCGCTGGGTCGACTGGCGCATCGGCGCCTGCGGCCTCGACGACCACGCCATCCGTCTCGACGACGTCGCGGCGGCGCTGGAGGGCATGCGGCCCGATCCGGCGCTGATCGGCCGGGCCGCGCGCCTGCTGGGCGACGATCTGGATCCGCCCGAGGATGTGCGGGCCTCGGCCGAATACCGCCGCCATCTGGCCCCGATCTATGTGGAACGGGCTGTCAACGCCGTCGTCGAGGAGGCCCGGGCATGAACGAGCTGCACGAGATCGACATGCACGACATCACCATCACCGTCAATGGCGAGCGGCACCGCGCCCGCGTCTCGTCGCGCCGGACCCTGGTCGACTTCCTGCGTCACGATATGCAGTTGTATGGAACCCATGCCGGCTGCGAGCAGGGCGGCTGTGGTGCCTGCACCGTGCAGGTCGACGGCCGGGCGATCAAGTCCTGCCTGATGCTGGCGGTTCAGGCCGACGGCCACGAGGTGCGGACGGTCGAAGATCTGGCCGGGCACGGACCCCTGCACCCGGTGCAGGAAGCCTTCCGCGACGCGCACGGCCTGCAATGCGGCTTCTGCACGCCGGGCTTTCTGATGGTCGCCGAGGCGCTGGGCCGTCAGGGCAGGGTGCTGTCCGGCGAGGCGCTGCGCAAGGAGCTTGCCGGCAACCTCTGCCGCTGCACCGGCTATGTGAATATCGTCGCGGCCGTTGAACGTTACCTGAAGACGGTGGCCGACAGTGCCGCGGCGGAGGCGGAATGATGGTGAAGGACAGCCTGATCGGCCGGAGCGTGCCGCGCAAGGAAGACGAGCGCCTGCTGCGCGGCGCCGGCCGCTTCGTGGATGATTGCGACGATCCGCGCATGGGCCATGTCGCGATCCTGCGCAACCCGTTCCCCCATACCCGCATCCTTCGGATCGACGCCAGTGCCGCCCTGGCCATGCCGGGTGTCTTCGCGGTGCTGACCGGCGAGGAGGTGGTGCGGCGCACCGACCCGATCACCGTGCTCCGCCCCCTGCCGGGTCTGCGCAAGCACGATTATTTTGCCATGGCCCACCGGATCGCCCGCTTCGAGGGCGAGCCGATCGCGGCCGTGCTGGCCGCCGACCGCTATCTGGCCGAGGATGCGCTGGAGGTGATCGAGGTCGATTTCGACCCGCTGCCCCATGTGGTCGATGCCGAGAGCGCGGTGGCGCCCGGCGCGCCGGTGCTCCACGAGCATCTGGGCAGCAACGTGCTGGTCGACAACACCACCAGCGGTGGCGATGTCGAGGCGGCACAGGCCGGGGCCGTGGCCACGGCCGCCGACCGCTTCACATTGGGCCGGGTGCTGGGGCTGGCCATGGAGACGCGCGGCGTGGTCGCCCGCTACGACATCGGCTCGCATGCGCTCGACATCGTCTCGTCCAATCAGTCGCCGCATATCACCTGCACCCAGCTCGCGACCGCGCTGCGCATGCCGGAAGGTCAGATCCGCTATCGGGCCGGGGCGATCGGTGGCAGCTTCGGCAACAAGCTGGGTCTTTATCCCGAAGACATCATCTGCGCTCTGTTCGCGATCGATACCGGCCGGCCGGTGAAGTGGATCGAGGATCGGCTGGAGCATTTCCGGTCCTGCGTCCACGGCCGCGAAGCGGTGCACCGGATCAGCCTGTCGGCCGCGGCCGACGGCACGCTGCTGGCGCTCGACGACGACTATATGATCGACATCGGCGCCTATAACGGCCCCTGGGGGCCCAGCGTCCTGGTCCATGTCACCCTGCCGGGGCCTTACAACATCCACAATTTCCGCGCCCGGCGGCGGGTGGTCGCCACCAACAAGGTGCCGATGGGTGCCTATCGCGGCTATGGCCCGCCTGAGTCGAATTTTGTCCGCGAGGTGCTGATCGACCGGCTGGCGCGGCAGTTGTCGCTCGATCCGGCGGCGATGCGGCGGGCGAATTTCGTCGGGCCGGAGCAGATGCCCTATACCTCGGCCTCCGGTGCCATCTATGACAGCGGCAACTATGCCGCCTGCTTCGATCTGGCGATCGCGGCGATCGGCTATCACGACATGCGCGAACGCCAGAAGGCGGCGCGGGCCGAGGGCAGGCTGGTCGGCATCGGCCTGTCCTGCTATGTCGAGCATTCCGGCTATGGCGCGGCCTATGTGCCGCGCAATTCCGGGCGGCGCTTCGGCAGCTACGAGGCGGTGACGGTGCGGCTCGATGCCTCGGGGCAGGCGACCGTGTCGACCGGCATCCCGAATTTCGGCCAGAGCGTCGAGACCGCCTATGCGCAGATCTGCGCCGAGGCGCTGGGTCTCGCGACCGCGCAGGTACTGGTGGTGGCGGGCGACACGCTGGGCACGCCGCAGAGCGTCGGCGCCATGGGCAGCCGCGGCACGCTTGCCGGCGGCGGTGCCATCGTCACGGCGGCTGGAACCATCCGGGCCAAGATCCTGCGTCTGGCGGCCCATGAATTCCAGGTCGATGCCGGCACGCTCGACATCGTCGACGGTGTCGTGGTGTCGACGACCGATCCGGAGCTGCGCATGACGGTGGCCGAGATCGCCGAATGGGCGATGCTGGGCCAGGCGCTGCCGCAGGGCGAGGAACCCGGGCTGGAGGCCACCTCCTATTGGCCGCAGCCGGCGCCATCCTTCGGTTTCGGCACGGTCGCCACAGTGGTCGAGGTCGACCGGCGCAGTGGCGAATTCAAGCTGGAGCGGTTCCTGATCGCCCATGACTGCGGCACCATGCTGAACCCGACGCTGGTCGAGGGGCAGGTGGCCGGCGGCATCGTGCAGGGGCTTGGCGCCACCCTGATGGAAGAGATCGTCTATGACCGCGACAGCGGCCAGATGATCAATGGCAGCATGGCCGACTACATGGTCCCGACCGCCGCCGATCTGCCGCGTTTCGAGATGGCGCATATGGAAACGCCGTCGCCCTTCAGCCCCTTCGGTATCAAGGGCGTGGGCGAGAGCGGGGTGATCGGTGCCGCGGCCGCGGTCGCCAACGCCATCGCCGATGCCTTGCAGCCCTATGGCATCGAGATCGACCACATTCCGATCAAACCGGAAACCATCTGGCGCGCCCTGGCCGAGGCTGAAGCCGCCGCCGCCGAGTGATCCGCCGCCCGCCGCAGGCCCCGGCCGCGGCGGGATGCATCAGGAGTCATCATGGAAATCCGCGAATCCTTCGTCGTCCCCACCCCGGTCGACACGCTCTGGCGCTTTTTCGAGGACGTCGAGAGCGTCAGCACCTGCGTGCCCGGCCTGCAATCGCTGACCATCCTCGGGCCCGACGAATACAAGGTCGTGGTCAAGCAGAAGGTCGGCTATTTCTCGGCCACCTTCGAGATCACGACCAGGCGCGAGGAGGCCGAACCCGGCCGCTATATGCAGTTCTCGTCGGTCGGCCGCACGGTGCGCGGCGCCATGGGCAATCTCCGCTCGAAGGACCGGGTCGAATTCGAGGTGCTGGACGATGGCGGCACCCGCGTGCACGTGCTCTGCCATCCGGCGCTGGGCGGTGTGCTGGGGGCCGTCGGCCACAAGGTGATCCTGTCCAAATCGCGCGAGATGACCGAACAGTTCGCCGCGGCACTCTGCGAACGTCTGGGCGGCACCGCCGGCGGCGGCGACGGCGGCGAGACGGGTGCCCTCGGCAATGACGCGACCTGACCGCGAGGCCGGCCAGGGCGCGCGGGCACCGGAGATGCGGGGAGAGGGCGCGAGACGATGGTGAGATTTCTGATCAGCCGGCTGGTCTGGGCGGTGCCGGTGGTGCTGGTGATCCTGGTGTTCAACTTCGTGCTGACGCGTCTGGCGCCGGGCGATCCGATCACCGCGATCGTCGGCGAATATCCGGCGCCCGAGGCCTACATCGCGCAACTGCGCGAGGCGCTGGGCCTGGACCAGCCGATCTGGGTGCAGCTCTGGCTCTATCTGGGCAACGTGTTTCAGGGCGATCTGGGTTATTCCTTCGCCAACCGCCAGCCGGTGCTGGACCTGATCATGGTTCGGGCCGGCAACACGCTGGCGCTGATGGTGCCCGGGTTGATCCTGGCCTCCGTCCTGGGGGTGGTGCTGGGCCGGCTGTCGCTGCTGGCGCAGGGCAGGTTCCTCGACAATCTGCTGACCGGCATCTCGCTGTTCGGCTATTCGGTGCCGGTGTTCTGGTTCGGCCAGATCCTGATCATCCTGTTCGCCGTGGAACTACAGGTGCTGCCGGCACAGGGGATGCGGTCGCTGCGCCCCGACGGCCCGGTCTGGCTCGACTATCTCGCCCATTGGGCGCTGCCTGGCTTCGTGGTCACGATCTTCTACGCGGCGATCGTCGCCCGGGTGGCGCGCGCCAGCCTGAAGGATGCCGCCACCGGCGATTATGTGCTGACGGCGCTGGCCAAGAGCGGCAGCGACCGGCGGGTGTTCTGGCGCCATGTGCTGCCCAACGGGCTGATCCCGATCATCAGCGTCATCGGCTATAATTTCGGCCTCGCGCTGACCGGCGCCATCCTGGTCGAGTCGGTCTTTGCCTGGCCCGGGCTCGGCAGCCTGTTCATGCAGTCGATCATCACCCGCGACTATGCAACCTTGCAGGGCATCTTCATCCTTGCCGGCGCGTCGGTCGTGTTTGCCAACATCATCACAGATGCCCTCTATGGCGTCGTCGATCCGAGGGTGCGTCATGGCAGCCATGGCCGGTAATCGTGCGCTTGCGCGCCTTGGCGGCTCCAGTGCCGCCTGGGCCAGCGCCGGCTTCATCCTGATCCTGCTGGTGGCCGCGATCTTCGGCCCCCTGCTCTATGGCAGCGCCAACCCCGACACCATCTCGATGGATGTGCTGGCGCCGCCGTCGTCCGAAGCATGGCTCGGCACCGACGAGCTTGGCCGCGATGTCTTTCAGTACATCGTCTATGGCACGCAGGTCTCGCTGCATGTGGGTTTCTCGGCCGCCTTCGCCGCTACCCTGGTCGGCGTTCTGGTCGGCGCGCTGGCGGGATATCTGGGCGGCCGGGTCGACATGGCGATCATGCGGGTGACCGAGATCTTCCAGTCGATGCCCAATTTCGTGCTGGCGGCGCTGATCGTGGCCCTGATGGGGCCGGGCGAGAGCCGGGTGATCTTCGTGATCGCGGCCCTGTCGTGGCCGCAGACCGCGCGGTTGATGCGCGGCGAGGTGATGCGGGTCAAGCAGTTGGAATTCGTCAAGGCCGCCCGCTGCCTGGGCAAGAGCGAGAGCCGGATCCTGTTTTCCGAGGTGGTGCCCAACTGCCTGGCACCGGTGATCGCGATCGGCACGCTGACCATCGCGCAGGCCATCCTGCTTGAAGCCTCGCTCAGCTTCTTCGGCCTCACCAACCCCGACACCATCAGCTGGGGGCGCATCCTGACATCGGGGCAGCGCTTCATCTTCCAGGCATGGTGGCTGTCGCTCTTTCCCGGCCTCGCGATCTTTCTGACCGTGCTCGCCTTCAACATCCTGGGCGATGCGCTGCGCCAGGCCTTCGATCCGAAATCCTGACGGGAGACGGCATCATGACCGCAACCATGCCGGTACCGGCCACCGCGTCGCCCGCCTTGCTCGACGTCCGCGACCTCACCGTCGTCTACGAACTGTCCGCCCGCACGGTCCATGCGGTCACCGGTGCCTTCCTCGACGTCCGGCCGGGCGAGGGCGTCGGCATCGTCGGCGAAAGCGGATCGGGCAAGTCGACCTTCGTGCGGGCGCTGATGGCACTGCTGCCCGGCGGCAATGCCCGGGTGGTGTCGGGCCGGCTCAGCATCGGCGGCAAGGACTATGCGATGGCCGATGGCGCGCGCATGCGGCGCCTGCGCGGACGCACCATGGCGATGGTGTTTCAGGATCCGCTCAGCTACCTGAACCCGCTGATGACCATCCGCACCCAGATCGTCGAGGCGATCCGCCTCAACGATCCGGGGGCCGCGATGGACAAACGGGTGCGCGAGCTGCTCGACCTCGTCCGGCTGCCGCATCGGGTTCTGGCCTCGTATCCGCACGAGCTTTCGGGCGGCATGCGCCAGCGGGTTCTGATGGCGATCGCGCTGGGCTGCCGGCCCAGGCTGCTGATCGCCGACGAGCCGACCACGGCACTGGATGTCACCACCCAGGCCGAAATCCTGGCCCTGTTGAAAGACATCATGCGCGAACTCGACATGTCGCTGGTGCTGATCAGCCACGATCTCGGCGTGGTGTCGAGCCTGTGCGAGCGGGTGTTCGTGATGTATGGCGGCCGCACCATCGAATCCGGTCCGCGGGACGCGATCCTGTCGCGGCCCGGCCATCCCTATACCCGGGCGCTGGTCGATGCCGCCCGATCGGTGCGGGGGCCGGACGGCCGGTTCGTCACCCTGACGGGCGATGCGCCAAAGCTTCAGGACGGGGCGGAGGCCTGCCCGTTCATCACCCGATGCACGTCGGCGATGCCGGCCTGTGCCGCGGCGGTGCCCGAGCTGTTCGTCGTGGCCGATACCGGCGGACATGTGGCGCGCTGCCTGCTGCACAGCCCAGCCGCACACTGATCCCGTCCCGGGCCCGGCCTCGGCCGGGCCACCGACACAGCATGGGAGACAGGACGATGCCGAACGACCCTATGCCGGTCCTTCAACTCGAACAGGTCCGGCGGACCTTCATCCAGCGCGACGGCAGCCGTGTCGACGCCGTCCGCCCCACCGACCTGGTGGTGGCTGAGGGCGAGGTGGTCGCCCTGGTCGGCGAGAGCGGGTCGGGCAAGAGCACGCTTGCGAACATCGCGCTCGCACTTGAAACGCCCGATTCAGGCCGGGTGCTGCTCGATGGCCACGATCTGAGCCGGCTGTCGCCGCGCGATCTCCGGCGCAGCCGCACCGCCATGCAGCCGGTGTTTCAGGATTCGACCGCCGCGTTCAACCCGCGCCGCACCGTGTTCCAGATCCTGCACGAGGCGCTGGAATGCCGCCGGGGCAAGGTCGAAGCCCCGCGTGAGATGGCGGCCGACATTCTTGAACGGGTGGGTCTGCATCCCGGCGCCAGCTTCCTCGACCGCTATCATCACGAACTGTCGGGCGGGCAGCGCCAGCGGCTGGGCATCGCCCGTGCCATCGCCGCCAAGCCTCGGGTGATGATCGCCGACGAGCCGCTGTCGGGGGCCGACGTCTCGATCCGCGGCCAGATCCTGAACCTGCTGCTCGACCTGCAACGCGCCGAGCGGCTGTCGATCCTGTTCATCACCCATGACATCTCGATCGCCGAGGTGTTTGCCGACCGGGTGGTGGTGATGTATCGCGGCGAGGTGGTGGAAGAAGGGCCCGCCGGCGCCGTGCTTTCGGCGCCGGCCCATCCCTATACACGGCTGCTGAAGGCGGCGGTGCCGTCGATGGATGCCGGCGACGTCGCCATCCGCGACCTGCTGGTCTCGCGGCCGGCCGGCCATGGCTGCACGTTCAACGCCCGTTGCGCCGTCGCCATGGAGCGCTGCGCCACCGAGGTGCCGGATTACGGCCCGCGCCGCCATGGCCGGCGTTACAAGTGCTTCCGTGCGGCCGACAGCGCATCGGGCGACGATCCCGATCTCCGGCCGGCCACGGTGGCCCATGCGCCGGCACTCGGTATGGCCTGAGCCCTTGGCCGGCCCGCCGCCGCTCCGTCGTCGTCGACGCCCATCCACCCCGGCCCGCGCCATGCGGACCGGGGTTGCGTCGTCTCGTCACGGTACTCCCCGGCGCCTGTGGCGCGCGGCCATGAAAAATCCCGGCAGCCCCATGCGGGATCTGCCGGGGCAGCGGTGGGGCCATCCGCCCGGTGGCGGGCGGATGGCCCGCGGGTCAGCGCGGCACGGCGCGGCGCGGCTCGCTCTCCAGCGGCAGGAAGCCGGCGGTCGATGTCCGGTCGATGACGCGGCCGTCCTTGATCACCGCCTTCAGCCGCTCGGGCTGTTGCAGAACGGTGATGTCGGCCAGCGGGTCGGCGTCCCAGATGATCACATCGGCCAGCATGCCCTGGGCGACCACCCCCACCTGGCCGTCCAGGCCGATGACCTTGGCATTGCGGCTGGTATAGGCGGTCAGCACCTCCATCGGGCTCATGCCGATCTCGCGGACCAGGATCTCGCCTTCGCGGCCATGATGGCGGCCATGGTGGAAGGCGGCGGCGTTGCCGGAATCGGTGCCGACCAGAATTTCGATGCCGCGGGCGCGGGCGCGCCGGATGGCCTCGAAATTGGTGTCGAGCTGCGCCTTCACCCGGTCGCGCATCTTCGGATCGAAGCCTTCGGCCACCGACAGTCCGGTGATGATCTGGCACTGGGTGAAGACCGGCATGATCGGAACCCCGCATTCCGCCACCGTGTCCAGATCCTCGTCGGTGGCGAGGTCGGCGTGGAAGATCCAGTCGACGCCGGCCAGGGCCGCATCGCGGGTCGATCCCGAGCCGCGGGCATGGATCGAGACCTTGCGGCCGCGACGATGTGCCTCGTCGACCACGGCCGCGATCTCGTTGCGGGCAACCGTCTGGGTGTCGCCCCAATAGCTGTCGGCGATCTTGATCATGTCGACGCCGCGGCGGCATTGCAGGCGGGTCTCGCGGATATAGTCGTCGGCGGTGTTGCACAGCACGCCGACGGCGTCGTCGCTGCCCTTGCCGGTCAGCGGGTTCGAGGTGTCGAAGATCCCGCCATAGGGGGTCAGCGCCCGGCCGGCGCAGAAGACCCGCGGGCCTTCGATCAGCCCGCCATTGATCGCCTCGCGCACGGTTGCGTCGACGTACCACTTGCCGCCGGGCACCGAAATGCCGGTGACGCCGGCATGCAGCACATTGGCCACGATCCGGGCGGTCCACAGCGTGGCATATTCCGGCGTGCTGGTGAACGGCACCCCCGGAATGAAGCCCTGATGCGAGGAGAGGTGAACATGGCCGTCGATCAGCCCTGGCATGATCCAGCCGCCGGCGGCATCGATCACCCGGTCGCCCGGTGCCGGGTCGAGCGGTGCCTGCGGCGCGTCGCCCGCGGTCACGACTTCCGTGATCCGGTTGCCCTCGATCACGATCCGCGCCGACGCCACCGGGTCCGCCCCGGTGCCGTCGATCAACGTGCCGTTCCTGATGATGAGGCGTCCGCCTCCCGTGCTGGTCATGGTTTTGTCATCCTGATGGTGCTGCGGTCGTGGTTGTCGCGGTGCGTGCTCAGGCCGAAATTGATGCCGGGCACGAAGCCTGCGATCTTGAACGGGTGGCGTGGGTTTGAACGGGCGACGTGGAGCCGGCATCCGGCCCTTGCCGCCGGATGGCCCCGTGCCGGTCCCGTCGGAGGTTGGCCGATCAGAGGTGCGCCGGGCCGGTCTCGGGCCAGGCATCCCGCGCGGCATTGTGCGCCGCAAAGGAATATCATATAAATTCAAACGCAAAATCGAATATAGAGCAAGCTGAATGTCAACGGGGGAGACGGAGCCGATGGCGACCATCACACCTCTGCACGCCGCAGAGGATTCGCGCACGCTGGGATCGCGGGTCTATGACCTGCTGCGCGACGATATCATTTCGGGCGAGCTGGCGCCGGGGCAGAAGCTGACCCTGGACGCGCTGAAGCTGCGCTATTCGGTGGGCATCACGCCGCTGCGCGAGGCGCTCTACCGGCTGTCGACCTCGCTGCTGGTGCTGGCCGAGGATCAGCGCGGCTTCCGGGTGGCGCCGGTCTCGCCCGAACACAAGGCCGAGATCGTGGCCGCGCGCCAGCATATCGAGGTCCTCGTGCTCCGCGATGCGCTGGAACACGGCGACGTCGCCTGGGAAAGCCGTATCGTATCGGCGTTCCACCAGTTCAAGAACACGCCGATGTACGACGAAACGACCGGGGCCATCACCCGCGCCTGGGAAATCGCGCATCGCAATTTCCACAGCGCCATTTCGTCGGCGGCCAAATCCACCATTCTGCTGCACTTCCAGGCGATGCTCTGGGACCACGCCGCCCGCTATCGCAACCTGCGCAAACCCACGGCCATTCAGCCGACACTGCATGACGAGCATGAGGGTCTGGTGGCGGCGATTCTGGATCGCGATGTCGAATTCGCCTGCCTTCTCATGCGCCGGCATGTGATGGGCACGGGCGAGCCCGCCACCGTGCCGCTCAGGCGGCTGGGCGGGGCGGTGCCGGCGGAATGATGTCAAATCTTCGAAGATATTTGACATCATCGAAATTATGACCGATCCTTGGTGCTGAGCCAATCAGCCAAGGGAACGAGGCATGCCATATCTTGAGCGCGGGGTCTTTCTGCGGTTCGACCCCACGGTGCCGCCGGTGCCGGTGATGGTCGACGTGTCACGCAGCGGACGGGAATATCCGGCGGAATTCCGGTCGGCTGTCCCGTTCACGGTGCTGCACGATAACGTGTCGATGTATGTCGACGATCTGTGGGGCGAAGCGCCGGAGATGGGCGCGACGATGCTGTATGCGATGTTCCCGAGCTTCTGGGTGGATGCGAACCGCAATGAACTCGACATCGATCCTGACCTGATTGACGGCGAGTGGCCGGTGCCGCTCAACCCGACCGTGTCGAAGCGGGGGTTGGGTCTTTTGAAGTCGAAGTCCCGCTATGGTGAGCCGGTGCATGAGCGCAAGCTGACCGTGGCCGAGGTCATGGAGCGGCTTGAGAAGTACCATCGGCCATATTATCGGGAACTGGGCCAGAACATCGACCGGCTGAAGCAGGCCTATGGATTCGTCTATCACCTGAGCTGCCATTGCATGTCGGCCGTCGGCGCCCCGACCCATCCGGATGCCGGCCAGGAGCGTGCCGATTTCTGCGTCGGCAATCTGAACGGCCAGACGTCGTCGGATGCCTTCATCAATTTCGTCGCCGAGACGATCCGGGCGCGCGGCTACAGCTGCACCATCAACACCCCCTATACCGGCGGTGAACTGAATGGCCGTTTCGGCGCCCCGGCCGATGGCGTCGAGAGCATCATGGTCGAGATCAACAAGAAGCTGTTCATGGACACGAAGACCTTCCGCAAGACCGAAGGCTTCGACCGCGTGAAGGCCGATGTGTCGGCGATCCTGAAGATCGTCGCCGACGAGGCGCGCGCCCGGGTCGCCGCCGGCTCCCGCGCGGCCTGACACCGGCCACCGACGTCCCCCATCACCGTCCGCCGCGCCGGCCGGCGCCTCCGGTTCACACCTCCCGGCCGGTCGTCTCCCCCCCGGCCGGCATGCGCGGGCAGTGTCTTGAGGGCAACTTTCCGGTCCTCCTCCACCGGGGCCCCCGCATCCATACTCCCCAACCTGCTCCCCGGATGCGGGGGTCGTCTTTTTCAGTCATGTCCGGCACGCCGGATCCCGCCGAGGTCCAGATCATCATGACCGCGATCACCGAACGTGACGTGCCCTTCGAAGGCACCACCATCCATCTTTACGAAGGTGGCGAGGGGTTCCCCATCTGCCTGTTCCACGGATCGGGCACAGGTGCGGCAACGCTGTCGAACTTCCGGGCGATCCTGGGGCCGCTGGCCTCGACCTTCCGGGTGATCGCGGCCGACCTTGTCGGTTATGGGCAGTCGGGCCTGAAGCCGGCCGAGCCCTATTTCGACATGGCGATGTGGAGCCGGCAGGTGGCGCATGTGATCGGGCTTGCCGATGCACCGCGCGTCGGCCTGATCGGTCATTCGCTGTCGGGCGCCCTGGTGCTCAAGGCGGCGGCAATATGCCCGGCCGTGGCCGGTGTCGTCACCACCGGCACCATGGGTGTGGCGGCGCCACGCCGTCATGGCAGCCGGGGCTGGGTTTTTCCTGAAACGCAGGATCAGTTGCTTGCCCAGGTGCGCAACACCGTCACCGACCCGTCGCTGATCGACGCCGCCGAACTCGACCGGCGGCGCGCGGTGCTCGACCGGCCCGGATACCGCGACTATTTCACCCGCATGTTCGACGGCCAGCAGGAGAGCTTCATCGGCGCCTCGGCGGTGACGGCCGGGGAACTGGCCGCGATCCGCTGCCCGGCGATCCTGTTTCACGGCAATGACGACCGGTCCTTCGCGCCGGAGGCCACCTCGATACCGCTTGCCCGCGGGATCGCCGATGCCGATGTCGTTCTGCTCGCGAACTGCGCGCACAGCGTGGCGCTGGAGCGGCCGGAGCGGTTCCTCGACATCGTCACACCATTCTTCCGGCGGTGCGCCACCGCCGCCTGAGGCGTCTCAACCGGCCGAAAGCGTGCCCTTTGCCTGGCCAGGAGTGGTGGATGAAGCGCGGTCTGCCCGAAGGCGCGTTGCCCGCAGGCCGGGCCTCGGCCTTCTCACCACTCAGACACCGGCTGTTCCGGACCATCTGGCTGGCACTGCTCGCCTCCAATCTCGGCATCTGGATCCAGACCGTCGCCGCCGGATGGCTGATGACGACACTGGTCTCCGCGGCCGACATGGTGGCTCTGGTCCAGTCCGCGACCGCTCTGCCGGGGCTGCTGTTCTCGCTGCCCGGCGGCCTGATGGCCGATTGGTGGGACCGCCGCAAGGCCCTGCTGGTCAGTCAGGCGCTGTTGTTCGCTGGCGCCGCGCTGCTTGCCCTGCTCGATGGCACCGGCGGCATGACGCCCTGGCTGCTGCTGTCCCTGATCTTCGTGACCGGCGCCGGTGCCGCGCTGCGCCTGCCGGCCTATCAGGCGGTGCTGGGCGATATGGTGCCGCCGCGCGACGTGCCCCAGGCCGTGGCGCTGGGGGCTGTCGCCTATAATCTTGCCCGTGCCGCCGGCCCGGCGCTGGGCGGTGTCATCGTCGCCAGTTGTGGCGTGTTCACGGCCTTTGTCGTCGGTGCGGTGCTCAATGTGGTTCTGTGCGTGGTTCTGCTCGCCTGGCGACCGGAACGGCCGGTGTCGGATCTGCCGCGTGAGCCCTTCGGCCGCGCTCTTGCCGGCGGCTTCCATTATCTGCGTCAGACCCGGCCGGTTCTTGCAACCATGGCGCACTGCGCGGCATTTACAACTTTCGCGAGTGCACTCTGGGCGCTGCTGCCGCTGGTCGCGCGTGACGATGCGCCGGATGCGCCATCGCGTTACGGCGTGCTGCTGGCCTGCATGGGCGCGGGGGCCACACTCGGGGCGATCGGTTTCCCGCGCCTGCGCGACCGTCTGTCCGGACCACCGCTGATCGCCGTGGGGCTGGTCGCTTTCGCGGCCGGCACGGTGCTGCCGGCGGTGAGCCCGTCGCTCTGGCTGCAGGTGCCGGGATTGGTGCTGGCCGGCGCTGCCTGGATGACGACGCTGACCAGCTTCAACGTGATGGTGCAGTTCTCGTCGGCCAGTTGGGTCCGCGCCCGCATGCTGGCGCTCTATTACATCTCGATGCATGCCGGCATCGCCTTCGGAAGCTGGGTCTCCGGCGTTGTCGCCGACAGGGCCGGGCTGGAGACGGCCCTGCTCGCGGCGGCCCTGGCGCTGCTGGCGTCGCTCGGCCTGTTCCCCCTGTTCAGGCTGCCGCGCCACAGCGCCGACGACCTGGCCCCGATCGACGATCTGCCGCCGGCCGACCTGGCCCCCGGTGTCGAGCCCGGCCGGGACCCTATCGTGGTTCAGGTGACATATCGGGTGGTCGCCGAGGATGGGGCCGGCTTCCGCCGTGCCATGGACGGCATCCGCCGCATCCGCGCCCGCGACGGCGCGCGCCGCTGGACGCTTGCCCAGAATGCCGGGCGGCCGGAATGCTGGGTCGAATCCTTCGAGGTCGGCACCTGGGTCGAGGATCAGCGCCGCCGGCGCCGGATGACGATGTCCGACCGCGAGACCTTCCTGGCCGCCCGCCGCTTTCATCGGGGCGCCGACAAACCCCGGGTCGGCCGCTGGATCATACGCGGCCCCAGGTGAGGCCCTGAACATGCAAAGACCCCATACCTGACGGGCAGGTATGGGGCCTCGGAAGGCAGCCATCGCGGCGACAGGTCACCGCGATGGCTTATTCCGGCAGGGCGTCATCCGCGAGATGCGGGTGTCAGCCCAGAACCTTCAGGCTGTCGGCCGACATCTTGCCGCTCTTGCGGTCGGATACCAGCTCGTAGCTCACCTTCTGGCCTTCGCGGAGGTCGCTGAGGCCCGAGCGCTCGACAGCGCTGATATGGACGAAGGCATCATTTCCGCCACCATCGGGCGCAATGAAACCAAAGCCCTTCTGGGCGTTAAACCACTTCACGGTTCCCGTCGCCATGGGAATCCCTTTCACATCGATTTATGTATCCGCGTCGCCACGGATCGTCGAAATCATATCTCGGATCAGAAAATTTTCGGCCTTGGACGAATTTTCTTCAGAGAGAGGCCAAGTCATCTGGCCATGGATCGACTTCCGACACTGTGGCCCGGTCGCGCCGGAAAGACAAGGATGAAGACTCGGGCGCCGGTGCATCTTGCAATAATTTTGCGTTGCAGCATGATGAAGGGTCGAAGGTCTGTCGCGCCCTCGTACCCCCGCATCCCCACGCCCCGCACGCGCGCGCCGGTCATGGCGGATCCGCCATGGGGCCCCATATCCCAGCAGACGCCCCCATATCTCAGCAGACGCCCCCATACCTCAGCAGACGCCCCCATACCTCAGCAGACGCATCGCATCCGGAGACAGGCGCCGTGACCATCCTCACCATTCAGCACACGACCAGCTATCGCTATCGCCAGCCGGTGGAGCCCTGGCCGCACCGGCTGATGCTGCGCCCGCGCGAAAGCCGCGACCTGCGGTTGATCGCGCATGACGTGACAGTTTCGCCGCAGGCGAGCGTCACCTGGGCGCATGATGTCGCGGGCAACGCCGTGGCCACCGCCAGTTTCGCGGGCCCCACCGACCGGATGGCGTTCTACAGCCGCGCGGTGGTGGAACTGACCGCGCCGGCCTGGCCGGTCTTCGCCATCGACGTGGCGGCGATGCGCTATCCGTTCCGCTACAGCGACGACGACTGGACCGATCTGGGGCCGCTGGCGGTGCGACAGTATGAAGACCGCGCCGGCAGCCTGGCCCGCTGGGCACGGGCTTTCGTTGCCGGCGAAACCACCGACACGCTGGCGCTGCTGAAGGATATCAGCGCCGGTCTGGGCGGCTGGGTGTCGTATGAGATCCGCGACGACGAGGGCACCCAGTCGCCCAACGAGACGCTGGAGCGCGGCCGCGGGTCGTGCCGCGATTATGCGGTGCTGTTCGTCGAAGCGGTGCGCAGCCTGGGCTTCGGCGCCCGGATCGTGTCGGGCTATCTCTACGACCCCGATGCCAGCCTGCTGGGATCGGCCGGTGCCGGTTCCACCCATGCCTGGGCCGAGGTGTTCGTGCCGGGGGCGGGCTGGATCACCTTCGATCCCACCAATCGCAGCGTTGGCGGCGCCAATCTGATTCCGGTCGCGGTCGCCCGCGACATCCGCCAGACCCTGCCGGTTGCCGGCAGCTATGCCGGCGCCGCCGATGCCTTCGACGACATGACGGTCGAGGTCAGCGTGACGGCCTGAGCAAAGCGCGCCAGGATCAGCCTGTCAATGGCGCGGGTCCGCGCCGCTCCAGCCGGCCCACCAGCACCAGCAAGACGCCGGGCACCAGCAGGCAGTACAGGCCCATGGCGGTGATCTGGGCGGGGAAAGCCACGCCCAGATCGATCAGCGCGCCGCCGATCCCCGGCCCCAGGGCCGATGCGAACACCATCAGCGCCACCACCGCGGCGCGGATCGCGCCCAGAAAGCGGGTGCCATAGATTTCCGGCCACAGGCTGCCGAACAGCGCCAGTGACGCGCCGTCCGAGATGCCATACAGCATCATGAAGCCAAAGGCCGCCCATGGGGCATCGACCAGCCCCAGCAGCAGGCAACCGGCCCCCATCGGCAGCAGATAGGCCGGCAGCAGGGCGCGGGCCGAGAACCGGTCGATCAACTGGCCCGCCAGCAGCACGCAGGCCACCGTCACCAGCGCATAGCCGGTGAAGGCCGAGGCGAAGACATCCGCCGGCCAGCCGCGCAACCGGCCAAGATGCACCTGATGAAAGAAGATGGTGTTGCTGATGAAGGCCGGCGGCAGCATGCCCAGCAGCAGGCCATAGAAACACGGGTCGCGCAGCACCTGTGCCCGCGTCCAGCCCGAGTCCGGGGCGGGGGCCGGGGCCGGGGCGGGGGCGGGGCCTGTTTCGGCGAGGCGGCCGGCAGGGCCACCTGTCACCGTCTGGCCCGGCACCCGCTCCACCCGGGCCAGCCACACCGCCAGCGGCATCACCACCAGCAGCAGCAGGGCGGCGGCCACCAGCCAGTTGATCTGCCAGCTTCCGGCCGCCATCCCGGCCACGAAGGCCAGCGGCAGCACCGCCTGCCCCAGATTGAGCCCCAGTGCCGACAGCGACACCGCCAGTCCTCGCCCGGCCGTACTGCCTCGCCCGGCCGTACTGCCTCGCCCGGCGGCACTGCCATGACCGGCGGCGAACCAGCGGCCGATGGCGGTATAGGCGATATGCACCATCATCCCCTGCCCGAACAGCCGCAGCAGGCACAGCGCCAGAAACAGCACGGGCAGGGCAGGCAACACGGGCAGGGCAGGCAGCACCGGCAGGGCAGGCGCCAGGGCGATCGTCACCATGCCCGCCGCCAGCGCCGGCATCGCGATCAGCATCACCCGCCAGGGCGCCATGCGGTCGACGATCGGCCCCAGCCAGACCAGCCCCAGCGCGCCGGTCAGGGTGGCCGCCATATAAAGCGCGCCGAAACCGCCATCCGACAGGCCGAACTCCGCGCGGATCGCGCCACCCGACAGGGCGATGAAGAAGGTCTGGCCGAAGGATGACGCGAACAGCAGCAGAAAGCCGGCGGCGATCCAGCGCAGGTTGGCGATGATGAAGGGTCGCATGCGGTCTCGGCCCCGGTTCGGGTGGTTCCCGCGCCGAGCTTAGCGGCATGGACCGGGCCGGCGCTACCGCCGGTTGGCGTCATGGCCGATGGTCTGGTGTCGCGCCGCCTGCATATCAGCCCGGCTGGCGTGGATCCACCCCCAGCGCCCGCAGCGCCGCGGCCGACAGGCTCTGGCGGATGCCGTCATAGCCGGCCCAGGGGTCGGCACCGGGCAGGGGATCGGTGATGCGGAAGGCGTCGGCGCGGTCGATATCGGGCAGATCCGCCCAGGTGACCGGCCGCGCCACCGGCGCGCCGGGGCGGGCACGTGGCGACCAGGGGCAGATGGCGGTGGCCGATCGGGCGTTGCGGAAATGGTCGATGAAGATCCGGCCCCGGCGCTTGGCCTTGCTCATCGTCGCCACATAGCGCGCCGGGTCGTGGTCGGCGAAGCGCTGGGCCAGCGCCTTGGCGGCGGCGGCGATCACCGGCCAGCCGTGGCGCCGGCCGATCGGGGCCACGACATGAATGCCCTTGCGGCCGGTCAGCAGCGGCAGGCTGCGCAGGCCCAGGGCGTCAAGCGCGTCCCGCAGGTCGAAGGCCGCCTGACGCACGGCTGGAAAATCCACCGCCGGGTCGGGGTCCAGATCGAAGACCAGCCGGTCGGGCCGGTCCGGCCGGTCGACATGCGATCCCCAGATATGGAATTCCAGCACGCCCATCTGGGCGGCGCCGATCACGCCGGCGGTGTCGCGCAGATACAGATACGCGGCGGTGCCGCCGTCCTTTTCCGCCATGGCTTTGCGGGCGATGCTGCGGGGCAGGCCGGCGCCGGCATGACGCTGAAAGAAGCAGGCCTTGTCGTGGCCGTCGGGGCAGCGCACCAGACTGACCAGCCGGTTGCGCAGATGCGGCAGCATCAGATCCGATGCCGCATCCAGCCAGCGCGCCAGCGCGCCCTTGGTGACGCCCTGTTCCGGGAACAACACCTTGTCGGGGTGGGTCAGGCGGATGCCGGCAATGGTGGTCTCGGCCGTGTCGGTCATGTCCAGGGCCTCGTCGATGGGGCGGGCGGTTTCGGGGCCGACCTCGCCGGCGGGTTTATCGTCGCGCAGGCCCAGAAACCGCGCCTGACGCGCCTGCCCATCGCCGGTGAAGCCGGCGAAGGCCACCTGAACCACCAGGTCGGGGTCCACCCAATGGGCGGTGCGGCGGATGGACGGATCGATATCGCCGGCATCCACCGGCGGGTGGGCGCGTTCCAGCGCCGCCAGCCGCCGGGCCAGATCGGCCATGCTGCGGCTGGTGAAGCCCGATCCGACCCGGCCGGCATAGCGGCACCGGCCGCGGTCTTGCAATCCCAGCAGCAGCGACGCGAACGGCCGCATGGCGGTCGATGGCGACCAGCCGATGACGATGAATTCCTGGGTGTGGCCGCATTTGATCTTCAGCCATGTGCGGCCGCGGCCCGGTCGATAGGGGGCGTCGATGCGTTTGGCGATCAGTCCTTCATGGCCGCCGGCGCAGACGGCGTCGAGCAGCGCCGCGCCCGGGCCGGGGGCGTGGTCGATGACATGGATGCCGTCGCCCTGCGGGTCGTCGGCGTCCAGCAGCGCCCGAAGCCGCACCTTGCGGCTGGACAATGGCAGATGCAGCAGGCTCTGGCCGCCCTCGGCCAGCAGGTCGAACACGCCGAAGCTCAACGCATCGGCCGCGCCATCGGTCAGCACCGCCTGAAGGGTGGCGAAATCGGGCCGGCCGTCGCGGTCCAGGGCGGTGATCTCGCCGTCCAGCAGCACGCGGTCCAGGGGTTTGGCCGCGCCGCGCCGGGCCAGGGCGCTCGCGATCCCCGGATAGCGCGCGGTCCAGTCCAGGCCGCTGCGGGTGCGGATGATCACCCGATCGCCCGAAATCGAGGCCAGGGCGCGATAGCCGTCGAGCTTGATCTCGAACACCCAGCCATTGCCGCGCGGCGGCCGGTCGACCAGGGTTGCCAGCGCCGGTTCGACGAAATCCGGCGGCGCCGCCGATGGTGGTGGCGGCTCGTGCCCGGCTTTCACGCTGGTCTGGTGGGTGCGGGTGATGTCGCGGCCCGGATCGGCATCGGCGTCGTCGCGCTTGATCAGCAGCCAGTTCTCGCGCTTTTCGGGCTTTCTTCCCGCGCGCGGCGCCATCTTCACCAGCACGAACCGGCCGCGCAGCCGTTCGCCATGGATGACGAAATCCAGCCGGCCCGCTTCCAGCCCCGCCCCGGCATCGCCCAGCGGTTCCCAACCGCCGCGATCCCACAGCAGCACGTCGCCGCCGCCATATTCGCCCTGGGGAATCCGGCCCTCGAAGCCCGCATAGCTCAACGGATGATCTTCGGTGCGCACCGCCAGCCGCTTCTGTGCCGGATCGAGGCTGGGGCCGCGGGTGATGGCCCAGCTTTTCAGCACGCCGCCCCATTCCAGCCGCAGATCGTAATGCAGCCGCCGGGCGGCGTGTTTCTGAATGGCATAGGTCAGGCGCCGGGCCGGCGCCGTTGCGGGTTTTGCCGGCCCGGCATCAGGCTCTGGCGTCCGGCTGAAATCGCGCCTGGCACGATAGCGGGTCAGCGGATCGTCGGGTGGCGGCGTGCTGGCCATTGCCGGTCAGCCCGCCTTGCGGCGCCCGCTGCCGCCGCCCTTGCCGCCGCCGCTCTTCTTGCCGGCGCCCTTCACCGAGCGGCGCAGCGCCTCGACCAGATCGATGACCTTGGCGCCGCCGCCGGTCGCCTCGTCGGTGCCCTCGTCGATCTCGACCTGCTTGTCGTGGGATTTGGCCTCGATCAGCTCGCGCACTGCCGCGGTGTAATGATCCTCGAAGCGTTTCGGGTCGAAGGGCGCGGTTTTGCGGTCGATCAGCTCGCTCGCCATGTCCAGCAATTCGGGGTCGCCGGCATCGTCGTCGATTTCGGTGAAGAACGGGGCCGCGCGGCGGACCTCGTCGGAAAAACGCAGCGTTTCCAGAATCATGCCGCGGCCGCAGGGCTTCAGCGCGGCGACATATTCCCGGCCCCGCATCACGAACTGGCCCAGCCCCACCCGGCCGGCGCGGGTCAGCGCGTCGCGCAGCACGCCATAGGCCTCCATCGCCAGATCGCCGTCGGGGACGACGTAATACGGCCGGTCATACCAGATCGGGGCGATCTCGCCATGGTCGACGAACTGCACCAGATCGAGGGTGTGGCGGGTCTCGATCTTCAGGGCGTCGATGTCCCGCGGGTCGACCAGAACATAGCGGCCCTTCTCCAGCTCGAAGCCCTTCACGATCTCGTCGGTGTCGACCGGGCCGATGCCGGGGACGATCTTCTGATAGCGGATGCGCTTCTGCGACGGCTCATGGACCTGATGAAAGCTGATCCTGGGCCCGCTGCTGGTGGCCGCGTACAGCTTCACCGGCACCGAGACCAGCGCCAGGCGCATATGCCCCGTCCAGACCGGCCGCGAGGCCGGGGCATCGGTTCCGGTGGCGCCGGTTCCTGTGGCGGGCTTCCGGGCTCTGGCCATGGTGTCTGCCTCCGTGGATCCGGGCAACTGCGATCGGGCATCAACCGCGATCGGGCATCAACCGCGATCGGGGGGCGCCGGTTCCGGGAACCCTGTGGGGGGGCAGCGGATTGTCGGGGTGCACCATCTGCACAAGGAGGTTCGGACATGTCCGACAGCCAGACCACCACCGACCACGACACGATCCGGAAATGGGCCGAGGCGCGGCAGGGGCATCCGGCCGCGGTCAAGGCCACCCATAAGGGCAGGGACGCCGGGATATTGCGGATCGATTTCGACGATGGCGAGCCGGACGAGGGGCTGGAGCGGATCGACTGGGATCTGTTCTTCCGCAAGTTCGACGACAGCGGCCTGAGCTTCCTGTATCAGGACAAGACCGCCGACGGAAACACCAGCCGGTTCTTCAAATTCATCCGGGCCGATGACAGCGGTCATACCGGCCATACTGGTAATACCGGTAGTGCCAACCGGGGGGATCGGGTATGACCACCGAACGGCCATTGCGGGCGGTTGCGATCAATTGCACGTTGAAGGGCGTTGACGCCGCATCGGGGAAGCCCAACTCGTCGACCGAGAAAATGCTGCAACTGTTCATGAAGGCGTTGGCCGAACAGGGGGTGGTGACGGCGCCGGTCATCCGCGCGGTCGACCACGACATCAAGCCGGGCATCACCTCGGACGAGGGGCCGGGCGATGCCTGGCCGGCGATCCGCAAGGCGGTGCTGGACGCCCGGATCCTGATCATCGGCACCCCCATCTGGCTGGGCCAGCCGTCGAGCGTCTGCAAGCGCGTGCTGGAGCGGCTGAACGCCTTTCTGGGCGAGACCGACGACCATGGCCGGCTGGTATCCTATGACCGTGTGGCCGGCGTCGCCGTGGTCGGCAACGAGGACGGCGCCCATCATGTGACGGCCGAACTGTATCAGGGGCTGGCGGATGTGGGCTTCACCATCCCGCCCAACGCCGCCGCCTATTGGGTGGGCGAGGCCATGGGCCGCATCGATTTCAAGGATCTGGACCAGACACCCGACAAGGTGGTGGAGACCGTGGGGCTGGCCGCCCGCAACATCGTGCACCTGTCGCGCCTGCTGGCCAGCAACGGCTATCCGCCCGAAGGCCAGCCGGCGAAGTTCCGTGACGGGTGAGGCCCGCGATCAGAGGGCCACGATGCCGCCGCCATTGGGATGCAGCACCTGGCCGGTCATATA
Source organism: Tistrella arctica (assembly GCF_039630945.1). NCBI lineage: Bacteria > Pseudomonadati > Pseudomonadota > Alphaproteobacteria > Geminicoccales > Geminicoccaceae > Tistrella > Tistrella arctica. Next base: position 488,312 of record NZ_JBBKTV010000004.1, read on the forward strand.
CGAGGCCTCGTCGCTGGCCAGGAACACATGGCAGGCGGCGACCTCGTTGGGCTGGCCGGGGCGCCCCATGGGCGCGCAACCGGCCTGCTCCGCACCCGGCTGTGTGAGGGGGGTCTGGACCGGCCCCGGCGCCACCGCGTTCACCCGGATGCCCCGCTCGATCAGCAGGGTGGAGAGCGAGCGGGTGAAGGCCACGACCGCGCCGCGGGTGGCGGCGTCATCGGTCATGGTGGGATAGCCCTCACAGGCGCCGCCCCGATACTGCATGATGGAGGTGGTGTTGATGATGGCGCCGCCGCGCGGCAGATGCTGCAGCGCCGCCCTGGTCATGAAGAAACAGCCGAAGACATTGGTCCTGAAGGCCTCTTCCAGCCGCTCGGCCGACAGTGCGGTGAAATCGACCACCTCGTGCTGCTCGGCGGCGGCGTTGACCAGGATGTCGAGACGCCCGAAGGTCTTCACCACCTCGTTGACCGCGTTGCGGCAGATGGCTTCCTGGCCGACATCGCCGGCGATATGGATGGCGTTGCGGTCCTCGGTCTCGACCAGCCGCACGGTTTCCTCGGCATCACGATGGTCGTTCAGATAGACGATCGCGATATCGGCACCCTCACGCGCCATCGCCACGGCCACGGCGCGGCCGATACCGCCGTCACCACCGGTAATCAGCGCCACCTTGCCGGTCAGGCGTCCGGCCCCCGGAAAGCGTGGGGAGTAGTCGGGCTTCGGGCGCATATCCTGCGCGCGTTCGGGCCGGGTCGACTGCTTCCGTGGCGGATGAAGATGATCCGACATATCCTGCTCCGACGCGATGAAGTGTTGCAGACACGTCGCATCAACAGACGCTTATCGCATTGGTTCCAAACGTAGGAGCAACCCTCTTCGGCCGTATATGTTTAGATGATGACCATCGGAGTCCCGATGGTACCTGTGGCCTCCGTTGCAGATTGCATCATCCGAAGGCTGTCTGCTTCGCCGGGCAGGCCGATACCGCCCGTGTCTGCCGCGATGAGGCGTGGCGACACGGTGAAAAATGACCTGAAGGGCCGCTGATCCGGTGCAACTCCGGCATCGTGCAACAATCGGCAGTCTTGTTATTCCAGCAGCCGCCCTGGTGGGGCTGGCGGGGTGAACCGGCCGGCGGAGCGATCCGGCGGTGGATCTCATTGCCGGCGCCGCGACCGGGCCGAGCCGCAGACTGAAGGAACACCCTCAACTCATGGCCAGCGCAAACCCCGACAGCCGCAAGAGCCGTATCGACACCAGCCATGCGGACAACGGCGACGCGGCCGCGATCGATACTGAGCTTCAGGATCTTTACGCCGCTTATGGAACCGAAAGCGACACCCCGCCCGAGATGCTCAATCTGGCACGCCAGGCTGCCGCGGCGTTGAGTGCTTATGGCGCCGGGGCCGACGACCGCCCGCTGGCGGCCGATACGGCTCGGGACGGCACCGGCGGCACGCAGGCGGACGCCGCGCCGATGCCTGCCGACGACGAGGTCGAGGGCGGCACCGGCAGCGGCGCCGCCGGCCGGACCTGAGTCCGGTTCAGCGACGGCGGCAGAGTGTGATTTCTGCCGCCGGCCGCGCCAGAATGTCGAATCCGGCGCTGCGCAGCATGGCTTCGGCGCAGGCGCGGTTGGGCAGCCACCAATTGGTCGGATCGCCGCAATAGCGATGCTCGATGAAATGCAGCCGGGGGAAATCCGGCTGGTCGAAAACATCTCGATTATAAAAATCATAGTTTTCAGCAACCTCTGCGGGTGATGCGCCCACCGTGCCGGATGCGGGGCCGCCACGTTCCATCGACTGCATCACCAGCAGATCATCGGCCACGTGTTCATGGATCAGGTCCAGCGCCAGCAGCGGGTGGCGCAGGTGATAGAGCACGCCCATGAACAGCACGATATCGAACCGCGCGCCCAGTTGGCCGATGTCATAGACCGACAACTGCCGGAAGCTGATATCCAGATCATGCACCTCGGCCGCCAGCTTCGCCTGGGCCAGATAGCGCGGATCATGATCGACCGCCACCACCTGATCGGCACCGAGCTGCTTCATCTGGATGGAGAAGAAGCCGGCATTGCAGCCGATATCCAGCACCCGCATGCCGGTCAGATCGGCGGGCAGCGCCGGACGCAGCCGTTCCCACTGGAAGGCCGGATAATCCCCCAGAAAATGGTTGGGCGCGGTCTGGACACCGCCCAGATCCATGTTGTGGAACCAGTCTCCCAGCGCCGCGATGCGCTGGCGAAGGGCGTCGGTGCGGGCATGATCTGGCATCTATGATTGCTTCCGTTGCTGGCGGGAAGGGTCAGCCCCGGCCGTTGCCGGCCTGGCCGAACAGGGCGTCGACCAGCGCTTCGGCGCGGGTGCGCCGTCCGCCGGCGCGCATCCGCGCGTAAAGCCGCTTGAGGCCGCCGGCTTCGAACCGGTCGACCAGACGGCGATGCACATAGCTTCTGGCCGCGACCGCGGGCGTGTTGCCCAGCATGGCCGCCACCTCGCGCATCACCGCCGCGATCTGGCGGCGCCGCGCGGTCTTCGACCCCGCCGGATCGATCAGGGCCAGCCGCGTGCCGGCGGCGGCGGTGGCGGCAAGGGTGCGGAAGTCCTTGGCGGTCACGCGGGCCGGGGCGTTCGCCGCCACCCGCGTCCGGGCGATCTCGGCCAGATAGGCGTTCACATCCGCCGCCGTGACCTGACGGGGCCGACCGTCGGACCCGAGATATTGGAACAGCCTTGGGCCTTTCAACCCGCCGAGCCGCCGTATGGCATCGGCGAGCGGGCCATGGTCGAGCGTGCAGGCGATGTTGCGGCCGCTCTTGCCCCGGAAATCGAGCGCCACATGGCTGCCGTCGACCATGACCTGCCGCTTCAGCAGGGTGGCGGCGCCCCGGCTGCGGCCGGTCTGGACATAATCCTCGCAGCCGATCCGGATATGGGTCTGATCGATGATCGACACCACCGCCGCCAGGGCGCCGTCGCGGCTGTGGCCGGCGCTGTCCAGGTCGCGGGCGACCCGGGCGCGGATGCGGCCGATGCCGGTGGCCAGCGCGGCAAGCCGGTCGATCTTCTCGGCTTCGCGGACCCGCTCCCAATCGGGATGATAACGGTATTGCAGCCGCCCGGCACGGTCGCGGCCGGTGGCCTGAAGATGGGCCTGGGGGTCGGCGGCGATGCGGACGTCGCGGTAATCGGGCGGAATGGCCAGCGCCTTGATCCGCCCGATCACCTGGGGCTCGGTGATCCTGTCACCATGCTGATCGAGATAGATGAACCCGCGGCCGGCACGCCTGCGGCCGAACGGCAGATCATCGGCCGCCGCCTTGTGCAGCCCGGCCGCCCGCATCCGGGCCGACCGCCGGCGTTTCACGCGCCGGGGATCGGCATCGGCCGCGACCGCCATGGTGGTCAGGCGCGACGTTCAGGGGCAGCCAGCCCCAGCGCCACACTGCCGGCGGCGGCCCCCCGGTCTGGAGAGGCCGCGCCCGGAGAGGCTGTGGCCGGAGAGGGTGGGACCGGAGAGGCCGAAGACGGCATCACCCCGGCGGTGTCGATCTGGCCCGCGAACCAGGCGATGGTCGCGGCCAGCCCTTTGCGCAGCGGCACGGTGGGCTGCCAGCCCAGCAGGCGGCGGGCGAGGGTGATGTCGGGGCGGCGGCGGCGCGGATCGTCGGCGGGCAGCGGATCATGGGTCAGGCTGATCTCGCGGCCGGTGAGACGGCCGATCAGATGGGCCATGTCGATGATGCTGTATTCTTCCGGATTGCCGATGTTCACCGGCCCCTCGGGTCGCGGGGTCACCCGCATCAGCCGGACCAGCCCCTCGATCAGATCGTCGACATAGCAGAACGACCGGGTCTGGCGGCCGGTGCCATAGATGGTGAGCTTGCGGCCGGTCAACGCCTGGGCCACGAAATTTGACACGATGCGGCCATCATCCAGCCGCATGCGGGGCCCATAGGTGTTGAACACCCGCGCCACCCGGACATCGGTCTGATACTGGCGCACGAAATCATAGCACAGCGATTCCGCCATCCGCTTGCCCTCGTCATAACAGGCACGCGGACCGATGGTGTTGACGCAGCCGCGATAGCTTTCCGGCTGCGGATGCACCTCCGGGTCGCCATAGATTTCCGATGTCGAGGTCATCAGGAACCGCGCGCCCAGATCATGGGCCAGTTCCAGCAGGTTCAGCGTGCCGACGACACTGGTGGTGGCGGTGCGGATCGGCTGATCCTGGTAATGGGGCGGCGAGGCCGGGCAGGCCAGATTATAGACCTCGGTGACGCCGCTGATCCGCGGCAGCGGCCGGCGGATATCATGGTCCATCAGCACGAAATCGGGATGATCGGCCAGATGATCCAGATTGTCGGCGAGGCCGGTGTGGAAATCATCGACCGCGTGCACCCGATAGCCGTCATCGATCAGCCGCGTGCACAGATGCGAGCCCAGAAATCCGGCGCCGCCGGCGACGATTGCTACCGGTCGTGGCGCCGCCGGTCGTGGCGCCAGCCGGCGCCGGGCGCGCAGGGCGCCGTTGGCGGTATGGCTGCCGTTCACCGGGCGGGGGCCGTTCTGCGGCCGCTGATCAGGCAGGTGTATGCGCTTCATCTCCGGTCCTTTCGGTTGGCCCCGCCAGATCCAGGCTGCGTGTTTCGGGCTTGCCCCCTGTTGCCGCCGGTCGCCGATGCCACAGCCCCGCCGCCAGCTCCCGCGCCCGATGCAGGCCGGTATGGCCGTCGAGCACGATTGCGCGGGCGCGCGCGGCGAGCCGGCGGCCGGTGTCGCCGTGGTGATCGGACAGTGCCGCCACCACATCATCGGTGCCGTGCGCGACCAGGATCGCCTCTCCCTCTGGGAAGAACGCCTCGATCCCGTCCCACGGGTCGGTGATCACCGGCGTGGCGCAGGCGGCCGCTTCGAACAGCCGCACGCTGGGCGACCAGCCGGTCGCCAGCATGTCGGCGCGGGTGATGTTCAGGGCATAGCGCAGGCTGGCATAGAAGGCCGGATGGTCGGCCGGTGCGACATGGTCGAGCCGGGTGACATTCGCCGGCCAATCGATGTCGGCGGGATATTGGGGACCGGCGACGATGAACCGACGGTCGGGCATCCGGCGCGCCGGCTCGATCAGCAGGCGGTTCAGGGCGGGCTGGCGATCGGGGCTGTAGGTGCCCAGATAGCCAAGGTCATAGAGCGGTCGCGGCGCGTCTGCCGCATCGGCCGGGGCATAGCGGGTGGCATCGACCGCGCAGTACAACGGCCGCGCCCGGCGCGCGCCATACTGGCGTTCCAGCCGGTCGAGCAGCGGCCCGCCGGTGAAGCTGAAATAGACGTCGAAGGCCGGGATCAGCCGCCGGCTGAGATAATCGCAATCGTCGCGCGCCAGCCGGGCAAGGGTGACGGGCGTGTCGATGTCATAGAACCCCACCACACCGCCGGCGATGGTCAGCACTTTGCGGATCACCTCGATGCCGTCGGGAACATAAGACCCGACCAGCACCGCATCGGCATTGGCGATCGCCGCGCGATGGGTGGTCAACAGCTCCGACGGGTGCCGATAAAACGCCAGCCGGCAGAAATCGGGATCGGGCAGATCGCGGGCGGCGGCGTACCACGGCACGTCGCGTTCCAGAAAGGTGATGCTGTGGCCGCAGGCAGACAAGCCCCGGATCAGCGCCCGGAAGGTGGTGGCGTGGCCATTGCCCCAGGATGAACTGAGCGACAGCCCCAGAATGGTGATGGTCATCGGCGGCACGTCGCCCACCGGCGACAGGGTATGCGACAGCACGTCGCCCACCGGCGACGGGGCATGCGAAGGCATGTCGCCCCCCGGCGACGGGGCATGCGACGGCATATCGGGCCCGGCTATGGTCGCGGTCATGCGGCCGTCTCCTTGCGTTTGGCGGCCAGACGCGCGCGGAACAAGTCGTCGACGGTGTCGGCGCGGCGGGCATAGGTATGGCAGGCCAGCATCCGGGCGCGGGCCTTCTGACCGATCGCCTGCGCCCGTTCCGGTGTCAGACCGTTCAGGATCGACAGCACCTCGCGGCCGTCATGGGCGACCAGCACCTCGGCATCGGGTTCAAGGAAGGTCTCGATTCCGGGCCAGGCATCGGTGATCAGGCAGGCGCCGGCGGCGGCGGCCTCGAAGATCCGGGTGGGTGGCGAAAAGCCGCTGGTCGCCATGCTGTCGCGGTTGATGTTCAGCACCGCGCGCGGCGAGACGTTGAAGGCATTGTGGTCGGCGGTGCGGACATGGCCGATCGCCCGGACATTGGGCGGCAGGTCGGCCTGCACCCAGCCCGATCCGCCCAGCAGCATCGTCAGATGCGGTGCCTGACGGGCGGGTTCCAGAAAGAAGTCGTGCACCCGGGCCTCGCGGTCGGGCAGGCGGTTGCCGAGAAAGGCCAGATCGCAGGCGAAACGCGGCTCCGGCGGCACCGGGAAATGGGTGTCGGCATCGACGGCGTTATAGACCGGCGTGCAGTCTTTCGCGCCGAAGCCGGCATAATCGGCCGCGACCCCCGGGCCCCCGCCATAGGTGAGCACCCCGTCGAGCGCCGGCAGCACCCGGCGCAGCACCGGTTCACGGTCGTCGCGCATGGCGGCCAGGGTGGCCGGTGCGTCGACATCCCAGAACATCCGCAGCGCGTCGGGCCGGGTGGCGGCGGTGACGGCGGCAAGCAGGGCGTCGTCGAACACGCCGACGCCGCTGGCCTTGATCACCACATCCGCCCGTGACGCCTGGGCGGCGGCATCGGCCATGCCGGCGGGGGTTGCCGGATAGACCACCACCTCGCACCAGGATGGCGGGTCGATGTCGCGGTTCTCCTGGCGGCCCAGCGCGTCGGGCTCATAGAAGGTCACCTGCCAGCCATGGGCGGCCAGGGCGCGGATGATGCCGCGATAATAGGTGGCGGCGCCGTTCCAGTAGCTGGACAGGATGCTGGAGCCGTAAAAGGCGATCTTCATCACTCTGCGACCTCCCTGGCGTCTTGATGACCGGCGTCGTGATGTGCGGCGTCGTGATGTCCGGCGTCGAGATGTCCGGCGTCGAAACGGTGAGGCGCCAGGCCGCTCAGGATCTTCAGCAGCTGGTCCACCCGGTGGTTGCAACCATGACGGGCCAGGATTGTTTCACGGCCCCGCGCCGCCAGATCTGCGGCGAGGTCGCGATCGGCCAGGATCCTGCGGATCTGCTGGCGCATCCGGGGTCCGGTGTCGGCGGTGAGATAGTCGGTGCCGGTGCGGAACAGCCCCTCGGTGTCGGTCCACGGCGCCGAGACCAGCGGAATGCCAGAGGCCAGCGCCTCGAACATCCGGATGGTGGGGATGCCGGGCAGGTCGGTCGCATAGAACCGCCTGGGCACGTGCACGGTCATCCGGTGGCGGGCAAAGGCCCGGGGCACATCGGCATTGGCGATCCAGCCGGCGTAATCGATGCCGGCCCGGGCCAGAGCCTGGCGCACCGGATCGGGATAGCGCACGCCGTGGATGGTGGCGGTCAGAGCCAGGGCCCGCACCGGCTCGACCAGAAATTCATCCAGTTCGGCACCGCGTTCGCCATCGCCCCAATTGCCGATCCAGACCAGATCGCGCCGGTGTCTGTCATGATCGGGCCGGCTATCGGGGCGCGGCCCGAACAGCCGCAGATCGGCGGCTTCATGCCAGACATGGACATTGCGGCCCCAGCCATGGCGCCGCCAGGTTTCGGCCAGAACCGCGCCGAAGGCCAGCACCGCGTCATAGCCATCCAGATCCAGCGCCGCCATCTCGTGCGGGGCTGAAACCGCGCGGTGATGGGTGTCGTGGAACAGCAGCAGAAAGGGTGCGCCGGCGATGCGCCGCCGGCCCAGATCGGCGACCAGCGCCGGATCGGTCCATTCATGCACGATCACCACGTCGGCGCCGTCGAGCATCGGGTCGATATCGGCGGGGCCTGTATAGGAAACGGCGCGGATCTCGGGGAAGGTGTCGTGGAACCGGGCGACCGCCTCCGGCCCCTGGCTGGCCACCAGATTGGTCCGGCTCCAGCCGTCGGCGGGTTCCAGCACCACGACCTCGTGGCCGCGTGCCGACAACTCGCGCACGATGCCGCGCTGGAAATGGGCGTTGCCGTGATTCCAGCACGACACCACGGAATGACTGAACAGAACGAATTTCATGGTCGGGCGGCTCCTGACTCCGGGCTGGCGGGGGCCGGGGGTGATGCATCCGGTTGCGGCCGGCCGGCATGGCGTGCCAGAACGCCGCCATAGAGCGCGAGCAATGCCTCGGCCTGTCGCGCCGGCGAGAAGGTGGCGGACCGGGTCATCGCCAGCAGCCCCATGCGGCCGCGCGCCACCGGATCGCCGGCCAGCCGGTTCACGGCATCGCGGGCCGCCGCCGGATCGTTGGGGTCGACGAACAGGGCGCAGTCCTCCCACAATTCGCGATGGGTGGGGATGTCCGACAGCACCAGGGCGGCACCGGCGGTGGCGGCTTCCAGCACCGCCAGCCCGAAGGGTTCGTAAAGCGACAGCGAGACGAAGACCGGCGCCCGCGCCAGCCGGCGGCGCAGCGTGTGATGATCGAGCACGCCCAGCGCCGTGACATGCGACACCGCCACCGCATGGCCGGCGGGATCGTCGAGCGGTCCCGCTATGTCCAACGGCCAGATCATGCCTTGGGCGGCGGCATCCAGCACGGCGAGGTTCTTGGCCGGATCCCACCACCGCGCCGCCGCCAGCACCCGCTGATCCTTGGGCGCCGCCATCACCGGCCGGGACGCGTTCGCCACCACATGCAGATCGGGCAGGGCGCCATAGATGGCGGTGAGGTCATCCGCGAAAGCCTGCGACGGGCACAGCACCGCATCGGCGGCGGCAAGCCCGCGCGCGGTGGCGTGATTGTGCCAGACGAGATCGGCCGGCAGCGTCTGGCCGCGCACGGCGCGCCACCATGTGGCCATGCAGGAATGGGCGGCGGCGATGCGCGGCAGTTGCGGATCGACGAACGGCAGAAAGGGCGGGTTGTTCAGATGCAGGATATCGGGTGCCGCCTGCGCCACGGCATCGGCGACGATCCGGCCGCTTCGCGCCAGCGCCTCGGCTCCGTCGACCTGCCAGTCGAGCGGCGTGTGCGCCCAGGACAGCGCGATCCCGGCCTCGGCCGCCTCGGCGGACTGGCGCTGTGACGGATCGGGGCCGATGCCGAGCAGGCTGGCGGCGATGGTTCGGGGGGCGGCCCCCGGCACCGCCAGCGCGCGGCCGTTCAGCGCGCGCGCGGCATCCATGGCATAGCGCCAGACGCCCCCCACCGCATCGGCGGTGATCAGCAGGCGCAGTGGCGGGGTCAGCGACCGCATGCCGCCTCCAGACGCGCCAGCGCCACCGGCCGCTCGTCCTGAATGTCGCTGAACCGGTCGAAGGCCGCGAGGTAGTGGTCATGCGCCCGTTCCCAGGCATGATCGTCGGGCAGGCCCCACATCTGGCGGTATTGCGGCGAGGCGGGATAGGGATAGAGCGGCACCGGATCATTCGCCCAGACACCCTTGCCCTGCACCAGATTGCGCCAGGCTGCGACCTCGGCCGGGTCATCCTCAGGCGTGCCGATCAGATTGGCCTGGACGAAGGGCACGTGTTCGCGCGCCGTGATCAGCAGCCGGGTCAGCTCGTCGGTGCCGATCTTGCAGCGCTTGTCGAGCGCCGCCCGGCCGGCGACGGTGAGGCTTTCGACCCCGGCCTCGATCGACACGCAGCCGGCCCGGCCCAGCAGCGCCAGCATGTCGGGCTTCCACAGATCGATGCGGGTCTGGATGCCGAAGCGGATATCGCGGGCGGCCAGCGCCTCCAGCAGCGGCGTCTGCGGCAGGAAGATCTCGTCGATGAAATAGAGATAGGTTACGCCCTGCGCGATCAGCCGGTCGATTTCGGCCAGCAGCAGGTTCAGGTCGCGGCGGCGATAGCGGTCGCGGAAATCCAGCTTGGCGCAGAAGGTGCAGGCATAGGGGCAGCCGCGCGAGGCTTCCACTTCGGCGCCGGGGCCATCAGGGGCGGCATCGAAGCGGTGATGATGATGGCGGTGGCGCTGCACCCAGTCATCGGGCCAGGCGAGCGGCGGCAGATCGGTGAAGCGGCTGGCATGGCCGGTGCCGTTGACCCGGAGCGTGCCGTCGCGGTCGATCCAGGCGGTGGCGGCGATGCGGGTCATGGCCGCACGGCCGCCGGCTTCGGCCAGGGCCGCCACCACCTCTTCGCATTCGCCCATCACCACGGCATCGGCCTTCAGCTTGCGCAAAGTGGGGCCGGGGGTGGTGGAGCCATGCGGCCCGACCGCGACGACCAGCCCGCCCCGGCGGTTCAGATCGCGGATGAAGGTCGCCGGCACCCGCAGTTCCGGCTGGGCGCAGCGCCAGAACAGATAGGTGGGTGCGGTGGTGACCACGGTCATCGCGGGGCTGAAATCCGCGACCATGGCCGCGGCATCGGCGCTGTCGATCGCCTGAAGATGGGCGTCGATCAGCAGCACCTGGTGGCCGGCGGCTTCCAGCATCGCGCGGGTATAGCCCAGTTCCAGCGGCAGATGGGGCTCGCGGCAGCCGAAATAGATGCTGCCGTCGAAGGTCCAGGGCGGATTGACGAGCGCGATCTTCATGCCATGAGACTCCATTGCTTGCCGCCGCCATCGGCGCCGGCTGCCCGCTCCGCCAGGGCGGCGGGGGGTGCGGCGCCGGTGATGGCGGTGCCGTCTTCGACCAGCCAGTCGTGCAGGCTGGTCAGCCCCGCCTTCCACTGGATCTGGCGGCGCCAGCCGGTGGCGGCCTCCAGCCGCCGGGTATCGGCCACGAACCACAACTGGTCGCCGGTGCGCGGCGGCTCGAACCGGGTGGTCACCGGCCGGCCGGTCAGGCGGGCGATTTCGTCCAGCACCGTCATCAGGCTGACGGCGTTGGTGGGGCCGCCGCCCAGATTGAAGGCGCGGCCGGCATGGGTGGTGATCTGGTCGCGCAGCAGCAGATAGGCCGCGACCGCGTCGTGCACATGCAGGATGTCGCGCACCTGATGGCCATCGCCGAACAGGGTGATGGTCTCGCCTTTCAGCGCCCGGATCAGGAAATGCGCCACCCAGCCCTGATCCTCGGTGCCGAACTGGCGGGGGCCATAGATGCAGCTCATCCGCAGCACCGCCGCGGGCAGGCCGAAGGAGCTGGCGTAATCCAGCACATACTGATCGGCGGCGCCCTTGGAACAACCATAGGGCGTGGCAAGGTCCAGGCTGTGGCCTTCGTCGATGCCGCCCTGGCGCAGACGGGCGTCGACCGGCAGATGGCCTTGCGGCCCCTGTTCCAGCGCCAGATGGGTCAGATGGCCATAAACCTTGTTGGTGCTGGCGAAGACCAGCGGGGTCGGGCAGGGCTTGGCGCGCAGCGCCTCCAGCAGATGGAGCGTGCCGGCGGCGTTGATGGTGAAGTCCTCGACCGGTGCCGTCAGGCTTTCGGTCACCGCCACCTGGGCCGCCAGATGAAACACCGATCCGGCGTCGCCGGCGGCCTCGCTCAAGGCATCGAGGTCGCGGATGTCGGCGGCATGCAGCGCCACATGGTTGCCGTGGCGGGCGCGCAGCCAGTCGACATTGGTGCTGACCCCCGGCCGGCTGAGGTTGTCGAACAGGATGACGTCCTCGCCCCGCGTCAGCAGCGCGTCGGCCAGATTGCTGCCGATGAAGCCGGCGCCACCGGTGATCAACACCGGAGACGCGGCCCGGCGGCGGGTGGTGCCACGGGTGGTGCCGGCGGGGTCGGCATCGCCATCATCGGCGCGGCGCGGGCTGTCTTCGCTGATCGCGATCTTGCGGCGCACGGCGGCCACCCCGCCCTGGCGCAGCAGCCGGGCCAGAAGCTTGTCGCGGCCGCGATCGTCCAGCATGCCCATGTGGTAATGGCGGATGTCGAACTGGCGGCCTTCCTGCACCGCCACATCGGGCGGCAGGTCGCGCAGGCCGTACCAGTACAGCCGGTCGGCCGGCGCATCCAGTGCCTGAAGGAAGCGCCGGGCCTGTTCGCGCTGGTCGTGGCGCCAGGTGGAATAGCCGCCTTCGGTGATCCAGATCCCGGCCCGGGGATTATGACGGTCCAGCAGGCCGCGCAGAGCGGTGATATGCCGGGTCCAGCCTTCCCAGCCGCCGGCCTCGCTGTCCCATGTGCCGGGAAAGCCGTGGATGCCGACGGCGGACACCGTGCCCAGCACGCCGCGCTCGCCCATCAGTTCCAGCCAGTTCAGATCGAACGGGCAGGGGCCGCCCAGCACCACCGGCCAGCCGCGATGTTCGGACCACCAGGCGGCGGCGCCGATCATCTCGCAGAAGATCTGCCAGTCGGGATCGGCCCGCCAGTCCCAGTCCAGCAGGTTGTTGGGTTCGTTCCACAGTTCGATGCGCGGGAAATGGCCGCCATAGCGGGTGAGGACCAGATCGACGAAATCGGCCAGATCCTGCGGCCGGCGCGGCGGGCCGGCGCTGGTGCCGGTGCGCGACAGCGATGGCGGGGTGTAATGGATGCAGGGCAGCACCTCCACCCGGGCCGCCAGGGTCGGGATCAGCCAGTCATACCAGTCCTGGCCGCCGGGCGCGTGGAAATCCGCCCACGAGAGATGCGTGCGCAGCCACGAGGCGCCCAGCGCCTCGACATGGTCCAGGCTGTCCAGCACCCGCATATGATCGCCGGGGCGGAACCATTCGGCGACCCCGAAGGCCGGTGCCGCGCTGGTCTGTGCCGCCCTGGTTTGCGAACGGGCCGATGTCATACCACCAGCCCCCGCGTCTCAAGCTCCTGATGGGCCTGACGCACGCGGTCCTGAGCCCGCTGGGTCGATACCCAGTCGACCAGTTCCAGAACCGTGTCTTCCAGCGGCAGTTCGGGTTGGAAACCCAGCCGGGCGCGGGCGCGGGTGATGTCGGCGAAACAGTGCCGCACATCGCCGACCCGCGATTTCTGCAGAATCTGCGGCGCCAGATCCTCGCGGTCCATGGCGCCGGCCAGCAGCCGCGCCACCTGCGACACGGTATAGATCCGGCCGCTGGCGATGTTCAGGATCTCGCCGCCAAGGCCCGGGGTTTCCAGGGCCAGACGGAAGGCGCGGGCGACGTCGCGGACATGGACGAAATCGCGATGCTGCTCGCCATCCTCGAACACCATCGGTGACTGGCCGTTCAGCAGCCGGCCGGCAAAAATCGCCAGCACCCCGGTATAGGGGTTCGACAGCATCTGGCCGGGGCCGAAGGTGTTGAACAGGCGCAGGCTGACCGCCTCGATGCCATAGGCGGCACCCAGGATCAGGGTCATCTGTTCCTGATCGAACTTGGTCAGGGCATAGATCGAGGCGAGGTCCGGGCGCTTGGTCTCAGGGGTCGCGGCCGGAATCAGCGGCCGGCCGCAGGCCATCACCGGATCCCAGCGGCCGGCCTTCACGGCCTCGGCCGTGCGACGGACATCCTCGACGGCGGCGCCTTCAGGGGTGAGGTACAGGCCCTCGCCATAGACGCTCATCGACGAGGCGACGATCACCTTGCGCACGCCGCTGTTGACCACCTGCTGCATCAGCACGGCGCTGCCCAGCGTGTTGACCGACACATAGCGGTCGATCTCGTACATGCTCTGGCCGACACCCACGTCGGAGGCCAGATTGATCACCGCATCGGCGCCGTCCAGCGCCGTGGTCACCGCTGCGGGGTCGCGCACATCGCCCAGGATGAACTCGACCGCCGCGGGCAGGCCCCCGGCTGGCGACGGCGACGGGCCATGCGCCTGTTCGATCAGGCTGTCCAGAACCCGGACCCGGTGCCCGGCCCGCAGCAATTCGGTGCAGACGTGCCGACCGATGAAGCCGGCACCCCCTGTGATCAGGACTGTGCTCATGCGGTTGTCTTCCCGGTATCAGTCCGGCGGGCGTCGGGCCGCCGGCTCGTGATGTCAGGAGGAACAACTGCTCGGGCAAGAAAAGGTTTCCTGCTGTTGTAGATGATCCGGCAGCAGAAGAAGCAGGGGGCGGAGAAGAAGAAGATGAAGAAGGCGGCCGGGCCGCCGACAGCCTTAGCTGTCGGCGATCCCCGGCCTGGCGGGCTGGTTCTGTTCGCGCGTCGTCAGGCGGTCGTGCCGCCGACTGCTGCCGCCGACCACGTCATCAAGAAAATCATGCTCGTCGTCGCTGTCGAGCAGGCGCAGCAGAGCGGTCCGCGCCCGGCTGACCCGGCTCTTGATCGTGCCGAGGGCGCAACCGCAGATCTCGGCCGCTTCCTCATAACTCATGCCACCACCACCGACCAGCATCAGCGCCTCGCGCTGATCGGGTGGCAGCTTCTGCACCGCCTCGTCGACCAGCCGCAGCTTCAGCGACCATTCCTGCGAGGGCTTCACATGCACACCGGGCAGGTCTTCGACCACCAGAACCGGCTCGCGCTGCTGCTTGTGATACAAGGTGTAGAATGTATTGCGCTGAATGGTGAACAGCCAGGCGCGGAGATTGGTACCGGCGGTGAACTGACGGGCGTTGGCGATCGCCTTGGTCAGCGTTTCCTGCACCAGATCATCGGCTTCGCACGGGCTGCGGGTCAGGGATCGAGCGAAGGCGCGCAGGGACGGGATCAGATTGACGATCTCATCATGGAGAGTGGGCTCGTCCTGGAGAGATGGTTGATGTTGTTCCATCATGCGTGGCCTTTGTCCGTTGCTTGTCGCGTCAGATGCACTGGATGGCGTTGGCCTGCTCCTGCGTTGGAACACCGCAACGCGACCGGCGGGTGATTGCCCGGTCGTCGAGGTCAGATCAGTCTGCACTGGTTGTCGTGGCATCCGTGTGTCCTCCCTGTTCCAACGGGTGGTTGCGGAGTGATGCGTGCAAATGACCCGGTGTCGTAATTGGTTAAAATTGACTCTTTCCTCACCTGAGCCAATTTCACCGGTGGTCCGTGAAACACATCTTATGCGAATTGCTTCGTGAGCTGTTCAAGAGGTAGTGGTTCCCGTGGATTTCTCAACAACCCTAGCCGCAAAAGCCCCGAGGTTCTTTAATCTGCATTAATGCCACAGGTGCGCACCTGACGTATGTATGGCGGGCGGCGCATTGATTTCGACGCGCCCGGTATTAACCTTGTGGGCGGGGTGTCGTGCGGCCGGCGGGACGGTGAGGTGCGATGTACCATATGCCGGACCCGGCGCGCGCGGCAGGCTCTCACGCGCGAAACGGCCGCAGCCCGCCGGTTGGGCGCCGGCAGGCTGCGGCCGTTTCAAAGCGGGTGAGTGGTGCATGCCGGGTGGTGGAACAGGCGCCGTCCAGGTGTCCCTCAGCGCACCAGCGCTTCGACCAGGACGACGACACATATAAATAATATTGTCAGGACGGCGACGACGATCAGCCCGCGCGGAACCCGGCGCGGCCGGCCGCCTCCATGGCGCGCGAAGCGGTCGCCGCTCAAGCCCGGGGCGTTCACCGGATCGGGGCGCCCGCGGGTTTCCTCCGCCATCGCGGCGCCGGCCGCCGCGGCATCGGGTGGCGCGCCCGCGGCCTCGTCGTCGGTGCCCAGGCCGGCCGCGGCCGGATCGACCAGCGGCACCTTATCGCCGGTGTCGCCACGGTCGATGCGGTCGCGGAGCTGGGCCGCATTGGGTGGGCCCGATGCAGGCGGAGCCGATGCGGGCGAGAGTGGCGCCAGATGTTCGCCGGCCGGCCGGGTGGTCCGTGGGTCACGGGAGGGCTGGGGGTCGCGGGACGGGCTTGTGTCAGACATGTGGCAACTCCGCTGCGGCCCCCGACTTTCCGTATGGGCCTCACTTCCGGCAGGGGCCTGTACTCTGTCAACGGCTTGCGGACAAGCGTGTTCCACGGTCGCCGGCGCCGGCATAGAAGGCGGCCACCGCCGCGATGTCGGCGTCGGTCAGACCGTGGGCGGCGCGGGCCATCAGATGCGCATGGCTGCCGCCGCCGCGCACGGCCGCGCGCCACAGATATAGCTGGGTTTCCAGATAGGCCCGGTCCTGACCGGTGAGGCGCGGAAAGCCGGGGCGCGGTTGCGTGACGGCGCCATCGACGACAATCCCGCCATGGCAACTGCCACAGGCCGGTACCCGCTGATCGGGCAGACCGTCGGCGGCGATGGCGCCGCCACGGTCGGCGATCTGCCGGCGGACGTCATCCGGCACGGCGGCCGGCTGCGCCGGCTGTTGTGGCCGCCGGCCGGCGTAATGCCGGGCGAGGCGGGCGATCTCGTCGTCGCTGAGCCCGCTTGCCGCCAATTGCATGATCCCTGAGCCGCGCCGGCCATCGCGATAAGCGGCGAGGCTGGTGGCCAGATAGTCGGCCGACTGGCCGCCGATCACCGGAAACGCACCGCCATCCGAGCCGCCATCAATGCCGTGACAGGCGACGCAGCCGGCCAGGGCCGGATCGGCGCCGTCTGCCGCATCGGCGGCTGGTAGCGCCGGTGCGGTGGCGCCCCGCAACCGGTCGTAGCTGACCTCGTCCATCTCGGGCAGGGCGCGCAGAAAGGCGACCATCGCCCAGACCTCGTCATCGCGCGGCGGCGCCGGCCAGGCCGGCATGCCGCTGAACTTCACGCCATGTTTGACGATGGTGAACAATTCCGCCGGCGTCCAGGCATCGGCGGAATTGCCCAGGCCCGGCGGCGCCGGGGTCATCTGATAGGGCACGGGACCGGTGGCCTTGCCCGGTGCGCCATGGCAGAAGCGGCAGGACGCCTCGAAATGCCCGGCGGCGCGCCGGACCAGCGCCGGGTCGTCGACGATGGCGGGTTCTTCCACCGACATGGCGTTCAACCGCACGGAATTCTGCATCACCCAGTGCAGGAACCAACTGGTGATCCGCCAATGCCCGGAACTGGCCGAAATCGGCATCAGCCCGACCCAGAGCCCGATGGTGACCACGGCGGCAAGCACGACCAGCCCCGAGGCCAGATGGCGGATATGGATCTTCATGATGCCGTCTCCCCGGTCTGGCGGAACATCCGCGCCATCAGCACCACGCCGCCGGCCAGATAGGCCGCCCCGCCCATCAACAGCATGATGATGCCGCCGAACTGCTGGTCGGCGATGACCGCGAGCGGATCGACATCGGTGCCGTGCAGCCCGCTGAGCGCATGGGTATAGAGCGGCCGGCCGGCGAAGGCGATCAGCGCGCCGAGCAGGGTCATGTGAATGGAGGTGAGCAGCAGGCCCAGCGTGCCCAGCAGGCTCTGGCCCCGGGGCCCGCGCGCGCCCCGGCCCAGACAGGCGATCCAGACCAGCAGGCCGGCGGCAAGAAAGCTGCCTTGTTCAAGGATATAGCCGGTGCCGCTTGTGCGCGCCCAGCCATGCAGCAGCGGCGCATGCCAGCCCCAGACCACCAGCAATTCGACCAGCGAGGCCGGCAGCGGCCCGAACAGACGCGGATGACGCGGGGTCGGATCATACCGGCTGCCGGCGATGCCGATGGCGATCAGCGGCGCCACGATTGTGACCAGCCCCATATGCACCGCCATATGGGCGGCGAAGGACGTGGCCGAGGCCCGCGCCAGCGGCCCCGCCCACAACGCCGCCAGCACGACCAGCCCGGCCGCCACCGGCAGCCAGATGGCGACGGGCGGGCGCACCGATGCCGATGATGGCGTGGCGCGGGGTATCGGCGCGGCCATCACCGGCAATCCGTCATGAACACGGCCGGCAGGCCGCTATAGATCACCGCGACGAAACTGAGCGCCGCGACCAGAAAGGTCGCCGCCCCCATCTGGCGCCGGCGGTCTTTCAGCGTGGGGGCGTCGTGGGGGCTGGTCTCCATGCTGAAGCCGGTATAGCGGTGCGCGGCCACGGCCGCCGCCAGAATGAACACCAGCGCCAGCCCGGTGGCGATGGCGATGGCCAGACGCACCACGCCCAGATCCCAGCCCTTGGCACAGGCGATGGCGGCGAAGACATAGGCGAACAGGAAATGCAGCGCCCAGACCGTGGGCGGTGCGATCAGCGTGATCAGATTGGCGCGGTCTGGTCTGGTCAGCATGATGATCCGGTCCTTGGGCCTCGTCTTCTTCGGGTCGGGGTGGGTCTTCGGGTGAGGGTGGGGCTTCGGGTGGGGGGCATCGTCAACTGGCCAGCGGGAACAGGCCGGTCACCGCGACAGTGACCACGGCGGTGATGACTGCGAAATGCCAGTAGAGCACGATGTTCTGAAGGTCGATGTCGTGGGTGGCGCTCAGATGGCCGGCATGGCTGCGCGCGCAGCAATAGAGCTGCATGATCACCCCCACCACCAGATGCAGCGCCGTCCACAGCGCGATCACCCAGACGGTGGCGTCATAGACATGCGCCGCCGGATCGAGCCCGGTCATGGTGATGGCCATCACCAGCGCCGCGCCCGAACCCAGTGCCGCGGCGGCGGCCAGAACCAGGGCCGCACGGGTGCGCGCACCAAGTCCTGCGGTGTTGGCGCGGCGCGCGGCGAGGGTGAGGCCCCAGGCGATCACCGCCAGCAGCCCGGCGATCGCCGGCCAGACCTGCCCCGGCCCGGTGGTGCCGGCGGGCGGGAAATCGGTGTGGATGGTCCAATAGAAGAAATAGCCGAAGATCAGGCTGGCGAAGGCGGTGCTGTCGCCGACCATGGTGATGAACATCGCCCACCAGCCGACGGATCGCGGGCCCGAACCATAGAGCGGCAGCGTCAGCCCGCGCCCGGCATCGATGGTGGCGGCCTCAGGAATGCGGGCGGTGCCGGTCCACAGCCAGACGATGATCACGCCGATGCCGATCACCCCCGATATCAGCGCCGGCATCCACCAGTGGAAGGTGGCGCCGATGAACGAGAAGCCGACGAAGATGGCGGCGAGCATCGGCAGGAACGAATTGGCCGGCAGGCGCAGCACCTGTTCGGGTTCGGCATCCAGCACGCTGGTGATCAGGGTTTCCCGCCGGCCGGCGGCGGCATCGGGCAGATAGCCGCGGCCCTGGTCGATCTCGTCGGAAATCCCCGGCTGGTCCCAGAGGGGATAGCGGCTGGTGACATGGGGCACCGACCGCACGCCCCAGGCCTCGTCGTCCATGGTCGACCATTCCAGTGTGCCGGCCTTCCACGGGTTGGGCGGGGCGGCGCGCTTGCCTGGGCGCAGAAGATCCCACACCACCACCAGCACCCCCGCCGCCATCACGAAGGCGCCGACGGAGGAGACGAGGTTCAGCCAGTCCCAGCCATGGCCGGCCGGATAGGTGAACACCCGACGCGGCATGCCGCGCAGGCCGGTGAAATGCATCGGCAGGAAGGTGATGTTGAAGCCCGCGAACATCAGCCAGAAGGCCCATCTGCCCAGCCGGTCCGACAGCATCTTCTTGGCGACGAAGGGATAGAAATAATACAGGCCGCCGATCAGCGGAAAGAACATGCCGCCGATCAGGGTGTAGTGCAGATGGGCGACGATGAAATGGGTGTCGTGGGCCTGCCAGTCGAAGGGCGCGATGGCGACCATCACCCCGGTCAGGCCGCCGAAGACGAAGATCGCGAGCGAACCCGCCGCATAGAGCATCGGCACCGCGAAGATCACCCGCCCCGCCAGCATGGTGGCCAGGAACACGAAGATCTGCACACCGGTCGGGATCGCCACGGCTTCCGATGCCGCCGAGAAGAAGCCCAGCGAAATCGCCGGCAGCCCGATGGTGAACATGTGATGCGCCCACAGGCCGAAGCTGAGAAAGCCGGTGCCGACGGCGGCCAGCACGATCCAGCCATAGCCGACGATCGGGGTCTGCGCGAAGGTGGGCACGATCATCGCCATCAGCGCGATCGAGGGCAGGAAGATGATGTAGACTTCCGGATGTCCGAAGATCCAGAACAGATGCTGCCACAGCACCGGATCGCCGCCGCGCGCCGGATCGAAGAACGGCCAGTCGAGCAGGCGCTGGGCTTCGAACAGGATGTCGCCGGCGATCAGCGGCGGGAAGGCGAACAGGATCATCCCGGCGACGATCAGCACATACCAGCAATAGAGCGGCATCAGATGGATGCGCATGCCCGGCGGCCGGCATTTCAGCACGCCGACGATGAGTTCCACCGCCGCCGCGATCGAGGCGATCTCGATGAACGACAGACCCAGCAGCCAGATATCGGCGCCGATGCCGGCGGTGTCCTTGTTGGTCGCCAGCGGCGGATACATGAACCAGCCGCTGTCGGGGGCCGCCCCGAAGAAGATCGACCCGGCGACGAACACGCCGCCGATGACGAAGCACCAGAAGCCGAAGGCCGACAGCCGGGGAAACGGCAGATCGCGCGCCGCCAGCATCTGCGGCATGATCAGGATCGCCACCGCCTCGAAGATCGGCACGGCGAACAGGAACATCATCATCGTGCCGTGCAGGGTGAACAACTGGTTGTAGAAACCCGGCGTCACCAGATCGTTGTCGGGCACCGCAAGCTGCGCGCGCACCACCAGCGCCAGCACGCCCGCGAACAGGAAGAAGAAGAAGGCGGTGACGCTGTACCACACGCCGACCTCGGTGTTGTTGACCGCCGACCAGTAGCGCCAGCCGCGCGGCGTGAGCCAGGCCCGCCGGAGCCGCGCCGCCTGGGCCAGCCGCGGATCGTCGTCGTCCTGGCGCTGCTGCTGGTCGTGCGCGGTCATTCCAGGCTCTCCAGATAGGCTGAGAGGTCGGCCAGGGCCTGCGGCGCCAGCATGCCATAGGGCGGCATCAGCACCCCCGGCTTGACCGTGGTGGTGGCGCTGATGAAATCGGCCATGCGCGCGGGTGTGTTGGGTAGGATGCCGGCGCCGATGCTGTGGCGCCCGCCGATCCGGGTGAGATCGGGGCCGATCCTGCCCTGGGCTTCGGTGCCGCGCACGCTGTGGCAGGCGCCGCAGCCCTGATCGGCGAACACTCGGGCCCCGCGCGCGGCCGGCGTGCCGGGGGCCGGGGTCCGCGCGGGGCCGGCCTGATCGGCCAGCCAGCGGTCGAAATCGGCCTGCGGCATCACCTCGGCCGTCAACGCCATCAGGGCATGGGCGGTGCCGCAGAATTCCGCGCAGGCGCCACGATAGATGCCCGGTCTGGTCGGCTTCAGCGTCAGCCGGGTGGTGCGGCCAGGGATCATGTCGATCTTGCCGCCGATCGCCGGGATCCAGAACGAGTGGATCACATCGGGGCTGTTCAGCACCAGATCGACCTCGGCCCCGGCCGGCAGGCGGAGTTCATTGGCCGACACCACCGGCGTGCCGGCGGCCGGATGGCCGGCGGGCGGGTGATAGACCACCCGCCACCAGAACTGTTCGCCCACCACCTCGATCGTCAGATCGCCGCCGCCCGTGCGCAGTTCGGGCATCAGCCGCAGCCCATGGACCAGCAGCGCGGTCAGCACCACGGTTGGAAAGATGGCGCCCATGGCGATGATGAACCGCTTGGCGGTGAACAGGCTGATCGGGCGCTTGCGGCGGGCGGCATGGATGGCGATCGCCATCACCATCACCCAGATGATGCCGGCACCGGTCAGCATCACCCAGAACAGCGACGCCACCCGTTCGGCGCCGATGCCGGCCGGGTCCAGCGTCGATTGAATGCCGGTGCAACCGCCAGTCAGTAATATGACGGCTGATACACCAATAGCGATCAGATATCGCCTGCGATCCGGGCGGTCAGCCATTCGGCGACGCCTCGCTGTCCGGCAGCGCCAGGTTTTCCGGTAGCGTATAGGCGATGACCGCATCGCCGGCATCGGTGCCGAGCGAGCCATGGCCGCCGGCCACCACCAGCAGATATTGCCGGCCATCGCGGCCCAGATAGCTCATCGGCGTTGCCTGACCGCCGGCGGGCAGGCGGTCTTCCCACAGCTTGCGACCGGTTTCCAGGTCATAGCCGCGGACGTAATTGTCGATCGTGCCGCTGATGAAGGCGGTGCCGCCGGCGGTGATCAGCGGCCCGCCCAGATCGGGCACGCCCATCTCGAAGGGCAGCGGCACCGGCGCGCGGTCGCGGACCGTGCCGTTGCGGCGCATCCAGGCGATGTCGCCGGTGCGCAGATCGGCGCCGGCGACATAGCCCCAGGGCGGCGCCTGACAGGGCAGACCCAGCGGCGACAGCATCGGGCCGATATCGACCGCGAAGGGCGCGCCGAAATTCTCGTTCAGGCCGGGGGGGCCGTCGGAGACATAGGTCTCGGTGTCGTTGTCGCGCGGGATCAGGCGGATGACGAAGGCGAGATAGGCCGGCGTCGCGAACACCACCTGTCGTTCCGGATCGACCGCGACGCCACCCCAGTTGAACACCCCGAAATTCCCCGGATAGACCAGGGTGCCGCGCACCGAGGGCGGGGTATAGGCGCCGTCGTAATCGAGACTGCGATAGCGGATGCGGCAGGCGAGCTGATCGAACATGGTGGCGCCCCACATGTCGCGTTCCTGAAGCGGTGGCGGGCGGAACGACAGGGCCGATGCCGGCTGGGTGGGGGCGGTATGGTCGCCCTCGGCCGCCCCCTGCGGGGCCGGTTCTTCGGTCACCGGCAGCAGCGGATCGCCGGTGCGGCGGTCGAGCACGAAGATGTCGCCCTGCTTGGTGGGCTGAACCAGCGCCGGCACCGTGCCGTCGGGCCGGGCGCGCGGGTTGTTCGGCATCGACAGGTCGATCAGGGTCGGCTGGGCCGGCACGTCGCGGTCCCACAGATCGTGATGCACGGCCTGGAACACCCAGCGCACCTGACCGGTGGCCAGATCGAGGGCGGTGACCGAGGATGAGAACCGCTCGACGCTGTCGGACCGGCGGCCGCCCCACTGGTCGGGCGGCTGGTTGCCGATCGGCAGATAGACCAGCCCCAGCGCTTCGTCGACGCTGCCGATCGACCAGCTGTTGGGCGAGTTCTCGGTATAGGTCCGACCATCCTCGATCGGCTGGGTGGCATCGGGATTGCCGGTGTCGAAATTCCACACCAGCGCGCCATTGTCGATGTCATAGGCGCGGATGACGCCCGAGGGGTCGCTGGTCGAGACATTGTCGTTGACCGCGCCGCCGATGACGATCAGCTCCCGCGTCACCACCGGCGGCGAGGTGGAATAATAGAAGCCTTCCTTCAGGTTCGGCATGCCGCGCCACAATTGTATGGCGCCGTTCTCGCCGAAATCGCGGCAGACGTCGCCGGTGCGGGCATCCAGCGCGATCAGCCGGGCATCGGCGGTGGGCATGAAGATCCGGGCCACACAGGGGGCCTGCTGGTCGGGGGGCGTGGCGGGGTCGGCGGCGTCGCCCAGATGGTATGACACACCCCGGCAGGTGAGGTGCTGGCGGTTGGCGCTGTCGGGCACCGCGGGGTCATAGCGCCAGCGCTCCCGGCCGGTCACCGCATCCAGCGCGATGACGTAATTATGCGGCGTGCACAGATAGAGCGTGTCGCCCACCTTCAGCGGCGTGACCTGATAGGTGGTCTCGTTGGGGTCGGTGGGCTTGCGGACATCGCCGGTATGATAGGTCCAGGCGACTTCCAGCCGGTCGATGGTCTGCGGCGTGATCTGGTCGAGCGGGCTGTAACGCTGGCCGCCTTGCGTGCGGCCATAGGCGTGCCAGTCGCCGGCCGGCACGCCGCCGCTGTCGGGTGGGACATCGGCCACGGCCTGCATGGGCAGGCGGCCATCGATGCCATGCGACGGCACGGCCATGGCGATCACCGCCACGACGATGGTGGCCGCCAGAGCCAGCGGCAGCGGCAAAGCCCGTGGCGCCAGCGCCCGCACACCCAGCCGCCGGGTCGTCCACGGCATCGCCAGCCACAGCCCCAGCACCACGATGACGTCGCCGCGCGGCGCCAGTTGCCACCAGTCGAGCCCCACTTCCCCGACCGCCCAGACCAGCGATGCCAGGGTGAGCAGGGCATAGGTCCAGAGCGCGGCGGCGTGGCCGCGAAACAGCAGCCATGCGACGATCAGGAAGCCCAGCCCGGCGGCGACGTAGTACCAGGAGCCACCATGCGCCGCCAGCCAGCCGCCGGCCGCGACCAGACCCAGACCGATGATCAGAAACACCAGCGCGGTCAGGACCAGCAGGGTCGATCGCCGATGGGTGGGGATCTCGGGCATGGGCTGTCTCCGCGTCGGGGTGGGGGCGCGTCTGCCCGGTCAACCGGGTTGGCCACGCGCAGGTTCCACAACCGGTCGCGGAAAATGCCGGCTCATGCATGACGTGGTCGTGAGGCGGAGGTCAGCCGCTGACCAGAACCGCCACCGGCAGCCGGGCGAGCAGCCCTGCGACCGCGACGCCGCCGGCGGTAAGCCCGATGCTTTCGCCGGTCAGCGCGTCGTGGTGATGGCCGGCCAGATCGTCGGGGACCTCGATCAGCGTATCGGCCCAGCCTTCACGCGGTACCAGCGGCAGACCGCCTTCGGGCAGCAGGCGGTCGGCGAGGCGCGAGACCAGCACGATGACATGGCCGATCGGCCCCGGCTGGCCGGTTTCAGGGGCGTGTTGCGTCTCAGGGCCGTGTTGCGTGTCAGGGTCGTGCTGGCGGGCGAAGGCCAGGACATGGGCGGCGGCGGGGCCGGTCGCGGTCAATGGCCGATATGCGCCTTGAGTGAACAGCAGCGGGTCGCGCGCCCGCAAGGCCAGGATGGCCGCCAGCACCGCCTGTTTGGCGGCGCCATGATCGCGCGGCATCTCGATCAGGTGATCGGGCGGGATCTGCTGGTTCAGCAGGCCCGCCAGCGCCTCGTGATCGACCGGCCGGCGATTGTCGGGGTCGACCAGCGACAGATCCATCACGTCGGTGCCCTGATAGATGTCGGGGATGCCGGGGGTGGTGGTGTGCAGCACGCACTGGGTCAGGCTGTTGATCAGGGCGGCGGGGGCAAGCCGGCGCACGAACCGGTCGAGTGCCGCCGGAAACTGCGCCTCCGGCCCCAGAATGGCGCGCAGGAACGCCGTGCAGGCGGCTTCATAGGCCGTGTCGGGCACCACCCAGTTCGACCGGCGCTTGCCTTCGCGCAGCGCCTTGACCAGCCAGCCTTCCACCCTGGGCAGGATATCGGCCGCCACCGCGGCCAGACTGTCGGCGGTGCTGTCGGTGCCCTCG
Source organism: Tistrella arctica (assembly GCF_039630945.1). NCBI lineage: Bacteria > Pseudomonadati > Pseudomonadota > Alphaproteobacteria > Geminicoccales > Geminicoccaceae > Tistrella > Tistrella arctica. The sequence continues at coordinate 513,372 of NZ_JBBKTV010000004.1, forward strand.
GGCCAGACGCCGATCAGGGTCTGATACAGCATCACCTCGTCGGCCGGATGGGGGGCCGTCAGCGTGCCGTCGCCGGGATCGCCCTGGCCATCGACCTCGTGTCCGTGCCGCAATGGCGCGTTCATCCGCCGCCACGCCCGCAGGGTCTGCGCCCATTCATCGGTCATCTGGCTGAGCACGGCGATGCGCATCCGGGCATCGGCGCCGCGCTTGTGGTCGTGGGTGGCGGTGGCCAGCAGCCCGCGCGGGTGGCGCGCCTGCCGCTCCAGGCAGACAGCGTGGAAGTCTTCGGGCGTCAGGGTCGGCGCATCGGGGTCGGCGCCGACCTCGTTGCACGACAGCAGCGGCGCCACGCGATAGAACAGCGTGTCTTCCACGGCTTTCGCGGCCAGGGGCGCGGTCAACTGCTGGAACCGGATCAAGGCGATCCGGCGCAGATCGGCGGGGGATGCGGCAGCACCCTCGCCGGCCTCGGATGCCGCATCGATCCCGCCCTGTTCCACCGCCCTGCCGCCATGCAGCCAGTCGGCCAGCCGCTCCAGCGTCAGCCGGTCGCCAGCCACGACATGGGGACGGGCCTGATCGACCGCGAAGGCGATGGTGGCGTCGCAGGCGGCGCTGTGGCCCTGGCCGTCATCATAGATCCGATAGACCGGGAACTGTGCCAGCACCTCGATCAGCACCCGGCGGATGGCGGCGCGGGTGATGTCGCGGTCGCGACGGCGGCTCTGCGCCAGATCTGTGAAGGCCCGCACGCAGCGCTCAAGATCGCTGTCGAAGGCGGTGGCCAGCATCTGCCGGCGGGCGAGGGCCAGTTCGTCGAGGGGGGCGCCCGGGCTGGTGGCATCGCCGGCGCTGGCGGTGATCTCTGTCCACAAACGGCGCAGCGGCCCCCGGCCCGACGGGTCGTGCAGCAGGCACGACACGTCGTTCATGAAATCATAGCCGGTGGTGCCGTCGACCGGCCAGTCTTCGGGCAGCCGCTCGCCGGCCGCCAGGATCTTCTCGACCAGGATCAGCGGGGCGTGGGCGCGGGCGGTTTGGGGCCGTTTGCCGCGCAGGTGGTCCAGCCGTGCCCGCACTATCCGGCAATAGGCGCCGGGATCGGCCAGACCGTCGATATGGTCGATGCGCAGGCCATCGATCAGGCCGGCGGCATACAGGTCGAAGATCGTGGCGTGGGTGGCCTCGAACACCGCCGGATCCTCGACGCGCACCGCCGCCAGTTCGCCGATATCGAAGAACCGCCGCCAGTTGACCTCGTCGGCCGCCGTGCGCCACCAGGCCAGCCGGTAATGCTGGCGGTCGAGCAGGCGGTGCAGGGCGCGCGGGCCGCTTTCGGGTTCGCGGAAATCGGCCAGCACCGTGGCGATGGTGTCTTCGGTGGCGGCGCCATGGCGGTCGGCGCCGATCAGCAGGTCGTGATCCTCGGCCCGGACGGGAAAGCGGTTGCCGTGAACATCGATGAAGAACCGGCCGGCGTCGCGGTCGTAATCCAGTCGGATATCGCCATTGGCCAGCGCCGTGTCGTAATCGCTGCCAAGGAAGGGGGCGTGGACTTTTTGGCCTCGCAGGCGCGGATCGGCCCCCCGCAGGCGCGGATCGGGCGACCGCCAGTCGATATCGAACACCCGGGCATGGGGGCTGGCCTCGCCTTTCTCCAGCACGTCCAGCCACCATGGGTTTTCAGCCCCCACCGCCATGTGGTTGGGCACGATGTCGACGATCAGCCCCATATCGTGGCGGCGCAGCGCGGCCACCAGCCGTTCAAGGCCGTCGCGGCCGCCGAGCGCGTCGCTGACCCGGGTGGGGTCGACCACGTCATAGCCATGGGTGGACCCGCGCCGCGCGGTCAGGATGGGCGAGGCATAGACATGGCTGATGCCCAGCCGGGCCATATAGTCGACGATCGCCACGGCATCGTCGAAGGTGAAGCCGCTGTGGAATTGCAGGCGCATGGTGGCGCGGGGGTGGATCATGACGGGTCACCTTCGGGACGGCGGCCGGCACGAAGCATCGACAGCCGCCGGCGCGCGGCCGGGGTTTCAAGCAGATCGGGCACCGGGGCGGGCATCCGTCGGCGCCAGTTGGGGTGCTCGGCGATGGTGCCGGGCAGGTTGGGCTGATCGCCCAGACCGGCCAGATCCTCCAGCGGCGCCAGCACCAGCGGCGTCGGGGTTTGCCCCAAAAAGTTGAGTGTTCCATCAATTACTGGATCTGCGGAGGCATGTGGCGCGGGCGCGATGCCATCGACACTGCCGGCGGCGCCCAGCGCCGACCACAGCCGGCTCCGGTCCAGCGCGCGCAGTTCGCGCAGGCTTTCCGCGGTCTCACCCGGGCCGAACAGGCCCAGACGCTCGCGCCAGTCGATATCGGCGCCGGCCCACCAGCCGGCGGTGGTCGGCAGGTCATGGGTGGTGGCGGTGGCGACCACCGGCCGCTCCCAGCGATCGGGCGGCAGGAAATCGCCGCCGGCGTCGCGTTCGAACCACAGCACCCGGGTGCCCAGAATGCCATGGGCGCCAAGCATGTCGCGGAAGCCCGCCGGCACGGTGCCCAGATCCTCGCCGATCACCACCGCGTTGTGGCGGCGCGATTCCAGCACCGTCGCATGCAGCAGATCCTGCAGGGGATAGCGCAGATAGGCGCCCTCGGCGGGGGCCGCACCCTCGGGGATCAGCCACAGCCGCATCAGCCCCAGAATGTGGTCGATGCGGATGCCGCCGGCATGGCGCAGGGCGGCGCGCAGCATCTGGATATAGGCGGCATGACCGCTGGCGGCGAGCGCGCGGGGTGAAAAGGCGGCAAGCCCCCAGTTCTGGCCCAGCGGGTTGAACAGATCGGGCGGCGCGCCGATGGTGGCGCCGATCAGCATCTGGTCCTGATGGCTCCACGCCTGGGCGCCGCTGCCATCGACGCCGATCGCCAGATCGGCGATCAGCCCCACGGGCATGCCGGCATCGCGCGCGGCCTGATGGGCGGCGCCGAGGCCCCGGCTCGCCTGCCATTGCAGCATCTGCGCCCGCGCCACGGCGCCTTGATGGTCGCGGGCGAAGGCCGCCACGGCCGGCGAGCGCGGATCGCGGAATGCTTCGGGCCAGCCGCGCCAGCCATGGGGGGTATGGCCGTCGGCACCGTGGGTGGCGCGCATATGGGCGTCGATCGCCTCGAACCGGGCATGGTCGGCCAGGGCGTCACCGCCGGCGGCGATGACGCCACGGTAATCGGGGTCGGCCTCGATCCGCGCGCCATGGCGGGCCAGCAGATCGTGCATCACCGCCTGCTTGACACGTGCCACCGCCGGCCAGTCGATCAGCGGTTCCGCCGCCACGCGCCGTGCCTCGGCTCCAAGGCCCAGCCGGTCGAGGCTGCGGGCGGTTTCGTCCGCGCCGGCGATGGCATCGGCATCGATGATCATGGTGTTCAGGAACAGCCGGCTCGACGGCGAATAGGGGCTGTAGCTCAACGGGTCGGCATCGAACAGCGCATGCACCGGGCTGACGCCGATACAGGCGGCACCCTGGGCGGCGGCGGCGCGGGCCAGGCTGGCGAGCGCCGTGGTATCGCCGCAGCCGAGATCGCCATGTGTCGCCCCGTGCCGTCCCGCCGCGTACCCGGCGCCGTCATGGCGCCTGAGACCGTAGAGCTGCGCGGCGATGCCCCACAGCCTGGGGTCGCCGTGCCTGGGGTCGCCGGCGCCGGTGGCATCGGCGAGGCTGAAACAGCGATCGGGCACCGGCGCGGCCAGTGGTGGCACCTGTGACGGCGCCACCGGTTCGCGGGCGAGGCGGTCGTGGCTTTCGCGGATCTGGGCCACCGAGCCGGCGGGCAGGTCCAGCACCGCCAGCAGCGCGCGCAGCGTGTCGGGCGATACCTCATGGGGCTGGCCGGCGGCATCCTCCCAGGCGGTGGCGATGCCGGCGGCGGTGGCGAGGGCTGCGAGCGCGGTGTCACGATCCTTCATCGGCGGCGCCCTCCGGATCTGACGGGGTGGGGTCCGACAGGATGACGGCGCTGGTGCTGGGGCGCAGTTCGCCCGCTTCCAGCGCGTCGATCGCGCCGGGCACGACATAGAGCCAGCGGCCATCGGGACGGCCCTGAAGGGCGACCGGCTCGGTGCCCAGATTGCACAGCACGGTCAGGATCTGGCCGTCGCCCAGCCGCCAGCGGGCGCGCACCGCCGCCGGGCCGATCGCCTCGGCACCGATCGAGGCGGCGCCGGGCAGGCGCGGCATGATCTCGCGCGCCCGCAGTGCCAGCAGGCCGGCGACCAGCGCGCGGCGTGCCCGGGCCGCGCCGTCATCGGCATCGTCGGGCTCGACGCGTGAGGTCTCGAAGGTCAGCGGCGCGTTGGGGTCGGGGATACGCGCGCGGCTGTGGTCGTCGGCGAAGCGGCTGAACCGGGCGAATTCGCGCCGCCGCCCGTCGCGCACCAGCGGCGCCAACGCGTCGTTGTGGTCGGTGAAATACAGGAAGGGCCGGGTGCTGCCCCAATCCTCGCCCATGAACATCAGCGGGATCGGCGGCGACAGCAGCAGCAGCGCGATCGCCGCCGCCAGGGCGTCCGGATCGGCCAGCGTGGTCATCCGGTCGCCGAAGGCGCGGTTGCCGATCTGGTCGTGGTTCTGGATGAAATTGACGAAGGCGGTGGGCGGCAGATGGCCGCTGGGCTGGCCGCGCGGCGTGCCGTCGCGATAGGATGACGGGTGGCCCTGATAGACGAAGCCCTCGGCCAGCGCGCGCGCCAGCTTGTCCGCCGGATCCTGGGCGTAATCGGCGTAATAGCCGTCGGTCTCGCCGGTCAGCAGCACATGCAGCACGTGATGGGCGTCGTCGTTCCACTGCGCGTCATAGCGGCCCTCGCCCAGATGGGCGGCGATATTCTCGTCATGCTCCAGCACCAGATGGACATGGCGGCCGGGCTCGACCGCGCGGCGGACGATCTGCGCGCATTCGTCCAGCCAGTCGGCCTCGCTGATCGCGTGGACGGCATCGAAACGCAGGCCGTCGAAGCGGTATTCCATCAGCCAGTACAGGGCGTTCTGCGTGAAGTACTGCCGCACCTCGGGCCGGCGGAAATCGATCGCCCGGCCCCAGGGGGTGTCGATGTCGTCGCGGAAGAAGCCCGACGCATAGGCGCCCAGATAGTTCCCGTCCGGGCCGAAATGGTTGTAGACCACATCCAGGAACACCATCAGCCCCAGGCCGTGCGCGGTGTCGATCAGGGTCTTCAGCGCCTCGGGCCGGCCATAGGCGCTGTCGGGTGCGAAGGGCAGCACACCGTCATAGCCCCAGTTGCGGCTGCCGGGGAAATCGTTCACCGGCATCAGTTCGATGGCGGTGAAACCCATCGCCGCCACCTCGCGCAGCCGCTGGGTGACGCCGGCGAAGCCGCCCCACAACCCGACATGAACCTCCAGCAGCACCACCTCGTGCCAGGGGCGGCCCTGCCAGTCGCCATGACGCCAGGCGAAGGCGCGCGGGTCGACGACCTCGGACGGCCCGTGGATGTCGTCGGGCTGGAAACGCGACAGCGGGTCGGGCACCGCCAGCACCCGATCGCCCTGGCCGGCATCGCCGATGCCATAGTGATAGCGGCTGCCGGCGCCGCAATCGGCGGTCAGCTCGAACCAGCCATCGCCCGCCGGCTGCATCGGCTGCGGCGCGCGGCCATCGAGCAGAAGCGACACCGTGCCGGCATCGGGCGCCCACAACCGGAATCGGGTGCGGTCGGCGGCGAGCAGTTCGGCCCCGGCCGGCAGCGGGTGGCCGAAGCGCCATTCGGGCGGCGGATCACGCGGCAGATCGGCCGCCAGCAGGCGCAGGCTGCGCGCGGCCACCGTCATCGGACCGCCGGTGACATGGGTTTCCTCCAGCGCCGCATCGGCGCTGTCGGCCAGCAGCCGCCAATGCAGCCCGTGATCGCCCAGACCGGCATAAGGCAGGGTGAACACGGCATCGTCGGCGCCGGCATTCAACAGCAGCAGCACCACATCCAGCCGGTCCGGGTCTATATCCGACGGGCCGACGCGGCTGAGCGCCACGGCGCGGGTTTCAGGGTCGTTCCAGGCGTCATCCGTCGCCGGCTGGCCGTCGGTGCCGAACCAGGCGATATCGGACAGGCCATAGGCATAATGTTCAGTGCCATGCAGAAACCGCCGGCTGCGCAGCACCGCGAATCGCCGGCGGATGGCCACCATCCGCGCGGTGAAGCGGGCAAGCGAGGCGCCGGCCGGCGTGTCGAGCCGGGTCCAGTCGATCCAGGATATCTCGTTGTCCTGGCAATAGGCGTTGTTGTTGCCCTGCTGGCTGCGGCCGAATTCATCGCCGCCCAGCAGCATCGGCGTGCCTTGCGAGACCAGCAGCGTCGCCAGCATCGCCCGTTGCAGCCGGGCGCGGGTGTCCTCGATCACCGGGTCGTCGGTCGGCCCCTCGGCGCCCCAATTGGCCGAGATGTTCTCGCCATGGCCGTCATTATTGCCCTCGCCATTGGCCTCGTTGTGCTTTTCGGCATACGAGACCAGATCGCGCAGGGTGAAGCCGTCATGGGCGGTGACGAAATTGATCGAGGCCGAGGGCAGGCGATGGCGATGATCGAAAACGTCGCTCGACCCCGCAAGCCCGCCGGCCAGGGCGCTGATCTGCCCCGGATCGCCGCGCCAATAGCGGCGCAGGCTGTCGCGATAGCGGTCGTTCCATTCGGCGAAGGGCGGCGGATGGTTGCCAAGCTGATAGCCGCCGGGGCCGGTGTCCCAGGGCTCGGAAATCAGCTTCACCCGCGACAGCACGGGATCTTGAATGATCGCGTCGAAAAAGCCCGAGCCGGGGTCGAAGCCGGTGCCTTCCCGGCCCAGCGTGACGCCCAGATCGAAGCGGAAGCCATCGACATGATAATGCGTCACCCAGTGGCGCAGCGAATCCATCACCATCTGCAACACGCGGGGATGCGACAGGTTGAGCGTGTTGCCGCAGCCGGTATCGTTGATGCAGTGCCGTTCCGCCCCCGGCACCAGCCGGTAATAGCTGGCATTGTCGAGCCCGCGGAAGCTGAGCGTGGGGCCAAGCTCGCTGCCCTCGGCGGTGTGGTTGTAGACCACGTCGAGGATCACCTCGATGCCGGCGGCATGCAGCTTGCGGATCGCCACCCGCATCTCGTTCAGGGTGTCGGTGGCAAGATAGGCCGGGTCCGGCGCGAAGAAGCCGATGCTGTTATAGCCCCAGTAATTCTTCAGCCCCATGTCCTGAAGCCGGCGGTCATGCACGAAGGCATGCACCGGCAGCAATTCCACGGCCGTGACCCCCAGCCCCTGAAGATGATCGATGAACCGGCGGTCGGCGAGGGTCGCGAAGCTGCCGCGTTCATGGGCGCGCAGATCGTCGCGCAGCATGCTGATGCCGCGCAGATGCGCTTCATAGATCACCGTGTCGCGCCACGCCACCTGCGGCGGCCGGTCGTCGCCCCAGTCGAAGGTATCGACGGTGACCACCGATTTCGGCATCGCCGGGGCGCTGTCGCGACGGTCGAACGACAGATCGCGGCGCGGCGAGCGCAGATTATAGCCGAACAGATGATCCGACCAGCGCAGCCGCCCCCGGATCTGGCGGGTATAGGGGTCGAGCAGCAGCTTGTTGGGATTGAAACGGTGGCCGCGTTCGGGATCATAGGGCCCATGGGCGCGATATCCGTAAACGACGCCTTCTCCGGCATCGGGCAGATAGCCGTGCCAGACCTCGTCGGTGCATTCGGGCAGGGTCAGGCAGGCAAGCTGCCGGCGGCCCTGCGCGTCGAACAGGCACAGGTCGATCCGGCTGGCATTGCCTGAGAACACGGCGAAATTCACCCCCAGCCCGTCCCATGTGGCACCAAGCGGCCAGGGACGTCCGGGGAGCAGGCGATCGGCGGGTGCCGGCATGAGGCGTCACCTTTCCTGGACGGGGCTGTCGTCGGTATGACTGGGAAGGGGGCCGCGACCGATGCCGGGACCATGGCGGAGCAGCAGGGTCGCGAGCGGCGGCAGGGTCAGCGACAGCGAGGCCGGCCGACCATGGGACGGTTCCTCCAGCGCCATCACCTGGCCGCCATTGCCCATGCCGCTGCCGCCATAATCGGTGGCATCGGTGTTCAGGATCTCGTGCCACAGGCCGGCCGTCGGCACGCCGATGCGGTAATCATGGCGCGGCACCGGGGTGAGGTTGGCGACCACCAGAATGTCGGGCTCCGGGTCGTCTTCACCGGTGCGGCGGATATAGGCGATGACGCTGTTGGCGGCGTCGTCGCCGACCAGCCACAGGAAGCTCGACGGCTGGTCGTCGGCGCGGTGCAGGGCCGGCTCCCGCGTGTAGAGCCGGTTGAGATCGGCGACCACCCTCTGAATGCCGCGATGGCCGGGATTGTCGAGCAGATCCCAGGGCGTCGAGGCGTCGTGGTTCCATTCGCGCGGGTTGCCGAGTTCGCCGCCGGCGAAGATCAGCTTGCGGCCCGGATGGGTCCACATGAAGGCGAAATAGGCCCGGAGATTGGCGCGTTTCTGCCAGTCGTCGCCGGGCATCCGGCCATAGAGCGAGCCCTTGCCATGCACCACCTCGTCATGCGACAGCGGCAGGACATAGCGTTCCGACCAGGCATAGACCAGGCTGAAGGTGAGCGAGCCATGATGGAAGCGGCGATGGATGGGATCCTGCGCCATATACTCCAGGCTGTCGTGCATCCAGCCCATATTCCATTTGTAGCTGAAGCCCAGACTGGTGCCGTTCGGATCCTCGTCCATCGGTGCGGTGACGCCCGGCCAGGCGGTGCTTTCCTCGGCGATGGTGATGGCGCCGGGCACGCGCGCGCCGATGGCCTGGTTCATCTGGCGCAGAAAGGCGACCGCTTCCAGATTCTCGCGCCCGCCATGGATGTTGGGCACCCATTCGCCGGCATCGCGGCTGTAATCGCGATAGAGCATCGAGGCCACGGCATCGACCCGGATGCCATCGATGTGATAGCGCTCCAGCCAATAGAGCGCCGAGGCGATCAGGAAGCCCGAGACCTCGCGCCGGCCGAAATTATAGATCAGCGTGTTCCAGTCGCGGTGGCGGCCCTCGCGTTCGTCGGCGTGTTCATAGAGGGCGGTGCCGTCGAACCGGGCCAGACCATGCGGGTCCGACGGGAAATGCGCCGGCACCCAGTCGAGGATCACGCCGATGCCGGCGCCATGGCAGCGGTCGACGAAGCGCGCGAAGCCGCGCGGCCGGCCGAAGCGGGCCGTGGGCGCGAACAGCCCCAGCGGCTGATACCCCCATGATCCGCCGAAGGGATGTTCCATCACCGGCAGCAGCTCGACATGGGTGAAGCCGAGCGTCGAGAGATAGGGGATCAGCCGGTCGGCGAGCCCGTCCCAGTCGGGATGGCTGCCATCGGCCGCGCGATACCAGGATGCGGCATGAAGTTCATAGACCGAGATCGGCGCCGTGGCGGCCTGCGCCTCGCCACGCCGGGCCATCCAGCCGTCATCGGTCCAGGTGAAGGGCGTGGGATCGGGCACGATCGAGGCGGTGCCCGGCGGCATTTCGGTCGCCTGGGCCATGGGGTCGGCCTTCAACTGGATCTGGCCGTTGGCGTCGAGGATTTCGTATTTGTACAGCCGGCCGGCGGTGACGCCGGGCACGAACAGCTCCCACACACCCGCCGCATGGCGCAGCCGCATCGGCAGGCGCCGTCCATCCCAGCCGTTGAAATCGCCGATCACCGACACCCGGCGGGCATTTGGCGCCCAGACCGCGAAGCGGGCGCCGTCGACGCCGTCGATGGTGGTGACGTGTGCGCCAAGTGCCTCCGCCAGATCCAGATGCCGGCCTTCATGGATCAGATGCAGGTCCAGATCGCCCAGCAGCGCACCGAAGCGATAGGGATCCTCGACGTCCAGCACGCTCTGGGCAGCCGTGGTCAGGCGCAGGCGATAGCCGCCCGCCGCACCCCCCGCCGACGCCGTCTGCGGCACCGTGCCGCCGAAGATGCCGGCGGCGTGCAGCCGGTCGAGCCGGCCCAGCTCGTGGCCGTCATCGGCGGCGACCACCGCCACCGACAGCGCATCTGGCTGAATGGTGACGATGCGCATGCCGCCGTCGGGATCGGCTCGTGGCCCCAGCACGGCGAAAGGGTCGCCGTGGCGGGCCTCGGCCAGCGCGTCCAGGGTGCCATGGTCGACGGGCGGGCGGCGGCCGCTGTCAAAGTTGGTGGCTTCAAGGTCGGTGGCCCCAAGGTCTGTGGCCCTGAGGTCGGCACCCGCGCTGCCATGCGCCGGGGCAGCGTGGGCATGGGGATCAGTCGGGGCGTGCGACATCATCGCTCTCCGGGCAAAGGCGCTTGGTGATGCGGGCCAGACCATGGACCGGCAGAGACAGCCAGTGCGGCCGGTGGTCCGCTTCATAGGCCACCTCATAGGCGGCCTTTTCGAGCAGGAACAGGTCGAGCAGCGGCGGCATGTCAGGGGCGGCGGGATCGCCTTCGCGGCCCAGATAGGCGGCGAGGAAGGCGGCCGCGGCATCGCGGTGCAGACGGGCCAGCCACAGCGTGGCGTCCCCCGGCTCGACGCCGCTGCCGATGCCGGCGCCTGCATCCTTCAACGGCATCGCGGTGACATAGTCGAGCGAGCGCAACAGCCCGGCGACGTCGCGCCACGGGCTGTCCTTGGCCCGGCGCAGGGCCAGCGCCCGGCTGGGCTCGCCTTCGAAATCGATCAGCACCACATCGCCCATCGCGACCAGAAGCTGACCCAGATGGAAATCGCCATGGATGCGGGTCAGGGGGCTGCCGACGCCCTGGCGGGCCAGGTCGGCCATCCGCGCGGTCAGCCGGTCGCGGCGGTCCAGCACCAGCCGTGCGGCGGCGGCATCGTCGGCGCCGGCCCAGCCCTCGCCCGCCTCCTGGCGGGCGATGATCGCGAAGGCCGCATCCAGCCCGTCGGCCATCCGCGCCATCCAGGCATCGGCGGTGGCGGGATCGGCGGTCTCCGGCGCGAAATCGGGGTCGTCGGATGGCCGCGCAAGCACGTCATGCAGATCGCGCAGCCGCCGGCCGATGGTGGCGGCCAGATCGCGGATGCCCGAGACGACATCCTCCAGCCGGTCATGATCGCTGGTGTGCAGGGCATCCAGCGCCCGGGCAAGCTGGTCGGTGGTCCAGCCCCAGCCATCGCCCTGATTGCGGATGAAGCGCTGCACCACGGCTATGGTGCCGCCCCGATCGTTGCCGCCATGGCCGTTCTGACCGCCCTGCCAGACCAGCTCGCCCAGGAAGTCGGCGACGCCGGCATAGCCGGCGGCGGTGAGATGGCGGGCCATTTCGGCTTCCGGATTGATGCCGGGGGCGAAACGGCGGATCAGCTTGATCATGGCGGTCTCGCCGATGATCAGCGAACTGTTGGTCTGCTCGGTCCCAAGCCAGCGCACCGGCGCATCGGGCGCGATCGATGCGGCGACCTGCCGCGCCTCGTCGGAACCGGCCACGGGTTTGAGGCCCGCCGCGCCGGCATTCGCCCCGCTGGCGTCCCCGCCGGCATCCACGGCGCTATCGGCGGCAATGCCGGCAATGACCGCGCGGGCGAAGCTTTCCAGCGCGAAGCCGTCGGTGAGCAGCCCGACGCGGGCGGTCTGGCGCACCCGCGCCAGGGCCAGCCGCACCGCCGTCGACGAGGCGTCGGCGCGATCGGCATCCCACAGGATGCCCAGCGGCAGGATGTGCCGGTCCTGGCCGCCATCGCCATGGCGGACATCGACCCCGGCCATCAGGATGGCGCCGTCGCTGCCGGGCAGCGGTTCCACGAAGCCCAGGCTGACGGCATCGGCGGCGATGCCGTCAGCCTGCGCGAACCAGCGCCGTTTCGCCAGCCATGCCGGCAGCACGTCATGGGTCAGACGCTGGCGATGCGGATCGTCGATCAACTGCGCCAGACCATGGCGCAACACGAAGGTCTGGTAATCGGGCAGCGGATCGGGGGCCGGCTGGTGCCAGGCCGGGGCATCCGCCTCGGGTTGCAACTCAAAGCTGTAAAAACCATATGGCGGCAAGGTCAAAAGGTAGGGCAACTGGCCGATCGGCGGGAAAGTGGCGCCGCCGACCAGTTCCACCGGCACATGCCCCTGATAGCGCGACAGATCCAGTTCCACCGCCTGGGCGGTGCGCGACAGATTGGCGACGCAGAGGATGGTGGCGTCGTCATCGCCGCGCAGATAGGCCAGAACCCGCCGGTTGCCGGGATAGAGGAAATCCAGCCGGCCGCGTCCGAAGGCCCGGAAGCGGCGGCGCACCTGAAGCATGCGCCGGGTCCAGTGCAGCAGCGAATGGCTGTCGCGGAGCTGGGTTTCCACATTGACCGCGGCATGGCCGTAAAGCGGACCGATGATCGGCGGCAGGATCAGTTGTTCCGGGTCGGCGCGCGAGAACCCGCCATTGCGGTCGGGCGACCACTGCATCGGCGTGCGCACGCCATCGCGGTCGCCCAGATGGACGTTGTCGCCCATGCCGATCTCGTCGCCATAATACAGCACCGGGGTGCCGGGCATGGTCAGCAGCAGGCTGTGCATCAGCTCGATACGCCGGCGGTCGCGTTCCAGCAGCGGCGCCAGCCTGCGGCGGATGCCCAGATTGATCCGGGCGCGGCGGTCGGAGGCATAGGTTTCCCACAGGAAGGTGCGCTCGGTCTCGGTCACCATCTCCAGCGTCAGTTCGTCGTGATTGCGCAGGAAGATCGCCCATTGGCAGCCATCGGGAATCTCCGGCGTCTGGCGCATGATGTCGGTGATCGGGAAGCGGTCTTCCTGGGCGATGCTCATATACATCCGGGGCATCAGCGGGAAATGGAACGCCATGTGGCACTCGTCGCCGGCGCCGAAATATTCCTGGGTGTCTTCCGGCCATTGATTGGCCTCGGCCAGCAGCATCCGGTCGCTGTAATGCGCGTCCAGATGGCTGCGGATCTTCTTCAGAACCTCGTGGGTCTCGGGCAGGTTCTCGTTGTTGGTGCCCTCGCGCTCGATCAGATAGGGCACGGCGTCGAGCCGGAGGCCGTCGACGCCCATATCCAGCCAGAAGCGCATCACGCTGAGCACCGCGTCGAGCACGCGCGGGTTGTCGAAATTCAGATCGGGCTGATGAGAATAGAACCGGTGCCAGTAATAGGCCCCGGCCTCGGCATCCCAGGTCCAGTTCGATTTCTCGGTGTCGAGAAAGATGATCCGGGTTTCGGGAAATTTGCGGTCGTCATCGGACCAGACATAGAAATTGCGATGCGCCGATCCCGGCTTCGCCTTGCGGGCGCGCTGGAACCAGGGATGGGTGTCGGAGGTGTGGTTGATCACCAGTTCGGTGATGATCCGCATGCCGCGGGCATGGGCTTCGGTCACGAAGCGGCGGAACTCGGCCAGCGTGCCGTAATCCGGGTTGACGTTGCGATAATCGGCGATGTCATAGCCGTCGTCGCGCAGGGGCGAGGGATAGAACGGCAGCAGCCAGATGGTATCGACGCCCAGATCGGCGATGTAGTCGAGCCGGCTGATCAGGCCGACGAAGTCGCCGATACCATCATTGTTGCCGTCGAAGAACGACTTCACGTGCAACTGATAGATGACCGCGTCCTTGTACCAGAGCGGATCGGCCGGATGCCCGCGCGGGGACGAGGTCTTCGGCGTGGCAGGCGACATGCGGTTCAGCCTTTCTGTGGCGGGCGGACCCGCCAGATCGCGAAGGGAAGCCAGGCAGGGTCGAGCCGCAGATGATGCTGGCGGCCCGCCCAGGTGAAACGGTTGCCGGTGACCAGATCCTCGGCCGGCAGCACGGCATCGGGTTCCAGCCCCCACAGGTCGAAGGGCAGATCCATGGCGGCATCATGGGCGTTGTGCGGATCCAGGTTCACCGCCACCAGCACCACGTTGTCGCCCAGTGCCGTCGATTTGCTGAACAACAGCATCTGGTCGTGATGAATGCTGTGGAAGACCAGACCGCGATTGTCCTGAAGGGCGGGGTTCTGGTCGCGGATACGGTTCAGCATCGCGATTTCGGCGCGGATATTGCCGGGCCGGTTCCAGTCGCGCGGCTTGATTTCATATTTCTCGCTGTCGAGATATTCCTCGCGCCCGGGCAGGGCCGCGCCCTCGCACAGCTCGAAGCCGTTATACATGCCCCACAACCCCGACAGCATGCTGGCGAGGCAGGCCCGTTGCAGAAAGCCGGCGCGGCCGGCGGTCTGCAGGAAATAGGGATTGATGTCGGGCGTGTTGACGAAGACATGCGGCCCGAAGAAATCCACCACCGGTGGCGTGCTGAGTTCGGTGAAATACGCGGTGAGTTCAGACTTGGTGTGGCGCCAGGTGAAGTATGTATAAGACTGCGCGAAGCCGATCTTCGCCAGCCGGTACATCACCTTGGGCCGGGTGAAGGCTTCGGCCAGGAACACGGTGTCGGGGTGGTCGCGCTTGATGTCGGCGATCAGCCATTCCCAGAACGGGAAGGGCTTGGTGTGCGGGTTGTCGACCCGGAACAGCCGCACGCCTTCATTGACCCAGAAGGCCACGACATCGCGCAGCGCCTGCCACAGATCGGGCACCGCGCCGTCGGCATAGAAGTCGACATTGACGATGTCCTCATAGCGCTTGGGCGGGTTCTCGGCATAGCGCATCGAGCCGTCGGACCGCCAGGCGAACCAGTCGGGATGCGCGCGCAGCCAGGGGTGATCGGGCGAACACTGAATGGCGAAATCCAGCGCCACCTCCATATCCAGCGCGGCGGCGGCTCGCACCAGCGCGCGGAAATCATCGAGCGTGCCAAGCGCTGGATGGATGGCGTCGTGGCCACCCTCGTTCGAGCCGATGGCATAGGGGCTGCCCGGATCGTCGGGGCCGGCGATCAGGCTGTTGTTGCGGCCCTTGCGGTTGGTGCGCCCGATCGGATGGATCGGCGGCATGTACAGCACGTCGAAGCCCATGGCCCGGATATCGGGCAGGCGCCTGATGACGTCGGGGAACCGGCCATGCCGGTCGGGGCTGTCGGTTTCCGACCGGGGGAACAGCTCGTACCATGCCGAATAGCCGGCGCGTCGGCGTTCCACCTCGACCGGATAATCGGTGGGGGTGGCGCTGGCGAAGGGGCGCGGATCGACCAGCGCCATGGCGTCGCGGGTTTCCTGATCGAGCATGCGGGCGACCTGCGCCGTCTGATCGGCGGCGGTCTCCACGTCTTGGGCGATGTCGTTGATGCCATGGGCTTTCAGCAGCGCCAGTCCGTCATCGACATCCACCGCCCGCACGGCGCCCGCCGCCTGTTTCTTGGCCAGATCGGCGCGGTACGATCCCCAGGCGTCGCGCCAGGCCATGATCTCGAACCGCACGCGCCCCAACCGGTTCAGCGGCATCCGGCCACGCCAGCGATCGTTGATCACCGGCACCATCGGCGCTTCCTGCCAGGGCGTGTCGTCGTCGTCCCCCCTCTCCTCGCCGGTCCTCTCCTCGCCGGTCCTCTCCTCGCCGGTCCTCTCCTCATCGGGGCGCCAGCGCAGCACCGCCTTCAGCACGTCATGGCCGTCGGCGAAGATATCGGCCTCCACCGTCAGGCTGTCGCCCAGCCGGCGGCGCACCGGATAGCGGCCGCCATCGATCAGCGGCGTCACGCCCTCGATGGCGATGCGCGGGGCGGCGGCGGCCCTGGCCGGCGTGCCGGGGTCGCGGCCGCGCACCGGCGTCGACGGCGTGGCGGCCAGCGCCTGAACACCGCCCGGCGCCAGGGTCAGCGGCAG
Organism: Tistrella arctica; assembly: GCF_039630945.1. NCBI lineage: Bacteria > Pseudomonadati > Pseudomonadota > Alphaproteobacteria > Geminicoccales > Geminicoccaceae > Tistrella > Tistrella arctica. Next base: position 529,142 of record NZ_JBBKTV010000004.1, read on the forward strand.
ACCGGGGGTCAATCCTTCCAGCACCTGCACCCGGTCCTGCCGTGCCAGCAGGGCATGGGGGTCGATCGTCAGAGGTTTATGGGTGGATCGGTTGATCAGCAGCAGCCGGGCTGGGTCGCCGTCGATCAGCAGCGCGGTCAATCCGCCGCCATCGCCGGTCAGCACCTGAAGCGGCCGCCCGGGCGCCCGGGGCGCGGCGTCGGCGGCCGCAGCATCGACAGGATGGCGGTCGAAGCCGGCATTCGCCACCCGCACGGCGGCGGCCAGATCGAAGGCGGGGTGTGGCGGGCGGGGGCGGGGCACGGCGTCCGGGCGCAGCGGATCGGGGTCACCCCAGGCGAAACCGGCCTGCAGGATCAGCCCGTCGAACAGCCACGGCGCCAGTTTCAACGCGCGGGCGGCCGCGACCTGTGCCGCGGCAATACTGCCGGCGGTTTCGCCCAGACGCGGCCCGAACGGCACCTCCGGGCAGGTGAGCACGCTGCCGATCCGCGCCAGCCGGGCGATCTCCTGATACAGCCAGTCATCGGCCATATTCCACCAGGCATCCGAGGCGACCGCGGCGTCGAAGCCGCAACCCTCCAGCCCCGCCACCACATGGGCGGCAACACCATGGGTCCAGACGATGGCGCGCAGATCGCCCCGCGCCTGCCGGCCCCGATCGATCACCCGTCGCCAGTCCGCGCCGCCGAGGGCTGCGGGCGCCATGCAGCGCACCCCGGCGACACCGGCGGCGGCCAGACCGGCCAGTTGCCCGGCCATCCGGTCGACCTGCCGGCCGGCATCACCGCCCGACGGCCCGGCCGGGTTCCGGCCATGGTCACCGCCGGTCTGGCGCGGATCGGCGCCATCGACCGCAAAACCGGCCGCGGGATCGAGATCGACCAGAAGGCCCAGACCGTGCTCGGCCGTGATCGCGACGGAAGGCGCCACACGGGCCTCGACCAGCGGCCCTGCCAGCAGCAGATGGCTGAAGCCGAGGTCGCGGCCATGGGCGGCGGCGGCGGTCAGGGCCTGCGGGTCCAGCGCGGTCGCGGCGGGCAGCAGGCAGATGCGCGGCCGCCAGTGCCCGTCCGCCATCGCGGGCAGCGGGCCGGTCGTCCGGGTCTGCGGGGTCATGCGTCCTCCGACGGGCGGCGGGTGCGGCCACGTGGGGCGGGCGTGGGGGTGCGTGCGGGCGTGTCGGTGAGACCGGGGGCCTCCGCCCCGGATGCGGGCCTGGTTCTGGCCGGCTTCTTTTTTGCGACGGTCTTCTCCGGCCCGGTCTTCCCCGTGCTCTCATTGGCCTTGGCGAGCGCGCGACGGGCGCGGATGCCGGGGGCAGGACCACCCTCTTCGGGGCCACAGCCGTTCTCCGCGGCCACCACGCTGTCGCGGGCCGCCTCTTCGGCGGCAAGTTCGGCCTCGGCCGCCAGCCAATGGGCCTCGGCCCGGCCCTCCGGGCGGCCATCCGCCTCCCAGATCCGGTGGGCGATCTCGCGCAGGCGCCGGTGACGGGCGTCGTCATCTTCATAGCCTGTGCCCGGATGCGTCGGTGTCGGGCGCTTCTGATCCTGCATGCCGGCTGATCCTCGTCGTCGGGCGGGGGCGGCTGGCGGGGCCGCTTCATCTCGGAGCATCAACCCGCAGGCGGCGCGAATGGTTCCGTGAGCGATCCCCTGTCGCTGGCCCCTGTCGCCGGCCCCTGTCGCCGGCCCCTGTCGCCAGCTCTGGAACCCTTCGCACCGCGACGGGTTGTGCTGGTCCGGGGCGGCAGACGGCTCGCCCGCACCCCTGGGCCCGCCGGATCGCCGTCGGTGTCCGATACCCTGCCCGATGACAAGGAAGCTGATCATGGCCAAGTCCCGAGACCAGAACGCCGACAGCGGCAATCAGGCGAATATCCACACGCTTGAACAGGTGGCGTCCCTGGCGGCGGGCGTCTGGCTTGTCCGCCACGGCCTGCGGTCAGACCGGCTGGGCGCCCTGGGCGGCATCGCCTCGGTGGCGACCGGCGGCATGCTGATCGCGCGCGGGCTGCAGGGCCATTGCGCGCTGTATGAAAAGCTGGGCATCGACACCCGCGACACCAGCGAGATCAACGGCCACAGCACGTCGGAGGTCCACGCCTCGGTGACCATCGACCGGCCGGCATCGGAACTGTATGCCCGCTGGCGGGATGTCGAGAACCTGCCACGTATCCTGTCGCATGTGCACAGCGTGCAGGCGATCGACGACCGGCGCTCGCGCTGGGTGATCGACAGCCCCACCAGCGACAGCCTGTCCTTCGTGTCCGAGATCACCCAGGACATCCCCAACCGGCGGATCGCGTGGGAGACCACCGAGGATGCCGAGGTTCAGAACAGCGGCATGGTCGAATTCCTGCCCGACGACAGCGCCGACGGCGATGGCGGGCCGCGCACCGAAATGGTGGTGACGCTGCGCTATGAGGTGCCGGCGGGCCTGCTGGGGCGGCTGGGCCAGTGGCTGCTGCCGCGCCATCCCAAGCGCCAGCTCGTCGACGATCTGCGCCGCTTCCGCCGCCGGATGGAGGAGGAGGGCGCCGGCAGAAGCGGGTCGGCCGGAAACACCGCGCCCGGCACGTCTCCCACCGGCGCGCCCGGCACGTCTCCGACTGGCGCGCCCGGCACGACCGGCAGCGGCAGCGCGCGGGCCTCGGCGCCGTCATCGGCGCCGTTCACGCCCGGCCGGCAGTCCGGAACGGGCAGCAAGCCGGCGGGAGCTTGAGGAGATGAGCGGCGGGGAACAGCCGGCCGTCGGGGCTGGCAGCGGCACCGATGCCGCCACCGGTCCGGCCGGGCTGCTGCCCGAGCCGATGCCGGACTGGGCACTGTTTCTGGATGTCGACGGCTGCCTGATCGATATCGCGCCCACCCCCGATGCGGTGGTGGTGACACCGGGCCTGCCCGAGCTGCTTCAGCGGCTGCATGGCCGCTTCGGTGGCGCGGTGGCCCTGGTCAGCGGCCGGACACTGGGCGAGTTGGACCGGCTGTTTCATCCGGCCGTGCTGCCGGCGGCAGGCCAGCACGGGCTGGAGCGGCGCGACCATCCGCCGGTGCCGCTGGCGGTTGGCTTCACCGGGGCGGGTCAGGTGCTGGAGCGGTTCGTGGCCGACACGCCCGGCACCTTGATGGAGCGGAAGTCCTGCGGCTATGCCGTGCATTACCGCGCCCGGCCGGCGGCAGGGCCGGCGGTGGACCGGGTGGCGCGGGCGGTGGCGACCGTCACCGATCCGCCGCTGACCGTGGTGCCCGGCAAGATGGTGGTGGAGGTGCGGATGCCCGGCGCCGACAAGGGCACCGCGATCCGCGGCTTCATGCAGGATGCGCCGTTTCGCGGCCGGATTCCGGTGTTCATCGGCGATGACGTCACCGATGAGGACGGCTTCGCGATGGTCAATGCCTTCGGCGGCCATTCCATCCGCGTCGGGCCGCCACCGCCACCGGCAATCCCGGGGGCACCCGCCACGGCGGCGCGCTGGATGGTTCCCGATGCCGGGCTGTTTCGCGACTGGCTGCACGGGCTGGCCCCCTGACGGCCAGCCTTTGAGACAGCGAGATGAAAACCGGGTTGGCGATCTGGCTGCCCGGCACCGGCACCCGGCCCGAAATGGAACTTTCGGGCCGGTTCCGCGTTGTGGATCCAAGAGTGAAAAGTCAGGTCAGAAGGCACCCACAGGGCTTGGCACATGGCATCGGCGTTGGCCGGGACCGGAGATGCAGCCGTGAGCTTGGAGGACGGATCTTGAAACGTATTGTCGTGATCTCCAACCGCGTGGCACGGGCGGAACCGCAGTCGCGTGACGATGCCGGCGCCACCGGCGGGCTGGCGGTGGCGGTGCGCGAGGCCCTGTCGGAAACCGCCGGCCTGTGGTTCGGATGGAGCGGGGCGTTGAGCGAAACCCCCGCCGTGCAGCCGCCCGAGCCCCAGCCGGGCGGCTATCGGGTCGCGACCATGGACCTGACCCCGGCCGATCATCGCGGCTATTACAACGGCTATGCCAACGAGGCGCTGTGGCCGGTGCTGCACAGCGCGCCGCATCTGATGCATCATTCGGCGCAGCGGTTTTCCACCTATCAGTCGGTGAACATCCAGTTCGTCGAGCGGCTGATGCCGTTCCTGCATCCCGACGACATGATCTGGATCCATGACTATCACCTGATGCCGGCGGCCCAGGAACTGCGCCGGCGCGGCCTGCGCAACCCGATCGGCTTCTTCCTCCACACGCCGTTTCCGGCCGCCGAGACTTTCGCGGCCCTGCCCGAACACCGCCGCCTGATCGAGGGGTTGTGCCACGCCGATCTGATCGGTTTCCAGACCGGGACGGATCTGCGCGCCTTCCACGATTACATCCGCTATGAGGCGCAGGGCACCGTGTCGATGGATGGCCGGGTGGACGCATTCGGGCGCCAGTGCCGGGCCTCGGTCTTTCCGATCTCGATCGACCCCATGGCCTTTGCCAAGGCCGCCGAGGCGCATGCCGGGTCGGATTACTGCCGGCAGTTGCAGAACGGGCTGGCCGGACGGTCGCTGGTGCTGGGGGTGGACCGGCTGGATTATACCAAGGGGTTGCCGCATCGGATGCTGGCCTATGAATGCCTGCTGGAGCGCCACCCGGAGCTGCACCGCACGATGTCGTTCCTGCAGATCGCCTCTCAATCGCGCAGCAAGCTGCCGGAATATGTGGCGATCCGGCGCGAGCTGGAAGAGGTGAGCGGGCGGATCAACGGCCGGTTCTCGGAACCCGACTGGCTGCCGCTGCGCTATATCAATCGCGGCATTCCGCGTGAGACCCTGGCCGGCGTGCTGCGCATGGCGCGGATGGCGCTGGTGACGCCGCTGCATGACGGGATGAATCTGGTCGCCAAGGAATTTGTCGCGGCGCAGAACCCGGAGGATCCCGGCGTGTTGATGCTGTCGCGCTTCGCCGGCGCCGCCCAGGAGCTGGAAACCGCCCTGATCGTGAACCCGCTGGACCACGCCCAGACCGCCGACAAGCTGCATCAGGGCCTGACCATGAGCCTGAACGAACGGCGTGAACGCTGGCAGGCGATGATGGCGGTGATCAGCACCAATGATGTCGGGCGCTGGTGGCGCAGCTTCGTGCGGGCCCTGGCCGATGCCGCCAACCCGACCGTGCACCCGCCGGCGGGCCGGTTGAACCGCCGCGACTTTCCGCGACTGCCGGGCGAGGATGCCCCGGCAAAGGTGGAGTTGCGCCATGGTGACGGCAGTGCCGCCCCATCTTTCGGCACCATGGCGTTGCGCGCGATGGGAGATGCCTGATCGCCCGCGCGGCACGTTCATTGAAGAGAAAATATGTCAGGATAGGCGTGTTTCTTTACAGATCGACAATGATTGTCCCGCATCATCACCGGCGATAGATCAGATGTGAGGCAGGCGATGGCGATCATGGCAACCGATTTGAAGGACGAGGCGGCGCGACTGTCGGCGTTGCATCGTCTGGATATCCTCGACACGCCGGCGGACAAGACTCTGGATCGGATCACGGCGATGGCGGCGCGGCTGTTCAATGCGCCGGTCGCCATCATCAGCCTGGTCGATCGGGACCGGATCTGGTTCAAATCGCGTCACGGCCTCGATTTCAACCAGATGGATCGCGATATCGGGCTGTGCACCTCGGCGATCCTTCAGGATGGCCCCTGGGTTCTGAACGATGTCACGGGCGAACCGCTGCTGTGCGACAACCCGCTGGTCACCGGGCCGTTCGGGCTGCGGTTCTATGCCGGCCATCCGCTGGTCACGCGCTGTGGTTACAAGCTTGGCATGCTGTGCGTGATCGACCACGAGCCCCGGGCGGTGACGGCCGATCAGATGGCGACGCTGGCCGATCTGGCGGCCATCGTGATGGACCATATCGAATTGCGGCTGGCGGCGTGCAATGCCGAGCGCGACAGGGCGGCGGCACGGGAAGCGGCCGAACTGGCCGATCGGGCCCGGTCGGGGTTTCTGTCGATCATGAGCCACGAACTACGCACGCCGCTGAATGCGGTGATGGGGTTCAGCGAAATCATCCGCGACGGCCGGCTGGGCGCCGTGGCGCCATCGATCTATGGCAGCTATGCCGGCCATGTCCACGACAGCGCCGCCCATCTGCTGAGGCTGATCGACGATGTGCTGGATCTGGCGCGGATCGATGCCGGTGCCTGGAAGCTGGCGCCCGCCGCCGTCGACCTGACGGACCTGCTCGACACCGTGCTGGACGGAATGAATGACGAGGCATCACGCCGGGCGGTGCAGATCGTGCGGCAGCGCCTCGGCGCTGCCACAACCGGCACGCCGCCGGCGGTGGTGGTGCGGGTCGATCGGGATGCCACGACCCATGCCATGTTGACCCTGGTGTCGAGCGCGCTGCGCCACAGCCCCGCCGGCGGCCGGATCGAGGTCGCCGCCGACATCCTGCCGCGCATCGGCCTTGCCCGCGTGACCATCACCGATCACGGCCCCGGCCTGCCATGCGACATCATCCATCATCTGGACGATCCCTTCGCCGGTCGCGGCACCGACGTCTATGCCTGTGGCGATGGTGGCAGCCTGTCGACCAGTCTTGGCCTGGCCATCACCGCCCGGCTGATCGCCGCTCAGGGCGGCAGCCTGACCGCCTGCAACCCCGATACCGGCGGCGCCAGCCTGAGCATCACCCTGCCGCTTTGCGCCGAGGCCGCCACCGACGCCATGCATCAGGCGATGTGACCAGTGGGGCGCGCGGTCATTTCCCGACCATCAGCCCCGGCAGCCACAGCACCAGTTCGGGGAAGGCGGCGCAGATCAGCAGGCCCAGCATCTGCAAGCCCACGAACGGGATGATCGCCTTGTAGACCGTGCCCATGCCGATTTCAGGCGGCAGGGTGCCCTTCAGATAGAACAGGGTATAGCCGAAGGGCGGGGTGATATAGGCCATCTGCGCCGAGACCATGAACAGGATGCCGAACCATAGCGGGTTGAAATCCAGGAACTGGATCACCGGCAGGAACACCGGCACGCAGAGCAGGATGATGCCGATCTCGTCCAGGAACAGGCCCAGGAACAGCAGCACGCCCATCATGGCGAGCAGGATGACCCAGCGGTTGGCATCCAGGTCGCGGATGAAATCGAGCAGGAAATCCGCGCCGCCGGTGCCGGTGAAGATCGCCACGAACGCCTTGGCGCCCATGGTGATCCACAGGATCATCGCCGTCACCCTCAGCGTGTCCATGCCGGCGCCGGCCAGCATCGGCAGCCGCAGCCGGCCTTCGACGGCCGCCGAGAGCACGGCGCCCAGCACACCCACGGCCGCCGCCTCGGTCGGGGTGGCGATGCCGGCATAAATGCTGCCCAGCACGCCCAGAATGATCAGGAAGGGCAGGATCAGCGAGCGCAGGGCGCGGATGCGCACCGCCAGCGGCACGTCCAGCTCGCCCCGCGGCGCCAGTTTCGGGTTGATCAGGCCACGGATGACGATATAGCCGACATACAGGCTGGCCAGCAGCAGCCCCGGCACGATGCCGCCCACGAACATCTGCCCGATCGACACCTGCGCCGTCACCGCATAGACGATGGTGACCACCGATGGCGGGATCAGGATGCCCAGCGTGCCGCCGGCGCAGATGGTGCCCAGCGCCAGTTTCTGGTCATAGCCGCGCTTCAGCATCGATGGCAGCGCCAGAATGCCCATCGCGGCGACGGCGGCACCGACGATGCCGGTCATCGCGGCCATGATCGTGCAGATGATCACCGTGCCGATGGCGAGGCCGCCGGGAATGCGGGTGAACCACAGCTCCATCGCCCGGTACAGCGCCTCGATGATGCCCGACCGTTGCAGCACGCTGGCCATCAGCACATAGAGCGGAATCGACATCAGCGATTCCGAGCGCATGGTGTCGAAGATCTGCAGCACGGTGATGGTGAGGGCCGCCGGATCCCACAACAGCACGGTGAACAGGATCGACAGGCCACCCAGCACGAAGGCGAGCGGCAGGCCGGTGAGCATCAGCCCGACCAGGCCTGCGAACATCCACAGCAAAACGCTTTCCGAACCGAAGGCGCTCATGCGGCGTCTCCCGCAGCGGCGGCCGCATGGTCGTCGGCGCCGGTGACCGGGTCGATGCCGGCCACCAGCCGCGCCGCCGCGCGCAGGAATTCGGCCAGCGCCTGCAACAGCAACAGGGCCAGTGCCGCGGGGAGGAAGAACTTGGTCCACCAGATCTGCGGGTTCCACGACGAGAAGCTTGTCTCGCCCAGTTCCCAGGCATTGACCGCCAGCGGCCAGGACAGATCGGCCAGCACCCAGCAGAACCCCATGATCACGATGCGTCCGAAACAGTCGAAGGCCAGCCGCACCTTGCGCGGCATGGCGTTATAGACGATGTCGATGTTGACATGGCCGCCCTCGTGCAGAAGCCAGGGGCCGGCCAGCAGGAAATAGGGCCCGAAGATCAGGGTGGCGCTTTCCATCGCCCAGCTTGTCGGCGCCGCGAAGAAATAGCGCGACACCACTTCGAACAGGATGATCGGGACCACGACGAACATCACCACCGCCACCACCTGGGCAAGGCCGCGATTGAAGGCGGTGACGGCCCGGTAATAGGCACGCACCACCGCGAGCAGGCCGGACATGCATGCCTCCGCGCCGGTTCTTGAAACGGGAACGGGACGGCACCATCCCGAGGACCGGGAAGGCTGCCGCCCCGAAGACAACGGGCCAGGATCAGCCGAGCAGGCCCAACTGGGTCATGAACGCCACCTGGCTGTCGAGGATGCGGGTGGCCAGCGGGTCGTTCTTGGTGGCCACGCGCCACTGTTCCTCGGCCTTGGGCCGGCTGGCGCGGATATCGGCCGGGTCCAGTTCGACGATCTCGACCCCGGCCTCGCGATACTTGGCCAGCGCCGCCACGTCCTGCACGACATTGTGCTGACGCAATGCGGCCGAAACCTCACGCGCCGCCGTGGCCAGCGCCGCCTTGTAAGGCGCGGGCAGGGCATCATAGGCGGCCTTGTTCGCGACATAGCTGGTGGCGGTGGTCGGCTGGTGCACGCCGGGCAGGATCAGGAACTTGGCGACCTCGGCCAGACCGGCCTGAAGATTGGCGGTCAGATCACCGCGATCGGCGATGTCGATCACGCCCTTCTCCAGCGCCGAATAGACTTCGGCCGTCGGCAGCGGCGTCACCGACACGCCCATGGCGCCCATCACGCTGCTGGCGAGGCCGACGAACCGGCCCTTCTTGCCGGCGAATTCGGCAACCGAGGTGATCTTGACCTTGGAATGGATCGGCTCCTGGCCATAGACGGTGGGCGCGATATACATCAGCCCGGCCTTGCCATAGGCCTCGCGCGCCATGTCGAGACCGCCCAGTTCATAGAACCACGCCTCGTACTGGTCGCTTTCCGGGAAGCCGAAGGGGATGGTGGAGGTGAAGGCGAAGGCCGGGATCTTGCCCGCCTCATAGCCATCGAAGGTCTTCATCATCTGGAAGGCGCCGGCGCGGACCGCGTCGAAGGCCTGATTGGCGGGCACAAGCTGGCCGGCGGTGAAGGTCTGGATCTGGAAGCCGCCATCGGTGAGTTCCTTCACCCGGTCGGCGAAGACCTGTTCGAACTTCATCGGCGTGGTGTTGGCATCCCACAGCGCCTGCATGCGCCAGGTCACCGGATCGGCGGCCCGTGCCACATGGGGGGCCGCGAAGGTGGCGGCACCGGCGGCGACCGCGGCACCGGCGACGGCGACGCCGCCCGCGCGCTTCAGCAGGCCGCGGCGATCAGGATTGGCAAGGGCGTCGCCGGCGGCGGTGCCGGTCGTGACGATGGTCTTGGTCGGCGTCATCTGTCCGTCTCCCTAGGATCTGGCGTGTTCTTGGTTTAGCCGGCTGCACGAAGATGTGTCAGCAGGATTGATGTGGCGGCCCGAAGGCCGCCCGCCCGGTCAGCCGCGCTTGCGCAGCGCGTCGAGCAGCTCGCGCGCCCGGTCGACGCGCACGTCATGGGCGGCGGCCAGGGTTTTTGCGACCGCTTCGATCTCGTCGCCGGTGGCGCCGGCCACGATCGCGATGTTGCGGGCATGCAGGGCCATATGGCCGCGCTGGATGCCTTCGGTGGCCAGCGCCCGCAGGGCGGCCATGTTCTGGGCCAGACCGACCGCGACCGTGATCTCGGCCAGCTCCTGCGCGGTTTCGACACCCAGGATCTTCAGCGCCGCCTGCGCCATCGGATGGGTCTTGGTGGCGCCGCCGACCAGACCCAGCGCCATGGGCATTTCCAGCGTGCCGACCAGATGGCCGGCGCCGTTCATCTCCCAGGTGGTGAGCGAGGTATAGCGGCCGCTGCGCGCGGCATAGGCATGGGCGCCGGCCTCGATCGCCCGCCAGTCATTGCCGGTGGCGACCACCACCGGGTCGATGCCGTTCATGATGCCCTTGTTGTGGGTCGCCGCCCGATAGGGGTCGATCACCGCCAGTTCATGGGCTTCCAGAATCCCGGCGATCATGTCGGCGCCCGCGACCTCACGCGTGGTCAGCACCTCGGGCGCCACCGTCACCTGCGCGCGGCTGAGCCTGAGATCGGCCAGGTTCGACAGGATGCGCAGCCGCACCCGGCCGCCCGATGCCTCTTCCACCAGCGGGGCCACGGCCTCGGCCATGGTGTTGACGGTGTTGGCGCCCATGGCGTCGCGCACATCGACCAGCAGATGCATCACCACCATCGGCCCGGCGGCGCTGGTGGAGAACACATGCACCTCGATATCGCGGCAGCCGCCGCCCAGGCTGACCAGCTTGGCATCGCGGGCATTGGCGGCGGCGACGATCCGGTCCCGCGCGGCCAGAATCCGCAATCTGGCGCCGAACGGATCGGTGATGCCCAGAACCTGCACCTGCGCGCGCATGATCGGCGCGGTGCTCGACGTCTGGAAGCCCACGCCGTCGAAACCGTCGCCGTTGGCCCGGGCCAGACGCGCCATGTATGAGGCGGCGGCCACCACCGAGGGTTCTTCCACCACCATCGGGATCAGATAATCGCGGCCATTGATCCGGAAATTGGTGGCGATGCCCATCGGCAGTTGGAAGGTGCCGATCACGTTTTCGATCATGCCGTTGGCACGGTCGACGGCCAGCGCCGCGGGATCGGCCAGCAGCGCCCGGTCGGCCGCATCCAGGCCGACGGCATCGGCCATCAGCGCCAGCCGCGCGGCCGGCGCCAGATTGCGGTAATTCTCCAGACGCGAATTGATCGCGGGGCGGGATGCCCGCTGCTCGACCTGCATGTTCCCTCCATCGGTTTCTTCGGCCAGTCTGATGTCGGCTGCGGACCGGCCCAGCGGGGCACGGCGCTTGGCCTTGGACTGTGGCGGGTAATTGTCCTAGGATTGGCGGGACGAACAAGGGACGGTTGAACGTTTTATCGGCGCGACTGTCCCAGTGAAATCATCGGGACAATTCTCCGACCACGGTTATCAGGACACCGTCAGCCATGCCCGCAGGACTGCCGCGCCAGCCCACCCGCATCGATCATCTGGTCGATCTTCTGTCGGGGCAGATCACCTCCGGCAGCCTGAAGACCGGCGACCGGCTGGCCTCGGTGCGCCGTGCGGCCGAAGATCATGGCGTGTCGAAAAACACCATGGCCGAGGCTTACGACCGGCTGGTGGCGCAGGGGCTGCTGGAAGCGCGGCCCGGATCGGGCTTCTATGTCACCGGGGTGGCGCGGCGGCCGGCGAAGCTGGCCAATCCGGATGTCGAGGCGGCGGTGGATGTGGTGTCGCTGCTGCGTGAACAGCTCGATCAGCATTACGAGGTCCGCCCCGGCGACGGCCGACCACCGCAGGCCTGGATGGAAGGCTCGGAAATCGGCAAGTTCTTCGGCAGCTTCAAATGGCCGAAGGGCGAGGCGATCGAGCATGGCTATGGCAGTTCATGGGGCTTTCTGCCGCTGCGGGAACGGATCGCCATGATGCTGTCGGACCGCGCGGTCAAGGCCGGTGCCGATCAGGTGCTGCTGACCTATGGCGCCAACCACGCGCTGGACCTGATCATCCGCCATTACCTGGAACCGGGCGATGTGGTGTTCGTCGACGACCCCGGCTATTACCCGCTGTTCGGCAAGCTGAAGCTGGCCAAGGTGCGGATGGTCGGCATCCGCCGCACGCCCGACGGCCCGGATCTGGACGATATGGCGACCCATCTGGCGCAGGTGCGGCCGAAGATCTTCTTCACCCAGTCGCAGGGCCACAACCCGACCGGCAGTTCCTTGAGCATGGGCACCGCTTACGGCCTGCTGCAACTGGCCGAACGCCATGATTTCCATGTGGTCGAGGATGACGCCTTCGCCGACATCCTGCCGGCCAGCGCGCCGCGGCTGGCGGCGCTGGACCAGTTGAATCGGGTTCTGTATGTCGGCACCTTCTCGAAGACCTTCTCGGCCAGCCTGCGTTCGGGCTTCGTGGCGGCGGCGCCGTCGATCACGGCGGCATTGCAGGACATCAAGATGCTGACGATCGTCGCCACGTCGGATTACGTGGAACGCTTCATCTATAACTTCATCTCCAGCGGCCATTACGTGCGCCATCTGCGCCGGCTGCGCGGCCGCGTGGCCGAGGCATCCAGCCATGCCGCCGGCGCGCTGACCGATATGGGCCTGAAAGTGGCCACGCCCTCGCATCCGGGCTTCTATCTGTGGGTGGAACTGCCGCCCGGCACCGACGAGCTGGCGCTCTGCCGCCGCGCTGCCGCCGACAGCATCTTCCTGGCCCCCGGCCAGGTCTTCGCCCCCGACCGCAGCCCGCGCCCGCCGGCCATCCGGGTGAACGTGGCCCATGCCGGCGAGCCGCGGTTTCTGGACTTCATGCGCGGTGTGGCCGGGGGGTGACACTGGCGTTTCGCGCTCAAGCACGATATGATAAAATCATATTGGAATGGAGGCACGCATGGCTGCGAAAGCAATCACGGTAACACTCGGCGAGATGGCATCGCACGCTGAACGCCATCTGGCGTCCGGTCGCTACGCCTCGATGAGCGAGGTGATGCGCGCCGGATTGCGCGCGTTGGATCGCGAAGAAGCGGTGCTGGACGAACTGGTCCGCGTCCGCGTTGCGGAGGCCCTGGCTGATCCTCGTCCGCCCATGCCGCTCGACAAGGCGTTCGCAAAGGTCCGGGCCTCGATCGCCAAGGCATGACCTGTGACGTTCAGCTTTCGGCCCTGGCGATTGAAGACCTGATTGCGCTTCACCAATGGGTCAGCGCACAAGCCGATAGTCCCACGGCAGATGGCTATCTGACCAGAATTGAACAGCGCATTGCGGCGCTGGCCGACTTGCCCCATCGCGGAACGCCCCGTGATGACCTGATCGCCGGCCTGCGGACGCTGATATTCGAGCGCCGCCTGCTGATCGCGTATACCGTGGACGGGAGGATCGTCACCGTTCAGCGCGTCATCAACGCCCTGCGCGACCTTGGGCCGGCATTGCACGACTCCTGACATTTTGTAGCGCCTCCGCGTAGGAGGATGACAACGCAGAACACATCGAACGGCAAATCCGGCTTGGTCGTGAAGCAGTGGGCCACCATCTGCTTCAGCCCCATCTGCTTCAGCCATTTACGGACGTGACTGAGCTTTGATTCGGTGTCGGATGGATCAAATTCTAAGGGCTATGCCATTATTGTCTCCATCATGGTGTGAATGACGATGGCCCAACTCAGCCGGGTGTTGGAAACTTAGCCTCTCGCCCAGGCGCTGCCGCTTTTGGGCAAAGCCTTGGACATGCGCGACAACCATCCGGCCAGAGCGATGCCATGGCCAACTGAGAGTTTCGAGGTTTCCACGCCTCGTCTACCGTCTCGGGAAGATTGCTCGTGCATGCCAAAGCAGGTTGATGGGAGCAACGGCAGATGTCCGGGATGGCGGTTGTTGGACAGACGAAGGTGGCCGGTAGCGGAATGGCGGCTTTGAAGTGGCCGCCACGCAATAGCTGACCGAGACGACCTTATCGACCGACCGCCCTCGGCGCTCACCAGTCTCGAGATTAGATTCCAACCTCCGTAAGGCTGAAGTTGGGGAGCGCTGGGGAATTCAATTATGGGCGGTCGGTCAGGAGGGTGCTAGGTTTGCCAGTCACCCGATACGAGGAACCACGATGCAGGTTGATGATCTGGAATACTGTGATGTGACGGTATTTACCTGACAGTTGTCGCCACACCCGATCCCGGCATGCCGGGATCGGGTGTGGCCATGCCGCCCTCGGAAGTGGGTTAGGATGAAGTCGCCAAACTTTGTCCAA
>NZ_JBBKTV010000050.1:0-248 GCF_039630945.1 Tistrella arctica
GCGGTGACCGAAGACACGGTGACCGCGCTGACCGGCATCTCGATCAGCGATATCGATGCCGGCTCGGGCATCGTGACCGTGACCTTCGCGGTCGGCAGCGGGACTTTGTCCGCGACCAGCGGCAGCGGCGTGACCGTCGGCGGCACGGCGACCAGCCGGACGCTGAGCGGCACGGTGACGGCGATCAATGCCTTCATCGCCGCCAATGGCGTGAGCTTCACGCCGGCGGCGAACGCGACTGCCGATGT
>NZ_JBBKTV010000051.1:0-248 GCF_039630945.1 Tistrella arctica
AGCTCGCATTACATCAGACGATCTCATCTCTTCACACTGTCCAAAGAACTTGTGTTCCAGCCAGCCCCTCAGGGCCGGTGGAATATCCGGATCGGAAAACCGATCCCGACCGCATCCATCTATCGACGGGCGGGTCGAAATCTTATCGCTTCCTACGTCGCGATAACCGTTCGTGCGTGCTGTATTCAGAAAGTGGTGGGCCCGGGTGGACTCGAACCACCGACCTCACGCTTATCAGGCGTGTGCTC
>NZ_JBBKTV010000052.1:0-245 GCF_039630945.1 Tistrella arctica
ACTGGGGTGAAGTCGTAACAAGGTAGCCGTAGGGGAACCTGTGGCTGGATCACCTCCTTTCTAAGGACGATGACCGCCGTCCCCGCATCCCTTCCGCGTCGCAACCGTAGCCTGGAGCAATCCGGGTGCTGTGCGGGCCTGTAGCTCAGTTGGTTAGAGCACACGCCTGATAAGCGTGAGGTCGGTGGTTCGAGTCCACCCGGGCCCACCACTTTCTGAATACAGCACGCACGAACGGTTATCGC
>NZ_JBBKTV010000053.1:0-243 GCF_039630945.1 Tistrella arctica
TTCGGTTGAAGCCTTGGCGGATGAGCGATCATCTGTCGAAGGTTCAACTTGAGAGTTTGATCCTGGCTCAGAACGAACGCTGGCGGCATGCCTAACACATGCAAGTCGAACGGGGTTCAGGCTTCGGCCTGGACTTACGTGGCGCACGGGTGAGTAACACGTGGGAATCTGCCCATCTATGGGGAATAACTGCGGGAAACTGCAGCTAATACCGCATACGCCCTTCGGGGGAAAGGCTTCGGC
>NZ_JBBKTV010000054.1:0-243 GCF_039630945.1 Tistrella arctica
GCCGAAGCCTTTCCCCCGAAGGGCGTATGCGGTATTAGCTGCAGTTTCCCGCAGTTATTCCCCATAGATGGGCAGATTCCCACGTGTTACTCACCCGTGCGCCACGTAAGTCCAGGCCGAAACCTGAACCCCGTTCGACTTGCATGTGTTAGGCATGCCGCCAGCGTTCGTTCTGAGCCAGGATCAAACTCTCAAGTTGAACCTTCGACAGATGATCGCTCATCCGCCAAGGCTTCAACCGAA
>NZ_JBBKTV010000055.1:0-243 GCF_039630945.1 Tistrella arctica
CTCGATAGAGCTCTATTGATCCCCGTCGCGCCCAGAACCGGGCCCGCGGGCCACACAGCTTGCATCACAGACACAAAAATCAGACGATCTCGCGCACACACCCGACCGGGTGCCCCTGAACGGGGGCAAATCCCCGGGCGGTCGTCTTGTGCGGTTTCATGACCTGGTGGCTATGGCGGACGTGAACCACCCGATCCCATCCCGAACTCGGACGTGAAACCGTTCTGCGCCGATGGTACTTCG
>NZ_JBBKTV010000056.1:0-243 GCF_039630945.1 Tistrella arctica
GCTCAGCCTCGTGATCCAGGCTGATCCCGTCGCGCAGCTTCAACTGGCCGCCGACCACCTCGAAGCGGGCATCATCGACCGTGACGCTCAGCGCATCGCCATCCGGATCGCTCGCCGTCACCGTGCCGATAACAGCACCGGCCGCGTTCTCCGCAACCGTGGTGCCGGTCACCACCGGCGCCGTCGGCGCTTCATTCGCGTCGCCAACCGTGATCGTCACGCTCCGCTGCGCGCTCAACCCGC
>NZ_JBBKTV010000057.1:0-243 GCF_039630945.1 Tistrella arctica
TGACGAGCTACCGGGCTGCTCCACCCCGCGTCGGGTGTGGTGCGTTGGGCAGTGTTGTTGAGATGAGATGTCTCGCGCATGGTTGGCGTGTTGCCCGGCTGGGCCGGCGTGTTGTGCGGTTGCAAGACCTGGCAGCGACCTACTCTCCCGCGTCTTAAGACGAAGTACCATCGGCGCAGAACGGTTTCACGTCCGAGTTCGGGATGGGATCGGGTGGTTCACGTCCGCCATAGCCACCAGGTC
>NZ_JBBKTV010000058.1:0-225 GCF_039630945.1 Tistrella arctica
TCATCGCCGCCAATGGCGTGAGCTTCACGCCGGCGGCGAACGCGACTGCCGATGTGACGCTGACCGTGACGGTGAATGACGGCGGCAACACCGGCACCGGTGGCGCGCTGACCGACAGTGCGACCATCACGCTCGACATCACGGCGGTGAATGACGCCCCCGATCTGACCGCGCCGGCCAGCATCGCGGTGACCGAAGACACGGTGACCGCGCTGACCGGCATCT
>NZ_JBBKTV010000059.1:0-225 GCF_039630945.1 Tistrella arctica
GTGAAGACGCACAGGTGATCGGCACGGTGACGGCGAGCGACCCGGATGCGGGTGACACGCTGACCTTCACGGTCGATGATCCGCGCTTCGAGATCGTGGACGGCGTGCTGCAACTGGCGGGGGGTGAAGTCCTCGATCATGAGACCGAGCCGTTCATCGACCTGACGCTGACCGCGACCGATGCCGAGGGTCTTGAGACCAGCAGCGTGGTGCGGATCACGGTGA
>NZ_JBBKTV010000005.1:0-532546 GCF_039630945.1 Tistrella arctica
CGGGTCCGTGCACTGGCCGCATCAACATCGGCGACAGCCTGTGAAACCGACGTGATTGCCGCCTCGGCATCGCCCAGCCGCCCTTCGGCCGCCCCGACCCGGGCGGAAATCCCGGTCACCTCGCCAGCCAGCGCCGTATCAGCCGTGACCCGCGCCTGCGCCTCGGCGGTGATCGCCGATGAAGCCGCGCCGACATCCGCTGTCAGCGTTGAGATCTGCGCGGCAAGCGCATCATCCTCACTGGCCCGCGCCAGCGCCTCGATGACCACAGCCGCATCGGCTGCCGCGATCGCATCATCAGCGGCATCCGCCCGCGCTGACAGCGTGGTGACCAGCGCGGCCAACGCACCATCAGCATCAGCTCGCGCCTGTTCCTCCGTGGTGATATCCGCTTCAGCACCGTCCACCCGCGCGGCCAGCGTCGAAAGATCGGCAGCAAGCGCCGCATCCTCAGTCGCACGGGTGATCCGTTCCAACACGATGCCGGCTTCGGTCGCACCAAGCCGCACCGCCAGCACTTCACGCTGCGCGGCTTCTGCGATCTCGCCGGCCTCAACGCGAGCGACCACATCGCGCCGGATGGCCGCACCATCCTCCCGCCGCGCGGCACCGGCATCCGCGCCATCGACAACCGACGCCAGCAGGGCGGTAGCCACCTTGTCGGCTTCACCTGCGCCGACCTGATCACCGGCATCGACATAGGCGACGAGTTGGTCCCGGGTCCGTGCACTGGCCGCATCAACATCGGCGACAGCCTGTGAAACCGACGTGATTGCCGCCTCGGCATCGCCCAGCCGCCCTTCGGCCGCCCCGACCCGGGCGGAAATCCCGGTCACCTCGCCAGCCAGCGCCGTATCAGCCGTGACCCGCGCCTGCGCCTCGGCGATGATCGCCGCCGAAGCCGCGCCCACATCGGCTGTCAGCGTCACCAGATCCTCGGCGATAGCCTGATCCGCCGTGGCCCGCGCCGTGCTCTCGCTCGCGATTGCCGCAGTCGCCGTGGCGATCTCACCCTCCGCGACGCCTACCCGGGCACGCAATCCCGTGACCTCGCTCGCCAGAGCCTCAGTCTCGCTCGCGCGCGTGACCCGCTCCACAGCGACCTCGGCAGCGGTGTCGCCGACCCGAACCGCAAGCTGTTCCACCGACCGGGCCACGGCGCCCGTCGCCGCGTCGACCCGCGCGGTCAGATCCTGCCGCGCCATGGCCGCATCCGTCCGCCGGACGGCACCCTCATCCGCCTGCCCCAGCGCGCCGGCCAGCGCCGCAAGCGCCGCGGCATCGCTGACGCCATCGACCCGCTCGATGACGTCCGAGACGACCAGCGAGATCCGCCCATCGATCGCATCCAGCTCCGCCGATACCTCGGCGATCTGCTGCCCCTGCGCCGTGACGATGGTCTCATCAGCCTTCAGGTTGATGGCAGCTTCGGCCGCATCAATCCGGGCTTCGGCCGACCCGATCCGGGTCTGTGCCGCCGTAAGATCCGAGACTGTCGCCCGCAGGTCGATCGCGCCTTCGGCGGCATCCAGACGGGCTTCGGCGCTGCCCAGCCGCGCCGCATGATCGGCGACGGTCACGACATCCGCCTTCAGTTCGATGACGCCTTCGGCTGCGTCAAGCCGCGCCTCCGTTGACCCGAGACGGCCTTCGAGCCCGTCCAGGATCAACGCCTGTGCGCCACTGCGCGCCACCTCGACAAAGTCGATTTCGAAGCCGTCGCCCGCCGCCTCACCGGCCGACACCGCCAACCCCTGAACGGTCCGCCCGTCCCAGCTCGCGCGCCCCCGAAGCACAGCCTGCACCACCGACCACGCCGCCGGATCAGCCGGCGCTGTCACCGCCACCTCATCCGACCCGGATGCCGTCGACCAGCCGACCCGAACACCCCAGCCACTGCCGGCCACGCGCCGCAGCCGGATCGCCACAATCCATGCTGCCGCCCCGTCGATCGCCAATCCCGAAACCGCCATCCGGGCCGGCGCCGCACCGGTCAGGGTCACCAGGCCGGCGCCCCCCGGTGTCAGCGTGCCAGCCGTCGCCGCCCAGCCCTCGGCGCTGTCATGGTATTCCCAGCGCGCGGCCGGCTGGATCTGCTCCAGCAGCTCGGCGCCGAGCGCAGCCAGTTCGCCTTTTGTCGCCCGCAGGTCGATGGCCCCGGCCTGCGCATCGAGCGTCGCTTCAACGCTTCCGAACCGGGTCAGGGTCTCGCCCTCGACATCAGCAAGCTCACTGCGGGTCGCCCGCAGATCGATCGCCGCCGCCTGCGCGTCGAGGACCACAGAGACGTCCGACAGCCGCCGCGTGGTGTCGGTCGCGAGCGCTTCGACAGCCCGGATCTTGACCCGCCCATCAGCCGGATCGATCTCGATCCCGGCATCCCGCACCAGGCCGCGCGTGTCCACCACCCGCAGCGCAGCGTCGATCTGCGCCACCGCCAGCCGCTCCAGGGCTTCGCGAATATCCCGATCGGCAGCCGCCGCGCGCTCCCCGGCGCGAACAGCGGCCGTCTCGATCCGCTGCATCAGGCCGCCGGCCGCGTCACCGACCATCGACCGGTCGATCAGGTCCAGACGGCCGGAAACGTCGGCACTCAGATCGTCCTCAAGCACGGCGCGCGACACCGCCGGCACCCCTGGCACCGTCGGCCATGGATATTCGGCCCCCGGACTGGTCGGGATTTCCGGGATGTCCGGCAGGACCGGGACTTCAGGGTCTTCCCCCGGTTCGGTCGGGATTTCGGGGATCACCGGCCGCGGCGCCCACGGCCCCGGACGCCCGAACGCATCGATCGAACGCGCCCAGACATACCGCCCCTCGCCGGCGGGCACCTCTGGAATGGTGATCACGGTCCCCCGGACGCGGCCGACATAGTCGCCCTGCGTCACGTCGTCGACCACGCCGACCACCACCTCATATTCCACGGCCCGCGGATCGTCGGTGGGCGTGATCTCCACGATGATCTGTCCGATCCCCGGCCGGGGCGTCACCGCCACCGGGGGCCGCGCGTAGATCGGATCACCGGCCGCCGTGATCTGCGCCGTGGCCGCATCCCGCAAGGGCGTGCGTGCACCGGACGGACCAACCGCGAGCACCAACACTTCATAGGTCTCGCCCGGCCGCGCCTGTTCTGTGACCGTCCAGACCGGCGCCGTCGTCGCGCCGATCATCCGCCAGCGCAGCCCCAGCCCCTCACGGCCATAGACCTCATAGCCGCCGGCGAACCCGGCCGCCGGCGGCTGCCACGTCGCGCGGATGCTCGTCCGCGCCTCGCCCGGCCGCGCGATCTCAGCCAGCCGCAGCCCCAGCACCTGCCCCGGCGCCACCACCTCCGGATCAAGGGTGATCAAAGGATCATAAGCCGGGATTGGCGCATCCTCGGCGGTGTGAATTGCCGGCGCCGCATCCACCAAGGTCAGGCGCACCGACAAGTTGTCGCCATACTCGATCGATTTGACGATCAGTTGTACCGTCTCGCGTTCCGCTTCACCAAACACCGCCAGATCGTCGGCACTTGGCGCATCCACCGCAGGCACCGGCGCCGCGAAGCTCAACAGCCGCGTCTCGCCGGGCATCGTCTCCACCGTCGGCACGATCTGCCGCGTGGTCCCGCCCAGGCGGATGCGCACCGCATACAGCCCGCCATCCTCCATCGCGACGGGCTCGTCAAGCTCGACCGCGACGGCCCGGCCCTCGTCATCGGTGACGACACCCGTCACCCGCGCCGATACCAGCCCGATCCGGGGCACGTCATAGGCCAGCGCAACTTGATCGCCCCGGTCATGCCCCAGCGCCTCGACGTCCTGCCAGACGCTGTGCAGTTCTGGACGCAAGGTGGCTTCCGCCATGGCACGCCGGGCCAGCACCCAGGCTTGCCGACGGGTCACCACGCCAGTGACCTCGATATCCTCGATCAGCGTTGCCGGCAGCCCAGCAATATCCGGGTCAACGGTGTAGCCGTCGCGGCAGACGATCAGCTCGTCCTGCTCATAGCCCTTATCGGCGTTGAGATATCGGACCCGCAGCGCGTGCGGCAGATCCACCAGCGCCCGCGTCGCGCTATAGCCCCAGGCATTGCGCGGCGTGATCAGCGCCACCGGCCCCGGCTGCGGCCGGTCGATCACCACCGAATACAGGCCACCCCGCACCGACGGCACCGCCCGCCCAGAGGCCGCGATCTCGCGCAGAACATCCCAGCCGGTCGAGCGGCTGTCATAAACCGCGTCAAAGCGGAACCGTGGCTCGCCGCTCTCAGGATCGATCTCGGCGCACCATTCGGCTAATTCTTGAACGGCATCCAGATCGAGGCGAGCATCCGCCACCGGCCGCTTGGTTGCCACGCCCTGAAAAACATCTCGGAATGCCGCCGCAGGCGACCGGGTCTCGCGCTCAATCCACGCGCCTGTTGCCGCATCCCAATCGCGCAACACTGCCTGCGCAATGCAATTCAGGGTGTCGACCACCCCGTTCAATTGTTCAGTGGCCCTGATCCTCAATGCGATCAGGGCCAGCCCGGACCGCGTCACCGGCGGACGATCGGTCACGGTCCGCAGGGCCGACCAATAGACCTCGTCCGAGATCCGCGGGCTGTCGGTATCGTCGGTCAGGCGCGTGACCCGCACCTCATATTGACCACGCACAGGGACGCGCCAGCGGATCGACCGGCGCACGGGGCTCCACGACCGGCCGGTCACCTGCCAGACGCCATCTGTCCCCTCGCGGGCCAGATAGCTCCACGCGGTCGGCGCCACCACAATCGGCGTATCATGCAGGTCGGCAGCCACAGCTACGGCCGCGATGTCCAGCGCCTTGCCGTCGACGCCCGCGACCGCAATCGCGGCCGGCACATCATCCGCCGCGAAATCTCGCTGCAATGCCCAGGCACCAGCGCCCGCCGGCCTGGTGTAAACCCGCAGACGCACCGCGCCGACGGCACCCAGCCCGGTCAGGGTGACCGGCCCCGCGATCGGCAGATCCGTCCGCCATTCACGGCGCGACAGCAGGTTCGCGGTCGTGGTTACCGCCGTCGACGGTTTTGGATCACCAGACTGAGGGACCGGCAGCCACTCTGTGGCGCCGGACGCGCGGTATTCCACCCGCACGTCCACTCGGCGGCTCAGTTGATCGCCCTTGTCGTTCTGGGCAATCAACGAGCGCCAGGTTAGATCAATCGAGATTTCATCGGCGCCAGAACCGGCGGTTCGGACCTG
This sequence comes from Tistrella arctica, assembly GCF_039630945.1. Taxonomy (NCBI): domain Bacteria; kingdom Pseudomonadati; phylum Pseudomonadota; class Alphaproteobacteria; order Geminicoccales; family Geminicoccaceae; genus Tistrella; species Tistrella arctica. The sequence goes on from NZ_JBBKTV010000005.1 coordinate 5,211, forward strand.
CGGCCCGCCATCCTTAGCGACCAAGACCGATAATGGCTCTTCATTCACATCCGTCGTGTAGAGGGTGACGGGTGCGTCGCCCGCCCGACCCTCGCGAATTTCGATTTCCACATCCTCGAAATCCCCGACCGGGGTTTCGCCGATTTTGATTTCGCTGATCAGCAGCGGGCCGTAGCCCGCACACAGCAGCACGCGCAGATACTGGTCATCGCCGACGATTTCCGTAACAACCTTCGCCGCCCGTTTCGGCCACACGCGCATGCGGCCGTAGACCTTCGGGATAGTCCCCCACGGGTCTGCGACATTGCGCAGATCGCTGATCCCATAGGTCTTTACGCCATCACCGGTCGCCGTCGACAGACGCGGCTGCGTCGGCGGCACCAGCGCGTTCACCAGCAGACTGCCAACGGTCGTAATGGCAGTCACAGCAAGTGCCGTCGCGACCTCGACACCTATTCCAATTTCACCCGCGATGAACCCGCCTAGCGGGCCACCAAGCCATGCCGCTGCGGCGACGACGGCAATCATCAGCAGTGACCGCACCACTTTATTGCCGTCACCACCACCACCCAAGGGTAGCACCCGCACCGTCACCATCATGCCGGCACGCGGACGCACCCGATGCCACCGGTCGCGCGGGATCATGTGACCGCCGATCTCGACATGGGTGGCAGTCAACCGCACCCCTGAGATACCGGCCGCCGCCACCATCTCGGCGAGCGTCGCCCCCTCAGGCAGCTCCAAACGACGATGACCCGCATGGAAGGGGAGGGGCCGCGCAATCACTGAAACCGGGGCAGGCACCTTGATCTCGTCAGCGGCCGACATGCCGGAAGACCCCCTCCACTGCAAAAAACTCGCCGCCGATGAAGCCGACCCGCGCGCCCACCCGCTCGCGGGTGTGCAGCATCCGCCGGGGCGTCAGCCACACCCCGACATGAGGCAGATCACCAGCCCGCATCAGGATCACATCCCCTTCGGCCGGCCGGTCGGCGACCCGCCACACCCGCCGCTCATCGGTCACCACGGCCGCGATGCCGCGCCGGTCATCCAGATCGTCATAGGCATCCGCCCAACTGGGCAGGTCGATGCCATAGCGGTCGGCATAGACCATGCGGACAAGCCCCCAGCAGTCCACGCCCTGCACCCGATCCCGCCCGTGGACGACAAAGGGAATACCGACGTAAAAACTCGCCCACTCAGGAAATGGCAGATTTCCGCCCTTTTCTGCCATCAGAATAGGCCCGGAAATTCGGTGGGCGTGAACTCGCCCACCGGCCATGCCGCCGACAGCACATCCTCGTATGACAGGCTGCCGGTGATCTGCATCCGGTCCGTCTCAAGGCGGACGATCCGCATGCCATCCCACCGCTGTTCAACCACGTCCGGCTGCGAAGCAAGCACGACCTCGATCGTCACCGCCACCGGCCCCTGAAGCGACCGCGCCGTCGTGATCAGCCGCCGGTCGACATTGTCGATGGTGAGGCGCGATTGCGGCAGCGTCTCGCCGTCCGATGCGGGCAGACCGAATGCGAAGGGGTAGGGAAGAAACCGCATGCCCCGGCTGATCAGGTCGTCAGATGCCTGCGCAAACCGGAACGGCCGCACATCCTCTGGCATATCAGGATGGTCGAGCGTCAGAAGCACCACCCACACCTGATCCGTGTTCGGGGCATGGCCCGCGGCCCGGGCAATCTCACTGGTCATGCCGGCAGCCTCATCAGGTTGATGGTCAGATCCCACCGATCCGCCAGATTTGCCGCCGGTACCCAGGCCGGCACCGGCTTGGTGATCCGCACCCGCGCCACCTCGCCACTCACCGGGTCGGGCCAAACGAACGGACGCGCGCCATGCGCCAAGGTGGTCGAAAACCACGCCCTGAAGGTGACGAGCTGCACGCCGCTCATCCGATACCGCACCGTCAAGGCCGCCTCGCCCGACGTTGCCAGGGGCCGCGTCTTGGCCGGTCCGATATCCGGCTTGCTCTCAAGCAGCACATCCGGCGTGCTCTCTTGATAGCCGTCCCGCTGCGGCGCCTGCGGCAACGCTTCAGGCCAGACCGGATCGCTCATCTCGCATCACCCCAAAAAGAAAGGGCCGCCCACCGGCAGCCCCTTGAACACCAAATATCCGTCCGCGCCTACGGGATCGGCACCAGCCTCGCCGCCAGTTCATCGGCGAAGGCTTCTTCAAGGGCCGACCATCGGCCTGCCTTGACCATATCCTCGATCACATATGACAAGCTGCCAGCCGCTGACCCACCCGTGCGCAGGTGCTCCACCAGCAGGCTGGCATACTGCCGCCCCAGATCGGCATCCGCATCGTCATCACCAGAAGGTGTGACGTGCCAATAATTGCGACGGGAAGAAAAGTCATCGTCGCAATCTGCATCATCGTCACGAATGAAAGGCAGGCACAGAGGGTCACTCGCCCCTTCCTCCATCAAGACCGCATTAAATCGCCCGTCCATTTCCTTCCCCCTCTGACTACGTGGGTAGGATCATCTATCACGCAACCCACGCGGTCAACTGTTTCGATGTTGCAACACATCAGAGGAACAACCTCTGATGGTTATTGACCGACCCGACGCAGCCCGTAGCTGCTGGACATCGCCCGGTCGAACTGCCCGGTCTCGATCCCCCGCCGCACCTCGGCGATCACGACCTTGATCACCTCGCGGCCCTGACCATCCTTACCGCGCTGAACCTGCACCCCGTCGCCGGCAGCCGATTTGCCGTCAGTGCGGCGCTGGTCGATAACCTGAACGACGACATCACCCCGCCCAGCGCCACCCGCCCCACCACCGGTCGCCACCCGCGACGGCGCCGGCGGCAGCGACCAGGGCCGTTCATCGGCCGGATGCCCAGCAACCCCGCCGGTGTGATAGAGCAACGGCCGCGCGGTCAGATTATCGCGGTGTCGCGGGTCGTCCTGTCTCACCACCTCTTCGCCCGCCAGCAGCAGCGCGAGCACTTCACGCCCCGCCGTCGGCCGCGCCGCATGATCGGTCACCGCCGATATCCGGGGGTTAGCCGGACGATCGACCGCCCCCGACGTCACCGCCGGCATCCGGGCATCACCACCATGCACAATGGTGGCCACCGCCGCCCGCTGCGCCATCTGCGCCCGGTGCCGCGGATCATCGCGCGTCAGCACCTCGTCGCCCCGCGTCAAGCGCGCGGTCACCTCGCCGGCCCGCAGCCCCGTTCCGGCCGCGCGCTCCGGCACCAGCCCCGTGCCAGCCCACGCCCCCCGGAACAGCTCACCATCCACCAGACGACGGCGCCCGCGCTCGAAGACCTCGACAGCCACAGCCGTCGAAACAGCAGATCCGCCGGCCACACCACCGTCATGCCAGATCTCGCCCAGTACCGGCGGTGTCACCCGGTCAGGCGTGGCGACATATGGGCCGGTCGCCGTCGACGAGCCGCCACCCAACAGCTTGCCGATCAACCCGCCGACATCGGACAGGACCGGACTATTCGTCCCGAACAATGCATTTTTCACCGGATTGATTGCGGCGAGTTGGATGAACGATTGCAAGACCTCGGAAATTACCCCCTGCGCGACGCTCCCGAAGTCGATCGCAGCCCCCTCGCCACGCGTGAAAGCGTCGGTGATCGACGATCCGATCCGGTCGAACGCCCGCTCCCCGCTATCGGCGAGGAAATCCTGTGCAGACGTCACCCGCTGCGTCGCGAGATCGATGGCATCGATCTCGGCGATCCGCGCCCGAAAGCCCGCGATCTCCACCGCCGTCAGGTCGACGCCCTCGCGCCTGGCCGCCGCGATCAGATCAATGACCTTAAGCTCGCGCTCACGATCCCGCACGCTCAGAGCGGCAACCTCCCGCCGCTCCCGCGCCAATTGCAGCTCGTCTTCCAGGTCCGCAGTCTGATTGCCCCTCCATTCCTTCGCCGTAGCCTTCGCGCGGTCGGCCTCAATCTGCCGCCGCTGTGCAATCTCATCACTGGTCAGCGCCACACCCTGGCGCTGCGCATCCAGCACCATTTGCGTGATTTTCAGCTCCCGTTCACGCTGTGCGACCGGCAACCCGGCCACCTCCGCGCGCGCCTGCGCCACCGCCAGTTCCTGCCGTTGATCTGACAGTTGCTGCCGGCGCAGTTCCACGCCCTCGCGCGCCTTTTCGGTCTCGCCGGTCTGCCCGATCACCCCCGCCACCCGGTCGACCAGCGGCCCGGCCGGAACCTGCGCCGCATCCAGCGCCGATGCCATTGCCGCCCGACGGTCTGCCGAGGCCTTGGCCACGACCTCTTCGGCCCGCAACCGGGCGTCCAACTGCCGCCGTGCATCCGCCTCCCGCGCCGGGTCGGTGTCCATGCCCAGAAGGTCGATCATCCGCAGCCGCTTGGCCGCAGCCTCACGGTCTCGGATCAGGGCCTCGATCGCTTCGCGCCCCGCTTTGATCTCGCTGTCCTTGCCGCCGTCGCCAACCCCACCGCCACCGGCCGGGCCGTCGATCAGGTCGCGGATCGACCGGATTGCATCCGCAAGCGTCTGATAGGTCTGGACAAGATCGCCGACCCGCTTTTCCTGACCGGCAATGTCTTCGGGCTTGAACGGGAGCGGCATGTCGATCGCCGCCATCTCGTCCGTCACCTGCCCGCGCATCCACAGGCGCGAGGACTGGTCCCGCCGCTGCGCGATCTCAGCCTGCCGCGGCGCCAGCGCGGCAGCCTGCGCCGCCCGCATCATGTCGAGCTGACCTTGCTGGATCTCCATCTCCGCCCGCGCCTTGGCGGCAATGATTTCCTGCTCCTTCAATAGCTCCCGCTGTTTGTCTTTCGATGCGCCAATCAACTGGCGGTTAACATCTGTCATCCGCTCGATCTGGTCGGCATGCGCCCGGGCCGCATCGGTCGCCCGGTCCTCTGCCGTCGACAGGCTGTAGATCAGGGGCACCGCCACCGTCAGGCCCATCACCAGCAGCCCGATCGGCCCACCCAGAGCCGCCAAGCCGCCCGCGAACATCCCGCCGGCTGCCGCGCCGGCGCCCAGACGGGCACCGAACGTCGCCGTGGCCCCCGCGGCCGTGATCGCCGATTGGGCAGCCGCCACATTGGCCCGGGCAGACGACAGCGCAGCCGCAGCGGCAGACGTCGACGCCACGGCCTTGCCCCGCAACGCCGCAGCCAGCCCCAGCGCTGCCGCCGACCGCTGACCGGCAGCCAGCGTCGCCACCCGATCGGCCGCAGCCCCCTCCACGGTCGCAACCGTGTTCGCGGCGGCGGCTGCGGTCGCCGTCGCCGTGGTCGCAGTTGCTGCCGCCGCAGCCGCCGCCTGCGCTGCCACCGCCGCCGCAGCCGCGCGCTGCGCCGCCGCCGAGCGCAGCGCCGCTGCCGCGTCCACGGTGAAAGCGACCGCAGCCCGGCCCAGGGCAATGACCAGACGCGTACCCGCAGCAGCAGCCAACAGGTCGATATGATCCACCGCCCAGGCAGCCACCTGCGCCATCCGGGCAGCCACAGCGCCGATATCCTCGCCGATCTCTTCGGCACGCTTCAGGGCTTCTTCCGCCGATGCCGTCTGCCACATCCCGTCCAGGCCGCCGGTCAACGACCCCAGGAAGCCTTTGCCGAACGCCGCCTTCTGTTCGTCCAACGCACTCGACAGACGGTTCAGTTCAGAGCGCGCCGATTTCAGGGCGGCAGGCAGCGCCTTGGCATAGGTATCGCTCAGCTCTGCGGCCATCCGCGGCAAGAACTCGTCAGAGATAAGCTTACCTTGCTCCATCATCTTGTTGAGTTCTGCGGTCGACACCCCCATAGCGCGCGCCGCAATCCCGAATGCCCCCGGCAACCGTTCCGCCAGCTGGCCGCGCAGCTCTTCGGCCTGAACCTTGCCCTTGCTCAAGATTTGCTCGAAGGCGGTGAAAGTACCACCGACCTGATCAGCATTAAGGCCCATCACCGCCGCCGCTTCGGCAACGCCGGTAAAGACCTCGCGCGCGCCCAACCCTTCCAGCTTCGTGCCCTTGGCCGCCGCCGCAAACTTGCCGTACTGCAAGCTCGCCTGACCCAATGAAAGGCCAAGGCGGTACGCTTCATCTCGCACAAACTGGTATTCCGCCGCCGCGCCGGCCGCCGAGCCGGTCGCCTGCGTCAGGATGGTCTTGACGCGCTCCAGGTCCATGGCCGCCGTCGATGCAGCAACAAGGCCACGCCGCAGTCCCTCGACGGTCAGAAGCACCCCCGCGCCACCGCGCAGTTCCGCCCACAACCCGGCTACCGCCGACCGCGCCGCCACGGCAGCCCGATCGACGTCCCCCAGCCCGCGCACCACCGGTGCTGTCGATGCCGCCGATCCGACAGCCGGCGCGGACGTCACCGCCGATACCACCGGCCGCGCCGGTGCCGCCCGCACCGGCTGAACAGCAACGGACGGCCCGGCAGCGACCTGCGGCGCAGACATCATCGCCAGCAATGGCACAACGCGCTCGATCTGTCGGGCTAGCCCAGCCAACTCGCCACGGGCAGCCTTAGCCGAAGCACCGATCCGGCTGAAGGCTTCAACAGCCTGTTTGCCAGCCACAACCGCGGCCGACAATTCAGTCGCCAGATCCGTCGACGACGCGCCGGCAGCCGAACCAGCCGCCCGCGCCCCACGCATCAGCGTCGCAGGGTCCGCCAGAGCCGCACCCGTCGTGCCCGACGTGCCCGATACCCGCCCCGGAACAAGCGTGGAAACCGCCGCAGCGCTCGCAGCGACAGCCCGCGCCGTCGCGGGCACCGCCTCAAGCGACCGCTTGAGCCGCTCAATGTCCGCCCGGCTCTCGTTGGCCGCGTCACCGACTGACCGAACAGCCGCCGCCGCAGATGCACCGGCCGTCGACGCGTCCCGCGATGCTGCCGCCACATCCCGCGCCACTGCGGCCACGGCCGGTTGCGCAGCCGTTGCCGCGTCAACCGCGGTTCCAGACGCGCCCGGCACCCGCCCCGGAACAACCGTGGAAACCGCCGCAGCGCTCGCAGCGACAGCCCGCGCCGTCGCGGGCACCGCCTCAAGCGACCGCTTGAGCCGCTCAATGTCCGCCCGGCTCTCGTTGGCCGCGTCACCGACTGACCGGACAGCCGCCGCCGCAGATGCACCGGCCGTCGACGCATCACGCGATGCCGCAGCCACATCCCGCGACACGGCAGCCACGGCCGGTTGCGCAGGCGTCGCGGGCGCACCCGCCGCCCCGGTAGGCGACGATGCCGCCTTGCCCACCGATCCCTGCGCAGCCGGCACCGGCTTGATGGAGCGGGCCGCATCTGCCGCGGCTTCCGCGGCCCGCTCCATGTCACCCAGCCGCTTGGTCGGCGCCAGCACCGACGCGGCAAGGTCGGTCATGGTCTTAGTCCCAGCCGCCTCGATCTGCTGCAATTCGGCCTGGATCTGGGCGCGCCCTTCCAGGCCAATTCGAATTGCGATAGATCGCGGCGCCGTTGCCATCAGGTGGCATCCTTCCGTTGGCGCCGGTCATCCAGACCGGCTTCAATGCCCGCGATCGCCGCGGGCAGAAGATCGGCCACCCCCTCGGCGTCATATCCGAGGTGAGCGGCCAGGCTCAGACCGTCCGTAATGCTGGCCGGCGCCGGCTGCGCATACAGCCGGGCCGCGATGTCCCACGCTTCCCACCCCGCGCGGCTGCGGGGTGCGTGAACGTCATAAGGGCAGCGCTCCCCGGTCAGTCCGGGGAGGCCTCTGGAACAGGGGCTGTCAGTGTCGCGGCACTGGCCGCAATATTCGGGGCCGTCGCATCCGTGCCAGCGGCCACGCTCCCGAAGCCGTTTTTTTCCGCCACCTCACCCGACCGGGTGGCGGTGTACTTGCGATACCAGAGCATCGCGATATCCCACCACCCGTCCACCAGAGGACGGATCAGATCGCGCTCAAAGGGGATCGGCTTGTCATCCTCGCCAATAATGCCGCTCCACCCGCTCCATGACAGATCGGCCAGAGCCGCAATCAGGTGATATTCACCCAGCCCCAGCATCCTGGCGCCGTCCGGCACCTCGGCAGTGGCCGCCGATGCCGCACCCACTTCACGCGCCATGGCCTCCGCCTGACACCACAAGGGAGTGTCGAGGGGCCGGCAATGGATCTCGATATCCGGAGGGATGCGGATCGTGACAGATGCGGGCGCGACAGCGCCCTTCCTCAAGATGAGCGGCATCAGTAACCCTCTTCATTATTGATCAACGTCGTGGTCAGGGCTGACAGCGAGACCGCGTCGCGACTGCCCATCCACTGATAAGTGACGTCCACACCAGCCGCCCCCCGGACCTCTTTGCCAACTTTTGCAAAGTGAGCACGGGGGATCGCGAAAGTCAGCGACGTGCCACCGCTCGACCACCCCAAGGTCAGCGCCGACGGCGCCGCACCGGCCAGCGCATCCCATGTCGCATCCTTGAGCCGGACGCGTACCGAGCCAGACACCGCAGCCCGCCCGATATCCATGCCCGCCGGCCTTGGATCGGACCGGATCGGATCGTAAGCCTCGGCCCCATTGCCGTAGGTAAGCTGCGCTTCCAGCAGCTCGGCAGACTGGCCACCGACCGTAGCCGAAGCATGGAAACGTTCGAATTTCACCTGATCGCTGACCGCGCCAGGCGTCTCGTCCGCTGTCGCCGCGCCAGGCGTCTCGGATTGTCCCATCAATTCGAAGGTGATCCGGGGCGACTGACCGCGCTGAAGGGTGAACTGCATCTGATTCACAATCAGCCCCGCGTTCAGATAGAACCGCCCCGCATCGGGGAAGCCCAACTCAAGAGATACCGAGGGCAACGACCCACTGTTGCCCCCACGGTAGACGTGAGTGAACGGCCCAGGTGCATCGCCATCGGTCTGCGGCTGCCCGAGAAGCCCTTTCAGCCACCACCCGACGTCGGCGGACATCACCGGCACGACGACCGATCCCCGCAGTGTGATCAGGCCCTTTTCAGGCTCTGTTGGTTGCCGCCCTTGCCCAAGCAAGGTGTCCTGCTGCTGATCCTGCTGCTCGCCAAGGGACGCCTCGGCAAAGCTGATCTGCCGCCACGATGTGGCAGCGCCCCCATAGGTGGCCTCGAAGCCGCCAATGAGGCGCGAGTTGATGCCCAATCCGCGCGCCATAAGATAAATCCTTACCCCAGAGATGATGTTGATGTGTAAGTCAGCACCACAGGCAGGCTCACCGCCCGTGTCGCTGCGGCGCCGGTTGGCGCCTGATCGGTCGGGTCGTAGGCGCCCGCCTCCGCATGCGAGACCGTGCCGCCGAGCGTTGGATCGGCGGCAAGCGCATCGGCGATCGCCTCAAGCAGCAATGCCGCGCGGGTGAAGCGGTCGCCCCCTTCCGCCCAGATCTCGACTTCCGCTCGATAGTCCCACGACCACCGCGCGGGGCTCATCGTCACAATCGGCTCCCCCGGCTCGCCGTCGCGGAGGATCACCCGGCCGCCCGGCGGCACGCGTTCCGGCCACGCGGCGCCCCGCTCATAACTGGCGCCGAGGGGCACGACAGCCCCCTCAATGGCAGCCGACAAGGCCACCATCGCGGTTTCGCGAGCGATCGCCATGGTGGATCACCCCCCCTTAGTCAGAGACGCCTGAATGCGGCCTGGTAAGGCCCGGACTTCAGCTTCCGCCGGGCTGCGCCAATCAAGCCGGCGCGGCAGCCGTGCCGCAGGAACGAGGACGAAAATCGGCACCACAGTGCCTTGTACTTGGCCTGCATGCCGCCCCTTGCGGGTCTGCGCCCGCCCGCGCGTATCGACCCGGGCATCGGCAACCAGATATGCCCTGCGGCGGCTCTGATAGACCATCTGCAGCCGACCGCCGGTCCGCTGTTCCCACTGGGCCGGCGTGATCCGCTTAGACCCGCCGAAATGCCCTGCCGTCGGCAATGGGATCGCCAGCCACCACCCGACGGGACTGCGGATGGTCGCCCCCGCCTCATGAGCCGCGATGATCGGCCGCATCTTCGGCTCCCGGATATAGACCATGCCGGCGGGTGCCATGCTGGCCTTGCCCGCGCCAGGCCAGACCTGCGCCACAATCACCTTCGACATGCCAGCAGCCTTGCCGGCCAGGTTACTGGCCATCTGAGACCTCAGCGCATCGCGCAGGCTCACCGCCCCGGCCCTGACCGACCCGGTCAATGCCGCTTCCATCTGGGCGCCGGCGGCAGCCACCGCCGGCCCGAACCCGCCGGTGATCGAGGCCTTGATCGCCGCCCGCCGCAGGCTCATCGCGGGGGCGCCTCGCAGACCCAGACCGCACCGCCGACGGCGCGACGCGGATCCCCGCGGACCACATGCTCGACCACCGGGCCGCCACCGTCGCCGCCCGCGACCCGGAACACGTCGCCGGGCCCCGGCTCGATCCCGACCAGATCGGCCGCGACCACTTCGATCACGACCGACGGCGAGACCATCCGCCCGCCGCCGATCATGCTGATCGGCTCCCCCTCCGAGATGATCACCCGGACGGGGATCTCCACGCCCCCGCCGGCCGCGGAGACGAACGTGGCCGGGCGGGACATGGATGAGTCGGAAGCCAGGACGCGGGTCATCGCCGCGAAGGGGTCCATGATCACGGGATGAAGCCGCGGATCAGGGTGCCGGGACGGCGGCAGATCGGCAGCGGCCGCTGTTGCATGCGCAGTTCCGCCCAGTCCCCATAGTCCCTGTCCCACTTCATACGGGCGTACATCGGCAGCCCGATAGTATTCGTGATGCCGAATGACTTGATGGGGGCTCCCCACTCCACATACATACCCGGGAAACCCGTCCAGAAGAAGCGAGCCTCCTTCGGGCCGATCCCGACGGAACTGTTCGTACTGCCCTGATAATCCTCGAACAGAACTCCCGCATGCATGAAGGCCCGATAGGCATGACTTTCGCCCATGACCTTCTCGGCCTTTTCCCATCCCCGCGCGGCATCCCGCGCGCCGACAACGACCGCGTCGAAAAAATCAGACCCACAGAAGCAATGGATCCGGGCAGAAGGCGGGACCGCACTGCCCCGCAGCGCACCCTTCATTTCGCGCCACACCGACTGCGCATACAGCTGAATGTCGGCGCCATCCGTGCCATAGGCGTATTCCATGTCGGCCGGCGCAGACACCCCGAAAAGCTCAAAAAGGTCAGCGATGACGCCGCCGCCCTTGTCCAAGACCTTACCCTGGAGGGCACCGAGACGGAGGTTTTCCCGGGTGAGCTGATGTCGCGCCATATCCTTCGCCATGCGACTGGCGACGACGTCTTCCATGGAGGACAGCAGATCCGGCATCCCCCCCCCGAATGCGGGGACGTTCGCGATCTGATTGGGCAAGATCTTCTTTTTCGTCTCGATCGACGGGATTTCAACGAGCTTCCGGACCCGCTGCTCTTCGCCCGTCTCCTCAGACACCCCGCCTTCAGCCGTCGATGCAATGATATCAAGTTCGCCCTGATCATCGATCTCGACCATCGCGTAATCCGTGGCGATCCCCTCGAAAAGCCCCTCAAAGACACGCTGCCCCGCATTGCCAGGCACATAGTCGACGCTGTTCACCTTCTCGGTCATGGAGACGTTCGAGAACGTCTCGTTGTCCATGACCAGCAAGAAATTTTCCATGCGGCACCTCAAAAAGAAGGCGGGCATCAAGCCCGCCGTTCCACATCTTCAGATCGAATCACCGAAGGATGATGAAGTTCACTGCGAGCTGCCCGATGGCCGCCGCCTTATCCTCCGGGCTGATACCCGCCGGCCAAACCAGAAGATCCGCCTTGACCTCAGCGAGACGGGCGACCACGCCGCAGGGCACGTCCGACGACGTCGCGTCGACATCCCGGAAAAGGATCGCAGATGCTACCTCCGCGCCGGTCGCCGCCGCCGGGTCGAGGGGCACATACTTGCCCGTCGCCATCACACGCCCGAGCACGGTCCCCGTCGGACACGCCCCGGCGCCCGACGCAAGAACTGCATTGTCCCGGCTGATATCCCCCGGGCCCTGCGACCGCAGGAAAGCCCCGGCGCGCACCGGCTCCACAAAAGTCCGATAGGCCATAGTCACCGCCTCCACTTAGACGCACGGGCGTTATGCCCTGCGATGATCTTCCGCGCATCGATCCGCGGCTTTTCGCCATCCATCCGCCGCCGCTCGTCTGCCGAATGCGGCGCCTGAACCCCGGTATGCCGATTGTCGATATCACCACCGGACTGCTCAGCACGGTGCGCCGCCAGTTCGGCACGCACCATCTCCAGGGGGGTGAACGACCGGAAATAGCCGATGATCGCCTCGGGGCGCCCCATTGCATGGCAGATGTTCGCGATTTCGGCCTGGTCTTCCTTCCGCTTCATGGCCAACTCGGCGCTGATCTGCGCCATTGTCAGCCCGCCCAGCAGATATCCGCCGATCAGCTCCGGGTGCCCGGCCTGCATGCAGGCCTGTGCGATCCGCTCCGCGCGCGCCAGCTCACCCGCGAGGGGATCGGCGCCGCCCTGGCCACTGACGGCAAGTTCACCGCCGTCATCACCCGCTTCGCCATCATCGGGGTCGCCCTCAGCTTCATCCGCCTCCGACGGGGCCGCGGGCGCGGTGCCCGAAGGGTCGACGGGCGCCACATCGGCATCATGATCCCCCGCATCATCGGCCGGCCCCAGAGCCTGCATCAGCACCCGGGGTGCCCTGGCATAGCTCGACACCACCCGCGCCATCGACGCGCTGGCCGCGATGCGAACCTCGGCCTCGACCTCGTCGGCAAAGCCAGCCGCAACTGCCTCATCCGCGGTCATCCACGTCTCCGCGTCCAGCAGCGCCGCGACCGCCTCATCGGTCAGCCCCGTGCGCGCAGCGTAGCCGCGGCAGATGCTGCTGGTGAGCTTGCGCAGCACCTCCGAGTATGCGGCCAGATCATCAGCATCGCCGACCATGTACGCGAAGGGGTTGTGAATCATCATGTATGCATTCGCAGGCATGATGATCCGCCCGGCAGCCATCGCGATATAGCTGGCAGAGGAAGCCGCCAGACCATCGACGATCACGGTCACGTTGTCCCGACGGCGCAGCAACGAGTTGTACAACGCGATACCGGCATAGACATCACCACCGGGCGAATTGATGCGCAGAGTGATCTTCGCATCTTCACTCAGCGCAGCGATTTGTTTGACGAGAGACGAAACCCCGTAGGAGTAGACCTCGTCATACAGGAAGATTTCCGCGCCGGACGCGGACATCTGGAATTTATATTCACGCATCTTTACCCCCGTCATTCTGACGCGACGAATTGCCGCGAAGACGTGCTTCGTCTTCGGCAATTTCGGCATCGATTTCTTCGACGTCGTATCCCGTGGCTTCGACCACTTTGCGTCGCGAGGTGATCCGCGCATCGATCGCAGCCTTCAACGCATTGATGTCCTTCTCGGGGTCGACCCACTCCCACCTGGGCGGGATGTAGGAGGCCCGCACGTGCTCTCGCCACGTCTGTGCATATCCGGGGATGATCAGCCGCCCCGACAGGACCGCCTGATCCATGAACATGCGCACGACCCGCCGGCACAGCTGGTACGCAATCACACCATGCTGCAGGCGCGACATCTGCCGCCGATACTGGAGCATCCCGGCGCGCATCGACGCATAACTCGTCTCGCGCAAATCACCGGTCACCGCCCAATAAGGCAGCCCGAGCGCCGAAGAGATGCGAAGAAGTGATCGATACTGGAATGCCTCATAATTCGTGCCGACGTCTGCCGGCTCCGAGAACACGATGTCTTCCCCGTCAAGTAGCCGGTGCAGAACACCGGGCTCCAGAGAGATATCACCGGTCGGGCCGTAGTCCTCGGACAGATCACCATCGTCCGCACGCTGCTCAAGCGGGCTTCCCGCCTCCCCGGCAGGCGATTTGATGAACCCCCCGAAGAGCGACGCCGTCCTCTTGCGCTCAAGCTCCGCATCGTCATAGCGGTCCAGGACAAACATCGGCACCATGGCCGGCGCCAGATGTGTAAGTCCCCGCATCTGACCGGCAGAGCGTTTGCGGAAGACATGACAGATAAACTCAGCCGGTACACGCACCGTATCAAGCTCAGTCGAGCCCTGAACATGGTGATCTCCGGGATGCGACTTGAGAAAGTGGTAGGCCACCGGCCGACCTATACCATTAACCTCAATACCAGCCTTGATTTCATTGCCGCTTTCCAAGCGCCGATTAAGGCGCAATGGTAACATCTCCGATTGGAGTACTTGAAGCTGCAACGGAACAGACAGACCATCCGACAGAAGGCGCGGGCGCAGACGAACGAAACATTCCCCCGCCTCGAAGACCTCGCGGGCCACCAGATCTTGCTGCCCGTAGAAGTCGAGGTGCCCATCTGCATCGGCTTCGTCGACCCACTCGGCGTAAGCTGCTGCCTTTTTCTTTCGCAAGTCCTCGTCATCACCGAGGAATGACGGCTTGATCCCATCGCCGATCAGATCCGAGGCGAACACTTCGATTCCCTGCGCCGCGTAGCCATTGTTGACGGCCAGATCCCGCGCGCGGGCGAGCACGGTATAGCCGCCCGACACGATCTGAGACGTGATCGTCTCGATCCGCGGCCCCCAGTCCGCCAGCCGCCGATGCGCATGCGCCCCGTCCAGCCGCATCTGCGTGACGTGCGCCGCAGAACGCCGAGCCAGGGCCGGGCTGGCCCCCTGCCGCCGACCGGAGACGACCACAGCCATCAGAGGCCCCGCCCATAGTAGAGCGGCACCCGCCGCCGGATGCGGCGTTCCGCCGCGGCAAGATCGGTCTCGATCTGCCGGATCGCCGCGTCGATTTCGGGGCCGGTCCGGTAGGTCACGGACCGGTCCCCATGCCGCACCTGCGCAACGCCGGTCGCCCGCTGCGCGCGCAGGCTCTCCAGCTGCGCCCGCAGCTCATCAGCCGTGGCCATGCTCCACCTCACACCAAAAGTAAGCTTGCTTATGACATGTATTTCGACTTCATGGCGCCGGGCCGGCGCTTGGCGCGCCCGCCCCTCGACCCGCGCGCCGCAGCGGGCACCGCCGCCTTCGGGGGCACGGCCGGCGCCGCCTTGGGCAGCCCGCCGCCTCCGAAAAGGTCCGCCTGCCCTTTAGCCGGCTCCGCGTCGACGACAAGGCCGGCTTTGACCTCCAGAGCCGACCACTGGACCTCGTCGAGCCGGTCGACCCCCAGCCGCATCGCCGCCGCCCGGGCATAGACGGCGCAGTCCAGCGCCTCGACGCGACCATGGACCGGCACCCAATGTGCCTGACCCCGCCGCTTCCCCCGCGTGGGCGTGACCAGCCGCTCGCCGGTCAGCTGGCGAAAGTACTCGTCGCCCAGCAGCGGCATATGCACGTAACCGGTCGGATAGCCGCCGATGGTCATCGGCGCCAGCGACAGGCGCGCGTAAAGCTCCGCTTTCAGGGCCCATGTCCCGACCGGCCAGAGCTTCACGCCCGCCTTGATCCGCTTGCCACGCCAGGTGACATCCTGATCGGTCGGCACACCCACCGGCGGGGCCATGCTGGCCCGGGCGCCCTTGATCGCCATCACCGACGCATGCCGCCGCGCCCACTCATAGACGATCTGTGTGCGATACCCGCTATCGATCGCCAGCAGGTCGATAGCCAACGTCGAACCGGCCCAGGTGGGCCACTGCCGCGCCAGCAGCGCATCAAGATCCGCCCACACCCCCTCGTCGGCGGTATCGCCGACCAGGACGACATGATCCACCAGCCACCGCCGCCGATCCCGCCCCCAGCCCCAGACCGACACCTCGATCCGGTCCTGCTGAACGTCGGCGCCGGCCGTCAGCACCACCGCCCCGCACGGCACTGTGCCCGGCTCGTATTCCTCGGCGCGGTCACGAAGCTTTTGCCAGTCGGGCGCCTCACCGGAGGTAACCCAGACCTCGCCTAACTTGGTGTTGATGAAAGCCATCAACTCCAATGGGTTATCTTTGACCGCCAGGAATTCGGCAGCCATATCCGCCCATGAAACGAAGGGGCTGTAGAGCGACGAGATATGATAGCTCTTATAGGGCGCCCCGGGTGCTTCAGGCACCCACACGCCCCGCCGCAACATCTGCCGCTTCGCGGTGTGCGGGATCAGCTTTTCGCAGCTGATACACCGATATGTGGCCGTTCCCGGCTGCCCATCTTGCCAGGTCAGGCGATCCCAGATCAGCCGCTGAAAGTGGCCACAGTGCGAGCACGGCACGCGGAAGTACCGCTGATCGCCAGCCCTGAACTTGGCCTCGATCCGCGACGAGCCGCCGACGGTCGGCGACGAGATATCCATCACCTTTTTGGTCAGCGGATACGCGATGGTCCGGCTGTCCGCCAGCTTGAGCGCGTCGCCCTGCCCGTCGACATCCTCCGGGTACTGGTCCACGTCGTCGCGGATCTGATACCGGATGGAGTGCTGCCGGAAGCTGTTCGCCGAGCTGGCAGTCGACAGCAAAAGAAAGCCCCCGGGGAAGACCTTCCGCCGATCGGTCGACCGGTGGTCTTTTCCGGTCGCGGATGCGATCTTTCTGCTAACTCGTTTCGAGGCCTCCATCGCCGGCGCAAGCTTCTCTTTCAAGAAACCATCCGCAGCGTCGTCGGACGCCTGAAGGTATTGGATCGGCCCCGGTGCCCGATCGATCCACGACAACATCGCATTGATTGCAATCTCTGAAATGCCCGCCTGTGCGCATTTCATAACTGCCACATATTGGTCTGTCGCCGAAGGCGACATCAGGTCTGATATCTCCACCCCATAAGGGGCGACATCATTTGACCACTTCCCCGGCAGACTTGATGCACCGGCCACGATCCGGTAATCAGCCGCCCACTTGCTAACCAGATAGTCCGGATCTGGCGCCAGGGCCTGCGCCAGAGCACCACCCACCAGCACGATGGCATCGACATACCCCTCAAGTGTTTTCAGGTACATCTTCGCCGCCCATCGCCTTCGCCAGCTCGCGCGCCACATCCCCCGACAGGCCGCTCAGAACCTCCCGGATTTCTTCGGCCATCACCAGCACGCCCGCCCGCTCGTCTTCCGCCTCCCGCACCAGGCCGACGGCACGAACGGGCAAGGACATCAGCCGGTCCCGCACGATCCGAAGCGCGGTACTCACGGCCATCTCCACCGCCTTAGCCGACACCAACTCGCCGCGCATCTGGCCCACCTCAATGGCCAACTTCTCCGCGCGCAGGATTTCCACCGCCCGCCGCGCCCCCTCAAGGGTCACCACAGGCGGACGCGTCGCACCCCCTTCCCCCCGATATGGCGCAGATGAAGTCCCGCGCCCTTGCTCTTGAGCCTCCAAGGATGAAGGGGCCGACGGCGCCGATTTGACCCGGGACCGGCCAGCCGCCCAGATCTGATCTGCCACCCGCCACCGCACCAGCTTGCCTTCGCAGGCAGGGGCCATGTCATTGGCCCGCAGCCGCTTGGTCACGGCTGCGGGGCTGACCCCCCGCCGCCGCGCGTAATCGGCACGGGAAATCAGCTCATTGGAAGGGTCCAACATGCTGATTTAACCTACTTTTACCTAATTTCTGAACCCCAGCCGCCCGAACCCATACGCTCCGCCGACCCGTATACCGGGGGATCGCCGGGAGGACCCGCGAGGGGGTGGGTCAGGCTGACGGGGCAGGGGGGGGTGGTCAGGGGGCGACGAAGGCCAGGGGGGCCGGGGCGCCCCTTGGGTAGCCTGTCAGCAGTATCAGCGTTCCCCATGAGGTGGAGCGCGCGGCCGTTCAATGGCCCCTGAAACGCGATTGGGGCGGCAGCCACACGGCCCCGCCCCAATCGGTCACACTTCGATCATTCGAATAGCTGTAAACCCCTTTTTCGCCGGGGTCAATAGCGGTTAACGGTTTGACCCGCTCAAGGCGCCAGCCACGGTGTTGCATCAGCCGCCGGCCCGGTGATCCGGTGCCGGGTGAGAAGCGCGTCAACGGCCCGCAAGTCACGGGCGATCCGATCGAGCGCGCCGCGCCAGGTGACCCACTCCATCCGGGCGTCGTGCAGGATCGCCGGCGCCGGCTCAATCTCGATCGGGCAGTAGCTTGGCTTGCGGGTCGCGGTGTAGATCACCCGCGGACGCACTTCACCGGTTGCCGTCCGGCGCCACACCGGGCGGCAGCGCAACCCACCCGCGGTCCAGTCGGGCCGGGTGCCAGCCCTGGCGTGCCGGATCACCACCCGCTGGGTGCCAAGGTCCAGCGTCTCGACCACCTCATGGGTCGCCGCCGCATCGCGGTGCAGCTCACCAGCCGCACCCCAACCCGCGCCGCGCCCATCGACCCGGCATCCGAGGTTCGCGACCGCCTCAATGCGGCCTAGGCTCGAACCGCGCCAGCCCATGACGCGCCCATCGTCCATGCGGCCGGTCACCAGATCCGCCTTTTGGTCCCGATAGACCCAGACCAACAGGTTTTCAACGTCGATATCCACCCGTCCCGCGCCGGCGTTACCGCTCATCTGCATGGTAACGCCTCCCGGTAACGGCAAAATACTGAACAAAACCATATACATAAGAATACATGTAACCGGTGTTACCAGTGTAACCACAACATCTACATGCGCGCGCACAAGCACGCGCACACACATATATATAGGTATGGCATTTGGCGGTAACGCGGTTACATCTCGGCATAACCCTTTGAAATGAATTGGCAATCGCCGTTACCAAGGGCGTTACCAGACCGTTACCGCAGTAACGGCGCCCGCGAACATCTCGCGAACATCTCCCCGCGCACCTTGCGGGCTTTCCTCGCTCATAGAGGGGGCCGGGGGAGACCGGCCAACTGTGAATGGTCAGCATCAGAGCATACCTCAGGTGTCGATGTCGAGCGTGGCGAGGGGGATCACCACGGACTTGGTCGGCGGCACGCCCTTGAAGCGGTGGGTGCGGCCGCGCTTGGCGCCGGGCAGGCGACCCAGCGCCTGCGACCAGACGCCTGCGCCCTCTGGACTGGCGCGCCATTGCGTGCCCGCATAGATTCGCGCGATGCCCTCATGCCGCGTCGACACGATCAGCGACTTGGCGCCGTCGATCACCACCACGTCGACGCCGATCCTGCGCAGATCCTGCCGGGCCGGGTCTGCCTCGCCCGGGTCGGCGAACGCCGCCCGATGCACCAGCTCCCCGACTGTCAGTTGCGAGCCGCCGGCCCACTGACCTGCCGGGCTGGTCAACAAGCGCTCGATGCAGCGCGTGGGATTGTCGGCGCGATCCGACGCTTCTGCGAGCACCGCCGGCTGCAGATGCGAGAGGGCTTCCGCGACCACCGCCTCATCCGGCGGCTGGTCGTACAGCAGCATCGATGACACCGTCAGCAGGGTACCGAGCTGGTCCGCCGCGCGCGACGAATGCCCGATGCTGCCAAGCGCCAGCCGCCAGGCGTCGAACTGCCCGCGAAACTCGCCCCACCTGTCGATCAGCCGTCTATGCAGGGCCGGCCCGAACGCCCTGAAGCTCGTGATGGCAGCCTCGATCTCGCGCCGGGCAGCCAGCGCGTCGGGGGTGAGGGGATCAAGCTCAAGCACGGTGATACGGTCCCAACTGGCATCCCCCATGCTTGGGATCAGGATCGACGACATGAGAAATTGGGCCTGGAAGCTGATCACCCGGCCCTTGAGATCTGGCGACGAACGGGCGATGCCGCCGGCATCCCGCGTCGAGCCGATCCGCACCAGGGTCAACACCTCAGCCTCCCGATCCCCCTGCGCGGCGGGTTCAAACTCGTCGAGGCTGACGGGCCGGGCATCGCCCGACAGCACGTCACGCACACCGGCCGGGCTGGTGCTCGACAGCTTAAGCATCCAATCGCCCACGATATCGTCGACCAACCCCTGTAGCGTGGTCTTGCCGGACCCAGCACCGCCGGTGATCCATCCTGATGGCCGCCAGTCCAGAGCGCCGACCATAAGCGCCGACGCCACCAGCCCGATCAGCAGATCCGGATCAATCTCCGGCCGGCGCCACGACCAGCGGCCGAAAAGCTCGCGCAACCGGTGCACATCCACGGCTGCCGCCGGATGCTTGGCCGGCGCCGGCATCCGGGGCTTCGCCGTGTAGATTTTGCCGCCATACCTCCCCAATCCCTGGAACCGCCCGGACCGGAAAACTTTGTCGCCGCAATGCACGATGATCCCGCCGGTATCATCATCGATCCACGTTCCGACACCACGCCGCAGCCCTTCAGGGTCGACAACCCCAGCTTTGGCCGCCCGCTCGATAAGATATTCCGCCGCCGCGCCAGCTTGCCATCCAACGATTTCTTCCCCCTCTTTATCAAAGCGGGGGAACCGATCCCACAGCCACGTGATCTGGTCTTCAAAAAGTCCCGTTATGCCGTTTTTGGAGTGATCACGTTCCTTCAAAGCCCGAAGCTGCTTCCCCGGGGACAAATAAAAGAACGTCCCATCACACATACCCAGCGCCACCACAGGGCATGGCCCCGCCTCTTTCCGCCCGCCCTTCGGACCTTCCGGCCCGTCCGGCGGCGGGCCGGCATCCCGAACCCGTTTGGAGATGTCAACGACGTCCCCCATTTCATATCCCCGCGTGTAAGTATACGGGCATAAATGCCCGATTTTCTGATTGACGACCGGGCCTAAATGCCCGATATTCATCTTGACGGACGGGCACAAATGCCCGAAAAGAGAAGGGGAGAGGATGACGGGAAAGGATCTGATGCGCCGGCTGCGCAAGCTGGCCAGGGAACGGGGGACAGACTTCCGCCACGACCCATCCCACGGCGCCGGCTCACACGGCCGGATCTATTGGGGCACCGCCTTCACCACCCTTCAGGACGCAAAACGAGACATCCCGAAGGGCACCCTGAACCGCATGCTCAAAGACCTTGGCCTCACCCTCGACGACATCGCTTAAGGAACACCGCCATGCGCTACGCATACCCCATCGACCTCACCCCCGAAGACGACGGCAGCGCCGTCACCGCCCAGGCCCCGGATATCCCCGGGGTTACCACTTGGGGGGATACCGCCGCCGAAGCGCTCCACAACGTGGTGGATGCGCTGGCGGCGGGGCTGGAAGTGGCGATCGAGCGCGGCGAGCCGATCCCCGCCCCATCGGCGCCCCGCCGTGGTCAGGTGGTCGTCGACCTGCCGCCGATCGTCGCCGCGAAACTGGCGCTCTATGAAGCCATGCGGACGCAAGGCATCAAAAAATCCGAGCTGGCACGCCGCATCGGCGTGGATGAAAGCCTGGCCCGCCGCCTTCTCGACCTTCGGCACCGGTCGCGCATCGACCAGCTTGAACGCGCCCTCGGCGCGGTCGGGCTGCGCATGCAGATGCATATCGTCGCCGCATGACATCAGCCCTGACCCGCTTCAACGGCACGTCGTGCCGCCGTGGCAGCTTCCGCCGCCATGAGCATGTCGTTGAAGTCCATCCCCGGATCAGGCCAGGCAACGCGGACCTCCCGCCCTTCCTCGCGCCACCGGGCCGCCGCCCGGCGGATCTGCTGGCGGTTAGCGGCCTGATCCTTAGCATCAGCATCCGCCAAGACAACCACCGACCGCACATCTGCCGGCAGAAGCACCCCCGGCCGCGCCATGTCGGGCACATCGGTCGGCAGGCGGCAATCGGGGTTCAAGGGGTGCGCCCGGACGGGCGCGTCTCGTGAACCGCCCCCTGCAATATTGCCCAGTGACCCCGCTGCCCAGACCGGCAGCGGGTTGCCGGTGCGCGCGCATGACACCATCACTGATGCCGCTGATTCGATGCCCTCGCCGACGCCCAACCGGGCGCTGGCCGGGGCCAGCCGAATGGCGCCGCCCATGTGGTCGCCGAGCATCATCTTAGGCCGATCGACCGGCGCCTTGCCCAGGCCATCCGGGGCCAGAAACGTACGATGGACGCCGATCACGCGCCCCTCGATGTCCTGCACCGCCGCGATCATCGCGGGCCACCAGGTCTTGACCCCCGACTTAGTCTTATGTTGGACGCGCGGCAGGAACCGCAAAGACGATGGCCAAGGGTCCAGCGCGATCGCCCGCGACCGCAGATAGACATCCGCCAGAGTGCCCTGCCCCGGCTGCGCCTGATCCCACATCGCCCGCGCCCAATCGCGCGCCCGCGCGCGTTCCGCTTCCACGTCCACCGGCGGCGGTGCCGCCGCCGGCGCAGGCGCCGACACACCATCAAGGCTGTGGTCGCGCTCCAGCAGGTTCAGCGCCTCCACCGGTGGGATACCCATATAGGCCGCGACAAAGTCGACCACGTCGCCATGCGCGCCGCAGCCGAAGCAGTGATAGAACCCCTTACGGTCATTGACGGTGAAGCTGGGCGTGCTCTCCATGTGGAATGGACACAGCCGACTCATCTCACCGGCAAAACCGGCAGCAGACAGCTTGACCCACCGGGACACCACCGAGGACAGGGCCACCCGCCCCTTGACCTCCCGAACCCGCGCCGGGAATGATAGTCGCCGATCACCCGTGCCCATGGCGCACCTGCAAGGTCACGGCCGGCCACTGCACACCGGGATAGGGTATGCAGCCCGATCCGGCATCACGGGCAGCCTCAACGATCTGCCGGGCCGTCGCCGGCCGGCCATCAAGGGTCAGCCGCTCGCCGATCATCGCCGCGCGCCCGCCCAGATACCGGACCGCCCGCCCGACCGGTCCGGTCACGCTATAACCCTCAGCCATTGTCCGGCTCCAATCGGGTGATCTCAGCGATAATTCGCCGTTCGAGGGCGCCTGACTGACGCCCCACGTCCCGTACCTCTGGTAGCAGCGCCCGCAGATCTGCGGCACACAGCCGCCCATCAGAGAGCCTGTCCGTCAGCACACGCGACACATCGCCGACCTCGGCGACGAGCGCTGCGAACAGCACCAAGGGCGGCAGATCACCCCGCCGGTCACCGCCGAACATCTCGGCACGCGCGGCTACCTCGGCACGGCACCAGGCCAACAAGCCCGGCTCTTCGCCCGCCAGCATGGCAGCTACTTCAACGCCGACCATGGCCGGCACGCTCAGCTGTTTGCGATTGTCCGGGTCGGCGCAATGCGCGAGATGCCCACGACTGAGACCGGTAATCCGCTCCAACAACGCGGGCGGTATGTGCCTCAATTGGCGGAACAGAACACCCTCAAATTCCTCAGCATTCCGAAGCTTGGTCATTGCCCGGTCCCCAATTGAGCCGGACGGCCCCGCATGTGGCCGCTATCATTATCGGCATGCATCGCACTCCACTCACAGCGATCACCAGCACAAGGGGGCCACCTAGCCTCATCCGGCCAATGACTGGCGAAGTAAGACATGAAGCGCACGTAAGTACTGGTGGTGCAATCACGGTCGCCAGCCACGATGGCCGGCAGGACATGACCCGCATTACTTACCAGAGTACTCACCCGCGCCAGCGAGCGACCGCAGGCAGCCTCATAGGCCCGAGCGGTCGCAGACAGGATCTCGATCGGCTTCATAGGGTCATATTGTGCGGAAAATAATCCGCACTGCAAGGAAAACTATCCTCATGACTTACCGCGGGGACGCGCGGCACATTATCCGCATGAAAGCACAAGAGATTGTCCAACGGATTGAAGAGCGCCTTGCCGTCCTGAAACTCAGCGACCGGGCCGCGAGCCTGCGCGCAGGGCTACAGCCGGACGCGATCCGGTCGATTCGTCGCGGATCGGTGCCGCGGACCGATCGAATCGAGCGCTTGGCCCAGGCATTGGGCGTGAGCGTCGAATGGCTCTTGTCAGGCGCACCAACGGCGGACCAGCCCACGGCAACGCCCGCACCTCCACCGTTCGAAATGGCAGCCCCTATCGACATGACATCCGGCCGGGGATCATCACCATCCCGCACCCGTGATTTGCCGGTGCACGGCGCGGCCGGTCTGTCCGACGGCTTTATTTTCGACGGCCGGCCGCGCGAATGGACAGCCCGCCCTGAAGCCCTGGACGGCGCGCCGAACGGCTACGCGGTCTATGTCAGGGGCGACAGCATGCAGCCCCGCTACCTCGCCGGAGAGCTGGTCCACGTGAACCCGAACCGGCCGATCACACCGGGCTGTTATGCCGTGGTGCTGATCCGCCAGGACGATGGCGCCCCGCTGCGCGGGCTGATCCGCCAGTATGTCGGACAGAGCGCGGAAACGATTACGCTGCGCGCCCTCCATCCTGACGCCGTCACCGCCTACAGCACGGACGAAGTCGCCGCCATTCATCGGATTGTGGGCACATCTGACGCATAGGTGCGGATTTTTTTCCGCATTCCATATTGACGCGGATTATTTTCCCCATTAGCGTTCCCCTCATCACCACATGAGAGGAACGCCGACATGCTTTCGCCGATCCCCGTTCCCATTCCGTCCGCCCCCCCGCCGGCCCTGCGCCGCCCGCCCATCGGGATGGCCGCCCGGTCCTATTGGATCGCCTCCGCCTCCTTGCGCAGGCGCCCCGGCGGCACCGTCCATCCGGACGTCGCCCGCGGCACGCTCGCCAGCCTCGCCGCCACCTATGCCGGCCACCGCCTCGGCAATGCCGCCCTCACCGCGCTCGCCGCGGAAGGCGGTGCGGCATGACCCCCAGACGCCATCCCCCTCGCCGCCAGCGCCTGACAATTGAGCGCACCGTCATCACCCGGCAGGCAGCCGTGGTCTATGTCACCCCCCCCTGCACTGACGTCCCCACCCCCCGCACCGACGACACCAACCCCTTCACCGCCGCCGAAATCGCCCGCATCAGCAACTGCGGCGACATCGAGTGGACCACCCTGTCAGTCGATGTGGGCCATCCGGCGCTGACCGGGGCGCGGGGAGGCGAATAGATGGCCATCTTTACGGACATCCGTTCCCGCGCAGCCAGTGCCATGCAATCCGCCCTGCACTGCTTCGCGGCCAACCTGCCGGCGGAATCCATCACCCGCGCCGACGGCCGACCCTATCTGATCCGCGCACTGGTCTGCCGCCTGCCCGGCGGACGGCGCATATACCTGCACGCCTTCGTCGGCAGCGACGAGCCGGCGCTTTACCACGACCACCCGTGCCGTTTTGTATGCATCATCCTCGCCGGTCACTACCAGGAAGACACACTCCGTGACGACGTGATCGGCGTGCCGATCATTCGCACCCGCACCCTGAATGCCGGACGGGTGAATTTCATCGCCCCCGACCGACGCCACCGGATCGAGATCCTGTCGCCCGTCGTGTGGACCCTCGTCTACAGGGGCCGGACACGGTCGATGTGGTCCTTGCGCCGGATCTGGCGCGGTCCACTAGGGCGCTGGCACCAGCACGATCGGCTGATGCGGCCTGGCCCCGACACCGCATGGCGCAATGCACCCCGCTTCGAGGATGTCTGGGCGCAGGCGCGCGCCACTCTCGACCCGGAGGGGGCCGCCCGCCATGTCCACTGACATCATCCCGCCCAGCGACATCACCCGCCGCGTCCAGATCCTCACCGCCGTTCAGGCCGATCCCGACGGCGCCTATACCGCCTCGCGCCAGTCATGGCAGGACCGGCAGTGGTCCGCACTGTCCACTGCCGGCATTGCAAGGCTGGTCGAAACCGACGGCTATCACCGCCGCTGGCGACTGACGCCGGCCGGCCGGCAGCATGCCAAGGGAGGGGCCGCGCTGTGAGCTACGCCATCATCCTGTTGCGCGGCACCATATGCGAGGGGCCGGCCCTGACCACTGGCCCGCGCGGCCGCTCGATGTTTCTGCGGGTGCGGGCCGGTGACACCGCCGAGCATGACGTGATCATCCGTGACCCGGCCCACATGGTCACGGCCGCCGAACTCCGCACCGGAGACGAGATCGCCGTCAAAGGCGCCATAGGCTACCTGCCCCGCCCGGGCAGTCGCACCCTGCGGGCCGCGTGCTACATCACCCAGCCCGACCCGATCCATCACATCCGCCGCCCGACGACGGGAGGTGACGATGCAGATGCACCAGCCTGACACCCACGGATGCGGCTCAACTGAGATCGTCCACAAATCCGGCCGACTGATGGTCCAGCACCGCACCGACCGGGCGGGTGACACATCGATCATCGCCACCGTCACCATCCCCGCCGCCGACCAACTGTCGGCGGAACGCATGGCCGCAGCAGTCGCACATGAGCTGCACACGGCACATCCCGCCATCCTCGCCGACCTGTCCGCCGCCGTCCGCGACCGTCTGCGCCGGCAGCGTTCCATCCGCCGGCGGGGGTGAGGGAAATCTATCCCGTCACCGGCGGCACCAGAACCGAAGCCGCCAAGGAAGACGGGCAGTGGATCACCCGCATCCGGATCGAGATCCGGGTCCACGACGTCGCGGAGGCCCGCGCCACCGCCACCACCCTCGCTGACCATCTCACAACGGCTTTGCACGGGCCGATCGAGCGCGCCCGCGCCTACATCGCCGGCCTTTGCCGGCCACAAAAAGGAACAGACGATGAACATTGAAAACGAAATCCCGTCCGAGACGATCGAAACCGGCGGCATCGCGGGCGACGTCCTGCGCTCGTATATCGACCGGATCGAGCGGCTGGAAGAAGAGAAGGCCGGCATCGCCGCCGACATCCGCGAGATATTCGCCGAAGCCAAGGGCGGCGGCTTCGACACCGCCGTCATGCGGCAGATCCTGAAGATCCGCAAGATGGAGCCGCATGATGTCGCGGAACAGGACGAATTGCTTGAGCTGTACAAGCGTGCCCTCAGCATGCCGATCAACTGAGAGGCGACGCCATGACGATCATTGTCAAAGCCACAGACGCCCAACCCGTGCATGACGCGGGACAGGCCTTGCACGAACTTGTGGGCGCCCTCCACGACATCCATCCGGATGGAAACCCGGTCTTTGCCAGCCGTCACATCGTGGCCGATCCACGATGGGCGCGGCTGATGGCCGCGATGCACGCAGCACGAGCCACCCTGGACGCCATCTCGGAGCCGGCAGACGCGCCGATCGATGCGAGCCAGGCGGGGGCAGCCACATACTGGTGGCTTGAAGGCTACGAGGACTACATGTGCCCGGGACCGGACCCCCTCGACGCCCTGTGCTGCCACAAGGAAAGCATTCCCGAAGGCGCAATAATCGCTGCGCATGGGTGCAGGGAAATCACCGTCGAGACCGCCTATGTGGCCCACGTCGCCGGCGGATTAATCAAGGCAGATACGTTCACGCAAGCCCAAAAGGTGGTCGACATGGTGAAGCGGCTCCCTCAGGGAGACGGGGGATGACCGTCATCCGCACCGCCCACCGGCAGATGGGCAGCAAAGCCCGCATGGCCCACCAGGTCGCCGCCCTGTGCCCCCGCGATACAGGGATATGGGTCGAGGTGTTCGCAGGCACAGCCGCCGTGACCCTAGCCCGCGAACCAGGCCGGTCCGTCGAGCACATCAACGACGCTAACGGATTAATTACCAACCTCTATCGCGTGATGCGGGACCGACAACAGCTTGATGAGCTGTGCAAGGCAATCGCCCTGACCCCCTACGCGCAAGCCGAATTCGAAGCCGCCCGTGAGATCTGGAGCACCCCGGACGCGGACGACATAGCCCCCGTCGAACGCGCGCGGCGGCTCCTTGTCGCCAGTTGGCAGGCGATCGGAGGTAAGCAGATCCGGACCGCCAATTGGCGCCTCGACTTGGGACGGTCCTGGCTCACAGCGACATGGCGGGGCGTGCAGGATCGCCTGCGGGCGACGGCCGAACGGCTCATGAACGTTCACGTTCACCAACGGCACGCCTTTGAAATGCTCGCGATGTTCGGGGGCAGACAGACCGCCACCCTCTATGTCGATCCGCCATATCCAAGAGAGACCCTGGGCACGCACGAAGTCCTGTATGCGGTCGACATGACGCCCACCGAACACGTGGAGCTGATCGAGCGCGTCACTCGCGCGCAGGCGCGCATCATCCTCTCAATGTCCCCATGCCCGCTCTACGACGACGCCCTCTCGGATGCCGGGTGGTGGTCCTGCGACACCCCCGTCCGGGGGCTCCGCAATGCCGTCAAGATCGAGCGCATCCACTGCAACTTCTGGCCGGCACCCGACCTCTTTTCCGCCTTGCCTCCCGTCGAGGATTGACCCCATGGACATTGACAGCTTTGTCATCCGCGCCGTCCTCAGCGGCGCGGGCACCGACCCTTTGACCGCGTCTTTCCTCGCGGATCGCGCGACGGCATGGGCGCCGCGCCTTGAGGACACTGTCCCCGATCGGCCGCCGGCGGTGCGCCGGCGCCCGCGGAGAATGCCCCGATGATGATCCAGCCGGCACAAAGCAAGTTCGACTTTAAATCCACAGCGAACCGGCGACGCATCATCGACCTTTTCGCGGGTGCAGGTGGGACATCGCTTGGCTTGCAGTGGGCGTTAGGCAGAGACCCGGACTATGCCGCAAATCACGATACCGTCGCCTGCGGCGTTCATCTTAAAAATCACCCAACAACGATTCACCTGCGCGCCGACGTTCGAGAGATCGACCCCCGCGATATCACCGAGGGAAAACCGGTCGCCCTGCTATGGGCAAGCCCAGACTGCCGCCATTTCAGTCGCGCGAAGGGCAGCAGACCCACATCACCACGCGTGCGGTCTCTGGCGTGGGTGGTCCTCAGATGGGCGGCGGCAGTGGCCCCTGATGTCATCATGCTGGAAAACGTCGCCGAAATCGCGGACTGGTGCCCACTGGTCGCGAAGCGGGACAAGTCGTCCGCCCGCGTCACCCGGGCAGACGGTACGATCGCCGCGCCAGGGACGCGAACCCCGATCTCTGAACAGCAGCTTGTGCCATGCAGTCGACGGAAAGGCCGCACATGGCGGCGGTTCATCCAAAGCTTGCGAACGCTGGGATATGCCGTCGAATGGCGGCAACTACGGGCATGCGACTATGGCGCACCAACCATTCGCACCAGGCTGTTCCTGATAGCCCGACGGGACGGGCTCCCGATCAGATGGCCCGAACCAACTCATGGAAATCCTGCGAGCGAAGGCGTCCGTGACGGACGGATGAAGCCATGGCCAGTTGCAGCCGACATCATTGACTGGTCGCTTCCGACCCCAAGCCTCTTCCTGGACCCCGACGAGGCGCGCCGCCAGGGCTGCCGCCGCCCCCTGAAGCCCGCCACCCTGGCCCGGATTGCCGCCGGGCTGCGCCGTTACGTGCTCGAAGCGGAAGATCCATACATCGTCCCCGCTCTCGGCGCCCGCAAGCGGAAGGGAAGGAGAGTCATGGCCCCGCTGGTCATGCCGATCACCCACGCTGGCCGCCGCCGCAGCCGCCGGCCTGATGAACCGATGCCGACGGAGACCACCGCAAACCGCGGGGAACAGGCACTCATTGCGGCATGGATCGCCCAGCACAACAAAAACACCGTCGGTGCGTCGATCGCCAAGCCTCTGGGCGTCACCACCACGAGAGGCACCCAGCAGTACCTTGCCGCCGCCTACATCTCGCAGCACAACGGCATGTCGATCGGCAGTGAAGTGACCTCGCCGGCCCGCACCGTCACGAGATGCAACAAACAAGCGCTCGTCCGCGCCGAGATGTCGGGTCAGGTCGACAGGTCGGACCAGGTCAGCGCTTTCCTCGCGACATATTATGGAACTGCTGTCGGCCAAGACCCACGAGCGCCTGTCCAGACTGTGACCACCAAACCCCGGCAGGCCCTCGTCACCGTGCGCGGCATGCCAGTGATCGATATCGGCATGCGCATGCTCACCGTCGCAGAACGCGCCGCCGCTCAAGGCTTCCCCCCGGACTACGTCCTGGATCGCCAGGCAGACGGCACACCGGTCAGCAAGACCGACCAAGGCCGGTTGATCGGCAATTCGGTCTGCCCACAGGTCGCCTGCGCACTCGCCCGGGCGAACCTCATGCACCTTGCCGCGAGCACACCCACAATCGCAGCCGCGGAGTGATGCAGCATGATCACCAATCCACCCCCCGTCCCATCAGATCAGGTCATTCGGGACAGCGCGATTGACCTGGCCCGCATAGTTGCCCGGGCGATGGCCAGGAAGCACCATAAGGAACGACAGGAACAGGAAGGCCAACCCCCGCCATGCGTGCCGCCATCTACGCCCGATACAGCTCAGACCGCCAACAAGAGCGGTCAATCGACGATCAGGTCAAGCTGTGCACCGACCATGTCACGGCCGGCGGCGGCGCCATCGTCCAGGTCTACGCGGACTATGCCGTCTCCGGCGCCAGCACCCGGGGGCGCAACCAGCTCACGCAGATGATGACAGAGGCGCGCGACGGCGCCCCTTGGGACACCGTCATCGCCGAAAGCCTCGATCGCCTGAGCCGTGACCAGGAAGACATTGCAGGCCTGTTCAAACGCCTCCGGTTTGCCGGTGTCCGGTTGATCACCGTATCTGAAGGCGAGATCAGCGAGCTACACATCGGCCTGAAGGGCACGATGAATGCGCTGTTTCTGCGCGACCTCGCCGACAAGGTGCGCCGCGGTCATCGCGGCATCACCGCCGAGGGCCGCATCGCCGCCGGCCTCGCCTATGGCTACCGGATCGACACCACCTTTGACGATCGCGGACGGCCCATTCGGGGGGGGCGACAAATCGTCCCCGAAGAAGCCGACATCATCCGCCGCATCTACAGAGAGTATGCCCGTGGCCAAGGGCCGCGCTCGATTGTGTCCGCACTCAATCGCGAGGGCGTCACTGGCCCCTCCGGACGGACATGGACCGTATCAACGGTCATGGGCAATGCCGCCCGGCTGACCGGCATCCTGCACAATCCGATCTACCGCGGGCGGCTGATCTACGCCCGACAGACCTTTATTAAGGACCCCGACAGCGGACAGCGCCGTCCGCGGGTCCAGGATGCCGCCAAATGGGAAGTGAAGGAGGTGCCCAAGCTGCGCATTATCAGCGACGACATGTGGCGAGCCGTCGAAGCCCGCCGCAAGGCCGTCTCCCGCCAGCCCCTGGCCCACCGCCGCCGGCCGGCGCACTTGCTGTCCGGCCTGATCCGCTGCGGGGTATGCGACAGCCCTTATGCGGTGAAATACAAGGACCGGATGCAGTGCAATGGCCGCCACGATCGGGGCACATGCACCAACGCGCGCACTGTCCGCCTTGCCGAACTGGAGAGCCGCACCCTCGGCAGCCTCAAGGCATTTCTGATCGACCCGGCCGCCCGCGCCGCGGCGATCAAGGAATATCACGAAGAGCTTGCGCGCCTCGAAAAAGCGCAGTCCGGCCGCGCCGACAAGCTGGCCACGCGGCTCGGATCGATCGATTTCCAGATGCGGCAGATCATTGAGGCGATCAAAGCCGGCGCCGCATCGAAAGCTCTGATCCTGGACACCAATCGCCTGCAAGCGGAACGCGATGCGATCGAAGCGGAAATCGACGCGCTCCAAGCCCAGCGCGCCACCATCACACTGCACCCAGCCGCGCCCGAGGCTTATGCACAGGCTGTCCAGGATCTGGCGGACGCACTGGCAGGCGATCCGCAGTCCCGGGCAGAGGCAGCGGCGGTGATCCGCTCGCTGATCACCAGGATCGAAATCCATCCAGAGCCGGCCCGCGGTCAGTACCGCCTAGCAGTTTTCGGCCCCGCGGCGGAAGCTCTCGGACTGGCTCAATTCGTGGAAGACGAAAAGGAAAAGGCCCGACTGATGGGAAAATCAGTCGAGCCTTCTGCCCACAGTGTCGGAAGCACTGTGTCGATGGTAGCGAGGGAGGGATTTGAACCCCCGACCAAGGGCTTATGAGTCCCCTGCTCTACCACTGAGCTACCCCGCCTCACGGTGGCGTCGCTCCGTCGTCTGGAGTGCCGCCGATCAGGTGGGCGTGAAATAGCGGATCGGCAGGCGGGTTGTCAAGTGTTGGTGTTCGCCGGATCGATTGCGGGTGAGGCCGCGGGTGCCGCCGGGCGTGGTTGCAGGGGCCGTTCCAGGCCATAGAGGGCCGCCATGGCGGCGCGGTCATCGGCGCGTGCCGCCGTCTGATCGAGCAGGCCGCGATAGGCCGCCCTGTGCTCGTGCCGGGTATGGGGCCAGTCGCTGCCCCAGATCAGGCGGTCGGGGCCCAGCCGCGCCGCCAGCCATGCCAGATGGGCCGCGACCGGCACCCGGCTGCGATAGGGGGCACTCGCCTTGACGTGAATGCCATGGCCCTCCGGCAGCGCCGCCAGGGCGCGGAACCAGGGTTCATCATCGGGGTCGGGCGCTTCGACCAGCCCCAGATGATCGATGACCAGCGTGCCGGCCGCCGCGGCCAGCGGCACCAGCACCGGCGCAATGCGACGGCTTTCAAGCTGGATCTCAAGATGCAGGCCGGCATCGCGCATCCGGCCGAGAAACGCCCTCACCGCCCGGTCGGCCGGGTCCGGAACCGGTGCGCCGGAGACCAGATTCCACCGCAGGCCCCGGATGCCCCCCGCCGCCAGCGCCCGCAGATCTGCCGGCTGGCTGTCGAGATCGACCACCGCCACCCCGGCGAAACGGCGCCGGTCGAGCCGTTCCAGCGTGTCGAGCAGAATGTGATTGTCGGTGCCCAGAAAACTGACCTGGACGATCACCCCGCCGATCAGATCATGTGCCGCCAGCAAACCGAGCCAATCCGGGAGCGGCGCCGGGCGGCTGGGCAGATACCGCACCGGGCCGGCCGCCGCCACCCGGTCATAAACATGAACATGCGCGTCGAAAGCTATCATGCCGCCTCCCTTATATGGTTCTATATAGAACTGGTTGACCCGAGCGGTCAAAGGGTTTAGGCAGGAAGAGAGAGGGAGACCGAGCCGATGCTGCAACCACACCCGCCGTCCGATGAACGGCTGCCCGCCTATCTGCGTCTGCGCGATGCCCTGGCCGCCCGCATCGCTGCCGGGGAATGGGGCCCCGATGCCGTGCTGCCATCCGAGAATGCGCTTGCCCGCGACCACCATCTGTCGGTGGGCACGGTGCGCAAGGCGGTGCAGCATCTGGTCGATGAGGGATTGCTGGAGCGGCGGCAGGGATCGGGCACCTATCTGCGCAAACCCGCCTTCGATGCCACCCTGTTCCGCTTCTTCCAGATGCAGACACCGGGCGAGGACGGGCAGAGCATCCCGAAAAGCCAGTTGATCGCCCGGATCCGGGTCACCGCACCCGGGCCGGTGGCAGCGATCCTTGGTACCGCAGACACCATCCGCATCGACCGCCTGCGATCGCTGTCGGGCCGGCCGATCCTGGCCGAAGAGATCTATGTGCCGGCCAGCCGCTTTCCCGGGCTGGAGACGATCGCCGCCCACGACCTCGGGCCCCTGCTCTATCCGGTCTATTACGACCGGTTCGGAATCTTCGTGGCCCGCGCGATCGACGATGTGAGCTTCGCCACGGCGGATGCCGGCACCGCCGCCCTGCTCGGTATCACCGAAGGCGACCCCGTGGCCGAAATCGAACGCACCGCCTTCACCATCGACGGCACCGCCATTGAATGGCGGATCGCCCGCGGCAACGCCCGCAACTTCCGCTATCGCAGCCGGATCGGCTGACACGGCGCCGCCGCACCCGCCCATCCCCAGGGCAGATGCGGGCGCACCCCATAACAACACGTCCAGGGAGGGACATCATGAAGACGCTCGTGATCCATGCGGCCATCATCGGCCTTCTGGCCCCGTCAGCGGCGCTGGCGGCCTATCCGGAGCGGCCGATCGAGATGATCGTACCGGCGCCCGCCGGTGGCGGCACCGACACCGCCGCCCGCAAGCTCGCCACCATTCTTGAAGACCGGCTCGGCACCAGCATCGCGATCCTCAACGTCGCCGGCGGCGGCGGATCGGTGGGCGCCACCCAGTTCATGCGGGCAAAATCCGACGGCTACACGCTGTTCTCCACCTGGAACAGCCCGCTGACCACCGTGCCGCAGGTCCAGAAGGTCGCCTATGACATCAACAGCTTCACACCCATCGCCTCGACCTCCGAAACGGCCTATACGCTGTGCGTGAAAGCCGATTTTCCCGCCGCCACCGGCCAGGCCTTCCTTGATGAACTCAAGGCCAACCCCGACAAATACACCTATGGCAATGACGGTATCGGCGGCACCATGCAGCTTGCCGCCGAACGAATCTTTCAGGCCAAGGGCGTCAAGGCGGTGGCCATCCCCTTCGGTGGTGCCGGTGAAACCCTGCAGAATTTCCTGGGCGGCCATATCGACATCTATGGCGGCTCGATCTCGCCGGTCATCCCCTATGTGCAGTCGGGCGAGGCCAAATGCCTGATCGTCACCTCGGCCGCCCCCGTCGCGGCCCTGCCCGATGCGGCAGGCCTGGCCGAGCTTGGGCTCGGGTCTGAGGAAACCCTGCTCTGGCGGGCGATTCTGGGCCCCAAAGACATGGACCCGGCGCAGGTGGAGACGCTGACCACCGCGATCCGTGCGGCCGTGAATACGCCTGAGTATGTGGAGTTCCTGGCCACGCGCGGCGAGACGCCGAATGTCATCACCGGCGACGCGCTGGCGCGGCGGCTTGCCGAGGAATATGACGGCCTCGCCCGGGCGGCCAAGGCTCTGGGCCTGGGGAACTGAGATGGAGCGGCGGCAGGACGTCGTTCTCGGCCTCGTCCTCGCCGCCCTCGGCGGGTTCGCGGCCCATGAAGCCACCGGCTATCGTGGCGCCTCGGGCAGCTATCCGCTGGTGCTGGGCGCGGTGCTGGCAGTGCTGGGGCTGGCCCTTGTGGCGCGCGCGCTCAGACAGTCCGGCAACCGCGCCCGGCCGCTCGCCGTCCACGCCGTCCGTCTGGCCGGCACCGCGGTGATGGCCGCGATCTATCTGGCGCTGATACCGGCGCTCGGCTTCTACACCGCATCGGCGGTGGCGGTGGCGGCGATGCCGGCGGCACTCGGCCTGCGCCGACCGGCCCTGCTGGGCCTGGGCGCCATCATCTTCATCGGCACCGTCTGGCTGGTGTTCACGCTGGTGCTGAACAAGCCGCTGCCGCCCGAAATCTGGTTCCGTCCCGGCTGAGGCCGGCCAGCCCCTGGACACCCGTTCCCCATGGATATCATCCTTCAGATCCTGTCGGGGGTGTTCGCGCCCGACACGATGTCAGCCATGCTCGGCGCCTCGCTGCTCGGCGTCTTCATCGGCGCCCTGCCCGGCCTGAACCCGGTGATGGCGATTGCCCTGCTGCTGCCGCTCACCTATTCCATGGACCCGCTGGTGGCGCTCGGCATGGTCGCCGGCATCTATAACGGCTCGATGTATGGCGGGGCCATTCCGGCGATCCTGCTGCGCATCCCCGGCACGCCCGCGGCCATCGCCACCACCTTCGACGGCTATCCGATGGCCCAGAGGGGCGAGGCCGCCAAGGCGCTCAAGATCGCCTGCTGGTCGTCGGCGATCGGCGGCACCGCCTCGGCGCTGGCGCTGATGACGCTGGGGCCGCTGCTCGCCCGCGGCACGCTCTATTTCGGGCCGGCGGAATATTTCTGGGTGGCGATGTTCGGCATGGCGTCGATCGGGGTCATGGTCGGCCGCGATCCGCTGAAAGGGCTGATCGCCTCAGTGCTTGGGCTGCTGCTCGGCACCGTCGGGCTCGACCAGTTGTCGGGCACGCCACGCTTCACCTTCGATCAGCCCTGGTTGCTGGGTGGGCTGGATCTGATCGTGATCCTGGTCGGCCTCTATGCCCTGCCGCCGGTACTGCAACTGGCGGAAGCCGCCGATCTGAAAGGGCTGCCCGCCAGCGCGCTGCGCCTGGGACGCGTCCGGCTGACCCGGGCGGATGTCGTGTCGCTGGTGCCCACCTGGATCCGCTCGTCATTGATCGGCATCGGGGTCGGTATCCTGCCCGGTGCCGGCGGCAATATCGCGGCCTTCCTGTCGTATAACGCCGCGAAGAACCGCGCGCCCGATCCCGACAGCTTCGGCAAGGGCAACCCCGCCGGCGTCGCCGCGGCCGAATGCGGCAACAATGCCGACAATGCCGCATCGATGATCCCGGCCCTGACCCTGGGCATTCCGGGCAATGTGGTGGCGGCGCTGGTGCTGGGCGCGCTGCTGATCCACGGCCTTCAGCCCGGCCCGCAGCTGTTCAGCCAGGCACCCGATCTGGTCGGCGGTTTCATGGTGCAGATGCTGGTGACCTCGCTGCTGATCCTGGCGGTCGGCGGCGCCGCGGCAACACGCGTCTTCGCGCAGGTTCAACGCCTGCCGGGGGTGATGCTGGTGCCGACGATCCTGGTGCTGATGGCGGTCGGCGTCTATGTCATCAATGGCCGGCTGGTCGATCTGTGGCTGATGTTCGGGGCGGGGCTTGCCGGTTATCTGCTTGAAAAGCTGGACGTGCCGCTGGCGCCGATCGTGCTGGGCCTGATTCTGGGGCCGATGGCCGAACAGGGGGTGCGACGCGCGCTGCTGATCGGGCGTGGCGACCCGATGTCGCTGATCAGCCATCCGCTGTCGGCGGTGATCGCGCTGGCGACACTCGGCTTCATCCTGTGGCCACTGCTCCGGCGGCTGAAGCCGCGGCGGCCACCGGCCGCATGACCAAACGACGAGAGGGGCGCATGACAGATACGTCATGCGCCCCTTTGATAAGGATCATCTGCTGGCCTTACGGCCGCAGCGATTCCTGGCGGCGCAGCACGTCGCGCAGGCTCGCCTGCTGGCGGTCGAGCGCGCGGATCTGGTCGCGCAGGCTGCGGCGCTCGATGTCTTTCTGGGTCTTCTGCAGCTTCTGTTCCAGATCCTGGATCTTCGTGTCCATGCTCTGGATCTCGCGGTTGGTCTTGTTGACCTTCAAACCGTCGTTCAGCGCCTGTGAGAAGGCGCTGTCGCCGCGCTGCCCACGGCAGGCATCCTCTTTCCACGTCCGCCCCTCGACCCCCTCGCGCCAGCCCGTGGCCGCCGTGCAATAGGTGGCGATGCCGGCATCCCAGCCGGCCCGATAGGCGATGGTATCGGGCCGCACCCCCGCCTCCGCGCAATCGCTGGCATAGGCCGCAAGCGAACTCCGCTGGTCCTCACCGGCGGCACCATCGGTATAGCCGGTACGGTTCCAGTCGGCGACCTTGCATTCGTCGGGGGACATGCTGGTACAGGCCGCCAGCACCAGAGGCACGGCCAGCAGGATCAGAAGGGCGAATAATTTCTTCATGGGGGCGGGTATCCCGATGCGGCAAAGGAAGCGGCGGACAGAGCGCGCATTGCTCACCGCCTTATAGCAGGCCGCCGCCCCACCACCGGCCCCGCCGATCACGCCTCGGGCAACGGCTGTCGACCACCAGGTCGCTTTGGCGCGGTTCGGGTCAGGCCGCCGCCATGTCTGTGATCCAGCCGCCGCCCAGCACCCGGTCGCCGTCATAGAACACGCAGGCCTGTCCGCTGGCCACCGCGCGCTGCGGATCATCGAACACCACCTCCGCACGCGGCAGTCGGCCATCCTCCGCATCGGCGGCCGGCGGATCGATCAGCCGCAATGTGGCCGGCACCGGATCGCCGGTGGAGCGGATGCGGGCATCGATACGCAGGCCGCCAGCCGGCGGTGCCGCCCCCTCGCCCAGCCAGTGAACCCGATCAACCGACACTGTCCGGCGCCCCAGCAGATGCCCCGGCCCCACGATCACCCGCCGGCGCACGGCATCCAGCTTCAGCACATAGAGCGGCTCGGGGCCGCCACGGTCCAGCTTCAGCCCGCGCCGCTGACCGATGGTGTAGCGATACACGCCCTCATGCCCGCCCAGCACCTCGCCGGTCTTGGCATGGATGATCTCGCCGGGCGCATCGGCCATCGGTGCCAGCTTGCGGACGGTTTCGGCATAGCGGCCGGAGGGCACGAAGCAGATATCCTGGCTGTCGGGCTTGGACGCCACGACCAGCCCGAATTCCGCGGCCATCGCCCGCACCTTGGGCTTTTCCATATCGCCCAGCGGAAACCGCAACCGGCCCAGCCGCTCCTTGGTCAGCGCGAACAGGAAATAGCTCTGGTCGCGGGCCGGATCGCGGCCGCGCAGCAGGGCCGGTCCGCCATCGGCGCCGATGCCGTTGCGGGCATAATGGCCGGTCACCAGCAGATCGGCATCCAGATCGAGCGCGGTATCGAGCAGATCCCGGAACTTCACCCGCTCATTGCAGCGTATGCAGGGCACCGGCGTGTCGCCGGCCAGGTAGCTTGCGGCAAAATCATCAATCACCGCCGCGCGGAAGCGCGCCTCGTAATCCAGCACGTAATGCGGGATGCCCAGCCGGTCGGCGACCGCGCGGGCGTCGCGGATGTCACGACCGGCGCAGCATGCCCCGGCCTTCTCCACCGCCATGCCATGATCATAAAGCTGCAAGGTGACGCCGACGACGTCATAACCTTCGGCCTTCAGCATCGCCGCCGTCACAGAGCTGTCGACGCCACCCGACATGGCGACCACCACCCGCGTCGCGGCGGCGGGCTTGTCGAGACCGAGGCTGTTCATGAGACGAGCGTCCTTCGATGATGGAGGGCCGGAACCAGAGATCAGATATCGGTGGCGGACCGGCCGGCATCCAGCCCCATCTGCCAGAAAGCGGCTTCCAGCCGGGTCGCGGCCGCGAACAGACCAGTCAGCGCCGGCAGGCGGGCCTCGCCGCCGCGCTGCCGCCAGACCCGGTCGATCTGGTCTGAGGCCACCCGCACGATGCCGGCATAGTCGTCACCGGCATAGGCATCGATCCAGTCGCGATAGGGGTCGCCCACGGGCAGCCCGGCCGCTTCCGCCTTCAACCGGTGGCCGATCTCGCCATAGCCGACCACGCAGGGGCTCAAGGCCACCAGCAGGTCCAGCAGATCGCCCTTCAGGCCGGTATCGATCACGAAACGGGTATAGGCAACCGTCGGCAGGTCTTCGGGCGTGGCCGCCATGTCAGCTTCGGTCAGGCCCCAGGCCGCACAGGTACGGACATGCAGCTTCATCTCGGTGTCGGTCAGGCCGCGCAGGGTTTCGGCGGCAGCCCGCATGTCGTCGAGCGTCTCGGCCTTGAAAGCCGCGAGCGCATAGGCGCGCGCGAACTGGATCAGGAACAGGTAATCCTGGATCAGATAATGCCGGAACGCCGCGCGCGGCAGATCGCCACGCCCCAGGCCACGCACGAAGTCATGGGCGATATAGGCCTCCCATCCGGCACGGCTGCGAGACCGCAGCGCCGCCACCAGGCCGTCTTCGGCAAACAGGCCATGTCCGGGTGCCAGATCGTCGAGCATGCGGGCGTCTCCTCGGAAGCCAGGGGCAGGTGAAAATCCGGCGTCACGTTACCCGACCCGCCGCGGCTTGGCCAGACGAGGGGCCATCACCACGACAAAACGCCGCCAGCCGATACCGGCCGACGGCGCTTCATCATCAGTCGGTCCGGCCCGATCAGCCGTCCCGGCCCGAACCGTGCCACAGCCAATGGCGGCTGGCGGAACCCCGCCGGCAGCGCCATTGGCGGCCGATCAGTCGATCAGCGCGTTGTGCACTTCGGTCGGCAGCGCGACGGTCAGGCCGTCCAGCTCTTCGGTGATGATGATCTGGCAGCCGAGACGCGAGGTCTTGGTCAGGCCCCAGGCGAGGTCGAGCATGTCTTCCTCTTCCTCGGCGGCCTCGGGCAAGCGTTCGAAATCCTCAGCCGCAACGATCACATGGCAGGTGGAACAGGCCAGCGACCCCTCGCACGCGCCTTCGATGTCGATGCTGTTGCGATGCGCGATCTCAAGGATCGAAAGGCCCACGGGCGCCTCGACCTCACGGCGGTTGCCGTCACGCTCGATGAAGGTGATCTTGGGCATGGCGTTTTTTCTCTCGTCCCTCGTGGCTGCCGCCCGGTCTCCCGGTCGCGGCGGCGCGCTCGCTCGCGTTTCTTGAACCGCATTCCGCGGTCGGGGGCAAGCGCGAACTCTCAAATCCCCCGCCACCGGCACCGTCCACTCCCCGTGGGAGATGGCAACGCCCATCGCCAATCAACTTATAGTCAATATCGGCGTAAGGATGCAACCGCAGCGGATATCCGATACGACAAAGCGCGCCCAGGCCAGGGAGCGCGCTTTGCAGGCGGCGGACCAGCATCGAGGCATGGCCGGCGGTGTGGCGGTCAGACGTGAAACGACTCGCCACAGCCGCAGCGGCCCTTCTCGTTCGGATTCCGGAAGACGAAACCGGCCTGAAGCTTGTCCTCTTCCCAATCCATCTCGGAGCCGATCAGGAACAACACGGCCTTGGGCTCGATCAGGATGCGCACACCCTTGTCCTCGACCACCTCGTCGTGCTTATTCACCTGCTCGGCCATCTCCATGGTATAGGCAAGGCCGGAGCAGCCGGCGGTCTTCACGCCGACGCGGATCCCGACCACACCATCCTTGTCGGCCATCAGGCTGCGCAGCCGGTCGGCCGCCGCATCGGTAATGCTCATCGCCGCCATGGGCATGGGCAGGGTCTCCCCTCTGTGGCTTGCATGCGACGCTCGCGAACAAATCGGATACGTCATGGAACCGGCCGGTCGGTCGGCCCCTGATTTCCGGGCGACGTCGCGCTCGTCTTCTAACATAATCACTCGCCAGCCGGATGAAAGAGGCGATCCGTGCCGCCGCGGACGCTATTTCGCTGTCCGGATGAACAATACATCAGCCCGCTTCGCGCTGCCCGTGACCACGAACCGGCCGCCGTTCCGTCAGACGGTTCGGCGGCGGGATTTCAACGAGCCAGGACCAGAACCGCATGATCGCTCAGCAGTCCCCCGCCGACAGAAACCGCCGCTCCACGATCCGCACGCAGCGTCTGGCGATCCGTCATGCCTTGTCGGCCGTCGTGCTGCTGGCCGGCACCGCGCTATGCGGCGGCAATGCTCTGGCCCAGGGTGCCGGCGGCGGCATGCCGGTCGAAGCGGTCAAGGCGCGGGCCGAGCCCTTTGCCGAAACCATCATGGTCGCCGGCACACTGGAAGCGGTGCAGTCGATCGACGTGGCGTCGGAAGTTGCCGGCAGGCTGTCGGCCATTTCGGTCAAGGACGGCGCGCGGGTCAGCGAAGGCGACGTGTTGTTCAAGCTCGACGACGCGATCGCGCGCGCCGAACTGGCCGAAGCCCGGGCCTCGATCGAATCGAACCGCCGCAATGCCGAGCGAGCGCGCGATCTGGCCAGGCGCGGTGCCGGCACCGGCCGTGCACTCGACGAGGCGGTGGCCGCCCTTCAACTGTCACAGGCCCAGGTTGCGTCCGCCCAGGTGCGGCTCGACAAGACCACCATCACCGCGCCGTTCAGCGGCGTCGCCGGCTTCCGCACCGTCGACCTTGGCGCCTATATCTCGGCGGGCCAGACCCTCACCACCCTCGACCGGCTGGACCCGATCCGGGTCAGCTTCCGGCTGCCTGAGCGCTTCGCCGGCGTGGTCAAGCCGGGAGAGACGGTCATCGTCGAAGTCGATGCCTTCCCGGCGGAACGCTTCACCGCCACCATCACCGCCATCGACCCGCGGCTCGATGCGGGCGGTCGCAGTCTTGCGATCCATGCCGAGATCCCCAATCCCGATACCCGCCTGAAGCCCGGCATGTTCGCCCGCATCAGCGCGGTCCTGAACGAGATCGGTAACGCGGTGATCATTCCCGAACAGGCGATCGTGCCCGATCGCAACGGGCCGTTCGTCTACAAGATCGTCGACGGCAAGGCCGTGCCGCAGCCGGTCACCATCGGCGCGCGCCGGGTGGGCGAGGTCGGCGTCACCGAGGGTCTTGAGAATGGCGACCTGGTGATCAGCGCCGGCCAGATCAAGATCGGCCCCGGTATGCCGGTGACGCCGCTGCCCGGCGGCTCCGACCCGTTCGCGCGCCAGGATGCCGCGCCCGCGGGCGGCGCCACGCCGGCGGCACCGGCGGATGATGGTGCCACCCCGGCCGGCGGCAATGCCGCGGCCGGCGGCTGACGCGCAGACGAGGACGCACCCGTGAAGCTATCAGATATCTGCATCCAGCGTCCGGTCTTCGCGACCGTGCTGAGTTTCGTCGTCCTGCTGCTGGGTCTGGTCGCCTACGACCGCTTGTCGGTGCGCGAATATCCCAATATCGACCCGCCGGTGGTGAATGTGGAAACCGTGTATCCGGGCGCCAGCGCTCAGATCATGGAAAGCCAGATCACCCAGGTGCTGGAAGACAGCCTGTCGGGCATCGAGGGAATCGACTACATCACCTCGGTCAGCCGCCAGCAGCAGAGCCAGATCACCCTGCGCTTCAAGCTCGACCGCGACCCCAGCGACGCGGCGGCCGATGTCCGCGACCGCGTGGCCCGGGTGCGTGGCCAGTTGCCCGACGAGATCGACGAGCCGATCATCGAGAAGGTCGAGGCCGACGCCCAGCCGATCATCTATCTGGCATTCTCGTCCGACCGGCATTCGCCGCTGGAACTGTCGGACTATGCCGACCGCTATGTGAAGGACCAGCTCCAGATCCTGACCGGCGTCTCGCAGGTGATGATCTTTGGCGAGCGCCGCTATTCCATGCGCATCGCCCTGGATCCGATCCGGGTGGCCGGCTATGGCCTGACCCTTCAGGAGATCGAGGCGGCACTGGCCGCCCAGAATGTCGAGATCCCGGCCGGCACGATCGAGAGCGCCGAGCGCGAATTCACCGTGCTGTCGGAAACCGATCTGGCACGCCCCGAACAGTTCAACAACATCGT
Organism: Tistrella arctica; assembly: GCF_039630945.1. NCBI lineage: Bacteria > Pseudomonadati > Pseudomonadota > Alphaproteobacteria > Geminicoccales > Geminicoccaceae > Tistrella > Tistrella arctica. Next base: position 47,773 of record NZ_JBBKTV010000005.1, read on the forward strand.
GCTGGCCGAACGCCAGGGCCATCAGGTGCTGTTGTCGGATGTGGGTCAGGCCTTCATCGGTGCCGAAAGCGAGGATTCCGCCGCCCGGTTCAACGGCCAGCCGGCGGTCGCGATGGGTGTGGTCAAGCAGGCCACCGCCAACCCGCTCGACGTGTCGGCCGCCGTCCGCGAGCGCATCCCGCTGATCGTCGACAACCTGCCCGAGGGCATGAAGGTCGACATTGCCTATGACAGCTCGGTCTTCATTCAGGCATCGATCGACAACGTCTATTCCACCATCATCGAAGCCGTGGTGCTGGTGGTCGCGATCATCTTCCTGTTTCTCAGGTCGTTCCGCGCCACGCTGGTGCCGCTGGTCACCATTCCGGTGTCGCTGATCGGCGCCTTCTTCATCATGTATCTGCTGGGCTTCACCATCAACACGCTGACCCTGCTGTCGCTGGTGCTGGCCATCGGCCTGGTGGTCGACGACGCGATCGTGATGCTGGAGAACATCTTCCGCCACATCGAGGCCGGCATGTCGCCGATGCGGGCGGCCTTCAAGGGCAGTCGCGAAATCGCCTTCGCGGTGATCGCGATGACGATCACACTGGCGGCCGTGTATCTGCCGATCGCCTTCCAGACCGGCACCACCGGCCGGCTGTTCACCGAATTCGCCCTGACGCTGGCCGGCGCCGTGCTGATTTCCGGCTTCATCGCGCTGACCCTGACGCCGATGATGTGCGGCCTGCTGCTGAAGCATCAGACCAGCCACGGCCTGTTCTATCGCGTCATCGAAGGCGCGCTGAACGCGCTGACCCGCGGCTATCGCGCCACATTGCGCGGCGCGCTAAAAGTGCGGCCGCTGATCCTGCTGATCGGGCTGGGCGTCGCCAGCGGCAGTTTCTTTCTGCTGAAAGCCTTGCCCGAGGAACTGGCGCCTTACGAGGATCAGGGCTTCCTGATCGGCTTCCTGGTCGGCCCCGAGGGCGCCACGCTCGACTATACGGAGCGCTATGCCCGCGGGCTGGAAGGCATCTATGCCGGCATTCCGGAAGCCGAGACCTATTTCGTGGTCGCGGGCTTCCCGCTGAAATCCCAGGGCATCAGCTTCGTGAAGCTGCAGACCTGGGACGAGCGAAGCCGCAGCGCCGCCGCGATCGCCGAATCGGTGGGGCCCGCCATGTTCGGTGGCCTGCCGGGCGTGCTCGCCTTCCCGATCCCGCCCGCACCGCTCGGTCAGGAAATCGGCGAAAAGCCGGTCCAATTCGTGGTTCAGTCGTCGATGCCCTATCAGGAACTGGGGGAACTGGTCGACCGGATCGTCGCCAAGGCGCGCGAGAACCCCGGCCTTCAGAACATCGAGACCAATCTGAAGCTGAACCGCCCGCAGCTATCGGTCTCGGTCGACCGCGCCAAGGCGGCCGATCTGGGCATCGGCGTCGATGTCATCGGCCGGACGCTGGAGACCGCCCTTGGCGGCCGCCAGATCACCCGCTTCAAGCTGGATGGCGATCAGTACGACGTGATCGTCCGCCTGGACGACCGCTATCGCGCGACGCCGTCGGACCTGACCAATATCTATGTCCGTTCGGCCGCCGGCGAGATGGTGCAGTTGTCCAATCTGGTGACGGTGACCGAAACCGTGGCGCCGCAGGCGCTGAACCACTTCAACCAGTTGCGCGCGGTCACCCTCGACGCCAATCTCGCGCCCGGCTATGCGCTGGGCGAGGCCCTGGCTTATCTGAACGATATCGCGCGGGACGAACTGGGCGGCCGCGCCACCACCGACCTGTCGGGCCAGAGCCGCGAGTTCCGCGACAGCGCCTCCAGCCTTGTCATCACCTTCGTGCTGGCGCTCGGCTTCATCTTTCTGGTGCTGGCGGCGCAGTTCGAAAGCTGGCGCGATCCGTTCATCATCATGCTGACCGTGCCCCTGTCGATCACCGGCGGCCTGCTGGCGCTGTATCTGTCGGGCGGCACCTTCAACATCTACAGTCAGGTCGGTGTGGTCACCCTGATCGGGCTGATCACCAAACACGGCATCCTGATCGTCGAGTTCTCGAACCAGATCCGGCGCGAGGGATTGTCGCGCAGCGATGCCGTCGTCGAAGCCGCCGTCCAGCGCCTGCGGCCGATCCTGATGACCACCGGCGCCATGGTGCTGGGCACGGTGCCGCTGGCGCTCGCCACCGGCGCCGGTGCCGAATCCCGCCAGGATATCGGCTGGGTGATCGTGGGTGGTCTGCTGGTCGGCACCTTCTTCACCCTGTTCGTGATCCCGACCGTCTATACCTATATCAGCCGCCGCGACATGAAGCCGATCATCGATGCCCCAAGCGACGCCGACCTGGCCCGTGAAGGTGCGCAGGGTCATGTCCAGCATTGATCAGGGCCGAGGTCTGCCCGCCTCGGTCATCGCCGCACCCGTCATCGCCGCACCCGTCATCGATCTGGTCGTGATGGGTGTGGCGGCGCTGGATGACGATGGCGAGGCGGTCTTGGCCGGCTGGCTGGACGACGAGGAGCGGGCGCGGGCCGCCCGCTTCCACTTCGCCCGCCATCGCCGGATCTATATCGCCGCCCATGCCCTGCTCCGCGCATGGCTGGGCCGGCGGCTGGGGCTTGCGCCCATGGACCTGCGCTTCACCGCCGGCGCACGTGGCAAGCCCGATCTGGCGCCGTCGCAGATGCCGCTGACGGTCGACGGGCGCCCGGCGCTGCGTTTCAATCTGTCGCACACCGCGGGCATGGTCGCGATCGCCGTCACCGCCGACCCCGAAACCGCCGTGATCGATCTGGGCGTGGATGTCGAGGCGGCGGACCGGCTGGGCGATTACGACGCCCGCATCGCCCGTGGTTTCTTCGCCGAGGATGAGGCGGCAGCCCTTGAGGCACTGCCGGATGCCGCCGACCGCGCCCGCCGTTTCCTGACCTTGTGGACGCTGAAGGAAAGCGTGATCAAGACCACCGGTGCCGGGCTGTCACAGGCCTTGTCGGGCTTCAGCATCCGTTTCCCTGCCGGCTGGCCCGGCCCGGACCTGCTGCCGGATATCGAGGCCCGCGACCCGCCGCTCGCCCAGGGCCTCGCCTGGCACCTGATGCATCAGGAGTATGACGGCGTGCATCTCGCAGCCGGACTGCTCTGCCCGGCAGGCCTGCCGCCGCCGCACTGGCGGATCACGCCGATGACACCGGCCCGGCTTCAGTCACCGGCAACACCCTGAACGACCGGTCGAGCATGCCGCGGGCGATCTCGTCGGCATCGCTCACCACCTCGACCGGGCCGTGGCGGCGCAGATAGGCGGCATGGTCGTCATCGCCCGCCCGCGCCACCACCGACAGTCCCGGATTGGCGGCCAGCGCCTGGGCAACCACCTGCCCGGCCTCGAAACTGCGCGAGATCATCACGAACAGCCGGCTGGCCCCGGCGATATTGGCTGCCGCCAGGATGTCGGATGCTGCCGCATTGCCGTGCACAGTCTCGATCCCCCGCCTCGCCAGATCGGCCGTGCGCCCGGGCAGATCCTCGATCACCAGGAACGGCACGCCGGCGGCTTCCAGGGCGGCACAGATCCGCCGGCCGATCCGGCCATAGCCCACAACCACGGCATGGCCCGACAACCGGGTCGGGGCCGGCGGCAGGTCGCGGGCATCCTCGATGCTGCGCGGCGGCAGCACCGGCGCGGTCCGCGCGGTCCAGACGTCGATCGCCCGGAACAGCAGCGGGTTGATCAGAATCGACAGGATCGCGCCCGCCAACACGACATCGCGCCCCTCGGGCGGCATCAATCCTTCCGCCACGCCCAATGCCACCAGGATGAACGAGAACTCGCCGATCTGGGCCAGGCTGGCCGAAATCGTCAACGCGGTCACACGGCTGTGGCCGAAGGCCCGCACGATCAGATAGGCCACGATCGACTTGCCGAACACGATGATTGCCAGCGCGCCGATCACCGGCACGGGGTCGTCGACGATGATCGCGGGGTCGAACAGCATGCCGACCGAGACGAAGAACAGCACGGCGAAGGCATCGCGCAATGGCAGGGTCTCTTCCGCCGCGCGGTGGCTTAGCGTCGACTCGCTCAACACCAGCCCGGCAAAGAACGCCCCCAGCGCGAATGAGGCGCCGAACAGCTCCGATGCCGCATAGGCGACGCCGAGTGCCAGGGCCAGCACGCACAGCCGGAACAGTTCGCGCGATCCTGAATGGGCGATCTGGTGCAGGATCCACGGTACGATCCGCCGTCCCGCCAGCAGCATCACCGCGACGAACACCGCGACCTTGCCCAGCGTTACCGCCACCGTCGCGGCCAGATCCGCAAGAGGCAGGCCGGCCCCGCCACGATCTTCGGTGAGCAGGCCGGCAAAGGCCGGCAGCAGCACCAGCACCAGCACCATCGCCAGATCCTCGACGATCAGCCAGCCGACGGCGATGCGGCCGCGCTCGGTCTCGACCAGCCGGCGATCCTGAAGCGCGCGCAGCAGCACAACCGTGCTTGCCACCGACAGGGCCAGCCCGAAGACCAGGCCGGCGCCGACACCCCAGCCGAGTGCCACGGCAAGCCCGACGCCCATGGTCGTCGCCAGCCCCATCTGGGCGATGGCGCCGGGCAAGGCGATCGCCCGCACCGCCAGCAGATCCTTGACCGAAAAATGCAACCCGACGCCGAACATCAGCAGGATCACGCCGATCTCCGCCAGTTGCGGCACCAGGGTGGTGTCGGCGACATAGCCCGGCGTCGCCGGCCCGATCACAACCCCCGCCAGCAGATACCCGACCAGCGGCGACACCCGCAGCCGATGCGCAATCGCGCCCAGGATGAAGGCAAGGCCGATGCCGGCAACGATGGTGGTGATCAGCGGCAGATCATGGGGCATACGGCGCGTGCTCCGGTCAACAGGGTCGATGTGCCGGGGGCGCGTGTCGCTGTGACTGTTCGACAGGGCCGCCCCCTCGCCCACAGGATACACCGACACCGCAACCGTCGGGTGACAGACCGACAGTGCTGCGGTATAGCGTGGCCAGACACAGCGCATAGAGGGAGCGACAGATCATGCACGCAACCGCCAATCGTTGGGTGCAGCCAGCCGGCCAGCGCTGGCTGACCGGACCCGCGGGCCGGGATCTGGCGCGCTGGCGGCTGATCTGCATTCCCCATGCCGGCGGCGGCGCGTCGAGCTTCCGTCCCTGGGATGCCCTGACCGGCAGCGATGTCGAATTGCTGGTGGCACAACTGCCCGGGCGCGAAAGCCGGTTTCGTGAACCGGCGCTCGATCGGGTCCAGCCTGTGGTTGCCGCACTCGCCGATGCGATCGGCCTTCTGACCCCGAAGCCGACGGTGCTGTTCGGCCACAGCATGGGGGCGATGCTGGCCTATGAACTGGCGCGCCGGCTGATCCAGACCGCGCCGTCACAGGGCCCGCGCCTGCTTGCCGTATCCGGACGCACACCGCCCGGCAGCCGCAGCACGCTGAAAGACCTGCTGGGCATGGATGACGACGATTTCGCCCGGGCGCTGTCGGAACGCTATGACGGCATTCCGGCGGCGCTGATGGCCGATCCGGCGCTGATGGCCGTGTTCCTGCCCACACTCCGGGCCGATTTCCGGATGGTCGCCGAATACGAACCCAAGCCGGCCGAACTGTCGGCCCTGCCCTGCCCGATCCTGGCGATGGGCGGCATCGACGACAGACATGCCGCGCCGGAAACGCTTGCCGGCTGGCAGGGCTTCACCACCGCCCGCTTCGACAGCGCCATATTCCCGGGCGGACATTTCTATCTGGGCAGTGATCCGGCTGCGGTGGTGGCCCGCCTGATGGCGGGCCTGCCCGACGACCTTAGGTGATCAGCCGCCGCTGCCGGCGACGCCGACGGCGCCGGTCCGTGGTGCGGTTTCCGGAACCACGCCATAAGCGCCGAAGCCCTGCCGGCCATTGCCGCCGGCAAGCTCGCCACCCTCGGCCCAGCCCAGCCAGCGTGCCACCTGATCGACCGTGATCGGCTGGCCGGGCAGTATGCTGCGACCCATCTGGTCCGATGGCGGCTGCTGGCTGCCGGCCGCGCCATAGGCCGGCTGGCCATAGCCGGGCTGCGCCTGGCCATGTTCGGCATAACCCGGCGGCATCATGCCGCCGCCTGCAGCACTGGTGCCGGGCTGGCCGGCCATGGCCGCGGCCGCCATGCCCGGCTGGGCCATCATGCCGCTGTTGCTGGTCTGCGGATAGGCGGCCTCCGGCACGAAGCCATGGGCCGCGGCGGCTGATGGCGTCAGTATCGTGCCGCGCTGAGGATTGGCCGCCGCGGCCGCGGGCACGCGCCCCTCGATGATCGCTTCGCTCTCGCCCGTGTCCATGCGCCCACCATGGGTACGCGGAGCGGTGCCGTCACCACTCGATGGCGGGCCGGCGGTACCGGCCGTGTCGATGGTCACACCGGTCGCATCGGCGGCATCATGGCCGTTGATGCCGGTGCCCAGCGGGTCGATCGCAACCGTGCCGACGTTGTTGTCGCCGGCAATCAGCGGATTGCCGGCGCGATCGCGCTCCAGCGTCGACACCGCCTGCGATCCGCCACTGTCGATCCCGCCCAGAATCAGCGGCATGCCGCCACTGTCCTTGTTACCGATGATCACCATCTTGCCGTTGCGCGACTGGGCCAGTTGAACGGTGGCATTGATGCCGAGCCAGGTCAGGTAATCCGGGATCTGGGCATCGCCCACCTGATCGAACAGCATCCGGATGCCTTCGCCTTCGATCCGCTTGCGCTCGGCTTCCTTCTGCTCGCTGGCCAGACGGAAATCATATTCCAACTGCCGCTGATACTGTTCGACCTTGCGCTCGATCGCCTGCGCCACCCGATCGGGCAGGTGAATGGCCTTGATCAGAACATCCTCCAGCTCGATCAGGTCAACGCCCTCGGCGCTATAGGAACTGCCCCGCAGGAAATTGGTCTTCACGCCCTCATAGATCTCGGTCTGTACGATGGTGCGCAGGTTCGAATAGAAATCTTCGGCGGTATACTGCGAAATCCGCGCGCGGGTCACCGACCCGACCTCGGGGATGATGATCTTGTACAGGTAATCCGGGCCGACATTCTTGTGCAGGATGCCGACATACTTCTCGTCCAGCCGAAAGCGGAACGAAATCGTGGTGCCGACGGTCAGACCATCGGCGGTGATGGCATCATAAGTCTGGGTCACGGTCTGGAAGCGGACATCGTAGATTTCCAGACGGTCCCAGGGCCAGATGAACTGCAGGCCCTCGCCGCGGGTCTCGTCGACATTCGTGCCGCCGAACCGGTACCAGACCACGCCGGCATGGCCCGCCGGCACGGTGATGAAGACCATTGGCCACAGCAGGATGATCGCCGCCAGCAGCACCAGCACGGTGATCGTGATCGACCATATATGGCGCCAGAACCAGGCGCCGATCCGGCCGAAGAACCCCGGCTCGTCGCTGCCCGCCATATCCGCGACCGTCATTCCACATCCTCCCCGCCCGTGGCGGCTTCACGTTCGACGATCGCCACGACCCGGCCCTCTTCCATCGCGATGCGGCGGTCGGCCACGTCGAAATAGCGGTCGTCATGGGTGATGGCGATCACCGTCTTGCCGCGCGCCTTCAACAGCGGCAGCAATTCCCGATAAAACTTGCGCCGGAACTGGGGATCCTGATCGGCCGCCCATTCATCCAGCACCAGGATCGGCCTGTCCTCGATCATCGACACCATCAATGCCAGGCGTTTACGCTGGCCGCTCGACAGATCGATGGTGTCGAACACGTCCTTGTCCAGGGCCACCTTGCCGCCCATTTCCATCAGCGTCACCAACGCCTGGAACTCCTCGGCCGAGGGGGGGGTGATGCCATAGAGCCGCCGGAACAGGTGATAATCGGCGTAGATGACCGAAAACAGCGAGCGATAGCTGTCATAGAAATGGCGGTCGACCACCTGCCCGTTCAGCCGCAACATGCCTCGGTCGGGGTAGTACAGGCCCACCAGCAGCCGCACCAGGGTCGATTTGCCTGATCCATTGCCGCCGGTGATGAAGATCGTCTCGCCCTGGCGCACCGTCAGATCGAACGGCCCCACCCCGAATGCCACGCCGCCCACCGGGGCATAGGCGAAGGTGATGCCGTCGAAACGGATCTCGTCGAACTGCGTCAGGGGTGTCACGGCGGTCGTGGTGGCGGTCGCGGATGCCGCCGCGATTTCCCGCAGCGTCTGGTCCATGCGCGACAGATTGTCGGCGGCGGCATTGGCCATGGCCAGAACCGGCACCGCCTGGATCACCATGCCCAGCGGCCCCACGATGAACAGGATCGCCGTGGCGGTCTGCACCACCGCCTCGGGTTTGGTATCGCCGATGCTGGGCACCAGAAACACCACGACGCCCAGCAACAGGAAGATCATCGTCTGGCCGAAGACGAACTCGTTGCCTGATTTGACCTGAAGATCGGCCTTGGCATCACGGGCCAGTTCCGAGACCACAACCATATCTTCAAGAAGCGCATCACGACGCGCCGCGGAAAGCTTGACCTCTTTGAAGCCGTCAAGCACATCGCGCATGCTCTGGAAGACAAGGTTCTCCTTGCCCATCGCCATCGGATATTTGTTGCGCAGATCGATCAGCCGCCGGACGACCAGAAACACCGCGATGGCGATGAAGCCGGTGCTCAACCAGAAGGCCGTGCGGTCGGTGATCAGGATATAGATCATCGCCAGCGCGATCAGGATCACCGACTGGGCGGCGATCACCAGAATGTTCGCGGCCTGTGAAATCGTCTGGGTGTCGCGGATCAGGCCGGCCAGAATATTGCTGCGGCCGATCTGTTCCAGTGGCAGCAGATCCGACCGGGCGACGGTCTCGATCAGGCCGCGACGCAGACGGTGAATGATCTCCTCGACCTCGATCGCCGTGATCTGCATCATCCGACGCTGGCTGAGGATATAGATCGCCACCACGATGCCGAACAACGCCACCGTCCGCAGGTCGACCTTCTCGTCGGCAAGACTGGATGAGGTGTTGATGATCGCCATCACCAGGGCGTTGCTCACACCGGCGAGGGCCGCGATGACCAGCATGGTCATCGGCTTGGTCGTCATCTCGCGACGGATGAGATCGATCAGGGGCATCGTCACCGGGCGGTCTCGGTCTTCTGGTCGATAAAACGGGAACCGCATGCCGACGAATGGCCGACGACGGGGCCACCGTATGGAACGGCACGGGCAAGATTCGCCAGACAGGCAGACATCACCATCAGCGGCGCTTGGTCTTCGCCGGCCGCGGCGGCAGTGCGGGCTCACGCGGACGTGTGACGTACAATATCAGCAGCATCACGAACGGCGTGATCAGCAACGACAGCAGGAACGAGACCACGAAACCGGGCTTCCGGCCGATGGAGCACAGCCCGACCATGATCGACATGACGACATAAATGGTCGGCAGGACCAGACCGATGGCAGACGACATGAAGCGGTGCCCTCCCGGGGCATCAGGTGTCAGTGGATCAGGATGGCGGCGGAACATGGACGAACGCCATCCGGCGCGCCCCTGAGGTCGCGTCGGATGGCTTCATCGTCTCCGTAACCGGAACGCCTGTTCAGGCGGTCTTGGTCGAGGTCTTGGTGGTCGTGGTGGTGTCGCCGGTCTTCGTGGTCTCGGTCGTCGGGGCCCCGGTGCCTGCCGCCTCGGCCTTCGCAGCCTCGGTGCTCGCCGGCGCATTGGCCTTGGCAGCCTCGAACTCGGCCTTGAAATGCTCGCGCATTTCTTCGGGCTTGAAGTTCAGCAGGGTGCCGCCGGTCTCGAAATGCTGCATGAACACCCGGCCGACCGCATAGGTGACCGCATAGCCAACGGCGGGGGTGACGACCAGACCCACCAGGGTGCCAACCACCGGGATCGACTTGACCAGGCTGCCGACCGAGCCGACCACGCCCATCGCGGCGCCGCCGGGGACGACAGTGCTGACCAGCGAGCCCACGACCGCTTTGGCGCGGTTCTCGCTGAACGGAATGTCATACAACTTCGACAGATGATAGATCATCTTCACCTGAACGCCGGTCATCAACGCCATGTCGAGAACCGGGAACGGCAGCAGGCCGGCGCCGGCCGACCACAGCGAGAAGCGCTTGACCAGCGCGCGGGCGTCATCGGCCCGCACGGCCGGATCGGTGGCCGGATCAATGGTGTCGACGGGTTCGGCCGTCATTTCGGCAGCAGTGGTCATCGATCTTGTCCTCATTCTGGGGCCCGGACTCTGCCGGGAGCGGTCATGGGGTCGGAAGGAAAAACCGTCAGGTGACCCGTCATGGGTGGGCGCCGCCACCGCTGCCGGATTGCCGGCAACCAGTGCACCGAAAGCCCATGCAGAGCGTGCCATCCTTCCGGAGAAACGCCAATGGATTTCCCGGTGGTGACGGGCGGGTCCGCTGGCGAAGCATCATGGCTGTGGCGCATCCTTCAGCCGCTGATGAAGCAGGGCGTCGGGTGGTGGCGGCTCGACCAGCGGCCGCCTCACCTTCCGCGATAAGAGTGTATAGACGGCCGGAATGACGAACAGTGACACGATGGTGCCGAATGTCATACCGCCGACGATCACCCAGCCCAACTGCGTGCGGCCGCCGGCACCGGCGCCGCTGGCGATCGCCAGCGGCACAGCGCCCAGCACCGTGGCGATCGTGGTCATGATGATCGGACGCAGGCGCGTGGTGGCCGCCTCCACCACCGCCTCGGTCCGGTCACGGCCGGCATCGCGCAACTGGTTGGCGAATTCGGTGATCAGGATGCCGTGTTTGGCGATCAGTCCGATCAGTGTGACGAAGCCGATGAAGCTGTAGATGTTCAACCCGCCGCCGGTTTCGGCCAGCGTGACGATGGCGCCCGCCACCGCCAGCGGCGCCACCGCCAGCACGATCGCCGGGTCGCGAAAGCTTTCGAACTGCGCGCTCAGCATAAAATAGATGAACACCAGCGCCAGCAGCAGCACCGTGCCCGCCGATCCGCTCTCGGCCCCGGCTTTGGCGGCATCACCGCCCAGCACCGGCTTCATGCCCGGATCCAGCGCCTGTGTGGTCAGGGGCAGCAGCGCCGCGAAGGCCTCGGCCGCCGTATGACCAGGCGCGACGCCGGCCGTGAAGGTGGCGGACCGCAGCCCGTCGGTATGCTCCAGCATGTCGGCGCCGACGCCGCGCGTCACCTGCACGAAGTCGCGCAGCGGCAGCGGGTCGGCACTTTTGCCGCGGACTTCCAGGGTGTTGATCGTGTCGATCGATCCGCGCCATTCCGGCGGCAGGTCGATGATCACCTTGTACAGCTCGCCGCGGTTCGAGAAGGTCGAGACCGGATTGCCGCCCAGCGCCGCCTGCAGGGTGTCGCCCAGGGCCGTCGCGGTCACACCCTGTTCTCCGGCGCCGTCGCGATCCAGCGTCACCCGCAGTTCGGGCCGTTCAAGCTGCAGGCTGGATGCCGGGTCGGCGATCGACGGCACGGCGCGCGCTCGTTCCACCAGCCGGTCCATCGCCGCCGCCAGATCCTGATAGTCGCCGGTGGTGGTGATCATCAACTGGATCGGCCGCGAACTGCCGCCGCCGCCAAGCGGGCTCACCTGCAACACATTGACCCGCAGACCGGGCAGCGCCGCCAACTGTGGTTTCAGTGCGTCGCCGATTTCCAATGCGCTGCGCTGGCGCTGGTCCCATGGCTTCAGCAGCAGATAGGCATTGGCCTTCGACGGGCTGGGGCTGCCGAGCAATGTCAGCGCGCCGGTCGCTTCGGGCACGCCGCGCAGGATGGACTCCAGCCCGGCCACCTGATCTTCAAGATGGGACAGGGTCGATGTGCCGCGCGCCTCGATGTCGAACAGGATATAGCCCTGATCCTCGGTCGGCGCGAAGGCGAACCCCAGCCGGCCGGCCTGACCATAGCCGAAGGCCAGCGCGCCGACGACCGCCAGAACGATGATCCAGCGATGATGCAGCAGCCAGCCCAGCAGCCGGCCATAGGCCGCGGCCACCCGCTCGCTCAACCGTTCCACCCGCCGGGCATAGCCGCGCTCCGATCGGGTGCCGATCAGGCGCGCGCACATCATCGGCGACAATGTCCGGGCGATGAAGCCCGACACCAGCACCGCGCCCGCCAGCGTGAAGGCGAATTCCCGGAACAGCATGCCGATCTGGCCGCCGACGAGCCCGATCGGCGCGAACACCGCCGCCAGCGTCAGGGTGGTCGCGATCACGGCGAAGCCGATCTCGCGGCTGCCAAGGAAGGATGCCGTGAACGGGTCCAGCCCGTCATCGACATGGCGCTGAACATTCTCGATCTCGACGATGGCATCGTCGACCACCAGGCCGATCGCCAGCACCACCGCCATCAGGGTCAGGGTGTTGATGCTGAAATCCAGCGCCGCCATCATGCCCAGCGTGCCAAGCAGCGACAGCGGAATGGTCACCAGCGCGATGGCGCTGGACCGCAGCGAGCCCAGGAACAGCACCACCACGCCCAGCACCAGCCCTACGGCAATGATGATCGTCTCGAACACCTCATGGACCGATGCCTCGATATAGACGGTGCTGTCGAAGGCGATGGTCAGGTGGAACCCGCCGGGCAGGCCGGATTCCAGGGCCGGAAGCTCTGCCTTGACCAGCTTGGCGATGTCGAGCGGATTGGCGGTGCTCTGCGGCACGATGCCGATGGCGACCACGTCCTGGCCGTCGAAACGGATGGCATTGTCGAGCGATTCCGGCCCGACCTCGACCCGCCCCACATCCGACACCCGCACCAGATAACCCGGCTCCGGCCGCACCACCAGCCGCTCGAATTCAGCCGCCGTTGCCAGTGCACCCTCGACCACCACATCGGTACGGTCGGTGCGGGTGCGGATCTCGCCACCGGGCACGTCGGCGTTCTGCGCCACCACCGCCGCCCGCACATCGCCGATCGTGAGGCCATAGGAGGCAAGCCGGATCGGATCGAGCACCAGCCGGATGGCATAGCGCCGCTCGCCGAGCAACAGTGCCTGGGCCACCCCCTCCAGCGCCGAAATCCGTGGCAGCAACAGCCGGTTGGCGGTGTCGCTGATCTCCAGCGCGTCATGCGTCTGGCTGGCCACCGTCACGAACATGATCGGCTGGGCGTCAAGGCTCTGCTGAGCCACCACCGGTGCCCGCGCCGCCGGCGGCAGGCTGTCGGTGAGCGGCGCCACCTTGTTGCGGACCTCATTGGCCAGCAACAGCCCGTCGAGGCCCAGGCGGAACTGGATCTGAACCAGCGACATGCCGGCGCGGCTCTGCGAGGTGATCTGCTGCACCCCGGGCACGCCCGACACCGCCTGCTCGATCGGCGTGGTCAACTGGCGCTCCACCTGTTCGGCGGCCGCACCGGGATAGACCGTGGTGATCGTGACATAGGGGAAGTCCATCGCCGGCAACTGCCGGATCGACAGATGATCGAGCGCATAGATCCCGAGCAGTGCCAGGATCAGATTGATGACGATGGCAAAAACCGGCCGCTGGATACACAGGTCCGAGATCAGCATCAGCCGGCCCCACCGCTTGCCGGTGCCGCTGTGGGCGTGGATGCCGGGGCGGGCGTAGACGTCGGGGCAGGCGTGGATGCCGGGGCGATGGCCACCCGCATGCCGTCCTCGACCTTGAACTGCCCGGTGCTGACCACCGCCGTGCCCTCGTCGAGCCCCGAGACCACCTCGACCCTGTCATCGGTGCCGTCGGCGCCGATCGTCACCGCGCGCCTGACCACGCGGCCGGTGTCATGGCCGGACGCATCCGGCTCGACCACAAAGACGTAATCACCCGACAGCGACGACTGCACCGCCGGCCGCGGCACCAGTATGGCGCCGGTCCTGCGCCCGAGTTCCAGCGACACATTGACGAACAGGCCCGGATAGACCGCCCGTCCCGCGATGTCGGCGGGCGTCAACCCGGCACGCAGCAACACACTGCGGCTGTCGGCCTCCACCGATGGGTCGACCAGGGTCACCTTGCCCTCGATCGGCCGGGTGCCCAGGCTTTCGGCGGTGATCGTCACCGGCTGGCCCACCGACAACCGGGGCAGCAGCCGTTCCGAAAGGCGAAAGGTCACCCGCAATTGCGAATGATCGGCAACCGTCACCGCTTCCTCGCCGGGGGAGAGGAAGCTGCCGACCTCGACCTTGCGGGTCATGGTGACGCCGTCGATCGGTGCCCGCAGGGTCAGCAGGTCGAGCTGGGTCTGCTTCACAGCCAGCGACGCCTGCGAGGCGGCCAGCGCCGCCCGTGACCGATCGATATCGGCACGCGATTTCGTACCCCGGCGCCCAAGTTCGGAATCACGCTCCAGAGTCTCGCGATCCAGGCGCGCCGCCGCCTGGGCACTGGCCAGCTCCGACCGGGCCACCCGGTCGTCCAGCCGCACCAGCGGCTGGCCGGCGGCGACGCGTCCGCCTTCCTGGAACAGCACCTCGGTCACATGACCACCGGCTTGCGGTGACAGCACAATCATCGCGCGGGGTTCGATGGTGCCGAAGGTGCTCAGGCTGTCGATCGCCATACCGCGCACCGCCCTGGTCACCGACACCGTCACCGCCGGTGCATCCGTGGCACTGGAACTGGCGCTGGCAGGGCCGGAGCCCTCCTGCGCCGCCGTCGACGTCCGACCTGGCATGGATGGAGACGACGCAGCCGTCGGCGACATGTTTCCCGCCAGCATTTGCGGCAACACACCCGACTGCCAACCCCAGATCCCCGCGGCCACGATGCCCATGATCACCAGCACCGCAAGCCAACGCCAAAGCCTCATCCCGATCCCCCTCTAGGCATGCCCTTCGGCTGCCGGTGCATGATACCGCGTCAGGTTACCAATGCTGGTCGCGGCCCATGGGAAGGTGACATGGCGTGCAAAGGCTGTCCACCGCAACAGTCACCGTTTAGCAACCCTAACGACAATACGCAGTGGATTTTTCCCGGCACTTCCATTAGGGACACAAGTCAGTACGAGCATGGTCACCGCTCCCTCCCCACCCTGTCTACAACATCGCCCCCTGAACCGCATCACATCAACATCTGTCACATAAACGCCCGTCAATACGATCCCTCGTAGTCCGGTTGCAGATCGCACCCGACAACGCCTATGATCCAGCAGTCAGTCAACGGGTAACGATTTTGTCATGTCTTTTCGAACTCTGATTGCTCATCAAAATATTTGGCTGGATGAACGACTGAATACCGGTCGTGGCTCGTATCATATCGGTGGTCATGTTGAAATCGCCGGGCCTATTGACCACGATGCCTTCAAGTCGGCACTGAATGGGCTGCTCGATCGCCATAGCAGTCTTCAGTTGCGCACGTCACATATTTTCACGCGCAAATTGCCACAGTTTTATATATCAACAGATGTCTCATGGTCACTCGGCTGGCGTGACTTTTCCGGTACATCAAATCCTGATCTCACGGCCCATGAGCATATGCAGGCATGGTTCAGGGAGCCGTTTCCGGATGACGCGCCGCTGTTTCGCTGGGCGCTGATCCGGCTGGCACCCGATCGCCATCTCTGGTTCAAGGCCTATCATCATCTGCTGGTCGACGGTGCCGCGATCTCGCTGATCGTCCAGGACGCCGCCCGCGCCTATACCGCCATCATCGAAGGCCGCGAGCCGCACTCGACCGGTAGCGACGCCGGCGCCCTGCCCGATCCGCTGACCGGAGACGAGGCGGCGGCCGAGCGCTACTGGACAGACGCGCTCGATCCGGCCCCGGCCGCATTGGTGGTGCCGCCGCCGCTGCCCGATCCGGCAGACCCGGCCCCCGGCCGCCGGCTGACGATCACCCTTGCCCGTGACCGGTTCAACGCGCTGGACGGGATCGCCCGCATCGCCGGCATCGGCCCGGCGCCGCTGATCACCACAGTCTTCGCGGCTGCCCTGTTGCGGGTGACCGGCACCGGGGCGCTGGTTGCCGGCCTGCCGGTCGCCAACCGCCCGAGCCCCGCCCACAAGGCGGCCATCGGGCTGTTCGCCACCCTTCAGCCGGCGATCCTGTCGATCGCCGGCGCCGACCGGCCGCTTGCCACCGCCAGCGCCTTCAGCCGGCAGTTGCGGGCCGGCTATCGGCATCGGCGGCTGCCGCTGGCGGCACAGGCCGCGGTGCTCGCCCGCTCCCGCGGTCGCCATGCTCCGGCCTTCGACCTGACCCTGTCGTTCGAGCGTCACGACTATGATGCCCGCTTCGGCACCGCCGCCTCGCGCGCAGTCACCTTGTCGACGGGGCGCGAGCCGCATCCGCTGGCGGTGTTCGTGCGGGATTATCACGATGACGCCGCGGTGGTGATCGATATCGACTGGCGCAGCGATGCCCATTCGGCGGCTGACATCGTCGAATGTGCCCGCCGGTTCCAGCTACTCGTTGCCCGGCTGATCGCCACGCCGGATGCGACACTCGACCAGATCGACCGCCCCGATGCCGCCGATGGGTCCACAATGCCGGCGGCCATCGCCGGCGCGCTGCCAGACGATGCGGCCGCCCCGCCGCTCGCCGATGCGGTCCTTGCCGCTGCCGGGCGCGCACCCGACGCCACCGCGGTCGTCGAGATCGAAACCGGCCGGAGCCTCAGCTATCGCGATCTGGCCAGCCGCGCCCGCCGCCGCGCCACCGCCCTGGCAACGGCCGGCATCGGTCCGGAAGCCCTGGTCGGCCTCGCCCATCCGCGTGGCATCGAACTGGTGGTCTCGATGCTGGCCGTCGTGCTGGCCGGCGGCGCCTGGATGCCGCTCGATCCCGACCAGCCGTCGGCACGACAGGCGGCAGTGCTCGCCAGCGCCAGGCCGGCGCTGATCCTGAACGACACCACGGCCCGGGCGCTCGACAACACCGTCGGGGCCGATGCCGGGGCCCATCTCGTCCAGCACCATCTCGTCCAGCATCTCCTGCATCCCCAGCAACTGGCCTATCTGCTGCACACCTCGGGCTCGACCGGCCAGCCGAAGCCGGTCGCGATCCCGCATCAGGCACTTGCCGCCCATATGGCCTGGATGCAGCGGGCCTTCCCGCTGGGGCCGGATGATGTCGTCCTCCACAAGACCCCATCCGGATTCGATGCCTCGATCTGGGAGGTCTGGGCGCCGCTGATGGCAGGCGCGCGGCTGGTGCTGGCGCCTGCGGGCAGCCATCGCGACCCCGATGCGCTCGGCCGCGCGCTCACCTCCCACGCCGTCACCACGCTTCAGGTGACGCCCACCTTGCTCGATGCCCTGATCCGTAGTGGCGGGCTCGACGGCGGCCACCATCTCACCCGGCTGTTCGTCGGCGGCGAGGCACTGGCCATGACCACGATCGCCGCCGCGCGGGCGATGCTGCCGGATGCCTGCGCGATCATCAATCTGTATGGCCCCACCGAATGCTGCATCGACGCCGCATCATGGACGGCAGACCCGCCCCTGCCTGCGCCGCCGCCATCGGCCCCGACGGTGGCGCCGCTTGGCCAGCCGGTCGACGGCGCCAGCCTGGTCGTGCTCGACGACACCGGCCAGCCGGTCGCCGTCGGCGTCGTCGGTGAACTGGCGATCGGCGGCGCCTGTGTCGGGCGTGGCTATCCGGGCGATCCGGCCCGCACCGCCAATGCCTTCCGCCCCGACCCCAATGCCGCCCGCCCCGGCGCGCGCCGCTATCTGACCGGCGACCGGGTGCGGCTGGACGCGACGGGCCGTCTGTTGCCGCTCGGCCGTCTGGATGATCAGATCAAGCTTCACGGCCAACGCATCGAGCCCGCCGAAATCGAGGCCGCTCTCACCAGCCACCCGGCGATCCTGCGGGCCGGTGTCGCCCTGGCCCGGCTGGCCGATGGCAGCGTCCGGCTGGCCGCACACCTGGTGCCGGCCCCGGGTGAGGTTCTGCCGGATATGGCCGGGCTGCGCCGGCATCTGCAGGCAATCCTGCCGGTGAACATGCACCCGACCCATATCAGCACCGCCGCCGACCTGCCACTGACGGCATCCGGCAAGCTCGACCGCCGGGCGCTTGCCGCCGATGCCGGCATGATGCCGGCAGCCGAGGATGCCGCCGGCGCCGGCATCGTCGACCCGATCATGCAGGGTATCGCCGCGATCTGGGCCGAGGTGCTGGCCGGGGCCCGCTCCGCGCCCCGCGATACAAGCTCCGCGCCTCATGATACCCGGCCCGCATCCCATGATGTCCGCCCCGGCCCGCAGGATGATTTCTTCGCCCTTGGCGGCCATTCCCTGAAGGCGATGCAGGTGGCAACCCGTCTGCGGGCGGTGTTCGAGGTCGAGATCGGGATGGAGGATCTGTTCGATCACCCCCGCCTCGCCCAGTTGGCGGCGCGGGTGACCGCCCTGCGCCGCCAGGGCACCGCCCTGCCGCCTCCCCCCCTGATCAGGGCCATGCTGCCCGACGGCACGCCCCGGCCGCTGTCTTTTGCGCAGGAGCGGATCTGGTTCCTGGCACAGTGGCCCGACGGCGCCGTGGCCTATAACATGGCCATGGCCGTGCGGGTCGACGGGCCGTTGCGGCTCGATGCCCTCAACCACGCCGTGGCCAGTGTGATCGCCCGCCATCCGATGCTGCGCAGCCGGATCGTGACCATCGACGGCGATCCCGTCCAGATCGTCGAGGCGGCGGCCAGCCTGCCGATGGCGGTGCCGGTCGAGGATCTGTCGGCCCTGCCCGCCACCGCGCAGGCGCAGGCGATCGCCGGCCGCTCGGCGCACGATGCGGCAGCGGCCTTCGATCTGACGACCGCGCCGCTGATCCGCCTTACCCTGCTCCGGCTTGGCACGGATGCCCATATCCTGCTGATCAATCTGCACCACATCGCCGGCGATGGCTGGTCCGGCCAGATCATCCTGGAAGACCTGGCCGCGCTCTATGACGGCGGAACACTGCCGCCGCCGCCATCGCTCACCTATGCCGATGTCGCCGTCTGGCAGCGTCTGCGCCTGACCGACGCCGAAATCGACCGCCAGCTCGGCTTCTGGCACGACGTCCTGACGGCGGTGCCGGTGCTCGATCTGCCGACCGACCGGCCGCGCCCGCCGGTGGTGTCGTCGGATGGCGACAGCCATGTTCACCTGGTGGCGCCGGCCACCGCCGACCAGTTACGGCGGTTGGCGGTGCATGCCGGCTGCACGCCGTTCATGGTCATCCTGGCGCTGTTCGCGGCGCTGCTGGGCCGCATGGCCGGGCAATCCGACATTGTGATCGGCACACCGGTCACCAATCGTCCCGATCCCGACATCGAGCCGCTGGTCGGCTTCTTCACCAACACGCTGCCGATCCGGCTGCGGCTGGACGGCGACCCGGCGATGGTCGAGCTGCTGACCCGGGCGCGGCGGGCCAGCCTCGCCGCCTTCGATCATCCGGATGTGCCGTTCGAACGTCTGGTCGATGCCTTCGCCCCCGAACGCCGGCTCAGTCACACGCCCTTGTTCCAGGTGATGCTGGCCTGGCAGATGGCGGGCGCGTCGCGGCTCGATCTTGCCGGCGTGCAACTCACCCGCATGGCCCCCGTCTTCACCGCCGCCAAATTCGATCTGATGCTGTCGGTCGAAGATCTGGGCTCCAGCATGATCTGGCGGTTCGATTATCGCACCCAGTTGTTCGATGCCGCCACCATCGCCTTGATCGCCGATCAGCTGGATGCTCTTCTCCGCCATGCCGCTGGCACGCCCGATGCGCGGCTGTCGGCGCTGGTCGCCGGTCTGGCCGATGGCAATGGCGCCCCCGCGCGGCCGGCATGGGTTACCACCCCGGATCCGGCCGCGGAGCCCGCCGGCATCGCCGCCGCCGTGCTCGACGCAGCCGGTCGCGATCCGGATGCCGCAGCGATCGTCGATGCCGCCAGCGGCGAGACGCTGCGCTATGCCGGGCTGGTCGCCCGTGCCGGCCGGCGCGCTGCGGCTCTGGTCCGGGCCGGCGTCGGCCCCGAGGCAATCATCGCCCTTGCCCATCCACGCGGCATCGAGCTTGTGGTCTCGATGCTGGCGGTGGTGATGACGGGTGCCGCGTGGCTGGCGCTCGACCCCGATGAACCCGAAGCCCGGTTGCGGCTGATCCGCGATCAGGCGGCACCAGCGCTGATCCTGGATGATGACAGCGTCCGCGCGCTCGATGCGGGTGCCGATGGCGAGATGATGCCGGCGCCGCGGCCGATACATCCCGACCAACTGGCCTATATCCTGTTCACCTCCGGATCGACCGGCACGCCCAAGGGCGTGATGATCCCGCATCGGGCGCTGGCCCGGCATATGGACTGGATGGCCCGGCATTTTCCGCTGACCGCCGGCGATGCCGTGCTTCAGAAAACCCCGGTCGGCTTCGATGCCTCGGTCTGGGAATTCTGGGCGCCGCTGATGGCGGGTGCACGGCTGGTTCTGGCGCCCGCCGGCAGTCACCGCGATCCGGCAGTGCTGGGCGATCTGCTGCAGGCGCAGGCGGTCACCGTGCTTCAGGCCACGCCCACCCTGATCGATGCGCTGGCCGATGCCACGACAGGCCCGGCGCCGCTCGCCCGTGCCCGTCATCTGCGCCGGCTGTTTTCAGGGGGCGAGGCGCTGGGTGCTGAAACCATCGCCACCGCCCGCGCGACCCTGCCCGCCGGCTGCGCGATCATCAATCTCTACGGCCCCACCGAATGCTGCATCGACGCCACCGCCTGGGTGGCCGATGCCGTGCCGGTCAGCGGCACCGCACCGCTGGGGTCTGCCATCGACGGCAGCCATCTGGCGGTGATCGATGCCACCGGCCGCAGTCTTCCACCGGGGCTGCCGGGCGAACTGGCGATCGGCGGCGATGCCGTCGGCCGGGGCTATCTGGGCGATCCGGCACGCACGGCGCTGGCCTTCCGCCCCGATCCGGCCGCGACCTCGCCGGGTGCGCGCCGCTACCTCACCGGCGACCGGGCGCGGGTGGATGCGGCCGGCCGGCTTTGCTATCAGGGCCGGATCGATGCCCAGGTCAAGCTGCGCGGCCAGCGGATCGAACCGGCGGAAATCGAGGCGGCGCTGATCCGTCACCCCGGCATCGCACAGGCGGGCGTGGTGGTCAGGGCCGAGGTCGACGGCACCGAGGCGCTGATCGCCTGGATTCTGCTGCGTGGCACCGCATCATTGCCGGCCCCTGAGGCCCTGCGCCGGCATCTGGCGCGCCACCTGCCGATCCACATGATCCCGGCGCGGTTCATCCACACCGCCGACCTGCCATTGACAACATCCGGCAAGCTGGACCGGCGCGCGCTTGCAGCCCGTGCGGTGCCGGCCGGCACCGCCACCGCACAGCGCCTGCCGGCAACGCCCACCGAGCAGCTGATCGCGGGCATCTGGTCCGATATCCTCGGCCGCCCGGCGATCGGCATCGATGACGATTTCTTCGCCCTCGGCGGCCATTCGCTCAAGGCCGTGCGCATGGTCGGGCGGCTGAACGAGGCACTGCCGGTCGATGTGCCACTGCGCACCGTGTTCGAAAACCCGACCATCGCCACCCTCGCCCCCGCGCTGGAAGCGCTCGCCGACGCCCTGGCCGCGGAACTGGCCGGGACCGATGACGACCTTGCGGCCCTGCTCGCCAGCATCGAATCGCTTCCGGATACCGCCGCCCAATGACCCGAGATCCCGCAGCCCAGGCCCCGCAGACCGCCCGCGAACAGACTGCCAGCCTGCTCGATCGGCTGTCGTCACTGACCCCGGCGCAACGCGCCGCCCTGAAACAGCGGCTGGCCGGGCGCGACGGCACCGCCGGAACGACCGGCGGAACCGCCGCGACCGCGGTGGCCGGCGGCGCTCTGCCAATGGCGGGACGCCGGGCGCCGCTGTCGCCGGCACAGTCGCGCTTCCGGTTTCTGATGGATGGCGGGCAGGCGGGCGATGCCTATGCCATGGCGGCGGTGCTGCGGATCGACGGCCCGCTGGATGCCGAGCGGCTGGCGCTGGCGGCCGGCGACGTGGTCGCCGCCCAGGCCAGCCTGCGCACCCGCATCATCGACACCCCCGCAGGCCCGGTTCAAGAGGTGCTGCCGGTACCGGCGGCGGCGCTCGAACGGGTCACACTGGATCTGCCGGCCGATGCCGATGACGACATGATCGATGCCGCGCTGTCGGCTGCGGCGACAGAGGCCAGATGCAGCCCCTTCGATGCCGCCACCGGCCCGCTGTCGCGGCTGCGGCTGATCCGATGCCGCCCCGGCCCGCATCGGCCGGATCTGCATGGACTGGTGGTGGTGCTGCATCACGTCATCGCCGATGGCTGGTCGATCGGCCTGTGTCTGGCCGAAATCCAGGACGCCTATGCCCGGCGCGGGGCCGGCCTGCCGCCGGCACCGCCCCCGGCCCGCCAGGCCTTTGAAGAGGCCGAACGGCTGGTGGCCGCGCGCGCCGATGGCGCCGCCGGGGCAGCGGCTCATCACCATCGGCTATCCTATTGGGTCGAGATGCTGGCCGGCGCGCCGTCGCGGCTGGCGCTGGACGGCGGCACGACCGGTGCCGAGGACAGCGCAGACGGGGCACTGCCGGCACGCCATATACCGCTCGACATCCCGCCGGCGCTGGCAGCCGCGCTCACAGGTCTCAGCCGCCGTGTGCCCGGTGCCACCCTGTTCACCGGCCTGCTCGCGGCCTTCCAGGCCGCGCTCGCCCGCTTCACCGGCATGGATGACCTGACGGTGGCGGTGGCTGTCGCCAACCGCAACGACCCGGCGCTGGACCGTACCATCGGTGAATTCGCCGATGTCGTGGTGCTGCGCGCGGCGCTCAACGACGACAGCCCCGCCGATCGGCTGCTGACCGCGGCGCGTGACGCGGCGATCGACGCCCAGGCCCATGACGGCATCACGCTGGCCGAGATCATGGATGCGATCGATCAGGCCCATGGCGCCGATGCACGGCCGGCGATCGATGCCGCCTTCAGCTTCCTCAACGTGCCGGTGCCCGCCGCCGCCCGCGACGGGTTGACCTTCCGGTCACTGCCGGTGGCGGGCAGCCGGCTGGATTTCGCGCTCTATCTGACCGTGTATGACCTGCCCGGCGGCGGGCTTGGCGGGTCGCTCAGCCATGCACCCGACCGGGTGCCGGCGGCGCTGGCCGACGCGATCGCCGCCAGCATTCCCCGCATCGCCGCCGCCCTTGCCGCCGATGGCGATGTCATGCTGTCGGCGCTGCCGCTCGCCCCCGTCCCGTTCATGGCGGATCTCGCCCAGCCATCATCCGCCACCGATGCCGCTGCGGTCTGGCGAGACTGGCTCGCCCGGGTGCTGCCACTGGCGGCCGGTGACCGGCTGCGGATCGATCTGGCACCGGAGCTTGCCGGCCATGCCGCTGCCCTGGCCCATGCCCTTGCCGCTGGTGCCATCGCCGAAGACGGCAGCGAGACCACCGGTACAGAAGCCGGTACGGCAACCGTCGTCATCGCCGCCGATGCGGCACCCGTCGACCGGCGCCCGGATGGCGTCGTCCGTCTGCTGGGGCTGCTGCTGACCGATGATGGCCTGCCCGGCCATGCCTGGCTGCTGGATGATCAGGGGCTGCGCGTTCTGGACACGCCCGCCCGGCTGATACCGGTGGCCGGCGGCCCCGATGGCCGCCTGACCGCCCTGCCCGTGGGCGCGCCGGGCCAGTTGGCGGTGGTCGAGGCGGCGGGGCGCCTGCGTCCGGCCGGCAGCCGTGGCCGGCGCCTTGCCTGCGGCCGCATCCGGCCTCTGCCCGATATGGCCGGCCGCCTGCCGCGCCATGGTCTCCGCATCGGACCCGACGACGTCGCCGCCGCGATCCGTCGCCGGCCCGACATCGCCGATCTGGCGGTGGCCATCCGCACCGATCGGGCCGGTCAGCCGCTGATGCTGGCATGGGTGGCGACCACGATCGCCGCGATCGATCCGCTGCATGTTGCCGAAGACATCCGCGCGGCCCTGCCCGCCGGCCTGCGCCCCGATCTGGTGGTGCCGGTCGCGGCCATCCCCCGCGACAGCACGGGCCGCCCCGATCTGCGGCCGTTGCATCGCATCGCTCTGCCCGCAGCCCCCGCCATCGATGGCGAGGCGGCAGTGTTGTTCGTCGACATCCCCGCCGCCGGCCCCGGCCGTCGCCATCTGTCGGATCTGCCAGGTCACCGGCCGATGCGTCATGCCGATGAGGAAGCATCCGTAACGGACGCGCCCGCCGATGGCAGCGACTGGCTGGTGCCCGGCAATCCGCCCCCACCGGCATTCGCCGATGGCGGGCCGCTGGTGCTGCCCGAAGATGCACCGACCACGCTGGATTCAGCACTGGTCGCCACCGCCGCCCGCTATCCCGCCCGCGGCATTCTTCATGATGACGGCGCGGGGGAACCACAGCTTCAGCGCTATGACGCGCTGCTTGCCGCCGCACGCGGGCGGCTGGGCGCGCTTCAGGCCACAGGGCTTGGTGCCGGCGATCGGGCGGTTCTGGTCTTCGCCGATCTGGCCCTGCATCTGGAAACGCTGTGGGCCTGCATTCTGGGCGGCATTCAGCCGGTGACAGTGGCCGTGCCGCAGGCGGCGGACGATGCGGTTCTGGCCAAGCTCGTCAACACCCACACCCATCTGTCGACCGGTGATCGCCGGCCGGCGGTTCTAACCTCAGCCGATGTCGCCACCCGTCTGGCGTCGCTGACCGCCGAGGCCGGCATGGCCGCCCTGCCCCTGCTTGCGATCGACCGGCTGGCCGCCACCGGCGACGGCCGGCCTCATGTCCCGGCCCCCGATGACGTCGCGGTCATCCAGCTCTCCTCCGGGTCGACCGGCACGCCGAAATGCATCCCCATCACCCACAGGGGCGTGATCGCCCATATCTGGGGTCAGGTGGCGGCCTTCGGGCATCAGCCCGACGATGTGTCGATGAACTGGCTGCCGCTCGACCATGTCGTGCCGATGCTGACCTGTCACCTGAAGGATACCGTGCTGGGCCGGCTTCAGATCCAGGCACCGACCGCGGCGGTTCTGGCCGATCCGCTGCTGTGGCTGGACCTGATCGAACGCCATCGCGTCACCCTGGCCTGGGCGCCGAATTTCGCCTTCAAGCTGGTCAGTACCGAGATCGACCGCCGGGCCGGGATCGACCGGCAGCGCGACCTGTCGTCGATCCGCTGGTTCATCAATGCCGGCGAACAGGTGACGGCGCCGGTGGTGGACGGTTTCCTGCGGGCGCTGGCCCCGCATGGGCTGCGGCCCGGCGCGGTGCGCAACGAATTCGGCATGGCCGAGCTGTGCACGGTGATGACCGGCGGTGTCGATGCCACCGATCCCGATGCCGTGCATCTGGTGGCGAAATCCTCGCTGTCAGGCCGGTTGCGGCGCGCAGACGGCTCCGGCCCCGGCGCCACCGCCTTCGTCGATGCCGGCTGGCCGATCCCCGGCGTCGCGATCCGGATCGCCGATGCCGATGGCGGCACCTGCCCGGAAGGGGTTATCGGCCGGTTCCAGGCGCGAGGCGCCGTCACCACCCCCGGCTATATCGACAACCCCGCCGCCAATGCCACAGCCTTCGCCGATGCCGGCTGGTTCGACACCGGCGATCTGGGCTTCATCGCCCGGGGCCGGCTGGTGCTGACCGGGCGCGAGAAAGAGGTGATCGTCGTCCGGGGCACCAATCATCACGCCCACGAGATCGAGGATATCGCCGGCACGGCGCCCGGCATCGCCGCCACCTTCGTTGCCGCCACCGCCGTCGACCGGCCGGAGCTCGGCACCGAGGGCGTGGCGATCTTCTATGTCCCGGAGGCCGATGCGGACGGTGATGCCGACGACGCTCCGGCACGCGCGGCCGAAATCCGCGCGCTCACCACCCGGCTGGCGCGCAGCCTGGGGCTGACCCCGGCGGCGGTGGTGCCGCTGGATCGCGCCGCCTTCCCCAAGACCACCAGTGGCAAGATTCAGCGCACGGCCCTGCGCCGGCAGTTGGAATCCGGTGCCTTCGATGCCCGGCTCAAGCGTATCAGCGAGACGCTCGGCATCGCGCGCAGCCTGCCCGATGTGATGCTGGAACCGGTGATGGTGCCGGCAGCACCACGTGCCGGTCCATCTGCCCTGGCCGTATCCGCGCGGCCGATCATCGAAGACCGGCTGCCGGCGGGCATGGAGCTTGCCGCCGCCATCCACCGGCGTCAGTCGGTTCTGACAGGGCTGGCTGCCGCCGGCGCGGATGGCGAACTGGTCAGCGTCACCATCGCCGGCGACGTCACCGCCGCCGCGGTCGACACCTTCACCGCCGCGGCCCTGGCCGAGCATCAGGGTGCCGATGGCCGCGCATGGCGGCTGCGGCGGATCGGCGTCGATCCGGCCACGCCCGAGGCGCTGATCCGCGCCGAGATCGACCATGGCATCGGCGATGTCACGATCACCGCCACCGGCGACCGGCTGATGCCGGCGCTGCGGCCGGCGCCTGAACGCTCCACCCCGGATCTGTCGGCAGACGGTCCGGTCCTCCGCCCCGGCGGCCACTATCTGATCACCGGCGGGCTGGGTGGCATCGGACAGGCGCTTGCCCGGCATCTGATCGACCGGGGGGCCGGCGCGCTGCTGATCGTCGGCCGGCGCGATCCGGCCGACCCGGCGGTTGCCGCCGCCTGTGCGGACCTTGGTCGGGCGGGTGCGGCCATCCGCTATGCGGCGGCCGAGCTTGGCGCCCCATCGGCGATGCCGGCGCTGACCGCCGCCCTGCATGACGCCGAAGCCGCCGCCGGCCGGCCGCTGGACGGGATCTTTCATCTGGCCGGCCGCTATCGCGAAGCCCCGGCCGTGGATGAGACCGCCGCATCGGTGGCCGGTCTGGCCGCCGTCAAGCTGGCCGGTTTCCAGCAACTTCATGATCTGCTGACGGCACGGCGCACCGGTACTCTGCCCGACACGATTCTGATCGGGTTCTCGTCGGTGGTCGCCCATCTGCCGGCGGCATCCACCGCCGCCTATGCCGCCGCCAATGCCGGGATGGAAGCGCTCGCCAGCCGCCTGCGCACCGCGAATAACGGTCATGGCCCGCGCATTCTGACCATCGCCTGGAGCCAGTGGGACGGACCGGGCATGGGGCAATCGGTCACCGGCGCCGCCGGCCTTGCCCGCGCCCGCGGCCTGCTGCCGGTGATGCCTGAAGACGGGATGATGGCGCTGGAGGTAGCGATCGCCGCCGGCATGACACGCGCGGTTATCGGCGTCGATCGCAGCCATCCCTTCATCCGGCCGCGGGTGATCGATCCGGCGGCCGGTCATGCGCGGACAGAGGCCGTACTGCTGGTGGCGGATGACGCCATAGCACCGGCGCCCCTGGTTCAGGCCACCGACCGGTTCGGCACAAGGCTGCGGCCACGGGTGGTGCGCGTCGCCCGCCTGCCGCGCGGTGCCGATGGCCGGATCGATCCTGCAGCCGCCGCCGATCTGGCGCGGAACCGTCAGATCGCGGCGGCGGTCGCACCACGCACCGCCACCGAACATCTGCTGGCCCGGATCTGGTCGGCACTGCTGCCAGCACCGGTTGCCAGCATCGATGCCGATTTCTTCGCCCAGGGCGGTCATTCGCTGCTGGCGGCACGGATTGTGGCCCGGATCACCGAGGCCATGGCCGATCAGCCGGGCGCAGACGGGCAGAGGGCACCCCTGACACTGGCCCCGGCGGTGATCTTCGATGCACCGACCATTCGTGCGCTGGCCGCACGGATCGATGCCCTGCGCGCGGCACATGATCTGACGGACATCGACGCCCGGAACGATGCCGATGCGGATGACGATTTCGAGGAGGGCGCGCTGTGACCGCCACAGATCTGCTGACCCGTGTTGCCAGTGCCGGCATCACGCTTCGGGTCGAAGATGGCGCCCTGCGCTTCCGCGCGCCCAAGGGTGCGCTGACCGAAGACCTGCGCGCCGAGCTTGCCGCGCGCCGCGACGAGTTGATCCAGTTGCTGACCGACGCGGCGGCGATGACCGGTGACGACCGCGAGCCGCCATTGCCATTCACGGCCGTGCTGCCGGGCGAAATTCCGATCGCGCCCGGTCAGGCGCGCTGGTGGTTTCTGGATCAATTGGGCGCGCCGGCGGAAGCGGCCGCGATCGCGGCCGCGCTCGATCTGGTCGGGCCGCTGGACATCGACCGGCTCAAGGCCGCCTTTGCCGCCATCGTCACCCGCCATGAACCGCTGCGCACCGCGCTGGTCGGGCATGACGGCGCGCCCCGCGCGGTGCTGCACCCGGCGCCTGCCCATTGGCCCCTGCCGGTCATCGATGCCGCCGATGACGCAGCCGCCGACATCATCGCCCGTGCCGAGGCCGGCCGTCGTTTCGCGCTTGCGACCGGGCCGCTGCTGCGCACGGTGCTGATCCGCATCGCCAATGATCCGGGGCGGCATCGTCTGGTCGTGGTGCTGCATCATGCCGCCGCCGATGGCTGGTCGCTGGGCGTTCTGGTGCGCGAACTGGCGGCCCTGTATGGCGGCGAAATCCTGCCTCCCCTGCCGCTCCGCTATGCCGATGCCGCGCGCGATCAGGCGCGGATCAGCGCCCGGGATCTGGCATATTGGCGCCACCATCTCGACGGGCTGCCACCGCCCGAACCCCTGTCCTTTGCAGCCGGCCCTGACGCCGAACCCCGGCTCGACGGCGATCCGGTGGTGCGCCACGACCTGCCGGCCGCCACCATCGCCCGCCTGGAGGCCCTGGGCCGCGCGCAAGGCGTCACCGCCTTCATGATCCTGTCGGCGGCGGCGCAGATCCTGCTGGCCCGGCTGTCGGGGCAGGTCGATTTCGCCATCGGCACCCCGGTTGCCGGCCGCGACCGGCCGGCGCTGGAGCCGCTGGTCGGCTTTCTGGTCAACACGGTGGTGCTGCGCAGCAGCTTGACGGCCGCCGGCGATCAGGCCGCGCTGCGCCAGCTTCTGGCCGCGGTCCGCAGCGACACGCTGGCGGCACTCGCCCATCAATCCCTGCCCTTCGACCGTCTGGTCGATGCCCTCGCCATCCCGCGCAGCGGCACCGACAACCCGCTGTTCCGGGTGCTGGTCGCGGTGCAGAACACGGCGATTCCAGATCTGGTGCTGGACGGGTTGACCGTGATCCCGCGACCCGCGCCGCTCTCGGCCACCCGGCTCGATCTTGAAATCTATGGCGATGCCAGCCCCGGCCGCTTCGGGCTGACGCTCACCCACAACCCGGCGGTCATCAGCCGAGATGCCGCGCGGATGCTGATCGACCGGCTTGCGCTGGTGCTGGAGGCGATCGCCGCCGATCCCGATCAACCCTGGACAGCAATCTCCCTGCTGACCACGGCCGAGGCCGCGCGGATCGATGCAACATCGCGCGGCGCCCCGATCCGACACCCGCATGTCCCCGACGAGATCCTGGCCCGTCTGACCGACGCGCCGGACGCCCCGGCGCTCGCCGATCGGACCGGCACGCTGTCCCGCGCCGACCTGCTGTCGCGGGCGCGTCATCTGGCGGCACAGCTTGGCGACGATGCCCGTGGCCGGCCGGTCGGGTTGATGGCGGGGCGCGGGATCGACCACGGCGTCGGGCTGCTGGCGATCTGGCTTGCCGGCGCCGGCGTGATGCCGCTGGATGATGATCTGCCGGATAGCCGGCTTCAGATCATGCTGGACATCGCGGAACCCGCGGCCCTGATCACCACCGCGGCGCTGCAACCACGCCTGACGGCCATTGCCGGCCCGGTGCCAGTGCTGGTGCCGGTGCTGGTGCCGGATGCCAAGGCGGCAGCCATGCCGGCCGATACCGGCGGCGGCGTTACCACCACCCCCGACAGCCTCGCCTATCTTCTGTTCACCTCGGGCTCCACCGGCACGCCCAAGGCGGTGGCAGTGGCATGGCGGACGCTGGATCAACTGGCCGGCTGGCACCGTGCCCGCCACCCCGAACCGGCCCGCACCCTTGGCTTCGCCCCCACCGGCTTCGATGTCAGCCTTCAGGAAGCCGCCATCGCCTGGGCCGAGGGCGGCTGCTGGATCGTGGCCTGCGATGCCACCCGCCGCGACCCCGCCGCCCTCGCCCGCTTCATCGGCGACCACGCCATCACCCGCCTGTTCCTGCCGGTGGTGATGCTGCATGCGCTGGCCGATCATCTGGCCGAGCATCCCGACCACATCCCGGACAGCGTCACCACCGTCATCACCGCCGGCGAGCAATTGCGCATCACCCCCGCCGTCCGGGCCTGGTGCCGCCGCAGCCCCTTCCGCCTCGACAATCAATATGGCCCCACCGAAACCCATGTCGTCGCGGCCGAGTTGCTGGAGCCGGGCGATGTCGACCACGTCTCCGACCCTTGGCCGGACCGCCCGGCGATCGGCCGGCCGGTCGATGGTGCCGTGCTCTATGTCACCGATGCGCAGGGCCGGGTATTGCCCGATGGCGTGGCCGGGGAACTGCGCGTCGGCGGCACGGCCCCGGCCATCGGCTATCATCGCGACCCCGACCGCACCGCCGAGCGCTTCGTCACCGGCCCCGATGGCGGCCGGGTCTATCGCACCGGCGACCGGGTCCGCCGCCTGCCCGATGGCCGGCTGATCTATCTGGGCCGCGCCGACGATCAGGTGAAGATCCGCGGCGTCCGGGTCGAGCCGGGCGAGATCGAAGCCGCGCTGGGCAGCCATCCTGATGTCGCCCAGGCGCTGGTCGTGGTCCGCGCCATCGCCGGCGCCGCGACCCTGGTCGCCCATATCGAGCCCAGGGTGATGCCCGGCGATGATGCCGCCCTCGCCGATGCCCTGCGCGGCCATCTCCGCGCCCGCCTGCCCGATCCGATGATCCCGGCGCGCTGGGTGATCGCGCCGGCGCTGCCCAGATCGGCCAATGGCAAGCTCGACCGTCGCGCCTTGCCCGATACCGACGGCCTGACGCTCGCCGGCGACACCGCATCGGCCCCGCCCGCCACCGACACCGAAATCGCGCTCGCCGCCCTCTGGGCCGAGGTGCTGGGGATCGATGGCGGCAGTATCCATGCCGGCGACGATTTCTTCGCGCTCGGCGGCCATTCGCTGCGGGCCACCCAGCTCGTCGCCCGCATCGCCCGCGATCTCGCCGTCGACCTCGCCGTCGCGCGGATCTTCGAGGCGCCGGTGCTGGCCGATCTGGCGGCGGTGATCGATCGGGCGGGCGGTGTGGCTCGCGCCGTTCAGCAGCCCATCCCGCGCAGCCTGGGCGACGATCCCGACGGCGGTACATGGCCCCTGTCCTTCGCGCAGGAACGGCTGTGGTTCATCGATCAGCTCAGCCCGGCGCGCGGCGCCTATAACATGCCGGCCGCCATCCGCCTGACCGGGCGGCTGGATGTGGCGGCGCTGGCCCGCAGCTTCGCCGCCATCACCCGCCGCCATGCGGTGCTGCGCAGCGCGATCCTCGATCATGACGGCCATCCCGTGCAGCAGATCATGCCGGCCGCCGCGGATTGGGTGCTGCCGGTGGAAGATCTGTCGCATCTGGCGCCCGACACGCAGCATGACGCGGTGTCGCGCCGCGCGGTCGAGGATGCCGAAACCCCCTTCGACCTCTCGCAGCCGCTGAAGCTGCGCACCCGGCTGATCCGGCTGGCGCCGGATGCCCATGTCCTGCTCGCCACCCTGCATCACATCGCCTCCGACGGCTGGTCGATCGGCGTGCTGGTGCGCGAATTGGCAGCGCTCTATGCGGCCTTCAGCGCCGGCCGGCCCGATCCTCTGCCGCCCTTGCCCGTCGCCTATGCCGATGTCGCGGTCTGGCAGCGCCAGCGGCTGACCGGCGCGGTGCTGGCCGGCCATCTGGACTATTGGCGCCGCCAGCTTGACGACCTGAGCAGCCCGGCGCTCGCAACCGACCGGCCGCGCCCGGCCGTGCAGAGCTATCAGGGCGCGCTGACCCGCCGGCCGCTGCCGCAGACGGTCTCGGACGCGGTCGATACCGCTGCACGCCGCCACCGCGCAACCCCCTTCGTGGTGCTGCTGGCGGCGTTTCAGGCGCTGATCGGCCGCATGGCCGGCACCACTGACGTGGCGGTGGGCGCGCCGATCGCCAATCGCACCCATCCCGACACCGAAGGGCTGATCGGCTTCTTCGTCAACGCATTGGTGCTGCGCAGCCGCTTTGCCGACGATCCGGATTTCGCCACCCTGACCGACCGGGTGCGGGCAACGGTTCTGGATGCCCAGGCCCATCAGGATCTGCCTTTCGAGGTGCTGGTCGAGGCCCTGGAACCCGATCGCGCGCTGGATCGCAACCCGTTGTTCCAGATCGCCTTCGCGGTCCAGAACGCCGATATGCCGCCGCTCGCCCTCGATGGCCTGGAGATCCGCACCGTCGACCGCGAGGTGACCCGCACCCGCTTCGATCTGGAACTTCACGTCTGGCCGGCGCCCCATGGCTATGACCTCGTCGCCTATTACGCCACCGATCTGTTCGATCAGGCCGGCATCGACCGCCTGCTCGCCCGCTATGAAGCCCTGCTCGACGCGGCCTTGAACGCGCCCCACACGCGCCTGTCCGCCCTGCCGGCCACAACGGACGACGAGGCCGCCGCCATCGCCCGCCTGTCGCATGGGCCGGCCCCGCTGCCGGCCCTGGATGTGGTGACCCTGATCGCCGCCGCCGCGGCGGCCGATCCGGATGCGGCGGCGATCCTGCATGGCGACGGCCCGGCGATCAGCCGTGCGGCACTCGCCGCCGCTTCGGACCGTCTGGCCGCCCGGTTGCGCGCTGCCGGCCTTGTGCCCGAAGACCGGGTCGGCCTGCTGTTCGACCGCTCCCCCGCCATGGTGGTCGCGGCGCTCGCGGTGATGAAGGCCGGCGGCGCCTATGTGCCGATGGACACCCGCTATCCCGATGACCGGATCATCTGGCAGGCCGCCGATGCCGGCATGGCGCTGATCCTGGCCGCACCCGATCAGGCCGCCCGCGCCGCCGCCGCGGCCCGGGTGCTGACCGTGACCGATCCCGGCCACGACGACGACGCACCCGGCGATACCGCCGCCCAGGCGCTGCCGGCAGCAGCACCCCATCCCGATCACCTCGCCTATGTCGTCTATACCTCGGGCTCGACCGGCACGCCCAAGGGGGTTGCGGTCAGTCATGGCGGGCTCGCCAATCTGATCGCCTGGCACCGACGGGCCTATGCGCCCGATGCCGCCACCCGCATGGCCCAGGTCGCCGGGCTCGCCTTCGATGCGGCGGTGTGGGAGATCTGGCCGGCCCTGGCCGCCGGTGCCAGCCTGGTTCTGCCGGCGCCCGGCGCCACCCGCGACCCCGATCTGCTGCTGGCCGCGTTCATCCGCCATGGCGTCACCCAGGCCTTCGTGCCGACGCCGCTGGCCGGGCCGCTGCTGGCCGCGCCGCGCCCGGCGGGGCTGACGCTCGACCTGCTGCTGACCGGCGGCGAGCGGCTGGCGGCAGCCCCCCGGATGGCGGGCGTGCGGCTGGTCAATCACTACGGCCCCACCGAAGCCGCCGTGGTCGCGACCGCCGGCGATATCGACCCGGCCGATATTCTGGCCGGCCGCGCGCCCGGTATCGGCCAGCCGATCGACGGCTTCATCGCCCATGTCCTGGACCGTCAGATGCGGCCGGTGGGCTTTGGCGTGGCCGGCGAACTCTGTCTTGGTGGCGCCGGGCTGGCCCGTGGTTATCTGGGCCGGCCCGATCTGACGGCCGCGGCCTTCGTGCCCGATCCCCTGTCCGACACCCCCGGCGCCCGGCTCTATCGCACCGGCGACATGGTGGTGCGGCGCATGGATGGCCGGCTGGATTTCATCGGCCGCGCCGATGCCCAGGTCAAGCTGCGCGGCCACCGGATCGAACCGGGCGAAGTCGAAACCGCGCTGCGCGACGACCCGGCCGTGCAGGCCGCGGTCGTGATGCTGGCCCAGGCAGGCCAGACCGGCCAGGCGGCGGACCGGCTGGTGGCGTTCGTGGTCGCCGATGACGATGCCGCCGCACAGGCCGAAACCGACCGCGCCGCGCGTGAGGCGGAACGCGCCGAGGAATGGCGCAGCCTCTATGCCGACACCTATGGCGCCCCCGATGACGACGACCCGCTGTTCCGCATCGGCGGCTGGACCAGCAGCTATGACCGCCAGCCGATCCCGGCCGCCTGGATGGCGGCGTGGCGCGATGCCACCGTCGCGCGGATCACGGCACTCGGCGCCGATGCGCTGTGGGAGATCGGCTGCGGCAGCGGCCTGCTGCTGTGGAAGCTCGCGGGCGGCATGCGCCGCTATCACGCCACCGATTTCTCAGGTGAGGCGGTGGAGCGGCTGGCGGTGGAAACCGCGGCCCGTGGCCTGGATCATGTCAGCGTGGAACGCCGCGCCGCCGACGACATGGCCGGCCGGCCGGCCGGTCCCGGCGCCGATGGCCGCTGGCCGGCGATCGTGATCAACTCGGTCATCCAGTATTTTCCGGGCGAAGACTATCTGCTGCGGGTGATCCGCGGCGCGCTGGACGCCCTGGAGCCCGGCGGGCACCTGTTCATCGGCGACATCCGCGCCGCCCATGTCGAGGCCGGGTTCCAGACCTCGATCGCGCTGCATCAGGCGCCGGCCGCCACCGACGCCGACGCACTGGCGGCGCGGGTGGCCGATGCGCTGGCGGCCGAGAAGGAATTGCTGGTCGATCCATTGTGGTTCCGCAGCCTGCCGGACCGGCTGGCCGGCATCGCCGCGGTCGAGATCCGGCTGAAGCGCGGCCGCGACCGCACCGAGATGACCCGCTTCCGCTATGACGTGGTCATTCACGCGCAGGCAGCCGGCCCGGCGCCCGCGCCGTTGACCGCCGACCGGACACTGGATTGGGGCCGCACCGGTATGGCGGGCTTCGCCGCCGCCTGCACCGCCATAGCCGGCGGTGAGGCCCGGGCGATCGAGATCCGCGACCTGCCCAATGCCCGTGTGGCCGCCGACATGGCCGCCGCCGCCCGGCTGTCGGCCGGTGCCGCGGCCAGCGCCGCCGCGATCGCCGCCGGTGCCGCCGCCGATGCCGCCGACGCCGTCGATCCCGAAGCACTATGGGCCGGGGCCGAAGCCGCCGGGCTGACCCTGCATGCAACCTGGGCAGCCGACCCCGCCCATATGCATGTGCTGATCACCCGCCCCGATGCGGGCCGTGATGCCGACAATGCGGGGCCGATCTGGCAACCCGCCGACCCGATACCCACCGACCTGATGGCCGACCGGCCGCTGATCACCGATCCGCTGCGCGCCGGCGCCGGCCGCCGGCTGGCCGCGCGACTGCGCGACCGGCTGCGCCGCCGCCTGCCCGATGCGATGGTGCCGGCCGAGATCATCACCCTGCCCGCCCTGCCGCTGACCCCCAATGGCAAGGTCGACCGCAAAGCCCTGATCGCACGGCTGAAACGGCAGCCCGGTGCAGCCGCCAGCCCCGCGAGCAAAACGATCGACGGTGCCACCGAACACCTGCTGGCGCGGATCTGGTGCGAGGTTCTGGCGCTGGACCAGATCGGCCGCGACGACAATTTCTTTGAAAGCGGCGGCGATTCGATCCTGTCGATCCAGGTCGCCGCCCGGGCCCGCAAGGCCGGGCTGGTGCTGGCGGTCCGCGATCTGTTCGAACACCAGACCATCGCCCGGCTGGCCGCGGCGCTGGACGCGCGCCTGCCCGCCGATACCGGCCATGCCGCCTCCCAGCCGGTTGATGGCCCGGTGCCGCTGACCGCGATTCAGTCGTGGTTCTTCGACCGCGCGACCGGCGATCCGCATCATTTCAATCAGGCGATCCTGCTGACCCTGCCACCGGCGATGGCGGATGCGCGCATCGCCCGGGCGCTGGAGCGGCTGGCCGGCCGTCACGACGCGCTGCGCCTGCGCTTCACCACGGATGCCACCGGCTGCATGACCATGCGGGTCGGCACCGTCGACGGCGCCATCGGTTTCGAGACCGTCGATCTTGGCAGCCACGACACCGCCGCCCGCCGCGATGCCGCCCTCACCGTCCATGCCGCCGCCACCCAGGCGCGGCTGGATCTGGCGACCGGGCCGCTGCTGCGGGTGGTACGCTATGTCATGGCGCCGCATGGCCGGCAGGCGGATGGCGCCCATCCCTTACAGGCCGACCGGCTGCTGATCGTCGCCCATCATCTGGTGATCGATGCCGTGTCGTGGCGGCTGCTGCTCGACGATATGCGCGATGACCTCGACCGTCCGGACGCCAGCGACGGCGACGCGGCCCACGGCGATGCGGCCCCCGCCTTCACCCGCTGGGCCGGCGCCCTTGCCGCCCGCGCGGCCGATGGAGGCTTCGACGACGAAGCGGGTCATTGGCGCGCCCTCGCTTTGGCCGCCAGGGCCGACCACACGGCACTGCCGGTCGATGATGCGACCGCCCCCGATCGGGTGATGGACGCGCGCGCGACCTTGCGGGTGCTGGATGAAGCCCGCACCGCATCGGCATTGCGGGCCGCCAACCGGGCATGGCGCACCGATACCGCCGATCTGCTGGCGGCGGCGGTGGCACGCGCGCTGGCCCGGCTGATGGGCCGCACGGCCGGCGATGGTCCGGTGGGCGGCGATGGTCCGGTGGGGGTGTTGATCGACCGCGAAGGCCATGGCCGCGAGGATCTGGTTCCGGGATTCGATCCGTCGCGGATCATCGGCTGGTTCACCGCCATTCACCCGGTGCGACTGACGGCCGACCCGGACGAGCCGCCGATCGCGACCCTGCGCCGGGTGAAAGATGATCTGCGCGCCATACCGCGCCGGGGGGCAGGCTTCGGGCCGCTGGTGCGTGCCGGCCGGCTGCCGGCGGCGGCCCTGCCGCCCACGCCAGAGATCGCCTTCAACTATCTGGGGCAGGTCGATGCGGCGCTTGCCACCGACAGCGCGTTCGGCGCGGCGCCCGAGGCCATCGGCGACCTTCAGGCCCCGACCAGCCGGCGCACCCATGCGCTGACCATCGGTGCCGCGGTGATGGATGGCGCGCTCCGCATCGAGGTCACCTGGCCCGGCGCCCGCATGGCGACCGCACGCATGGAGGCCTTCGCCGACGACCTTCTGGCACAGTTGCGGGCGATCATCGATGCCTGCATGGCCGATGCCAGCGGCGGACTGACGCCATCGGACCTGCCGCTTGCCGGGCTGGATCAGGCGGCGATCGACGGCCTGCTGGCGGCACTGCCGGTGGCTGCGGCGGCAATCGACACCGTCTATCCCGCCACGCCGCTTCAGCACGGGCTGCTGCTGAAGCGCCTGAGTGGCGGGGGCCTGGGCGGCGACGGCCTGTATATCGAACAGTTCCGCTTCCGCATCAAACCGCCGGTCGATGCCGCCGCCCTGGCCGATGCCTGGGCAATGGCCGCCGATCGTCATGAAGCGCTGCGCAGCCTGATCGCCCATCGCGGCCTGGACCGGCCGCTGATCGTGGTGCTGAAGCGCGGTGTCACGGCGCTGGACATCATCGACCATCACCCGCTTGCCCCGGATGCCGCCGAGGCGGCGGTCGATGATGCCTGCGCCGCCGACCGTCGGCACGGCTTCGCGGCGGATCGCATGCCGCCCTGGCGGCTGGCGCTGCACCAACTGCCCGGCGGCGACGCGGTCCTGGTCTGGACCTTCCATCACGCCCTGCTCGACGGCTGGTCGACCTTCCGTCTGCTGGAAGAGGTGCTGGCCACCTATGACGCCAAGGTCGCCGGCCGGATGCCTGATCTGCCGCCGGCGCCACCCCTGCGGCTGTTTGCCGCCTGGCAGGCCGGGCGCGATCCGCTGGGCGACGAAACCTTCTGGCGGGCGGCGCTCGACGGCCTGCCGCCGCCCCAGCCGCTGCCCGCAGCCCGCCCCGATGGCCGCGAAACAGCCGACCGCGCCCATGTCACCACCCGGCTGGCTGCCGCCGATGCGGCAAAGCTGCGCGATACGGCACAATTGCTGCGGGTAACGCCGGCCACCATCGCGCAGGCCGCCTGGGCGCTGGTGCTGGCTCGCCATGGCGATCGCAACGACGTGATCTTCGGCGCCACCGTGTCGGGCCGCCCGGATGCGGTCGCCGATGTGGAGCGCATGGTCGGCCTGTTCATCAACACCACCGCCATCCGGGTGGCGATCGACCCGCGCGCGCGCATCGGCGACTGGCTGGCGGGGCTTCAGGCGGCACGCATCGCCGCCCATCCCTTCGAAGCCGCGCCGCTGGCCCATATCCAGCGCTGGGCCGGCCGCGATGCCGCCACCCAGCCGCTGTTCGACAGCATCATGGCCTTCGAGAATTATCCCATCGCCGAGGCCCTGCGCGGCCGGGGCGGTGCTGCAGACGATCGCGGAGCCGCCCTCACCGTCACCGACAGCCGCTATGACGGCCGCACCCAGTATCCGCTGACCGTCACCATCCTGCCCGCCGACGGGTTCGCGATCGACATCGCCTATGACCCGGGCCAGATCGATGCCGCCGGCGCCGACCGGCTGCTCTGCCAGATGGTGCGGGCGGTGAGCGGGCTGGTCCGCGATCCGCAGGCGCGGCTGGCGACCGTCGATGTGATCGATGCCGCCGAACATGAGTTGATTGCAGCCTGGAGCCGGGGCCAGGGGGCAGCGGCGGATGCGGCCGGGCTCGACACACCATCCGCCGCTGCGGGCGCCAGCCCCGATCTGCCGCTGCATCTGCGCATGGCCACCCATGCGCCTGACGATGTCGTCATCCGCCACGGCGCACGGACGGTCGATCGCGCGGCGCTGGATCTGGCCGCGCGGCGGATCGCGCGCCGTCTGGCCGATGCCGGTATCGGCGCCGGCGACCGGGTGGCCCTGCTGATGGCGCGCGGTCCTGAACTGGTCGCCGCCATGCTGGGTGTCCATCATGCCGGTGCCGCCTATCTGCCACTCGATCCGGTCTATCCCGATGCCCGGATCGACATGGTGCTGGCCCATGCGACACCACGCGCGGTGATCGGCGATGCGCCGTCGCTCGACCGTCTGAATGCGATGGACGCCGCGCCATTGCTGCGGATCAACGCCGCCGCCGCCACGGCATCGGGCGATGCGATCGACCCACCGGCATCGCCGGAACCCGGCTGGCGCGACTGGCCTGCCTATGTCATCTACACCTCCGGCTCCACCGGCACGCCCAAGGGCGTGGTGGTCACCCAGGGCAATCTCGCCCGGCTGATCGATGCCACGCAAGGCTGGTTCGGTTTCGGTGCCGGCGATGTCTGGTCGCTGTTCCATTCGCCCGCCTTCGACTTCTCGGTCTGGGAGATCTGGGGGCCGCTCGCGACCGGCGGCCGTCTGGTGATCGTCGACCATGATCTGGCCCGCGATCCGGCGGGCTTCCGGCGCCTTCTGGCGGCCGAGCGCGTGACCGTGCTGAACCAGACCCCCAGCGCCTTCGGTATGCTCGATGCCGCCGATGCCGCGGCCATGACGGCCGGCGACGATGCGCTCGACGCCCTGCGCCTGGTGATCTTCGGCGGCGAGGCGCTGGATGCCGCCACGCTCGGCCCCTGGTTCGTCCGCCATGGCGACGCGCGGCCGGTGCTGGTCAACATGTATGGCATCACCGAAACCACCGTCCACGTCACCGCCGCCCGCATCCGCGCGGGCCACGCCGCCGAAACCGGCACCGCGCCGATCGGCGTGCCGATCCCCGATCTCAGCCTGCATCTGCTAAACAGCGCCGGCCGGCCGGTGCCGGTCGGGGCCGCTGGTGAAATCCATGTCGGCGGCGCCGGGCTCGCCCAGGGCTATCTGGGCCGGCCGGACCTCACGGCCGAACGGTTCGTCACCACCACCGATGGCATGCGGCTGTATCGCAGCGGCGATCTGGGGCGCTGGCGCAGCGATGGCCGGCTGGACCATCTGGGCCGCATCGATGCCCAGATGAAGATCCGCGGTTTCCGGATCGAGTCCGCCGAAATCCGGGCCGCCCTCATCAGCCACCCCGCCATCACCGACGCGGCGGTGGCGATCCGCAGCCCGGCCGGGACCGGCAGCCCGGTCCTCGTCGCCTGGATCGTCGTCGACGGCGAAAGCGGGTCGGTGCCGGATGACAGCGCCTTGCGCGCTCATCTGAAGAGCCGGCTGCCCGACTGGATGCTGCCGCAGGCCGTCGTGCCGGTGCCGTCGCTGCCGCTGACCGCCAATGGCAAGCTGAACCTGAAAGCCCTGCCCGATCCCGACCTCGCCCAGGCCACCGGCCGTGGCGGCGCGCCGGAAACCGCCACCGAAATCGCGCTTGCCCGGATCTGGTCCGATGTGCTGGGCATCAGCGGCATCGGTCGCGGCGACGATTTCTTCGCGCTCGGCGGCCATTCGCTGCTGGTCGCCCGCGTTGCCCATCGCGTCGCCGCAAGCCTCGGTGTCACGCTCGACTGGCCGGCGCTGTTCAATGCGCCGACGCTGGATGCCCTCGCCCGCACGATCGATGCGGCGGCGGACGATGGCGTCCCGGCCTTGCCGGCGCCGGTTGCCGTGCCGCGCGACGGACGGCCGCTGCCGCTGACCCGCGCCCAGCGCCGGATGCTGTTCCTGAACGATGCAGAGCCCGGCCCGGCGCACACCATTCCGCTGTTGCTGCGCCTCTGCGGCACGCTCGACACCGCCGCCCTGCGCCGGGCGCTGGAAGCGCTGGTTCATCGCCACGAGGCCCTGCGCACCCGCTTCCCGCTGGCGGGCGGCCAACCGGTCCAGACCATCGACCCGCCGGGTTTCCGGCCGCTGCCCCTGATCGATCTCGCAGCGCTCGCGCCATCCGAGCGCGATGATGTGCGCCGTCAGATCGTCGACGAGGCCCTGTCCCAGCCCTTCGATCTGGGCCGGGGGCCGGTGTTCCGGACCCAGTTGCTGCGGCTGGCCGATGACGATCATCTGCTGGTCGCCAGCCTGCATCATGTTGCCGGCGACGGCTGGTCGGTGGGGGTTCTGGCCCGCGATCTGGGGGCGCTGTATCGCGCCGCCTGCACCGGCGCAGCCGCCGATCTGCCCGCACTCAACCTCTCGGCCGCCGATCTGGGCACCGCCGAGGCGCTGCCCGCAATGGCCACACGCATGACGGCGGCGCTCGATGCCCGCGCCGCAAGCCTCGCCGCGGTGCCGGCGCTCGATCTGGTTCACGATCGCCCGCGCCCGCCCCGCTGGTCGGGCGAGGGCGCCACCACCCGGTTCGGGATCGATGCGGCCACGGCCAATGCCGCCCGGCATCTGGCAGCACGGCTCGACACCACGCCCGCCGTGGTGCTGCTGTCGGCCCATGCCGCCCTGATCGGCGGGTTGTCCGGCGGCACCGATTTCGCCATCGGCCTGCCCGCCGCCGAGCGGCTGCGACCTGAAACCGCCGATATCGTCGCCCTGCTGGTCGAGACCCTGGTGGTGCGGGCCGATCTGGCGGGGATCAGCGGCACCGGGCTGATCCGGCGCATGGCCACCGAGATGCGCGCCGTGCTGGCCGCCCGGCCGCTGCCGGTCGACATGCTGGTCGAGCGTCTGGCCCTGCCGCGCGACGCCGGGCGCACGCCGCTGTTCCAGACCATGTTCTCGCATGACCGCGCCGGCGATCACCGGCTCGATCTGGGCCAGGGCCTGACCGGCCGCCTCGATGCCGCGCGCACCACCGGCGCGCGTACCGATCTGTCGCTGATGCTGGCCGACAGCGCCGATGGCGGGCTCGACGGTCTGATCGAATATGCGACCGACCTGTTCGATGCCGACACCGCCACACGAACCGCCGCGCGCTATACGCAGGTGCTGGCCGCCCTGCTGGCCGATCCGGCGCGGCCGGTCGCGGGTCTGCCTCTGGTGCTGCCCGACGAGACGGCCTGGGTCAGCGGCCCGGCATCCATGGCCGGTGATGGCGCCAGCGACATCGCCGCGATCCTGCGCCGTCATGCCATGGCGGCGCCACGGCAGATCGCGATCAGCCATGGCACACAAACAGTCGACTATGCCGAACTGGTCGGGCGCGGCGAGGCGCTGGCGGCGGCGCTGGCCGGGTCCGGCATTGCGCCCGGCGCCCGGGTCGGCCTCTATGCCGAACGGTCGATCGCGGGCGTGGTCGCGACGGTGGCGGTGATGCTGGCCGGCGCCACCTCGGTGCCGATCGACCCGGCCTATCCGGCCGGGCGGCAGGCGATCATCGCCGGGGATGCGCAGCTCGATGCCCTGATCCTGGCGGATGGCGCCGACATGCCGGGCTGGGCCGCCTCGGCGCTGCCCATGATCCGCATCGGGGCCGATGGCCGCCCGAGCGGGCCGGTGGAAACGGCGGCGGCGCGCCCGGCCACCGGCGGCGCTCTGGCCCAGATCCTGTTCACCTCCGGCTCGACCGGCCGGCCGAAGGCGATCGGCGTGCCGTGGTCGGCGGTCCTGGTGCGCGTTGCCGGTGGTGGCGGCTATACCGACATCACCGCCGGCAGCATCATCGCCCATCTGGCCAATCCATCCTTCGATGCCGCCAGTTTCGAGATCTGGGGCGCGCTGCTGAATGGCGGGCGGCTGCATATCATCGACCAGCCGGTGCTGGCCGATCCGGCGCTGCTGGGGCCGGCGCTGAGGCAAGGCGGCGTCGATCTGATGTTCATCACCACCGCCCTGTTCAACCGGGTCGCCGAACAGGCGCCCGAAGCCTTCGGCGGCTTGCGCCATCTGCTGTTCGGCGGCGAAGCCGCCCAGATCCGCTGGGTGCGGGCCGTGGCCCGGTCCTGTCCCGAGACCCGGATCAGCAATATCTATGGCCCCACCGAGACCACGATATTCGCCACCGTCCACCATCTGACCGCCGCCGACCTCGCGGCCGGCGCGGTGCCGATTGGTCGGCCGATCGCCGGGACCACGGCTCATGTTCTGGACAGCGGGCTTCGCCCGGTGCCGCCAGGGGTGCCGGGGATGCTGTATCTGGGCGGCGCCGGCCTCACCGCCGGCTATCTCACCGATCCGCGGCGGACGGCCGACGGCTTCAGCCCCGATCCGTTTGCGTCACGGCCCGGCGGGCGGCTCTATCGCACCGGTGACATCGTGCGCCGCGACCACGACGGCGCCCTGCACTTCATGCGGCGCGGCGACAGCCAGATGAAGCTGCGCGGCCATCGGATCGAGCCGGGCGAGATCGAGGCGGCGGCGCTGGCCCTGGCAGGGGTCCGGCAGGCCCATCTCCGGCTGCTGCGCGACGACGACACCGCCGACGCCCGGCTGGTGCTGTATCTGACCGGCACCGTATCCGCGCCCGATGTGCTGGCCGATCTGCGCCGGCAGTTGCCGCGCTGGATGGTGCCGTCGGCCGCCATGGTGCTCGACGCCCTGCCACTCACCGCCAATGGCAAGATCGACGGCAGCCGCCTGCCGGCGCCCGTGCCGTCGACATCAGCGGCCCCGGCGATGGCCACCGTCAGTGCCGACGACACGGCTTCCCGGGTGCTTCAGGTCTGGACGGAACTGCTCGGGCATGGCGAGATCGCGACGGACGACAACTTCTTCGATGTCGGCGGCCATTCGCTGCTGCTGGTCGATCTGCGTGCCCGGCTGGATATGGCCTTCGGAATCACCCTGGCCATGACCGATTTCTTCGCCTGCCCCACGATCCAGTCGCAGGCGTCTCTGATCGCCCGTCGCCTGGGCCGCACGGCGACGGGTGTGGAGCCCGGGCCAGCCCCTCCCGCCCCGGCCGCGGGCGACGGCCGGATCGAAGGTCGCGGCCGTCAGGCGGCTGCGGCCGCCCGGCGACGGCGGCTCACCACCTGACCGACGGCCCCAACCGGCCCCGTCGCATGACACTGCCACCCCTGAACAATCTCTGCCCTGGACGTAAAGGCCTCCGCTGATGATCCCCGCCAACGATATCACCGAGATTGCCGCCGAAACCGATATCGCGGTCATCGGCATGGCCTGCCGGGTGCCCGGCGCCGGGGATCTGGCAGCGCTGGACCGGCTGCTGGTCGAGGCCCGCGAGGGCATCAGCGAGGTTGGCGCCGATGACGGCATCACCGATCCGCGCTATGTCCGCCGCAAGGGCCTGCTCGACGACCCGTTCGGCTTCGATGCCGGCCTGTTCGGCTATGCGCCGCGCGAAGCCGCGCTGATCGACCCACAGGCGCGGCTGCTGCTGGAACTGGCCTGGGCGGCGCTCGACCATGCCGGCCATGGCCCCCGCCGCCGGGACATGGCCGGCCTGCCGCTTCCGGTCGGCCGTGTCGGCATCTATGCCGGCGCCGGCATCAGCACCTATCTGCTGACCCATCTGCTCAACAATCCGGCCCTCGCCGATCTGGCGACACCCTTCGAAGCGGTTCTGGCCAATTCCGGCGACAGCCTGGTGGCGCGCGTCGCCTATGACCTGGATCTGCGCGGCCCGGCGGTGGATGTGCAGACCGCCTGTTCCACCTCACTGGTCGCGGTCCATATGGCCGTGCAGGCGCTGATCGCCGGCGAATGCCGCATGGCGCTGGCCGGCGGCGTGTCGATCGACCTGCCCAGCCCCACCGGCTATTGGTATCAGCCGGGCATGATCCTCAGCCCCGATGGCCGCTGCCGGCCGTTTTCGGCCGAAGCCGCCGGCACGGTGCCCGGATCGGGCGGCGGCGTGGTGGTGCTGAAGCGGTTGGAAGACGCGCTTACCGATCGCGATCATGTCCATGCGGTGATCCGTGGTTCGGCCACCAACAATGACGGCGCGGCGCGGATCGGTTTCACCGCCCCGGGCGTCGACGGTCAGGCCGAGGTGATCGCCGAGGCGTTGGCCCTGGCCGGGATCGACCCCGCCGATATCGGCATGATCGAAGCCCATGGCACCGCCACGCCGATCGGCGACCCGATCGAGGTTCAGGCCCTGACCCGCGCCTTCGGACGCGACGCCCCGCGCGGCCGCTGCCTGCTGGGCTCGATCAAAGGCAATCTGGGCCATCTGAATGCCGCGGCCGGTGTGGTCGGGCTGATCAAGGCGGTGCGCGCGGTGGAAACCGGCATCGTGCCGGCAACGCTTCATGCCGACCGGCCGAACCCGGCGCTCGACCTTGATGCCACGCCCTTCCGTCTGGTCACCGAAACCCAGCCCTGGCCAGCCATTGCCGGCCCGCGCCGGGCGGGTGTCAGTTCCTTCGGCATGGGCGGCAGCAATGC
The DNA here is from genome assembly GCF_039630945.1 of Tistrella arctica. Lineage (NCBI taxonomy): Bacteria > Pseudomonadati > Pseudomonadota > Alphaproteobacteria > Geminicoccales > Geminicoccaceae > Tistrella > Tistrella arctica. The sequence goes on from NZ_JBBKTV010000005.1 coordinate 92,768, forward strand.
TCATCTGGTGATCGAACAGGCGCCCGGCCCCGTGCAGCCGCCGGCGGCAATGCCGGTGCCGCTGTTCCTGTCGGCCCGCAGCGCCGCCGCTCTCGACCGTCTGACCGCGGCCATGGCCGGCGTCGCGCCCTGTGCCGATGCCGGTTTCACCCTGCTGGCCGGCCGCGCCAGCTTTGCCCACCGCCGGGTGCTGCTACCCGATGGCGCGGGAGCTTTCCAGGCGATCGACGGCATCGCCGCCGACACGCCGGTGACCGTGGCGCTGACGACGGACGACGCAGCCCTGCGCCAGCGGCTGACGGCCCTTGGCCTGGAGGTGGCGGATCCCGCCCGATCCGCCGCCGGACCGGTGGTGCGGCTGGCATCGGATGGTGACGATCAGACGGCCCTTCTGCGGTTGATCGCCACCGCCTGGACGCAGGGTGCCGGTGTCGATCCGGCCCGTCTGTATGGTGCCGGCCGGCGTCGGGTGCCCCTGCCCGGTTATCCGTTCGAGCATACCCATTTCGAGATCCCGCGCCCGCAGCCACGCGACATGACCGCCGGCGCCGATGATCCGCTGGCCCTGCCACCCCGGCTTGCCGATCCGGCCGACTGGTTCTGGCTGCCCGGCTGGCGCGAGATCGCCGGCCCGGATATCGACACCACGGATGCCGCCGCAGCCATCCCCGGCCCGGTACTGATCCTGGCCGACGGGCTGGGCGTGTCCGCGCTGATCGCTGAACGGTTGCGGGCCGGTGGACGGCAGGTGACGCTGGTCACGCCGGGCGCGGATTATGGCGAGGTGGCCCCCGACCATATCACCCTCGATCCGGCCGATCCGGCGCAGTTCCGGCGGCTGGCCGCCGATCTGGCGGCCGGGGGCCGCGATCCCGCCACCATCCTGCATGGCTGGGCGCTGGAAGGGCGCGGCGCCCGGTCCGCGGATGCCGGGCAGATCGATACCGTGCAGACCCTTGGCCTGCACGCGCTGCTGCATCTGTTGCAGGCCCTGGCCAGCCCCGGTGGCGGCATGCACCGGCGGCTGCTGGTCGCGGCCGACCGGCTGCTGGCGGTGACCGATGACAGCGAGATCCGGCCCGATCATGCGCCGTTGCTGGGTGCCGCCAGGATCGTGTCGCAGGAATATGACCGGATCGTCGCGCGCGTCACCGATCCCGGCACTGGTGCCGCCGCCGGCATCGCCGACCGGTTGTTGCAGGAACTGGCCGCGACCGACAGCGTCGAGGCACCGCGTGTCACCACCTGGCGCGGTGGCCGGCGGTTCGTGCCCGATCATGCACCACGGCGGCTGGCCGGCAATGGTCGCCCGCGCTTCCCGACCGGCGGCGTGACCGTGATCACCGGCGGGCTTGGCGGCATGGGGCTCGCCTTCGCCGAAGAGGTCGCGGCCGAGGCGCCCGATGGCGCGCTGGTCCTGATCGGACGGTCGGTATTCCCCGACCCGGCGGATTGGGATGACTGGCTGGCGGAAAACGGCGATGACGGCGCGGTGGCGCGGGCGATCATCCGGCTGAAGGCGATCACCGCCCAGGGCACGGCGGTGATGGTGGCCACAGCCGATGTGGCCGATCAGCCGGCGATGGACCGGGTGCTGCGCGTGGCGCGCGACCGCTTCGGGCCGGTCACCGCCGTGCTGCACGCGGCCGGGCTTGCCGATTACGAGGGTGTCATTCACGGCCGGGCACGGGCACGGACCGATGCGGTGATGGCCGCCAAGCTGCACGGCACGCTGGTGCTCGACGCCCTGACCGCCACTGACCCGCTGTCGCTGTTCCTGATCTGCTCGTCGCTGGGCACATCGCTCTATCATGTCAAATTCGGGCAGGTGGGCTATGCGGCGGCGAATGAGTTCATCGATATCTTCGCCCGGGCCCGCGCGGCCGATCCGGCCCGTCCCGGTGCCACGGTGGCGATCAACTGGTCCGACTGGCGCGACAGCGGCATGTCGGTGGCGGCGCTGGCGCGCTGGGCCGACCGCACCGGCATTGCCACCAGCGACTATATCTCGGACGGGCTGACCGACGCCGAGGGCCGGCTGGCCATGCGCCGCGCCGCCGGCCAGTCGGCGCCGCGCATCGCCGTGTCGCAGCATGACCTGACCCGGCTGGTGGCGCAGGATCCGCTGCGCGCCCGGGCTTTCCTGGCCGAAACCGACCGAGCCCATGCCCGCCCGGCGCTGGGCACCGCCTATGTGGCGCCGCGCACCGATGCCGAACGGGCGGTGGCGCAGATCTGGCAACGCCTGCTCGGCATCGACCGGATCGGCGCACAGGATGATTTCTACGATCTGGGCGGGCATTCGCTGCTGGCGACCCAGGTGGTGTCGCGGATCGCCGAGCGCCTGAAGGTCGATGTCCCGCTCGACAGCTTCCTCGACGATCCGACCGTCGCCCACCTGGCGGCACTGGTCGAGGCCGCGGAAACCGCGCGCATGGCCACCGATGCCGCCGCACAGGGGGCTGCCGGCGACGACGATGCCGGCCCCATCCCATGGGCGGGACGTCCTGAAAGCGGGTTGCCGCTGTCCTTCGCGCAGGCACGGGTCTGGTTCCTGGATCAACTGGATCCCGGCAGCGCCAGCTACAACATGCCGATGGCGCTGATGCTGCGAGGGCCGCTCGATACCGATGCCCTCGCCCGCGCCATCCATCTGATCGTCAGCCGCCACGAAGCCTTGCGCACCGTCTTCCAGGCCGTTGGCGGCGAACCACGCCAGATCGTGCGTCCGGCGCCATCCGCCGCCATCCTGCTGCCGGTGACCGATCTTGCGGCACAGGGCCCCGACACGGCCGAGGCCCAGGTGCAGGCGCGGCATATGGCCGAGGCCGAGGCCCGCACACCCTTCGACCTCGCGCGCGACATCCCGTTCCGCGCCGGGCTGGTCCGTATCGCCCCCGACAGCCATCTGCTGCTGATCACCAAGCACCACATCGCCTCCGACGGCTGGTCGATGGGCGTGCTGATGGACGAGTTGGGCCGGTTCTACACAGCCTTTGCCCAGGGCCTGACACCGACGCCGCTGCCGCTGCCGGTTCAGATGCCCGATGTCGCGGTCTGGCAGCGCCGGCGGTTCGACGGCGACCGGCTGGACACGCTGATCGGCTGGTGGCGCGACCGGCTGGCCGGCGTGCCCGACCTGATGCTGCCGACCGACCGGCCGCGGCCACCGGCGCCAAGCGGCCAGGGCGGATTGATCGATCTGCCCCTCGACCCGGCGGCCATCGACCGCCTGCTCACGCTCGGGCGTGCCGAACGCGCCAGCCTGTTCATGGTGCTGCTGGCGATCTTCCGCCATCTGCTGGGCCGCTATGCCGGCCAGAGCGATTTCTGCATCGGCACGCCGATCGCCAACCGCACCCGCCCCGAGCTTGAGCCGATGATCGGCTTCTTCGCCAACACCCTGGCGATCCGCAGCGATATCGGCGCCGACACATCGCTGCGCGACGCGGTCAGGATCGTGCGCGACGACGCCAATCAGGCCTTCGCCCGCCAGGATCTGCCGTTCGAGCGGCTGGTGGAGGAACTGGGCGTGCCCCGCGACCCGGCACGGAATGCGCTGTTTCAGGTGTTGTTCGTGGTGCAGAACGCCGGGCGCGCGGCGGCACGGCCGACAGGCCCGGCGCTGCCCGGCCTCACTTTGGCACCGCTGGCGGCCGACACCGCCACCGCGAAATTCGATCTGACCCTGTCGGTCGTGCCCGACCCGGCCGTGGCCGCCGACAGCGGCTGCGATCCGCAGACCGGACAACGGGCGTTGTTCGAATATGCCACCGACCTGTTCGACACGGCCACGATCGCGATGATGGGAGAGCGGTTCGCCGACCTCGTCATGCGACTTTCGGTTGAAGTTGATGCGCCGATGTCGTCCATTCCGTTGGATGCCGATGTCGATACCGCCGTCGATGACGGCTGGTGAACGAGCAGGACGGCGGCATGCCGCGTCACGACAGACCGAGACGGTTCGAGGGAGGAATGAGATGAGCGGAGACACGGCCGATCGCGCGGCGTTGGCGGCCCGTCTGGCGGCCCTCGACCCGGCTCGCCGCGCCTTGCTGGAACGCAGCCTCGCCGCGCGTGCACCCGCCCCTCAGGCCATGCGGGGCAGACCGGTGCCCACCGACATGGCTGGTCTGGTCGCCGCCATTCTGACGGCCCTTCCCGATGCCGCGGCGGCCCGCTCCGCGCTGGCCGCGCGGGGTGTCGGGCCCGGGCACGTGCTCGGGGTGGCCGGCGGACCGCCGCAGATGCGGGCAGGTGCGATCGCGTCCATCCTCAGCCTGGGCGCCGACGCACTGGTGTTTGCGGCCGACGACCCGGCCGGCCATGTCACCGCCGCGCTCGACATGGCCGGCGGGCAATGGCGGGTCGGTTCCGATACGGCATCTGACGCCGGACATCTGCCCTGGCCGCTCAGCAGCACGGCCGATGCGCCCCCAACGGCGCCCGTCATTCCCGGCCGGCTGCTGATCGCCGATGGCTGCCGCCTCGTCACCGTGGCGGTGACAGGCCGGATCGCGCTGCTGGATCAGGCGGTCACCGCCGTCGGGCTGACGGATGATGCCGCCCTGGCGGTCGATGCCGGCAGCGATGCCCCCGACAGCCTGTCGGCGCTGCTCTGGGCGGCCGCGACCGGCACGACGACGATCGATGCCGGCGATCCGGAACAGGCACCGGCAGCCGCGCTTGCCGCCTGCGCCGGCGCCCGAATTCTGGCGGCCGCCCCGCAGGCCGTGGGACGGCTGCTGGATGCCGCGGGCGGGGCATCCGGCCCTCTCGACCGGCTGGCGGTGATCGATTTCGGCGGAACGCCGGTGCCGGCAGCCCTGATCCGGCGTCTGGCCGATCGGCTGCCGGGCGTGCGGATGCTCTGCCATTACGCCGTCATGGCCGGCGCACCCCTCGCGGCCTGGACGATCGATCCGGCGCAGATCACCGCTGCCGCCGGCACGGCCGCGGCCGGCCGGCCGCTGGCCAAAGGCCGGCTGCGGCTGGTCGATGGCGCCGGCCGGCCGGTGCCCGCCGGCATCGTCGGGCGGATCGAGTATCGCGCCCCGGCCGGCGACGATGCGGCACCGGATGCGCCCGCCGACGACCTGCCCTGGGCCGCCACCGGCGATGCCGGGCGCCGCACCCGCGACGGGTTGCTTGAGGTGACACAGCGCCCCGATGGCGGCCATTACCATGCCGGCCGGCTGATCATGCCGCTGGCTGTCGAGACACACATCGCCCGGTTGACCGGCATCGCCGATGCGCATCTGCGGTGGCGTTCATCGCCGGCCGGTCCGGTGCTTGCGGCGGCAGTGGTCGCGTCGGGCGCCCCGGATCGCGCCTGGGCCGCCATCATCACCCATCTGCCGCGCCATCAGCGGCCTCACATCGTTCAACTGGTCGACCACCTGCCGCTCACCGCATCCGGCGAGATCGACATCATCGCCCTCGATGCCCTGCCCGCCGTCGACACGGCCTTGCTCGACATGGCGGCCGCACGACTGGCCGCGACCGGGGTTGCCGTCCTCTCCGCCGGCCTTAATGCCGTGCCGGACGATATTGCCACCCCCGAAGGCGTGGCGATCGAAACCCTGGCTCTGCTGCCGCCGCCACCGCCGGCGGCACCGCCCCCCGCCGATCTGGCGCCGGTCACGATCATCCGCAGCGGCGCGCCGCTGCCCGCGCCGATCTTCACCCGTCTGGTCGACATTCTGGACCACGCCGCCGGCACGGTACCCGCTGGCATGGTGGGTGTGATCCGCGACGGTGACGGCACGGTCGATGCCGTCAGTCAGGCGGCGTTCCGCCAGCGCGCACAGGCCATGGCCGGCGGCCTCGCCCTGGCGGGGGTTTCGGCCGGCGACCGGCTGCTGCTGGTGGTCGCCGATATCGCCGATTATCTCACCGGCTTCTGGGCGGCTCAGATCCTGGGCGCCGTGCCGGTGCCGGTGTCGGTCGCCGCCGACTGGTCGGCGGATGACGGCAACGCCATGAAGCTGGTGCAGGTGCGGCAGTTGCTGGGCCGGCCGGCGGTGCTGGTCGACCAGGGTCAGGCGCCGGCGATCGCCGGTTTCCTGCGCGGTCACGAGGCCGACCCCGACGGTGCCGACCCCGCAGGGACCGTGATCGACATCGGCGCGGTCGCCAATGGCAGGCCGGTCGTGGAGGCCCATGCAGCCAGCCCGGATGCGCCGGCGATCCTGTTGCTGACCTCGGGCTCGACCGGTGCACCCAAGGCGGTTGTCCAGACCCATCGCACATTGATCGCGCGGACCACCGCCACCATCCTGCATCGCGGCTATGGCCCGGCCGATGTCTCGCTCAACTGGATGCCGCTCGACCATGTCGGCGCGGTGGTCATGTTCCATCTGCGCGATCTGGCCGCCGGCGCCAGCCAGTATCATGCCCCGATCGATCTGGTTCTGGCCGATCCGCTGCGCTGGCCGCGCTGGATGAGCCGGCTTGGCGTCACGGTCAGTTGGGCGCCGAATTTCGCCTTCGGGCTGGTGGTCGCGGCGCTCGACCGCGCCGATGCGCCGCCCGCCGATATCGACCTGCACCGCCTGCGCGTGTTGATCAATGCCGGCGAGGCGATCGTGCCGCGCACCGCACGCCGTTTCATCAGCCTGCTTGAACCCCACGGCCTGGGGCCACAGGTGATGAAGCCCGAATGGGGCATGTCCGAAACCTGTTCAGCCGTGATCTGCGCCGACGGCTTCGGCCTGGACGATACCAGCGACGACGATGTCGCGGCCGATCTGGGCGGCCCCGTACCCGGCACCGCCATGCGGATCTTCGAGGCCCGGCCCCAGCCCGGCGCCGGCCCGGCATCGGCGCCCCTGATGATCGGGCGCCTGCAGATCAAGGGACCGACGGTGACGCCGGGCTATCTGGCCAACCCGCATGCCAATGCCGAGGCCTTCACCCCCGATGGCTGGTTCGACACCGGCGATCTGGGCTTCGTGGCCGATGACGGCACAAGCGGCAATGGCGGCCTGCGCATCACCGGCCGGTCGAAGGACAGCATCATCGTCAATGGCCGCAATCTGCATGCCCATGAGGTGGAAGCAGTGGCCGAAGAGGTGCCGGGCGTGGCGGTGTCATGGACCGCGGCCTTCGCCCATCGCCCGCCCGGCGCCGACACCGATCATCTGATCGTGACCTATGTGCCGGCGGCGTCCGGCGGCGACGACCCGGCCCCCGCCATCCGCGCCCGCATCGCCCGCCGGCTGGGCGTGGCGCCGGCGGCGGTGATCGCGGTGCGGCGCGAGGATGTGCCCAAAACCGCCATCGGCAAGATCCAGCGCGCCCGCATCCGCGCCGAGGTCGAAGCCGGGCGGCTGGGCAATCTGGTCGCCGGCCCTGCCATGGCCGACACCGACCCCACCCGTGGCGCCGTCACGCTGCCGCTGCACCGCCCGGTCTGGCGGCCGGTGGCGCTGCGGCGCGCGGCGCGGCGCCCGGTCGACGGGGCGGCAGCCCTTGTCCACCACGCCGGCCATGGCGATGCGGCAATGATGATCGCCCGTCTGCGCGACCGGCTGGCGGCATGCGCCGGCACCCGCCTGCGGCTGGTTCTGGCCGTGCGCGGACTTGCCGCCATCGATCAGGGTGATCCGGCGCCCGATGCCGACACCGCAGCCCTGGCGGCCTGGGCGCTGTCGGCCACACAGGAAACCGGCTGGCTCGATCTGCGGATCGTCGACCTGGATCCTCAAGCCGACGCCGCCACGACCGAGGCGGCCCTTGCCGCCGAAGCCGTCGCCGACGACCCCGAAGCCGTCATCGCCCATCGCGGCAGCCGCCGGCTGGCCCGCCGGCTCGACCCGCTGGATCTGACCGCGGATACCCCCCGACCGCTGCCGATCCGGCCGGGCGGTGTCTATCTCATCGCCGGTGGCCTGGGTGGCGTCGGTGTCGAGGTCGCCGAGCTGCTGGGCCGGCGCTTCGGTGCCCGGCTGCTGCTGGTCTCCAGGCGCGATGTCGCGGGCTGCCCGGTGAAGGCCGCGCGGCTGGCACGGCTGCGCGCGGCGGGGATCGAGGTGATGACCGCCATGGCGGATGTGGCCGACAAGGCCGCGCTGAGCCGGGCCGTCGCCGCCGCGCGTGAGCGCTGGGGCGGCGATCATGAGCAGGGCTTCACGCTTGCCGGCGTGATCCAGATGGCCAGCGACGGCGCGCTGGATGCCCAATGGGACGGCATGGCCGATCGGGGCGCGCTGGCCGATGGCGATGTCCAGGCGGGGCTGAAACCCTGGCTCGACGCCAAACTCACAGGCACCCGCAATCTGATCGATCTGGTCGCCGGCAATCGCGAGGCGCTGGTGCTGGGCTTCGGCTCGGTCAACGGCCTGTTCGGCGCGCCGACACTGGCCGGCTATGCCGCCGCCAATGCCGGCATGGCGGCGCTGATCGCGGGCGCGCGGCTGCGCGGCCACAGCCATGCCATCTGCATCGACTGGTCGATGTGGGATGGGCTGGGCCTTGCCGAAGGCGCGCCCGAACCCGCCCGGCTGCGCACCCGCGCGCTGGGCTATCGGCTGATCGGACGCAACCAGGGCCTGCGCGCCCTGCTTGCCGCCCTCGCCCTTGGCCGGCCGCATGTCGTGGCCGGCGTGGAAGCCGGCCCCCATGATCCCGCGGCACATGCCGTCACGCGCTGTCCGCGACCACAGGCACCACAGATGCGGCTGTATCCGGCGATCGACGCCGCAGCACCTGCCAGCGCCATCACCGGTCACGACCGTTTCGGCCGGGCCATCGCGGTCGCGGTGCGCATGTCCGGTACCGAGGGCGCAGGCGACAACATCGGACAGGGCGGCCGCGGCCCGGCCCATGCCGGCCCGGCATCTTCCGACCCGCCACGCGGGCCGGTGGAAGCCCGGATCGCGGCGCTGTGGTGCGACCTGCTCGACCGGACGGCGATCGGCCGGCACGAGAATTTCTTCGAAATCGGCGGGCATTCGCTGCTACTGGCCCGGATGCGTGCCCGGCTGACCCCCATCGCCGGCCGCGAGGTCGGCATGGTCGAATTGTTCCGCCACCCCACCATCCGCGATCTGGCACGGCTGGTCGCAATCGAACCGGCAGAGGCATGACCGTTCAGATGCGCACAGATCAGGCGACCAGCCGGCCCGTGACCGACGATACCCGACCCGTGACAAGTCCGATCGCCATCGTCGGCCTGTCCTGCCGCACCATCGGTGCCGCCGACCCGGCGGCCTTCCGGCGGATTCTGGCCGACGGCCGGGACGTGCTGCCCCGCCATGATGCAGCCGAGGCCGAGGCCCGCGGCCTGCCATCATCTGTCGCCCGGCATCCGCGCTATGTCGGCACCGGCGCGATGCTGCCCGATATCGACCGCTTCGATCATGCCCTGTTCGGTCTGGGTCTGCGCGAAGCCGAACTGCTCGACCCCCAGCACCGCCTGTTTCTGGAACTGTGCCGCGAGGCGCTGGAAGATGCCGCCTGGCTGGCGCCGGCCGCCGGCAACCGGGTGGGTGTCTTCGGGGGCTGTGGCAGCAGCCTGTATCTGTTGCAGCGGCTGGCGGCCGGCGGCGAGGCCCTGGCGACCTTCGGGGCAACCGCGCTCAGTTTCGCCGCCAAATCCGATTTCCTGCCATTGCGGGTGGCACATCGTCTGGATCTGCGCGGGCCGGCGGTCAACATCCAGACCGGCTGCTCGACCGGGTTGAGCGTGGTCCAGGCCGCCGTCGCCAGCCTTGCCGCCGGTGATTGCGACATGGCGCTGGCCGGTGCCACCTGCCTGACCCGGCTCGATCCGTCGGGCTACATCCATCAGCCCGGCGCGATCGAAAGCCCCACCGGCCGTTGCCGGCCGTTCGACGTCACGGCCGACGGCACTGTCGGTGGCAGCGGTGGCGCGGTGGTGGCCCTGCGCCGGCTGGATGACGCGCTGGCCGATGGCGACCACATCCATGCGGTGATCCGCGCGATCGCGATCACCAATGACGGCGGCGCCAAGATCGGGTTCACCGCCCCGGCCGAAGACGGGCAGGCCGCAGCCATCGCCCGGGCGATCCGGCTGGCCGGGATTGATCCGCGCAGCATCGGCTATGTCGAGGCCCATGGCACGGCAACGGCGCTCGGCGACCCGATCGAGGTGGCGGCCCTGGCCCGCGGCTTCCGCGATGCCGGCACCGATGACCGGGGTTTCTGCGCGCTGGGCTCGGTGAAGGGCAATATCGGCCATCTCGACATCGCCGCCGGCATGCTGTCGCTGATCAAGACCATCCTCAGCGTGCGCGAGGGCGAGATCTACCCCACCGCCAATGTCACCAGCCCCAGCCCGGAACTCGGCCTGGACGCGACCCCGTTCCGGATCGCCGGCCGGCTGGACCGCTGGCCGACCGATGGCGGCCCGCGCCGGGCCGGGATCAACTGCTATGGCATGGGCGGCACCAATCTGCATGGTATCATCGAACAGGCGCCGATACCGGCACCACGCCCGGCGGCCACAGCGGCGCACCCTATGATCTTCGCGCTGTCGGCCGCCGATCAGCCGATGCTGGACGCCCTGAGCCGGCGGATGGCCACGGCCTTCACCGCAGCCCATGCACCCGATGCCCGCGACGTGGCCTTCAGCCTCGCCACCGGCCGGCCGGCCCTGGCCGCGCGCCGGGCGGTGGTCGCCGATGATCTGGCCCAGGCCGCGCGTCTGCTGGCGCAAGCTCCGACCACGCCCTCCCTGCCACTGCTGCGCGACCGGCCGGTGGCGATGGCGGCCACATCCGGTATCGACATGCACCGTTGGCAGGCTCTGCTTCCGGCGCTCGATCCGGCAGCCCGTCCGGCGCCGGGGGGGATCTGCGGCCAGATCGACGGGTTGCCCGCGGCCTGGCTGGTGCTCGGCGATCAGGCCGCCCAGCCGGTCGATGGCGCGCTGGCGGTCGATGGCGCGCTGGTCATCGATGTGCGCGACGAGGCCGCCGCGCTCGCGATGCTGTGGCAGTCGGGCGTGGCGGTGAACTGGCAGGCCGTGTTCGCGGGTGAGCCCACGCCACGCCGCGTGCCGCTGCCGGTGATGCCCTATCGCCCCACGCGCTGCTGGCTGGATGTGGCGCCGGTGGCGGCGGCACCGGCAGTCGCTGCCGCCGCCACCGGTCTCTTGCGGCCGGAATTCATCGAAGCGGCGCTGCCGGTTTCAACCGTCCAGCCCGACACCACCAGCCCATGGATTCTGGTCTGCGGCCACGATGCGCCAGGGCTTGCCCCTGAGCCATCCCCGTCGCGGCGCATCGAGCTGAGCGATCTGTCGGATGATCTGGCGGGCCGGGTGGTCGTGCTGCTGCCCGGCGGGCTTGGTCTGCCGGGCCGGCAGCCGGCACCGGTTGCGGCCCTCGCCGCCCTGGCCGGCTTGCGGGCTCGGGCCGGCATTCATCTGACCGTGATCGATCTGCCACGGGCATCCGAGATCAGCCCCGCCCTGGCAGCCCGACTTCAGGCCCGGCTGGCGGCCGAGGTCGCCGCCGGCGATCCCGCCGTGGCATGGGATGGCGCGCGGCGTCTGGTTGCCGCCGCCACCGACCGTCCCGATGACGCCGACCGTCCCGACGACAATGCAGGTGACAATGGTGGTGACGGAGACGGCATCGCCGGTGGCCGGCATCTGGTTCTGGGTGCCGGAACGCCCGCCGGAACCGCCATGGTACAGGCCCTGCACCGGCTGGGCGCGGTGGCGGTCGATACCGCTGCGGATGCCTCGATTGATGCCGCCCACAAGCCGGACCCGCGCGCCGACGACGATCGGCTGGCACAGGCGGTGCGTGCCGCCGCCAGCGCCCGGCTCGACGCCATGGTTGCAGAAGCACCCCGCGCGGCCGCGCTCGATCGGGCGCTGGACCGTCTGTGCACCGCCCATACGCTGGCCCTGCTGCATCGGGCGGGTATTCCCCTGACGCCGGGTGCCGGCATCGCCCGCGCGGCGCTGGCCGATCGGCTGAGCATCATCCCCGGTTTCCGGCGGATGGTCGATGCCGCCCTGGCCGATCTGGAAGCCGACGGGCTGGTGCAGGATTGTGGCGACGGACCGCCGGGCGACGCGCGCCTGATCTGGCAGGCCGGCATCCTTGAGCATCCGACACCCGCTATGGCCGCCGAGGCCGTGCGGGCGATCGACCCGGCACATGGGCCGCTGGTGGCGCTGATCGATCATTGCATGACCGCTGCGGGCGATGTCTTCGCCGGGCGCCGGCCTGCGGCCACGGTCATTGCCGGGCGCGATGCCGGGCGGCTGTTCAATGCCGCAGGGCCGGTGATCGCCCGCCATTCCAGCCGCGACCGGGTGTTGTCAGCGGCGGCGGATGCGGTGCTGCGGGCCGTGGATGACGCGGCCTCCCAGGGCCGCACCGCGCGGATCGTCGAGATCGGCGGCGGCACCGGCAGCTTCACCGAACCGGTTCTGGCGCGGCTGGGCGACCGGCCGGTCTCGTATCTGTTCACCGATATCAGCCAGGAATTCCTGGCCCGCGCCCGGGGCATACTGGCGGCGCGCGGCCTGCATCAGGTCAGCGTCGCCCGGCTGGATATCGCCCGCAGCCCGGCGGCACAGGGCATCGAGACCGGACGCGCCGATATCGTGCTGGCGCTCGACGTCATTCATGCCACCCCCGATATCGGCGCGGCGCTGAGCCATGCCGCCGATCTGCTCAGGCCCGGCGGGCTGCTGCTGCTGGCCGAACTGGTGGCGCGCCGCCGCTGGATCAACGCCATCTGGGGCCTCGCCACCGGCTGGTGGCTGATGACCGATGGCCGGACGACTTCGCCGCTCATCGACATGCCCGCATGGCTGGACCGGCTGGCCGCCGCCGGTTTCACGGCCACTGCCCCGCTACCCGATGCAGGCGATGCCGACACCCGGCTGTTCATCGCACAACGCGGCCATGCGGCACCGCCGGCAGTGCTGGACCTGATCGTCCATGCGGCCGGCATGCCCTCCGATCCATCGGCCCTGCCGCCCGCGCGCCGCCATATCGTGATCGACCCCGCCCTGGCCGGGCAGTCGGACGCGTTGTCTCTGGCTTGTGCCGCAGCCAAAGCCCGGGCCATCGAGGCCGCGACCGGCGCCGATGCGGCTGCCTGGAGCGGTGCCACACCGCCCGATGACATGGCTTTGCGAGCCCTCGCCACCACCGCCGCATCGGCATTGGCCGCGCAACCGCCGGCGCCGGCCGACGTGGACACACAGGCCGTGTCAGGGGGAGAGGCCGACGGCGCCCTGGCCATGGTGGCGTCGCTCTGGCACGACCTGCTGGGCGTCACTCCCGACGGCCCCGAGGCCGATTTCTATGCCGTCGGCGGCGACAGCCTGATCGCCACCCGCATCCTCAGCCTCATGGCGGAGCGTCATGGCATCGATCTGCCCGCCGACCGGTTGTTCGCGGCCGTCACCGCCGGCGAGATGGCGGCGGTCATTCGCGAAGCCCGGGCCACGGCTCCCGACCTCACGCCCGCACCCGATCTACCGGCCGGCAGCGACGATGCCGCGCTGATGGCGGCCCTGCTCGCCGATATCGAAACCATGTCGGATGACGAGATCGCCCAGGCGCTCGCCCGGCTCGACGGACAGACGGTGGCCGAATGACCGGGGATCTGGCAAAGCGCCTCGACAATCTGAGCCCGGCTCAGCGTGCGTTGTTCGAACGGATGCGCGCACAGCAGACAAAGGCCGTCACGCCCGCGCCGTCGCCGACCGATGATGATGATAGCGCGCCGCTGTCCTTCGCCCAGGCGCGGCTGTGGTTTCTCGACCGGCTTCAGCCCGGCACCCCCGCCTATAACGTCGCCTCGGCCATGCGGCTGACCGGGCCGCTCGACACCGACGCGCTCGACCGCGCCTTCGCGATGGTGATCGAGCGGCATGCGGTTCTGCGCACGGTTTTTGCCGACACCCCCGCCGGCCCACGCCAGATCATCCGCGCGGCACCGACGGGCGGGGTGCTGATCCGGCGGTTGGCCGCCAATCTTGAGGCTGCGCGTGCCGAGGCCACGGCCGATGCCCGCGGCGCCTTCGATCTGGCCGCAGGACCGGTGATCCGGCCGGTGCTGATCCGGTTCGCGGCCGATGATCATGTGCTGTCGGTGACCGTCCATCACATCGCAGCCGACGCCTGGTCGCTGACCATTCTGTTCGACGAGGTGATGGCCATCTATCGCGGCCGTCTGGATGGCACACCGCCGGATCTGGCACCGCTTGCCACCAGCTATGCGGCGGTTGCCGCCGATCAGCGGGCGCGGTTGTCGGGCGGGCGGGATGCGGCGCTTGCCGCCTGGTGGCGGGCGCGGCTGGCCGATGTGCCGCCGCTCGACTGGCCGGCGGCACGCCCGCGCCCCCCGGTTCAGCGCTTCGCCGGCGCGTCGCGACGGTTCGTGATCCCGGCCGCCACCGCCACAGCGGTCGAAGCGATCGGCCGCGCCCACGGCGCGTCGCTGTTCCAGACCCTGATGGCCGCGGTACAGCTTCTGATCCATCACCACACCGGCCAGACCGATTTCGCCCTGGGAGCCCCGGTCGCCAACCGCACGCGGCGCGAGCATGAGGCGCTGATCGGCTTTTTCGTCAACACCCTGGCCTTCCGCGCCGATTTCAGCCGCGACCTGTCGTTCACCGCCCATCTGACCCGGCTGCGCGACGAGGCCCGCCAGATTCTGGCGCATCAGGATCTGCCGTTCGAACAGGTGGTCGACGCGCTGGGGGCCCCGCGCGATCCCAGCCGCAATCCGGTGGTGCAGGCGGTGTTCGCCTTTCAGAACACGCCCTCGGGCAATGCCCTGGCCGGAACGACGCTGGCCGGAAAGACGCTGGCCGGAACGGCATCGGCCGGCGGTGGCGCTCTGACCGTCACCGGGCTCGACACCGATCAGGCGATTGCCCGCTTCGATCTGGAACTGCATGTCACGCGCGGCGCCGATGGCCGGCTCGACGGCATGGCGATGTGGGACAGCGCCCTGTTCGATCCGGTATGGATGACACGGCTTGTCCGGCGCTTCGTGGTGCTGCTGGAAATGATTGCCGCCGATCCGGGCCGTCGGGTCTCGGCCCTGGTGCCGCTGCTCGACGACGATCGCGACGCCATCGCCCGTGCGGCACCCCCTGCAGCCGGGCCGGCACCGCTGGTGCCCCGGCGGCTGGCCGCTGCCGCCGCCGCCGCACCGGATGCGCCGGCGATCGTCGATGACGGCGGCAGCCTCAGCCATGCGGGTCTCGATGCCGCAGCCGGTGCGCTGGCAGAGGCATTGGCCGGTTGCGGCGTCGGGCGCGGCGATATCGTGGCGGTGATCCTGCCGCCGGGCCGGGCTGCGGGCATTGCCGCCCTTGGCGCCTGGGCGCGCGGCGCCGCCTATCTGCCGCTGGACCCGCGCCACCCGCCGGCGCGGCTGGTGGATCTGGTGCGCGGCAGCGGCGCGCGGGCGGTGATCATGGCCCCGCCACCCGCCGATACCGGGCTTATGGATCTGCTGCGCGCCGATGGCGTGCCGTCCCTGCCGGTCACGGCCGACGGCGTGGCGCCGGGCATGGCAACCGCGACCAGTGCCACGGCCATGGCCGCGGCGCTGCTGACCGATACCGATGCCGCCTATGTCATCTATACCTCCGGCTCGACCGGCGCGCCCAAGGGCGTTGTCGTGTCTCATGCCGCGCTGGCCGGGCTGGTCGATTGGCATGTCACAGCCTTCGGCGTCACCGCAGAGAGCCGCGCCAGCCTGATCGCCGGGCCGGCCTTCGATGCCGCGGTCTGGGAGATCTGGCCGACATTGGCGGCCGGCGGCACGGTGGTGGCGATCCCGCCGGCGATCCTGGGCGTTGGTGCTGCCTTGTGCCGCCGGCTGGTCGCCTCTGGCATCACCCATGCCTTCGTGCCGACACCGCTGGTCGATGGTCTGCTGGATGCCGACTGGCCGGCCGATGCCGCCCTGCGGGTGATGCTGGCCGGTGGCGAGCGTCTGACCCGGCGGCCGCCCGCCACCCTGCCCTTCCGGCTGGTCAACAATTACGGCCCCACAGAAACCGCGGTTGTAGCCACGTCAGGCACCGTCTTTCCCAGCGAGGATCCGGCGGCACCGCTGCCCGATATCGGCGGCGCCATTACCGGCGGCAGCCTTCATATCCTGAACCGGGGCGGTCATCCGGTCGGCATCGGCATGCCCGGCCTGCTGCATATCGGTGGTCGTGGCCTGGCCCGCGGCTATCTGGGCGCGCCCGCGCGCACGGCACAAGCCTTCCGACCCGCCCATGATGGCGGCAGGCTCTATGCCAGTGGCGATCTGGCGATGCTGCGCGATGATGGCCGGCTCGATTTCCTGGGCCGCGCCGATGATCAGGTCAAGCTGCGCGGTCACCGTATCGAGCCGGTCGAGATCGCGGCCATGATCGAGGCCCTGGACGGCGTTGAAGATGCGGCGGTGCTGTTGCGCCAGGATGGCCCCGACCCTCGGCTCGCGGCCTATGTCGTCGCGGCGACAGGCAGCGCCGTCGATACCGCGCGCCTGCGCATGCTGCTGCAACAGCGCCTGCCCGCCTATATGGTGCCGGTCGACTGGATGGTGCTGGATGCCCTGCCGCTGACCACCAGCGGCAAGCTCGACCGCCGCGCGCTGCCGGCGCCGATGGCGGCAGCGCGGGCCGGCGAACGTATGCCCCGCACCGCCACCGAACAGCTTGTGGCACGGGTCTGGAGCGAGGTTCTGGGCCGGACCGGCATCGCGGCCGACGATGATTTCTTCGCCCTGGGCGGTCATTCCCTTGCTGCCGCCCGGGTCGCGGCCCGGTTGGCGGCAGCCGGCCGGCCCGTGGCGCTGGCACAGTTGTTCCAGGCCACCACGCTCGGTGATCTGGCGGCGGAGCTCGACCGGCTGGCGATGGCGGGCGCCGGGAATGATGATGGCGATGACGCCGATCCCCTGCCCCCCTTCGTCGCGGTTCTGCCCGACGAATGCCCGCTCAGCCCCGGTCAGGCGCGCTGGTGGTTCCTCGACCGGCTGGGCGCCGATCCGCGCGGCGCGGTGATCAGCGCCGCCCTCACCCTCGACGGCGATCTCGATGTCGATCGACTGGCGGATAGCTTCCGGCGGATCGTCGACCGCCACACGCCCTTGCGCACCGTGGTGGTGGAACATGACGGCGCGCCACGCGCGGTGGTGATGCCGGCGCCGGCGCCCTGGCCGCTGCCGGTGATCGATGCGCCATCCGATCAGGCGGCGGCAATCGCCGCCCGCGATGTCGCCGCAGCCGCCTTCGACCTCGCCCGTGGCCCGTTCCTGCGCACAGTGCTGATCCGGCGCGGCCCCGCCCGCCATGATCTGGTGGTGGTGCTGCATCATATGGCGGCCGATGGCTGGTCGCTGGGGGTGCTGGTGCGTGAATTGGCCGCCCTCTATGGCGGCGCCAGCTTGCCACCCCTGCCGGCCCGCTATGCCGATCTGGCACGCGACGCGGCCCGGCTGCATCCACGTGACCTTGCCTGGTGGCGCCAGCGGCTCGATGGCCTGCCCGCCGCCACAGACCTGTTGCCGTCTGAGGCCACGGCAACGGAAGACGCGCGCGACCGCGACCCGGTCGCCAGCCTCAGCCTGCCTTCCGATACCGCCGCCCGGCTGCATGATCTGGCGCGCGCCACCGGCACCACGCCGTTCATGCTGTTATCGGCCGCTGTGCAGATCATGCTGGCGCGGCTGTCGGGCCAGCGGGATTTCGCGCTGGGCACGCCGGTCGCCAACCGCAACGGCACCGAAGCCGAGGCGGTGATCGGGTTCATGGTCAACACCCTGGTGCTGCGCAGCAGCCTTGGCGCCGCTGATGACCACACCACCCTGCGCCAGCTTCTGGGCTCGATCCGCACCGATACATTGGCGGCACTCAGCCATCAATCCCTGCCCTTCGACCGGCTGGTCGACGCCCTTGCCATCCCGCGCAGCGGCACCGACAACCCGCTGTTCCGGACGCTGGTGGCGATGCAGACCAACGACATCCCCGATCTCGCCCTGCCGGGGCTTGGCATCACGCCCCGCCCGGCACCGCTGATCGGCACCCGGCTGGATGTGGAAATCCACGGCACGGCATCAGCCGGACATTGGGGGCTCAGCGTCACCTTCAATCCCGCCCGGATGACCCATGATGGCGCGGACGGCCTGCTCCGCCGGCTGTCGCTGGTGCTGACCGCGATGGCCGACCAGCCCGACACGGCATGGCACGCGCTGCCGGTGATGGACGCGGCCGAAGCCGCGCGGATCGACAGGGCATCGCGCGGCGCCGACATCCGGCACCCGCATATCCCCGACGAGATCCTGGCCCGTCTGACCGACGCGCCGGATGCCCCGGCGCTGGGCGATGCCGGTGGTATGCTCAGCCGCGCCACCCTGCATGATCGCGCAGCCGTGCTGGCGGCATGCCTCGGCAATGTTTCCGGCCGGCCGGTCGGGGTCATGGCAGGGCGTGGCCGCGCCCATGGCATCGGCCTGCTGGGCCTGTGGCTGGCGGGTGCCGGAGCGATGCCGCTGGATGGCGACCTTCCGGATGCCCGGCTGGCAGCGATGCTCGATATCGCCGGTCCGGCCGCGCTGATCGCCAGCCCGGATCTGGCAGCCCGCCTGCGCGGCCTGGCACCGACCTGCCCGGTGATCGCGATCGATGCCGATGGTCATGTGGTTGAGGATGGGTCGCACCATCCGCGCCCGACCATCAACCCCAAGGCCGTTGCGGCCACCACCAGCCCCGACAGCCTCGCCTATCTTCTGTTCACCTCGGGCTCCACCGGCACGCCCAAGGCGGTGGCGGTGGCATGGCGGACGCTGGATCAACTGGCCGGCTGGCACCGCGCCCGCCATCCCGAACCGGCTCGCACCCTTGGCTTCGCCCCCACCGGCTTCGATGTCAGCCTTCAGGAAGCCGCCATCGCCTGGGCCGAGGGCGGCTGCTGGATCGTGGCCTGCGATGCCACCCGCCGCGATCCCGCCGCCCTCGCCCGCTTCATCGGCGACCACGCCATCACCCGCCTGTTCCTGCCGGTGGTGATGCTGCATGCGCTGGCCGATCATCTGGCCGAGCATCCCGACCACATCCCGGACAGCGTCACCACCGTCATCACCGCCGGCGAGCAATTGCGCATCACCCCCGCCGTCCGGGCCTGGTGCCGCCGCAGCCCCTTCCGGCTCGATAACCAGTATGGCCCCACCGAAACCCATGTCGTCGCGGCCGAGTTGCTGGAGCCGGGCGATGTCGACCACGTCTCCGACCCTTGGCCGGACCGCCCGGCGATCGGCCGGCCGGTCGATGGTGCCGTGCTCTATGTCACCGATGCGCAGGGCCGGGTATTGCCCGATGGCGTGGCCGGGGAACTGCGCGTCGGCGGCACGGCCCCGGCCATCGGCTATCATCGCGACCCCGACCGCACCGCCGAGCGCTTCGTCACCGGCCCCGATGGCGGCCGGGTCTATCGCACCGGCGACCGGGTCCGCCGCCTGCCCGATGGCCGGCTGATCTATCTGGGCCGCGCCGACGATCAGGTGAAGATCCGCGGCGTCCGGGTCGAGCCGGGCGAGATCGAGGCCGCGCTGGGCAGCCATCCTGATGTCGCCCAGGCGCTGGTCGTGGTCCGCGCCATCGCCGGCGCCGCGACCCTGGTCGCCCATATCGAGCCCAGGGTGATGCCCGGCGATGATGCCGCCCTCGCCGATGCCCTGCGCGGCCATCTCCGCGCCCGCCTGCCCGATCCGATGATCCCGGCGCGCTGGGTGATCGCGCCGGCGCTGCCCAGATCGGCCAATGGCAAGCTCGACCGTCGCGCCTTGCCCGATACCGACGGCCTGACGCTCGCCGGCGACACCGCATCGGCCCCGCCCGCCACCGACACCGAAATCGCGCTCGCCGCCCTCTGGGCCGAGGTGCTGGGGATCGATGGCGGCAGTATCCATGCCGGCGATGATTTCTTCGCGCTCGGCGGCCATTCGCTGCGCGCCACCCAGCTCGTCGCCCGCATCGCCCGCGATCTCGCCGTCGACCTCGCCGTCGCCCGCATCTTCGAGGCGCCGGTTCTGGCCGATCTGGCGGCGGTGATCGACGATGCCCGCACCGATGCCCTGGCCTCGGAACTCGCCGACCTGACCGATGCCGATCTGCTCGCGCTGTTCGACGATGACGGCACGGATCAAGACACCACGGAGTTGCCGCGATGAGCGACCGATCCTCTGCCGCCGAGTTGCGTGACCGGCTGCGCGCGCTCACGCCAGAGCAACGCGCGGCCCTGGAGCGCAGGCTTGCGGCCGCGAAGCGCGCTGCCCCCGCCGACGCGGATGCCCCCCGCGGCCCTCGCCAGACCGGAACGGCCGGTGCCGCCCCGATCCCGCATGTGCCGCGCGATCAGCCGCTGCCGGCCTCGTTCGCGCAGGAGCGGTTGTGGTTCATCGACCAGTTGGCGCCCGGCACGGCGGCCTATAACATGCCGGCCGCCCTCAGGCTGGCGGGGCAACTGGATGTGGCGGCGCTGGCCACCTGTTTTGCCCGCATCGTGGCCCGCCACGAAGCCCTGCGCACCAGCCTGATCGCTCATGATGGCCGGCCGGTACAGGCGATCGCGCCGCCGCCATCCGACTGGCCGCTGACGGTCGAGGATATGAGTGGTGCCGACCCTGAAGACATTCAGGCACGGGTCGCCGCCGAAGCGGCAGCCCCCTTCGACCTCGCCTCGCCCCTGAAGCTGCGCACCCGCCTGATCCGGCTGGCCACGGACGAGCATCTGCTGCTGCTGACCCTGCACCATGTGGCGTCCGATGGCTGGTCGATCGGCGTGCTGACCGCCGAGATCGGTGCCCAATACGCGGCCGCCCTGGATGGCCGCCCCGATCCGCTGCCGCCGCTTGCCTGCCAGTATGGCGATGTCGCCGCCTGGCAGCGGGCCCGGCTGTCAGGGCCGGTGATGGCGCGGGAACTCGATCACTGGCGCCGAACCCTCGATGGCTTCGTGCCCGGCGAATTGCCGATGGACCGGCCGCGCCCGCCGGTTCAGCGGTTCGACGGCGCCACCATCACCCGCAGCCTGCCGGCCGCGTTGGCGCGGCGGGTGACGGCCGCGGCCCGCGCCGCCAAGGCAACGCCGTTCATCATCCTGCTGGCGGCGTTCAATGCCTTCATGGCCCGGTTCAGCAGTGAAACCGATGTCTCGGTCGGCATTCCGGTCGCCAACCGCACCCATCCGGATGTCGAAGCGTTGATCGGCTTTTTCGTCAACGCCCTGGTGGTGCGGGTGCCGTTGACCGGCGACCCGGCGATGGCGGAGATCATCCAGCGCACCCGCCAGGCGGCGATGACCGCCTATGACCATCAGGATCTGCCTTTCGAACGGCTGGTGGCCGAGCTTCAGCCCGAACGCGACGCCGCCCGCCCGCCTCTGTTCCGCATCGCCTTCGCGGTCCAGAACGCCGCCACCGGCAGCATCAGCCTTCCCGGCCTGCGGCTCAGCCCGTTCGAGGCGCCGATCACCCAGACCCGCATGGACATGGAATGGCATGTCTTCGAACGCGCCGACACCGATGGCGCGCCGGCCGGGTTCGAACTGGTCGTCGCCTATGCGACCGCGCTCTACGACCATGACAGCGTCGCCGCGATGATCGATGCCTGGATCGTGCTGCTCGATGCCGGGCTCGACCATCCCGACATGACCCTGTCGGCGCTGCCGCTGCTGGATGACGCCGGGCTTGCCCGCGCCATCGCCCGTGGCCGGGGCGCTGCATCGCCGCCATCGCCCGCAGGCGATCTGGGGCGGAGCATGCTCGCGGTCGCGGCACAGGCCGGCGACCGGCCGGCGCTGATCGGCGCCGATGGCGCCGTCTGCACCTATCGCCAACTGGCCGCCCGTGCGACCGCCATCGCCGCCGGCCTCCGCCAGCGCGGCATCGGCGCCGAGGATGTGGTTCTGGTGCTGGCCGATCGCGGCCCGGACCAGATCGCCGCCACCCTGGGCATCTGGCTGGCCGGCGCCTGCCATCTGCCGGTCGATCCGGCCCAGCCCGATGCCCGTCTGGCCCTGATGCTGGCAACCGGCCGCCCGCGCCTTGTGCTCAGCGATGACGCCGGCCTCGTCCGGCTGACGTCACTTGCCGCCATATCTGACGAGTTCGAGGCACCGGCCGTGGCCGATATCGCCACCATCGGTATGGCGGATGACGCGCCGCCGCCTGATACCGCCGCGATCGACGCGGCACGCCTCGCCTATATCATCTTCACCTCCGGCTCCACCGGCACGCCCAAGGGTGCCATGCTCAGCCATGGCGGGTTGCTGAACACGGCCCTCGCCCAGATCCGCCAATGCGGCATCGGCCCGGATGACCGGGTCGCACAGATCGCCTCACCCGGCTTCGACGCGGCGTTGTCGGAAATGATGATGGCGCTGCTGGCCGGCGCCACCCTGGTGCCGGTACCGGCCGATGTCGCGCGCGACCCGGCGGCGCTGGCATGTTTCCTGACCGATCGGGCGATCACGGTCGCGACCCTCACCCCCTCGATGCTGGCGGCGATCGATCACGATCTGCCACAGATACGGGTGCTGCTGGTCGCGGGCGAAGCCTGCCCCGCCGCCCTGGTCCGGCGCCATGCCCCCGGCCGCCGGATGGTCAATGCCTATGGTCCGACCGAGATATCGGTCTGCGCCACCATGGATGTCGACATCGACGCCGATGATGCGGCCGGGCTGCCGCCCTCGATCGGCACCGCCATCGACGGTGCCGAGATCCTGGTCCTGGATCGCCATGGCCGGATCGTGCCCGATGGCGTCGCCGGCGAATTGTGCATCGGCGGCCGGGGCGTCGGGCGTGGCTATGCCGGCCGCCCCGGCCTGACCGCCGACCGGTTCGTGCCCCATCCCTCGGCCGACCGGCCGGGCGCGCGGCTGTACAGGTCGGGCGATCTGGTCCGCCGCCGCATCGATGGAAGGCTCGACTATCTGGGCCGGATCGATGCCCAGGTGAAGCTGGGCGGCAACCGGATCGAGCCGGGCGAGATCGAAGCCGTGCTGCGCCAGGATCCCGCTGTGGCCGATGCTGTGGTGGACGTGGTCGAGCTGGCATCGGCAAAGGCGCCCGATACCGGCACCGTACCTGATGCCGACACGGCCCGTGACGGGCCGCCGATCGCCATCCGCCCGGCCGCGGCACTGGCCGATGGCCGCCGGCTGGAACTCTGGCCGTCGATCGCCGAGCATTTCGTCTATGACGAGACGCTGTATCACGCGATGACCCATGACGAGGCCCGCAACGCCCATTACCGGGCGGCGATCCGCGCCGCCGTGCCGGGCCGCATCGTGGTCGAGATCGGCACCGGCGCCGATGCCATCCTGGCGCGGTTCTGCGCCGAGGCCGGCGCCGCCCATGTCTATGCGATCGAGCTTCTCGAATCATCGGCCAGGGCCGCCACCGAAACCATCCGCCGGCTGGGTCTCGCCGACCGGATCACGGTCATTCATGGCGATGCCCGGCAGGTCACCCTGCCCGAACCCGCCGATCTGTGCGTGTCGGAAATCATCGGCCCGATCGGCGGCTGCGAGGGCTCGGCCGTGATCCTGAACGATGCCTGGCGGCTGCTGAAGCCCGAGGCCACCATGATTCCGGCCCGCACCCGGTCGATGGTCGCGGGCGTCGAACTGCCGCAGGGGTTCCGCGACCAGCCGGGCTTCACCAGCCTCACCGCCGGCTATGTCCGCCGGATCTTCCAGGATCGCGGCTGCGCCTTCGACCTCAGGCTGTGCATCAAGGGCCTGAGCCATGACGACCTGCTGACCGATGCGGGCGTGTTCGAGGATCTGGACCATGCCGGGCCGGTCGCGACCGAAAGCCGCCACGATCTGGTGCTGACGGCCACCCGCGATGGCCATCTCTCGGGCCTGCTGGTCTGGCTGAACCTGCATGCCCGGCCTGATATGGTGATGGACACGCTGGGCGAGATCTGCTGCTGGCTGCCGGTGTTCCTGCCGGCGTTCGGCGATGGCCGCAAGGTCACGGCCGGCACCCGGGTATATCTGACCATCGACCGGCGGCTGCATGCCAATGGTATCAATCCCGATTTCCATCTCACCGGCCGGATCGAGACCCCGGATGGCGAAGTGGAGCGCTTCGATGTCACCAGTCCCAATCATCCGGCCCCCGAAGGTGCCGCCGATTTCCAAGCGACGCCGTTCTATCGGCGGCTCTTCCCCGCGATCAGCCCTGCCGGCCGGGATATGGACGGGATCGCCGACCGGCGGCTGGTCGCCTGGGTGACCCGGCGGCCGGGCGCCGATCCGCAAGGCGATGCCGTCCTTGCCCGCGACCGCGTGGCCGAATGGCGGGCGCTTTATGAAACCGCCGGGCCGGCGGATACCGCCGGCGCCGACAGCCGCATCGGTGACCCGGCCGACACCCTGCCCGACCACGACGCCATGGCCGATGACGACGCCCTGTTCGCCGGCTGGAACAGCAGCTATACCGGCCGCGCGATACCGGCGGCCGAGATGCGCCGCTGGCGCGACCAGACGGTTGCCGCCATCCGCCGGCTGTTCCCGACGGCACACCCGCCGCATCTGGTGGAAATCGGCTGCGGCGCCGGGCTGCTGCTGGAACCGCTGGCCGGGCAGGTGGCCTCGTGTCTCGGCACCGATTTTTCGGCCGCGACCCTGGCCGGGCTGGAGGCGCGGCTAGCGGGTCGCGCGGCATCCGGCACAACCGCCGCACCGATCCGTCTGCTGCGGCAGGAAGCGGCCGATCCCTTGCCGCTGGGTGGCGTTGCAGCCGATCTGGTGGTGATGAATTCGGTGGCGCAGTATTTCCCCGGTCCCGACCATCTGCTGCAGGTGCTGACGCGGATCGGCGAGGCGCTGGCAGGCCGGGGTGCCGCCTTTGTCGGCGACATCCGCGATCATGGGCTGGCGGCGGCCTTCCACGCCTCGGTGCTGGCCCACAGCCAGCCCGGCCCGGCCGATGCCGCCCGTGCCCGGGCGGTGACGCAGGCGGTTCTGGCCGACGAGGAACTGATGCTCGATCCGGCATGGTTCCATGGCCTGACCGGCCGGCTGCCCGGCCTCGCCCATGTCGAGATCGCAGTGAAGCGGGGGGCGGACGACAACGAGCTGGTGCGCTTCCGCTATGACGTCGCCCTGGTTTTCGGCAGCACACCAGATGCCATTGCCATCGACAGCCGCTATCGCTGGGACAGTCTGGCGGCTATCGGCGCGCTTGAGCGACGGCTTGCCGAGACCACCGGCGCGATCGAGATCACCGACATTCCCAATGCCCGGCTGGTCGATGATTGCGCGCTGGCTCAGGGGCTGGGCCTGATCGACACACGCGGCAACACCGGTCTGGTGGCGATGGACCCCGAGACGCTGTGGCAGGTCGCCGACCGGCTGGGCCGGTCGCTGCGGTTGGCGCCGGCCGCATCGGGCGACCCGGCGGCGATGGATGCCCTGTTCGACCACATGGGCGCCGCCCAGGGCCCGCATCTGCGCGCCTGGATCCGCCAGCCGCGCCCGCGCGATCGCGCCAGCCGGCCGTCATTGACCAACGACCCGCTGGCCCGGCGCCGCGATGCCGCCCTGGCCGACCGGCTGCGCGCCAGGACACGCGCCGTGCTGCCGGGGCCGATGGTGCCGGCATCGGTGATGGTGATCGAGCGGATGCCGCTCACCGCCTCGGGCAAGATCGACCGAAAGGCCCTGCCCGTGCCGGATGCCGCCGGCACCGCTCGACAGGATCGGCCCCGCAGCCTGCCGGCCGACCGTCTGGAAGCAACGCTGGTCGAGATCTGGGAAGCCATGCTCGGCACCGCGCCGATCGGTGTCGACGAGGATTTCTTTGCCCTGGGCGGCCATTCGCTGCTGGGGGTGCGGCTGGTGGCCGAGGTCAAGGCGCGCTTCGGGCGCGCGGTGCCGCTGGATCTGCTGATGCGCGCCGGCACCGTTCGCGACATGGCCGACCATCTTCGCCGCCATGGGCAGCCGGATGGCGGCGGTCATGATGCGCCGGGCGCCGGGCTGGTGCCCTTGCGCCGCGCCGGCCGGGGCCTGCCGGTGTTCTGCCTGCCACCCGGCGGCGGGACCGTGTTCTGTTATGCGCCGCTGGTGCAGCGCCTGGCGCCCGGCCGCCCGGTTTACGGGCTTCAGGCGGCCGGTGTCGAACCGGGCGAGGCGCCGCATGAAACGCTGGCCCAGATGGCGCGGGCCTATATCGCCGCCATCCGCCGGGTGCAGCCGCACGGGCCGTATCATCTGATCGGCTGGTCGTTCGGCGGGCATGTCGCCCATGAGATCGCGGCGACGCTTCAGGCCGATGGCGAGGTGGTGGCGGTGCTGGCGCTGCTCGATACCTTCCCGCCCGAACACGTGCCCCGGGTGGAAGACCGCTATCGCCGCGACGAGGCCTTTCTCGCCTATCTGGCCGGTCTGGCCGGCCTCGCCGTGACCGAGGCCGAGCTGGAACCGCTGGATCATGCCCGGCGGGTGGCCCTGGTCGCCGCCCGTGCGGTCGCGGCCGGCGCCCTGCCCGCCCATGACGCCGAAGGCACGGTCGACCGGCTGCTGGCCCTGTGCCGGATTTCGGGCCGGCTGGCGCGCGAGGCCGAGCTTGGCCATTACGATGGCCCGCTCACCTTCCTGCGCGCGGCCGAGGCGCTGACACCGGAGCTTGCATCTCTGGCCGGTGCCGATCCATCCTGTGGTTGGGCTGCACGGCTGGGCCGCATGCCGGCGGTCGAGACCGTGCCAGGACGGCACGACACCATGGTGTTCCCGCCCCATGTCGACCGGCTGGCGGCGGTGATCGACCGCCTGCTGGCACATCCTGTCACGGCGGCCCCGACCGCATGACCGTGTCAACCGCATGACCTTGTCAACCGCCCCCAAGATCCGGGAGATGATCCGATGAGCTGGGATGATACCGAAGACACGACGATCTATGAGGTCGTGGTCAATCACGAAGAGCAGTATTCGATCTGGCCGGCCGATCGCGACGTGCCGCTTGGCTGGAACAAGGTCGGCAAGTCGGGACCAAAGGCCGAATGTCTGGCCTATATCGACGAGGTGTGGACCGATATGCGGCCACTGAGCCTGCGCAAGGCCATGGAGGCCGAACAGGCCCGGCAGACGGACTGACCGGCCCTTGGCCGGAACGGCCGGCGCCGGTCAACCGGCGCCGGCGCTCTCAGGCTCTGATACTCTTCAGGCTCTGGCAGCCTTCACACCGCCGGCCAGCCGGAAGAACACCACCCAGAAGATCAGGGCCGCGGCGATCCCGGTTGCGACCATCCACCACGACATCCCGGCCGGCGTCATCAGTCGCCAGATCGGCTCGGCCGGCGTGACTTCAGGGTTCTGGATGATCGAGAACAACGCCATGTTGTTGGCCAGATGCACGCCGATCGCCGGCTCCAGCCGCTGGGCCTTCACGGTCAGCGCCGCCGCGAACAGACCGGCCACGAACAGGCTGACATAATCCATCGGCGTGTTGTTCGGACTGTAGTGATAGGCCGCGAAAATCACCGACGCGCCGACGGCCGCCACGATCGGGCGGCCGATGCTGGCATAGAGCCCCTGAAGCGGATAGGCACGGAACACCAGTTCATCCGATGTCGCCTGAATCAGATACAGGAAACCGCCCAGCACCAGCCCGGCCACCCAGCCGGCAGGCTCGAATGCCAGTTCCAGATCGATCGGTGATCCCTGCAACCACATGCCGGCCAGCGATGACGCCTGGACGATCGGCAGATAGATGATGAACGCCACGGCGATCAGCCGCAGATTGTATTGGCGTTCAGGTGAAATCAGGGTCAGGAAGGGCCGGGCGTTCAGCAGCCGCACCACCAGAAACACGCCCAGAACCCAGATCGGGAACATCGCCATCCAGATCAGGAAGCCGGCGATATTGGCCTTGGTGGCGAACAGGTTGACGGTGGCGTCCGGCGGCCCGAAGGTGCTGATCAGCTTCATCTGGATCGGGCCGATGACCTGTGCGGCCAGCAGTGGAACCGCCAGCAGGATCGCCAGGATCCCGACGATATAGACCAGCGCGCCGCTGCGCCCGATCAACCCCTGGGCAAGATAGGCGTTCTCGCCACCCCGGCCTGTGCCGTCCGCCTCGCGCATCATCGCCTCATCCGCCAGAGTGCCGCGCCCGGCCATACCGTCGCCGCGCCAATCTTGCGCGACGGGTCATGAAGTTGGCAACACCTATCCCCGGTGATAAATGGCGGTTTACCTTCGCGCAACAGTTCAGAGTGTGCGGTCGCGTGCGGCATAAAGGCCCGCGACCAGCGCCACCAGACCAATCGCTGTCAGCAACCAGCCGACGCTGTCCCAGCCGCCGGTGATCTCGTGCATCATGCCGATGGCGAGCGGCCCCAGCGCCGCCAGCGTATAGCCGACGCTCTGCGCCATGCCCGACATCCGGGCCGCGGTCATCGCATCGCCGGCGCGCAGCACGATCATGACCAGCGCCAGCGAAAAGCTGCCGCCCTGGCCGATGCCCAGCACCACCGCCCAGGGCCACATGGTGGCGATCGGCCCCCACATCATGCCCAGGATACCGGCCAGCGTGGCGCTCATGATGACGAGCACCCAGAGCTGCTGGTTGCGCCGCCGGGCGGCGATCATCGGCACCACCAGCGCGCTCGCCGTCTGCACCAGCAACGACATCGACACCACCAGCCCCGAGGTCACGACGCTGACGCCGCGATCCTGAAGAATGCTGGGCAGCCAGCCGAACACCGAATAGGCGAGCGAGCTTTGCAGGCCCATATACAAGGTGATCGACCAGGCCAGCGGCGAGGCCAGCAGCCGCGTTCCGGCGGCGGGACGATGGCCCGAGCGCGTGTCGAGATGGCGGGCCGATGGCCACCACACCAGTGCCGCCACAATCGCCGGCACCGCCCAGACCCCCAGCGCCAGCGTCCAACTGCCCGACGCTTCGGCGATCGGCGCGGTCAGCCCTGCCGCGACGGCAGCGCCTCCGCACAGCGCCATGGTGTAGATGCCGGTCAGCAGGCCGGCCCGTTCGGGAAAGGCCTGCTTCACCACACCGGGTAGCAGCACGCCGGTGATGCCGATGCCGGCACCCGCCATCAGCGATCCGGCAAACAGGCCGGGGGCGCCCAGAAAGCCGCGCAGAACCACACCTATCGCGATCATCACCAACCCGACCACAGCCGCCGCCGGCAGCCCCATCCGGCGCGCCAGAAGCGGTGCCACCGGTCCGAACGCGCCCAGACACAGCACCGGCAACGTCATGACCAGACTGGCGGTGACGGAACTGATGCCCAGCGCCGCCGAGACCGTGCCGAGCAGCGGCCCGATGCTGGTCAGGGCCGGCCGCAGGTTCAGGGCCACCAGCACAATGGCCACGACCAGAAGCACGGCGGTCATGGGCGCTGCCGGGCGCGGTGTGGTGGCTGATGGCGCGTCCTGAACCGGACGACCTGCATGCCGATGGGGGGATGGCGCATTCACGGCTGCGGCTCCTCGACGGAACGGGTTCGGGACGGGGGGGAAGAGGTGTGGGCAGGCGGCATCGTTGCCGCCAGACGCTGTTCAACCGTGGTCACCACCGGCGCCAGCAGATCGCGGGCCGCCTGTGCGGCGGCATCGGGGTCGCGGGCGGCAATGGCATCGCGCACCGCCACATGCGCCGCAAGGCTGGGCTCGGGCAGGCTGCGATCGGCCAGAGACAGGCGCAGATAGCGCCGCAACTGTTCGGTGAACCAGCAATAGAGTTCAGCCAGCGCCGCATTGCCGCCGGCCTCGGCCACCGCCACATGAAAGGCGATGTCGTGGTCGATATAGATGTCGAAGGCGACGGGATCCGATGGCGCCGGCTCGATCGAGCCGCGCAGAGCCAGCGCCGCATCGATCCGCGCCAGCGCCGCGGGCGTGCAGCGCAGTGCCGCCAACCGCGCGGCCTCGATCTCCAGCGCCGCGCGCAGTTCAAGATGGTCGCGATGGCCGGCATGGGCCACCCGGCGCAGCGTCTGGCCAGGTTCGGCCATTGCCCGCACATAAGTGCCGTCGCCCTGGCGGACCTCCAGCATGCCCAGATAGGCCAGTGCCCGCACGGCTTCACGAACCGTGCCGCGCCCCACCCCCAGTGCCTGGGCCAGTTCGGGTTCCGGCGGAATCCGGCCACCAACCGCCCAGGTGCCTTCGGTGATCTGCGCGCGCAACCCCTCGATCGCGGCGTCGACAAGACTGCGGCGGTTGATGGCGGCGGGCATGGACATCAGGGGGTGCTCCGGTGGTATCGACGATTGATCCAATCATCCGATGTTTCGGTTCACGATACCAGATTACCGGGAGGAGCCCAGCCCTGCGATCCATGCAGGGCCGGGCCGGTGCGATCAGGCTGCCGCAAACGCGGCAAGCAGCGCCGGATAGGCGTCCATCGGTGGGAATTTCTCGAAGCTGTGGCTGGCCGGCAGATTGACCCAGGGCAGCTTCTCGCTGGTGTACACCTCCATGAACGGACGGAAGCCGGCCGCGTCGTCGAGAAGGGTGGCGCGAATATTGACCAGTTGCTCCATGCCCACCGGCTGGCTGTAAAGCCAGCTATGGCATTGCGGGCAGAAATAATGGGTGGTCTGTGCCCCCACCTTGCAGGGCACCGGCTCACCTGCCGTCACCTGGAAGTGGTCGGTGGGATACAGGCTGCTCAGCGAAAAGGCGCTGCCGGTCATACGCTGGCATTCCCGGCAATGGCAGGCCATGGTGATCAGCGGCGGGCCGGCAGCCGCGATCGTCACGGAACCGCATCGGCAGGTGCCGCTGACGCTGGCGGCGGTGGCGTCACTCATCGGGGGATCTCCTTCGGTCTGGGCCATGGTCATCAGGATCAGGCCACAAGCTGGTCTTCAAGCCAGGCGAAGACGGCGCCATAGGGCGGCAGGATGATGCGGTCGCCTTCCACCCAGCCAAGCGCCAGATGGTGATCTTCCTCGACCTGAACGACGGTCTCGGGAAGATCGACCGATCCGCCGCGCCCGGCAAGCTCGATGGCGACCAGCAGGCGGCGACGGTCGAGGGTCCGGATCACGCAGATCACGTCCTCGGTGGCCGCCACAATGTCGATATCGCCACTGACCAGCGCCGGGCGCGCCGCGCGCCAGCGCAGGAAATGGCGGGTAAACGACAGCACCGATGCCGGATCGGCGGCCTGTGCGCCCACGGCGCGACGCAGATGGTCGTTGGGGATCGGCAGCCAACCGTCGACGGTGGAGAATCCGGCATGGCGGTCGCTGTCATCCCAGGGCATCGGCGTGCGGCAGCCATCGCGGCCGGCGAAATCCGGAAAGAAATTCAGCCCGTAAGGATCTTTCAACTGCTCATAGGGAACATCCGCCTCGGGCAGCCCCAATTCCTCGCCCTGATACAGAAACACCGTGCCGCGCAGGGAACACAGCAGCGCGATCAGGGCCTTGGCGAAATCCGCCGGCGCGTCACGCCCGCCCCAGCGCGACACCACCCGCTCGACGTCATGATTGCTGAACGCCCAGCTTGGCCAGCCGTCCCGGCCCGGCCGGTTGCCGACACCTTCGGCATGAAAGGCGGCGACCGCGCCGGTCACCGTGCGCGGATCGAATTCGGGGCCCAGCAGCGCGAAGGAATAGGCGGTGTGCAGCGGTGCCGCCGGGCCGGCATAGTCGCGCATCACCGACAGGCTGTCATCGGCGGCGATTTCGGCGATCAGCAGGATGTCGCCATACTCGTCGGTCAACGCACGCAGGCGGCTCAGGAAGTCCAGCGTCTCGGGGCGCGATTTGTTATAGACATGCATCTGATAATTATACGGGTTGGACGGCCTGACCGCCTCGGTCGGCGCCATGCCCGTGGGCCTGACCGGATTGTCGCGCAGATCCAGGTCATGGGTCAGACAGTTGCAGGCATCCAGCCGGAAACCGTCGACACCCCGGTTCAGCCAGAATCGGCATTCATCGAGCAGGGCATCCTGCACCGCCGTCAGATGCAGGTTCAGATCGGGCTGTTCGGGCAGAAAATTATGCAGATAGTACTGTCGGCGCCGCGGCTCCCAGGTCCAGGCGCTTCCGCCGAACATCGACAGCCAGTTGTTGGGCGGCGTACCGTCGGGGCGCGGGTCCGCCCAGACATACCAGTCCGCCCGGGCATTCTCGCGGCTGCGCCGGCTTTCCTGGAACCAGCGGTGCCGCTGAGAGGTATGGCTCAGCACCATATCGATCACCACCTTCAGCCCCAGACGGTGGGCTTCGGCCAGCAGGGCGTCGAAATCCTCGATGGTGCCGAACAGCGGGTCGACCTCGCGGTAATCCTCGATGTCATATCCGAAATCGACCATGGGCGACTTGAAGAACGGCGAGATCCACAGCGCGTCCACGCCCAGCGAGGCCAGATGGCTCAGCCGTCGGGTCACCCCGGGCAGATCGCCGATGCCGTCGCCATTCGTATCCTGAAAGCTGCGCGGATAAATCTGATAGATAATCGCGCCGCGCCACCACTGCATTCTGCCTGCCCCTTCGCTGTCGCGCAAAATCGCGCCCTGTGCTATGTTCATATAGCGCGGATCGGGTGTCGTCGAACATTCATGAACGCCGTGGATCATTCCTTCCCATGGCCAGCCGCTCTGCGCACGACCTGCGCGGCAATGGCGGAACCGGGCTTTTGACGACCTGTCGGTCTTGGTTTTCGCTGCATTGCAACACATATGATGTCCAGGCACGTCCTGGCATTTCGTCGTGATCTGACAGCCTGTCATGATCCGGCGTTCCGCCACGGATCAGTCAAGATCCGGCGTCCCGCCTCGGATCAGTCGTGATCCGGCGTCCCGCCTCGGATCAGTCGTGATCCGGCGTCCCGCCTCGGGCCGGCTTCCGGCAGCCCGTGGCTTCACCGGCAAGGGAGCACCGCACACGTGACGACCGACGGCATGGCCGCCAGTTCCAACAGCAGCACCACCGCTCCGCGCCCCGGCGCAGATCCCGCACCATCCCCGTCACCCCTCCCCGCCGATCAGCAGACCCCGACCGCACGGCTGAAGCCTTTCCGCACGGTCACGGTGGTTGGCGGCGGTGCCTGGGGCAGCGCGTTGGCCATGGTCGCCGACCGTGCCGGCTGTGCCACCCGGTTGTGGATCCGCGAAGCGGATGCCGTGGCCGCGATCAATGGCGGGGGTCGCAATCCCTTTCTTCCAGACCACGACATGCCGGCCGCGATCCGGGTTGGCAATGACCTGGCCGAAACGCTGAACGGCACCGATCTGGTGCTGCTGGTGGTGCCGTCGCAGTTTCTGCGCGCGGTGGCATCGGATGTGGAGCGCCATCTGGCGCCCGGCGTGCCGGTCGTGATCTGCAGCAAAGGGATCGAACGCGACACCGGGCTGATGATGACCCAGGTGATCGCCGAGGCGATGCCCGACCGGCCGCAGGCCGTGCTGTCGGGACCGAGCTTCGCGGCCGAAGTGGCGCAAGGTCAGCCGACCGCGGTCACCATCGCCTCGGCCGACGTCCAGCGCACCGACGATGCCGACGACGACGAGTTGATCGATGCCGACGAGGCAGGGGCCGCGCTGGCATCATCGCTGGCGGCACGGATCGCCGTCACCCTCAGCACGCGCGACTTTCGGCCGTATCTCTCCGACGACCTGACCGGGGTCGAGGTCGGGGGCGCCGTCAAGAACGTGCTGGCGATCGCCTGCGGCATCGCCGCCGGGCGGGGGCTTGGCTCCAACCCGCGCGCCGCCATCATCACCCGCGGCCTGGCCGAACTGAAACGTCTGGCCCAGGCGCTGGGCGGCCGGCGCGAAACCGTCACCGGCCTGGCCGGTATCGGCGACCTGACCCTCACCTGCTCCAGCGAGCAGTCGCGTAACTTCACCTTCGGTCTGGCGCTGGGCCGCGGTGCCACGCCCGATGAAGCGCTGGCCGGCAAATCGGCGGTGGTCGAAGGCGCCGTCAACGCCGAGACGGTCACGGCGCTTGCCCGGCGGCTGGGGGTCGAGATGCCGATCTGCGAGGCGGTGCACGCCATCATCAAGGGCCGGCTCGACATCGACGCCGCGATGACCGCCCTGCTCACCCGGCCGATCCGCGCCGAGAGCCGCGCCCTGGAGCCGGTGGTCGCGCTCAGCAATCCCGCCCATGCCGGCAACCGTGCCGATGATCGAACCGGTGCCCGAACCGGTGACAGCGATACCGGCGACCTTCTGACCGCGATTACGGAAGCATGATGACCCGTTACAATCTCATACTCGCAACCGATCTCGACGGCACCTTCCTTGGCGGTTCGGATCAGGAGCGGCGCGATCTGTATCAGACGCTGTCGGCGCGCGACGACGCGCTGCTGATCTTCGTCAGCGGCCGCGATATCGGCTTCATTCGCGAACTGGTCGCCGAGCCCGGCATGCCGCACCCGGATTACGTGATCGGCGATGTCGGCACCACGGTGGTGGCCGGGCGCGACTTTCAGGTCGTGCACGAGGTCCAGGGGCCGATCGGCGCGCTATGGGACAATGCCGGCCCGCGCGTGAAGGACATGCTGGCCGCCGAACCCGGCATCCGGCTTCAGCCGACGCCGTTCGAGCGCCGGGTCAGCTATTGGTACGACCCCGACACGCTCGATCCGCGCACCCTCGCCAAGATCGAGGATGCCGGCTTCGACTGGCTGCTGTCGGCCAGTACCTTTCTGGACGTTCTGCCCAAGGGCGTGGCCAAGGGGCCGACCCTGCTGAAGCTGATCGACACACTGGATCTGCCGGCCGACCGGGTGCTGGTCGCCGGCGACACGCTCAACGACCTTTCGCTGTTCGAGACCGGGCTGAAAGGGGTTGCCGTCGGCAATTCCGAACCACCACTGGTCGAACGGCTCACCGACAAGCCCTGGGTCTACCGCAGCACCGGCCACGGTGCCGCCGGTATCGCCGAGGCGATCCGTCATTTCGGCCTCACCTGAAATGCGGTGGCACCCTGCACCGTCAGGGCGCACCGCTGCCGGGTCGAGACCGCATCGAGATCGAAAGGGACAGGGATGACCGCCAAGAAATCGTCACTCGTGATCGTCTATCACCGCCAGCCTTACGAAGAGGAACTGGTCGGCGACAAGATTGTCTATCGGGAAAACAAGAGCCCCAATGGAATCGTTCCGACCCTGAAGAGCTTTTTCGGCCGTGTTCCTGAAGGGAAAGGCGCCTGGGTGGCCTGGAAACAGGTCAGCCCCAAACGTCAGGACAAGTTCGAACGCGTCATCCAGATCGAAGACAGCTATGGAAAATATGCGGTCTCACGCCTGCCGCTGACGGCCGATCAGGTCAAGATGTTCTACCACGTCACCTCGAAGGAGGCGCTGTGGCCGATCCTGCATTCCTTCCCCTGGCTGTTCCGCTATGACACCACCGACTGGAACACCTTCCGCGAGGTGAACTGGCTGTTTGCCGAAGCGGCCGCGGCGCAGGCCGAAGACGACGCCCTGGTCTGGGTGCACGACTACAATCTGTGGCTGGTGCCGGGTTATCTGCGCAAGATCAAGCCCAATCTGCGGGTCGCCTTCTTCCACCACACGCCGTTCCCGGCGCCGGATATCTTCAACATCCTGCCCTGGCGCGAAGAGATCGTCGACAGCCTGCTGGCCTGCGATCTGGTCGGATTCCATATCCCGCGCTATGCCAAGAACTTCGCCGATGTCGCGCGCGCGCTGCGCGACGTGCATGTCGACAAGAGCGTGCGGGTGGAAGATGGCATGTCGCCAGCCGGCCTTGCCCTGTCGGAACCCGAGGTGCCGACCGCTGTGCGCCATAACGGCCGCCGGGTGGGGATCGATGCCTTCCCCGTTGGCACCAACCCGCAATTCGTGGCCAAGGTGCTCGACACCGAAGCCAACCAGACGCTTCAGGACGAGATCACCGAAGAATTGGCCGGCCGCCGGCTGATCGTGGCTGTGGGGCGTACCGATTACACCAAGGGCATCCGCGAAACCCTGCAGAGCTATGAACGGCTGCTGGAACGGCGCCCCGAACTGCATGCCAAGGTGAAGCTGATGGTGGTGTCGGTGCAGGCCGCCACCGGCATGCGGATCTATCGCGACACCCAGCGCGAGGTGGAGGCCCTGGTCGGGCGGATCAATGGCCGGTTCTCGAAACTGAACTGGACGCCGATCCTGCTGTTCTCGAACGCCATCCCGTTCGAGAAGCTGATCGCCTATTACCGCCGCGCCGATGTCTGCGTCATCACGCCCTTGCGTGACGGCCTGAACCTGGTCGCCAAGGAATATGTCGCAGCCAAGCGCGGCCAGGAAGGCGCGCTGGTGCTGTCGGAATTCACCGGCTGCGCCATCGAATTCCCGCAGGCGATCCTGGCCAATCCGTATTCGGAACGGGCGATGGATGCGGCAATGGATCAGGCGCTGGACATGGCACCGGATGAGGCGCGCGCCCGGATGGCGGCGATGTACGAGACCGTGCGCCGCTATGACGTCGCGCGCTGGGCCGAACACACCTTCGAGCGCTTCGCCGAAATCGGCCAGTTCGACCAGACCACCGATCCGGCGACGCTGAAGGTCGGCTGATCGGTCCGCCCTCAGGGCCCGGGCGGCGGCGCACGCGATTGCCGCAACATTCCGTCGCCCGCAGGCCGCCTGAAGATATATGCTGTGCTCCGCCCCGCCGGTCAGTGGAACCGGCGGGGCGGTTGATCTTCAGGGGACCGCCACCATGACCACCAAGCTCAGCGT
This sequence comes from Tistrella arctica, assembly GCF_039630945.1. Lineage (NCBI taxonomy): Bacteria > Pseudomonadati > Pseudomonadota > Alphaproteobacteria > Geminicoccales > Geminicoccaceae > Tistrella > Tistrella arctica. Next base: position 129,472 of record NZ_JBBKTV010000005.1, read on the forward strand.
CAATCTCAACAAGGTGGCGCTGCTGCGCAACCAGCGGGACAATGGCTATCCTTGCGTGGTCACGACCGCGCGGCGGGTGCTGCGCGCCGGCGCCCATGGCATCACCGTTCATCCCCGCCCCGATCAGCGCCATATCCGGCTTGGCGACGTCGACGAGCTGGCCGCCCTGTTTGCCAGCGACCTGCCCGAAATCATCGGTGCCGAATTCAACATCGAAGGCTATCCCAGCGAGGATTTCGCGGCCCTGGTCAACCGCGTCCGCCCGCATCAGGTGACCCTGGTTCCCGATGCGCCCGGCGCCCGCACCTCGGAAGAAGGCTGGGATTTCGACAGCCGTGGCGAGGAACTGGCTCATGGTCTGGCGCTGGTCCGCCCATCCGGCGCCCGCATCGCCGCCTTCATCAATCCTGACCCCGCCGCCCCGTCCAAGGCCCGGCGCCTGGGGCTGGACCGGGTGGAGGTCTATACCGGCCTCTATGCCATGGCCTGGGGCACGCCCGCTTTCGACACCACGGCGGCCCCCCATCTGGCCGCCACCGCCGCTGCGGCCGAAGCCGCCGGCATCGGCATGAATGCCGGCCACGACCTCAATCTGGTCAATCTGGGCGATTTCCTCCACCGCGCGCCCAATTGCCTGGAAGTCTCGATCGGTCATGCCATCACCGCCGAAGCCCTCGACCTCGGCTGGGACGAGACCGTGCGCCGGTATCTGGACATCCTCAACGCAGCTTAATCGCCACGACAAAGCCGAATTGAATCGGTTTTTGACGATTGATGATGCCGTAATTTCGCGATACCCTCGGTCGTAAGTCGAATAATTTCGGCTTTCAGGCTGTGCATCGGCCTGTGACAGACCGGGGGCATCCGCCGATGACGGCACTTGTCGATCCGCCGAAGCAACGCCGCAGCCGCGAGCGTTTCGAACAGAGCCTGGATGCCGCCGAGGCGCTGATCGCGGCGCGCGGCACGATCGCGATCAGCCTGCCCGATGTCGCGGCCGCGGCCGGGCTTCCCCCCGCCTCGCTCTATCATTATGTCCCGAACGCTCAGGTGCTGCTGTTCGAGCTGGCCCGGCGCTATATGGCCCGATTCCAGGCGCTGGCTGCCGAAGAGGTCGATCATGGCCAGTTGACCGCCTGGCCGGATCTGTTCCGCATCCATTGCAGCCGCGCGCTCGGCTTCTATCGTGCCCATCCGGTCGCCATGCGGCTGCTGCTGGGGGCCGAGGGCGGATGGCAGATCCGCTCGGCGGATCTGGATGCCAACCGGCAGATCGGCCGCATCCAGTATCAGCGGCTGCTGCGCCATTTCGTGGTGGCGGGCAGCGCGCCGCTGGAACGGGCGCTGCCGGTGTCGATGACCATCGGCGACGCGATCTGGGCATTGTCTTTCGCCCGCGACGGCGACGTCACCGACGAGATGGCCGCGGAATCGCTCAACGCCCGCGTGGCTTATCTTCGCCTCCACATCGCCGAACACGCGCCCCGGCGCGACCATCCATTGGGGATGCTGCCATGACCGATCGCACCGAGCCTGAAACCACCCCCTTCGCCGGCGGTGCCGCCTATATCCGCGGCCGCTTCGTGCCGATGGACGACGCCGTGATCCCGGTCACCGACTGGGGCTTCACCCGCTCGGATGTCGTCTACGATGTGGTGCATGTCCATCGGGGCGCATTCTTCCGGCTGGCCGATCATCTCGACCGCTTTGAGCGCGCCATGGCGCGGCGCCGGCTGGCACCGGCCGAGGACCGGGCGGCGATCGAGGATGTGCTGCATCGCTGTGTGGCCTTGTCGGAGCTGACCGACGCCTATGTCGCCATGGCCTGCCTGCGCGGGCGCCCGCGCGTCGCCGGATCGCGCCGCCCTGAAGATTGCGAGAACCACCTGATCGCCTATGCGATCCCGTGGATCGACGTCATCCCCAAGGATGTTCAGGCGCGCGGCGCGCATCTGTGGGTTGCCGGCACGCCGCGGGTGCCCGATGCCTCGGTCGACCCGACCGTGAAGAATTATCAGTGGAGCGACCTGACATCCGGCCTGCTGGAAGCCCATGACCATGGCTATGACACTGCCATCCTGTGCGACCATGACGGCTTCGTCACCGAAGGCCCGGGCTTCAACGTGTTCATCGTCAAGGATGGCCGGGTGCTGACGCCGGATCGCGGCAGCCTTGAGGGGATCACCCGGCGCACCGTGCTCGATATCTGCGCCGACCGGGGCATCGAGGCCGCGATAGCCCCGATCCCGCGCGCCCTGCTCGACGATGCCGACGAGGTGTTCACCACCACCACCGCCGGCGGCGTGATGCCGGCGGCCCGGGTCGGCAACCGCATTCTGGGCAATGACCGGCCGGGGCCGATCACCATGCAATTGCATGATGCCTACTGGCAGGCCCATGACGACGACCGCTACCGCACCCCGGTGCGCCCGCTTGCGGTGCAGCCATGAGTTCGGGCTCGGCACGTGGCGACCGGCCGGGTGGCGATCTGCGCCCGGCCACCATCTCGGGCGCACGGCATGCCGCGCGCGAATTATGGGTGGAGCGACCCGATCCGGCCGGCACGCCAGCGGCCTGGTGTTATTCCGACCGGCGCAGCTATCATGCAGGCGACCGGGTCGAGCTGTTCCTGTCGGCCACCGTCGCCTCGGTCCGGCTGCGCATCCTGCACGACAGTGCCACCCCGATGGTCGTGGCCGAAACCGAGCCTCGCGCCGCCGCTTTCCACCCGGTGCCGGAGCGTGCCTATGAAACCGGCTGCGACTGGCCGCTGTTTCAAAGCTGGACCATTCCGGCGGATCTGCCCTCGGGCGGCTATCTGATCGAGATCCTGGATGCATCGGCACCGGCCGGCCGGCCGCTGGGCCATCATCTGATCATCGTGCACGGTGCCGCGCGGGCAGGATCGATCGCCCTGGTTGCGGCCACCTCGACCTGGGCGGCCTATAATGACTGGGGTGGTGCCAACCATTATTTCGGCCTCAACCCCGGCACGCCGCGCGGGCGATCGCCGCTGCTCTCGGCCATGCGGCCCTGGGCGCGGGGCCAGGTCTGGCTGCCATCCGATGCCCCCCGCTCGGTCAATGCGCTGCGGCCACGGGCGCCCGGCCCGGCGCGCTATGACTGCGTGGAATGGGCCTTCCTCAACGGCTTCACCAAATATTACGCGCTCGCCGGCTGGGCGTCCTATGAACGGCCGTTTCTGCATTGGGCCGAACGCGAGGGCCATGGCGTCGAGATTCTGACCCAGGACGAGCTTCACGCCGATCCGGCGGCGCTTGATGGCTATGACTGCGTGGTGTTCGTCGGCCATGACGAATACTGGTCGCGTGAGATGCGCGCGGTGGTCGACCGCTATGTCGAACAGGGCGGCCGGGTGGCGCGCTTCGCCGGCAATTTCCTGTGGCAGATCCGCCTGGAAGACGACATGCGCCGGCAGGTCGCCTATAAATACGATGCCCGCGCCCGCGATCCCGTCATGGCCAGCGGCGACACCAGCCGGCTGACCAGCGCCTGGGAAGACCCGATGGTCGGCTGGCCCGGGGCTGCCACCTTCGGGGTCAATGCGCTGCGCGGCATCTATGCGGCCTTCGGCGGCATGGCGCGGCGGGCGCCGCGCGGGTTCACGGTGTTCAGGCCCGAACACTGGGCCTTCGCCGGCACCGGGCTCTGCTATGCCGACATGTTCGGCGACGAAGCGAATATCTTCGGCTTCGAGATGGACGGGCTGGACTATACCTTCACCGACGGCCTGCCCGAGCCCACCGGCACCGATGGCGCGCCGCAAGGGCTGCAGATCCTGGCGATGGGCTGGGCGACCCTGGGCGAAGGCGGCCGGCCCGAGGACGCCTATTCCCTGATGCTGGGCGATGCCGATGCCCGCTTCCGGACATCTCTGCTGACCGATGACGACTCGGAAGACAGTGTCCGCAAGCACAGTCGCGGCAGCGGCATGGTCGTCAGCTTCACAAAGGGCGCCGGCGAGGTGTTCACCGCCGGCACCTGCGAATGGGTCAACGGGCTGATCACCGGCGACCCGTATACCGTGGCGGTCACCCGCAACGTGCTTGCCCGGTTCTGCGCGCCCCGCATTTGATCAGGCCGGCGGGCACCGGCGACGGCGCCCGTTCCGACACACCCGCCCCGGCCACGATGGCGTCGGCCCCGGCGCATATCGTCCGGCCGGTCGCGGCAGCAGGCACGCCGACGGCATGGCTGGCCGCCACGGTCCGCATCCAGTCGCGCGCACCATCCACACCCAGATGCTCGATCACCCGACCAACGACAGACAGGTTATAAGGCATCCGGAGTACGCCGCCCGCCGATGCATCGATCGCGCCCCCGGCCTGCCGGGTGACGGTCGTATACAGTGACGCCCGGGCATCGCCCGGAGGCTGCGTGACGATATCGAACCGGTCAACCGCGCTCGCGGGGCCGGTCACGGCGACGGCAAGGGCGAAGCCGACGATGGCGGCGCGGATATGGCGGACAGGCACCTGGACCTCTGGTGGCGAGGGTTGCAAGACGGCTCGTGCATCCCACGCCGCGCGGCGGTGTTTCCTACGCGCCTGCGTCTCGATTTCACGACAGGCCGGCGCGCGGGACAGGCCCCAGCGGCGATCAGAGCTGGACCTTCTCCGTCCGCTTTTCCACGAAATCACCGAGCCGGCCCTGAACGTCGTCGATCGCGGTCTGGACCATGCACATGATCAGCCCCTCGGTATAAAGCCCGTCGGTGGCCGACATGTCCGAGATCTTGTTGATCGCGGTGACGATGGCGTAATTCGACAGCCGGGCATTGCCGGCGATCTTGCGCGCCAGCTCCAGCGCGGTGGCGCGGGCGTCGTCGGCGATGTAATGGGCAAGGCCCAGGCGCTGGCCTTCCTCGACATCGATCACCCGGCCGGTCAGCATCAGTTCGATCATCCGGCCCGGCGTGATGATGCGGGCAACGCGCACCGTGGCACCGCCACCGGTGAAGATGCCGCGCTGGCCTTCGGGCAGGGCGAAATAGGCGGTGCGGTCGGCGACCCGGACATGCGCCGCCGCCGCGAGTTCCAGCCCGCCGCCGACCACGGCACCCTGCATCGCCGCGATCACCGGAATGCCGCCATGCTGCATCTTGTCGAAGGCACGGTGCCAGCCCTGGCAGACCCGCATGAATTCGGTGGGCGAGCGCCGCTTGGCGTGATGTTCCTTCAGGTCCAGGCCGGCGCAGAAATGCGGACCTTCGGTCTGCAGCACGACAGCCCCCACCTCGGGCGGGATGTTCGAGAAGAAGGCGTCGATCTTCGCCACCGCCGCCTCATCAAGCGCGTTGCGCATCTGCGGGCGATTGATGGTGACGATGGCGACATTGCCGTCGATGTCGATGTTCAGCACGTCGTCGGCTGATGCGGGCGTGGCTGTCATGGGACTGGCTCTCCGGTAAGGACTGGCAGATTACGCCGGACGCCATGGCGACGTCCCGGACCATGGGGCCAAGCCATACGCTGAAATCGCCGCATAAAAAATCCCGCGATGCGCCGTCTGATATGCATAATCCGCCAAACTGATGGCCAGCGATGGGGAAAGCAGCGGCGGATGCAGGACAGGATCGGCGACACCCTGTCGACGGATTTCGTGCACGGGCTGCTGGATGCCGCGGCCACCATCGCGCCGGCCGACCGGCTGCGCGGTTTCGTGGTGGCGGCGGGGATCGCGCCCGATCTGCTCGACACACCCTCGGCCCGCGTGACACGCGATCAGATGGTGGCGCTGTATCAGCGGGTCGCCATCGGCACCGGCGACGAGATGATGGGATTATGGTCGCGGCGCATCCGCACCGGCTCGCTCAAGCTGCTGTGCACCGCCATTCTGGATGCGCCATCGATCCTGACCGCGCTTTATCGGTTCACGCGGGTGTGGAACCTGCTGCTCGACGACTGGCGGCTCGATTGCCGGCGCGACGGCGAGATCATCGAGGTGACGCTGGAGCCGGCATCGCCGGATGCCCGTGTCCGCCCCTTCGGCCATGTCCTGATGATGAAGCTGCATCATGGCGTCACCTCATGGCTGGCGGGGCGCGAAACGCCGGTGACCGGCATCGACTTCGCCTTTCCGCCGCCGCCGCATCTGGACGACCACGCCCTGCTCTTCCCCTGCCCGGTCAGCTTCGATGCGCCCATGACGGCGCTGCGCATGCCGGCCGCGATCGGCCGCGAACGGTTCCGGCGCAGCCGGCAGGACATGCTGCCCTTCCTGCATGCGGCCCCGCGGCAATGGCTGTTCACCACGCTGCGCGAACAGCGCATCGCCGACCGGGTGCGCGACGAAATCGCCCGCCGGCTGGACGCCGCCCATGACCTGCCCGCGATCGCGGCGGCGCTCGGCCAGTCCACCCGCACGCTCACCCGCCGGCTTGCCGACGAGGGCACCAGTTTCCGGGCGGTGAAGGATGCGCTGCGCCGCGACATCGCAATCCGCGACCTCACCCGCACCGACCGGCCGGTCGCCGCCATCGCCGCCGATCTGGGTTTCGATTCGGCCGCCGTGTTCCATCGCGCGTTCAAGGCCTGGACCGGCAGCACGCCCGGCGCCTATCGCCGGCCGGGCATGCCGCCGGTACCGGTCAGCGCGCGGGGCGGAATACCGACGGGTTCATGATCCCCTTCGGGTCCACGGCCTTGCGCAGCCGGGCCGCCAGATCGGCGCGCGGTTTCGGGCAGCGCGCGGCATAGGCCGCCGCCTTCAGCCGGCCGATGCCATGCTCGGCGCTGATCGAGCCGCCGAAATCATCGATGATCCGATAGACGATCTCCGACACGCCCTTGACCGCATCGGGCGGGCTACCCGCCTTCAAGGTGACGTTGAAATGGATGTTGCCGTCGCCCAGATGGCCGAACGGATTGATCAGGGCATCGGGATGGATGCGCCACACTGCTTCCGAGGCTGCGTGCACGAAGCCGGGCATGTCGCTGACCTGAACGCTGACATCATGCTTGATCTGGATGCCCGGCGCCAGGCGCTGACCTTCGACGATCGCCTCCCGCAGCAGCCACAGGGCTTTGGACTGGGCCTCCGACTGGGCGATGGTGCCATCGGTGACCAGACCGGCCTGGAATGCTGCTTCGACCAGATGATCCAGATCCTCCTGCAGCCGTTCGTCGGACCGGCCGGAGATCTCGGTCAGCACCGTCCATTCGGGCCGCCCCTCCAACGGGTCGACCGTGCCGGGAACATGGGCGGTGGCGAAATCGATGCCCTGACGCGGGATCAGTTCGAAGCTCTCCACCGCGTCACCGGTGAATTCCCGGCACAGCGACAACAGGCGCGGCCCATCAGCCAGTGACGGCAGCGCAAAGAAGATGGTGCGGGTGGCGCGCAAGGGTGGGAACAGCTTCAACGACGCCGCGGTCACGATGCCGAGCGTACCCTCGGCGCCGATGAACAACTGCTTCAGGTCGTAGCCCACATTGTTCTTGCGCAGCGTGGTCAGTTCCGACAGCACCGAGCCATCGGGCAGCACCACTTCCAGCCCCAGCACCAGATCGCGCATCATGCCATAGCGCATCACATGGATGCCGCCGGCATTGGTCGCGATCAACCCGCCGATCTGGGCGGTGCCCTCGGCCCCCAGGCTGAGCGGGAATTTCCGGCCGGCATCACGCGCCGCGCCCTGGACCGCCTCCAGCACGCAGCCTGCCTCGACCACCATCGAATAATCGATCGGGTCGATGCCGCGCACCCGGTTCATCCGGCCCAGTTGGAGCAGGATCGACCGGCCGTCACCATCGGGCACGGCGCCGCCGACCAGCCCGGTATTGCCCCCCTGCGGCACCACCGACACACCGGCGCCGGCACAGAGCCGCACGATCGCCGCGACCTCGTCGGTGGATGCGGGGCGCACCACGGCCAGCGCATGGCCGCGATACAGCTTCCGCCAGTCTTCCAGATACGGCGCCATATCGCCTTCGGCGGTGATCACCCCGCGCGGGCCGGTGATGGCGACCAACCGGTCGATGAAGGCCGAGGGTGACAGTGCAGCGGCGGCGGCGGGCATACGGGACTCCTCCGGGTAACGGGGCCGGCCATCGCTGATGGCCATGGGCAGATGCCGGGCTTCGAACGGCCCGGCTGGCTCCCTTCATACATCAGTTTTCAGTTGTCAGACAACTGACGTCATGCTAGTCGTGACAACCGAACGCGCTGCTGGCATTGAAGACCAGACCGCCCCGGCACGACAGTGCCGGAGCCGGATACAAGGCGCGACCAAGGGGGAAGAGACCACGTGACCGACCGCAGCGGAAAAGCCCCGGAACGACAGTTCCAGGCCCTCAATCGCCCCAAGCGATTGTCCGACGAGATCGCCCGGCAGATTTCCGAGCGCATCGCGACGGGCATCTTCGCGCCGGGGGAGCGCATGCCGACCGAAGCCGAGCTTGCCGAAGAGTTCGCGGTGGGCCGCAGCGCGATCCGCGAGGCGATCGCGAAGCTCAGACAGGAAGGTCTGGTCGAAACCCGTCAGGGTGTCGGCGCCTTCGTGTCCGAGGATCCGGGTGCCGCCTCGTTTCACATCGATACCGATACGCTGCGCACCATCGAGGATTTCCGTCACGTGATGGAGCTTCGCATGGAGCTGGAGGTCAGCGGTGCCGCCATGGCGGCCCGCAGGCGGACCCATGCGCAGCTTGGCCGGATCGAGGCGGCGTTCACGGCCCTCAAATCCCGGCTGGAACGCGGCGAAGCGGCTGTCGACGAACAGCATGCCTTTCACCGCGCGATCGCCATTGCCAGCAACAACCCGCATTTCCGCGATTTCATGCAGTTCCTGGCCTCTCGCATCCGGGTGGCGCTGTCGGTCGAAACCGAACGCGCCACCGGCGCGCGCGACACGGCCCGCAAGATGCTGCGTGAATTCGAGGCAATCCTTGAGGCCGTGCGCCTGGGCGATCCCGACAAGGCGCGCCGCGCCTCGTGGTTCCATCTGCTCAGATCCGCCGACCGCCTGGGCCTGCGCGGCCTGCAGGGTTGGGAAGAAAGCAGGATGACCTTGATCGGAGAGAACCTGATACCGGCCTGCGCGCCAGCCGATGCCGCCCCCCGGGCGCCGCGCTTCACACCGCCCCCCGGCGCCTGCGACTGCCATGCGCATATCTTCGGCCCCGAGACCCGCTATCCCTATACCCGGCATCGCACCTATACCCCGCCGGATGCGCTGCTGCCGGCCTATAAGCACATGCTGGCGACACTGGGCATCCAGCGCGCGGTGATCGTGCAGCCCAGCGTCTATGGCACCGACAACCGGGCGACGCTGGATGCGATCCGCGCCGGCGGCCCGGATTTTCGCGGCGTCGTGGTGGTCGACGAGACCATCGACGCGGCCGAGATGGAACGGATGCACGAGGCCGGCGTGCGCGGTGTGCGCATCAATCTGCTGTTCAAGAGCGGCATCGAGGTCTCGGATGTCCGCCGGCTGGCCGAGCGGATCGCGCCTTTCGGCTGGCATCTCCAGATGCTGATCGACGTGTCGGAATTCGCCGACATCAAGGCGACCCTGGGCCGGCTGCCGGTCGATGTGGTGTTCGACCATCTGGGTCATATGCCCACCTCGATCGGCACCGACCATCCGGGCTTCCAGGAAATGCTGTCGATGCTGGCCGATGGCCGCGCCTGGGCCAAGTTGTCGGGCGCCTATCGCATCACCTCCGGCACGCGCACGCCCTATGACGACGTGGCCCCCTATGCCCGCGCGATCATTCAGGCCAACCCCGAACGGGTGGTCTGGGCCAGCGACTGGCCGCACCCTTACGTGAACATCCCGATGCCCAATGACGGCGACCTGCTCGACATGCTCGACATCTGGTCACCCGATGCCGCGACCCGCGATCGGATCCTCGCCACCAATCCGGCGCAGCTCTACGGCTTCGACGACTGATCGCGCCCCCCAACAAGCCTGTCCCCGCACCGCTTCTTCGAGGAACGCACCCATGGCCTTTTCCCGGCACACCCTGTCCCACCTGTCGCGCCGTGCCCTGCTCGGCACGGTCGCAGGCCTCGGCGCCCTGATCGCCACCGGCACCATCGCCGCCCCGGCACAGGCGGCCGATGTCACGCTGAAGCTCGGCTGGACCACCTCGGACGGCGCCACCGACCCCTATGCCATCGCCGCGCGTGAGTTCGCGGCGGCGCTGGATGCTGAAATGCCCGGCGTCTTCGAGGTGAAGTACTTCCCGAACCGCCAGCTTGGCGACGAGAAGGAAATGATCGAGGGCATGTCCTTCGGCACCATCGACGGCGGCATCATCACCAATGCGGTGATCGCCAATGTCGAACCCTCGTTTCAGTTGCTCGACATGCCGTTCCTGTTCGGCAACGAGGAACAGGCCCACAAGGTTCTGGACGGCGAGGTCGGGCAGGAACTGATGGGCAAGCTGAAGAGCCGGGGCATCATCGGCCTTGGCTTCGCGGAAGGCGGCTTCCGCCACATGATCAACAACACCCGCCCGGTGGCCACGCCGGATGACGTCGGCGGCGTGAAGTATCGGGTGATGCAGAACCCGGTGTTCCTGGAGATGTTCGGCTCGCTGGGTGGCAACCCCGTGCCGATGGCCTGGGGCGAGACATACACAGCGGTTCAGCAGGGCACCATCGACGGGCTGGAGATCCCGGTGGCGGTGATCCAGGCCAACAAGTTCGCCGAGGTGACCAAGTATCTGTCGCTGACCCGCCACACTTATTCCGCGCTGGGCGTGATGCTGTCGAAGAAGAGCTTCGACAAGATGACCGCCGACCAGCAGCAGGCGGTGCTGCGCGCGGCCCCAAAGGCGATCGCCGCCCAGCGCGCCGCCGTGGCTGAGAACACCACCAAGATCATCGACGAGTTGAAGGCCGCCGGCATGACGGTCAACGAGGTCGAGAACCCGGCCGCGTTCCGCGCCAAGGTTGCCGGCGTCTATGACCGCTTCAAGCCACGGATCGGCGCCGCCCTGTTCGACAAGGCGCTGGCCCAGGTCGACTGATCGGGTCGCGCATCAGACCGGTGCACTGAACCAGACCCGGCGGGCGCGCATGCCGCCGCCCGCCGGGTCTGGCCACATCCATGGGCAGGCCGCCGGTCGCGCCCCCGGAAAATCCCCCCCCCGCGCCACGTCCGGCGCCGCCCCAGACGGCAGACGCACCCGATGCAGGCATTGCTTCAAACCATGTCCCGCGGCCTCGCCCGTGTGACCGGCTGGGTGATCATCGCCATGACCACGGTCATGATGGCGAGCCTGATCCTCCAGGTCTTCTCGCGCTATGTGATCGGCCAGGGCTTCACCTGGACCGAGGAACTGGCCCTGTTCCTGTTCACCTGGGTGGTTCTGCTGGCCGCCACCACCGCCATCCGCGATGACGGCCATGTCCGGCTGCAACTGGTCGTCGACCTGCTGCCGGCGGCCCTGCGCCGGTTGTGGATGCGGGCACTGACCCTGGCGGTGCTGGCCTTCTGCGTGGTCTTCGCATCATCCGGCGCCGACTATGTCACCCAGACCATGGGCCAGGTTTCAGCGGCGGTGCAGTATCCGATCGAGGCGCTGCATCTGGCGGCACCGGTGACCGGCATCCTCGGTGCCATCCATGCCCTGGCACGCCTTCTGGCGCCGCAATCGGTCATCGACGGCCAGCCGCAGACCGGAGGCATGGTATGAGCACCGCCGCAGCCGTTCTGCTGATCGCCTTCGCCGTCTGCCTGTTCGGCGGGGTGCCGATCGTCTTCTCTCTGGGGCTTGCGGCCATCGCCGGCCTGCTCGCCGCCGATTTCGACCTGATCGTTCTGGCGCAGCGGGTCATTTCCGGCACCCAGGTCTTCACCCTGCTGGCGATCCCCGGTTTCGTGATCGCGGGCGATCTGATGATGCATGGCGGCCTGTCGCGCCGGCTGGTCCGGATGTGTCAGGTGCTGGTTCAGCATGTCACCGGCGGGCTTGGCATGGTGACGGTGCTGTCGGCCACGTTCTTTGCCGCGATTTCAGGATCGGCCCCCGCCACCACCGCCGCGATCGGCGGCATCATGGTGCCGGAAATGGAGCGTCACGGCTGGAGCCGCCGCTTCGCCGCCGCCCTTGCCACCGCATCGGGCCCGATCGGTCAGATGATCCCGCCATCGATTCCGATGGTGATCTGGGGCGTGGTCGCCGAACAGTCGATCACCAAGCTGTTTCTGTCGGGCATCGTGCCCGGGCTGCTGATCGCCGCCGGGCTGATGGGCGTATGCTATGTCGCCGCCCGCCGCCAGGGCATCGGCGCCGCCACCCGCCGCGCCACCCGCGCCGAATTGTGGACGGCGCTGGCCGACGGCAAATGGGCGCTGGCGGCACCGCTGGTCATCCTTGGCGGCATCTATGGCGGCATCTTCACCCCCACCGAGGCATCGGCCGTGGGTGTGGCCTATGCCCTGGTCATCGGCCTGTTCGTCTATCGCGAACTGAAATTCCGCGATCTGCCGGCGATCCTGCTGCAATCGATGCGCACCACCACCATCGTGTGCAGCATCATCGCGGTCGCCTCGGCCTTCGGCTGGCTGGTCGCCATCGAGCAACTGCCGACCACCATCGCCGAAGCCATCCTGTCGGTGTCGTCGAACCCGATCATCATCCTGATGATGCTGAACGTGCTGCTGCTGTTCATCGGCGCGATCATGGACAATGTGGCGGCGATGATCATCCTGGGTGGCGTGCTGACCAGCATCGGCGCGAGCCTGGGGCTGGATCCGATCCATCTGGGGGCCATCGTGGTCATCAATTTCGCGATCGGCATGGCCACGCCCCCCTTCGGCTATTCGCTGTTCGTGGGCGCCGCGGTCAGCAAGCTGTCGGTCGAAGAGGTATCGAAAGCACTGTGGCCGATGCTGCTGGTCAAGATCGCCGTGCTGGCGCTGATCACCTATGTGCCCTGGGTGGTGCTGGCCCTGCCCCGGCTGCTGGGGTAAGCCGCACGACCAGCGGGCTCAGATGATGTCCTCGATCACCCCGCCATCCACACGCAGGGCAGCGCCCGTGGTCGCCGATGCCTGGGGCGACGCGACATAGACCGCCATATTGGCAACCTCTTCCACGGCAGCGGCGCGGTGGATGATCGATGTCGGGCGGTTGGCCCTGACGAAATCCACCCCCGCCTGTTCCGGCGACTTGCCGGCATTGGCGGGGTCTTCGGCCAACTGGTCGCGCAACGCATCCGACAGCGTCGGTCCCGGCAGAATGGCGTTGATTGTCACGCCGCTGCCGGCGACCCGTTTGGCCAGCCCGCGTGACAGCGCCAGATAGGCGGTCTTGGTGACGCCATAATTGACCATCTCGCCCGGAATGTTGTGGGCGGATTCCGATGACAGGAAGATGACCCGGCCCCAGCCGCGGTCGACCATGCCCGGCACCAGTGCCCGCGACAGCCGCACGCCCGACATGAAATTGACGTCCAGAATCGTGCGCCACTCGTCATCTGTGGTCTCCAGCACGTCGGACGGTCCGAAGAAGCCGACATTGTTGACCAGAATGTCGGGCGCGGGTTCGGCGTCGACCAGTTTGGCACAGCCGTCGGCGGTGCCGAGATCCGCGACCACGCCACGGACATCGGCGCCCCCGACCTCGCCGGTCATTTTGGCCATGGCGGCCTCCACCTCGTCCGGCTTGCGTCCGCTGATCACCACCGCGGCACCGGCGCCCGCCAGACCACGTGCGATGGCATAGCCGATCCCCTTGGTCGAGCCCGAGACGACGGCGGTGCGGTTGCTGAGGTCGATCTTCATGATGGTCCTCCATCGGGTGGTGTGCGCAAGGCGGCCCGGTTGAGCCGCCTGCCTCACCACCCCAACCGGCAGCACCGGCGAAGGATGCATCGCAACCGGATCAGGCGCTGGCGCCCAGTTCCTCCGACACCATGCGGCAGCGTTCGGCCAGACGCCGCGCCGCCGGATGGTCGGGATCGGACAACGCCCGGTCGGTGCCGATCAGGGTCAGCACGCATTGCGCCTCGTTCTGCCAGTCCAGCACCGGGCTGGATGCGGCGGCCAGCCCCGGCACCACCGATCCGTCGACGGTGGCGACCCGGCGTCGGCGGATACCGTCGATCAGCACCGCGATCTCACTCTCCGACGGACTTTGCCCCGCCGCCTCGATTTCTGTCGCCAGCACCGGCGCCGTCACACTGGCCGGCAGCCAGGCCAGGAAGGTCCGGCCGGTGGCCGAGCGCAGCAGCGGCATCACCGATCCCAGGCTCAACGCCCCAACGAACGGCACCCGGCTGCGGTGCAGGCGCACCACAACCGCGCCATGCAGGCTCCACACCGCCAGATGGGCGGTGAAGCCGGTCGCCTCGGCCAGCGGTGCCAGTTCGGCCGCCGCCCGCGCGACAGGGTCCAGCCGCGCCATCGCCGCCAGCCCCAGTTGCAGGGCAACCGGCCCCAGATCATAGCGCCCGCCATCGCCGTCCTGGATCACCAGCCCGTCGCGGACATAGCTCGCCAGATAGCGGTGGGTATTGCTGGCCGAGATGCCGGCGGCCTGCGCGATCGCCTTCAACGGCAAGGGGCGCCCGGCCCGCATCATCGCGGTCAGAACCCGGTTGCCGATCTCCACCGACTGAATGCCACGCGATCCGCCGGCGATCGCCGCGATACCGGCCTCGCCGCCACCTTCGTCCGTTTCAACCATGGTCATCGCGTTCCAGCATCCTCCCTGACCGCCGCCCGACCGGCGGCGCATGCCCTGTCCTCCGGCCGTTCACCGGCCTGTCGGCGGCCGCAGAGTGCAGCGCCATCGGCGCCGGCGCAAGCCATCTGCCCGCCTGGTCCCCGGTCGATCACCATCCGGAGGGATGCGCCAGCCTGCGGCATGCTGCCGCATTGGCATTTGCTTCTGAGCAATCGTTTTGCTAATAGAGAATACAGAGCCCGCCACGCGGGATCAAATCAAGACGCGTCACCGCAGGCGGCCCTGATGGACCGCCGCCGGAAGCCGCGCTGAGCCACTGGGCCGGGTCTGTCTGCGCATGCCGTTCATTGGCATGCGGGGGGTTGCCCCGTCTGGTTGCGCGCAGCCTGAGGAGGACCGACCCGATGAGCACGACCACCCCCGTATCGCCGGCCCGCCCGCCCGCGACCGACGGCCCGCCCGCGACCGACGGCCTGCCCGCCGACTATGCCCGCGAGATCGACCGGCTGGACATGGCGCCGCTGTGGACGGTGCTGTCCAATCTGGTGCCCGAGCATCCGACGCCTAAGGCCGTGCCGCATGTCTGGCCCTATGCGATGGTGCGCGAGGCCCTGCTGGAATCGGGCCGGTTGATTTCCGCCGAGAAGGCCGAGCGCCGGGTGCTGGTGCTGGAAAATCCCGGCCATCGCGGCGAGCACCGTGCCACGGCGTCGATCTATGCCGGGTTGCAACTGATCCTGCCGGGCGAGCGGGCGCCGGAACACCGTCATACGCAGTCGGCGCTGCGTTTCGTGATCGAAAGCGACGGCGCCTATACCTCGGTGGAAGGCGCGCGGATCGACATGGCGCCGTTCGATCTGGTGCTGACACCGCGCTGGCGCTGGCATGCCCATGGCCATGACGGCCAACAGCCGGGCGTCTGGCTCGACGGCCTCGACATTCCAATGATCAGCCTGTTCCAGAGCGGTTTCGCCGAACGCATCGGCGACAACGAAGCCCCCGCGCGCCGCGCCGATATCTCGCCCGCGATGCATGCGGCCGGGCTGAAACCGGCAACCGGCACTCCGGCCGCCGGCTTCGGCCTGATGCACTATCCCTTCGCGACCTGGCGTCCGGCGCTGGATGCCGCCCGTGCCGGCGGCAGCGACCCACATGAGGGCGTGCGGCTGGAATTCACCGATCCGGCCAGCGGCGGCCCGGTACTGCCAACGCTCTCGGCCTTCGCGCAGTTGATCGCGGCCGGCACCACGACCCGGTCGATCCGGCGCACGGAAAGTGCGATCGTGGTCGGCGTCGAGGGACAGGGCCGGCTGGTGGTCGGCACCGCCGCAGGCGCGACGGTCACCATCACCATCGGCCCCCGCGACGTGGCGGTGGTCCCGTCCTGGGCGCCGCTTCAGATCCATGCCGATGGCGGCACCGATCTGGTGCTGTTCAGCCTGTCCGACCGGGCCGCGCAAGCAGCGCTCGGACTTTATCGTGAGGACCGTTCATGACTTCTGACGTCACCGCCGGCGGCACCGCCCCCGGCGTCGTCGTGCCCGTGGTGGGCGGCGGCGGCTTCGCCGTGCGCCGGGTGTTCTGCGTCGGGCGCAATTATGCCGCCCATGCCCGCGAAATGGGCCGCGATCCCGACCGCGAGCCGCCGTTCTTCTTCACCAAATGGGCCGAGACCGTGGTGGCGGGTGACGGCACCATCGCCTATCCCCCGCGCACCGCCAATTACCATCACGAGGTGGAACTGGTGGTGGCCATCGGCACCGGCGGCGCCCGTATCGCCATCGATGACGCGCTGGGCCATGTCCACAGCTATGCCGTCGGCCTGGACATGACCCGCCGCGATCTTCAGCTCGCCGCCCGCGACCTGGGCCGTCCGTGGGACGAGGGCAAGAATGTCGAGCAGAGCTGCCCGATGGCGGCGCTGGTGCCGGCATCGACGATCGGCCATCCCTCGTCGGGTCGGATTCACCTGACGGTCGACGGCGCCATGCGCCAGGATGCCGATCTGGCCGATCTGATCTGGAGCGTGCCCGAGGTGGTGTCGATCCTGTCGGAAAGCTGGACACTTCAGCCCGGCGACCTGATCTTCACCGGGACACCGGCCGGTGTCGGCCCGGTGACGCCCGGTGCCGAAATCTATGCGGAAATTGACGGGCTGCCGCCTTTGCGGGTGACAGTCGGCGCGGCAGAGACGATCGGCTGATCACGACCGATACCGCCGGAACCCTGGGGAGGAGACCACGCATGCGCAGATTTCTGGCTGCCGCCTTTGGCGCGGCATTAACACTGACCGGGCTGACGTTGGCCGGGCTGGGGGGCGGTGTCGCCCCGGCCGCCGCGCAGGAAACCACCACACTCAAGATCAGCCACTACCTGCCAGCAGGCCATGGTTTCCAGACCGACTTTCTGGGCCCCTGGGCGGCCGAGCTTGAACAGCGCACCAATGGCCGGGTGAAGGCCGAGATCTTTCCCGGCACCAGCAGCTTCGGCAATGCCGCCCGGCAGGCCGATCAGGTGCGCGCCGGCGTGATCGACATCGCGCTTGGCCTGCGCGGCATTCCGCGCGGCCGGTTCGAACGCAGTTCGGTATTCGAGCTGCCCTTCGTCGTCAGCGATGCCGGCGCCGGCACCCGGGCGATGTGGGAGATGTACAAATCGGGCGCCTTGGCCGACGACTACAAGGATTACAAGGTTCTGGCGCTGTTCGTGCACAATGGCGGACTGTTCCACACCACCAATACGCCGGTTCGTGAGTTGTCGGACCTGAACGGCTTGCGTCTGCGCACCCCCAGCGAGGCGGTGTCGGTGATGTTGCAGTCGCTGGGCGCCAGCGCCGTCGGTCTGCCGCCGAGCGAGATCTATGAAAATCTTCAGAAGGGCACGCTCGACGGTCTGGTCACCACCTGGGATCTGGTCGGCGCCACCCGGCTGAACGAGGTGGTGAAATACCACACCGATGGCCGGGTCTATACCGCCGGCTTCTATGTGATCATGAACCAGCGCAGCTTCGACAAGCTGCCGCCCGACGTGCAGGCGATCATCGACGACATGTCGGGCGACACGCTGGTCGCCAAATTCGGCGACTGGTGGGCGACGTGGGACAAGGCCGGCCGCGACGACGCGGTTGCCCGTGGCCATGAGATCATCACCGTCGACGAGCCCACGCGCGATCGCTGGCGGACCGAGTTGACCCCGATGATCGATGCTTACCTGAGCCGGCTTGAGAAGACCGGCGTCACCGATGCCCGCGCGCTTTATGAGCAGGCGACGGAATTGACCAAGTCCTACGAGGCCGCGAAATGACCAGCGGCCGGACATCCCGACCACGGACCACGTCCGGCCGGGTGGTCCGGCTGCTCGATCATGTGATCGAGGGGGCGGCGCTGGCCGGCGTCGCCTGCCTCGGCCTCGCCATCATCGCCACCACCGCCGACGTCATCGGCCGCCGGGGCCTGGGCTTCCAGGTCACCGGCACGGTCGACCTCACCCAGTTGGCCGTGGTGACCTGCGCCTTCCTGTCCCTGCCCTTCGGCTTCCGGCGCGGTGCCCATGTCGCGGTGGAGATCCTCGACGACCGCGCCTCGCCACTGGTGTTGAGGGCATTGGATCTGTTCGCCGGCCTGCTGGGCCTGGTGGTGATGGGCGTCATCGCCTGGCGCGGGCTGGATGAATTGTTTCTGGCGCTCGATTACGGCTCGCTGTCACAGGATCTGGGGCTGCCGCTGTGGATCCACCGGTCGCTGGTCGTGGCCGGCGGCAGCCTGGGTGCCCTCGCCTGCCTGATGAATATGGGCGAGGCATTGGGCCTGCTGCCCGGACGCACGCCAGCGCATGGCCCCGACAGGGCCGGCGCCGGGGCAACCGTTTCCGTTTCCGCCACCAAGGGCTGATTTCCGATGGATCTGATGATCGGTGTGGCAGGCTTCGCGGCCGTGCTGCTGCTGGGTGTCCTGCGCGTACCGGTCGCCGTCGCCATGGCCCTGGTCGGCATGGCCGGCGGGCTGGCGCTGGGCGGGCTCGACAGCATTCTCTATCTCTCAGGCACTCTGCCCTTCGATGCCGTGTCGCCTTACGGGCTGTCGGTGGTGCCGCTGTTCGTGATGATGGGCGTGTTCGCCGGTCGTGCCGGGCTGTCGCGGGCGCTGTATGACGTGGCCGATCTGGCGGTCGGCCGCTTCAAGGGCGGGCTTGCCATGGCCACCATCGGCGCCAGTGCCGGTTTCGGCGCCATCTGCGGGTCCAGCCTCGCCACCTGCGCCACCATCGGCAAGGTGGCGCTGCCGGAAATGCGCCGTCATGGCTATCCCGACGCGCTCGCCGCCGGTGCTGTGGCCGCCGGCGGCACGCTGGGCGTGCTGATCCCGCCCAGCGTGATCATCGTGCTGTATGCGCTGATCACCGAACAGTCCATCGGCGCGCTGTTCGCGGCCGCCCTGGTGCCGGGTGTGCTGGCAACGCTTTATTACATGATCGCCGCGCGCGTGTCGGCCCGCAATCTGCCGCCGCGCGGTGCCCGTCGCGCCGCAGCCGATGGCGCCCCCCGCTCCGGCGCGGCGCGGCTGCTGGCGGTGGCGGATATCGCGGTGCTGTTCGGGCTGGTGATCGGCGGCATCTATACCGGGCTGTTCTCGCCCACCGAAGCGGCCGCGATCGGTGCCGGCGGCGCCGTGCTGCTGGCCTGGCTGCGCGGCGGGTTGAAGGGCGGCAGCCTGCGCGCCGCCATGGCCGAAACCGCGCTGACCTCGGCGATGATCTTCCTGATCCTGATCGGCGCGGCGCTGTTCAACTATTTCGTCGAGACATCGGGCCTGCCGGCGGCCCTGGTCGGCGCCATCGCCGGTGCGGGGCTGGGGCAGATCGAGGTCATCATCCTGCTGGTGGTGTTCTATCTGGTGCTCGGCTGTTTCATGGACAGCATGTCGATGGTGCTGTTGACCGTGCCGGCGGTGTTTCCGCTGATCGAGGCCAATGGCATCGATCCGATCTGGTTCGGCATCCTGCTGGTCACTGTCGTGGAACTGGGCCTGATCACGCCGCCGATCGGCATGAACCTGTTCGTGTTGAAGGGCATCGATCCCAAGCTCGATCTGGCGGTGGTGATCCGGGGTGTGCTGCCCTTCATCGCGGCCGATGGCCTCCGGGTCGCGACCCTGATCGCCCTGCCCCAGATCGTGTTGTTTCTGCCCCATCTTCTGGGCTTCTGATCCCGCCCCCCGTCTGATCCCACACCTGGCCGGAGACCACGCAATGACGTCGACCGCTGAGCTGAACCGTGCCGTGTTTCACGGCTATTTCCGCTCGTCAGCCGCCTATCGCTGCCGCATCGCCTTCAACCTGAAGGGCGTGGCGCCGGAACAACGGTTCGTGCATCTGCGCAAGGCGGAACAGCAGAGCCCGGCCTTCAAGGCGATCGCGCCGGCGGGGCTGGTGCCGGCGCTCGACCTGTCGGGCGGTGACGGCGCCACCGTGCTGACCCAGTCGCTGGCGATCATCGAATGGCTGAACGAGATCCGCCCGGAACCGGCTCTGCTGCCGGCCGATCCCTGGATGCGCGCGCAGGTCCGCGCCTTCGCGCTCACCATCGCCTGCGACATCCATCCGGTGAACAATCTGCGGATTCTGGCCTATCTGAAGGGTCCGCTCGGCCATGATCAGACCACGGCCGACACATGGTATCGCCACTGGATCGACGAGGGTTTGACGGCCGCCGAAGCTCTGGCACAGCAGGCGCTGGACGCGGGGACTGGTGGCACCTTCCTCTATGGCGACCGTCCGGGCCTCGCCGACCTGTGCCTCGTGCCGCAGATCTACAATGCCCGCCGCTTCAACTGCCCGATGGGCGCCTATCCACGGCTGGTGGCGGTGGAGGCCGCCTGCAATGCGCTGCCGGCCTTCGCCGATGCCCTGCCGGAACGTCAGCCGGATGCCGAGGGGTAATACCGCCAGCCTCGGCAGATACAGGGCTCATGTGAGGAATATCCGGTGCCAGGGCTCGTCCGCCGCTGTCGCGGGACGACGGCATTCATACGATGGCCTGATGATTACAGACGGCGCAACCGCCGCTTCACGGCGTTTCAGGGCGTTTCATGGCGCAGCACATGCTGCCTGCCGGATCAGCGCCCCACCACCCGCGCCAGCATCGCCGCCGCGCGGTCGATCTCGTCCTCGGTGGTGAACCGGCCGAGCCCCAGGCGCAGGGCGGCATTGACCCGGGCCTCCGACAGCATCAGCGCCCGCAGCACGTAAGACGGCTCCACCGCCGCCGATGAACAGGCCGAGCCTGCCGACATCGCCAGATCGGGCAGGCTGCGGATGATGCGGTCGGCCTCGGTGCCCGGCAGCGACAGGTTGATATTGTGCGGCACCCGTGCAGCACGTCCCGGCGCCTCCATGCCGGTGAACGGCGCGCCATTGATCTCGGGCGCCAGACCCGCCGCGCGCAGACGGTCGAGCAGCCTGAGATGCAGGTGGCCGATGCGGATGGTTTCGTCGGGCCCCTCCTGGCGCGCCAGCCGCGCCGCCTCGCCCAGGCCCACCACCAGCGGTGTCGGCAGGGTGCCGGCGCGCAGACCGCGTTCCTGACGCCCGCCATCGAACAAGGGTTCGATCCGGGCCTCGATCCCCCGGCGCACGAACAATGCGCCCACACCCTTGGGGCCATAGATCTTGTGGCCCGACAGGCTGAGCATGTCGACCGGCACCCGTCGCAGATCCAGCGGAATGCGGCCGGCCGCCTGGGCCGCATCGGTATGGACCAGGGCGCCACGCTCATGGGCACGGGCGGCGATCTCGGCCACCGGCTGCACCGTGCCGATTTCGTTGTTCACCGCCATCACCGACACCAGAAGGGTGTCATCGCGCAACGCCGCCACCACCGCATCGACAGGCACGATGCCATCCGGCCCCGGTGGTACCACGGTCAGCGCGAAGCCATGTGACGCCACCATCCGCTCGGCGGCCGCCAGCACACAGCGGTGCTCGATGGCGCTCACCACCAGATGCCGGCGCGGATCGCCCGCCGCCACCGCCGCCAGGGCGGCACCCTTGATCGCCAGATTATTCGCCTCGGTGGCGCCCGATGTGAAGACGATCTCGTCGGCATCGGCGCCGATCAGCGTCGCGACCTGACGGCGTGCCTTGACCACCGCCGCCTCGGCATCCCAGCCCCAGCGATGGGTGGCCGAATGGGGGTTGCCGAACTGGTTGGTCAGATAGGGCATCATCGCCTCAAGAACCCGCGGGTCCATGGGGGTGGTGGCCTGATTGTCCAGATAGATGGGGTCGCCCGCCGGGCTGTCGATGGGGGCGGAAGCGGGCATGCGGGCGGGGTCGGACATGCGGGCGGATCTCTCCATCGCGGTCATCGGCGCTGGTTCTTTCTGTGCGGCCCGATCGATATCAGGCCGAAACTGTGGTCCGCAGGCGACGGGCGGCCATCGCCGTCCAGGCCCGCACAAAAGCATCGACATCGTCTTCGGTGGTCGAGGCGCCAAGGCTGACCCGGATCGCCTGTCCCGCCAGATCCTCGAACCCCATCGCCAGAAGCACCGGGCTCGCCGTCACCTTGCCCGATGAACAGGCCGAACCCGCCGAGACGGCGATGCCTGCCAGATCCATCCGCATCACCTGCATCTCGCCCGCGAGGCCCGGCAGCACCACCGATGTCGTGTTGGCGACCCGTCCGGTCCAGGCATTGCTGCCCGCAAAGATCACATCATCCGCGACCGCCGCAAGTGACACCTCAATCCGGTCGCGCAATGCGCCGATCCGGCGGTTGTCAGCCGCGCGGTCACGCGCAGACGCAACCGCTGCCGCCGCGCCGAAGCCGGCGATACCGGGCAGGTTCTCGGTGCCCCCCCGACGGCGGAATTCCTGACCGCCGGCAATCATCGCGCCGGGTTCGACGCCGGCCCCCGCGATCAGCGCGCCCACACCTTTCGGCCCACCGATCTTATGGGCCGACAGCGACAGAAAATCGACCAGACCGGCCAGCGGCGCCAGATCGATCCGGCCGGCGGCCTGCACGCCATCGCAGGCGATCCGGGCACCACGGGCACGGGCGACGCCGGCGATCTCGGCAATCGGCTGGATCACGCCGGTTTCATTGTTCACCGCCATCACCACCACCATGACACCCGCGGCGCCACCCGGCAGGGCGTCGAGGGCGCGGGCGACCGCATCGGGATCGACCACCCCGCCGCCATCCACCGGCAACACCACCGCATCGGGCCGCGCGCGGGCGATGCTGTCATGTTCCACGCCCGAGACCAGCAGCCGGCCCGGGCGCGCCTGATGCAGCATCCAGACGTTCGCCTCGGTGCCGCCAGAGGTGAACAGCACCCGGTCGGTGGCGGTTCCACACAAAGCCGCCACCTCGGCGCGGGCCTGTTCCACAACCGCCCGCGCGGCCCGCCCCTCGGCATGCACCGAGGACGGATTGCCGGCCAGATCCATCGCCTCGATCATCCGCGCGCGTGCCGCATCCAGCAGCGGCGCGCCGGCATTGTGGTCCAGGAAATGGCGGATACGGGTCATTCCGCCGCACCGGCCAGGGGCTTCACGGCATCGGCCAGAGGGGCGGCCGCGGCCGGCACCAGCCCGGCCAGTTCGGCGATGCTGACCGCCTGCAACTGTGCCGTGACCCCGGCATCGATCATGCCCCATAGCGCGGCGACGCCGCAGCCATAGCGGCCTTCCACCCCGCGCAGGCGGCCATCGCCGCCTTCGACCGCGACCACCACATCGGCAACGCTGATCGCCTCGGGCGGGCGGGCCAGGCAGTAGCCGCCGGCGGCGCCGCGGGCGCTGCGCACCAGCCCGCGCCGCCGAAGCTTGCGGAACAACTGTTCAAGATAGGCGGGTGGAATCCCGGCACAGGTGGCGATGTCGGAAATGCAGGTCGGCGTCGCACAGCAGCGCCGCGCCAGATCGACCATCGCCACCACGGCGTAATGCGCGCGCGCCCCCACCCGCACCAGCCCGGAACCGCCGACGGCGGCACCGGAGGATACCGACGTCGCCTGTCCGGGCGCCGTGACGCGAGCCGGCGTGACCTCGCGGCGACAGTCAGGATCGAGAGAGGCCTCGGCAGTCACAGTGTCGGAGTTTGGCATCGTATGGGTCGGCTCCTGAGCGGTCAACGCCGGTCGCCGGCGGCGGGCAGGCGGTGGATGCGTGCGTCCCCGTCATCGGCGGCACGCGCGGCACGCTCCGGGTCGAGGCTCGCCTCCAGATCGTTGATCCGGCCGGACAGGCGTTGAACCTCGCTCAACAGCCCCTCCATGATCCGGGTCATCGGATCGGGCAGGTCCGACGCCGCCATGGCATAGGCGTCGAAACGCGGCAGTTCCTCGTCCTTGCCACCACGCGCCTTGACGATGCGGGCGGGAATACCAACCACGGTGGCGCCTGAAGGGACATCCTTCACCACCACGGCGTTCGATCCGATCCGGGCGTCGCGGCCCACCGTGATCGGCCCCAGCACCTTGGCGCCGGCGCCGACGATGGTGCCGGTCTCGACCGTGGGATGGCGCTTGCCCTTCTCCCAACTGGTCCCGCCAAGGGTCACGCCCTGATACAGCGTGACGTTGTCGGCGATCTCGGTGGTCTCGCCGATCACCACGCCCATGCCGTGGTCAATAAAGAATCCGCGCCCGATTGTCGCGCCCGGATGGATCTCGATGCCGGTCAGGAACCGGCCCAGATGCGATACCCAGCGTCCCAGAAGCTTCACATCCCTGCGCCAGAGCCAGTTTGCCGCCCTGTAGATCAGGATCGCATGGAAGCCGGGATAGCACAGAATCACCTCCAGGCGGCTCCGCACCGCCGGGTCGCGATCGAAGACGACGTCGATCTCGCGTTTCAGGCTCTTGAACATGGCCTCGCACCGTGTGATATCATCCGCCACCCCGCGTTTGGCGGCGCCACCTGATATCAGATGGCGCCCCTCGTGCGGTCGGCGACGGATTTGTTATGGCGCCCCGACCGCAGCTGCGCGACCCGACGTCGTTTCGTCGGACTCTACGGAAATCCGACCGAAACAGTCAAGATTGCAGTCGTGATTGCCGCCGGTCGATAGCGTTTATCTAGGAGCAGCAATGCCCGAAGTGATCATCAACGGACCCGAAGGACGCCTTGAAGGCCGGTATCACCACGGCACAGCGAAGAATGCGCCGGTCGCGCTGATCCTGCACCCCCATCCGCAGCATGGGGGCACGATGAACAACAAAGTGGCATACACTTTGTTCCAGTCGTTCAAATCGCGCGGTTTTTCGGTCCTGCGGTTCAACTTCCGTGGCGTCGGCCGCTCTCAGGGCAGCTTCGACAACGGCCAGGGCGAACTCAGCGATGCCGCCTCGGCGCTCGACTGGATGCAGAACTATAATCCGAACGCCACCGGCTGCTGGATCGCCGGCTTCTCGTTCGGGGCATGGATCGCCATGCAGCTGCTGATGCGCCGGCCGGAAATCGACGGCTTCATCGCCGTGGCACCGCCGGCCAACATGTATGACTTCACCTTCCTGGCGCCCTGCCCGTCTTCCGGCCTGATCATCCATGGCGACCGCGACGATATCGTCTCGACCGAGTCGGTCAACAAGCTGTCGACCAAGCTGAACGCGCAGAAGGGCATCACCATCGAACATCGCGTGGTGCCGGGAGCCGACCATTTCTTCGGCCAGAATCTCGACACGGTCGCAGCCCTTTCCGACGACTACCTGACCCGCGCCGGGCTCTGAGCGGCGCGGTGACCGGGCAACGGCAGGCACAGAAGGAGCGGACCCGCGCGCGGATCCTGTCCGAGGCCTGCCGCCTGTTCACCGAACGCGGCTTCGAGGCGGTGACGCTGGCCGACATCCTGGCCGCCGCCGGCGTCACCAAGGGTGGGTTCTATCATCACTTCACCGACAAGAAGGCGGTGTTTCGCGCCGCCTTCGTCGCGGTGAGCGCTGACATCGAATGCCGCCTTTCGGCCCGCGCCGCGGGTGCAACCGACCCCCGCCTGGCACTGATCCTCGCCTTCGACGGCTTTTTCGACATCATCTGCGCTGAACCCGGCCTGCACCGCCTGATCTATCGCGACGGGCTGATGGTGCTGGGCTGGAGCGACTGGATCGCCGTCAGCCGCAGCCATTGTCTGGAGACCTCGGAAAGCGCGATCCGCGCGCTGGCGGCGGCCGGCCGGCTGCGCAGCCGCCATCCCGATCTGCTCGGCACCATGCTGATGGCGGCCTCGGATTATCTGGCCGACGATATCCTGGGCGAGAACGGCGTGCGCCTCCAGGCGCTGGACGCCGCCCGTGCCGCGATGCGGGAGATGATCGAGCTTTACTGCGCGCCCGCCTGACAAGGGGGTGAGCCCGGAATGGGCGCCGGTATCAGGAGAAGCCGGTGCCGAATTCGGCGGCCAGACGGCGCAGAACCTCGTCGAGACCGCCTGCCAGCGTGTGGCGGGTCGTCGGCCGCGGCGGCCGCTGATCGATATCCTTCAGGCCGCTCGCGGTCATGATACAGACCACGCTCTCCTCCGGGCCGATGACCCCGCGCTGCCGCAACTGACCGGCGGCGGCGATCGATGCCATGCTCGACAATTCCCCGAAGATGCCCTCGTGGCGGGCAAGATCGGCCTGCGCCTGCCAGAGTGCCGCATCGGCGACCACCTCGGCAACCCCGCCTGACCGGCGCACCGAGAGCAGCGACTGGAAGGTTCCCTGCACCGTGCCGATCGACAGGGCCTGGGTCGGGGACCGGGGCCGGCTCGTTACCAGCGCATCGCCCGGCCGGGCAAGGCTGTCCCTGACCGATCCATGGATCTCGGCCGCAGCCATCTTCGGCAGGCGATCGGTCAGCCCGGCTGCCTGAAGATCGCAGAAGCCCCGCCAGATGCCGCGGAGATTGTCGCCATAGGCGGCGGGCACGACGACCCAGTCGGGCACCCGCCCCTGCTGGCGGGCGACGATCTCATAGGCGATCGTCTTATAGCCTTCGATCCCGTAAGGATGACTGCCGACCACCGGCGCCTGGAAGGGCGAGGTCACGAACCAGCCGAACCGTGCGGCCCCCTCGGCCAGAATCGGCCAGCGCCTGGTCTTGTCGGCAAGTTCCACCACCACGGCGCCATAACGTCTGATCTGATCGACCACCGGCCCCGGCGCGCCTTCGAAGGTGACCACCAGACAGTTGAGCCCGGCCCTGGCGGCATAGGCGGCGAGCGAGGCTCCGGCATTCCCGGACGAGGCGGTCGCGATGAAGCGGTGGCCCTGCCGCTTCGCGAAGGACACGGCAACGGCCGAGAACCTGTCCTTGTGCGACCATGTCGGATTGCGGCTCTCATCCTTGATCTGCAGATCGTCGATGCCCAGCCGCGCGCCAAGCCCATTCGCCCGGATCAGGGGCGTGTGTCCTTCGCCGAGGCTCACCATCTCGCAGGCCTCGACCGGCAGGTAATCGGCGAAGGCGGCAAGGCCGCCATCCACCGACAGCGTCGGCATGGTCCGTCGTGCGAGGCTCTCGGCGGTATAGACCACCTCCAGGTTCGAGGGGGCGTCGGCCCGGCAGATGCCGCAGCCGGTGGAATCGATCCGATGATCGGCGGGATAGCCTGCGCCGCAGCGCAGGCATTCATACCCGGCCACCTTGGCGTTCGGGTGTCGTTCCGGCATGGCCGATATCCTGTTCTGTGACGGCGGGGGCGGTCAGGTCGCCGCGCGCCGGCGCTGTACCCACAGCATGAGCGTGACCGAGGCGACGGCGGCGAGGCCCAGCACGTCGCTCAAGATGCCGGGAAAGATCATGCCGATCGAACCGGCCGCCAGGATCAGCCGCATCACCGGGTGCAGCGGCCGCAGAAACCACCCGGTGGCGGCGACCGACAGGATGGCGATGCCAGCCATGGCGGTCAGCATGGCGTGAGCGACCTCCAGCAGGCTTCCCTGCCCCAGCAGCGCCGGTTCATAGACGAAGATGAAGGGCAGCAGGAAGACACCGACCCCCATCTTGACCGCGTATACGCTGGTCCGCCACGGATCGCCCCCGGCGACGGCGGCGGCGGCGAACGAGGCGATGGCGAGGGGCGGCGTGATGTTCGACATCACCGCGCCGAAGAAGATGAACATATGCGCCGCCAGCGGCTGGAAGCCGAGTGCCACCATGCCGGGCGCCAGGATCGACGCCAGGATGATATAGACCGCCGAGGTCGGCATGCCCATGCCGAGAACCACCGCCACGATCATGGTCAGGGCCAGAAACAGGATGGCGCTGTCGCCCGCCACATAGGCGATGATGCTGGTGAACCGCACCCCCAGACCGGTCAGCGAGATGATGCCGGCGATGATGCCGCCGACGGCACAGGCGGCAATGACCGGCGCCATCATCTTCGGCGCCTCGATCGCGGCATCCAGGAAGATCGAGACGATCCGGCGTGGTTCCCGCCAATAGCGGACGGCCAGAGAGAGCAGAAAGGCCGCGATGCCATAGAGGCCGGCCAGGGACGGTGTCAGCCCCTGAAGCAGCGTGGCGATCATCACCCCCAACGGCAGCAGCATGAACAGCCCGTCCTTCAGGATCTGCCGGATGCTCTCGACCCCGGCCCCTTCGGGCGGCGTCAGCCGGTTGCGCCGGGCCTCGACGTCGACGGCGATGAAGATCGCCACGAAATAGAGGAAGGCCGGAATCACGGCCGCTTTCATGATGTCCGAATATGACAGGCCCAGGAAATCCGCCATGATGAAGGCGGCAGCGCCCATGACCGGCGGCGTGATCAGCCCGCCGGTCGAGGCGACCGCCTCCACGCCGGCCGCGAATTCGCGGTTGTAGCCATAGGTTCTCATCGCCGGGATGGTGAAGGAGCCGGTGGTGACGACATTGGCGGTCGAACTGCCGGACAGCATGCTCATCATCGCGCTGGACAGGACCGCGGTCTTGGCCGGCCCGCCGGTGACATTGCCGGTCAGCGCATTGGCGAAGCGGCTGAAGAAGGTTCCCGCCCCCGACGAGACCAGAAGCGCGCCGAACAGGACGAACAGGAAGATATAGCTGGCCGAGGCCCCGATCGGGATGCCCCACAACCCGTCGACGCTGAGATAGATCTGTTCGATCACCTGGTCGATCGGATAGCCGCGATGCCAGAATGGGTATGGCAGATGGGGGCCTGCCTGGGTGTAGATCAGGAAGATCAGGCTGAGGATCACCATCGGCCAGCCCAGCAGCCGCCGCGTCGCCTCCAGGGTCGCCACCACGACCACCCAGCCCAGGATTTCCTGCGCGGGCGTGACCGGCGTGACATAGAGCATCCGCGAGGCCACGCCATAGGCGTTGACGACGATATAGCCGGCGGGGATCAGGATCGCGCCGAGGAAGGCGAGATCGATCACGATCTGGCGCGGCCGACGGGTTTCGGTGGTGGAGATCGTGCCAAGGCAGAACAGGACCGCAAGCCCCAGCATGACATGCGTGGCACGATGGGCCTCGGTGATCGGCGGCCCCACCACCGCCACGACCAGATGATAGGCGGACAGCGACAGGGCCAGACAGGCGGCCAGCCGCCGCATCTGCACCGCGACATGCCACCAGCCCCCGTTCAGGGTCGGGACGGCAGTTGCCGGCGGGATGGTGTGCGAAGTGGTGTCATTGCGTTGCATGTGATCTGACCTGACGGCGGGGCGTGGAGCGGCCGGCCCGCTCGATCTGTATTGAGCAGGCCGCCTTGAGCGGGCTCGCACGTGTTTGCCGCACCTATTTGAGGGCGCCGATCTCGCGGTAGTATTTCTCGGCCCCGGGATGCAGATGCCCGCCCGCGACATTGGCCAGATCCTGCACCGTCAGATCATGAAACGAGCCGTGCACCGTCTTCAGGGTGTCGAGATTTTCGGTCAGAGTCCTGGCGATCCAATAGGCTTCGCCCTCGGCCATGTCCGCTGCCGCGACCACCACCATCTGCGCGCTGACGGTCGGGACATCGACATCCTGGCCCGCGTAGACGCCGGCCCTGATCACCGCGCGGCCAAGCGTCGGCATGTCGCTCTTGAGCGTCGCGTAAGCCTCGTCGGTCACCGGCAGAAGCGTCAGCGGCACCGTGTTCGCCAGCTCGTTGCCCCAGCTTGAGGGATAGGACGCGACCGAGATCATGCCCTCGACGCGGCGATCCTTCATCGCGTCGGTCTGTTCGTTGAGATCGCCGGCCGAGAGCTTCAGGTCGGACTCGTCCAGGCCCGCCGCTTTCAGCGCTTCGGCGAACACGATCGCCGAGATCGTGCCCGGACGCTGGGTCATGAACGGCCGGCCGGCCAGATCGCCGAACGAGGCGATGCCCGCATCCCGGTTGACGAAGACATGCATCAGGGAACTGGAGAGGCCGGCGACGACCTGCACATTCCTGATCGGCTCAGGGAACGGCGCCTGACCGCGGGCGGCGACGGTCAACGCCGGCGCGACCGTGAAGCCGAGTTCGCCCTTGTGATAACCGACATTGGCGACATTGGAGAGGCCCGCCCCAAGCTCCGGATTGGCGGGAACACCGTTCTTCGCGAAAATCTCGGCCATGCCGGCCCCGATGCCATACCAACTGCTGCCGGATACCGAGGTGAAGATCGTGAGGCTGCGGGGCTTGTCTTCGGCATGCAGCACCGCCGTCATCGCAAAGCACGCCGTGACCGCGAGTGCCGCGATGCGGCACGTCGCAAGAAGTCGGTTGCGGTCCATGTCAGTCTCCCTGGCCTTTGGCTTATCGCCTGATTTTGACTTGGTCGGCCGATGCCGTTCATCAGCCGGCCGCTGCGCGCCTCTCTCCCGGCAGGGCCGATGCCGGGCAGCCGAGCCGGAGGGAAATTTCCCGGGCCGCCTCGACGATCCTCGATGTCAGCTCGTCGAACCGGATCCCCGGCTGAAGCGTCGGGGCATAAGCGGCACTGATCGCGCCGGCCACCTGACCGTTCGAGCCGCGGACCACGGCACCGACCGAGTCGATGCCGGTCAGGTTCTCGCCGATCGCCGTGGCATAGCCCTGACGCCGGATCTCGTGCAGGTGTTCGAGCAGCGCATCTTCACCGGTGATGGTGCGCCCGGTGAACCGGGCGAGGGGCCGCGCGCGGATCAGCGCCAGCGCCCGGCTGTCCGGCAGGTCCGCAAGAATGACCTTGGCCAGCGCCGTGGAATGCAGGGCAAGCGGCTGCCCCGTCCGGGAATTGATCGAAATCGGCCCCTGGCTCTGCAGGGACAGCAGGTACACGACCTGATCGCCCAGCAGCGAGCCGAGGAAGGTGTTGACCTCCAGCGCCTGGGTCAGCCCCTGCAGAACTTCCATCGACGACGACACCAGACGGTTGTCGTTCAGCAGCGATGTGCCCAGCGACAGGGCCTTGTAGCCCAGCGAATAGCGGTTCCGTTCCGTGTCGCGGGCGAGGAAACCTTCGTCCAGAAGCGTGTTCACCAGTCGCTGCGTCGTCGCGGGGTTCAGGTCCAGACGGCGACCGATCTCACGAACGCCCAGGCTTTCGGCGGCGCGCTCCAGTTCAGACAGGATCGCCAGACCGCGCTGCAGGGATTGATTGCCATTGCTCAAAGGCGTGTGTCCTTGCTCATGTCGCCGTATGCCGGCCGGATCAGCCGACACAGATCAGGTCGCGGGGGATGGTGGTGATGGGCTCGTAACCCTCGCGGGTGACCAGGATGGTGTCCTCGATCATCATTCCGCCCCAACCGATCCGGTAATACGGCGTCTCGACGCAGAGGCACATGCCGGCCTCGATACTGTCCACCGTGTGCGGGCTCAGAACCGGCATGTCATAGCCGCCGCCAAGGCCGATGCCGTGGCCGACATGCTGCCGCCGATAGGACGGGATGCCGTTCTCGCGGACGACCCGCACCGTCTCGTTGAACAGATCCGCGACATCCAGGCCGTCGCGGATGACCGCCAGCTCATACTCGATGCCCGCACGAATCGCGGCGTAGCAGCGCGCCTGCCCGGCATCCGGTGCGCCGAAGACGAAGGTGCGCGCCATGTCGGACGCGTATCCCTGATAGATGCACCCGGCATCGATCCGGATCAGGTCTCCGGGAATCACGCGACGCGCGGTCGCATAGGCGTCCGCCAGGGCGGAGCGCGGACCCGAGGTCACGCTGACGAAGCGGGGAACGGCGCCGCCGGCGACCATCCCGGCGGTGATGATGGCGGCCATGTCCAGTTCGGTCATGCCCGGGGCGAACTGATCGGCCACCTTGAGAAGCCCGGTCTCGACCAGCCTGGTCGCCTGGCGGATCCGCTCGACCTCACCCGGCAGCTTGTGGCGCCGGCTCCGGGCAATCGCGGCGGTGATGTCGGTCAGCACATGCGCGGTCATGCCTCCGGCGATCACGGCCCAGGCTCTGTCATCGCCGGAACGGTCGATCCCGATGGTCCGGGCGTCGCCCGCGATGTCGCGCAGTGCGGCGAGCAGCGCCGCGTCGAACGACGGAAAGCCCGGCAGGTCATAGCCCCCGGCGCCCGCCCCTTCGACCTGTTCGAAACAGAAGAAGCCATAGCGGAAAATCCGGTCGGGGTTGCCGAAGTCTTCCAGGGCCGGGCCGGCATCCGACGCGCTCACGACCAGGGCCACGGTATCGCGGGTGGCGATCACCGCGCTGAGGTAACGCGGGTTGAGGTCGTGGACGATGCTGAAATAGCCGCTCAGATAGCCCTTATGCGCCGCATGGCACGAGACCACCACGTCGACGGCATCCCCGACCTCGGCAAAGCATCTCTCCCGCACCTGGCCGGCCAGCGCCATGCTGCCTGCGACCTGTGCCGCGCGTTCCGAGCGATGCGCCGGTGTTGCCGCCTTCATCCCGATGTCCTCGCCGCCATCCAGCATCCATATGTTCCTATATTTGATCTTGTGTTTCATTATTGAGTCAGCCTAGCCGTCTTGCTCCGAGGGAGTCAAGAGCCTCTCCTCGGCATACGGATGTGCGGGTGGATAGGTCGACGATGCTTGGGCGTCATTGACAGACCAATGGTCTGCGAAGATCATACACAGACCGTTGGTCTGTGAAAGTGCTCTTCAATGCTCCCCTGCGATGCCGGGCCTATCCGGCAGTCCCCCGTCCGCCAGTCCCCCGTCAGGCAGCCCCCCGTCCGCCAGTCCCCCGTCCGGCGTCCGATGCTCAGCATATCGGCCGTGATCCTGTCCTCCTTCGGGGTCGGACTGTCCTACGGCATCGGCTATCCGCTGGTGTCGCTGAATTTCGAGGTCTGGGGGGCGGCCCCCTGGCTCACCGGCCTCGCCGGCAGCGTGCCGGCGCTGGCGATCTTCCTGCTGCTGCCGGTGTTCCCGCGCCTTGCCGGCAGGCTGGGTGCCGTGCGCGCGATCGTGATCGGCTGCACGGTGGAGATCCTGTGCTTCATCGCCATGGCATTGCTGCCGGGCGTGGTGCCCTGGCTGGTGCTGCGCTTCCTGATGGGCGCCGGCATCGCCCTGCCCTGGCTGGTGGGCGAGACCTGGATCAACACCGTCACCACCGACGCGCGCCGCGGCCGGATGATCGCGCTCTATTCGATGGCGGTGTTCGGCGGCTTCGCCACGGGGCCGATCCTGCTGGAAGCGGTGGGCGTCACCGGCTGGACGCCATTTCTGCTCGGCATCGGCGGTGCGGTGCTGTCGGTGGTGCCGATCCTGGCCGCGGCGCGGCTTGCCCCGGCGCTGCCGCAACACCCTGAGACCAGCGTCTTCGGCGCCATCCGCCTCGCACCCGCGGCCATGGCCGGGGCGATGCTGGGCGGGCTGCTGGAGATGAGCCATTTCTCCCTGCTGCCCAACCAGCTCATCCAGGCCGGCATCGGCGAGAACCAGGCGCTGCGCCTGCTCTCCACCCTGATCCTGGGCGGGATCATGCTGCAATTCGCCATCGGCTGGCTGGCCGACCGGCTGGACCGGCGGCGTCTGCTGGTGGCGCTGGCCCTGGTGGTGGCGGCCGTTATCGCCACCCTGCCCGCCGCCACGGCCCATCCGGCTCTGCTCGGACCGGTGGTGTTCCTGGCCGGCGGGTTGCTGGTCGGCTTCTATACCCTGTCGCTTACCGTGATCGGCGATCAGGTCCGGCCGCAGGATCTGGCGGTGGCCAATGCCGCCTTCCTGATCATGTATCAGGCCGGCGCCATGATCGGGCCCGCGGTGGCCGGCGCTGCGATGTCGGTCTGGCCGGATCACGGCTTTGTCGCCGCGATGACCGGCGGCGCGGTGGCGGGCGCGATCGGCATCGCCCGCCTGGGTCGCCGGCACCCGGGTCAGCAGGCGTGAGGGCCTGGGGGAGTGAGGCTCAGCGGCGGCGCAACAGGCGCAGCGCGTTGGCGGTGACCAGCACGGTGGCGCCGGTATCGGCCAGGATCGCCGGCCACATGCCGGTCAGCCCGATGATGGTCGTGGCCAGAAACACCAGCTTCAGGCCGATGGCGATGGCGACGTTCTGGCGGATCACCGCCATCACCCGGCGCGCCAGCCCGATCAGATCGGCCACACCGCCCACACGGTTTTCCAGCAGGGCCGCATCGGCGGTTTCCAGTGCCACATCGGTGCCGCCGCCCATGGCGATGCCCACCGTTGCCGCCGCCAGCGCCGGCGCATCATTGATGCCGTCACCAAGCTTCGCGACCGGCCCCTGTCCCGCCGCCTGCATCTCGCGCACGATCCGCGCCTTGTCTTCGGGCAGCAGCCCGCCATGGGCGGTGATCCCCAGCGCGCGGCCGGCCGCCGCCGCCGCCGCCGGCGTGTCGCCGGTCAGCATGACCACCTGAACCCCGTGTGCTGCCAGTGCATCCAACCCCGCCCGGGCATCGGCGCGCGGCGCATCCTCCATCGCGATCAGGCCCAGCGGCCGGCCGGCCTCGCTCAACACAGCGATGCTCCAGCCGTTTTCCCCCGCCGCCGACACGGCGGCGTCGAGCGCCGGATCATTCAGGCCATGGGCGGCACCCAGCAGCAGTGACCGGCCCTCGACCTCGCCCGACAGGCCGCGGCCGGCAATGGCGGTCACAGCGCGCGCCTGCGGCAGATCCAGGCCCCCATCCAGAGCGGCCCCATCCAGAGCGGCCCGGTCCAGAATGGCGCGGGCAATCGGATGGGAGGCGCCGGTTTCAAGCGCCGCCGCCAGCCGCACGACCTCGCCCTCGTCGATGCCGAAGCCGGTCACCGCCACCACCCGTGGCCGGCCTTCGGTCAGGGTGCCGGTCTTGTCGAAGGCCACCATGCGGATGCCGGCCAGACCTTCCAGCACCGCACCCCCCTTGATCAACAGCCCGCGCCGGGCCCCTGCGGCAAGCCCTGCGGCGATCGCGGCCGGGGTGGAGATCACCAGCGCGCAGGGGCAGGCAATCAGCAGCAGAGTCAGCCCGCGATAGATCCAGGTCGTCCAGTCGGCCCCCGCCACCAGCGGCGGCAGAACCGCCGTCGCCAGCGCCAGCCCCACCGCCACCGGCATATAGACGCGGGCGAAACGGTCGATGAAGCGGGCGACCGGCGCCTTCGACTCCTGCGCCTCCTCGACCAGCCGGATGATCCGGGCGATGGTGTTGTCGGCGGCAGCGGCGGTCACCTCAACCGTCAGCGCACGATCCTGCACCACGGTGCCGGCGAAGACATCGTCGCCCTCGCCCTTTTCACGCGCCACGGATTCGCCGTTCACCGGGCTTTCGTCGATAAGGGCCGCACCCTCGACGATCCGGCCGTCGGCGGGCATCCGGTCGCCGGGCCGCACCAGCACCCGATCACCGATGCCGAGCCCCGCGGCCGGAACCTCGGCAACCCGGCCATCGGTGCCGATGCGTCGCGCGGTGCGCGGCACCAGATCCGCCAAGGCGCGGATGCCGCGCCGGGCGCGGCTGGCCGCGACCCCTTCCAGCATCTCGCCCACCGCGAACAGAAACACCACCGTCGCCGCCTCGCCGGCCGCATCGATCGCCAGCGCGCCCACGGCCGCGATGGTCATCAGCATCTCGATGGTCAACACCGATCCGGCACGGGCGGCCCTGATCGCCGCGCGCGCAACCGGCACCAGACCGATCAGGGCCGCCGCCACAAACGGCCAGGACCCGGCGGCCGGCCACAGCAGATCCAATATCGTGGCCAGGGCCAGCGCGCCACCCGCCAGCCCGACCATCCGCGCCTTGGCCGTCTGCCACCATGGCCCGGCATCGGCCGCCGCGCCATGATCATGAGCATCGGCCGGGGCGGCGGCATCATGGTCATGGCCATGGCGGGATGCACCCGCCACGGCATCGCCGCCGCCGGCCGGCGCGACGCTATAACCCAGCGCCGTGATCGCCGCGGTCACGGCCGCGCGATCCAGCGGCCGGGTGGCGTTAACTGCCTCCACCCGCACGATGCCCTGCGGCACGTTGACGCTGACCTCGGCACCTGGCGCCACCCGGCCGACGGCGCGCTCGATCTTCATCGCACAGGACGCGCAGTCCATGCCGCCGACGGCAAGGCGCAGCGGCGGCTGCGCGCCACCCGGGCTTGCGATGTGATGATCATGGGGGGCCATCTGGCGCATGATAGTCGGTCTCCGGCGGCTTCGGTTCATGGCCTGCAGCCTAAGACCTACAGCGATTGTAGCTTCAAGCCCTTTCTTGCGACGGCCTCGCAACCCATATGGCGTCAGAGACAGGTATGGCCGGCAAGGTCAGAGACAGCGAAGGCGGAACCGGATGACAGTGCAGACCATTGGCCACAGCATCGGCGCGCTCGCTCGCGCCACCGGTGCCAAGGTGCAGACGATCCGTTATTACGAGCAGATCGGTCTTCTGCCCGAAGCCGCCCGCAGTGCCGGCAATCAGCGCATCTACGGCCGCGCCCATCTGGACCGGCTGGCCTTCATCCGCCATGCCCGGGAACTGGGCTTTCCCTTGGATGCGATCCGCGAATTGTTGAAAGTGGCGGATCATCCCGATCACCCCTGCGCCACCGCCGACCGCATCGCCCGCGACCAGCTCGCCGCCGTGGAAGCCCGGATCACCCGCCTGGACGCCCTGCGCACCGAGCTGGAACGTATGCTCTGCGACCACGCCCGCACCGGCACCATCGCCGATTGCCGGGTGATCGAGGTTCTGGCCGACCACAGCCACGGCCATTGCGTCACCCATCACGAGCAGGCCGCGGAACAGCCGCTGGCCGGGACCGCGCGTGGCCAGGACGCGTACTGATCCGGCGCCTGTGCCGGCAGCACCCGGGACGGGTGATTGCGATGGCCGTCGTCGCCGTGCAAAATTCATGGCGGGCCGCAACGAAGCCCAAGCCTGCCACGCGCCGATGTGGTATCGAATAGGCGCTTTGGTGGGCCCAGGTTCGCGGCCCGGTGCAGCGGAGGCGATACAGCCGCGTCCGCATCTGTTGATGATCCGAATGGCGGCGTTTCAATGAAATCGGTCACGTGCTCCGGCGGCAGCCGGTCTGCAACGCGTTTGGGCGACGATATGGCGGCGGTCGCGAGGGCGCGCCGGATCGGCGGAGATTTCCTGCCCTTCTTCCGGGCCTGGATCGCGGATCCGTTGCGGGTTGCATCGGTGATGCCGTCGGGAGCGGGCCTGGCCGCGCTGATCACCAGCGAGGTTTCGGCCCAGACCGGCCCGGTTCTGGAACTGGGCCCCGGCACCGGCGTGTTCACCCGCGCGCTGATCGACCGGGGCGTGCATCAGCGCGACCTGACCCTGATCGAGTTCGGCGCCGACTTCGCCGGCCTGTTGAGCAATCGCTTCCCCGAGGCCCGGGTCGTGCAGGCAGATGCCGCCCGGCTGCGGCAGCATCATCTTTATGACACGCCCCGCGTCGGCGCGGTGGTCAGCGGCCTGCCCGTCTTGTCGATGCCGGCCCGCAAGGTGATGTCGATCCTGGCCGGCGCCTTCAGCTATCTGCGACCGGGCGGGGCGTTCTATCAATTCACCTATGGCCTGCGCTGCCCGATCAGCCGTGCGATCCTCGACCGGTTGGGCCTGAAGGCGGTCAAGCTGGGGTCCACCCGGCGCAATATGCCGCCGGCCACGGTCTATCGCATCACCCGCCGGCCTTCATCGCGGCTTATGCCCCTGCCAGCCTGAGGCCGGGCCGTCTGCCAGCGCCACCCGGTCATCTGGCCAGCGCCGCTCGGTCATCTGGCCAGCGCCGCTCTGTGCAACGCCCCACCCGGCGCCGGCATGGCGGCGGCGGTGGTTGAGGGATAGCTGAGCGGCAGGCCGTCTGCCGCCCGCACCGCCAGAACCGCGAAGGCCTGGGCTTCCAGAGCATCACCATCGAGCCCCGCATCATCCACGGGGGCCACCGGCAGGTTCGAGCGTGCCGCGATGGCGGCAGCGATGGCGCGGTTGCGCCGGCCGCCGCCGGCCAGCAGCACCCGCGACGGACGCTCGGCACCGACGGCCATCGCCAGGCTGAGACCACGGGCGACGCCCGCTGCGGTGAAAGCGGCGAGCGTCGCCGCCGCATCGGCCAGCGACAGCCCCGCCACCAGATCCAGCGCGCCGGCGAAGCGGTCGCGGTCCAGCGATTTGGGCGGCAGACGATCGAAAAACGGGTCGGCCATCAGCCGCGCCAGAACCCCATCATCGACACGCCCCGACGCCGCCGTGCCGCCATCGGCATCGAAGGCCAGACCTGTGCGCCGGCGCATCAGATCATCCAGCAGCGCGCCGCCCGGCCCGCAATCGAAGGCAAGCAGCCCGCCATCGCTGCCGATGAAGGTGAGATTGGCGACGCCGCCGATGTTCAGCACCGCCACCGGTGCCGGAATGCCCGCCCAGGCGATCATCGCCCGATGCACCACCGGCACCAGCGGCGCGCCCTCGCCGCCGCGCGCCATGTCGCCCCGCCGGAAATCCGACACCGTGTCGATGCCGGCGCGCGCGGCCAGACGGGCGCCGTCGCCAAGCTGCACGGTGATGCCTTCATCCGGCAGATGCAGCACGGTCTGGCCGTGAAAGCCGATCAGCCGGACATGGGGCGCAATCTCCGGCGCCGCCGCCAGCAGCGCCGTAACGGTGGCCGCCTGCGCCTCGGTCAACGCCGCTTCGGCACGCGCGGCGGCGATCACCGGCGCAGTGCCGCCCAGCAGTGCCGCCAGATCGGCACGCAGCGCCTCGGGATAAGGCTGAAACAGCGTCGGGCCAAAGCCGATGATGTCGACGCCATCGGTTTCGACCAGAGCGGCATCGATACCGTCCAGCGACGTGCCGCTCATCAGCCCGACCGCCCACACCGGCCGGCGCCGGGCGATGCCCTGCTCGGCCGAGGCCGCGATCAACGGTGCATCGGGGCGCATGGCCGGCGGCAGATCGCGCCCCGCCAGCCGTGCCGCGATATCATCGAGCGAGGCAGGAGCCGGAAAGCCCAGCGCCGCCGCCCGGGACCAGTCCTGCGCCGCCGGCCAGCCGCCGATCACCGCCTCGACCGCCGGATCGGGCGCGATCCGCACCAGACCAGCCGCCTCGTCGCCCGCAGCCCGGCGCAGCGCATCGACCAGTTGGCCCGCCCGGATCGGGGTCGAGGGCAGTGCCAGCACCGGATCGCCGCCGAGTGCCGCCGCGGGCAACCCCGCCAGATAGATCAGCGCATCAACCGTCGATGCCAGATCGGCAATGGCAAAACGCAGATCCACCCGCACCGGCAGAACCGCCGCCCGCCCTGCCGGTGGCCCGGTCAGCACCTCGGCCAGCCGTGCCACGGTGCTGACCGGCGCATCCCGGCCAGCCGCGGGCGCCGGCCGGTCGATGATGCTGACCAGCCGCGCGATCCGGGCATCGATCACCCCGCGCCGGCCGGCATCGGCCACCAGCAGTTCGGCCGCGGCCTTGGTGGCGCCATAGGTGGTGGCCGGGCGCGGTGCATCCGCCTCGGTCGCCAGCGACCGGGCGACCGCGCCGCCATGGACCGAGACCGTCGAGGCAAAGACGAAGCGGGCCGGATGACCGCTTGCCGCCACCGCGTCGATCAGATGACGGGTGGCGTCCAGGTTGATCGCCGCCGCTGCCGCCGGATCAGCCTCGCCCGCGGGCGTATTGCCGGCCGCCAGATGAAAGACGATGTCCGCCCCGGCACCCACCAGCGCACGCACAGCCGTGGCATCGGTGATGTCGACAGGCGGTGTGCCGCTGCGGCCAGCGATGTCGATCCGGGAAACGGGCATTGCCGCGCCGTCGATCATGATCGTACCCGCCGCCTGAAGCCGCGCCACCAGCGCCGCGCCAATGAAGCCGGTCGCCCCGGTCACGATGATCCGCATCCGCCTGTCCTTCTCGATCTGGCTTTGGTATCCGCCGGTCCGTCAGGCCGGCGCCGGCTTGGCGCATCGGCCGCTTTCGTGCTACATCCCGCGCGGTAGCCCATCCAGTACACCATGTCCGGCCGGCCCCGACACGATCCACGGCCGGCCGCCGTCCCGCAAGAGGAACCCCACCGATGACCGATCGCCGCTACGTGTCCGACTTCGTGCGCGTAATGGTCGAGCGCGGCTATCTCCACCAGGCGACCGACCTGGAGGGGCTGGACCAGCGCTTGAGCCAGGGCACGGTCGCCGGCTATATCGGCTTCGACTGCACCGCCCGCAGCCTGCATGTCGGCAGTCTGGTGCAGATCATGATGCTGCGCTGGTTGCAGAAGACCGGCCACAAGCCGATCGTGCTGCTGGGCGGCGGCACCACCCGGATCGGCGACCCCACCGGTCGCGACGAAGCCCGCAAGATGCTGGACGATGCCGCGATCGCCGACAACATGGCCGGTATCCGGCAGGTGTTCGACAAATTTATCACCTTCGGCGACGGTGCCACCGATGCCGGGCTGGTCAACAATGCCGACTGGCTGGACGGTCTGGGTTATATCGCGTTCCTGCGCGATTACGGCCGGCATTTCTCGGTCAACCGGATGCTGACCTTCGATTCGGTCAAGCTGCGGCTGGAACGCGAACAGCCGATGTCGTTCCTGGAATTCAACTACATGATCCTCCAGGCCTATGACTTTCTGGAACTGTCGCGGCGGCGGAACTGCCTGTTGCAGATGGGCGGATCCGACCAGTGGGGCAACATCATCAATGGTGTGGAACTGGGCCGGCGGGTGGATGAACGCGGGCTGTTCGGCCTGACCTCGCCGCTGATCACGCTCGCCTCGGGCCAGAAGATGGGCAAGACCGCCGGCGGCGCCATGTGGCTGAATGCCGACATGCTGTCGCCCTATGACTATTGGCAGTTCTGGCGCAACACCGCCGATGCCGATGTCGGCCGCTTCCTGAAGCTGTTCACCGAACTGCCGCTGGACGAGATCGCCCGGCTGGAGGCGCTGGGCGGCGCCGAAATCAACGAGGCCAAGAAGATCCTGGCCCATGAGGCCACCCGCATGGCCCATGGCGAGGATGCGGCATTGTCGGCGGCCGAAACCGCGCGCCGCACCTTCGAGGAAGGCACTGCCGGTGAAGACCTGCCGGTGATCACGGTCCCCGCAGCCGAGCTCGCTGCCGGCATCGCCGCCTATGAACTGCTGGTCCGCGCCGGCCTCGCTCCCAGCCGCAAAGAGGCCCGCCGCGCCATCCAGGGCGGCGGCGCACGGCTGAACGGCGTCAAGATCGACG
This sequence comes from Tistrella arctica, assembly GCF_039630945.1. NCBI lineage: Bacteria > Pseudomonadati > Pseudomonadota > Alphaproteobacteria > Geminicoccales > Geminicoccaceae > Tistrella > Tistrella arctica. The sequence goes on from NZ_JBBKTV010000005.1 coordinate 170,712, forward strand.
ACGAACAGCGCCCGATCACCTCGGCCGACCTCGATGGCGGCCAGATCAAGCTGTCGGCCGGACGCAAGCGCCATGCGCTGGTGAAGCCGATCTGACGGCAGCGCCGCGCCCCGACACCCGACAATCAATCCCATCACAACCGCCCGCGCGTCCTGGCCCAACGATCAGCCTGGATGCGCGGGCGGTTTGTCGCGCATCAGGCTTGCGCCATCTGTGGATGGCTGCCATGCGCCTGTCACCCGCCATCCGGTCTTGCGCTCCGACGGGGAAAGGATCACATATAGCCCACCATTAATTAGTATGCTATCTATGTGAGCGCTATGGATACCCCTTCGACCGCACGACCGCCCGAAATGCTGCGGGCCGATTTCGCCACGGAATTGTCTACCGCGGGCCGCCGGATGCGGACGGTGTTCGACGGGCTGGTGCGCAAGCGCGGGCTGACTTTGTCGCGCGCGCGGGCGCTGCTGCTGCTGCAGAACCAGCGGGCCATGAACCAGACCGAACTCGCCGGCCTGCTGGAGATCGAGGGACCGACCGTGGTCCGCCTGCTCGACGGGCTGGAAAAACAAGGGCTGATCACGCGCAGCACCTCGGGCCACGACCGGCGCGTGAAGCAGATCAAGCTGACGGATGCCGCCAGGGCACAGGTCGCCGAGGTCGAAGCCATCGTCGAAACAGTCCGGGCCGCCATGCTGAACGATATCGAGGATGCTGAACTGGATGCCGCCATGCGGGTGCTCAGCCGGGTCATCCATAATCTCGACACGGCATTCTGAGAGGCCGGGCCATGACGACGCCCGCTCAGGATCAGGCTCGAGGTCAGGCATCGGAGCCGGCTGAGGCACCGGCACCGGCTCAGGCACCGCGCTGGCATCGGACCATCGCCTGCATTGCCGCGTCGCTGCTGCTCTGGGTCACCCAGGGACTGGGCATGAACCTGATCGCCGCCAACACAGTGCAGATCCAGGGCGCGCTCGGCGCCAGCACCAACGAGGCGATGTGGCTGGTGGCGGCCTATATGGCGCCGAATGTCAGCCTGACCATCATCCTCACCAAGATCCGAACCCAGTTCGGGCTCAGGCGGTTTGCCGAGATCAGCCTCGGGGTCTTCGTCACCGTGGCGGGCCTGCACCTGTTCGTTCAGGATCTGCATGCCGCCGTGGTGGTGCGGTTTCTAGCCGGTATCGCCGCCTCGCCCATGTCGACGCTGGGCTTCCTCTACATGCTGGAAGCCTTCCCGGCATCGCTGAAAATGTCGTGGGGGTTGAGCCTGGCGATCACCTGCACCACGCTCGGCGCGCCGGTCGCGCGGATCATCTCGCCCGATCTGCTGGATATCGGGCTGTGGCACGGATTGTATGTGCTGGAAATCGGTCTGGCACTGATCGCGCTGGCAGTGGTGCATCTGCTGCCGCTGACCCCCATTCCCCATGCCCGCGTGCTGCGTTCGCTGGATTTCGTCAGTTATCCGCTGGTCGCGATCGGCTTCGGGCTGCTGGCGGTGGCGATGGTGCTGGGGCGCTATTACTGGTGGTTCGAGGCACCCTGGATCGGTGTCTGTCTGGCGCTCGCCGCCATGGCCATCGCGCTTACGGCCGCGATCGAGGTCAATCGCGCGCAGCCGCTGATCGATATCCGCTGGCTGACCAGCCCTGAAATTCTCCATATCGCGGCGGTGCTGCTAGTGTTCCGCATCGTGCTGTCGGAGCAGACCTCAGGCGCCTTCGGGCTGTTTCAGACCCTGGGCCTGCTCAATGAACAGAACCGGATCCTGCAGGTGGTGATCCTGCTGTCCTCGATCGGCGGCGGTATCACCTGCGCCATGGTGCTGAAGCCCGGCCGCGACGCGCCGATCCACGCCCTGGCCCTGGTCCTGATCGCGGCCGGCGCCTTCATGGATGCCCATGCCACCAATCTGACCCGCCCGACTGAGATGTATGTGAGCCAGGCGATGATCGCCTTTGGCGGCGTGCTGTTCCTGCCGCCGTCGCTGCTCGCGGGGCTGGGCCACGCGTTGAGGCAGGGGCCGACCACCATCACCAGCTTCATCGCCATGTTCCTGTTCACTCAGAGCCTGGGCGGGCTGATGGGATCGGCGCTGTTCGGAACCGTCGTCACGCTGCGCGAGAAATTCCACTCAAGCCAGTTGGTGGAGACCGTTGTGATGACCGATCCGGTGGTCGTCGCGCGGGTTCGGCAACTGGCCGGCGCCTATGGGCCGGTTCTGTCCGATCCACAATTGCGCGACGCCGAAGGGCTGGCATTGCTGTCGCGACAGGCGGCCCGCGAGGCGACCATCCTTGCCTATAACGATGTCTTCCTGATGATCGCGGCGCTTGCCGCCATGGCCCTCACCGGCCTTGTCCTTCATCTCCTTTATCAGCGCATCCGGCTGGCGGTTTCGAGCACGCCGGCCGGAGCTGCGCGGTGATGTCTGTATCGGTGCCATGACCATGTTCAATTCCGCGCGCAAGCTGTTGTCCGCCAAAACCCTGATCGCCCTGGTCGCGGGAGCGGCCGGTGCCCTGCTGGTGCTGTATGCCTGGCGGCTGCCGCCGTTCGAAACCACGGTCGAGACCACCGAGAATGCCTATGTTCGCGGCCAGGTGACGATGATCAGCCCACAGCTCGCGGGCTATATCACCAGCATCCCGGTACAGGATTTCGACCGCGTGCAGGCGGGCGATCTGCTGGTGCGGATCGACGACCGTATCTACGCGCAGAAACTGGCCCAGGCCGAGGCGGCCCTGGCCGGCAGCCGCGCCAACCTGGATCATGCCGAACAGGATGCCCTTTCGGCGGACGCCAGGATCGCATCGGCGAAGGCCGAAGTCGCAGGCGCCCGTGCCACACTGGTGCGGGCCACGGCCGATGCGGCGCGCGTCGATAAGCTGCTGACCCGGGGCGCCGCCACCCGCAGCGCCGCCGATGAGGCCCGCGCGACCCTGGCCCAGGCGCGCGCCGCCGTGGCCCGCGCGGAAGCGGCGGTCGAAGTCGCGGTGCAGGACCGCCAGGGTGTTCTGGTCGGCCGGCGGTCGCTGGAGGCGGCGGTCGCCAATGCCGAGGCCGCCGTGCAACTCGCCCGGATCGACCTCGACAATACCCGGATCACCGCGCCCGTCGCCGGCCAGCTTGGCCAGATCGGGGCGCGGATCGGCCAGTATGTCTCGCCCGGCAGCCAGCTTGCCGCCGTGGTGCCCGAGCGGCGCTGGATCATCGCCAACTTCAAGGAGGGCCAGATCCACGACATGAAGCTGGGTCAGGCGGCCATCATCGAGGTCGACGCCATGCCCGGCACCAGCCTGCGCGGTCATATCGAGCATGTCTCGCCCGCCACCGGCTCGGAATTCAGCGTGCTGAAGCCCGACAATGCCACCGGCAACTTCACCAAGGTGGCGCAGCGCGTGCCGGTGCGGGTTGAACTCGACACCGGCCAGCCGCAGGCAACCGGTCTGGCGCCGGGCATGTCAGTGGTGGTGCGGGTCGACACCGCCGGCTGAGCCGAGCCGCTGCCAACGGCGTTATTGCGGAAAATCGGGCCGGGGGTCGGTGCCGGTTGGCGGCGTGCCGGACCCGGTGCCATCGAGCCCGCCGGCGATGGCGCCGAAGATGTTGCGCAGAAAGCCCGGCGCCAATGCCGCCAGCGGATTGACGCTGGCCTCCGGGTCGTCGAGGGACCCCCTCAGACGATAGGTGGCCGCAAACACGCCACTGCCTTCATCACCCACCAGAAGATCGCCGATCAGCGGAATCCGGCCGACCGCGCTGTTGATGGTGTAAAGCGGCACCAGCGTGCCCGCCAGGTCGATCCGGTCTCGATTGAGATCGATGGTGCCCTTTGCCGTCACGCCGATCTCGCTGCCATGGGCGCGGCTGTCCTCCAGCGTGATCACACCGTCGTCATAGACGAAGTCACCGCTCAACACGCTCAATGCCACCCCGTCACGTCCGCCGATCCGGTCCGACACGCCGCTTGGCGACGCGGTGGCCAACGCCCGGGCAATCGCCGGCGCATTCATCAGCCGATAGTCACGCCCTTCGAAACGGCCGGCGACATGGATGGTCCCGGCCCTGTCATCGATCACCCCGGTGATGCCCAGCCTGCCGCCGGCGATATAGCCGCGCAGGCCGGCGAAGGCCATCAGATCGTCCATACGATCGGTGTCAAGCCGAAGATTGCGGGCCCCCGCGGCCGCCGGATCGATGGTGACGCGGACGGTGCCGGGGCCTCGCTGACTGCCGGTGTCGGGGGCGACAGGCAACGTCGCCTGAACGGCGGCGCGGCGCACCGCGCCATTCACAGTGGTCGCGGCGGCCTCGACCTTTTCAAGGCGGCGGTCGTCGTCGATCCGCAGGCTGTCCACCGCCAGATCAACCGTCACAGAGTCTGACATGTCGCCGTCGCCGGCGTCGCCATCATCGGCGTCACGGGCAGCGGTGCTGTCGATCAGCGGCTCGGCATCAAGCATCCGGCCCCGGATCGTGATCCGGTCCGGATTGCTGCCGCCGTTCTGATAGTCGACCCGTAACCGGCTGCGGCCGATATCGACCCGGGCCAGCCCGGCTGTCGCCAACTGGCCGCCGACAAGCTGCACGTCACCGGCCACCACCAGATCGCCGGCATCGACGCGGGCATCCTTGATGTCGATCACTTCATCGGCGCCATCCGGCGCCGCATGGGGATGAACCATGGCGGTCAGGCGGCCGGCGCTGCCCGCCGGTTTGCGCCAGCCAAGATCGGGGACGGCCATGACCGCGGGCGTGAGATCGGCATCGACGTCGATGAGCGGTTCGTCAGGTCGGCCGCGCGGCAATTCCACCGCCAGATCCAGCCCCACCGGTCCGGTCAGGAAAGGGGCCAGATCCAGCCCCAGGCGCGACCGCATGGCATCGTCGACCCGGCCGCTGACATCGACCCGTCGTTCCCAGGCGGTCGTTGGATCGATCGCCTGCCGCCAGTCGATATCGAACGGCGCGCCCCCCACCACGGCCTTGCCGTTCAGGCGCGCCAGCCGGTTGTCGACCGCGACGGCGAAGGCGCCCTGCTCGACATCCAGGCCCAGCACCGCCGCCTGAACCGCCAGCTTGTCGATCCGGCCGCGGGCGGAATAGATCACCTCAGGGCTGTCGACGCCGATCGGCAGGTCCAGAGACAGATCGATGGCGGCCTGCCCCTGCAACCCCTCAGGGTCCGAGAACGCCGGATCGACGAACTCGATCGGCGGCAGGGCCAGAACATCGAGCACGTCGCTGACCGGCCCCGTCACCGGCACCGCGACCGTCACCCGCGTGGGCACACCCTTGACGCCGAAACCCTCGATGGCAACGCGCGCCCGGCCCAGGGCAAGGCCGGTCTCGCCGGCCTTGCCGCCGGGGTCCAGAAGATAGCGCATGCCGCGCAGATCGAAACTGCCGGTGCCGGTCAGATTCTGGACCGGTGGCAAGGGCGGCTGATAGTCGACGGCGATCCCTGTGAAGGCGAACTCGCCCTGTACCGCCTGCGGCGCCAGACGCCCCCCCTCGCCCAGCATGCCGGGGCGGATGTCGATCGCGACCGACAGGCCGTCGACCCGCCCGCCATGGACCTGTGCCACCACCCAGTCACGCGCCTTTTCCTGCAGGCCGAGCGGCCAGTAGCGGTCGATATCGTCGACCTTCAACCCGCCACCGATCAGGCCGCCGGTCACCGACATGGTCTCGGCCCCGCCGGTTACGCCCTGGAAGGTCACACTGCCCCCCAGATCACCACCATCGGCCAGCCGGACCCGGGCCTGGGTGATCTCGACGCGGTCGCCATCCTGCGTCACGTCGACGACCAGAGCGGCATCGGCCACCGGAATCGGGCGCGCCAGAAAGCCTGGCCAGTCGATCACGCCGTCGGACATCTGTAACCGGCTGCGCAGCCGGTCGACCCGACGGTCGGTCATGACGATGTCGATGATCCCCTCGACACTGGCGCCGATGCCGTCGAACGGTGCAGGCAGGCCCAGCACCGCCGCCACCCGATCGACCCGCAGAGGTCGAACCGCCAGCGACAGATCGGCCGACCGGTTCTCGGGCTCAATGATCCCGGTCAACGCGGCGCCCACCGTTTCGCCAGACAACGTGCCGTTCAGATCCACGGCCACCTTCACCCGCTCGCCATCCCGGGTCAGGCGCAGATCACGGCCGCTGACCTGCCCCGACATGCCGAGACCGGCATCCTGATAGCCGATCCGCACCGCCATCACCCGCACCAGGACAACCTGCGACACATCCAGCGCCCAGGCACCGGGGTCGGTGATACCATCCAGCCATTGCCGCAGCCGTTCATAATCCGATGGCGGGCTGGCCGGCACCGGTGGCGCCGCGGGGTCGGGCGCCCGCAGATCCGGATCGGGGCGCACCGGTTCGGGCGGTGCCCCGCCGGGTTCGAACAGCGGCAGCAGACGATCGATCGGCAGCCCATCCTCGGGTCCGCGCACCCGGTCGAGGGGGCTTGCGTCCAGCAGGGCCAGCGAAACCTCGCCCGAGGCATCGCGCTGGACGGCGACTTCCAGACCGGTCAGTTCCAGAGTGGTGGGCGTGACGCGCTGTGCCACCAGATCGCCGATCGACAGGCCGATCCGCAGGCCCGGCAGGCGCAGCACCGGTTGGCCGAACCGGTCGACGATCGCGACATCGTCCACGGCCAGTGTCAGCGAACTGGTGGCGGCATCCAGCGACAGCCGCGCGTCGCCCGCATCCAGCCGGAACAGGCCGTCTGCCAGTTCCAGCCGGTCGGCGATCCAGGGACCGGCGGGGCCCAGGTCGACCGGACCCGCCGCCAGCCGCAGCCCGCCCAGAACCAGTGCCACAACCACGACCAGAAGACCCGCGATGAACAGGCGGGCGACCCATGTCGAGATCCGGACGATCATGCGGCACTGTCCTTGCGAGCGAGCCCCGGTTATGGTCCGGTGTCTAGCAGGTAATGACAGCGGGGCGAAGAGCCAAGACCGTGTCAGGTCCAGTCTGGCCCCCGTACCTTGCGTGTCCATTACGTGTCAGCCAGTTTCATCGCCCCCGGAAGCGCCGCGCATGCCCCGCCCGACCGAGCACCAGCCAAACCGTCCCCGCAATCACGAGATGATGCCTTTGGCCGACCTGGCCTTCCCGACCGTGCCCGGCCATCGCCTGCCATTGCCGGTTGACCCCGCACGCGCCACCATCGCGCGGGAACGCGTGCTCGACCGCCTGGCCGGACTGGATGGCGACGAGGCGGCGGCCGCCGATGCCGCCGCCCTGCGATCGCTGATCGAGATCGACGCCGGCCGGCGGCTGATCGACGGCATGTTGTGCGGCAGCCCCTATCTGGCGCAACTGGCCACGATCGAGACAGCCACCCTTGCCCGCATCGCCGCCCGCGGACCGGATGCGGCTTTCGACGAGATCCGCACGGGTTTCATCGACCTGTGCCGTCAGGGCGGCACCGAAGCTCAGGTGATGGCCGGCCTGCGGCGCCTGAAGCGGCGCGCGGCCCTGGTCGCCGCCGTGGCGGATCTGGCGGGTGTCTGGCCGCTGGAGGCGGTGACGGCGGCGGTGAGCGATACGGCGGAACTGGCGCTGGAAGCGGCCCTTGCCCATCTGCTGCGCGATGCGGCCCGACGCGGCGAGATCACGCTGCGTGATCGCGACAATCCGGGCCCGGAAAGCGGGCTGTTTGCACTCGGCATGGGCAAGCTCGGCGCCTGCGAACTGAACTATTCCTCCGACATCGATCTGATCCTGCTGTTCGACGCCGAACGGGTGCCGATGGCCGATGATCGCCCGCCCCAGCCGGTGTTCAGCCGCATCGGCCGGGATCTGGTCAAGATCATGGAGGCACGCACCGCCGACGGCTATGTCTATCGCACCGATCTGCGTCTGCGCCCCGATCCGGCTTCCACCCCGCTTGCGCTTTCCGCCGAGGCGGCGGAGACTTATTATGAAAGCGTCGGACAGAACTGGGAACGCGCGGCCATGATCAAGGCACGGGTCGTGGCTGGCGATCATGATGCCGGCAACGACTTCCTCGCCCGCCTGACGCCATTCGTCTGGCGCAAGAGCCTCGATTTCTATGCCATCGCCGATATCCATTCGATCAAGCGCCAGATCAACGCCCACCGGTCGGGTGACGGGCTGGATCTTCCCGGCCACAATCTGAAACTCGGCCGTGGCGGTATCCGCGAGATCGAATTCTTCTGTCAGACCCAGCAACTGATCTTCGGCGGCCGCACCCCCGACCTGCGCACCCGCGGCACCGCCGCTGCTCTGGATGCCCTTGTCGCCGAACATCGCGTCGAGGCCGGGACCGCCCGTCGGCTGAAGGATGCCTATCGTCTGCTGCGCACCATCGAGCACCGCCTGCAGATGGTCGACGACGCCCAGACCCACAGCCTGCCCAAGGACGAGGCGGCGCTCGACCGGATCGCGGCGTTTTCGGGCTTTGAGACCACACAAGCCTTCAAGGAGACGCTGATCCAGACCTTGAAGGGCGTCGAGCGGAGCTATGCCGAGCTGTTCGACGACGCTCCCGGCCTTGGCACGGCCGAAGGCAATCTGGTGTTCACTGGCACCGAGGACGACCCCGATACCATCGCGACCCTGGAAAGGATGGGCTTCCGCGAGCCGTCGCGTCTGGTGGCACGGGTGCGCGACTGGCATCGTGGCCGGGTACGCGCCACCCGCAGCGGCCGGTCGCGACAGATCCTGACCGAAATCATGCCGGAACTGCTGTCGCGACTGGGCGGCACCGGCGACCCGGATGCCGCCTTCCTGCGCTTCGACAGCTTCCTCGGCGAGCTTCCGGCCGGCGTGCAGATCTTCGCACTGTTCCACAGCAATCCGGACCTTCTGGCCCTGGTGGCCGAAGTGATGGGGACAGCGCCCAAGCTGTCGGAACAACTGGCACGGCGATCGTCGCTGCTGGAAGCGGTGATCGACCCGGATTTCTTCACCACCCTTGGCGCGCCTGAGGATCTGGCGGCCGATCTGGAACGGGTGCTGAGCCGCGCGCGCGATTATGAAGACACCCTCGATCTGGCCCGCCGCTGGGCAGGGGAGCGCAAATTCCAGGTGGGCGTGCACATCCTGCGCGGCCTGACCGATGCCGACGCCGCGGCCCCGGTGCTGACCGCCATCGCCGATGCGGTCATCGCCGCATTGCTGCCACGGGTGCAGGCCGAATTCGCCCAGGCGCACGGCCATGTACCGGGCGGCCGCATGGCGGTGGTGGCCCAGGGGCGCCTTGGCTCGGCCGAAATGTCGATCGACAGCGATCTGGACCTGGTGATCATCTATAGCGCCGATGATGCCGCATCCGATGGCGGCCGGCCGCTTGGGCCATCCCATTATTATGCCCGCCTGGCCCAGCGCTTCATCTCGGCCATTTCGGCGCTGACCGGCGAGGGGCGCCTCTACGAGATCGACACCCGTCTGCGGCCGGCCGGATCGTCGGGGCCGGTGGCCACCCGTCTGGATGCCTTTGGCCGCTATCACCGCGCGGATGCCTGGACCTGGGAGCATATGGCCCTGACCCGTGCGCGGGTGATCGCCGCCGACACGCCCGAATTGAAGGACGCGCTCGACGCGATCATCCATGAGGTTCTGGTGCGGCCGCGCGACGCCGATAAGGTGACGGCCGAGGTCGCGGATATGCGCCGGCGGATCGCGCAGGAACATGGCACCAATGACTGCTGGTCGGTCAAGCATGTCCGCGGCGGTCTGGTCGACCTGGAATTCCTGGCCCAGCATCTGCAACTGATCCATGGCGCCGATCACCCTGATCTGCTGCTGCGCGATACCGCCCTGGTGCTGGAACGTGCCGGCGCCGAGGGATTGATGGCTGATGGCGCCATGCTCGCAGGTGCTGTCCGCCTGCAGCGCCGGATGCTGGGCCTGCTGCGCCTGACGGTCACCGGGCGCTTCGATCCGAAGGCCGCACCGCCGGGGTTGATTTCGGCCCTGGCCCGCGCGGCCGGGCTCGACGATACCGCCGATGCCGAGGCCATCAGCCATATGTTGCAGACCTGCCAGGCCGCCGTGCGCGCCCATTTCGACCGGGAGATCACCGGCGACAGGGCCGCCGGCTGATCCGGCCCATCATCACCCGTTCACAGATCGCCCATCCCATCCGTCAGCCATCCCATCCGTCAAAAGGTTCAGACACATGATCGAAGAAGGTGCCAAGGCCCCGGGGTTCACCATGCCCACCGATGGCGGCGGCGAGATTTCGCTGGCGGCCCTGAAGGGCAAACGGGTGGTGCTGTATTTCTATCCCCGTGACGACACCCCCGGCTGCACCAAGGAGGCCTGCGCCTTCCGCGACATGCATCCCGATCTGCAATCGCTGGATGCCGTCGTCATCGGGGTGTCGAAGGACACCACCGCCTCTCATGACAAGTTCAAGGCCAAGTATGAACTGCCCTTCACCCTGGCCGCAGATACCGACGGTGCGGTCTGCGAGGCCTATGGCGTCTGGGTCGAGAAAAACATGTACGGCCGCAAGTCGATGGGCATCGAGCGCGCCACCGTCCTGATCGACGAGACCGGCACCATCCGCCGCATCTGGCGCAGGGTGAAGGTGGATGGCCATGCCGAGGCCGTGAAGGCGGCGATCGAGGCCCTGTGACCTCTGCACGCCGCCCCGATATGCCCGCCGCCGCCGCCTCGTTCGCCGCCGCCGCCTGCACGGTTCTGCTGACCGCCGAGCCACGCGCCAAGGCGGCGGCGGCGCGTGCCCTGCACAGCGCATGGCAGGGCGGCGGCATTCCGGCCCCGGCGCCGGAAGATGCCGCCGCCCTGCCCGATCGCCCGGCCCGGCCGGATCGTCCGGAACTGCTGTCGCCGGCCCGTATGCCCAAACGCGGGCGCGGTGGCAGCATCGCCAGCCGCGTGCGGCTGCTGCACGCGCTGGCCCATATCGAGTTCAATGCCATCGATCTGGCCGTGGACATGGCGGCACGGTTTTCGGCCGTGATCGACCCCGATCCGGTCGTCCAGCGGCGCTTCGCCGATGACTGGCTGACGATCGCCGATGACGAAGCCCGTCATTTCGGCCTGATCGCCGACCGTCTGGCCGATCTGGGTGCCGCCTATGGCGACCAGCCGGCCCATGACGGATTGTGGAGCGCCGCCATGGCCACCGCCCACGACATGCTGGGCCGGCTGGCGGTGGTGCCGATGGTGCTGGAAGCACGCGGCCTGGATGTGACGCCCGAGATGATCCGCCGGCTGGATGCCTTCGGCGATACCGCCAGCGCCGATGCGCTGCGGGTGATCTATGCCGACGAGGTCGGCCATGTCGCGGCGGGGCTGCGCTGGCTGTCGCATGCGGCCGAAGCCCGCGGCCTCGACCCCCGCCAGGTGTTCCACGACCGGGTCCGCACCCTGTTTCCGGGCCGGGTGAAGCCGCCGTTCAACGCCGAGGCCCGCGCACGCGCCGGCATGGTGCCCGAGGATTATGAGCCATTGGTCGATCCACGCCCGGTGTGATGCGGCCGACCAGATGCAGATCCGCGCCGCCAGCCACATCTGCCGTCGAATAAAATTATGGGTTGTTTTTCTCTAAGAAAAAGATCGTCATCTGGGATAGCCAGACCCCGATGGAGACACGGCCCGTGACCAGCACCCCCGACGCTGCCCCCGATCAGCCGGCCGCCGTGGCGCCGCCCGGCGGCGACGCTTTCGCCGTTGCGACAGAACCTTTGGTTGCAGATCCCGATATCCTGGCGCCGCGCCTGGCATTGTCGCTGCACGATGGCGCCCTTACCGGGCTTGCCCGCGATTTTCTGGTCAGCGGCAGCCTGAAGCACGCGCTCGACCACCCCCGCTATCTGGAGGGCGAGGCCTGGGCACAGTTGCGGGAGAGCTGCGACGACCTGCCGCTCGACGTCTATATGCGCGATGGTGGCCGCTACCGGCGGCGCCGGCTGTCGCGCTTGCAGTTCGACGTGGCCGGCAATGTGCTGAGGGCAGCACCGCCCCGCGCCTATAACCAATCCTCGGCGATCAACTACCTGAACGGCGATATCGATCGCCATTACGAGCCCCTGGTGCCGGCGGTCTATCACAACCCGCTGCTCGACGCGCTGCTCCGGGCCTTCGGCCGGGCGCTGGCGGTCGTCGACGGGGTCGATCGCTGGCAGGTGAACGTCCATCAGGCACGGATCACCGCCACGCCGCATGACATCGGCAAGCCGGTGCCCGAAGGCGTGCATCGCGACGGCACCCGCTATTCACTGCTGCTGATGCTGAACCGGATCAATGTCGATGGCGGCCACAGCATCGTTCACGACAACGACAAGCAGCCGGTTTTTGAGCGCACCATGACCGATCCGGGCGATTTCATCATCCTGCTGGATCCGCTGACCTATCACGACGTCACCCCCATCACCCCGGCCGACGGCGTCAATCCGGCCTTCCGCGACATGCTGGTGGTGGAATTCAACCACCTGGACGGTCCTCAGGATGGCGCGGGCCGGCTGCCGGGGGCGCCGCACCAGCCGCACGCGGCACCACCGCGCTGACAAAATCAGCGATCAGCCCGGCCACGCGCGGATCCGGCCGGACACCCGGCGCGGTATAGGCGGCAATATTCGCCGCGCGGTCGACCGGTGCCGGTTTGAAGACGTGGTTGAGCCCGCCGAGGATCTGGATCCGGGTTCCCTGCGGCCGGGCCCCCGCCAGCCGGCGGGCATCGGCCACGGTCACCTGAAGGTCGCGGTCGCCCTGAAGGATCAGCACCGGGCCGCGCAGGCGCTCGACGATCGCCGCCGGGTCGACGCCCAGCCACGAGATCAGATAGGGTTGCACGCTGGCCCGGAACAGCGGCGCCAGATCCAGCGGCACGCCGTCAACCTGCCGCCCGGCGATCAGTTCGGCCAGAATCCGGCGGGCGCGGCTGCGCGTGGCGTTATCCATCGGCGCCTGATCGATCTGCCGCGCCAGCGTGCGCCCGGCAGGCTCTCCGGCCGTCGCCGCCAGGATCACGCCGTCCGGTGCCACGCGGCGGGCAGCCAGCAGGGCCAGCAGGCCGCCTTCGCTGTGGCCCATGGTCACGACAGCGGCACCCGCCGCCAGCCTGCGCGCGGCCCGTGTCCAGCGCGCGGCATCGCCCGCCAGCATATCGAGCGTCATCGCCGCCTCATCCGGGGCGGCGGCGGCGCTGGCGCCCACGCCCCGCTTGTCCACGCGCAGACTGGCGATGCCACGGCCCGCCAGATCCTCGGCCAGCGCGCGCTGCATGTCGGTGCGAAATCCGGGCTGGTTGCCGTCGCGGTCGGTGGGGCCCGACCCGGCCAGCATCAGCACCACGGGCAGGGCCGCATCGGCACTGGCGGCACAGGGAAACGCAAAGCTGCCAAACAGCTCCGGCGCGTCGGGCGCGGGAGACGCGGTGATCGCAATCGCGCGTTCGCACATGTCTGTCGCCAGAACGGTGGATGCGTCCTGCGCGCGGCCGGGGCCCGAAAACAGCACGGCCGTGGCAGCAAGCGCCGCCACGGCCGTGATGACCGGAAGACCTGCCCGCCTGAGGGGCCGGCGCCGCATCAGTCCAGATCACCGACATCGCCGGAACGACCCTCGACGCGGGCGGACAAGGCCGCCTGCATGAAGGCGTCCAGGTCACCATCCAGCACCGCCTGGGTGTTGCCGGTTTCAACCCCGGTGCGCAGATCCTTCACCATCTGATAGGGATGCAGCACATAGGAGCGGATCTGGTGGCCCCAGCCGATATCGCTCTTGGCATCCGCTTCCGCCTGGGCCTTTTCCTCGCGCATGCGGATTTCGCGCTCATACAGCCGCGCCTTCAGCATGCCCATCGCGGTCGCACGGTTCTTGTGCTGCGACCGGTCCTGCTGGCACTGCACCACGATGCCGGTGGGGACATGGGTGATACGGATCGCGCTGTCGGTCCGGTTGACGTGCTGGCCACCAGCACCCGATGCCCGATAGGTATCGATGCGCAGATCCTTGTCGAGGATCTCGATATTGATGGTGTCGTCGATCACCGGATAGACATGCACGGCGGCGAAGCTGGTCTGGCGGCGCGCCTGGCTGTCGAATGGCGAAATCCGCACCAGACGATGCACGCCGGTTTCGGTCTTCGACCAGCCGAAGGCGTTCTGGCCCTTGATCTGAAGCGTCGCCGACTTGATACCGGCTTCTTCGCCGTCGGTTTCTTCAACGATCTCGGTCTTGTAGCCATGGCCTTCCGCCCAGCGCGTATACATGCGCAACAGCATCAGGGCCCAATCCTGGCTTTCGGTGCCGCCGGCGCCGGCATGCACCTCAAGATAGGCGTCGTTGCCGTCGACCTCGCCCGAGAGCAGGCTTTCGACCTTCAGGGTCAGAAGATCCTGATGCAGCCGGGCAAGCGAAGCCTGCGCCTCGTCGACCACACTGTCATCTTCTTCCATCTCGCCCAGTTCGGCGAGTTCCAGATCATCGCGGAACGCCTGATCCAGCTTGCGATAACGCTCCACCGCGCCATCGAGCTGGGTGCGTTCGCGCATCACCTTCTGCGCGCGCGCCGGGTCATCCCAGAGCTTGGGGTCTTCCGAGAGAGCGTTCAGCTCGTCGAGCCGGATAAGCGCGTTCTCCCAGTCAAAGATACCTCCTCAGCAGCCCGAAGGTCTGCTCGATCTCGTCGGCCAGCGACTTGATCTCGGCGCGCATGTGCACGTCCTCCTGTTGATGGGGCAGGCCACGGCCGGAGCCGGGCCGTCAAGATGTTCACGCCATGTCCATGATGCGGTCAGGGCGGCCGGCGCCGTTCAGTACAAACCGCCGGGGCCCGGGACGTTGGCGCCGCCATAGGGGCTGGGCGGGCGACCGGTCGACGATCCATCGCCGCCAGGTGCCACCTCGTTCAGATAGTCATCATAGGTCGCCTCGCCGGCAACCGTGGTCGGCTCGGTGCCGGGTTTGAACGCCTCGGTAATCACCGAGGCGGTGCCGGGACCGGGTAGCAGACCGGTCTTGGCATCGACGCGGACCAGCCTGATGCCGCTCGGCGTGCGGAATGGTGTGGCCGGCGCATCGCTGAGCGCGCCCTTCATGAACTCGATCCAGATCGGCAGTGCCGCAGATGCACCCTGCTCCCTGTCGCCGAGCGACCGCGGCGTGTCGAAGCCGACATAGACGCCCACCACGAGATCGGGGCTGAAGCCCATGAACCAGGCATCGAAGCTGTCATTGGTGGTACCGGTCTTGCCCGCCAGCGGCTTGCCGATCGATGCGGCGCGCCGGCCGGTGCCGCGCTGGATCACGCCTTCCATCACATGCACCAGCTGATAGGCATCGCGCGGGTCCAGAACCTGCTCACGCGCATCGGGCAGGCGCGGTGCCTGCAATCCAGGCTGCCAGGCTGCGACAGAACAGGCCTCGCAAGGACGCTGATCGCGGCGATAGATCGTCTTGCCCTCGCGATCCTGGACCCGTTCGATCAGCGCCGGCTCCACGCGCCTGCCGCCATTCACCACCATGGCATAGGCGGTCGACAGCCGCATCAGCGTGGTCTCGCCCGCGCCGAGCGCCGTCGACAGATAGGCCGGCCAGTCGCCGATGTTCAACCGCCGCGCCAGATCGGCGATGGTGTCGGCGCCAAGCTCGCGCGCCAGACGCACCGTCATCAGATTGCGCGACTGTTCAACGCCCACCCGCAGGGTCGAGGGCCCATAGAAACGACCGCTGTAATTCTTCGGCCGCCAGGTCTCAAGGCCAGCACCCTGCTCCAGCGCCAGGGGCGCGTCCTGCACGATCGATGCCGGCGTCCAGCCATGCTCGAAGGCCGACAGATACACGAACGGCTTGAACGACGATCCCGGCTGGCGCTGCGCCTGGGTCACGCGGTTGAACTCGCTGGCGGCGAAATTGAAGCCGCCGGTCATCGCCAGCACCCGTCCGGTATGCGGGTCCATGGCGACGATCCCGCCTGAGACGTCGGGCACCTGGACCAGTTTCAGGGCGGTGGCGGCCGGCTTCGGCGCCGGCGCCTCGCCGTCTTCGGCACGACGTTCGGCTTCGGCCGCGATCTCGGTCGGGTCGTTGGCAGGCGCCACAGCGACGACATCGCCCACCGATACCACCTCGTCGACCGCGCGGATCGCCGCGCCGCGCCGGTCGACCGACACGTATTTCCGTGCCCATTTCACCGCGTCGAGATCCAGCGTGCCGGCGGAACCATCGGCAAAAGTCAGCCGCGCCGCGCTTTTCGACGCCTCGACCACCGCCGCATAGCGCCAGCCCGGCACCAGCGGGTGGTCGCGGCCCAGATCGGTCAGCTTCCTGGTCACCGCATCGGCATCGGCGGCATCAACGGTCGCGACCGCCCCCCGATAGCCATGACGGCGGTCATAGGACACCAGACCGTCGCGCAGCGATGTATCGGCCAGCGCCTGCATCTTGGGATCGACCGTGGTCAGAACGCTGAGCCCGCCTTCATAGAGCGCATCCGTGCCGAAGCGGTTGGCAAGATCGCGGCGGACCTCTTCGACGAAATAATCGGCGCGTGCCAGATCCTCGCCGCCACGCGGCCGGGTGACCAGCGGCGTGGCCCGGGCAATCTCGGCATCCTGTGGCGTCAGATAGCCATCCTCGGCCATGCGACCCAGAACCCAGTCCCGCCGGGCCTTGGCGGCATCGGCGCGGCGGATGGGGTGATAATTGTTCGGCGCCTTGGGCAGTGCCGCCAGATAGGCGGCTTCCTCAGGCGTCAACTCGTCCAGCGACTTGTCGAAATATTCCAGCGCCGCTGCACCCACGCCATAGGCGCCATAGCCCAGATAAATCTCGTTCAGATACAGCTCAAGGATATGATCCTTGCTGAAGGCACGCTCGATCCTGAGCGAGAGCAGCGCCTCCTTGACCTTGCGTTCGATCGAGACCTCATTGGTCAGCAGGAAATTCTTGGCCACCTGCTGGGTGATGGTCGAGGCGCCGATCGGCCGACGATCGCTGGCGATGTTATCGATATTGGTGACCGCCGCCCTGAGGATGGCGACCACGTCGATACCGGGATGCTGATAGAAATTCTGATCCTCGGCGGCAATGAAGGCATTCTTCACCACCTCGGGGATCGCCTCGATCGGCACGAAGACCCGCTTCTCGCGCGCATATTCATCCAGCAGCCGGCCATCACCGGCATAGACCCGGGTCACGGTCGCGGGCTGATAATCGGCCAACTGATCGAAATTCGGCAGGTCGCCGTCATACATCGTCACGCCGTAATACAGCGCAGCGCCGCCCGCGACCAGAAGCAGGATAAAAGCGGTCAGAAGAACACCGAACAGGCGGATCAGGCTCATGAGCTGCGCATGTCCGCAGGCTTCAGCCGGCGGCTCCCAGATGATTGACGGTCACTGCCGACCGATGATGAACGGCCGGCCACGACAATTGGCCGGGAGTGTGGCGACGATGCGCGTCCGCGTCAATCGCAGGCCTGTGTGCTGTGCATTGCAAGGATCGCAGGCATGGCGGTTCCCAGCCAGTGCGCGGGCGCCGCAGATCAGAGCCGGCTCCAGGTCTGTTCGGCCGCGAAGAACTGATCGACGGCCGACACCATGCCACGCACCAGTCGCGACCGATGCGCCGGATCCTGAAGCACCTTTTCATCCTGCCGGTTCGACAGGAAGCCGGTTTCGATCAGGACCGACGGCATGTCGGGTGCCTTCAGCACGGCAAACCCGGCCGACCGCACCGGCTTGCGCAGCAATTCCGTATGCGGTTGAACCTGACCGATGATATGGCCGGCAAAGCGGGCGGAGAGGTTCATGGTCTCGCGCCGCGCAAGATCGATCAGGATCGAGGTCACCTCTGCGCTTTCCGTCGACAGGTCGACGCCGGCGATCAGATCGGCCTTGTTCTCGCTGTCGGCCAGTTCGGCGGCGACGCCGTCCGAGGCGCGCTCGGACAGGGTATAGATCGAGAGGCCCCGGGTGCGGGGATTGCCCACCGAGTCCGCATGGATCGAGATGAACAGCTCGGCATCGGCGGCGCGGGCGATCGACACCCGGTCGCGCAGGCGGATGAAAATATCGCGGTCACGGGTCAGCACCGGCTTGTAGCGGCCGGTCTTTTCCAGTTCCACGGCCAGTGCCTTGGCGAAGGCGAGCGTGATCGACTTTTCCTGAACGCCGGAAATGCCGATCGCACCCGGATCGATGCCGCCATGGCCGGCGTCGATGGCGACCACCCGGCGGCCGTCGGCGCGCTGACGCGGCTTCACCGCATCGGGCAGCGCCGGTGCTACGCTCAAGGTCTGTGACGCGGCCGAGGGTGAGGCCGCCGCAACCTTGGTGCCGTCGAAACGGTTCTCGGGCTCGCCCTTCAGCGTCGCTTTCGCGAAAGCCTGGGGCGTGGTGCGCGACAGGTCGACCACGAAACGCGGCGGCATACCGTCCTGGGCCGGCAGCACGAACATGGCGTCGATCTGCGACGGCTGGGTCAGATCCAGCACCATGCGATAGACCCCGGGCTCGAACAATCCCACCCGATACCGCGCGATCAGGCCCGCACCGTCATTCTCGCCGCGGTCCAGGATCTGCCAGTCGAGGCCGCGGAAATCGATCACCACCCGGTCGGGACCGGACAGGGTGAAGGCCCGGAAATCCACCCGCCGGTCCAGATCGATCGCCAGGCGGGTCTTGTCTGGGTGCAGGCCGAAGCGCAGGCCCGTCGCCCGTGCCACATCGGCGGCACCGGCCTCGGCCACGCCGGTGCCGGGCAGGATGACCCCGCTCAGGCACAGCAGCGACACCAGAACCAGCGACAACAGCCTGCGCACGATCCGGCCCATATCCGCGCGGCCACGGCCGGCACAAGGCGGCCGCGCCGGAGAGGCTGCGGGGCGAAGGAGGTGTGTGCAGACGGCAGGCGACGACATGTGACGGCTCCACGAGGCGTCCGGCGGCATATCACGGACCGGCGCAAAAGCCGCCCGCGGATAGGCGATCCGGTGGGCGGCAGCGCTGGTGACTCACTTGCTTATAGGCGCAACTCGCTCAATCTTTCAATGTGTTTATCTGCGTTGTTGGCACTTGGCATTAAGTGTGTGGCTGGCGTGTTACGCGGCATCCGATCACCGGCCACGCCGGCTGAACGGGGGCCGCCGCATCATATGACGGTCGACATGCGCTTGCCCTGTCGCCTGATTGCAACAGCGCGATTGTGGAAGGGCCGCGACCTGTTCTATAGTGCGCGCGCCTGGAACGGTCTGGTGATCGACGGGCTCCGTGCTTTTGTGTGGAGCCCGCGTTGTGATCCGGAGCGCTGCAGGACGGAATTCCGTATGGCTGGTGGATGAGGACCGGGTCACGCCCAATGGGCGATCCCCAAGGCCTCCCAGGCTCTGGATGAGCGCCCCGGCCGACGGCTGAACCCGCCGCAAGGCCAGGATGACGGCAACCGCTGACGTGCCCGCCCGCAACTTCGGATGGCACCGCCGGCCGGGATCCACGACTTCCTGACGAGGTGGCGGAGGACCGTGGTGAACCGCAATTTGGCGGTGGCCCCGGCCCGACGACTAAGGAACGGTCATGAACGACGCGCGCGATTTCGCGCACAGCGTCGGCCGCGCGGACCACGAGGCGTCCCCCGATGCCACATCTGTCTGAGCGCCCGTCGTCCAGCCCCCGAGGGCTTGCCTGCTGCCGATTTTTCGGCGGTACGGATATCGTCGTCCTGATGCCGTTTCCCATCCTCACGACACCGGTCCTGACCGTGCCGCCTGCCGCCGCTGCCGATACCGGCATCCGGGCCGCAGACGGCCGCTGGCCTGCGCGTCGTTCCTCCACATCCTGCCCGACGGATCGGCGCCGCCTCAGACCGGCCGGCGCCCGTCGTGGTCATATCCGGAGTTCCACGCTCGATGACGAAGCGTATGCTGATCGACGCGAACCACCCCGAAGAGATGCGGGTGGTCGTCACAAACGGCAATCGGCTTGAAGAATTCGATTTCGAAACATCGACCAAGAAGCAGTTGAAGGGGAATATCTATCTCGCCAAGGTGACCCGCGTCGAACCCTCGCTTCAGGCAGCGTTCGTCGATTATGGCGGAAACCGTAACGGCTTCCTGGCGTTCAGCGAAATTCATCCCGATTATTTCCAGATCCCGGTCGCCGACCGCGAGGCGCTGGTGCGCGAGGTTGAAAAGGCCGCGCGCGAGGATGCCGAGCGCGACGCCAAGGCCGATGCCGCCGAGGGGCCCGAGATCGAGGAAGTCGGCGGATCGGATGTCGACGACATCGCCGCCGGCGGCGCCAGCCGCCGCCGCATGCAGCCGCATCGCCAGTACAAGATCCAGGAAGTCATCAAGAAGCGGCAATTGATCCTGGTCCAGGTCGCCAAGGAAGAGCGCGGCACCAAGGGCGCCGCCCTCACCAGCTATATCTCGCTGGCCGGGCGCTATTGCGTGCTGATGCCGAACACCGCCAATGGTGGTGGCATCTCGCGCAAGATTTCCGACGCCCGCACCCGCAAGAAGCTGCGCGAGACCCTGGCCGAGCTGGGCGCGCCATCGGGCATGAGCGTGGTGCTGCGCACCGCCGGCGCCGAGCGCACCAAGACCGAGATCAAGCGCGACTATGAATATCTGTCGCGGCTGTGGGATGACATCCGCGAACGCACTTTGTCGTCGCGCGCGCCGGCCCTGATCTATGAAGAGGCCGACATCATCAAGCGGTCGATCCGCGACATCTATACCAACGACATCGACGAACTGATGGTCGAGGGTACGGAAGGCTATCGCGCCGCCAAGGAATTCATGCGGATGCTGATGCCCAGCCGGGCGCGGCTGGTGAAGCTGTACAGCGACCGGATTCCGCTGTTCCACCGCTTCCAGATCGAAACCCAGCTTGCATCGATGCACAGCGCGATCGTCCGGCTGCCGGCCGGCGGCTATGTGGTGATCAACCAGACGGAAGCGCTGGTCGCGATCGACGTCAATTCGGGCCGGTCGACGCGTGAACGCAACATCGAAGAGACCGCGCTGAAGACCAACCTGGAAGCCGCCGAAGAGGTGGCCCGCCAGTTGCGTCTGCGCGATCTGGCCGGCCTGATCGTCATCGACTTCATCGACATGGACGACCGCAAGAACAACCGTGCGGTCGAACGGCGCCTGAAGGATGCGATGAAGGCCGATCGGGCCCGCATCCAGCTCGGCCGGATCAGCGGTTTCGGCCTGCTGGAACTGTCGCGCCAGCGCCTGCGGCCGTCGCTGATCGAGGCCAGCACCATGCAGTGCCCGCATTGCGGTGGCACCGGTCTGGTCCGCTCGGTCGAAAGCACCGCCCTCGCCGCCCTGCGTGCGGTTGAGGAGGAAGGCATCCGCGAGCGCACCGACGAACTGGTGCTGCGCGTGCCGACCGAGGTGGCCCTGTACATCTTCAACCACAAGCGTGAGATGCTGGCGGATATCGAGGACCGCTATCTGTTCCGCGTGCTGGTGGAAGCCGCCGACAACCTGACCCCGCCGACGCCGTATGAGCTGGAGCGCACCAAACAGCGCAAGGAAGGCGAGATCCCTGAACGCGCCGAGCGGCCCGACCGGCCGCTGACCGCCCAGTCGTCCGCCGCCGCAGCCGATGCCGCGCGTATCGCCGCCGAGGATGCCGAGGACGAAGCCGCCGCCGCCGCGCTGGAAGAGATCGAGGCCGCGGAAGCCGCGGCCGATGCCGCAGCGGAAGCCGCAGCCGCGGCACCGGCCGAAAGCCGCGCGCCCGTCGAAGCCGAGCCCGAGGCGGAAGCCGATACCAATGGCGACGACGAGCGGGCGCGCCGCAAGCGCCGTCGCCGGTCGCGCCGGCGGAAGCGCCGTGACGACGAGACCGGCAGCAGCGAGTCGGCCGATACCGGCGCCGATGACGACGACGAGGACGAGGACGACGACCGCTCGGATGCCGACGCCGACGTCGAGACCGAGACCGAGACCGAGACCGCCGAAAGCAGCGGGACCGGTGCTGCCGACGATGAGACCGCCGACGAGCGCGCCCAGCGCGGCGAGGATGAGGGCAACCGCCGTCGTCGTCGGCGCCGGCGGCGGCGCCCCGCCAATGGTGAGGCCCGTGCGACCGATACTGGCGAGGATGCCGGAGACGACGCCGACGAGGCTGACACCGCCGTGACGCCGGCCGTCGCTGACGCCGAAGCCGAGGTTGCGGTCGCCGAGACCGCCGTGGCCGAGGCGCCGGTCGCCAGCACCGAGGCGATGGAAGCCGCCGCGCCGGATGGCCCGGCTGGTGAGCCGGATCGTGTCGAGGAGGAGGCCCACGCTGAGGAGGGTCGCGCTGAAGAAGGCCGCAACCGCCGTCGCCGTCGTCGGCGGCGTCCGCTGGGCACCGATGCGGTGACCGATGCGGAAGCCGAGGTGGTGGGTGCCGTGGCCGCCACCAGCCGCCCGACGGGCGTGACGGTGATCGAGGTGCCCATGCCGGAGATGCCGGCATCGGAGGCATCCGCACCGGAGGCATCCGCGCCGGCCGAGGCCGCCGTCGCCGATGAGGCGCCGGCTGCCGAGACACCGGCAACCGAGGCACCGGCAACCGAGGCACCGGCAACCGAGGCACCTGTCGCCGAGGCGGCGGTCTCCGACGATGCCGCCCAGGCGGTGAGCGAGGCTCTGGCGCCGGGCGTGGTTGACGCCGAAGCGGTTGACGCCGCGCCGGTTGAAGCCGAAACGGTTGAAGCTGAGCCGGTCGCCGAGGCCGCGCCGCCAAAGCCGCGTCGTCGCCGCAAGGTCGCGGAGCCGGCTGCCGCCGAGGCAGCGGCGCTTGAGGTCGCGCCGGCACCGCGCCGTCGTCGCAAGGCAGCGGAGGCCGTGGAAACCGCCGAGGCCGAAGCGCCCGCCGCCGCCGCACCGAAGCGGAAGCGGGCGACGAAGGCCGATGCCACCAAGACCGCGGCGAAGGCCACCACCAAACCGGCGGCCACCCGCCGCCGCACCAAGGCCACCGAAACTGCCGAGCCCGTCGCCACCGACGACGCCGCGGCAGCCAGGCCGCGCCGTCGGCGCAAGGTCGCCGATGCCGTGGTGGCCGAGACCCTGCCCGCCGAGATGACGGTGATCAGTGGTCCCGATGCCGCGGTGCCGGCGGTCGAGGCGCCTGAAGGTGCCGCCCCGGTGATCGATGGTCCGCTGGCGCATGCGCCGGCCGACAGCCAGATCACCGAGGCTGCGTCTGGCGAGGGGGCATCTGCCGAGGTGTCGCCTGATCAGGCCGCCGCCGAAGGCGACCGCGATGCCGACGAGGCTGGCGACGCGCAGGCGGCAGCCCCGCATCCGGCCGGCGACGCGCCGGTGGCCGAAGCGGCGATTGTGCCGCCGGTCGACACCGCGGCCAAGACGACGGCGCGCCCGCGCCGTGGCTGGTGGGCGGCCCGCGACCGCGGCTGATGCCGCGATCCTGACCGTTGCACGCAACGAAGATCCTAACCGTTGCACGCAACAAAGGGGGCTGCCGGATCACTCCGGCAGCCCCCTTTTCCTATCCAGACGCCGGGGGTTCGTGGACGCCCCCGGCATCGCCTGATCGATCAGGCAACCTTTCCGACGCCGAAGCTGCGGCGCATCCAGCCATCCAGCCGGTCAACCACCTGCACCATGTCGTCGGTGCTGCCGGCAAAGGCCATGCGCAGATAGTGATGGCCCTTGAACGGGTCGAAATCCACGCCCGGCGTGGCCGCGATTCCGGCTTCATGCAGCATCCGACGGCAGAAGGCGGTGCTGTCCATGCTGTAATCCGAAATGTCGGTCCAGACATAGAAGGCGCCGTCGATCGGTGCGATGCGCGTGAAACCCACGCCCGGCAGCCCTTCCAGCAGCACGCGCCGGTTCTCGGCATAACGCTTCACCGCGATCTCGGCCTCGTCATAACCGTCGAAGGCAGCGGTCGCCGCGATCTGAGAGAGAGCCGAGGGCGACAGGAAGAAATTCTGGGCCAGCTTCTCGGCGGTGCGCGCCATGTCGTCCGGCAGCACCATCCAGCCCATGCGCCATCCGGTCATGGCGAAATATTTCGAGAAGCTGTTCACCACGATCGGCGCCTGCGAGTAATTCAGCGCCGAACGGGTGGCCGCGCCATAGGTGAGGCCGTGATAGATTTCATCGGAGATCAGTGTGATGCCCTTGGCCTCGCAATAGCGGACCAGGGTTTCCAGTTCCTCGGGCTTCAGGGTGGTGCTGGTCGGATTGGACGGGCTCGCGACGATCAGGCCGTCGATCGGCTTGTCCAGCGCCTCCAGATGGGCGACCGTCGGCTGAAACCGGCTCTCAGGCCCGGTCTCGATCGACACCACCTCGATATTCAGCGCCTTCAGAACGTTGCGGTATGAGGTATAGCCCGGCTCCGCCATCGCCACCCGCGCGCCGGCATCGAAGGCCGCAAGGAACGCGATGGTGAAACAGCCGGAGGCGCCATGGGTGATGACGATCCGCTCGATCGGCAGATCGACCCCATACCATGCGCGGTAATGATCGGCGATCCGCCGCCGCAGCGCCGGCTGACCGGCGCCTTCGGTATAACCGAAGGCCGGCCCGTCGAGGGCGCGACGGGCGGCATCCAGGGCCGGGCGCGGCGCACCGGTCGATGGTTGCCCCACCTCCATATGGATGATGTGGCGACCCTGGGCTTCCAGCGCATTTGCCTCCGCCAGAACTTCGAGGGCGTGGAATGGCGGGATCTGCGACCGGCGCGAGACGGGCATGTATCGGTTGTCCTTGGACTGTGGCACGACATCCGGCCCGCCTGCCGGGCATCGATGGCAGGCTGACCGGACGGATGCATCGGGATGATGTCCGCGATGATAGGAAACAGATGCTCCCGCATCAAACAAAACCACAGGTTATATTTGATGCCGGAGACATGGCCCCTCAGGGCAGGCGATCAGCGGATGGCAAGGCCTGGCGAGGCCGGCGACACCAGCGCATTGCAGCGCTGATCGCTCGACGGGATGCCGTTGGCGCAGGCCGCGGCGCTGACATCGGCACCCGCGGTACCGGCGGCGGCAATCGCCTGGTCCAGCGCCTCACCGCCATAGAAGGCACCGACCAGCTTTGACATCGCCGGCACGGCACCTGTGCCGGTGGTGGCCGCCGCCATATAGGGTTTGTGGATATTCTCGTTGATCGCCAGCACCGCGGCACCCGATGCCAATGCACCGGCATCGGCAGGTCGGGCGGCGATGATGCCGGTGTCGTCGCCCATCCGGCCGGTGCCGAAGGCGGCCCCTTGCGTGAAGGTGCAGGCGACGGCGACACCGACCCGATCCATCACCACAACCCCGGAGTGAACGGCATCACCGCCGCCGGCGACCGGAGCCGCACCGGTGCGCACCCCGGCCACCCCGTCCAGTGCCGCGGCACCACCGGTGCCCGCGATGGTCACCAGATCGAAATTGCCATAGGGCCGCGACGGCGCATCGCCTGTAACCGGCTGGTAAAGCCGCAGGTCGTCGGCCCGCAGGGTCACGCCCGCCTGGGCGAAATCGTCGATCATCCGACGCCCGAGCGGCCCGCTATAGAGAGTGCCGGGGCCTTCGGTGCGGATGGAGCCAAGCGACGCCGCCAGATCGGGCCGCTGCATCTGGCTGCCCTGTATCAGACTGCCGAAGGTGCGGGCCAGGGTCGGCGACGCGCCGATGACCTCGCGATAGGCGGCAAGATCGGCGGCGAAAGCCGGCGACACCGGCGCGCCGAACCGTGCCAACTGTTCGCCGGGCGATACCAGTTGCGGCCAGCGGAGCGTGCCATACTTGGCCTGCATGGCATACAGGCCACGGGCGAAACCGGGCACGGCGACGGTCTCGCCCGCCACCGCCGCCCGCGGCATAAAGTCGAAGGACTGCGCCGTCTGCGGCTGTTTGGTCCGCGGCGGCTGCGCCTTATAGACCACGCAGGCACCACCGCCGCCAAGACCGACCCGGCTGGGCAGGGTCACCGTCTGGGCGATGGCGATGGCCACGGCCGCATCGACGGCACTGCCACCGGCCGACAGAATGTCGCGGCCGATCAGCGCCGATCGCGGCTCGTCGGTCGCGACCAGACCAATGAAACCGGTGACCGCGTCCACGCGGCCGACTTCGACCTTGGGAGCGCAGCCAGCCACGAGCGCCGCCGCGCCGATCGCCAGCAGCGCCAGAGGCCGGGTCGCCGCGAGAGGCCGTGTCACCGCGAGAGGCCGGGCCAGGCCGGGCGCGTCGCGGAATTGCCACCGATGCCGAGATTGACGGGCCTGGATTGCGCCCCTACGTTCGAGGGAATCATCCGAGGTCTGCATCGTGCGCTCAAGCTTCCTCCGCATCGCCGTCCTTATCTGCTTCCTGATCGTGTCGGGGATGAGTGCCGTAGGACCGGCCTCGGCGCAACGGGCAGGGCTGTCGTTCATCCGTGACGCCGAGGTGGAACATACCATCCGGCAGATAGCGACTCCACTGTTCAAGGCCGCCGATCTCGACGCGTCATCGATCGACATCCATCTGATCCGCGACAATGCGATCAACGCCTTCGTCGGCGGCGGCATGCACCTGTTCATCTTCACCGGCCTGCTGATGGCCAGCGACAACCCGAACCAGCTTGCCGGCGTCATCGCTCATGAAACCGGCCACATCGCCGGCGGCCATCTGTCGCGCATCGGCGGGGCCGTGGAAATGGCCACAGCACAGGCGATCGCCTCGGCACTGCTGGGTCTGGCGATCGGGGTCGCCGGCGGCAGCGCCGATGCTGGCATGGCCATCGCCATGGGCGGCCAGCAGATGGCCCAGCGCGGCATGTTGAGCTTCAGCCGCGCGCAGGAGAATTCAGCCGATCAGGCCGGCATCCGCTTCCTGCACCGGGCGGGGGAATCGGCGCAGGGCATGCTGGAATTCTTCCAGAAGCTCGACAATCAGAGCCTGCTGATCGGCAGCCGCCAGAGCCCCTATCTGTCGACCCATCCCATGGCCGCCGACCGGGTGCGGGTGGTTGAGAACGTGGTGGCGCAGGAAAGCGGCGTGCGGGCCACGGCGACGCCGGAAGAACAGATGGCCTATGACCGGATGATCGCCAAATTGAAAGGCTTTCTGGACCCGCCGGGCCGCACGCTGGCGACCTATAAGGCCGACGACCTGTCGGTGCCGGCCCGCTATGCCCGGGCCATCGCCTATTATCGTCAGGCCGATCTGGACAACGCCCTGCCCCTGATCCGCGGCCTGATCGCCGAACAGCCCGATGACCCGTATTTCCACGAGCTGGAAGGCCAGATCCTGTTCGAGAACGGCCGGGTCAGCGATGCGATCGCGCCCTATCGGCTGGCGGTCGAGACCTCGAACCATGCGCCGCTGATCTCGGTCGGGCTGGCGCAGGCGCTGATCGAGACCGGTCAGGACGCCGCCTATACGGAAGCGCAGTCGCTGCTGGAAGCGGCCACCGCCGCAGACCGCGACAACGCGACCGCCTGGCGCCTGCTGGGGATCGCCTATGGCCGCGCCGGGCGCATGCCGCAGGCGTCGCTGGCGCTGGCGGAATACAATGCCCAGGTCAATCGCTGGGAGGAAGCGGTGGTGCAGGCGACGCGGGCACGCGACAACCTGCCGGTCGGCTCGCCCGGACAGCTACGCGCGGATGATCTGGTCGACTATGCCAAACGCCAGCGCGAAGAAGCCCGTGCCCAGCGCTGACGACGATAACAGTCCGGGCCGTCATGCCGGCCCCTCAGACGTGAAAGATGCGTAATTCCATGTCGAAATTCATCGTGCCGGTCGTGGCCCTGGTCATGGGCGCCATCGGCGGTGCTGCCACGACGTTGGTGATGGACCGCGTGCTGGCGGTCGATCCGGCGGCCCAGGCCCGCGCGGGCGAGGATATGGTCCGGGATGTCCTGATCCGCGAACCCGAACTGGTCGTCGACAGCATCCGCCGCTGGCAGGCCGATCAGAAGTCCGCCGAGGCTGAGGCACAGAACACAGCGATCGCCGACAACCACGACCAGTTGGTATCCGACGGCCGTGACCCCGTGGTTGGCCCCGCCGACGCGCCTGTGACCGTGGTGCAGTTCTTCGACTATCGCTGCCCCTATTGCCGGCGGGCGATGGTGACGGTGGACCAGTTGATCAGCAAGCGCGACGATATCCGCGTGGTCTATAAGGAATTCCCGATTCTGGGCCCGGATTCCCTGATTGCCGCCCGCGCCGCCCTGGCGGTGCAGGCAATCGCGCCGGCGCTGTATCCTGAGATCCATCAGGCATTGATGACCGCACAGGGCAATCTCACCGAAGACCGGGTGCTGGCCCTGGTCGGCGATCGCGGAGCAGATGCCGCCGCAATCAAGGATCGCATGCAGTCGCCCGAGATCGAAGCCCATCTGCGCGAGACCATGGCGCTGGCCCAGAGCCTGGGCATCGGTGGCACCCCGGCCTTCGTGATCGGCGACACGCTTCTGCCCGGCGCTGTTGAACTGGACGCGCTGGAACAGGCGGTCGACAACGCCAAGGGTTGAGCGAC
Source organism: Tistrella arctica (assembly GCF_039630945.1). NCBI lineage: Bacteria > Pseudomonadati > Pseudomonadota > Alphaproteobacteria > Geminicoccales > Geminicoccaceae > Tistrella > Tistrella arctica. Next base: position 199,189 of record NZ_JBBKTV010000005.1, read on the forward strand.
AGACAATTATGGGGGGGCATAGGCAGTGCTGACGGCCATCACGCTCGAAACCTTCAAAAGCTACCGGTCCGCGCGTCTGCCTCTGGCCCCCCTCACTGTGCTGATCGGCGCCAATGCTTCGGGGAAAAGCAATGCCGTCGAGGCGATGCGCCTGCTCTCCTGGCTCGCTCAAGGCCAGAAGTTGTCGGCCATCCGCTATGCCATCCATGACGGCGAGCATGTCGTGCGGGGCAAGGTCGACGATCTCTCCTACCGTCAGGGCGACAGTTTCAGCATCGGGTGCGAGACCAACGATACGGAATTCAATCGACTGAGCGTCACAGTCGCACGTCACGCTGACGGGCTGCACATTGCCAATGAGAGCATCACGCATGAGGGCGCCAGGGTGCCGCTCTATGTTCTCGATCAGCCGTCGACGGGACGGGGTACAGATGTACGGGTTGCCTATGACAATTTCAGCCGCGGAGGAAAAAAGCCGTATGTTACCTGTAGTGACCAGGCAGCTATTTTCACACAACTGACAAACCCAACTGCTTTTGATGCCAGACACAAAGACGCGCAGACTAAAATTCCGAAGATAACGCGGCACTACGAAGCGCTGCTCTCATCCATACTCTTTCTGGATCCGGTTCCCGCACGGATGCGGGATTACAGCTTTTCCGGCGATGGCAGGCTCAGAGGGAGCGGAGAAAACGTATCCTCCATTCTGTTCGACCTGATCGAAGGCCCGCTTTCAGATGATGAGGCAAAGGATGATGTGCTGAATTTCATCCGGAGCCTGCCTGAACAGGACATTGCGCAACTCGGCTTCGTCCAGGAGCCGCGCGGCGGGGTCATGATCAAACTCACCGAGACCTTCGGCGGGGTGGAACGGCCCTATGATGCCTCGCTGCTGTCGGATGGAACGCTGCGTGTGCTGGCAATCGCAGCCGCCATGCTTTCAGCCGAAGCCGGCAGCCTTGTGGTCATTGAGGAGATCGATAACGGCGTCCATCCCAGCCGGGCACGACATCTGCTGGCGTGCATCAGGCGCGTCGCGGAACGCCGCCGGCTGCGCGTCCTGCTGTCGACACACAACCCCGCCCTGCTTGATGCCCTGCCGGATCGGGCGATTCCCGATGTGGTGTTCTGCTATCGTGATCCCGAAGACGGCGCCAGCCGTCTGGTCCGGCTGGAAGATCTGCCCGCCTATCCCGAACTCATTGCCCAGGGCTCGCTTGGCGATCTGGCGACCAGCGGGACACTGGAACGGTTCGTGAAATCCCAACCCGATGAGGACGAACGCCGCGCACGGGTCATGATCTGGTCGCTCGACAGTGACCTTGAGGGCTATGATCGCGTCGTCGGCTGACCCGCTCGGACCTGCGGCATCGGGGCGCTGACGCCGCGGGCCGCCAGTGCCTGCGGCGCCATGCGGACAAGCTCGGCGAAGCGGGTGGCCACCAGGTCGGCGCCTGCGGCCATGCGGGCGGGGCCATGGCCCCAGCCGGCGAAGATGCAGGGCAGACCGGCGCCGCGGGCGGCGGCGACGTCGTTGGCGTGGTCGCCGACCATCACGGCGGGGGCACGGTCCAGCCCCGCAGCCGCAAGCGTCATGGTCAGGTGGCGCGGATCGGGCTTCGAGACCGCGAAGCTGTCGCCGGCGCCGATGCCGTCGAAACGGTCGAGCAGGCCCAGGCCCGCGAGCATGGCGCGGGTGGCTGCCTCGGGTTTCTTGGTGCAGACCAGAACCGCCCAGCCGGCGGCACGGAAGGCGTCGAGGGTTTCGGCGACGCCGGGGAAGGCCGTGGTCAATTCGGCCGCATGGGCGGTGTAATCGGCCAGAAACCGGTCATGGGCCGCCTCAATCATCGGCAGCCCGCGCGCGGCCAGCACGCGCTCGACCAGTTTGCGGGGGCCGTCGCCCAGATAGCCGGCGATTTCGGCGCCCGTCACCGACCGCAGGCCCAGTTCCACCATCAGCCGGTTCATGGCTGCGGCGAAATCGGGAACGGCATCAACGACCGTGCCGTCGAGGTCGAGAATAAGGGCGGGTCGGGTCATCGGCAGGGCTCCGGAAAGGGCGGGGCCGCAGCATAGCAGCCCCGCCCTGCCCCGGCGAGCCGGCCACCGTCAACAAGGGGGGCACCGCCAACACGCCGCCGCCGTCAGCCGGCGCCAAGATCGGTCGACCGCGCCACCGCTTCCTGGGCATCCAGCGCCGCCAGCCGCCCCAGAAGCGCCGTCCGGATCTGCTCATAAGCATCGCTGCCAAGGGCAAGACGCCGTGGTGCCTCAACCGTCTCGGCCACCTCGATCATCCGCGCGACCATCCGGTCCGGATCGCCCGGCACCGGGAACGCGCCCTCGGTAAAGGCGCGACGGATGGCCCCGGCCGGCGTATCGGCATAGACCGCCGACGGTGCTGCAAGGTCGGCACCGGTGCTGCCGAAGCCGGTCGATGCGGCGCCCGGCTCGATCAGGGTCACGCCGATGCCGAAGGGCGCCACTTCCGGTGCCGCCGCCTCGAAGAAGCCCTCCATCGCCCATTTGCTGGCGTGATAGAGGCTGAGGCCGGGAAACGCCATCTGCCCGCCCATGGACGAAAGCTGCAGGAAGCGGCCGCCACCCTGTCGGCGCAGATGCGGCACCACAGCCCGGAACAATTGCATCGAGCCCAGGACATTGGTCTCGATCTGACGGCGGATCGCCGCATCGTCGAGTTCCTCAGCCGCGCCCAGCAGGCCATAGCCGGCATTCGAGACCACCACCTCGATCCGCCCGAAATGCGCAAAGGCCGCGTCGGTCACCGCGCGCAGCCGGGCCGTGTCGGTGACGTCGAGGTCGGCCAGCCACAACCGGTCGCCATAGGCATCCGCCAGACCGGCAAGCCGCTCGGGGCGCCGGAGGGTCGCGGCAACGCGGTCACCGCGCGCCAGCAGGGTTTCGGTCATGATCCGGCCAAAGCCCGAGGATGTACCGGTGATCAACCAGGTCTTGGTCATGAGAGTTATCCTTCGTCGTGACCGGCCGGCGGCGGGACAAGGCATGGCCGGCCGTTGACGAGAGAATGGGGCGTGGCCATTGATTGATTAATCCGGTCAATCCGGCATGCCGTGATGGAGTTTCCGCAGCAATGAGCCGACCGCGCCTCGACGATCTCACCGCTTTCGTCACTGTGGCGCAGCGGCGGAGCTTCCGGCAGGCAGCCGACGATCTGGGCCTGCCGCCATCGACGCTCAGCCATATCATCCGGGCGCTGGAAGACCGCATGGGCGTGCGGCTGTTCAACCGCACCACCCGCAGCGTCAGCACCACCGAGGCCGGCGAACGGCTGCTGAACCGTCTTGCGCCACTGCTGGGCGACCTCGATCGCGCGCTCGACGCGGTCAACGCGTATCGCGCCTCGCCCGGCGGGCTGCTGCGGATCAACGCCAATGAAGGCGCCGCCCGGCTGCTACTGGACCATACCGTGCCGGCTTTCCTGGACCGCCACCCCGACATGCACCTCGATCTGGTGGTCGAGGGCCGGCTGATCGACATCGTGGCCGAGGGGTTCGATGCCGGGGTGCGGCTGGGCGAGGCGGTGCCGCAGGACGCGATCGCGGTGCCGTTCGGCGGCCAGGCCCGGTTCCTGGCCGTGGCCTCGCCCGCTTATCTCGCCCGCCAAGGCCGTCCGCGGACACCGGACGATCTGGCCCGCCACGACTGCATCCGCTTCCGCCTGCCCGGCGGCCGGCTGTATCGGTGGGAGTTCGAGCGCCACGGTCAGGAGATGGCGGTCGACGTGCCCGGGCGGCTGACCCTGAACACGCCGGCCGCGATGATCGAGGCCGCCTGCGCCGGTCTGGGCATCGCCTTCGTCTCCGACAGCGTCGCCCGGCCGCATCTGGGTGCCGGCCGGCTCGACATCGTGCTTGGCGACTGGTGTCCGCCATTTGATGGCGCGGTGCTCTATTATCCCGGCCATCGCCATGTTCCCGCCGGCCTCAGAGCCTTCATCGACGTGCTGAAGGAAACCGACCCGGCCCGCAAAAGCTCTGCGGCCGGCTGACGCAGCGCCCCCTTCCCTCTGTCGGCATCAGCCCGACGCGCGCATACTCGGCGGCATGACCATCGACCAGCCATCCGCCGTGCCGCTGCCGCACGCCTCGCGTCTCCGCCCGCTTTTCGCCGGCGCGGATCTGGCGGACAGTTATGCCATCGCCCTGCCCGGCGGGCTGGGCGGTGATCCGGAGGCCATCGCCCGCGCCCTGTTCAGCCATCAGGCGGCCTGGGTCGCCTGGCTGTTGAGGCTGCGCGATCTGCTGGTCTCGCCCTTCGGCCTCAAGACCGCCCCGATGCTCGCGACGCCCGACGGCCCCGGCGACCGGCGGATCGGCATCTTCAAGGTCTATGAAATCCATGCCGACGAGATCCTGATGGGCGAGGATGATCGCCATCTCGATTTCCGCCTGTCGGTCCGCATCACCGACGCGCAGCCCGGGGCGCAGCCAGGAGCGCAAATGGTGACCTTGACCACCGTGGTCCATTGCCACAACCTGCTGGGCCGCAGCTACATCATGGTTATTGCCCCGTTCCACCGTGCGGTGGTGCGCTCGTCGCTTGCCCGGGCGGCACGGGCCGGATGGCGCAGCCCGGCCGACGCCACATCCAGAGCCTGACGCCACGCCCGGAGCCTGGCGCCACGCCCCGAGCCGCGCACGGCAGCCGGCGCATGGGCGCGACGCCCGCGGTCACGGCATTGGTCGCGCCCTGACCAGCGGCAGAAAGATGCGGTCGACCCAGGCCATGCGCAGATCCGGTGGCGGCGGCGAAAACGTCATGATCGCATGATAACGGAACAGGTCGGTCAACAGCGTCCTGACCGGTGGCGTGAGCTTTTCGGCGTCGATATCGCCGCGCGACACCGCCCGTTCCAGGATGCCACCCAGCGTGTCGGGGCCGCCGGATGTCAGGGCCGCCCGCAGATCGGTCGGCGTCGACGCCGTGTCGTGGAAGTATTCGCTCGTGAACAGGCTGAAGGCCGCGGCGATGGCCAGAGCGCGACGCGAGGCATGCTCCAGATAGTCGAGCAGTTCGGCGCGCACCTCGCCGCGATCTTCCACATGCAGAGGCGCCTTCGCCATCTGCTGCCGGATCGCGGCGATCGCCAGCGGCGCCTTGCCATCCCAGCGGCGGGCAAGCACCGGGCGGCTGGTTCCCGCACGTGCCGCAACCGCTTCCATGGTCATCCCGGCATAACCACGCTCGGTCAGCTCACTCCACGCCGCATCCAGAAGCGCCTCATCGAGATCTGCGCCGCGCCGGCGTCCCTTCATTTGATGACCGTCCCATTAAGATGCGCGTTTGCATCTTGACGATCACGCGCCGCGGATTCTATAGATGCATCACCGCATCTTATTAACGGGGTGACGACGTGACAAGAGCTTTTGCGCTGATGCGGCCGGTCGCCGCCGGCCTGTGGCTGACGCTTGGCGGACTGGCCATGGCCGCGGCGGCGCCCGCACAGGCGGCGTCGGCCCCGGCTCCGGCAAAGCCCGCGGAGGATCACTGGACATTGGGCGCCGGCGTCGCCGCCGTTCCGGTGTTTCAGGGATCTGAAGAATACAAGGCCCAGCCCCTGCCGCTGGTCGACGTCCAGTACGGGCGGTTGTTTGCGAAGGTCGGCGACGGAATCGGTGTCCACATCATCAGGGCGCCCCGCTTCACGGCCGGGATTGCTGTCAACTGGATGCAGGGCTATGACCAGGACGACGTTCCAGCCGGGCTGAACGGCGTGGATGATGCCCTGGGGGCACGGCTGTTCGTGTCGGGGCGATATCGGGGCGCGGTCGCGACGCTTGCGGTGACACAGGCGGTCACCGAGACCGACCGGGGCATGCTGATCAGCGCCGGCCTGGGCTATCCGGTCCAGGCGACCGACCGGCTGACGATCACGCCCAGCCTTGGCGCCACCTGGGCAAATGCCCGCTACATGACCAGCTATTTCGGGGTGGATGCGTCGGAGGCCGCCGCCTCGGGTTTCGACCGCTATACGCCCACAAGCGGCTTCAAGGACATCTCGCTGCGCGTCAGTGCCAGCTATCGCATCACCGACAGCATCCGCGCGGTCGGGTCGGTCGGTGCCACGCAGCTTCTGGGCGATGCCGCCGACAGCCCGTTCGTGGAACAGAAGGCCCAGCCGATCGCACTGATGGGCCTGACCTATACCTTCTGATCGACCACACAGCAACGGCGCCCCGGTTCGAACGGGGCGCCGTTGGTGGCATGACCGGACCTGACGCCTTGCCGGCGCTCAATCCGCCAGTGGCATCAGCCCCATTTCACGATCTTCTGGTCGATCGCACCGAAGATCGAATGGCCCGCGCGGTCGGTCATCTCGATACGCACCCGGTCGCCGAACGACATGAACGGGGTGTCGGGCCGACCGGCATCGATGGACTCGAGCATGCGCCGCTCGGCGATGCAGCAGGACCCACGGCTGCGGTCGAGATTTGAGACCGTGCCCGAGCCGATAATGGTGCCGGCCCCCAGATGCCGGGTGCGGGCGGCATGGGCAATCAGGCGCGGGAAATCGAAGGTCATGTCCTCGCCGGCTTCCGGCGCACCGAACACCGTGTCGTTCAGCCAGACCCGGAGCGGCAGATTGACCTTGGCCCCGTCCCAGGCGTCGCCAAGCTCGTCGGGGGTGACCGCGACGGGCGAGAAGCTCGATGCCGGCTTGGCCTGAAAGAAACCGAACCCCTTGCCGAGTTCGCCCGGGATCAGATTGCGCAGGCTGACATCGTTGACCAGCATCACCAGCACGATATGACCGCCGGCCTGATCGGGGGCGGTGCTCATCGCGACATCGTCGGTGACCACCGCCACCTCGGCCTCGAAATCGATACCGAACGCCTCGTCGGGGCATTCCACATCGTCCATCGGGCCGATGAACCGGTCGGACACGCCCTGATACATCAGCGGGTCATGCCAGAAATTCTCAGGCATGTCAGCGCCGCGCGCCTTGCGGACCAGCTCGACATGGTTCACATAGGCCGAACCGTCGGCCCATTGATAGGCGCGCGGCAGCGGCGCCATGGCGGCCACCGGGTCGAAGCCGAGCGCGCCCTCGGCCTCGCCCGCATTCAGCCGCTCGGACAGGGCCTGAAGCTTCGGCGCGGTTTCGGCCCAGCGGTCGAGCGCGCCTTGAAGCGTCGCGGCAATGCCATCGGCAGGCACGCATTGCGTCAGGTCGCGAGACACCACAACCAGCCGCCCGTCGCGGCTGCCGTCCTTCAGCGTCGCCAGCTTCATTATTCGGCCGCCTCGTTGGTTGCAGCAGGCGCGGTCCGCCAACTGTCGACATAACCCGTCCATTCCACCGACGCCGCCCCGGCCTGAACCTCCAGAGGGTCGCGGGTGTCGATCATCACCGCCACCTCGTCGGTCTCCTTGCGGGCCGCCTTCTGCCCCGTGGCGAAGGCCTTGGGATGCGGGCCATGGGCGAAACCCGCCGGGTGCAGGCTGATCATGCCGGGATGGATGTTGTCCCGGCTGAAGAACGAGCCCCGGTGATAGAAGATGAACTCGTCATAATCGACATTCGAATGGAAGAACGGCACCTTCAGCGCGCCCGGATCGGTTTCGATCGGCCGGGGCACGAAGGTGCAGACCACGAAACGTTCGCCAACGAAGGTGGTGTGCGCCGAGGGCGGCAGATGATAGCGATGGCTCATCAGCGGCCGGATATCGCGCCAGTTCACCTTCACCGGCGCCAGATCGCCATGCCAGCCCACCGCATCCAGCGGGTTGTACGGGAACACCATGGTCGAGACCTGACCGAAGCGCTTCACCGCCACCCGGGTTTCGGTCTCGGCGCGCTGATCGTCGAAGGCCGCATCGATCTCAGGCACCGCCAGGATCGCCGGATCGAAGATCGCATGCGGCCCGACGATGCCCTTGTCGGGCAGCTTATAGGCGCTGTCGGTGGCCTCGATCATCAGGATGCGGGTCGGCGCCGACGGCACCAGGCGCCACATGGTGCCGCGCGGCAGCAGCAGATAATCGCCCTCGGTATAGCTCATATGACCGAAGTCGCAGAACAGGTCACCGGCGCCGTCATGGACGAACAGCAGCTCGTCGCCATCGGCGTTGCGCGCCAGATGGTCCATCGGCGCCTCGATCCGCCAGAAGCGGACCGTGCAGCGGCGGTTGCCGGCCAGCGGCTCGGCGGCCCAGGCGCTGTCGGGCACGGCGTCGAACTTCGTGGTGTCGAAGGCACGGGGCCGGATCGGCCCCTCGAACCGCACCCAGCCGGTGGGGGCATGGGCATGGTGGATATGGGCCGCGGGACCGAAGAAGCCCTCGCGACCGATCTCGTGCTCGAAGGTGCCATCCGGCAGGTCCGCATGGGCCTGACGCGAGGCGCGGCCTTCGACGCGCGGAATGTTGATCCAGTTACGCATCGGCGGTCAGAACCCCACGCTTGATCTGGTCCAGTTCCATGGCCTCGAACAGTGCCTTGAAGTTGCCCTCGCCGAAACCGTCATTGCCCTTGCGCTGGATGATCTCGAAGAAGATCGGGCCGATGACGTTTTCAGTGAAGATCTGCAACAGCATGCCGACATGATTGTCGGGCAGGCCGTCGATCAGGATATGCTCGCGGCGCATCCGGTCCAGGTCTTCACCATGGCCGGGCACGCGCGTGTCGACCATATCGTAATAGCTGCCGGGGGTTTCCAGGAAGGCGACGCCACGGCTGCGCATGCCCTCGACCGAGGCGAAGATCTCGGTGGAACCCAGCGCGATGTGCTGAATGCCCTCGCCGTTATAGGCTTTCAGATATTCCTCGATCTGCGACTTGTCGTCGGCCGACTCGTTGATCGGAATCCGGATCTGGCCGCAGGGGCTGGTCATGGCGCGCGAATGCAGCCCGGTCAGCTTGCCTTCGATGTCGAAATAGCGGATCTCGCGGAAATTGAACAGCTTGGTATAGAATTCGGCCCAATGATCCATCCGGCCGCGATGGACGTTATGGGTCAGGTGGTCGATATAGGACAGGCCCTGATCGGCCGCCTTCGGGTCGGCGCCGGCGATCGGCTCGAAATCGATGTCGTAGATCGTGCCCTTCGAACCATAGCGGTCGACCAGATAGATCACGCTGCCGCCGATGCCCTGGATCGCCGGAATGTTCAGCTCCATCGGCCCGACCTGGCCCTGATGGGGCTTGGCACCCAGCTCGATCGCGCGCTTATAGGCGAAACCCGCATCCTTCACCCGGAACGCCATCGCACAGGCCCCCGACCCATGCACGCGGGCGAATGACTGCGCGAAGCTTTCGGGCTCGGCATTGATGATGAAGTTGATGTCGCCCTGGCGATAGAGGGTGACGTTCTTGCTGCGGTGGCGGGCGACGGCGGCAAAGCCCATCCGTTCGAACAGCGCGCCCATCCCGGCCGGGTCGGTGCTGGCGAACTCGACGAATTCGAAGCCGTCGGTCCCCATCGGGTTCTCGAACCCGAACGGCGTATCGCCACCGGTCCTGCCGTCGGCACTGGTCATGGTTTCGGTGCTCATCGCTTTCCCCCTCGACACGCCGCGGCTAGGATCGGCCAAGAGCACCCTGAACGGGACATGGCGGCCACGCCGGCACAAGGCGGCGGCGGGCAAGCGGACCGGACCGTTCCAGAGGCTCGACGCTGCCGCCGGCTTCTGATAGTTTCATTTGTAACTAAGTTGCCGTCACACCCACGGCTTGTCAAGTGGAGCACGCTGTCCTCGTGACACCCGACGACACCTCCCGCGCATCATCGCAACCCGCCGCGACCCCGGATCGTTCCACCACGACCGATGCATCGCCATCATCAGTGCCCGCCATCCCCCGCCTCCCCAACCCGGCCCGGGGTGAGGATGGCCGCAGTCTGCGGCTGGAACGGTTTCTGCCCTATCGGCTATCGGTGCTGGCCAACCGGATTTCATCCACCCTGGCACGCGCCTATGCCGACACCTTCGACCTGACCATTCCCGAATGGCGGGTGGTGGCGGTGCTGGGCCGGTTCGCGCCGCTCACCGCCAACGCGATCTGCGATGCGACCGAGATGGACAAGGTGACGGTCAGCCGCGCCGTGCAACGGCTGGAGCGTGCGGGGCGTATCGAGCGGACGGTCGACGACGCCGACCGCCGGCGGGTGCTGCTGCGGCTGTCGCCGGCCGGGCTCGACATCCTGGCCCGGATCGCGCCCTTGGCGCTGGATTATGAAGACCGGCTGATCGCGGAGCTGACCCCCGCCGAGCGCGAGGCGCTGGTGCTGCTGATCGACCGGCTGACCGATATGGCATCCCGCACCGTCGCGGGCACGAAAGATGATCCGGCACGATAATGCGCCGCACAATCCTGGGCATTCATGGTGAATATCCATCAAGAGCGAAGTATACGACCGTTCCACACAAGCCATGCGCGTAAAGGCACTTCGCACCCGGGCGGTTCGCGAACCCTGGCGTTTATTCGCTGCCGCAGTGCATATCCGCTCTTGTTGCAGCGCCACATTTTCGCCTACAGTTAAACAAAGGTGAACATACGGACGTCGAACCGGCACACGGCAGGATGGTATGCAGCCCCCGCATCCCTCGCCGGAACCGATGGTCTGATGCAAGCAATACGCGGCTTTACCGCGACCAGGAACGACAGGGGGTTTTACCATGACCAACCAGATGCCCATCGCCGTCCAGCGCGCCACCAATGGCGTCGGCACGGGTACCGTTTCTGCCCAGAAAGTCCGCGGACTGATGCAGGGGTTGAGCGACGACGTGCGCCGCTTTTCCACCGGCAATCAGGAAATCGCCGCCCGCACACGACTGCTGGCCCTGAACGCCGCCATCGAGGCCGCGCGCGCCGGAACCGCCGGCCGCGGCTTTTCGGTGGTCGCGGGCGAGGTTAAAAGCCTGGCCGAACAGGCCGATGGCGCCGCCAAGCGGTTTCAGCAGGAAATCATCGGCCGGATCGCCGATTGCGAGGCGGTGACCCAGCGTCTGGTCGCCCAGCGCGGCCAGGAACTGGCCAAGGCCCTGGTGCAGTTGATCGTGCGCAACCTGTATGAACGCACCTGCGACGTGCGCTGGTGGGCCACCGACAGTGCCTTCTGGCAGGCCTTGGAGCAGCCGTCGAAAGAGGCGCTCGACCACGCGGCCCGCCGGCTCTCGGTCATCCATCGCTATTACACGGTCTATACCAATCTGGTCCTCACCGACGCCAATGGCCGGGTGGTGGCCATGGCCGACGAGCGGTTCCAGCGGCTGCGCGGCGCCGATCTGTCGCGGGAAGCCTGGGTGCGCGACGCGCTGGCGACGCGCAGCGGCGACGATTACATCGTCGACGACGTCCGCACCGACGCGCTGCACGACAACAGCTCGGTTCTGGTCTATGCGACCGCGGTCCGCGAGGGCGGGCGTACCGACGGCCGGGTGATCGGCACGCTCGGCATCTATTTCGACTGGGAACGTCAGGGCCGGTCGATCGTGGTCGACGAGCCGTCGCTGTCGGCGGATGAATGGACCCATTCGCGGGTGTTGCTGCTCGACCGTGCCCGGCGGGTGATCGCGGCCTCCGACGGCCAGGGCCTGTACCAGACCTTCCATCTGTCGACCGATGGCGCCAAGCAGGGCACATACATGACCGGCGACACGATCGTCGGATTCTCGGAAACCATCGGCTATCAGGAATATGATGGCCTGGGCTGGATGGGCGTTGTTGTCCAGCGCATGCGCTGATCCGGCGACATCAGGCGACGGATCAGCCGACACCGGCCGCGCATCATCCGGATTTGACACGTCCGGTCTCCCGTTTGGCCGGCCACTCCCGTAAGATGGGTGGCCGGCCCAACCGATCCTCGGTGCCGGCCCGGCCGTGATGGCCGTTCCGGAAGCCCGGCACCCTGATGATCGCGCGCGCCTGATGACCACACTCCACGGACACCCGACCATCCCGGCAGCGCGGCTGCGACACAGGCGGCTGCTGCGGCGGCTGCGCGGTCTCAGCGGCGCGGTACTGCTGGTCTTCGTGACCGGCCATCTGATCGCCCATGCCAGCGGGTTGTTCGGCATCGGCGCCGCCCAGTTGATGCTCGACGTCACCATGGCGCCGTGGACACGGACGCCCGGCGCGCAACTGCTCACCATCGCCTTCGTCGTCCACGCAGCGCTTGGGCTTCACGCGCTCTACAGCCGCCGCAGCCTGCGGATGCCGTGGACCGAGATGCTGCAACTGGTTCTGGGTCTGGCCATGCCGCTGCTGCTGGCGGCCCATGTGGTGGGAGTGCAGGCGGCGCTGGACGAACAGACCGGCATCGACAGCTATACCCGGATCATGGCGATCCTGTGGACGCCGACCGGCGCCTTGCGTCAGATCATCCTGATGGGCATCGTCTGGGCCCATGGCATGATCGGTCTGGGATTCTGGATGAAGGCGCGCAGCGCAGCGCCGCTGTGGATCAATGCCTGGAGATTGCTGTCATGGCTGTTGCCGCTGACAGCCCTTCTGGGCTTCATCGATACCGGGCGCAGCGTCGCATCGCTGATCCAGGTCGGCGTGCTGCCGGCCAGCCTGACCAGCCTCAGCCCCGGCGCATTTGCCCGCGCTCACGAAACCGAGGCCTGGATGGTCAATGGCTGGGTGGCCATGGTGGCGCTGACCTTCGCCCTGCGGGGTGCCGTCTATCTGGCATCCCTGCGCCACGACCGGGTGACGGTCTCGTATCCGGGCGGGCGCAGCGTGCGGGTACTGCCCGGCACATCGGTTCTGGAAGCCAGCCGCCTCGGCGGGATCTCGCATGCCGCGGTCTGTGGCGGCCGCGGGCGTTGTTCCACCTGCCGGGTCGAGGTCACCCGCGGCGGCGAGTATCTGAAGCCGGCCGATGCCGATGAAGCCGCCCTGCTGAAGAAGATCCGGGCCCCCGACGGCGTGCGCCTGGCCTGCCGGCTGCGCCCCGATCACGCCCTGACGGTGCAGCCGCTGCTGCGCGCCCATACCCCCAGCCACCGCCTGACCACCGATCCGATGGTCCATGGCGGGCGGGAGCAGAAGGTGGTGATCCTGTTCACCGACATCCGCGGATCGACGGCGATCGCCGAACAGCGGCCGCCCTATGACATCATGTTCCTGCTGGAACGCTATTTCGAAACCATCGGCGGCGCGGTGGAAGCGGCGGGCGGCACGCCCAACGCCTTTGTCGGCGACGAGGTGATGGCGATCTTCGGCGCCGATGAAAGCTTCGAAGAGGCGGCGGCCCATGCGCTTCGTGCCGCCGGCGAAATCGCCCACCGGCTGGACGTGCTGAACCAGAGCCTGACCCGCGATCTGGGCCAGCCGCTGCGGATCGGCATCGGCATCCATGGCGGCGCCGCGGTCGTGGGGCGGCTGGGCTATGGCGAAACCCGGATGCTGACCGCGGTTGGCGACACGGTCCATGTCGCCCGGCGGCTGGAAGAGCTGACCAAGGCCCATGCCTGTCTGCTGGTGGTGTCGGATGACGTGCTGACCGCGGCCGGAAAATCACCCCAGGCGCTGAACGCCACCCGCCATGAAATCACCGTCCGCGGCCGGACCGAGCCACTGTCGGTGCATGCCGTGCCGGCCGATGCGGTGCGCCGGCTGAACGACTGATCCGGCCCGATCTGATCATCCAGCCGGCGCCACGTCGAACAGCAGGCCGTCACGCTCCCAGGCGCGGATGCAGGCATAATCCGCCGCCAGAACCGCCTGATCCTCGTGCAGCAGATAGACCACGCCGGGGCTGCTGAAGAAATCCACGGTCGGCGCAAGCAGGCTGCCGATCGGGGCGATGTTGATCCGCGAGACATAGGATGCAAGCCGCTCCAGCCGCGACAGGCCCTGATGGCTGGTGATCCGGCCGGTCTGCCCGGATATCAGCGCCACGCACCAAAGATGGCCCTGCATGCGATAGGGCACGTCCGCCGCCGCCCGGTCCAGTCGGGCGCTGAACCCCTCAGGATCCGTGCAGGCATCCACGGCCAGCGTCACCTGGGTCTCGCCCAGTGCCGCCATCACCGCACGCTGTTCAACCGTGCCCATCAGCCGGGCGGCGGTCTCGATCAGCACCGGCCCCGCATCGGTCAGCATCACCTCGGTATGTGCCGGCCCGTGGCTGATGCCCAGGGCATCGAGAACCGCCATGGTGTAATCGGCCAGCAGCGCCTGTACCGGCCCGTCGGCCGGCAGCAGCATTTCCAGATCGTTGATGAACGCGGCCTCGGCGACCTGGCGCTTGCTCTCAACCCAGATCTCGGCCACCAGATGGCGGCCGGCCAGGCTGATGGTGTTGATGAAATACTGGCGGCCCTGCAGAAACCCCTGGATCAGCACGTCGTCATTGATCAGCCCCAGCCGGTTGCGCTTGCCATGGATGCGGGCAAAGGCCTGATCCAACTGGTCCGGGGTCTGGCAGATGGTGACGCCATCGGTGCCGGCGCTGTTCAGCGGTTTCACCACCACCGGCCACCGGCCCTGATCGCGCGCCCAGTCGCGCGCGGCCGGGGCATCGCCGGTCCGAAACTGCGGCGCGGTGGCAAGCCCCGCCCGCGCCACCGCCCGCGCCATCAGGAACTTGTCGCGGCGCGCGGCGCTGAGTGCCGTGCCATTGCCGGCAAGCCCCAGGCCTTCCGCCAGCGCATCGGCCAGTTCCACCCCGATCTCGGCCCCCGGCAGCACCGCACGCGGACGGAACGGCGCCAGCGCCGCCAGCGTCTCGGCCAGATCGCCGCGATGGGTGATGCCGGCGCGATAGGTCTCAGGTCGATGCACCGCCTGATAGACCGGATCGATATCGGGCCGGCTCGACACATGGACACAGGCCCAGCCCCGGCGGGCGAATTCCGGCGCCAGCGCGGCACCGGTGGAATAGCCATCCACGATCACCGCCACCGGTCTGTCGTCACCGGTCGTGCCACCATCGGTCATGGCTCCACCCCCGCCGCCGCCACGCGCGACGGGCGCCTGATCCGGAACAGGCCCACATAGCCGGAAACCACCAGCATCACCACCCCAAGTACCGTCAGCCCCGACCAGTGCACCCAGGCGCTGAACGCCTGGAAGCCCAGTGTGAACAACGGACACAGGCCGATGATGATGTTCACATGGAAGATCCGGCAGTATTTGATCCCCACCTGCAAGGCATAAAGCGGGGCTGCAACACCGAACAGGCCGATGATCACCACCCCGCCCAGATCGGGCAGCGGCAGGGCGAAGCGGCCCAGCACCAGAGCCAGCACCGCCGCCAGGGCCACCAGCACATAGAAGCGATGCGCCATGATGCCCACCGGCGACATCCCCGCCCCCGACAGCTTCTTGGCCCAGACGCTGGCCAGCGTGGCGGAGATGCCGCCCGCGGTTGCCGAGGCGAGGCCGGCAAGGGTCTGGGCGGGCGTGGCGTCGATCACCAGCCCCTGTCCGGCCGTGGCGCTCCAGGCCAGCAACAGACAGGCGGCCAGGATGCCGAGCCCGCTCAACAATTCGTCTCCGCCGATCGGGCGGCCGGTCCAGCGGCGCCACAACAACACCGCCAGCGGCCCCACACCGCCGCTCAACCCGCCCGCCACCGCCGGTTCCAGATAACGCAGGGCGAAATACAGCCCCAGCCAGGCGCCGGTGGTGGTCAGGTTCATCACGATGAACAGCCGCAGCACGGATGCGGCCGGCACCGGGCCTGGCTGCACCCGGCTGCCGCCCCGCTCCAGCCGGTGCAGGATCTGGAACACCACCACCACCAGCCCGAAACACAGCGTGATCAGCACGAAAGGATCGGCGGTCTGCAGCACATGGCCGGCATAGACCTCTTTGGCGGCGCTGGTGACGTTATAGGCCAGGATCGCGCCGATCCCCAGCATCACCAGCGGCCGCGCATGCCGGTAGCTGTCGGCATCGGGCGTCATTGCGATATCGGAGGGCGAGCCGTCGGCGGCGGCACGATCTTGGCTCATGGACGCATCATTTCTGTCTGATGTTGCGCAACACGTCGCGATAATACCGGCTGAAGAAGGCGCGATAGGATGGCTCGCTATAGATCACATCGGCCTGGATGATGCGGTCGATCGCCGCCAGCCGCGCGATCGGCGCATTGGCCAGCCAGTGATGCGAACTGTGAAAGTTGTTGCCGTTGACGAACCAGCTGACCGCCGGATGGGTGACGATGCGGCGGCTGTTCAGAAGCGCGCTGCCGTTGTCCATGATACAGCCGAAATGCTCCGGTAGTTGAATATGAAAGTTCAGAATCGCCGCCGGGATCAGCGGAATGAACCACAGCCACAGGAAGACCGGCCGGCCGATCGCCAGATCGATCGCGACCGCCGCCACCAGACAGCCGCTCATGATCCGGAAGCTGCTGCGGATGCGGCGCTCCGACCGGTTGCGCGCGGGCATGGGGCCGCGCACCGCCCGCCAGCATTTGCCCAGCGCCGCGCGGAAATGGTCGATCGACAGCAGGTTGCGCCACAGGATCAGCCAGCTATGGATCGCCTCGGGCTTATAGGCGAAGGCCTCGTCGCGGACATCGACATGGTGACGGGCATGGCTGACCCGCCATTCCTCGAAGCTGGTCAGCATCGGGATCGCCAGGGCGGTGCCGACCAGCCGGTTCAGCGCCCGGCTGCGGAAGGCGATGAAATGCATGCATTCATGGGCGAATTCCAGATTGCGGGCATAGACGATGCCGATCAGCACCGCGCCCAGAACCTGCACCGCCAGATGGCCACTGCCCAGAACCGCCCAGGCGCCGATCCCCCAGATCAGCCCCTGTTCCAGCATCCGCAAGACGAACCGCCGGCTGTCGATGCGCATGAAACCGGCATCGGCCGCGATCCGCAGCCGCTCGGGCGCCAGTCGCCGTTCCGCCAGCGCCGCCCCCGCCTCGGCCCCCGCCGGTTCCGCGATGGCGCGGCCATGAGATGCCGCCACGCTCCCCCCTGGCATCACCGCGTCGGTCATGGCTGCCGCTCCGATCCGGCGACGTCATCGGCCGCCAGATCATTGGCCGGCGCATCCAGGCCGGGTGCCGCATCCAGATCGGTATAGACCATCTCGGTGGTCTCGTGGTCGATCTCGCGGCTCCAGTCGGCGACACTCGCCCAGGCCAGGTTGACGATGGTCCGCTGGGTCGGGTTCTGCAGCGGATAGACGCTGTGCAGGGTGGTGTCGGAGCGCAGGAAATAGATGTCGCCCGATGTCAGGCCATAGGACCGGATCGGGTGCCGGCACAGGGTTTCGAACAACTGCGGGTCGTTCTTGTCCCAGTGTGTCCCGGGCACGCATTGAATGAAGCCGCCATCCTGAACCGCCGGCGCCTCCAGCACCCAGACCATGCCATAGGCATAATCGTCCCAATGCCAGCCATGGGTGTCGCCCGGCTGGTTCATCCGCGAGATGACGAACTGTTCCTCGTCATAGGGGCACAGCACCACCTCTTCGCCGGCGATCCGGCTGGCCAGTGCCAGCAGGGGGGCCGCACGATACAGGGTCGGGATCAGCAGACTGTGCTCGGCGATATAGCCGCGCTTCACCGACCTCAGCCGTCGCGGCGTGTTGGACGTCGTCGGCAGCCGGATATGCCGGCGCACGGCATAGCCGTCGATCAGCGCCTCGACATCGGCGCGCAAGGCGGCCATCACCTCAGGGGGGCAGATCTCGGACACCACCACCAGCCCTTCCGCCAGGAAGCGTCGCCGCCACCCGGCCAGAACCTCGTCGGTCACCACCTCGGCGATGCGATCGGCGATCAGCCGGTCGATATCGGCCGGATCGATCAACATCCCGTCGGTCGGATGCCCATTGGTCGGATGCCCATTGGTCGGATGCCCATTGGTCGGATGGTCGGCTGCAGCACTGCTCATGCGCTCCCTCCTGTCTGCGACACGTCTTTGACGGACATCCTGGTCACTGCGACCACGCCGTCGGTTCCCGGTCCCAGCGATGATCACGCAGGGCGGCCACAAGATCGGGCGGCAGCGCCCGGCCGTCACTGGTGGCGGTGTTGCTGCGGACATGATGGCTGGACCGCATGCCCGGAATGATCGTGTGCACATCCCGGTTGGCCAGAATGAAGCGCAAGGCCAGTTCGGCCATGGTCATGCCCTCGGGCACCAGCGGCCGCAGGCGTTCGGCATGCGCGACGCTCGCCTCAAGGTTCTCGGGCACGAAATAGGAATTGCGCCAATCGCCCTCGGGCCAGGTGGTGTCGCGTGAGAGCGTGCCGGTCAGCGTGCCCTCGTCGAACGGCACCCGCGCGATCACGCCCAGATCCAGCGACCGGCACAGCGGCAGCAACGCATCCTCCGGCGCCTGATCGAAGATGTTGTAGATCACCTGCACCGCGTCGATCAGCCCGGTCGGCAGCACCTTCAGGGCGTTCCACGGCTCCCAGCGGTTGATGCTGATGCCAAGGCCGTGGATGTGCCCCCGCGCCTTCAGATCGGCCATGGTGTCCTGCCATGACGGATCGTCGGTCCAGCTATCCTCCCAGACGTGGAACTGCATCAGGTCGATACAGTCGACGCCCAGATTGCGGCGGCTGCGCTCGGTATAGTCACGGATGTGATCGGGCGGATAGACATCCGCCAGCCGCGACTGGCGGGTCGAGGGCCAGTTGCGGTCCTTGGGCGGGATCTTGGTCGCCACATAAACGCGCGGCCCTCCCAACTCGCGCAGCAGCCGGCCCAGCAGCACCTCGCTGTGGCCACGGCCATAGATCCAGGCGGTGTCGAAAAAATTGACCCCCCGCTCCACCGCCTCGTGCAAGGCCGCCAGACTGGCGTCGTCGTCATTGCCGGTCCAGCCGCCCTCGCCGCCGCCGATCCCCCAGGTGCCATAGCCGATCTCGCTGACCATCCAGCCCAGCCGGCCCAGTTTCCGATACTCCATGTCACGCCCCTTGCAAGGTCGATGGGTCAATGGGTGGCGGTTGTCAGGGCACGCCCACCGACGCCGCATCTGCCGCCACCACCAGATCGCGCTGCCGGTCGAACCAGGGCGCCAGCAGCGCCCGATCCACCGGCGGCCAGACCAGACCGGCATCGGCCATGGCGGCGCGGGTCGCCGTGCAGCCGAACATCAGATCCTTGTCGACGATCAGCCCGGCCACCGCGTCGTCATCGATCGCACCGCTACCCGGCGCCGGCTGCGGCAGCACCGCCAGCGCCGCCCCCAGCACGATGTCGCGTCCGGTTTCAAACGCATCGGTCAACCGGGCGTGAAAGACCGGATAGCTCACCCGCGACAGGCGGAAGCCCTGGGCCTCGGCCTCGTCCAGCACGGCCGCGAACGGTGTCGACAGGCCGTGCAGGTGAAAGCGTGCCGCGTCATCGGCCATATCGGCTGCGCCGCCCACCCGGCCGGCGATGAACCGGCAGGCGATATCGACCGGGCTGTAATCGAAGCGCAGCGCGGTCGGAAAACGCAGCCCCAGCCGCAGGCAGGCCGCCATCAGCAGATCGGGCACCGCGCGGGGGTTGCCATGGCCGCTGGTGCCATGGGGCAGCATCTCGCCCAGGCGATAGAGGGTGACGGCGAAGCCGCGCCTGCAGGCCTGATCGACCAGGTGCTCGGCCGCCCATTTCGACTGGCTGTAGCCGTCGCGCGGCAACACCCGGCGATCGGCGGTCATGGCCTCGGTGACCGGCCCGGGGCCGGGCTCGCGGGCAAAGACGCTCAAGGTCGACAGGTGATGCAGCACCTTCGGTCGCCCCTGCCCCGCCAGACGCAGCAGCGTTTCGACCCCACCCACATTGGCCGCCGCATGGGCGTCATAGCCGTGCAGCATGTTGACCAGCGCACCGGCATGAACGATCTCGTCGATCTCGTCCGCCAGGGCCTGATATGGCGCAGGCGGAAGACCCAGCGCCGGCGAGGCCAGATCGCCTGCCAGCACCCGCACCCGAGCGGCGCCCGGCGGCGACGCATAGCCGGCGGCACGGCTCGCCGCCTCCAGCCGGGCCGCCGCCGCCGCCGCATCGCCGGCACGGATCAGGCAGACGACATCCACCGCCGGTCGCGCCAGCAACGCCTGAAGAAGATGCACCCCGACGAAACCGGTGGCGCCGGTCAACAGCACGCGCACCCGCCCGTCTGCCCGCGGGGTCCCCGGCAGCGCCGGCCGGATATCCGGCGCCAGCACGATATCGGGCACCTGACCGGCATCGGATGCCTTGCCCATGTCCCCGCGCCCCAGAGCAACATCCGGCCGCAGCCGGCGGTGATCGATCAGCGCCGCCATCGCGCCCAGCGTCTGATGCCGGAAGATGTCCTCGGCGGTGATCCGCAGGCTGAAATGGCGGCTGAGGTCCAGGGCCAGGACCAGTGCCGTCAGGCTGGTGCCGCCCAGGTCGAAGAAGCCGTCATCCGGTGCCGTGGGTGCCAGATGCAGCGCCGACCGCCAGCGCCCCGCCACGGCGGCAAGTGTGTCGTCGCCCAGCGATGCCGGCGCACCGGCCGCATCCTGCACCCGGTCCGCGGCGATCCGCGCCAGAGCTTTGCGATCGACCTTGCCGTTCGGGTTCAACGGCAGTGCGTCCAGGAACAGGACGCGCTGCGGCACGCAGTAACGCGGCAGCCGGCCGGCCAGGAAGCGGCGCAATGCGATGGCATCCTGGTCGCGGCCCGCGGCATCGCCCCGCAGCACCACGCAGGCGACCAGCTCCCGGGTGGCGCCCTGATCGAACACCACCACACGGGTGGCGCGGATATCGGGATGCCCGGCCAGAACCAGCT
This sequence comes from Tistrella arctica, assembly GCF_039630945.1. Classification (NCBI taxonomy): domain Bacteria; kingdom Pseudomonadati; phylum Pseudomonadota; class Alphaproteobacteria; order Geminicoccales; family Geminicoccaceae; genus Tistrella; species Tistrella arctica. The sequence goes on from NZ_JBBKTV010000005.1 coordinate 219,920, forward strand.
CGATTTCGGCGAGTTCGATGCGCACGCCGCCGATCTTGACCTGATTGTCCAGGCGCCCGACATAGCCCAGCCGGCCGTCGCGGCGCCAGAAACCCAGATCGCCGGTGCGATAGAGCTGGTGGCCGGGGATCTCCGCGAACGGGTTGTCGATGAACGCCGCCGCGGTCTTGTCCGGCTCCCCCAGGTAGCCGGCGCCCAGACAATCGCCACCGATCTGGATCTCGCCGATCGCCCCCGGCGGTGCCAGCAGACCGCGTTCGTCGCGAACCACGGCGAAGGTGTTGTCGATCGGCGTGCCGATCGGGATCGCCCGGTCATCCTCATCGGTGACATGATGGAAGATCGATCCGATCGAGGCTTCGGTCGGGCCATAGGTGTTGACGATACCGACACCCGGCAGCATCCGGCGGAAACGGCGCACCGCCCGCGGGTCGATTTCCTCACCACCGATCAGCAGATGGCGCAGCGATGCCAGACGCGGTGCCTGATCGGGCTCGGCGGCCAGCAGATCGACCATGGCGTTGAAGATCGACGGCACAAAATCGGTCATCTCGATCCGGTGCGCCTGGATGGTGGCGATGGTCGATGCCAGATCGAGCACGCCGCCGGTCTTGGGGATCACCACATGGCCGCCGATGGTCAGCGGCCACAGCAACTGCCAGATCGAGCTGTCGAAGACATGGCGGCTGTTCTGAAGCACCACCGGCGCCGCGCCATTGGCCGCGAAACGCCGGGTCATCACCCCGAAACGGTTCAGCAGGCCGTGATGCAGGTTGAGCGCGCATTTCGGCAGGCCGGTCGAGCCCGAGGTATAGAAGCCATAGATCAGATCGCCGGCCACCACCCCCTGATCGGGCAGCCGGGCCGCGTGCAGATCGGGCGATGCCAGCAAATCGGCAAGATCCACCCGCACGGCCGGAAACGCCTCCGGCACCAGCGCCGGATCGCGGCACAGCACCAGCGGCGGCGACAGCGCCGCCAGCAGGTCGCGCACCCGTGGTCCCTGCCAGCCGTCATCCATCGGCACGAAGGCGGCACCAAGTTTCATCAGCGCGATCATCGCCAGGGGCAGGTCCAGGCCATTGGGCATCAGCATCGCCACCAGATCGCCCTTGGCGACACCGGCGGTCTGCAACTGCCGGGCCAGCAGATCGGCCGCATCATCCAGCGCGCCATAGCTGACCGTCACACCGTCATGGGTCAGGGCCGGCCACTCGGGATGCCGGACGGCCTGATCCTGAAACAGATGCAGGGCGGTGGTGTCGATGGCATAGGGCATGCGTGGGCCGTTGGTCTCGACCAGCAGGCGATGCCGCAAGGCCGGCCCAACCAGATCGACCTGTTCCACCGGACACTCCGGATCGTCGAGCGCCGCCGTCAACAGGCGCAGGGCGGCATCGGCCATGTCCTCGACATCCGCCTCGTCGAGCGGCGTCCGGCAGCGGCCGCGATCGATCATGATCGACAATCCCGCCCCTTCGCCATTCCAGTACAGGGCGTCGATGCGGCAGGCGATCGGCGCCGCGATCCGGCGCTGGGAGCCGCCGCCCAGATCGAGCATGACATCGGCCATGTCCGGCCCATGATCGTCGCCCCGCCCATGATCGTCGCCCCGCCCCTGATCGTCGCCCCGCCCGCCTGCCGCCAGCACCGCCGCATCGGCAAGCCGGGCAAGCGTCTGACCTGCCGTCACATCCAGCGTCACACGTCGCGGTGGTGCGCCTGATTCGGCGACATCGATCACGACCCCTGGCGTGCCGCCCCGCCAACGGAAGGCCAATGCGGCCAGGGTGGCGGTCAGGATGGCCGCGAGCGGCCGGTTCAGCGGCGCCAGCGCCGGCAGGGGGTGGCAGACACTGCGGTCACGGCCCGACATGGGTGCGGGCACGCGGCTTTTCGCGGCATGTTGCTCCATCGTCAACAGCTCCAGATACAACACCACATCGTCATGTCCGGGCGCGTTCAGGCACAGGTCGACCGTCGGGGGCCGGACGCGATCGTCCCCCGTCGGCCGGGCCCGGGCCCGCCCCGATCATGTCGGATTGTCTGATTGTTCTTCTTGGCCGCCCCTTATCGGGTGCGTGCTGGTCGGTGGAAGGTCGGTAACGGCGGCAGCGTCAGCCTGTGGCGCGCAGGGCCCCAAGCCGCGTTTCGATGGCATCCCAGACATCCCGTTCCAGGGTGACATCGTCGAGGCGGTTGATTTCCTGGATACCGGTCGGGCAGGTCACGTTGATCTCGGTCAGGTGGTCGCCGATCATGTCGATGCCGACCAGGGTCAGGCCGCGCGCGCGCAGTTCCGGCCCGATCGCCTCGCAGACCAGATGATCACGCGCGGTCAGGCTGGTCTTCACCGGCTGGCCGCCGACATGCATGTTGGCGCGGGCCTCGCCCGATTGCGGCACACGCAGCACGGCGCCGCGCGGCTCGCCATCGATCAGGATGATGCGCTTGTCGCCATCGCGCACCGCCGGCAGATATTTCTGCACCACCAGCGGCTCGCGGCCGCGTTCGGCATAAAGCTCCAGCAGCGCCGACAGGTTCTCGTCATCCGGCTTCAGATGGAACACGCCAAGACCGCCATGGCCATAGAGCGGCTTCAGGATGATGTCGCGATGCTCGGCGCGGAATGCCGCGATCTCGTCCTTCGACGACGAAATCAGGGTCGGCGGCATCAGATCGGGGAAACGGGTGATGAACAGCTTTTCGGGCGCGTTGCGCACCTCGGCCGGATTGTTGGTCACCAGCGTTTGCGGCCGCACATGCTCCAGCAGATGGGTGCTGGTGATATAGGCCAGATCGAAGGGCGGATCCTGGCGCAACAGCACCACGTCGATATCCGACAGCCGCACCCGCTCACGCGGGCCACGGCGGAAGTAATCGGATTTCACGCGCTGAAGGCCCAGCGGCCAGGCCTCGGCAACGACGCCATCCGGCGCCAGGCTCATGCCCGACGGCAGGTAGTAATACAGCTCATGTCCGCGCCGCAGGGCTTCCAGCCCCAGCATCAGCGTGGTGTCCCCGTCGAAATTGATGCTTTCGATCGGATCCATCTGCAAGGCGACGGTCAGGGCCATGGTTCCTCGGCGGCAAAGCGAACGGATCGTTGGCATACCGCCGCGATCCATCGATCATCAAGCTCTCGCGGACCATATCATTCTATCAGGGGTTGGTCTATCGCCACGATGCATTTATGGCCGCGATACGAAACCTGTGGTAGATCGCGGCGCGGGGCATGGCATGCCCCACGCCGCGCGGGTCACTCGGTGCCGTCGAGTTCCGGATAATGCCGGAACAACCCGTCTTCATTGAAGGAGAGCCGCCGGTCGCTGGCCAGATAGGCGGCGATCCGGGGGCTGGCCGCCACGCGCCCGACCACAGCCGCGACCGCCGGAAACTGCCCGTCCAATGCCGCCATCCGGCGGGGAAAAGCATAGCGCAGACCCGCCACGGTCTGGAACAGGCCCAGATCGGCATAGCTCATCCGCGCGCCCACCAGCCAGTCGGCGCCATGGCGGTTGCGGGTCAGCACCCGTTCATACCAGCCGAGAAACTTCGGAATGCGCTGGCTGCGAAAACCTGCTGCCCGACGCTGCGCCTCAGGTCTCTGGTCGTCGTAATATGCCCACGAGCCCAGAGGATGATGGACATCATGCGCCTCGGCCGCCAGATCGGCGGTGGTCAGCGCGATCTGACGGGCGAACAGCCGCTCGGGCTCTGTGTCCGGCGCCAGATCGAAGGTCTCGCCCAGATAGGCACAGATCAAGGGCGTCTGGGCGATCAGCATGTCGCCCACTTTCAGCACCGGGCAGGCAAAGGGCGTGAACGGCTCGGTCGGATCGCCCAGAATGGCGGTCAATCCCGCCATCCCGCCGCCCTGGCGTTCCGGCAGCCGCGCCATGTCGCGCCAGGGCGCATCCACGGCTTCCAGCACCAGCCGGACATATTCACCGCGGCCGGGCAGGCCCGGCCAGTAATACAGTTCCATGGTCATCGCGCTCGGCGTCCTCGATAGGCGGTGAGCCGGGGTCGCGTCCGCGGGCCATGTCTCCGGTCAGATCAGGCATCCATTCAGATCAGGCCGGCCAATGGCGAGGACGGATCGGCATAGAATTTCCGTGGCATCCGCCCGGCCCGATAGCCGAGCCGGCCGGCCTCGATCGCGGCCTTCATCGCCCGCGCCATCAGAATCGGGTCGCGGGCACCGGCGATCGCCGTGTTCATAAGCACGCCGTCGCAGCCAAGTTCCATCGCCACCGCCGCATCCGACGGCGTGCCGACGCCGGCATCGACCAGCACCGGCACGCTGGACTGTTCGATGATGATCCGGATGTTGACCGGGTTCTGAATGCCGAGACCCGAGCCGATGGGGGCTGCCAGCGGCATGATCGCGCAGCAGCCCAGATCCTCAAGCCGCTTCGCCACGATCGGATCATCGCTGGTATAGACCATGACGTCGAACCCGTCGCGGATCAGCGCCTCGGCTGCCTTCAGGGTTTCGGTCACGTCGGGATACAGGGTCTTCTGGTCGCCAAGCACTTCCAGCTTCACCAGATTCCAGCCGCCGGCCTCACGCGCCAGCCGCAGCGTGCGCACGGCATCGTCGGCGGTGAAACAGCCGGCCGTGTTGGGCAGATAGACGTATCGCTTGGGGTCGACATAATCCATCAGCATCGGCGCGTTGGGATCGGTCACGTTCACCCGGCGCACCGCCACGGTCACGATCTCGGCGCCCGATGCCTCGATCGCGCGGGCGGTTTCCTCGAAATCCTTGTATTTGCCGGTGCCGACCAGCAGGCGCGAGGTGAAGCGCCGGCCTGCGACCGTGAACGGGTCGTCATCGGCCGGCGCCGCCTGGGGTGCCGCGGCACCACTGCCGCCGCCGATGAAATGCACGATCTCCAGCCGGTCACCATCGGCGACCCGGACCTGATCGAACTCGGTGCGGCGCACGATTTCCAGATTGCGTTCGACGGCGATCTTGCGCACATCGAGCCCCAACTGCCCGATCAGCTCCGCCACCGACGGTGTGCCGTCGATTTCGCGTGGCTCGCCATTGATCATCAGTCGCATGCCAGCAGTCTCCGCATCCAGATAAGGTCCGCAACGCCAGGCTGGCCGCGGAAGCGGGCCCCGCCGTCGCCTATCCCGGTATGCTCCGGTGGCAGACATCCGGCGGTCGTTCGCGCCCGCCGGCGCAACCGGCGCGTGCCATGAGGCGGATGGAGCCGTTCGAACGGCGTTGCGCCCCGCGGCACGGGTGCTTTATAACGCAGGGCTGACGTGGCGTCCTCTCCTAATCACCGTCCACGGGGTATAGACAGCCCGCATGGCGCCGACCATCCTGGTCCTCAACGGACCCAATCTGAACCTGCTCGGCAGCCGCGAGCCCGCTATCTACGGGCACACGACGCTGGACGATATCCGCTGCCTGTGCGAAAGCCGCGCGGCCGGCGTCGGCCTTGCCGTGGATTTCCGCCAGACCAACCACGAAGGCGTTCTCGTGGACTGGATCCAGGACGCCCGCATCTCGGCGGCAGGGATCATCATCAATCCCGCCGCGTACACTCATACCTCGGTCGCCCTGCTCGACGCGCTGTCGGCGACGGCGCTTCCGGTGATCGAGGTGCATCTGTCGAATATCCATCGTCGCGAGCCGTTCCGGCATCATTCCTATGTGTCGACGGCGGCGGTCGGCGTGATCTGCGGCCTGGGGGCCACAGGTTATGCGCTGGCGGTCGAGGCGATGGCCGGGCTGCTCCGCCAGGCGGGCACCCTTGCGGCCACGAAGGACCAATCGCATGTCTGACACCAAGGCACATGCCGTCGATACCGCCCTGATCCGCGAACTGGCACTGCTGCTCGACGAAACCGGCCTGACCGAAATCGAGGTCGGCGCCGGCGAAAGCCGCATCCGCATCGCGCGGCAGGCGGCGCAGATGGCGGCGCCCCAGATGATGTACCAGGCACCGGCTGCCGCCGCGGTGGTCGCAGCCGCGGCCCCGGTCGCCGCCGTCAGCGACCCCGCATCCCATCCGGGTGCGGTGCCGTCGCCGATGGTCGGCACGGTGTATCTGTCGCCTGAACCGGGTGCCGCCGCCTTCATCGCCGAGGGGCAGACGGTCCGCGAGGGCCAGACCCTGTTGATCATCGAGGCGATGAAGGTCATGAACCACATCCGTGCCCCGCGCGGCGGCGTCGTCGCCCAGGTGCTGGTGAAGAACGGTCAGCCGGTCGAGTTCGGCGAGCCGCTTGCAATCATCGAGTGACGCTGGAGCGATCGACCCCCATGTTCGAGAAGGTGCTGATCGCCAATCGCGGCGAAATTGCCCTGCGCATCCATCGCGCCTGCCGGGAAATGGGCATCCGCACCGTCGCGGTCCATTCCACCGCCGACGCGGATGCCATGCATGTCCGGCTGGCGGATGAGAGCGTGTGCATCGGCCCGCCGGCCGCGCGCAATTCGTATCTCAACATCCCGGCGATCATCGCCGCCGCCGAGATCACCGGCGCCGAAGCGGTTCATCCGGGTTACGGCTTCCTGTCCGAGAACGCCCATTTCGCCGACATCGTCGAAGCCCACGGCCTGACCTTCATCGGCCCGACGCCCGACCATATCCGGCTGATGGGCGACAAGATCGAGGCCAAGCGCGCCGCGAAGGATCTGGGCCTGCCGCTGGTGCCCGGCACCGACGGGCCGGTCACCGATGAAGGCGAGGCGATGAAGATCGCCATCGAGATCGGCTTTCCGGTGCTGGTCAAGGCCGCGGCCGGCGGCGGCGGGCGCGGCATGAAGGTGGCCGAGAACCCCGAAGGCCTGCGCGAAGCCCTGCAGACCGCCCGCGCCGAGGCCAAGGCCGCCTTCGGCTCGGATGCGGTCTATCTGGAAAAATATCTGGCCAATCCGCGCCATATCGAGATCCAGGTGCTGTGCGACACCTTCGGCACGGTGGTGCATCTGGGCGAGCGCGACTGTTCGCTTCAGCGCCGCCACCAGAAGGTGCTGGAAGAGGCGCCGTCGCCGGCGATCGACGCCGCCGACCGCACCCGCATGGGCGAGGTCGTGGCCGATGCGATGCGCAAGCTGGGCTATCGCGGCGTCGGCACGGTGGAATTCCTGTACGAGAACGGCGAATTCTACTTCATCGAGATGAACACCCGGCTTCAGGTCGAACATCCGATCACCGAGGCGATCACCGGGATCGATCTGGTCCGCGAGCAGATCCGTGTCGCGGCCGGCCAGCCGCTGGGCTTCACGCAGAGCGACGTGCGCATCCAGGGCCATGCCATCGAGTGCCGGATCAATGCCGAGAACTCCGACACCTTCGCGCCCTCGCCCGGCCGGGTCGATACCTATCATGCCCCGGGCGGCCTGGGCGTGCGGGTGGATAGCGGGCTGTATCAGGGCTATCGGGTGCCGCCGCATTACGACAGCCTGATCGCCAAGCTGGTGGTCCATGGCCGCAACCGCAATGAATGCATCATGCGGCTGCGCCGGGCGCTGGACGAATATGTGATCGCCGGCATCGACACCACCCTGCCGCTGCATCAGCGCATCGCCCGCCACCCGGATTTCGTCGACGGCGTCTACGACATCCGCTGGCTGGAAGCCCTGGTCGCCAATCGCGGCTGAAACTGATCCATCCATCACCGTGGCAACGGGCGGGCCGGACATGCGTTCGGCCCGCCCGTTGCCGTTTTCCCGCCATCTTCCCACGGAGCCCTCCGATGAACGGTCTCTCCCCCGATCTTCAGACCCCGTGCCTCGTGGTCGACGAGGCCAGGATGGCGGCGAACATCACCCGGATGAACACGCGGATCGCGGGGCTCGGGGTCGGGCTGCGCCCGCACCTCAAGACGGCCAAATCGATCGACATTGCCCGGCGGATGCTGCCCGATTCCGGCGGCCCCGCCACTGTCTCGACCCTGCGCGAGGCCGAGGTCTTCGCGGCGGCGGGGGTGCGCGACATCCTCTATGCGGTCGGCATCGCGCCGGCAAAGCTCCACCGGGTCCAGTCCCTCAGGGCCGCCGGCTGCGATCTTGCGGTCATCCTCGATTCCGTCGAGCAGGCCCGGGCGGTGGCGGCGGCCTCCGCGAGCGCGCCGATCCCGGCACTGATCGAGATCGACTGCGACGGCAAGCGCGCCGGCCTCGCCCCCGACGCCCCGCAACTCCCCGAGATCGGCCGGATCCTGCACGAGAGCCGTGCGGAGCTGCGCGGCGTGATGACCCATGCGGGCGGCAGCTACGACGTCTCGGGCACGGACGCCCATGCCGCCTTCGCCGAGCGCGAGCGATTGGCCGTGGTGACGGCGGCGGAGCGGCTGCGCCTGGCCGGCCTGCCCTGCCCTGTGGTCAGCGTCGGCTCGACACCCACCGCCCTCGCCGCCCGCGACTTTGCGGGCGTGACCGAAGTCCGCGCCGGGGTCTATGTGTTCTTCGATCTGGTGATGGCCGGCATCGGCGTCTGCGCGGTGGAGGACATAGCACTTTCGGTCGCGACCACGGTGATCGGCCATCGCAGCGACCAGGGCTGGATCATGGTCGATGCCGGCTGGATGGCGCTCTCCCGCGATCGCGGCACAGCGGGCCACACCGTCGACCAGGGCTATGGGCTGGTCTGTGATGCCGCAGGCCGGGTCATTCCAGACCTGATCGTCACGGGCGCCAATCAGGAACACGGCATCCTCGCCCTGCGCGCGGGGGCCGTCGGTCCTTTGCCGGACCTGCCGGTCGGCGCAGTGCTGCGCATCCTGCCCAATCATGCCTGCGCCACCGCGGCGCAGTTCGACGCCTTCCACGTCATCCCAGCCAAAGCCGGCGCGACACCCGTCATCTGGCCGCGTTTCGGCGGCTGGTGAGTGGTGCCTGCACGTTCGTCAACCGATGACACGGCGATGATTCGCCGCCTCCGGTTGAACCCCGCCCGCGGGCTTCCGATCTGAAGGGCAGTCTCAGCCTGTTCGGCGCCCACAGAAACCGGAACTCCACCGCTTGTCCGCATCGTCCTTCGACCGCCTGGGTTCAACGGCACGCCGCCTCGCCCGCCGCTTCTCACCCGAGATGCTGGCGGACGAGGCGGCGTCGCTTCTCGACCGGCCGCTCCGGCTGGGGGTTACCGGCCTTGCGCGGTCGGGCAAGACCGTGTTCACCACCGCCATCGCCCGCGCGCTGCTGTTTCCCGACCGGCTGCCCTTTCTGCAGGCCCGCGCCGATGGCCGGCTGATCGGGGCGGAACTGCGCCGGCCCGGCGACCCCGAAATTCCACGCTTCGCCTATGAAACCCATCTGGCCCGCATCGCCGGCAGCGATGGCGACGCGCCGGGCTGGCCCGCATCCACCCGCACCCTGTCGCAATTGCGCATCGGCCTGCGCTGGAAGCCCGCCGGGCTGGTCGATCGCCGCATCCGGCCGGTGCGCGACCTCACCCTCGACATCATCGATTATCCCGGCGAATGGCTGCTGGATCTGGCGTTGATCGAGCGCGGCTTCGCCGACTGGTCCGCCGAGGCCCTGTCGCGGTCGCGGAGCGGCCCGCGTGCCGAACTGGCGCGACCTTTCCTCGACCGGCTCTCGACCCTCGACCCCGCGGCCCCCGCCGATGATGTGGTGCTGGCCGAACTGGGCCGCGCCTGGAGCGCGCATCTGATCGCCTGCCGCGAGGCCGGGCTTGCGGTCTCGCGGCTGGGCCCCGGCCGCTTCCTGGTGCCCGGCGATCTGGAGGGCGCGCCGGTGCTCGCCTTCTCGCCCCTGCCGGAGCCTGCGGGCCGCGCGCCGTCGGGCAGCCTGTATGCGGTGGCGGAAGAACGCTTCGATCAATATCGTCGGCGCATCGTCGGCCGGTTCTTTCGCGACCATTTCGCCCGGCTGGACCGGCAGGTGGTGCTGGTCGATCTGCCCGGCGCGCTGAGTGCCGGGCCGGCGGCGATCGACGATCTGAAACTGGCGCTGACCGAATCGCTCGGCGCCTTCCGCTATGGTCGCGGCAGCGGCATGATCGGCCGGCTGTTGTCGGGTGTGCGGATCGATCGGGTGCTGTTCGCCGCCACCAAGGCCGATCAGGTGCCCGCCAGCCAGCATGCCCGGCTCGATGGCCTGATGCAGGCGATGGTCGCCGATGCCGCCCGCGCGATCCGCTTCGACGGCGCCGAGACCCGCACGCTTGCGATCGCCGCGGTCAAGGCGGCGGAAAGCGTGTTTGCCGAGCATGATGGTCGCAACCTTGCCTGTGTGCGCGGCTGGCTGACCGGGCGCGCCCAGGCATCGGTGGTCTATCCGGGCGATCTGCCGGCCGATCCGGCCGAGGCGATCGCCCGCGCCGCCGGCCGTGGTTTCGACTATCCCCCCTTCGTGCCGCCGGCCGGTCTGGTGCGCGACGGCCACGGTCTGGCGCATATCCGGCTGGATCAGGCCCTGGATCATCTGATCGGAGACCGTCTGGCATGAGCGATCGCCCGCGCATCTTCGATGAACCGCGCATTGTCGACGTGAAGCCGGTGCAGGCGGCCGCAAGCCATCGCGATGCCGCCACCACCGGCCCCGGAGAGTTGCCCGACGATGCCGCCCGCACCGCCCGTCTCGCCGAGGACAACAGCAACGATCTGCCGGCGGTGGTGTCGGGACGCGGGCTGATGCCGGCGGCGGGCACCGCCGGTCCGCTGCGCCGGACCGGCCGGCGCCTGCTGCTGGGCGGGATCGCCGGTCTGGTGGTGGCGGTGATCGGGTTCGAGACCTGGGATCTGGTCAACCGCGCCTTCATCGAGGCCGACTGGCTGGGCTGGGCCGTGGCAGGGCTCGGCGGCGCGGCGCTTGCCGGGCTCGGCACGCTCGGCGCCCTGGAGATCAGCGCATTGCGCCGGTTGTCGAAGGTCGACGGCCTGCGCCACGCGGCGGCCCGCCTTGCCGCCGCCACCGATGATCCGGCGGCGGCGGCCGATGCGACCGCCCTGGCCGCACGGATATCCGCGCTCTATGCCGATCGGCCGGGGCTGACCACGGCCCAGGCCGAATTCGCCAGCCAGTTGACCGATGCTCATGACGCCCAGGAAGCGCTGGCCCTGACCGAGCGCCTGCTGCTGGCCCCGATCGATGCCGAGGCCCGGCGGCTGGTGCTGCTGGCGGCACGCGACACCGCCCTTGCCACGGCCGCAAGCCCCGCGGCCCTGCTGGATGCCGCCGTGGTGCTGTGGCGCAATGCCCGGCTGGTCCGCGAGGTCGCGGCCCTCTATGGTGTGCGGCCGGGGCGGATCGCCAGCCTCAGGATCGTGCGCCGCAGCCTGGGTGCGGCGGCCATGGCCGGTGTCGGCGAGGCCGGCCAGGACATGGCGGTCGATGCCCTGGGTGGCGGGATCGCCGCGGCGGTTTCGGCCCGGCTGGGCCAGGGCGTGGTCAACGGTCTGGTGGCGGCGCGTATCGGCCTGGGTGCCATCGAGGCCTGCCGCCCGCTGCCGTTCCAGGCCGTGGCACGGCCACGGACCGCCGATCTCAGGCGTGATATGATGCGCATGCTGTCGGGCCAGCGGGCCGGATAGGCGGCCATCCTTCACGCCCGGCGCCGGAAACCGGTTGCGGCGGTCATGGTTGTTAAAGACGCGGTCTGCGCCCACATTCATGACGGAAAGGCGGGTTCGGTCCTGCGGTCAGGGAGACAGCTTGCCATCATGCACCTCACGCCCGATCTGCTGCTGCGCGCCTATGTCTGCGGCATCTTTCCCATGGCCGAGTCGGGCGAGTCCCCGGACCTGTACTGGATCGACCCCGAACATCGCGGCGTTCTGCCGCTGGACGGCTTTCATCTGCCGCGCAAGCTGCGCAAGACCATCCGCCGCCAGCCTTTCACCATCACCATCGACCGTGATTTCGAAGGCGTGATGCTGGGCTGTGCCGCACCCGCCCCCGGGCGGGCGCGGACCTGGATCAATGGTGAGATTCTAGAGCTTTATACCACCCTGCACACGCTGGGTTATGCCCATAGCATCGAGGCCTGGGAGGGTGACGATCTGGTCGGCGGGCTGTATGGCGTGTCGCTGGGCGGTGCCTTTTTCGGCGAAAGCATGTTCAGCCGCCGCACCGATGCCAGCAAGATCGCGCTGGCCTATCTGGTGGCCCGGCTGAAGCGCGGCGGCTATCGCCTGCTCGACACCCAGTTCGTGACCGAGCATCTGATGCGTTTCGGCGCGATGGAGATTCCCCGCGGGCTGTATCAGGACCGGCTGCGCGCGGCGCTTGGCATCCGGGCCAGCTTCACGCCCCTGCCCTTCAGCCTGGCAGCGGGCACGCCCGATCAGGTGCTGACGGCCATCGACGGCCCGGTCGCCCTTCCGGTCCGGCGCCCCCGCGGCCCTCATGACGATGCCGACGCCATCGTGGTGGAAATCTGAAAGCCGACGGCGCGGTCAGCCTTTGGCCGCGGTGGTCTCTTCCGCCTCGGGCTTCGGCGGCTGGTCTGAACAGCTCACCGGCCAGATGTCGTAAATCGCATGGTCGAGCGCGTTGATGCCGGGCGATGACGCAAACATCCAGCCATCGAACACCCGCTCGGTCGGGGCCGTGGCCGTGGTCTGATCGACCTCGACGAAGACCCGGGCCTCGGGCGCCTCTTCCGGGGGGGCGCTTTCGCAATAGCGCGCGGTGATGACCAGCGAGCCGAATTCCACCGGCTGGTCGACCGGAGCCACGATCCGGCTGATCCGGGCGGTGACCTTGTTCAAGCCATTGAACACCGCGACCTTGCCGGGGATCGCCGGGATGCCCGACTGCTGCGCCAGCGCGGGCGACACCGAGGGTGCCGCCGCCAGTGCCAGCGAGACGACGGCCGCCAGAGCGGCGATGGCGCGGCGCGGGCTCATTCGGCGAAGGGGTCACGCTTGGTGGCCGGGGCGGCACCGCCGCCGGCCTTCTCACCCTCGGCCTCATTGCCGCCGGACGAGAACATATACCGCCCGATCAGCGATTCCAGGCTGATCGACGACTGGGTATAGGTGATCGCCTGACCCGGATTGAGCATGCGGTCATCGCCACCCGGCACCACCGAGACATATTTGTCGCCGAGCAGGCCGGAGCTTGCGATCTCGGCCGAGCTGTCGGCCGGCAGTTTGATCTGGGGGTTGATCGCCAGGGTCAGTTCGGCCCGATAGGTTTCGGGATTGAGATGCTGATCGGTGACCGTGCCGACCTTGATGCCGCCGATGCGGACTTCGGAGCCGGCGACGATGCCATCGACGCTGTCGAAGGCGGCGGTGATGGCATAGCCGCCGCCGCTGCCACCCCGTCCGGCGCCGGTATAGGCCTGAACGGCGAAGCCGACCGCGATCGCAATCACGGCCGCGCCGAGCAGGGTTTCAACGACACTGCGCTGCAAGCTCTTGATCCTTCTGGCCGAGTGGCCGGGCTGTCGGTTCAGGACGGGCGGTTCAGGACGGGGTCCAGGGCTCGTAATCGCCGGTGGCCTTCGGCCGTTCGCCCGTGGCCAGCAGATGGCCCTGGGGCAGATAGGCGTCGGCGCTGCCGGTGTGGTTCGGCTCGAACGGCTTTTCCCAGCTCTGGCGCGGCAGAGGCGCTTCCGAGGGGGTCTTGTCGGTCGTGCCATGCAGCCAGCGGTGCCATTCGGGCGGCACGCTGGTCGGGTCGACCGCCTTGGCATAGGTCACCCAGCGCTTGGACGGCTTGTTCTTGTGCCGGAAGTACCGGTTCCCGAACTCGTCCTCGCCGACGGCGGTGCCGTAGCGCATGGTAAAGAGACGCGTAGCGAAATTGGTCATGGGTCCACTGTCCGGATGGCTGGCCGCGGCAAAGATAGGGGCTGGGGCCGGCGGGCGCAAGCCTTGGCGGAAGATGACCCGGCAGGGTTGCCCGGCCATCCCGTTGGTGCTGCCCATCATATGGGGCGCGGGCGCACGACACACGACGGTTTCCGTCAACAGCCGGCAGATTCTTATCCCCACATCATCTGTGGATAAGTCGACGGTCAATCCGGCCCGATCAGCCGGAAACGCAGGCCCTCCGGGTATTTGGAGGCCACAAAGGCCTGACGGAAGCGCCGGGAGATTATCCACATGCAACCACACCATATAGATAAAACTGAGGCGAAATACCCCTAGATATTGATCGCAGGCTGTGACGAAAACGCTTGCGGCGGACCGAGGCCGGGCTTACGATCCGGCTCAGACACCCAGGATGACGAGCCGGTGGCAAAGAGGCATGGACTGCATGCCGCCATGCTTTGCCGGGGCTTTTGCGCCAGAGACGAACCATTGCACCGGATATGAACGTGTTGCGCCGGATGTGCTGGCAGCACCCTGATCACAAACTTTAACCGACCACTGCGTCACCCGCCCCCCGCACACCCCGCCGCCCGGGCATGCCCGATGCAAGAGCCATGCATCGCGCGCCAGGCTTCGGGGTGTTTCCGTGCCGGGTGCATGACCCGTGGCCGCTCACGAGATTTTTCCCGGCAACCGGTCGCCTTTGGTGGCCCGTGTGCATGATGGAGGCAGGATACGATGCGGATCGCCCGCAAGTTCACCGTCGAAGGCAAGTCCCCCTATGCGGGGATCGAGATGCGGACCGCAACCAGCGAGATCCGCAATCCCGACGGCTCGGTCGTCTTCAAGCTCGAAAACATCGAGGTTCCGGCCTCGTGGTCGCAGGTCGCCAGCGACATCATCGCGCAGAAGTACTTCCGCAAGCGCGGCATTCCCGCCATCACCCGGCGCGTGCCTGAGGACGGCGTGCCCGACTTCCTGTGGCGGTCCGAGCCCGATGACGCGGCACTGGCCAGGCTGCCCGAAGACAAGCGCTATGGCAGCGAGCTGACCGCCGCCCAGGTCTTCGACCGCATGGCCGGCACCTGGGCCTATTGGGGCTGGAAGGGCGGCTATTTCGACACCGAAGCCGATGCCGCCGCCTATCGCGACGAAATGTGCCGGATGCTGGCCGACCAGATGGCCGCCCCCAATTCGCCGCAATGGTTCAACACCGGCCTGCATTGGGCCTATGGTGTCGACGGGCCGGCGCAGGGCCATTATTACGTCGACTTCCAGACCGGTGAACTGACCCGGTCGGCAACCGCCTATGAGCATCCCCAGCCCCATGCCTGCTTCATCCAGTCGGTGTCCGACGATCTGGTGAACGAGGGCGGGATCATGGACCTGTGGGTGCGCGAAGCCCGGCTGTTCAAATACGGCTCGGGCACCGGCACCAATTTCTCGTCGGTGCGTGGCGAAGGCGAGCCGCTGTCGGGCGGTGGCCGCTCGTCGGGGCTGATGAGCTTCCTGAAGATCGGCGACCGCGCCGCCGGCGCCATCAAGTCGGGCGGCACCACGCGCCGCGCCGCCAAGATGGTGGTGGTCGATGTCGATCATCCCGATATCGAGGCCTATATCAACTGGAAGGTGATCGAAGAGCAGAAGGTGGCGGCGCTGGTCACCGGCTCGAAGCTCGCCAACAAGCACATGAACGCGGTGATCCGGGCGGCCTCCGACCTGACGGTCGCCGAGGATGACCGGTTCGATCCGCGCCGCAACAGCGCCCTGCGCAGCGCGGTGAAGGCGGCCCGCGCGGCGCTGATCCCGGAAAACTACATCCAGCGGGTCATCCAGTTCGCCCGCCAGGGCTATACCGAGATCCATGTGCCGGTGTTCAACACCGACTGGGATTCGGAAGCCTATCTGACCGTGTCGGGCCAGAATTCGAACAATTCGGTGCGCGTTACCGATGCCTTCCTGAACGCCGTGCTCGCCGACGGCAACTGGGAGCTGACCCGGCGCACCGATGGCGTCGTGGTCAAGCGGATCAAGGCGCGCGAGCTGTGGGAGCAGATCGGCAACGCCGCCTGGGCGAGCGCTGATCCCGGCATCCAGTTCGACACCACGATCAATGACTGGCACACCTGCCCCGCCCATGGCCGGATCAACGCGTCCAATCCGTGCTCGGAATACATGTTCCTCGACGACACCGCCTGCAATCTGGCGTCGCTGAACCTGATGACCTTCCGCACCGCCGACGGCACGTTCGACATCGAGGCTTACGAGCACGCGGTCCGGCTGTGGACCATCACGCTCGAAATCTCGGTGCTGATGGCGCAGTACCCCTCGGCCACGATCGCGCAGCTCTCTTACGATTTCCGCACCCTTGGCCTCGGCTATGCCAATCTGGGCGGCCTGCTGATGGCATCGGGCCTTGGCTATGACAGCCATGAGGGCCGGGCGCTCTCAGGCGCCCTGACCGCGATCATGACCGGCGTGTCCTATGCCACCTCGGCCGAGATGGCGTCGGAACTGGGCACTTTCCCGAAATTCGCCCCCAACCGCGATGCGATGCTGCGGGTGATCCGCAATCATCGTCGCGCGGCCCATGGTCTGGCCGATGGCTATGAAGGCCTGTCGACCACGCCGGTGGCACTCGACCACGCCAATATTCCCGATCCGCGCCTGGGCGATGCCGCCCGCCGCGCCTGGGATGCCGCGCTGGAACTGGGCGAGGCCCATGGTTTCCGCAACGCGCAGTCGACCGTGATCGCCCCCACCGGCACCATCGGGCTGGTGATGGATTGCGACACCACCGGCATCGAGCCCGATTTCGCGCTGGTGAAGTTCAAGAAGCTGGCCGGCGGCGGCTATTTCAAGATCATCAACCGCACCGTCACCGAGGCGCTGACCAAGCTTGGCTATGGCGCGGCCGATATCCGCCAGATCGTCGATTATGCGGTCGGTCGCGGCACGCTGAAGGGCTCGCCCACCATCGGTCATGCGGCACTGAAGACCCGCGGCTTCGACGACGAGGCGATCGCGCGGCTTGAGAAGTCGCTGGGTCAGGCCTTCGAGCTGAAATTCGCCTTCAACAAGTGGACGCTCGGCGCCGAGTTCTGCCGCGACGGGCTGGGCTTCACCGATGCGCAGCTCGACGATCCCAGCTTCGACATGCTTCAGGGGCTGGGCTTCTCCAAGGACGAGATCGACGCCGCCAATATCTGGGTCTGCGGCGCGATGACCTTGGAAGGCGCTCCGGGCCTGGATGACGAGCATCTGCCGGTGTTCGACTGCGCCAACCCCTGCGGCCGCACCGGCACCCGTTATCTGTCGGCCGAAGCCCATATCCGGATGATGGCGGCGGCCCAGCCCTTCATCTCGGGCGCCATCTCCAAGACCATCAACATGCCGAATGGCGCCACGGTCGAGGAATGCAAGGCAGCCTATATGCTGTCCTGGCGTCTGGCGCTGAAGGCCAATGCGCTGTATCGCGACGGCTCGAAGCTCTCCCAGCCCCTGAACGCCATGATCCTGGGCGACGACGACGTCGCGGATGTCGAGGAAGCCGTGGCCGAGCTGGTGGCCAAGCCCGCGGCCGAACAGGCCCGTGTGGTCGCCGAGCGGATCGTGACCCAGTATCTGAGCGAGCGCCGCCGCCTGCCCCATCGCCGCAAGGGCTATACCCAGAAGGCGGTGGTCGGTGGCCACAAGCTGTATCTGCGCACCGGCGAGTATGAAGACGGCAAGATCGGCGAGATCTTCATCGACATGCACAAGGAAGGCGCCGCCTTCCGCAGCCTGATGAACGCCTTCGCCATCGCCATCTCGATCGGCCTGCAATATGGCGTGCCGCTTGAGGAATATGTCGACGCCTATGTGTTCAGCCGCTTCGAGCCCTCGGGCATCGTCGAGGGCAATGACGCGATCAAGATGGCGACGTCGATCCTCGACTATGTGTTCCGCGAACTGGCGATCTCGTATCTGGGGCGCACCGATCTGGCCCATGTCCAGCCGGTGCAGCCGGCGGATCTGCTGCCCGACAGTGTCGGGCGCGGGGTGCGTGAAGGCAGCCGCGAGGATGGCGGTCTGGGCAAGACCGGCCCCACCCCGGCGGTCGCCGCCGCCATGGGCCTCGCCAGCGCCGGTTTCGTGCGCAGCAATCTGTATGTGCTGCGCGGCGGCGCCGGTGGCAACACCGCCACCGCCTATGCCGAACCGCACCACCATGCCTATGAGGACAACTCCCCGACCACCCTGGGCCAGCCCCGGACGGCCGAGGCCAATCCTTACGACGAGCAGATGGAGGCCATCCGCGTCGCCCGCATGAAGGGCTTCGAGGGCGACCCCTGCGGCGAATGCGGCAACATGACCCTGGTGCGCAACGGCACCTGCCTGAAATGCGTCACCTGCGGCTCGACCAGCGGCTGCTCGTGATCGGCCGGCATACCCACCAGAGGTAACGGCCCCCGTCATCCTGGGTTGTCGTCAGCCGAACGCCTGAGCCATGCCCGCCAGCCCCTGCACGATCGGGGCTGGCGGGCATTTTTCATCCGTAGCACCCTTCCCCGATCTCCTTTGAGAGCCGGCGGGAAGATCAGGACGTCCAGAGCCCCGTCGCCGTCGTCCGCCTTCGGCAGCGATGCGATGCCGACATAGTCGCCCGGCTCGATATCGTTCACCGACGCTCTCGCGATGCCGGAGCCGGCAGAGGACGATGCAGGTCAAACCAGCAGATCAGATCGCAGGTCGTGAACCGGGCGAACACAGCCCGCTCCGGTCCATGTCGATCGCGGCTCAATGCCCAATGGACAGCCGGTCGATCACCGGGTCCATGATGATCCCGAACATCGCGGGATCGTCGTAAGCGCGGGCCGAGAGCATCGCCCCATGAACGGTCGCCATGAAGATGTCCGCTTCGATCTGCGGAGACGTCGTCAGCGTCAGTTTTCCCTCGTTCCGGCCACGCGCCATCACTGATGCCAGCCAGGCCGAGAATGAGCGGAAATAGGCTTTGACCTCAAGCGCGACCTCGGCCGGGAGGACCGGAAGCTCACTTGCCAGAAGAGCGCAGACGCAGAACGGCAGGCTGGCGTCCGTGATGCAGGCCTTCCAGAAACCCGCATAGGCCCGAAGCTGCGCCAGCGGGTCGGAAAACTGCCGTTCAAGATGCTCAAGGCCGGTTTGCGCCTCCTCCCGGTAACGGGAGACCAGCGTGCGCACGAGGTCGGCCTTGGTCGGGAAATGATGATGGATGCTTGGCTTGCGGATCCCGACGACATCGGCGATGTCGGCATAGCTGAAGCCATTATACCCGCCCGCGACAATCAGGGAGCGTGCGACGCGGATGATGTCATCAGAGGTGTTTGCAGGCGTGCTCATATCTCGCAGCCTACCTTCCAGTAGGGCGCTGGTCAAGGATGACCCGACCTGGTCGGCACATGGCTTGCAATTTTTCTTCATATATAGGAATAATAATTCATGATCATGAAGAACGGGCCGCACGCCGCACCCACGACCAGCAACGAGGGCATGATGGGCCGGCCGCGCGCCGATGGCCGCCCGGCTCATCCAGGAGAAGCCAATGATCGTCCGCCAAGCAGACAACGTTCTGAAATTCTTTGAGTATTTTGCAGCGGAGCAGCAGCCGGCGACGTTGACGCAGCTGGCCGAGACGCTGGATCTTCCGCTGTCGAGCACCAGCAATCTGATCGCGACCCTGCGGGCACGCGGCTATCTGTTCGAGGTCCGGCGGCGGGGCGGCTTCTATCCCACCCGCCGCATCCATGACGTCAGCGCGGCCATCCTGGACGGCGACCCGGTGCTGGGGCTGGTGCGCGAGCACATGGAACTGCTGCGCAGCCGCACCGGCGAAACCGTGCTGCTGGCCGCGCGCGATGGCGACGAGATCATCTATCTGGACGCGCTGGAATCGACCAAGGGCGTGCGGTATTCGGCCCGGCCGGGCGAACGCCGGCCGATCTATGCGATTTCGTCGGGCAAGGCGATCCTGGCGGCACAGGACGACCGCGCCCTGATGGCGGACCTCACCACCCTCGACTATTCGGGGGCGGCGGCGACCTCGGTCACCGACCCGGCACGATTGTTCGAAACCATCGTCGAGGCCCGTGCCCGCGGCTGGTTTCTGAACGCCACCGAATACACGCCCGATGTCTCGGGCGTCGGCGTGCTTCTGGAGGTTGCCGGCCAGACCCTGGGCCTGTCGGTCGCCGGCCCGAATTACCGGATGCAGGGGCGCCACGAAGAGATCGCGGCGGCTTTGAAAGCCAGCGTCGCCGCCATCCGGGATCAGATCGCCGATGGCGGAGCCACCGCATGATCCGCCGGATAACGCATTGGGTGGACACCGCCTTCTCGGCGGTGGCCGCCACCGCGCTGGCTGCGATGACCTTGCTGATCGTCGCCGATGTGACGCTGCGCTATGGCCTCGGCATGCCGATCTTCTTCGCCCATGATCTGGTCGGCCTTTACTTGACGCCAGCGGTGTTTTTCTTCGGCGTCGGCCCGACCTATGCGCGCAACGAGCATCTCGCCGTCGATATTCTGACGCTTCGGCTGCCCCCGCGGCTGCGGGCGATGTCGGACATGCTGGCGGCCGCGATCGGCCTCGCGGTCTTCACCCTGCTGGTCTGGTGCTCGTGGGATCGCTTCTGGCAGAGCTTTCTGCGTGATGAGGTCATTGCCAGCATCGTGCCCTGGCCGGCATGGGCCAGCTATCTGCTGGTGCCGGCGGGCTCGGCCGCCATGGTTCTGGTCTGTGCGGCGCGTCTTGCGGACGCGATCAGGATGATGGTGACCGGCGCCCGGCCCGCTGGTCGGCCGGGCGAGCCGGAGGCACGGGCATGATCTCGATCCTCGTCGTCCTCGGCCTGCTGGTGCTGCTTCTGTTCGGCGTGCCGGTCGGCTTCGCGCTCACCTTCACCGGCCTGCTCGGCCTTGGCGCCGTCACCGGTTTCGACAGCGCGCTGTCGGTTCTGGCGACAACCCCGCTGTCCACGACCAATGGCTATGAACTGATCGCGGTCCCGCTGTTCATCCTGATGGCCGAATTCGTGGTGGTCAGTGGCATCGCCGACCGGATGTTCCAGGCGATCACCATCTGGGTCGGGCGCACGCCCGGCGGTCTGGCTGTTGCCACCGCGCTCGCCGGTGCCGGATTCGGCGCCATCTCCGGCTCATCGACGGCGGCCGCGGCGGCGCTGTCGTCAACCTCCATCCCGGCGATGCAGCGCGCCGGCTATGAGCCGAAATTCTCGGCCGGTGTGGTCGCCGTGTCGGGAACGCTGGCGATGCTGATCCCGCCCTCGATCGCCCTGGTCCTCTACGGGATCATCGTCGAGGTGAATATCGCCGATCTGC
This sequence comes from Tistrella arctica, assembly GCF_039630945.1. Classification (NCBI taxonomy): domain Bacteria; kingdom Pseudomonadati; phylum Pseudomonadota; class Alphaproteobacteria; order Geminicoccales; family Geminicoccaceae; genus Tistrella; species Tistrella arctica. The sequence goes on from NZ_JBBKTV010000005.1 coordinate 241,046, forward strand.
TGATCGGCGGGGTGATCCCCGGAATACTGGTCACGCTCGCGATCATCGCCACGATCTATGTGCTGCTGTGGCGCGATCCGACGATCGCACCCACGGCACGATCCTGGTCATGGCGCGACAAGCTGGTGGCCATGCGCGAGATCGCGCCGATGCTGGTGCTGCTGCTCTGCGTTACCGGATCGATCTATCTGGGCGTCGCCACGCCGACCGAGGCGGCCGGCCTCGGCGCTTTCGGCGCCTTCGTCATCGCCGCCGCCTTCCGCAAGCTCACCTGGTCCACGACCTGGGGCGCGCTGACCCGGGCCGTGCGGGCGACCTGCATGATCTTCCTGATCATCATCGGCGCCCATGTCTTCGGCTATGTGCTGACGCTTGGCCAGATCACGCCCGGTTTCGTCGCCTGGATCACCGGGCTCGACGTCTCGCCTTACGTGGTGATGGCCGGGATCATCCTGTTCTATCTGGTGCTCGGCTGCTTCATGGATCAGATGGCGATCCTGATCCTGACCGTGCCGGTCATGGTGCCGGCCATCGTCGGCCTGGGCTTCGATCCGGTCTGGTTCGGCGTGCTGGTGGTGGTGGCGGCCGAGGTCGGCATGATCACCCCGCCGCTCGGCATGAACATCTTCGTCGTGGCGCGCTATGCCAACCGCCCGCTGGCCGAGATCTTTCGCGGCGTCATGCCCCATGTCATCGCCCACCTCATCGTGCTGGCGCTGCTGGTGGCACTGCCCGGACTGGTTCTGTGGCTGCCCGGCACAATCCAATAATCGACAAGAGGATGAACCCCATGGCCACGCAATCGCCAACAGATGCAGGCGCCGACCGCTTCTTCCCGCAGGAAGCACAGGTGGCGGGATACACACCCCGGGGGCATAGCGGCACCGTCAACCGCCGGCTGGTGTCGGCGGATACCGGCGCCACCCATCTGGAGGTGCTGATCGGCACCATCGAGCCGGGCCAGGGCGCCACGCCGCATTACCACCCGGGGATCGAGCAGTTCTGCTGGATGCTCGACGGCCATGCCCGGGTCGAGGTCGGCGGGTTCACCCGCGAGATCGGCCCCGGCCAGTCGTGCTTCTTCCCCGCCGACATGCCGCACACCTTCATCGCCATCGGCGACGAGCCGGTGCGGGTGCTGATCGCCTATGGCCCGCCCTATGGCGAGGGCGCCCGGGTCGAGTGCTGACAGACACCCGAACGAACGACACAAGGGAGGACAAACAAGAATGACACCCGCATTCCGCATCCTGGGCTGCCTCGCGGCGCTGACGGTCACCGCCGCACCGGCGCTGGCACAAGAGGTGACGCTGAAGATCGCCGACAGCCTGCCGGCCGATCACATCATCACCCGCAACACGACCAACCTGTTCATCGAGACGGTGAAACAGGAACTGGGCGACCGGATCGCCTTCGAGCACTACCCGGCCCAGCAACTGGCCAAGGCCAAGGACATGCTGGCCATCACCCAGGCCGGCATCGCCGATATCGGCTATATCGTGCCGTCCTATGTGTCGGAGAAGATGCCGCTTGGCGGTGTCGTCGAGCTTCCGGGCGAGATCGCGTCATCCTGCGAGGGCTCGCTGGCCTTTGCCGAACTCGTGCGTCCGGGCGGCAAACTCGACACGCTCGAATTCAGGCCCAACGGCGTGCGGGTGCTCTATAACGTGGCGCTGTCGCCCTATCAGGCGGTGTTCTCGAAGCGCGCCGGCGTGGGGTCGCTTGGCGACATCGCCGGCAAGAAGATCCGCTCCAACCCCGGCGCGATGGAATTATCGCTGCAGGCGATCGGCGGCGTCCCGGTGCGGATGACCCCGCCCGAGATCTTCGATGCCATGACCAAGGGCACGATCGACGGGGCGCTTCTGCCCTTCACCTCGACCTATTCCTATGGTCTCGACGAGATTGTCGGCTCGGCCACGCGCGGCGCCAATTTCGGAACCGTCGGCATCACCTATTCCATCTCGCAGAAGAAGTGGGACAGCCTGCCCGCCGACATGCAGGACGTGCTGACCCGGGCCGGGCGCGCGGTGACGGAAAGCGCCTGCAAAGCCTTCGATCAGGCCGAGGGTGAACTGGCCGACAAGCTCGCCGCCGGCGGCGCCGATGTCTTCACGCTGAGCGCCGACGACAAGACCCGTCTGAACAACGGCTTCTCCAGCGTGGCCGACCACTGGGCAAAGGCGCTGGACGCCCGCGGCAAGAAGGGCAGCGAGATCCTCGCCGACTTCCGTGCCGAAGTCGCCGCACTGCGCAAGCAGGGCAACTGACCCGGACGGCGGCGGCTCCATGGCCGCCGCCGATCCACTGACAAGGAGGCGATATGCTGGATCTTCTGAAGGGCGTCCGGGTGGTCGAGCTGTCGACCATCGTCCTCGGGCCGATGGCCGGTCAGATTCTCGCCGATTTCGGTGCCGAGGTCGTCAAGGTCGAGGCACCTGAAGGCGATCTGGCGCGCTATGTCGATCCGCGCGCCGATACCGGCGAAAGCGCTATGTTCGTCAACTGCAACCGCAACAAGCGCAGCATCGCCATCGACCTGAAGACCGCGGAAGGCCGCGAGGTGCTGCGGCGGCTCGTGGCCAGGGCCGATGTCTTCCTGCACAATATGCGCCTGGCGGCCATCGACCGCCTGGGCTTCGGCCCGGCCGAGATGTGCGCGCTCAACCCCCGCCTGATCTATTGCTCGGCGATCGGCTTCGGCAGCCGGGGGCCCTATGCGGCACGGCCCGCCTATGACGACGTGATCCAGGCGGCATCCGGCATTGCCGGGCTGCCGGTCCATATCGGCGGCGAGCCCGCCTATGTCCCCGGGGTCATCGCCGACAAGATCGCCGCCCTCTATGCGGCCAACGCGATCGCGATGGCGCTGTATGGCCGCCGCGACAGCGGCCGGGGCGTCGAGATCGAGGTGCCGATGTTCGAGGTGCTGAGCGCCTTCGTCATGACCGAGCATCTTGCCGCCGCCAGCTTTTCCGAGACGGCGGCCCCCGGCTATCAGCGCCTGCTGAACCGGCAGCGCCGGCCGTTCCAGACAGCCGATGGCTGGCTTGCCGTGCTGCCCTATACCGAGGCGCATTGGCGGCGGACCTTCGCCGAACTCGGCCAGGACGACGTCGTCCGGCAGCCCTGGTTCGCCGATGCGACCGACCGCTCCCGCCATGCGGCCCAGATGTATGAAGTGCTCGCCGCAGCCATGCTCACGCGCAGCACCGACGACTGGATCGCGACCTTCCAGCGGCTCGACGTGCCCCATTCGCGGGTCAGTTCGCTGCAGGATCTGCTGACCGACCCGCATCTCGCGGCGGTGGGTTTCTTCCAGCCGACCGACCCGCTCCCAGCCCGCGTCCGGTCGGTCCCCCAGCCCGTCACCATGCGCGGCATAAACCTGGCCGCAGACCAGGCACCGCCGGAACTGGGCGCGGATACCGGCGCCCTGATGACCGAACTGGGCTATGCTGCCGCCGATACCCGCGATCTGGCCGCGCGCGGCATCGTGCGGCTCGCCAGCACCATTGCGGAGATCTGACACCATGGCCGGCCTCTGGCTTGAAGAGTTCGTGCCCGGCACCGTCATCCGGCACGCCATCACCCGCACGATCACCGAGGCCGACAATGTCGGCTTCTCGGTGCAGACCATGAACCCGCAGCCGCTGCATATAGACCGCCATTTCGCGGCGGCGAGCGAATGGGGCCGGCCGCTGGTCAATTCCCTGCTCACTTTGGGCATGATGATCGGCATCTCGGTGCACGAGACCACGCTCGGCACCACGCTGGGCAATCTGGGGATGACCGATGTGCGGTTTCCCCACCCGCTGTTTCACGGCGACACGATCCGGGTCGAGACCACGATCATCTCGGCGCGGCCCTCGCGGTCGCGGCCCGGACAGGGGATCGTGGACTTCGACCACCGCGCCTACAATCAGGATGGCATATTGGTTGCCAGTTGCCGGCGCACCGGTCTGATGCGCGCGCGACCCGACGATGGAGCGATGTGATGAGATCATGGCTGTTCGTACCGGCGGACCGGCCGTCGATGATCGCGAAAGCGCGCCGCGCCGGCGCCGATGCCGTGATCATCGATCTGGAGGATTCCGTGGCCCCGGAGGCCAAGCCCGGGGCCCGTGATGCCTGCCGCGCGGCGCTCGACATGGAACGGGATGGCGTTCAGCTGTGGGTGCGGATCAATGCGCTGACAAGCGGGCTGGCGGAAGCGGATATCGCCGCCGTCATGGCCGGCCGGCCCGACGGGCTGGTTCTGCCCAAGGCGCTGGGCGGGGCCTGCATTCAACAACTGGCGACATTGACCGACGCTGTGGGCGCGGCCTGCCCGCCGGTTCTGGCCATCGCCACGGAAACCGCGTCCGCCCTGTTCGGGCTGGGCAGCTATGGCGGGCTCGGCAACACCCTTGCCGGCCTCGCCTGGGGTGCCGAAGACCTTTCGGCCGATCTTGGCAGCGCCACATCCCGTGACGGCGACGGCCGGCTGACCGGCCCCTATGCCCTGGCCCGCAACCTGATGCTGGCCGGCGCCGTTGCCGCCGGTGTCCAGCCGGTCGACACGGTCTGGACCGATATCCGCGATCTGGCCGGACTGGAAGCCGAATGCCTTGCCGCACAGCGCGATGGCTTCACCGGCAAGATGGCCATCCACCCGGCGCAGGTGCCGGTCATCAACCGCTGCTTCACGCCGTCTGCCGAGGATATCGCCATGGCGCGCCGGATCGTCGATGCGTTTCGCAACGCGCCCGGCAGCGGCGTCGTGGCGCTCGATGGCCGCATGGTCGACGTGCCCCATCTCAAGCGGTCTGAGCGCATCCTTGCGCGGGCCGCCGCATTCGGCGCCGGATGACGCAGCCGCCCCGGCCTCGCCCGGTCATCCTTCCATCGCCGTCGATCGCCGCACCCTGATTTCGATACGGCGGCGTTCCTTGACGTCGCCGGTGCTGGTGCCATCGGCCAGATGATCGCCGGGCATGATCGCCTGTCCGGCCGACAATGGCAGGATGGTCAGCCCCTTCAGTCGCGGATCGGCCTTCAGGATATCCACCACCGATGCCGCGCGCGCCATGCCGAGCCCGGCATTGTCGCCGGGCTGCAACTGGCCCGGCTGCGCGCGCGCCTGCAGGACCGGCAGCAGCGTGCGATCCAGGTTCGAGACGCCCCGGCCCATGGTCTGTTCGTCGGTATGACCGATGACCTCGATCACATCCACCCGATAGCGGCTGGTGAGGTCGAGCAACTGTTTCACCACATCGCCTTGCAGCATCGCCTGGAAGTCCGGCGCGATCCGGGCGCTGCCGATCGCGAAGGAATAGCCTCCGGCCTCGCTCAGATTGATGATCGGCGGCCAGCGGTGTTCGCCGTCGCCCGACCGCTCGGCGGCGGCGGTTCGGGCCGCGCGCGCCTCGGCCGCCAGTGACGCCATCTCGTCGGGTGTCATGCCGGTAAGGTCATGCGCCGCGCGCGCGGCATCGAGGGCCGCGGCCTCGGCCAGTTGCCCGACCATCGCGGCCGGGCTGGTGCCGGCCTCTGCCGCCGGCGCCAATGCCTGCCAATAGGGGGCGGCCCGCGCGGCCTCGCTCACCGTCAGCCCGGTCTGCGCGAACTGCCGGGCCGCGGCCGCGGCCCGGGTCACCTCCTGCCAGTCGGCCGGGATTTCGGGGCGGGTGTTCAGCATCTGGGTCATCACCTGCGCCTCGGCCAGCAGACGCTCGCGCTCGACCCGCGCCTCGGCCAGATCGTCGCGCATCCGGGCAATGGTGCGGGCATCGCGCGCGAACACCGCCGATGCCACGATGATCAGACAGAACACCAGCAGCAGCATGATCTCGGCCATGGTGAGACCCAGCACGATGCCACGGCGATAGGATGCGGCGTTGCTCCGCACCGCACCATCGGATGGGCCGCCATCGGATGGGCCACCATGGGAGAAGCCGGCATTACTGCGCCGCATCATCGGCCGCCCTTTCGGCCTGCAGGGTGTCCAACCGGCCGCGCACGTTCTGGATGGTTTCGAACATGGCGACCGTCTCGGCCGACTGGCTGTCGGCCCGCGCCGCCAGCGCCACCACGCGCTGCGACGTCGCCTGCATCACGGCGGCCACCTCGCGCAGCAGGGCGTCACGCGCATCGTCGCGGGCGGCATCGCGCGCCCGATCGGCGGCTGTGGTGGCAGCCAGCCCCGACACCGCGCCCATGATGCGTGCGGCCTCGGCCTCGTGGCGGCGGGCCTGGGTCTCGCTTTGCGTATTCAGGGCGGTCAACGCCGCGGCGGTCTGGCCCAATGTGGCCTCCAGCCGGCTGATCAGCGCGTCGCGGTCCTCGTCGCGCCGGGCGACATCCGCATCGCGGGCGGCGGTCTGGGCGTCGCTGCGCGCCAGAACCGTCGCCAGCGCCTCGGTATTCTCGCGCGTGCTGGCCCCCACCGACCGGGCCGCGGCGGCAAGTGCCTCCACCGCCGGCTCCAGCCGGATCTGGATCACCTGTTCCGGGGTCTGCATCGCGGTCAGCCGCTCGGCGGTCGCGGCAAGCGACGACGACACCCGCCCGGCATTGGCCGACAGCCCGTCGGTATCGTCGGCCAGCTTGCGCGCGGCACCGCCCAGCGTGTCGGACACCCGGGTGGTCAGCGTGTCGAGCGTGGCGCGCGACGATTGCGAGGCGGCCTCCAGCGGCTGGGCCACGCGCTGGCTGGTCTCGGTAATCTCGGCCAGCAGGCGCTCGGAAACCGTGCGGGTGGTGGTGAGGATCTCGTCGAAGCCTTCCGCCATCACCTGTTCGGTGGCACGGCGGAAATGCGACAACTCGCGCACCGTGTCGTCGAGTTCGCGGCGCAGCCGGCGGGCGGCGTTGGACATCTCGATGCGCGCCACATGCTCCACCTCCACCGGGTCCGGCCGCATCTGGTTGAACATCACCCGCAGCAGCACCCCGGCGATGGTCGAGCCCAGAGCGATGCCGAAATTGCGGATGATGTCATCGGCCGAGCCATCGGCCGTGAACTGATAGAGCGACACGCCAAGACTGGTGAGCGTGAACAGGAAGCCCATGTAATACAGGTTGTCGCCCGCCTGATCGCTGCGCAGCCGCAGCCGCCGGAACGCGATCAGGCAGCCGGCATAGATCAGCATCATCGCGACCGGCAGGCCGGTCACCAGAACCGGCCCCAGCATCAGCAGCTTGGCCGTGCCGATGAAGCCCATGCCGGCGATCACGAACAACCCGAAGACGACCGGCCCGGTCAGGGTCTCGGTGCGATGCCCCGCCATTCACCCGGCTCCCTGCAATTTGCGCGCCCGCGTGAAACTGCCGCCATTCTCGGTCACCCATCGGGCCCAGAATTCGACATGGGCGACGCTGTCGATCCGTGCCGTCGCCCGCTCCAGATAGAACAGGGTCACCGCAGCGTCGGTCAGATCGGTGCGATAGCGGCGATGGGCCGGAGAAGCCGCGAAGCGGCTGAACGACAGATCGCCGCGATATTGTGAATAAGACGGCGTGTTCTCGATCATGTCCGACACCACGACCAGGGTCTTGGGCAGATCCTTCACCGCCCGGCCGGTGAAGCTGTCGACGGCGATCTGCTGGATGGTGGCCATGATCGGCGACACAGCACCCTCCACCGGCGCCAGGCTCTTGTCGAGCGCGGCCGCAAGCGGCGTCTCGAACGCGGCGACCCAGCGCTTGCGGGCCATCGCCGGATTGGCTGTCCACTCATCCAGACCACTGCCGTCACCCGGATTGCAGCGGCTGAACAGCAAGCGGCTTTCGGCCGCCTCCGGCACCAGAACCCGCAGATCCACCCGGCCATGTTCCGGGGCGGTGGTGGCGATGTCCGACAGATGCACCAGCACCTCGCGCCGGGTGATGTCGGGCAGCGGGTCGGAACTGTCGATCAGGATCACGGTGATCGCGCGCGGCCCGTCGACCGGGCACAGGGTCACCGGGTCCAGATCGGGCCGCGGCGTGCTGGTCGCCCAAAGATAGGCGCCGCCCCCCAGGATTCCGCATACCGCCAGGGTCACCACGGCAAGCCCGATCAGGCCGCCGACATCACGGGCGGCGCCACGCCGTCTACGCCGCCGTGCCATCTTCGGCCTCCCGCACCAGGGTATCGAGCTGGCGATACTTCTCCACCGCCTGTGTGAAGGCATCGTTGATCTCGACGATGCCCGCCTCCAGCACCTGCTGGGCGCTGCGGATCGCCGCGTTCAACGCCTCGCGATCGGTCTCATCCAACCTTGAAATCGTGGCCGGGATCCGCTGAAGCCCGAAGCCCTCGGCAAACCGCGCTGGTGGCGGTGTCGTGCGCGCCGCCTGATTGGCGGTGCGATAGATCCGGAGCAGCGCGGTGCCGGCGGCATCCAGGGTAACCTGTGATTGCTCGAACAGGCTTTGCAGACGCTGGCGGCTGGCGATGATGGTGTCGTAATCCTTGCGCCGCTCCGACAGGTCGCGGCTCACCTCGCCCAGCCTCTCGCCATAGCCCTTCCGGATATCATCGAGGGCGTCGATCAGATCGATCTTGCGGCTGGTATAGGCGGCACGGGCCGTATCCAGGCGGGTCTGGACGCCATCATAACCCGGGTAGGGATCGCGGAACTGCCAGCCGTCGGCGAAGGCCGCGATCGAGAACAGCAGGCCGATGCCGAACAGGATCCATGACTGGATGTCGCCCATCACAAACGGCGCCTCGATCAGTCGCCGCATCACCTCGCGTCCGGCGCCATCCGTCAGCATCTCCGCCGCTTCTCGGTAATGGGCCAGCGCCAGATTGATCACCGCCGCGAGTATCACATACAGCAGCAACGCCAGAACGCCGACGATCTTGACGGCGCCATGGCGATGCGCCAGACGCGACACCCCCCAATACGCCAGAAAGAAGGCGACACCGATGTTCAACGCCGCGAACACCAGGGCCTGAAGGGCGCCACCCAGCAACCCCGCCTGATTGCCGGCCGCGAGGAAGCTGCCATTGGCGATCGTCTCGATCAGCAGCAGCAACACGATCACCGCGATCGACAGGCCGCGACGCAGGGGCGTGTGCACCCGCGCCACCCGTTTCAACCCATGGCGGGATCGGAAGTCGTCGCGCTCAGCCTCGGTCTCGCGCAGATGGCGGCGCAGGCCGTGAAGCTCGTCCAGCCCCTTGGCCGCCTCGGCACGGAATTCCGACAGACATTCCGGCGCGGCCAGCCGGATCTCGTTGAAGCGGTCCTCGAAGGCCAGCCCGCCCAGCCGCTCGGAATAGGTGTGAAGCTGTTCCTCATAGATCTCAAAAGCGCGGTTGTTCTGGGCGCTGACCTCCTCGGCCACCCGCGCCTCCATGTCGTCAGGAACCAGACTGTCGGTCGGGGGCTGGTCGGCGGCGCCTCGTGTCCGCCCCTCCGCCTCCAGGCGCAATTCGGTCGCGACACGGGTCACGTCGAGCGACGGGAAAACCTGCAGCGAAGGTCGATTGACATGCACCGGCCGGTGCAGGGTGCCGGTCAAACGGCTCAATGCCGACTTCAGCATGTATGACAGCCCATCATTGCCAGGAAGGAGGCCTGTGCCGCATCCGGCAACCCGGTAGCGAATGCGCCCAGGCGCTGCATTATATGTCGGCGAATTCGCTGCGATACAGCAATCTTAAGTCGCATGTCATGACATATATTTCATGTTATGGATGTAGACGTGACGGTCGAAAGGCCGGCTCTGCCCCGCATGCGGCGGTCGGTTCCTTGCCTGCTCCCACAGGATCGCTGCAATGACAGGCCGCATTTCGGTATACCAATTCTTGAACAAAGTGAGGTCGAAGGACGGCCTGCCGGCGCACAAAATTTCTTTTGCGGCGCACAACGGCACGTTTCTGATCCGCCGCCCAGACCGCGACATGTCCCTCTGAAATAAACAGGACGCAAACCGCCGCCTGAATTGGCGAAACATGCGGCCGAAACCTCGGAATCGATGTCGAACGCAGCGCGCTGGTTTCGGTGTTGCCACCGCGCGGCGGTTTGGTTACTTAGGTCCGAAGCCTTCCAGGGAGGGCATGGATCGGCCCGGTGCTGGGGGAGAAATGATGCACCGCAAGCCTGTCCGATCATGTAACGGCTGGACGCGCGAAACCTGAGCGCGCAGCATTCCATCAGGGGCAACCGTCGCCCGCCGTCCGGCCCCCGCGGGACGATGCGGCGACATGCGGCCAACTTCGACATATGGAAGCGATGTCGGCCTTGATTTCCGTACAAAACCTCGTGAAGCGCTTCGGGGGCCTTGCGGCCGTCGATGACTGCTCGCTCGACGTGCCGAAAGGTTCCGTGACCGGCCTGATCGGGCCCAATGGTGCCGGCAAGAGCACGCTGTTCAATATCATCGCCGGTGCCCTGCCGCCGACCAGCGGCCGCGTGCTGCTGGAAGGCCGCGACATCACCGGCATGAAGCCGCACCGGCTGTTCGACATGGGCGTGGTGCGCACCTTCCAGATCCCGCATGAGCTGGGCCGGATGACGGTGCTCGAAAACCTGATGATGGTGCCGCCGAATCAGGCGGGCGAAAGCCTGATCGCCGCCTGGACCGCCTGGGGCCGGGTGAAGCGACAGGATGCCGTCATCCGCCGCAAGGCGATGGAGGTGCTCGACGTCCTGGAGATCACCCATGTTGCCGGCGAGCTGGCGGCCAACCTGTCCGGCGGACAGAAGAAGCTGCTGGAACTGGGCCGCACCATGATGGTCGACGACTGCAAGCTGGTGCTGCTGGATGAACCGGGGGCCGGCGTCAACCGCACCCTGCTGGTCAAGCTGGCCGATGTCATCCGCACGCTCAACCGCGAGCGCGGCATGACCTTCTGCATCATCGAGCATGACATGGACCTGGTGGCTGAACTGTGCGATCCGGTGATCGTGATGGCGCAGGGCACCGTGCTGACCCAGGGGACCATGGCCGAGATCCGCGCCAACCAGACGGTTCTGGATGCGTATCTGGGATCGGCCGGTGATCCGGAAGCCTTCCGCCGCAAGGCGTGACGCACACGCAGTCGAACGAGGAACAGAATGGCTCTGCTCGAAGTCGAGGGCGTCCGCGGCGGCTATGGCGAAGTGGACATCCTGAACGGCATCAACATGCGGGTGGATGAGGGCGAGATCGTCGTCATCATCGGCCCCAACGGTGCCGGCAAGTCGACGGCCATGAAGGCGGTGTTCGGTCTGGTGAAGATCCGCCAGGGCCATGTCCGCTTTCAGGGCACCGATATCACCAATCTGCGGCCCGACCGCATCGTCCATCACGGCATGTGCTATGTGCCGCAGGAAAACAATGTTTTCCCGACCCTGACGGTTCAGGAAAACCTGGAAATGGGCGCCTTCATCCGCCGCGATGACATCCGCCCGACCATGGAACGGATCTATGACCTGTTCCCGGTGATGCGCGAAAAGCGCCGCCAGCCGGCGGGTTCCCTGTCGGGCGGTCAACGCCAGATGGTGGCGATGGGCCGGGCGCTGATGCTTGAACCCAAGCTGCTGCTGCTGGACGAACCGACCGCGGGTCTCGCACCCGCCATCATTGACCAGATGTTTCAGAACATCATCAAGATCAACAAACTGGGCGTCGGCATCCTGATGGTCGAGCAGAACGCCAAGCAGGCCCTGGCCATGTCGCATCGCGGCTATGTTCTGGTTCAGGGTCGCGACCGCTTCACCGACACCGGGTCGGCCTTGCTCGACAATCGCGAGGTGGCCGAGATGTTCCTGGGCGGAGGTCAGGCAGAATGACCGATCTTATTCAGCTCACCATCTATGGCATTGTTCTGGGCAGCATCTTCGCGCTGGGCGCGGTTGGCTTGTCTCTGATCTATGCCATCCTGCGCTTCCCACATTTCGCCCATGGCGACTTCATGACCCTGGGCGCCTATATCTCTTTAGGCATCGTCACCACCTTCGGCATACCGCCGATCATCGCCCTGCCCTTCGGCGCCGCGGGCGCGGTGTTGTTCGCGATCGCCATCGACCAGACCATCTATCGCCGGTTGCGCAAGACCCAGCCGGTCATCCTGCTGATCTCGTCGGTCGGCACCGCTCTGATCCTGCGGGCGTTGTTGCAGATGGTGTTCGGCTCGGAAACCCAGGTCTATCAGTCGGGCATCCAGATGCCCTATCGCTTCGGCGACTTCCGGATCAAGCCGGCGCATTTCATGATCGTCGGCATTGCCGCGGCCCTGGTGCTGGCGCTGCATCTGTTTCTGCAGAAGACCCGGGTCGGCAAGGCGATGCGCGCGATGAGCGACAACCGCGATCTGGCGCAGGTCACCGGCATCTCGGTCGACCGGATCGTGGTCTGGACCTGGGGCATCGGCATCGCGCTGGCGGCCACCGCCGGCGTGCTGCTGGGCATGGACACCCGCCTGCACCCGACCATGGGCTGGAACATCCTGCTGCCGGTGTTCGCGGCCGCCATTCTGGGCGGCATCGGCAGCCCTTACGGCGCCATCGCCGGCGGGCTGGTGATCGGCATCGTGCAGGAATGGTCGACCACCTTCATATCGCCGGCCTATAAGCCGGCGGTCGCCTTCGCCATCATGGTTCTGATGCTGCTGGTCCGCCCGACCGGCCTGTTCTCGGGGAGGAAGGTCTGATGGAAATGGGGGGCCTTACCACCTATGCGGTCTTCTTCCTTACCTCGGTTGGTATCTACGCCATCGTCTGTCTGGCGCTCAACGTGCAATGGGGGCTGTCGGGACAGTTCAATTTCGGCATCGTCGCCTTCTATGCGCTGGGCGCCTATACCTCGGCGATCCTGACCGGCCCACCCAGCAGCACCTATCTGGGCGGCTTCGGGCTGCCCCTGCCGGTCGGGCTGATCGGCGGCATGATCGTGGCCGGGCTGCTCGGCCTGTTCATCGGGCTGATCTGTCTCAATCTGCGGGCCGATTATCTGGCCATCGCCACCATCGGCATCGCCGAGATCGTCCGCCTGTTCCTGAAGAACGAGGCCTGGCTGACCAATGGCGTGCGCGGCGTGCCCGGTATTCCGCGGCCATTCTTCGACAGCGGCTATTTCGAGCTGGGTTATCTGGCACTGGTTCTGGTGCTGGTGGTGGTGGTCTATCTGCTGATCGAACGCGCCCGCCTGTCGCCCTGGGGCCGGGTGTTGCGGGCGATCCGCGAGAATGAGGACACGGCGGCGGCCGCCGGCAAGAACGTCGTCGGTTTCCGCATCCAGGCCTTCGTGTTCGGCGCGGCGCTGATGGGGCTGGCCGGCGGGCTCTATGCTCATTTCATCGGCTTCATCAGTTCGGAAGCCTTCATGCCGGAAGTCGGCACCTTCCTGGTCTGGGTGATGCTGATCGCTGGCGGCAGCGGCAACAACCGCGGTGCCATCCTTGGCGCCTTCGCGATCTGGGTGTTGTGGTCGGGCAGCGAATTCGTCATCGGTCAGGTTCTGCCGGCCGGTCTGACGACCCAGGCCGGCGCCCTGCGCCTGCTGCTGATCGGCATTCTGTTGCAGGTGATCCTGCTGACCCGCCCCGCCGGCCTGCTGTCGGAAGAAGGCTTGTATCGTCGCGGCCGGACCGCGCAGGCGGACCCGAAATCGCATCGCCGCATGGTGCGCTGACCGGATCGCTGATCAAGAAAGCCAGGAACGGGGATGGCGATCGTGCCATCCCCGTTCCTGTTTCGGGATGCGCGCCGACCGCCGCGCATCCCTGCCATGGCATACCGGCGTTTGCAGGCGGCGGCGGAACCGGAAATCCTGTGGTCTCGTCGTTCCACCCACAGATCGAGACCGCGATGCATGCCGTTTCAGCCCGCCGCCCGCGTCTGCCCGCCATCATCGCCGGCCTGTTGTTGATCGCATCGTTGAGCGTGCGCGCGCTGCCGGAACTGGGCCTGCATCCCGGCGGGCTGACGGCGGAGGCGGCCACCGCCGCGGCGCTTGTCGTGGCGACGCTGGGGCTGTGGGCGACCGGGCTGCTGCCTGAAGCGGTCACCGCCCTCGGCTTCTTCACCATCGCGATGCTCACCGGGTTGGCACCACCCGAGGTGGTGTTCTCTGGGCTCACCTCCTCGGCCTTCTGGCTGATCTTCTCAGGGCTGGTGATCGGGGTCGCGGTGCGCCAGAGCGGGCTCGGCGCCTGTATCGCCGGCCATCTGGCCCGGCGGGTGGGCGGCACCTATCGCGGCGCATTGCTCGGCTGCCTGATCTTCGGGCTGGTCATGGCCTTCCTGATGCCCTCGGCCATGGGCCGGATCGTGCTGATCCTGCCGGTTCTGGCCGCTCTGGGCGAACATCTGGGCTTCACGGCCGGCACGCGCCGCCACACCGGCTTGATGCTGGCCGGGGTGATCGGCACCTTCCTGCCATCCTTCACCATCCTGCCCGCGAATGTGCCCAACAATGTGATGGTCGGCATCATCGAGGCGGCATCGGGGCCGGTGCCGACCTTCTCGTCCTATCTGGTGACGAATTTTCCAGTGCTCGGGCTGTTGAAGACGGTCGTGCTGGCCGGTGTGCTGCTGGCGCTCTATGGCCGCGACCGGGTGGCGATGGCCGGCCGCCCCGCGACCCCGGCGCCGATGACGCACGCGCAGCGCCGGCTGGCGGGCCTGCTGGGTCTGGCGCTGTGCTTCTGGATGACCGACGCGCTGCACCACATCTCGCCGGCCTGGATCAGCATGACGGTGGCGGTGATCTGCCTGATCCCGCGATCGGGCTTCCTGCCGCCGCGTGCCCTGCAGACGCTGAACATGGAACCGGTGTTCTATGCGGCCGGCATCATCGGCCTTGGCGCGCTGATCGTCCATGCCGGGCTCGGCGGCTGGCTGGCCGGCGTGCTGCTGGATGCGGCCGGGCTGGTGCCGGGTGAGGCGATCGGCAATTTCGCCCGGATGAGCGGGCTTGCCACCGCGATCGCCTTTGCAACCACCCTGTCCGGCGTGCCGGCGGTTCTCACGCCGCTCACCAGCGATCTCAGCGCCGCCACCGGGCTCAGCACCGCCGCCATCCTGGCGGCCCAGGTCGCGGGCTTCTCCACCGTCGTTCTGCCCTATCAGGCGCCGCCGCTGATGATGGCGATCCTGATCGGGCCGCTGCCGGCGCGGGATGTGGCGCGGCTGTGCCTGATCACCGCCGCCATCACCATCCTGGTCCTGTGGCCGTTACAGGCCTTGTGGCTGCGCCTGATCGGCGTGATCTGACGGGGCGCGGCCCTCACCCCTTCACGCACACCACCTGCTTCAGCGTGTGGACGATCTCGACCAGATCGGCCTGAGCCGCCATCACCGCGTCGATATCCTTGTAGGCACGCGGGGTTTCGTCCAGAACCCCGGCATCCTTGCGGCATTCGACGCCGGCGGTGTCGCGCAGATGGTCATCCAGCGTGAAGCGACGGTGAGCCTCGGTCCGCGACATCACCCGACCGGCACCATGTGCGCACGAGCAGAAGCTGTCGGCATTGCCGCGCCCGCGGACGATGAAGGACTTCGCCCCCATCGATCCGGGGATGATGCCCATCACCCCCTCGGCCGCCCGCACCGCACCCTTGCGCGTCACCAGCACCTCCTGGCCGAAATGCCGCTCGCGCGCCACATAGTTGTGGTGGCAGTTCACCGCTTCCAGATGCGCCGTGAACGGCCGGTCGAAGACCTGGCGCGCGGCCGCGATCGCGTGGGTCATCATCACCGCGCGGTTCGCCATCGCGAAACGCTGCGCCCAGTCCACCGCCTGCACATAATCGTCGAAATGCTCGGTGCCCTCGGCCAGATAGGCCAGATCGGCATCGGGCAGGTTGATGAAGAACCGCTCCATCTCACGCTTGGCCAACGCGATGAAATGGGTGCCGATCATGTTGCCCACGCCGCGCGATCCGGAATGGAGCATGAACCAGACCCGGTCGGCTTCATCCAGGCACATTTCCAGAAAGTGATTGCCGGTGCCGAGCGTGCCCAGATGCACCAGCGCATTGGCCTTGGCGAGTGCCGGATGACGATCGGTGATCCGGTCGAAATCCGGCGCCAGATCCGCCCAGGCACGGGTGGCGGCCTCAGGCGGAACGGCCCAGGATCCCGTATCGCGCTTGCCCCGCCCGACATGGCGGCCATGCGGCACGGCCTGCTCCAGCGCCGTGCGCAACGGTGCCAGCGTGTCCGGCAGATCGGCCGCGGTCAGCGAGGTGCGCACCGCCATCATGCCGCAGCCGATATCCACCCCCACCGCCGCCGGAATGATCGCGCCCCGGGTGGGGATCACCGATCCGATGGTCGATCCCTTGCCGAAATGAACGTCGGGCATCACCGCCAGCCATTTGTAGATGAAGGGCAGCGAGGCCGTGTTCAGCAGTTGCTGCATCGGCAGATCCGCCACCGGCACGCCCCGGGTCCACATCTTCACCGGTGCGGCACCGGCATGGCGCGCGGGTTCATAGACCTGGCTCAACAGATCATAGCTGCCGCTCATGGTTTTGATCCTTCTGGTCGGACGGCTGCCCGGTGGTCGTCTCAAGAGGTGTCAACAGGGCCAGCTTTGCCAGAAGCGTGCCGGTTCAGGCCCGGCCGCGCGCGCCACGCCATAACACCTTGTTCCGACATCTATAAACAGCAACCGCATGCGCCGGGCTTGCATCCCGCATCGGGCCCGTGAATTATCCACCTGTCTCGTTTCTTATCCTGTGGGATCGCCCTTATGGCCAAGCGCCGTGTCGCTCTGGGTTTTGTCGGCACCACGCTGGATGCCGGCCGCACGCCTGCCCGCTGGAAGCGCTGGCGACCGACCATCTCGCTCTGCCAGCAGGCGGCCGCCATCGGGCTCGATCGGCTGGAGCTGATCCATGACACCCATTCGCAGGGTCTGTATCAGCAATTGGCCAGTGACATCGCCGAGGTGGCACCGGCATTGACGCTACGCCCGCATCTGATATCGCTGACCAACCCGTGGGATCTGGAAGAGGTTTATGCGGCTCTGCATGATTTCGCGCGCCGCTATCCATTCGATACCGAGACGGAAGACTATCTGATCAACATCACCACCGGCACGCATGTGATGCAGATCTGCTGGTTCCTGCTGGTCGAAGCCCGCTATATTCCGGCCAGATTGTTGCAGATCTCACCACCCAAGGCGCGTGACCGGGATGACAGCCCCGGCAGCCACACCATCGTCGATATCGATCTGTCGCGCTATGACCGGATCGCCACGCGCTTCCGCGCCGAAGAGGCCGAGGGTGTGTCGGTCCTGAAAGCCGGTATCGAGACGCGAAATGCCGCGTTCAACCAATTGATCGACCGTATCGAACAGGTGGCGATCCGGTCGGCGGCACCCGTGCTGCTGACCGGTCCCACCGGCGCCGGCAAATCGCATCTGGCCCGGCGGATCTATGCGCTGAAGAAGGCCCGCCGGCAGATCGCAGGACCGCTGGTCGAGGTGAACTGTGCCACGCTGCGCGGCGATGCGGCGATGTCGGCCCTGTTCGGGCATGTCCGCGGCGCCTTCACCGGCGCCGTCACCGACCGCGCCGGCCTGCTGAAAGCCGCCAATGCCGGTGTGCTGTTTCTGGACGAAATCGGTGAACTGGGCCTGGATGAACAGGCCATGATCCTGCGCGCGGTCGAAGATCGCCGCTTCCTGCCGGTCGGCAGTGATCGCGAGGCGGAAAGCCGGTTCCAGTTGATCGCCGGCACCAATCGCGATCTTGGCCAGGCGGTGCACGCCGGCCGCTTCCGCGACGACCTGCTGGCCCGGATCAATCTGTGGAGTTTCGACCTGCCGGCCCTGCGCGCCCGCCCTGAAGACATCGACCCGAACATCGATGTCGAGCTGCGCCGCCATGCCGAGCGCGAGGGCCGGCAGGTGTCGTTCAATCGTGAGGCGCGGCAGCGCTATCTGACCTTTGCCACCAGCCCCGCGGCGGTCTGGTCGGGCAATTTCCGCGATCTCGGCGCCTCGATCACCCGCATGGCAACTCTTGCTCCATCGGGGCGGATCACCGAAGCGGTGGTGATCGAGGAAATCGCGCGGCTGGCCAGCCAATGGCGGGCAGCCACACCACCAGCCCCGACCGATGATCTGTCGGCCGTGCTCGATGCCGGGCGGCTGGCCATGATCGACCCGTTCGACCGGGTGCAGCTTGCCGAGGTGGTGCGGGTCTGCCGGGCGGTACCGAGCCTGAGCGCCGCCGGCCGCGTGCTGTTTCCTGTCTCCCGCGCCGCCAGGACCGCGCCCAACGACGCCGACCGGCTGCGCAAATATCTGGCCCGCTTCGGCCTGGGCTGGGCGGCGATCAAGGCTGCCACGCCGGGCGTTGAAGACGGCGCGTCATAAATGGCCACGGCCTTTGGCGACGGCCGGTGCTGAGCCAGCCCCCTGCCACGCCTCAGGCGGCGTCGGCCGGCACCTGAAGCCGCAGCAGGGCCGCGAGATCGCAGCGCGGCCGGATCAGATCCGCCAGGGTATAGCAGTCCATATGGGCAAAGAACGCCTCCTCCGCCTCGGCCAGCGCGCCGCGCAGGGTGCAGGCGGGCAGGATCGCGCAATGACCGCCCGGCTCGAAACATTCAAGCAGGCTGCTGTCCCGCTCGGTCTCGCGCAGAACCTGACCCACGCGGATATCGGCCGGCAGACGGGCCAGCCTGAGCCCGCCGCCCTTGCCGCGCACGGTCTCCAGATAGCCCAGCCGGCCAAGCTGATGGACCACCTTCATCAGATGATTGCGCGAGATGCCATAGGCCTCGGCAATCTGGCCGATGGTCACCAGCGGCCCCGGTGCCACGCCCACAAAGATCAGGCTGCGCAGCGCATAGTCGGAAAACGTGGTCAGGCGCATGACAATCGGAGCCTTCAACGACGGGCCGGCGCGAAACGGGACGGGCCGGCGCGAAACGGGACGGCACATCTCTAAGAGACGGTGCATCTTTAAGATATATTGCTGATGCCTGTCTGTGTAGGCCAGCCGGCCTCGAAAAGCACGAAAACGGCAGCCGGACCGCACCGGCTGCCGTTTTCGTCAGACCGCAGGCCCCGTTATGTCGGAACCGGCATGCCGGGGCTTGTCGGCGTGTGGAAGGTCAGAGCTTGGGCTCGACGATCTCGCGCGTCTCGACCGTGCCGTTCTTGAACTCATAGATCGCGAAGGTGCCGGACACATCGCCCGCGGCATCGAAATCGAGCGAACCCGATGCGCCGACATAATCGATGTCCTTGCCGTCCTTCAGCAGCTTCACCGCCTTCTCCCACTCACCCGGCATCACCTTCTCGCCCGGCGCATTGGCGACCTCGCGCAGCGCGTCGCGGATCTTGGTGCCATCGGTCGAACCGGCCTTCTCCATGGCCAGCGCCAGGACATAGACCGCATCATAGGTGGTGTCGATATAGGGCTTCGGCGGCAGTTCCTTGTACTTCGCCTCATAGGCTTCACGGAACAGCTTGGCGGCCGGGCTGTCGGCCAGGGCTTCCGGCGCGATGCCGACCGTGTCCTTCAGGTATTCCTCGCCGATCGCCGACGACATCTCAGGTGCCTTCAGGCCGTCGGAGAACACGAACTTGCTGAACAGGCCCTCTTCCAGCGCCTGACGCACGACCGTGGTGCCGTTTTCGGGATAGGCGATCAGCACCAGGGCCTCGGCACCATCCTTCGACGCATTGCTGAGCTCACCGCGATAGGATGCGCTGCCGGCCTCGAAGGCCAGAGACGCCGCGATCTTGCCGCCATTCTTCTCGAAGGTCTTGGTGAACTCTTCAGCCAGACCCTGGCCATAATCATTGTTGATGTACATGATCGACACGGTCTTGTAGCCCTCATCGGCTGCAAGCTTGCCCATCACGGTACCCTGAAGGGCATCGGACGGCACCGAGCGGAACATGAAGTCCTTGTCGTCGAGCGAGGTGATCACAGGCGAGGTCGAGGCCGGCGAAATCTGCGGCACCGACCGGGTGGCCGACACCGTGGTCGCCACCGGAATGCTGACGCCCGACGACAATGCACCGACCAGGCCGTTCACACCCGCCACCGACACCAGCCGCTGGGCGGCATCGACGCCTGCCTGGGCATTGGTCTGGGTGTCGGCGACCTCAAGGCCGAGCTTGCCGCCAAGCAGGCCGCCCTGGCTGTTGATCTCTTCCAGTGCCAGTTCGGCACCGGTGACCGAGGCCACGCCATAGGCCTGCAGGTCGCCGGTCAGCGGCATCAGGGCGCCGATCTTGGCCCCGGCCGCCCAGGCCGGTGCCGCGGCGACGATCATCGTGGCTGCAACGGCCGCCGTGGCGGTCCGGATCGGATTGAGCTTCATCGCTTCCCCATCTCTCGTATTTTGGTTGCGATCGTCATTGTGATCGGAACCGGGTGGCCGGCATGCCGACAGCGCATCACCCTGTGAGTGCCGCGGTGTCCGCAGCCCCTTGATGCCGCCGGTCCGACAGCCATGAACCATGCACGCCCGCACCCGTCACCATCTCCACATGGCGGATGCCGGCGCGCCTCCCCGGCTCCGGCTGGCCTCATTATGCACGGCACATGCCCGCTCCCAAAGCCCGATCACTCGCCGCAGGCACGATGGACGAGCCATGCAGATCGCGCACGGGTCTGGTGCCATGCAGAAGCTGCATTGTTGCAGTGCGAAATAGACCCCTCCCGGAACCGGTCGATCAGGCGTATCTCTAGCTCATCGAAACGATACGACGCGCCGCCGACGAGGCGCCCCGACCGAGCCCCCAGCAACCGCGACCGGCCCCCCGCCGGCACGCGACCGGTCGAGAGGCATCACTCGGACGATGACGGCGCAACCAAGGAGACTAAAGTCATGACCGCCTTCATTCCCGGCGTCATCTCGCTCAAGAACCTGATCGCCCGGACGGTCCGGTGGCGCCTGGAGCGTCGGACCTATGCCGAGCTGAAGTCGCTCGACGACCGCATGCTGGCCGATATCGGCATCTCGCGTGGCGAGATCCGCTCGGTCGCCTCGCATGGCCGCCATGGCCATGAGGCTGCGGGCTTCGGCGCCTGATCAGACGAATGGCCGGCGATCGGCCCGCTGCCTGATCGCCGCGCCTGCCTGATCGTGGACGTCACAAGTTTCGCGTCGAACGGCTGCCCTCCCTCGGCCCGACGACGCGCCTAACTGAAGCGCTTCCCCCGCTTCAGACGACCGGAGCCCTCCGCCGCCCTCCCTCGGCATGGCGGGCTCCACCACCAGGACGGTGTCTGCTGCGCCTCGCCCCCTGCCCTCCCTCAGGGGCACGAGAGCTGCGCGACACCAGACGACGGAGCCGGTTGATCCCCACTTGCGATCCCCCGGCGATGCTCTGAACGACGGCCCGGCCGCCCTCCCTCGGCCCGCCCGTCGGCCCCCTCCCCAGGGGCATTGCGTCGCCGCCGCAAGTCAACCGGACCCCGCATGAACGGCCCCGACGCCTCCCCCGTCGGGGCCGTTTTTTTATCCGGCATCACCTGCCAGATCAGGCGTACAGGCTCTCGATGGTGTCGGCATATTTCCGATAGACATTGCTGCGCCGGATTTTCATCGTCGCCGTGACCTCGTCGTCGTCGTGGTCCAGCTCCTTGGTCAGCAGATGGAAACGGCGGACATGCGAGACCGGCGCCAGGCCGGCATTGGCGCGAGCCACCTCCTGCTCCACCAGCGCCCGCACGCGCGGATTTTCGGCCAGCGACCGGAAGGTGGTATAGGCGATGCCCTGTTCCTCGGCCCAGCGCGCGACCGTGTCGTAATCGATCTGGATCAGCGCCGAGACGAATTTGCGCCGGTCGCCGATGACCACGCATTCCTTCAGATAGGGGCTGGATTTGACCGCGTTCTCGATCTCGGTCGGCGACAGGTTCTTGCCGCCGGCGGTGATCATGATGTCCTTGATCCGGTCGACGATGCGGATATGGCCGTCGACCTCCTCGCCGACATCGCCGGTATGCAGCCAGCCGTCGCGGATCGTATCGCGGGTCGCCGCCTCGTTCTTGTAATAACCGGCAAAGACCGATCCGCCGCGCACCAGGATTTCACTGGTGGTCGGATCGAGCTTCACCTCCACCCCGTCGACCGCCGTGCCGACCGTGCCGGGGCGCGGATCCTCGGGCAACTGCCCCAGCGCCACGCCGGCGGTTTCGGTCTGGCCGTAAACCTCGACCAGCGGCACGCCGATCGCCCGGAAGAACCGCAGGATGTCGGTTGAAATCGGTGCCGCACCGGTCAGCGCGATCTGCGTGCGCCGCAGCCCGATGAAATTCAGCAGGGCACGATAGACCAGCAGATACCAGATCTGGAACCGCAACCGTTCGGCCAGGGTCCACTGCCGGCGCGGCTTGTAGGCCAACGCCATGCCATCGGCAAGCGCGCGGTCATAGAGCGCTTTGCGCCAGCCCCCGGTTTCGGCCATCTTGATATGGATGGCGGCATGCAACTTTTCCCAGATCCGCGGCACCCCCATGAAGAAGGTCGGCGCCACTTCCCGCAGATCCGACTGCACCGTGCGCAGGCTTTCGCCAAAGGAAATCAGGCTGCCCAGATAGACCGGCGCGAAATTGGTCATCGCCTGTTCCGCCACATGACACAGCGGCAGATAGCTCAGGCTCGATGCCGCCGGCCCCAGCGACAGCCGCGCGATCAGCCCCGGCACCACGTGAACGATGTTGCGCCAGGTGATCACCGCGCCCTTGGGCTTGCCGGTCGAGCCCGAGGTGTAGATCATCAGTGCCGTGTCATCCAGCGTCTGGGCATCCAGCAGCCGGTCGGCACGCTCAGGTTCGGCCGCGTGGCGTTCGGCCCCCAGCCGCTCGACCTCGTCGAACGGGATCAGGTCGGGGTGGTCATAGGCCTTCAGCCCGCGCATGTCGACGACCACGATCCGGCGCAGCCGCGGCAGGTCCGCCCGGCAGTCCAGCACCTTGTCGGCCTGTTCCTGATCCTCCACCACCACCACGTCGACATCGGCATGGGCCAGCACATAGGCGACCTCATTGGCCGGGCTGGTCGGATAGACCCCGACCGTGACCGCGTGGATGATCCCCGCCCCCATCTGGGCGATCACCCATTCGGCGCGGTTTTCCGACAGCACGCCGACATGGCCGCCCGCCGTCACCCCCAGCGCCTCCAGCCCCAGGCCGAAAGCGCGGGCGCGCTCGAAATAGCCCGACCAGGTGATCGGCTGCCAGATGCCGAAATCCTTCTGGCGGATCGCCAGCGTCGACGGCTGATGGCGTGCATGCTCACGCAACATCTGCGGCATGGTCAGAACCGGCACCGCCATGGTTTCCGGCTTGCGCGCCTGCTCCCGTTCGGTCATGACAGCCACCGTTTACGCCGCTTGTAATGCTTGATGTCCCGGAACGACCGGCCGGCACCGTCCTCGCCGCCATGGCCCAGATAGAATTCCTGGACGTCCTGGTTGGCTGCAAGCTCGGCCGGCGTACCGTCGATGACCACCCGGCCGCTTTCCATGATGTAGGCGTAATCGGCAACCGCCAGCGCGATCGCGGCGTTCTGCTCCACCAGCAGCACGGCCGTCCCGCGCTCGCGGTTGATCCGCAGCACGATCGAGAAGATCTCCTCCACCACCATCGGCGCCAGACCCAGCGACGGCTCGTCCAGCATGATCAGTTGCGGATCGGCGACCAGGGCGCGGCCGATGGCCAGCATCTGCTGTTCGCCACCCGACAGATAGCCGGCCAGCCCCTTGCGGCGTTCCTTCAGCCGCGGGAAATAGCCATAAACCATCTCGATCGGATCGCCCGCATCGGCACCGGACGCGCGCCGGCCGCCTTTACGGGCGTAGGTCGCGGCGATCAGGTTCTCCTCGACCGTCAGATCCTCAAACACCCGCCGGCCCTCCATCACGTGGAACAGGCCATCATGCACCAGGCTGTCGGGCGCCCGCCCCCAGGCCTCGTGGCCACGAAACCGGATATGGCCCGCGGTCAGCCCGCCATTCTCCAGCCGGATCAAGCCGGACACGGTCTTGAGGGTCGTCGACTTGCCGGCCCCGTTGGCGCCAAGCAGGGCCACGATCGCGCCGGGTGCGACCCGGATCGACAAACCGCGCAGCACCTGGACCGTGTGATTATAGACGACCTCGATATTCTCGATGTCGAGCAGCGGCGGCGCGTGATCCCCTGCCTTGCCTGCGGGATCTGAACGGGATGCGGCAACGGTCATCGGGCGGACTTCCAGATCGGGGGCCGGTGGCCTCGCGCGCCCCGAACCGGGCGCCAGGGCCACCGGCGGATGATGACAATGCTCAGGTCAGCGCGATCCAGTCCGAGGCCGGGACGTAGCGCTTTTCCGAGAATTTGACCTGATAGATCCGGCCGACCGGCACCGAATGGCCCTTCAGCGACACCGGCAGGCCCATGATGCCGCCGGTATCCCAGCCATCAATACCCTCCAGCGCCGCCTTCATGGCCTTGGCCGACATGTCGCCGCCGGCAGCCAAGGTGCGGCGCGCGATTTCGGCGAAGATCATGCCGGTGAACCAGCTCGCGACATAGGGCACCGGCCGATAGGTCACGTCCGGCGCGACCTTCTTGGTATAGGCGCGCATGGCATCCAGATTTGGGCCGCTGGCATCGCTGTCGAAATAATTGTAGGGCATCACGCCCATGAAGCCATCCGACGGCTCGCCGACCTGATCGATCAGCAGTTTGTCCATGGTGTAATAGGTGCCCATGAACTTGGTCTTCAGGCCCATCTGCTTCATCTGGACGATGAATTCATTGATCGGCGACAGCACATAGCCGTGGAAGATCACATAATCAGGCCGCGACCGCCGCAGCTTCAGCACTTCGGCCGACACGTCCACGCTGCCCGGCTTGGTGACGATCTCGTCGACCAGTTCCAGCCCCAGCGTCTTGATCCGCGCCTTGGCCGACGCGATCGGATCGCGGCCGAATTCGGTGTCGCTATAAACCAGCGCGACCTTGGGTGCCGCACCTCCGCTCGCCTCGGCCTTGATGTATTCCAGCAGGATGCCGACCTGCTCGGCATAGCTGGGGCCGGCAATGAAATGAAAGGGGTAGCGCTGCGGATCGGCCAGTTCCGAGGCGAAGCTCGCCCCCGACATCACCGTGCTGCCAAGCTGGTTCAGTTCCGAGGCAATCGCCTTCTCGAAGCCGGTGCTGTCGCCGAAATAAAATTGCGGCTTGTGGGCGGCGGTGATCTTCTTGAACGCCGCGACCGACACATCGACCTTATAGCCGGTGTCCTCCATGACATAGCGGACCTTGCGGCCGTCGATGCCACCGTTTTCGTTCAACCATTCGACATAGTCGTTCAGGCCCTGATGGCCGGCGATGCCGGCGAAGGCGAACACGCCGGTCATCGGCAGCGAGCCGCCGATCACGATCTCGTCGGCCGCCAGCGCGATCCGGGGGCCGAAGCCGGTCTTCAGCGCCAGGCCCAGCGCCGCCGCCGCCCCGCCATATTTCAGCACGTCGCGCCGCGAGGCGGCCCCCTGAACCGTGCTCATGATCCTGCTCATGATATGTCTCCTCCCAATGCGCCACCGGTTCGTGCCGGCGGTCGTGCATGCATGTCGTTGCCGTGGCCCCATCGGCCGGTATCAGGTCCGGAACGGCCACAGATGGAAGAACCGTCTGAGCCGGCGCCACATTTCGGCCAGCCCATGGGGTTCGAAGATCAGGAACAGCACGATCAGCAGGCCGAACACCACCTCGCGCATCGGCGACAGCACCACCGGCGCCTGCGGATAGAACGGCGTCACCGCCGAGGTGATGAAGCGCAGCGCCTCAGGCACCAGGGTCATGAAGATCGCGCCCAGAATGCCGCCCATGATCGTGCCCATGCCGCCGACGATGATCGCCGCCAGAAAGAAGATCGACATGGTCAGCGGAAAGCTCTCAGGCGTCACCACCCGGAAGAAATAGGCGAACAGCCCGCCGGCGACACCGGCATAGAACGAACTGAGCGCGAAGGCATAGAGCTTCCAGCGCAGCAGATCGATGCCCAGCACCTCGGCCGAGATGTCGCGGTCGCGGATGGCGATGAAGGCGCGCCCCACCCGGGTACGGAACAGGTTGCGCGCGCCCATGCAGGCCAGCACCGCCAGCGCCATGATCAGCCAGTACATGTCCCGGTCGTTGTCGAGCACATAGCCGAACAGCGATGCCGGCGGAATGCTGATGCCGCCGATGCCGCCGGTGACCGGATCCCAATGCGCGAACACGAAATGCAGGATCACGCTGGCGGCCAGGGTGGCGATCGCCAGATACAGGCCCTTGACCCTCAGCGACGGCAGGCCGACCAGCACCCCGAAGGCCGCCGATGCAAGCCCCGCCATCGGCAGGGTAGCGATGAACGGCACCCCCCAGCGGCTGGCAAGCACCGCCACGGTATAGCCGCCAAGCCCCATGAAAGCGGCCTGCCCCAGCGAGATCTGGCCGGTGAAGCCGGTCAGGATGTTCAGCCCGGTGGCACTGATCACGTTGATCGCGACCAGACAGGCCAGATAGATCGTGTAGTCATTGCCGATCAGCGGGAACACCGCGATCAGAACCAGCAGGCCCATGAACCAGCCCCGGCGCACCGGCGTGTCCAGGATCTGCTCGTCGGCGATATAACTGGTCTTGGCGTCACCGATACGCATCGCGGGTCATGTCTCCGGTGGCGTGGCGCGGGGTGGGCTTCTACAGCCGTTCGATCTCGCGGGTGCCGAACAGGCCATAGGGGCGCGCGATCAGGATCAGAGCCAGAAGCGAGAAGGTGGCGAGCTGGCGATATTCGCCGCCCAGATAGGTACCGGCGATGGTTTCGAACCAGCCGACGAACAAACCGCCGATCAGCGCGCCCAATATGCTGTCCAGCCCGCCCAGGATCACGATCACCAGGATCGACAGCCCGACCACACCCATCTGCGGGCTGAGGCCGCCGCTGGCCGCGACCAGTATCCCTGAGATGGCTGCCGCGAAGGCCCCGGCGATCCAGGCCGCCGAGAACACCTTGGGCACCGCGATGCCCATGGAATAGGCCGCCGCCTGATCGGATGCCGTGGCCCTGAGCGCCACGCCCCCGCGTGAGAAGCGGAAATACAGCAGATAGATGGCGATCACGCAGGCGGCGATGATGAAGGCCCAGGCCGATTTGGGCGCCACATACATCTCGCCGATAAACAGCGGCTCGCCGGGCAGAAAGTCGGGCAGCAATTGCGGATCGGCGGTCCACAGCATCTCGGCCAGCCCGATCAGCACACTGGCGATGCCGATCGTGACCATCACCACCGAAATCGGATTCTCGCCCAGCATCGGACGGATCGCCACCCGCTCGATCACCCCGCCCAGCAGCGAGCCGCCGATCACCGCCAGCGGCAGCGACACATACCATGGCCAATCCAGCAGGCCGGCGAAGGTCAGGAACAGATAGGCCGAGATCATCATCATCTCGCCCACGGCGAAATTGATGACCCGCGTCGCCTTGTAGATGATCACGAACCCGAGCGCGATCAGCGCATACAGCCCGCCGGTCGCCAGCCCTGCAAGGCTGACCTCCCCGAAGAACAGCCAATCCAACGGCCGCCTCCCCCTTCGCGCATGGAAATCCGCCACTGTGCCAATGGCGATGGTCGCCGGGTCGCCGCCGGATCAGGCCGCTTCCTGTCCCGCCATCAAACGTTCCCGCATCAGGCCGACATCGCCGGCGCCCAGATAGGCACGGATCACCTCAGGATCGCCCTGGACATCGGCGGGGCGCCCGGCCGCGATCTGCCGGCCGAAATTCAGCACCACGACATGATCGGAGATATCCATCACCAGGCTCATATCGTGCTCGACCATCAGCACGGTGACACCCCATTCATCCTTCACGTCCAGAATGAAGCGGGCCATGTCCTCGCGTTCCTCACGGTTCATGCCCGCAACCGGCTCGTCCAGCATCAGCACCGATGGCCGCATCGCCAAGGCACGCGCCAGTTCCACCCGCTTCTGAAGGCCGTATGGCAGGGCCCCGACCGGCAGACCGCGGATATGGTCGATTTCCAGGAAATCGATGATCCGCTCCTCGACCTCGCGCCGCAGCCGTGCTTCCTCGGCGCGGGCGCGACCGCCATAGATCAGCGCGTCCACCAGCCCGGTCTTCAGATGCACATGTGCGCCGAGTTTGATGTTGTCGAGCACGGTCATGCCGCGGAACAAGGCGATGTTCTGGAAGGTGCGGGCCAGGCCCAGCGCCGCGCGGGCCGGCGGCTTCAGCCGGCTGAT
This sequence comes from Tistrella arctica, assembly GCF_039630945.1. Lineage (NCBI taxonomy): Bacteria > Pseudomonadati > Pseudomonadota > Alphaproteobacteria > Geminicoccales > Geminicoccaceae > Tistrella > Tistrella arctica. Next base: position 269,220 of record NZ_JBBKTV010000005.1, read on the forward strand.
GTCGCGCCCGCGATACCGCACGCGCCCGATATCGGGCTTGTAGAACCCCGATATCGCGTTGAACAGCGAGGTCTTGCCCGCGCCGTTGGGGCCGATCACCGTGGTGATCGAGCCTTCTTCGACGGTCAGCGATACATCGGTCAGGGCGGCCACGCCGCCGAATTTCAATCCGATGCCCTCAACTTCCAGGACAGCGGTCATGATCGGCACCGGCGGCCGGACGGATGCGCCGGACGCACCTCCCCCGCCCCTGCGGCATGCCCCCCGGCATGTCGTCGCGTGCAATCGTTCACCGGTAATGTCTCCCTCCCTCACGGGGCGGTCTTTATTATTTTCGGAACCGCTCCCGTGTCTTCAGGCTAGGAAACTGTCGCAGCCTCGTCAATCCCGTTTACCCACGGGTAAGAAAATTTCCATGCCGTCGAACGTATCAATGATCATGATCTTCGGGCGCCGGCGCGGCGCGGAAGCGCGTGCCGGCGCCGCCCGATCAGCGCCGCACGAACCGCCAGATACCGTCCGTCCCGATCTCACGACGGATCACCCCCTGGTGAACCAGGTTGTTGATATGTGCCAGCGCCTCGCCGGTGGCGAAAACCAGTTGCTGTGCATCCAGCGTCCGGTTGCCGAACAGCAGCGGGAAGGTGTCGCGCACCGTCATCGGTCGCTCGCCGCAGGCGGTCAGGATGGCATCCAGCCGGTCGCGGTGATGGGCCGCCAGGGCATTCACCCGGAAATGCAGACCATGGAACGGCGCGTCATGCGATGGCAGAACCAGCGTGTCTTCGGGAAGCTCCAGGAATTGCGGCATGTCGGCCAGGAACATGGCCAGCGGATCGCCATCGGGTTCGGCCGGCCAGACCGCAATATTGGGGCTGATCCGCGGCAGGACCTGATCGCCTGAAATCAGCACCCGGCGCGCCGGCGAATACAGCGACACATGCTCGACCGCATGGCCCCGGCCGATCAGCACCTGCCAGTCATCGCCGGCCATGCGCAATGGCGCGTCACGCGACATGCGGGTGAAGCTCTGCGGCAGTTCAGACACACCCTTGCGATAGCCGCTGGTGCGGCCGTGAATGCCCTCGATCTCGTCAGGCGTCAGACCCGCCTTCTGATAATAGGCAAGCCTGGCGTCGTGGTTGCCCGAGGCGACCTCGTACCAGACCGACCGCGCCATCAGCCATTCGCCAAGCGAGGCATGGAACCGCGCGCCGGGCCAGCGGCGCACCATCCAGCCGGCAAGTCCCATATGGTCGGGATGGAAATGGGTGACCACGACCCGGGTGACCGGACGCCCCTGAAGCGTGGCCTCGAAGACCTGCTCCCACATATCGGTGGTCATGCGGGTGTTGATGCCGGTATCGACGACGGCCCAGCCGTCCTCGCCTTCATCCACCAGCCACAGATTGATGTGGTTGAGCGCAAATGGCAGCGGCATCCGGACCCAATAGATGCCTGGTGCGACTTCTAGACTGTGTCCCGGCTCCGGGCGGGTGTCGAGGGGATAGACAATCCCGGCGGCACGATCCATGATTTTGCCTTTCCTAGCATCACCTCCCCCTCTTGCGAATACGATCGGCAGGCCCTGCGGCCATGCCTTGCCGGCGGATCCGCGCCTCTGCGGGCGCGTGGTCCGGCCGACTGGCTTCCGGAGCGGGCGGCTCGTAGACACTGGCCGCCGTCTGGTCCGGTGGTGCAAGCCTCCGCCCTGAAGGGGCTTGCGTCAACATATCAGCAATCCTGACCGATCAGACCAGGGCGGCCCCCGTGCCGGGGGCCGCCACTGTCCGACGTCCGAATCGCCGTTCAGATCTGGTCCGTCTTGCCGTCCGCCCGGATGATCAGGCCGCGAACTGGTCGGGGCTCAGCGCCATCACGCTGGCCGAACCCGCCTTGACCGACCGGGCGAGGCCGGCCGCCTGCGGCAGCACCTGCTCGGCATAGAAGCGGGCGGTGACCAGTTTGGCCTCAAGGAAGGACGCGTCATCGGCGCCCTCTTCCAGCCCGCGCAGCGCCGCACCAGCCGACAATGCCAGCATCCAGCCGCCGCACACCGTGCCCATCAGCCGCAGATAGGCGGTGGCGCCCGACAGCACGGCCTGGGCATCTTGCCCCGACTGCGCGATCAGCCAGTCGGTGGCGTCATCGGCGGCGGCCGACGCCTCGGCCAGCGCCGCCGCGATCACCTGGGCATCGTCACCACGTGCGGCCGCCATGGTCTCGGCCACGGCCTTGATCTCGGCCACCAGCGCCTTGATCGAGGTGCCCTGATCCATCGACAGCTTGCGGCCGACGAGATCCATGGCCTGAATGCCGTTGGTGCCTTCATAGATCAGACAGATCCGGGCATCACGCATGTGCTGGGCGGCGCCGGTTTCCTCGATATAGCCCATGCCGCCATGGATCTGAACGCCGGTCGAGGCGAGCTCGAAGCCAAGATCGGTCGACCAGCCCTTCACGATCGGGATCAGCACCTCGACGCGACGCTGGGCGATCCGGCGATCTTCCACCTCAGGGGCATGGCGCGACCGGTCGATCATCGCGGCCGTGTACAGGCCCAGCGCCCGCATCGCCTCGGTCTGCGACTTCATCAGCATCAGATTGCGGCGCACATCCGGGTGATGGATCAGGGTCGCGGCGCCCTCCTCGCCGGGCGCGCGGCCCTGGCGGCGGTCCTGAGCATAGGCCAGCGCCTGCTGATAGGCGCGCTCGGCAATCGCATAGCCCTGGATACCCACATTCAGGCGGGCATTGTTCATCATCGTGAACATGTATTGCAGGCCGCGGTTTTCCTCGCCGATCAGAAAGCCGGTGGCGCCGTCATTGTCACCGAACTGCATCACCGCGGTCGGGCTGCCATGGATGCCCAGCTTGTGTTCAAGGCTGGCGCAGCGCAGATCATTGCGCTGTCCAAGGCTGCCATCGGCGTTGACCAGGAATTTGGGCACGATGAACAGCGAGATGCCCTTCACACCCGCCGGTGCATCCGGCGTGCGCGCCAGCACCAGATGGACGATGTTGTCGGTCAGGTCGTGTTCACCATAGGTGATGAAGATCTTGGTGCCCGTGATGGCATAGCTGCCGTCGTCGCGCCTGACCGCCTTGGACCGCAGCAGCGCCAGATCGGAACCGGCCTGCGGCTCGGTCAGGCACATCGTGCCGGTCCAGTCACCGGAAATCAGCTTCTCAAGATAGGTCTGCTTCTGCGCGTCGGAGCCATGCGCCGTCAGCGCCTCGACGGCACCAATGGTCAGCAGCGGGCACAGCCCCCACGCCATGTTGGCCGAATTCCACATCTCCGCGCAGGCCGACGCCACCGCCATCGGCAGGCCCTGGCCGCCGAATTCCGGCTCGAACGGCACGGAATTCCAGCCGCCGTCGACGAATTGGCGATAGGCGTCGCGCCAACCCTCAGGGGTGCGGACCACGCCGTTTTCGATCGTCGATCCGGTCTGATCACCGGTGCGGTTCAGCGGCGCGATTACGCCCCCCGCCAGCTTCCCCGCTTCTTCGAGGATCGCATCCACGGTGTCGGGGGTCGCGGCATCACAGCCGGGAAGCTGCGACAGACCTTCGATGTCGACGATCTCGCGCATCACGAAGCGCATGTCGCGGATGGGAGCGGTGTAACCGTACATGATGTCCTCGGGTCTCAAGGGCCGTGTTGACGTCGTGGGCCTTGTATCAGTCGTTGAACACGAGCGGGCGTGTCCGGGGCTGTCGGATGCGGCGGCGGCGGCGGCCAGGGCGCGGCGCTGCCAGCCATCGGCCTGAAAAGCAAACGCTCGTTTGGTGGCCATCCATCATCCGGGGCCGCTCGAAGGGCCCCGGCGGCCCGGCCCGGCCCCTTTGATGCGACCGCCGCCTGCCCCGCCCGACCGGCCGGGACAGGCCGCTTTCGCCTTGGGTTATAGCACCGGCCGCTCGCCTCTGCAGGACATAACTTGTCCCCGGCCACGCCAATCGACGACCGATCGTGACAAAACGGGCGCCGGATCGGTATCCGGCGCCCTGCGTCAAGGTCGTCATCTGGCGGATATGGCGGCGATCATGCAGCCGGGGCTGGTGCCTCCGGTTCGGGATCGGCCGCAACCGGTGCCGCCACGCCGGCAGGCCGGGCGATCGCCTGTACCATCTCGGCGGCGATCACCGACAGGCGCGTGGCCTCGTCCATATAGTCGCGCACTGCGGTCTGGGCACTGCGTCCGGTCAGATCCACGACATCACCCGGTGTGCGGCATGCCACCAGTTGCTTCTGGCAGTCGACGTCATCGGCCAGCCGGCGCGCCACGAAGGCACCATATTCGTGAACCATACGGCCAGCGGCCGACGCCAATGCGCGGTTCATGACCATCCAGCTTTCAAACGCCGCGCGATTAACACCGAGCAGGGTATCGAAAGACACGGGCGGCATCAGCTTCGTCGCCTGCGATCTGTCTGTGGTCTGGAACGGCATTGCGATCATGTCGATCTGTCCTCCACCCAGGGCCACCGGAACCCGTCATGGCCGGATGGCCGCGGCTCCGGGACAAGACAGAAGCATGGACGATCCGCCATACCTCATCCTTGATATGGATCAATACCATAGACGTGGCCGCGCACGGTCAGTTCACCCGCGATGCGCGCCGGACGAAATCCCCGACGGCGGCGCCGCGCAGCAGGCTGAGGCGATAGCTTGCAACCGCCCCCCTGGCCGTGGCCAGATCCGTGGTGGGCAGTGCCGCCACCAGCCGGTCCAGGCGGTCGACATCCAGTACCTCGCGGGCGAGCGGGGTCCGCTTGATCGACTCGGCCATGTCGGCGATACCGCCGGCATCCGCTTTCACCGCCTCGTACCAGTCTGCTGCCTGATAGCCGCGGCGGTCTTCGTTCAGCAGCGGCGCCGGCAGGCGGTCGGCCAGCGCCGTCCGGGCCAGCCGCCGCGCCACACCATTGCGTTGGAAGTGCTCCGTCGGCACTGACAGACAATATTCCAGCAGATCGATATCGCTGGTCGGGTCGCGACTGTCCAGCCCCCAGGCGGCCAGCGCGCCTTTATGGAAATTGCCCCCGTCGATACGCCGCAGGACCATCATCCGCATGGCGATGCCATCCGCCCATGGACGATATCCCAGATCGAAATCCGCGCCGCGTGCCATCTCCTCGGCCATCTCGATTTTGGCCGGATTGATCAGCGTCACGTGATCGATTGCCACCTCCTGCCCTGTAACACGACGCAGCCCCTCCCAGACCGATCGCGGCATCACCGGGCCAAAGGCATGAAACACCGCGCCACGCCAGCGCCAGCGCCCACGACGGACACTCGCGCGCATCTCACGGAACAGGGCCAGGTAGCGGCGCTGCGACAGCAGTTCCTGATACAGCGTATCACCACCATAACTGAGCCCCATATTGCCCATCTGGCCGGACAGAAGGATCCGATCGCCCGCAGCCTGCGCCAGATCGTTGATCCGGTTTATCCAGACGTGGTTGCAGGGATTCAAGATGGGGCGATCACAGAACTGGAAGCCGAAATCGATCCGATCAAGCGGCGAGGTACCGTTGGGGGGAACCAGAACATGATCGATGTTGGGATAAAGCGCCGCGACGCTCGCCGCCAACGGCCCCTCATCGGCATATCGACCGCGCGTCACCTTGCCGCGGAAGCCGGGCCTTGGCACCGACGTGTATGCCGTGACCCGGCCATTGCGCGCCGCCATCTGCCGCGCCGCCGTCGCGGTCACCGCGGCGCTGTCGAAGCCGGAGCTCAGATGTGAGGTCACGCTGCCACCAGCACCCCGCAGGCATGCCGCGGTCGCCCGGTCCAGATGATGGCGCAGGCCTTCGGCATAGGCCTCATGGCTCGGCAGGTTCAATATCTCCGGCGCCGGATTCCAGTATCGCCGCGCCGTGAGGCCATCGGCCGTCACCACCACCACATGGCCGCCCTCGACCCGCTCGACGCCCTCGAAGAACGAAGCGGTGCCGTTCTCGGGCAACAGGGCCACGAACCCGGTCATACGGGTCATGTCGGGGGCCTGCGCCAAGTCAGGCAGGGCCAGAAGCCCTTTCGGCATGCTGGCAACAGCAAAGAAGCCGCGGCCATTGCGGCGGCCACGATGATAATGCAGCGGCCGCTGCCCCAGATGATCACGCGCCAGCACCAGCCGGCGGTTCACCGCATCCCAGACCGCGATCGCAAAGGCGCCGCGCAGTCGGTGCACGCACTCCACATCCCAGCGCTCGAACGCCGCAAGCAGCACATCCGCATCGGACAGCATCCGCAGACGATCGGCGGTGATGTCCAGCGCCCGGGCCAGATCCTCGCGATTGTCCAGCCGCAGATCGGCAATCAGGGTGAACCGCCCGCCGCCGCCCTCCAGCGGCTGACGGTCGTGGGCGTCTTCCGGCAACAGCCGGTTCAGACGAATGCCCAGCGTCACCTGATCGTCGCCCCAGTCGCGGTCCGCCATGCCCGGCGCATACATCGCCTGGGCGGAAAGCATGCGATGGCAGGCGTCATCACCATCGGTGTTGCCGTCGGCCTGCCAATAGCCCGCCAGAGCCGTCATGACGCCCCTCCGGTGTGGGCGAGGCCGCTGAAGACGGCCGAGCGACAGGCCTGAAGCTTATGGCAGATGAATCGTGACGTCATGGACAGGGACACACCGGAGTTGGACGCAGACAGCGCGGATGATAGCCCAATCATCCGCGCTGCAACATGCCTGTGTGTCATTGGAACCAATCGCGAGGTCGCCGGCTGCGTCAGCCTTCGGCCGCGCGTGGCACCAGCCGCCGGAACAACTGAACCGGGCGTGCCGGGGCGGCACCGTGCGGCTGGATCTTCAGGATCTCGGACCAGCGCGCGACCGGCCGGTCATCAGGTGCCTGCACCGTGGTGAAGCCGCATTCCAGCAGCATCGAGAACTGATCGGGCAACAGGTGGCCCGTCGCTCGGATCTCGCCGTCGAAGCCCCTGTGCTCACGCAGGCTGCGGGCGATCGTGAAACCGCGACCATCGCGGAATTTGGGGAAATCGATGGCCACCAGATCGAGCATCGTCAGATGCGGAACCAGGGCGTCCAGCCGGTCGCTCGACGCCAGAGCCACCCCCCGTGCCTGCTCGTCGCCGGCAAGCTCAGGCGCCGGACCGCGCGCGGCCACGAACCGCGCCAGCGGCAGAATCGTTCGCACGCCCGTCACCACCTCGTCGGCCCCGACCGTCTGCCAGACGTCGGCGATCGGCAGTCCCTTGTCATTTACCAGGGGCATAAAGCGCCTCCTTGAACGGTGCGATGCCAAGACGGCGATAGGTGTCGACGAAGGCCTCGCCGGGGTCGCGGCGGGCGACATAGACGTTCAGAATGGTTTCCACCGCATCGACCACGTCTTCGTAAGACACCGATGGGCCGATGATTGTGCCGACCGCCGCATGGTCGTCGGCCGCACCGCCCAGCGTGATCTGATAGGCCTCCACGCCGGCGCGGTCCAGCCCCAGAATGCCGATATTGCCGATGTGATGATGACCGCAGGCATTGATGCAGCCCGAGATGTTCAGCGTCACTTTGCCGATGTCATGCTGCCGGTCCATATCGGCGAAGCGTTCGGCGATCCGCTGGGCCACGGGGATCGACCGTGCGGTGGCCAGCGCGCAGTAATCCATACCCGGGCAGGCGATAATGTCGCTCACCAGACCGATATTGGCCGTCTCCAGCCCGCTGCCGGCCAGCGATTGCCACAGCGCATACAGGTCATCCAGACGGACATGGGGCAGAACCAGGTTCTGTTCATGAGCCACCCGCACTTCACCGAAGGAATAGCGGTCGGCCAGATCCGCAACCAGATCCATCTGCGCATCGGTGGCATCGCCCGGAATGCCGCCCACCGGCTTCAGCGACAGCACGGCCGAGACGTAACCCGGCTGCTTGTGCGGATGGGTATTGGTGCGCACCCAGGCAGCGAAACCGGCATCACCGGCGCGGGCCGCCTCGAAACGGTCGGAGACCGCGGGCAGGCTCTGGAAGTCGGGTGCCACGAACCGCCGGGCGATCGCCTCGACCACCTCGGGCTCCAGACGATAGGCGTCCGGATCCATGGCGGCGAATTCCTCTTCCACCATGGCGATGAAACGCTCGGGCCTGGTCTCGCGAACCAGGATCTTGATCCGGGCCTTGTAGAGATTATCCCGGCGGCCCAAGGCGTTATAGACCCGCAGGATCGCTTCCATATAGCGCAGGAAATCCGGCACCGCCAGCCAGTCGCGGACCTTGGTCGCCACGATCGGCGTGCGGCCAAGGCCGCCGCCGGCATGGATCTCGAAGCCGACCTCGCCCGCCTCGTTGCGTCGGGCCAGAACCCCGATGTCATGCAGGCGCACGGCGGCACGATCGTTCGGGCTGCCGGTGATCGCGATCTTGAACTTGCGCGGCAGGAAGGTGAATTCCGGATGGTCGGTCGACCACTGGCGCAGGATTTCGGCATAGACCCTGGGGTCGACCACCTCGTCGGCGGCGGCACCCGCGAACTGGTCGGTGGTCACGTTGCGGATGCAGTTGCCGCTGGTCTGGATGGCGTGGATGTCGGCATCGGCCAGCACGTCCAGAATATCCGGCGTATCGACCAGTTTCGGCCAATTGAACTGAATGTTCTGGCGGGTGGTGAAATGGCCATAGCCCTTGTCGTAGACCCGCGCCACATAGGCCAACTGCCGCATCTGATCGGAACTCAACACGCCGTAGGGCACCGCCACCCGCAGCATATAGCCATGGAGCTGAAGATAGAGCCCGTTCATCAGGCGGAAGATCTTGAATTCCTCTTCCGTCAGTTCGCCGGCGATCCGCCGTTCCACCTGCCGACGGAACACGGCCGCGCGATCCTTCAGGAAATCGCGATCCTCGATGTCATAATTATAGATGCCGGCATTGGCCCGGCGGCGCGGATGCGGCGCCGCCGAAACCGGCGGCACTGGCGGTTCGGGGCGGTCGCCGCTCTGCTTGCCAAGGTCGCTGCGCACGCTCGGCCCCAGCGTGCGGATATGCTCGCGACGGGTCAGCGGTGTACGGGTCTGGTCGTCCAGGCGCACCGGCGCCTCGGCCACCGCCACGACGATCTGGCGCTTTTCGCCCTCGGCCGCCTGCAGGCGCGCAGCGTCGAGCGCCGCATCGTCGAACACGGCGGCACCATCGACCCGTTCCACCCAGTCGCCGGCTTCGTTCAGCCAGACGGCGACACCATCGGTCAGACGGTTGGCGGAAATGACACTCAAGCTCATAACCCGAACTCCTGCTCACCACCGATCAGCCGGCCATGGGGACGGCGGCGATGGTGAAGGGGCAATTCGCCGTGATCAGTGTTGTTTCACGGCATAATCCACACACGAGCATCATATATACGGGGATGCCGGGCAATTGCAACACGTACCCTTGTGAATAAAGATGATACTGCCATCGCTGTCGTGGCAATAGCCGCGAGGTTGGATGGCCTGCCCCGGTCCTCCCTCGATGGTGGACATCGCAAAAGGACGGGTTGGGCGTCAGCGGGTGTCGGGGGTGTACAGATGCTGGGCGCCGTCGACGCCGCGCAGCGCGAAGCGGCCGACGGAGGCGACAGGATGGCGGTCGCGGTCCAAAGTCTCGACAAAGGCCTCCGACAACAGCATTGGCCGGTCGACCGACCGACACATGGCGGCGATGCGGGCAACCTCGTTCACGGCCGGACCGACGGCGGTGAAGTCCAGCCGGTCGGGGCCGCCGATATTGCCATAGAACACCGGGCCCGCATGCAGAGCCAGATAGAGCCCGGTGGAGGGCAGCCCTTCGGCGCCACGGCGCGCCGCCACCCCCTGCAGGCCATCAGATGCCTCGGCCGCGGCAGTCAATGCCCGGACGGCGGCAGACGGGCGGTCGCCGGCCGCGAACAGCGCCAGGATGCCGTCGCCCATGAACTTCAGCACGTCGCCGCCCTGGGCGTGGATCGCGGCAACCACCGGCTCGACATGGTCGTTCAGGAACGGGATCACCTGATCCGGCGGCATGGCGCCGCTGATCCGCGTCCAGTCGCGCAGATCGCTGAACCACAGCACCGCATCCATCCGATCGGCCACACCGCGCATGATCCGCCCGGCCATCACCTGCGCGCCGGCATCGCGGCCCAGATAGGTCCGGGCGATCGTATGGCCGATGCCGGCCAGTGATGCGCTGCGGATCGCCAGCGCCAGAGACGGGGTCAACGACAGGATGGCAGCAACCTGGTGATCGTCGAAACCGCCATCTGCGCGCGTCGTCCACGATATGTAGACGCAATCCATGCCGCCCACGCCGATCCCGTCCAGACCGGTGCCGCCGAAGCGTTCGATCACCGCCAGATAGCCGGTATGCCCTTCGGCGCGCAGCCCGGACAGATAATTGAACTCCGTATCCGTCGCGGGTGTCAGGCGCCGCAACAGGACCCGGTCGCCGCTGCGATCCAGATGGCTGAAAGGGCTGGCCTCCCAGCCGGCGACATCATAATCGCGACCATAGGCGATCGGCGCCATATCGGGCTCGTCGTGCCGCCACAGGAAGGCGTGGCCTTCCAGAATCGGATGCAGCGTATCGGAGACAAGGGTGATGCCGGCGAGCGGCAGGCCCGCCGCCACCAGCCGCGTGCCGACGCCCGACAGCAGCCTCTGCTCGTCCAGCCCCGCAAGCCCCGCGTCGATGATCCAGCCGCGTATCTGTTCAAGTCCGGTCATATCGCCCTGCACCGCCATGTCTGCGCCGCATGCGCGCGCCACCTGCCTCCCTCACATCATACGCCCCTGATCCGGTCGATGCCCGATCGGAATAGAACACGCGTCAGCGAAGCACGGATTACAAAATTATCAACTTTTGGATGAACATCATGCGCGCCCATGATGTAATTGTGACCGAGGATTGTCCTAGAATAGGCCCCTTAAGGAGATGCGCGATGAAACGCCATCCGTTGCGGACGGGCGCCATGCCCCTGATCGTTGTTGCAACCATGCTGACACCGGCGCTGGCCGCGGACGCGCCGCCCGACGAGGCCAGCCGGCAGGCCTTGTTCCAGGGCCTGAACCTGAGCGTATCGCCCACGCCGCCCACGGATATTCCGGGCGGTGCCGGCAATGCCGGACTGGTGGATGCCAGCGCTTTCGCCTGGCAGGAATTCATCGCCCTGAACTGGCCGGCGCTGCAACGGAATGGCCAGGTGGTTCGTGATCAGCCCGATCCGCAGGCGGTGTTCGGCAGCCCCGGTTCCGGTCCGCTGGTCTGGGAGACCTTCCGCCATAAAGTGGAAATCTTCCCCGGCAGCAATTCGCCATCCGATCCGCCACATGGTTACAACAGCGGCACGCCCGGCGATCCGCATGGCTATAGCGCACCGCCGGTCTATGTCTATTCGCCGACGGTCTATCCCAGAGGCGGGCAAGTCGATGCCTGCCCCGGTCAACCGGTGGTGGCCCAGGCGCCCTGGATCAACCTGGACGAAACCAGCGAGATCGGCCTGACCGACATGTATGCCGGCGTGCTGAGCAATGTGGCGCCGTCCACCTCCAACTCCGCGCCGACGCAATTCCGCTATCTGGCCAAGGCCAACAGCGCCGAATACAATTACGTCGTCGACCAGAACCTTTGGTATGCCGGTCCGAATACCCCGCTGCAGACCCGCATCGACGCATGGACGGCCGGCGTCTCCGCCGGCGTGCCGGCCGATCCGGGCAGCGTCGTGACCCTGCCCGCCGGCACCATCGAAGTGAAGTCGGCATGGCGCATGCTGGCGCCGGGCGAGGATGCCAGCCGCTATCACACCAACACGGTCCGCTATTACGAAGCCGACGCCTCGGGCGTGCCCTGCTACTGGCAGGCGGAATGGGCCCTGGCGGCGCTGCACATCATCCAGAAGACGCCATCGGCGCCCTATTTCGTCTTCGCGACCTTCGAGCAGGCCGACAACATCGTCCAGCCCGACGGAACGCCGATCGAAAACGCTGCGGGCGCCATGGTGCAACAGCCGGTCTGGGCCACGCCCACCACGCCGTATCTGTTCTATCAGGATCGCGCCAACAATCCGTTCGTCGGAACCAACGATGCCTATTGCGACAATATCGGCAGCCGCCTGTACTATCACGAGATTCCAGCGGCGGGCGATGTCCAGGGCACGCCGGTCGGCGGCAATATCTGCGTCAACAAACGCTATGAGCCGATTGCCTACGAGATCCAGCAGATCAACACCATCGTCCAGAAGCAGATCCAGGACTATAACACCAGCAATGGCCTCAGCACCTCGCCCTGGCTGAACTACAAGCTGGTCAGCGTTCAGGCCGTGCCGTTCAACAAATCCGACATCGTCACCACCTTCAACAGCACCCGCCAGCGGGGCAGCTATTACCAGGCCAACATCGTGGTCGAGACCGACTACACCCTTCAGCAGTTCAGCGGCCGCATCGCCGACGACAATGCACCGACCGACTATCCCAAAGGCGGCAACCAGCCGAACTTCCAGAACGTCTACCTGCCGGAGGGGAACAGCTTCAAGACCTATCAGATGGGCGGCTGCATGGGCTGCCACGGCAATGCCCAACTCGGCGGCACCGATTTCAGCTTCCTGTTCGGCGGCAACACGCTCAGCGCCAAGCCGGACCTGCCCGATCCGGATGACGCCGTCGAGGCCCGCGCGTTCTATCGCGCCCGGTTGAGCGACCTGCTGTCGCTGCCGGCGGAAGGCACCGCCGCGAAGTGACGGATATGTTCCACACCATGCCGGCGGTGTTTGATCAGGCATCCGTTCATCCATACCGAGCCGGATCTGCGTCTCGACATCCCCGCCGTGCCCGGCTGAACCGGCCGGTCTGGTGACCGGGGCTCGCGCCCCTCAGGCCGTCATCAGTCCGGCCGTCAGCGTGCCGGGTTCATAGCCCAGACGCCGCAACATGGTCCGTGCCGTGCATTCGGCGGTGGACGTCACCGGCTTGCCCAGCTTGCGGCCGGCCGCCGCCAGCACGCCGAAACTCGGCATCTGGACGCAGGCCGACATGACGACGCAGTCGGCACCGTCGGTTTCAAGGTCGTCGAGGGCAGCAAGCAGGCGGTCGCCCGGGATGCGGCCCACTTCCTGATTGTCGGTCACGCCGAAATTCCGGTAGTCGATGACCTCGATCCCCTCGGCCGCGACATAGTCGGCGACGATCTTCGCCAGCCCGTCGGCATAGGGCATCAGCAGCGACACGCGCCGATACCCCATCTGCGCCAGTTCCGCACAGAGGGCGCCGGCAGAGGTGACGACCGGAAACGGCCGGCCATTTTCCGCCGCGATCGCACCGAGCGCCGCTTCCGAACGGCGGTGATAGCCCTGCCCCATCGCCATGATCGCGACCAGGCAGGCATAGCCCGCGACATCGATCGGTGCATCCGACAGCTCGGCGGCACAGCGCCGGCTGTCGGCATCCATCGCCGCCAGTTCGTCCATCGTCACATGCTTCATGCGCATGCGCGAGGCGTGGAAGGTGAAGCCGACATCCTCACGGGCCCGCGCCCAAGCGTTCAGAAAGGCGGGGATCTCGGTTTCCATGGTGGTGTTGGAACTGGGCACGATCTGCCCGATCCGGTGGATCCTGGGGGTCATCGGTGGTCCTCTGGGTTCGTGTGGCGATGATCGCGGCGGTTGTGGATCGCATCGAGGCTACATTCACATGCGTCAAATAATCAACGATATCGTATAATTTTTGACGATGTCGCCGGAATGCGATGCGCATAGACGGGCCGGCGTGATAGGACAGAGGCAGTGATCGGCAAAGGAGAGCGAGGCGCATGGCCAGATCGGCGAAGGTCGGGACGATCGGAATGCCGGCGGTGCAGGAGACGGAGGCAGCCGACAGTCCCCGCGACATGCGCAAGGGACTGATCGAAAAGCAGATCATGGAACAGGCCTGCATCCTGTTCGCCCGCAAGGGCTTCGACGGCACCACATTGACCGATGTCGCCGACGCCGTCGGTCTGACCCGGGCCGCGATCTACTATTATTTCCGCAACAAGGAAGCGCTGCTCGAAGCCATCGTGGTCGAGGCGACAGCCGCGCCGCTGGCCGCAAGCGCCGCATGGCGCAAGACCGCGCCCGAAGATCCGGTCGACCGCCTGCGCAGCTTTGTCGATATGCGGGTGCGCGGCATCCTCTCGCACCCGCTCAGGATGCGGATGATCGATGTCACCGAGGCCATATTGCCCCCCGAGATGGCCGAGCGGCATATCGAGGCCAAGCGGCGGGTGCTGGCCGAATACCGCGCCATCCTGCGCGACGGCATGGAACAGGGCGTGTTCAGGGCACAGGATCAGCGTGTGGCCGCCCTCGCCATCATCGGCATGGTCAACTGGACGGTGCATTGGTATACGCCGGGCCGCGGCGCCGATATCCCTGCGGTTGCGCGCCAGATCGCCGACATGGCCGTGCAGGCCGTCATCTCGCCGCGCGCAGGACGCAGCCAGATCTTGGACCCGAAGGCGGCACTTGCGGCACTGCGGGAGGATGTCGAGCAGCTCGCCCTGCTCATGGCAGCCGATCGCGGCGAGGCGTGACCCTCGCCCGGCGATGAGGCCACGCCGGAACCGGATCGAGGCGGGGACAAGGATGCGCCCGGCAGGGAGGCCGCCGGGCGCACCAGTCCGACCAGATCGCCGCCTGTAAGGGGAGAGGCAGGCCGGCGACCGGACATCAGAGCGGACGGTTGGTGCCGATGACGGTCACGGTGTCGCGCCCCCAGTCGGCGACCTCGCCATCGAGCCCGCCGGTGAACATCCCGTACCAGAGGGCCGGCTTCATCCCCAGCGCCTTGCGTTCGAAGGTCATCGGACCGTCGGTCTCGATCATCCAGTACCCCTTGCGGGGGTCCGAGACGCGATAGCCGTCGCGGCCGCGCGATGTCTCGACCAGCGGCTTGAATTCGGGCACATCCACAACATAAAGACGGGGCATCACGCGTCCTCCAGCCAGGCGTCGACCAGCGCGGCCTTGCGCCGCCACACGGCATCGATATCGGTCATCCGCGTGCCGGAGGCACGGGCCGCGTCCTCAAGGTCAATGGCGGCACGCAGTGTCAACTCGGCATCCCGCGCGTCGATCCGCTCCACATCGCGCAACCGCAACGTCACCTCCAGCGGATAACCGTTGGGGTCCAGGAAATAGATCGACTCGATGCCCTCATGCTGAGTATAGGGCGAGACGGCGATGCCCCGGGCCTCCAGCGTCTCCTTCCACCGCTCCAGCTCCTGGCGGTTCTCGACACCCCATGCGGTATGGGTGGCGGCATAGAAGTAATGATCCTCGGACAGGTATTTCTCGGGCCGCTCGGTGCCGATATAGTAGAAGAAGGCAATCGTCGCGCCGTTGCCGGCATCGAAGAAGAAGTGCAGGAAGTCGGGATGTCCGGGCTGCCCCCAGCCGCGGGCGCTGATGGTGTGGATCAGCGGCAGGCCCAGAATGTCGCGATAGAAGGTCACCGTCTCGCGCAGTTTCCACGTCGGGCGCGCGGTATGATCGACGCCATGCAGGCGGAGCTGCACCCCGTCTTCGGCAGCAGGCTTCAGGGCCGCGACATCGATGCCATCGGTCCGGTATGCGCGGTTGGTCGAGAAGGCCGTCTCCTGACGTGCCTTCTTGTGGATGAGATCAGCGGTCATCTGAACGGTCCTCTTATGGGCGGGGTCAGGCAAAGCCCTTTTCGGACAGCCAGGCCGCGATGGCATCGCCGGCCACGACCTGTCCATTGGGCTGGTCCGGATCGATGGCGCGTCCATGATGGTTGCCGTGGACGCGCAGCCTTGACTTGTCCGCAGCGCCGATCAGGCCGAACAGGTGCTCGGCATCGGCAGGGAACACACTGTTGTCACCGGTGTATTCGACCATCAGCACCGGCTGGCGGATGTCCGGCGCACATGCCGCCATCGAGGCCTTGGTGGAAAAGGCCGACCAGTTCGACAGCCAGCTTTCGGGGGTGCAGACGCGCCCGAAGCCGATCGAGCCGTAATTGCTGACCGTCTGGTTCGCCCCCCACAGCGTGCCATAGGCACGGTCCGACGGATCGAGCGAGAGGTCGAAGCAGCGCGGATCGGCATCGGTGCGCCAGACCTGGAAGATCGGCGAGAACGCGGCCATGACCTCATCCGCACGGCCACCGCCCGCTTTGGCCGCAGCACGTGCCCGGGCCTTGCGGGCCAGCAACGCCGTCGCCTTCTCGTCGATGCGACGCACCCGCGCCGCCTGTGCCGCGCGATAGCGCTCAAGAAATTCTGGCGTGTAGCTGGCCGGTTGGGGGGCCGGGCGAAATCCGTTTACGGCCGAGAACGGGTCGAGCGCCGGGTCGTTCGAAAACGGATCGTCCTCGTCTGTGACCGACGGGTCGATGCAGGCCAGCATCAAGGCCCCCTGGCCCAGATGCGACGAGACCAGGATCACGCCCTCTGGCGCCGGCATCGCCGCCCGGTGCAGGCCTGTCGGCCGGCCGCCGGGGGAGCGGGCGATCCGTGCGGCGGGCTCCAGCGCCGCCTGCTGGCAGTAGAAGGCGGCAAGCGGTCCGCCGCCTGAAATGCCGAGCAGGACGGACTGCCCGAAACCGGCCGTGCGGCGCAGAAACTCCTGGCCGGCCGCCATGTCGTGCAGCGCGGTCTCGTGCTCCAACCTGAGATCATTGCCGGGCGCGCGCGACCCTTGCACCCAGACCGCGACCCCGGCCGCCAGCAGGTCCGGCACGATGTACTGGGTCACGCCGATCTCCCGCGGATGCATCAGGCAGACGACGCTGCGCTCGCCACCGCGGCGGAACAGGAAACCGGTCACCGGCGCACCGTCGGCCGTGGTGAGGGCATGGGCGGTCATGGTGGTGCCGGCGGGCAGCCGGTCCGGATCCCATTTGGTGCCGTGCAGGCCGGCGGTGGTGGTCGCCTGCCGGATCACGGGTGCCCCGGCATGGGGGGCGGCGGTCGTCTGGTCGGTCATGGAGATTATCCCTTCGCGAACCGCGTGACGGGGGAAAGCCGGTGCAGAATCTGGGGCAGCGGCCCCGAATGCGCGGCCTGATCTTCAAGCGCGGCGCGCAAGTCAGGCGCCACATCCACGCCAATGGTGCGATCGTCCGGAGACACATGGATGGAAGTGACCCGGCCGATGAAGACCGGGCGGCCATCATCCACCCGCCGTGCCGCCGCCAGCAGATGCACCGTGCGGGTGCCGATCCCGCCCGGATGGATCTCGATGTCGAAGACGTCGCCGGGCCAGAGCGGACTCAGGAACTCGATCTCAAGCCCTTTTCCCGGTGCCCGGTGCTGAACGCCCGCCGGCAGGGCCGGCTGCACCACGTGCTGCCCGAAGAGCTGGCAGGCATCGAGCATGTAGAGCGGAAACCTCCCGGCATAGACCACGCCGGCCGGGTCGCAATCCGACCAGCGGACGCAACGGCGCACCGTGAAGGGCCGCATCGACACGACCGCCTCCTGCGGCGGCGGCAGACCGGGCGAGCCGTCGGATGCCGCCGTCATGCGCTGAGCCCCAGCGCGATGTTGTGCGCGTGGCGCGGCACGATGTGGCGGGCATAGAATTCCGGCGCATAGGCCTTCAACCGCTCGTCATCGACCCGGCCGGTCCGGGTGAGGAAATCATGGACGAAGCTGACCAGGTCGGTCTGCATCGCACCGCGGACGTCTTCGTACCACGCATAGCTTCGGGCGGTCGCATCGGTGAACAGATCGCGCACCGGCTTGCGCGCGGCGACGAAACGGTCCAGGGCCTCGGCCACGGAGCCGCCCTCGACGAGCGCGTCATGCAGGGCCACGGCGTCGTCCATGGCAAGCCGCGTGCCCGAGCCGATCGAGAAATGCGCGACCCGCAGCGCGTCGCCGATCAGAACCGCCCGGCCGTCGGTCCAGCGCTCGGCGATCCTGGCATCGAAACGCCGCCAGACCGACTTGTTCTCAAGCAGCCGCCCCCCGTCGAGCACATCGGCATAGATGTGCTCGATCAACGCCTTGCGCTGGGCATCGGTCATGCGGTCCAGGCCACACGCCGTCCAGGTCTGCGCATCGCATT
Source organism: Tistrella arctica (assembly GCF_039630945.1). NCBI lineage: Bacteria > Pseudomonadati > Pseudomonadota > Alphaproteobacteria > Geminicoccales > Geminicoccaceae > Tistrella > Tistrella arctica. Next base: position 287,274 of record NZ_JBBKTV010000005.1, read on the forward strand.
CGGCAACGAATGTGCTCAAACCCGGGGCATAGGTGTAGTAGTGGGCGATGAAACAGCCGCCGCGATGATAGCGGAAGATCAGCGCGTTCGGCTTCAGTGCACGGTCGACGCCATACCAGGCAAAGCGATTGTCAAGCTGCTGTGTTCTGACAGGAAAGGCCTCGGGCCAGATCCCGCGGACCACCGAGTTGGCCCCGTCGGCACCCACGATCAGGTCATAGCCGTCCAGATCCCCGGCATGCTCGACACGCCGATCATGAACCACCTGCACGCCCACATCGGCGCAGAGGCGGCCGAGGATCTGCAACAGGGTCAGCCGCGCGATCGCGCCCGAATTGCCCGGGTAGTCCAGCAGCAGCGCCTCGCCGTTCAACCCGATCTTCTGCGTGCTTGAGAACACCATGGCCTCGGTGAGGGCGTCGACACTTTCGGGATCCACCTCTCGCAGACGATCCCGCGCGGGGCCCGCCAGCACCACACCGAAGCCGTAGGTCGCGTCGCGCGCATTCTGCTCAAACACCCGAACCTCGGCGCCCGGCTGGCTGCGCTTGATCAGCCGGGCGAAGAACAGGCCGGAGGGCCCGCCGCCAACAATGGCGATCTTCATAGTCTGGAGCTCCTTCACTCTCGCACTGGCACTGGCGTTGGCATTGGCGTCGGCATTATGGCGCCGGGCTCAGGCGGATACGGCGGCGAGCGCACGCTCTTCCCTCAGGATCGCCGCGATGCGTTCAACCAGCAGGGGTTTCGACGGCTTGCCCGATCCGGTCAACGGAAAGTCGGCCACGACTTCGATCCGTTCGGGCCATTTGAACTTGGCCATGCCGCGGGCTTCGAGATATGCGCCGAGCTGTCTCACGTCCGGCACCGGGACACCGGGAGCCGCGATCACGACCGCGCACATCCGCTCGCCATAGACCGGGTCGGGCATCGGCACACACAGCACCGCACCGATCGCCGGATGGTCGAGCAGGACACGTTCGACTTCGGAACAGTTGATCTTCTCGCCGCCGCGGCTGACGACGTCCTTCACCCGGCCGTCGAAGGTGAGGTGCAGCACGCCGTCGATGCGGCGAATGCTCATCAGATCACCGGACCTGACATAGCCGTCGGCGGTAAAGGCGTCGTGGTTGCGCTCTTCGGCGTCATAATAACCCCGGGTGGAACTGGGCCCGCGGAAGACCATCTCGCCGATCACACCGTCGACCAGTGGCTCGCCGGTTTCCGGATCCTGAATGCGAATGTCTGTATGAGGGTCGATCGGCCGGCCAACGGTATCGGACAGGATGTCGAGCGGATCGCCGATGGTGCTGTAGCAGATGATCCCCTCGGTCATGCCATAGAGGGTGACGGCGGAGGCGCCGGTCTTCTCGGCCAGCGGGCGCGCGAAACCGGCGGCGATCTGTACCGCCCGGCGCAGATCGTCCATGGAAAGCAACTGCTGCGCCATCAGCCGGTACATCAGCGGCGGCGGTACCGCCATCAGGGTCGGCCGGCGGCTGCGGATCAGGGCCGCCATGGCCTCAGGCGTGGGCGTGGGCAGGCAGACCACCTCGCCGCCCTCCCAGAATGTCGACCCCCAGTAGCACACGATCGGCGCGTTGTGCATCATCGGCGCGGCCGAGAACGACACCGTCTCGTGGCTCAACCGGTGGAACGCCCCCGCCGTCCGGATCTGCCACAGATACTCATTGTGGAAGCGCGGGATGATCTTCGGGATTCCGCTGGTGCCGCCTGAGAGCTGGAACACCGCGACCTGGGCGGGGTCACGCTCCACACCGGCGATCCGGCTGCGGGCCGCGGCCGCATCGATCCTGGCGACAAGCGTCTGCAGCGCATGGAAGCCCGGCCGGCCCCCTGCCTCGCCGCGGGCGACGATCACATGTTCAAGGCTCGGCACCGCCTGACGCATCTCGTCGGCGAACCGGGCGAAATCGAATTTCGGATCGTCGGTGCAGATGACATGGGCACGGGCGCCCGAATGACGCGCCAGATAGCCGATCTCATGCGCGCGATGCGCGGTGAGGGTGCAAACCGGAATCACGCCGGCCTTGAGGCAGGCGAGCAGGCAGAGCACCAGTTCGCGGCTGTTGGAAATCTGGAAGATGGCCCGATCGAGCGGCTGCAACCCGATCCCCAGCAGGGCGGCACCAAGCCGTGTCGCCAGATCATCGACCTCGCCATGGGTCCAGGTGCCGTCGGGATCGGTCAGCGCCGGCCGTGCGGCATGGCGCTCGGCGATCCGCTCATAGGCCTCGGGCATGGTCACATCATCGAATATCCCGAGCGCCTCGTGTCGAGCGACGTCATCCCCGGACGGATAGACGACGCCAGCGATGGGGGTCCGGACGATGGGCATGGTTTCCTCCCTTCCTTATTCGTTGAGGAGACCATAGCGCCGCCCGATCACCCTGATCAACAACTTCGTCAATTATTCTTCGTTATCGTAAAATCTCCCTGACGCGACGGCTCAGAGCATCTGCTCCAGCCGCCCGATATGCTCGCGCAGGCCGACGAGCACGGCATCGACCGTGCCGGCCGCGGCACTGTCGCGATCGAGGCTGAGCGATCGTACCGCCATCTCGGCCATGGCCTCGGCCAGTCCGGCGGTATCCGGCGGGCGCGACGCGTCGTGCCACTGCACCGTCCAGGCGGCCATGCCGATCACCGCCAGCGCCGCGACCCGATCGTCGACCGGCCGGAAGACACCGGCCAGCACACCGTCACGGATGATCCGGCGGCAATTGTTGAGATAGCGGCGTTTCGAGGTGGCATGGCGTGCGGCGAGGGCCGGCGGCAGGGCCGCCTCGGTCACCGCCATCATCCGCATGAGCACCTGACGGTCCAGAATGCCCGTCACATGGCGGCGGACCGCGTCGCGCAATTGCTCCTCCGGACCCGCCGTCGACACCCGGGACTGCGCCAGCCAGATCTCGATCGGCCGCTCCGATACCTCGGCGACGATCGCCTCAAGCAGCGCCTCCTTGTTCTCGAAATAATAGTAGATGGCGGCCCGGCTCAACCCGACCGCATCGGCGATGTCGGTCAGGCTGGTGCCGGCAAAACCCTTGCGGGCGAACAGGATGCACGCCTTGTCCTTGATCTCGCGTTCAAGCAGTGCCTTGCGGCGCTCGCGGCCCATGCCCGGTTCGTTTCCATCCGTTCCGCTCATCCGTATCTCCTGCCCGTTCTCTGGGGAATTCGCCGCGCCCGTCGTCGCGGCTGTTGACATTCCCGCAGATTTTAAACGAGATAGTTAAAAATTCCACGCAAACGTAGAAACGTGGGCATGACGGGAGAAACGACATGATGGGCACATACAGGCGCCACCGCATGACTGCGGCGGTCATCGCCGGCCTCACCCTTGCGTCAGCGCTGCCTGCCCTTGCGGTGCCGGCAGCGGCGGCGGGCCAGACACTCACCTACAGCGATTACGGCACCGAGCGTGGCGTTCAGGGCATCGCCCTCACCAAATTCGCCGAGCAGTTGCAGGACATGACAGATGGCGACCTCAAGCTCCGCATCACCTTTGGCGGCGCGCTGATCGCGCTGCGCGATGTTCTGCGCGGCGTCGGCGACGGTGTTGCGGATATGGGCACCGTCGTTGCGGTCAGCACGCCCATCGAGCTGTTCAACTTCCGGGTCGGCGACCTGCCCATGGGCAGTTCCGACCCATGGGTCGGCATGAAGGTGATGCAGGAGCTGGCCGCCACCAACGAGACCATCAAGCGCGAGTTCGCCGCACAGAATGTCCGGCTGATCGCCAATTTCACCACCACGGCCGTGGTCCTCATCTGCACCGAGCCGGTCAAGACGCTCGCCGACCTCAATGGTCGCAAGGTGCGGGCCAATCCGCCGCATTCACTGGCCTTCGAAGCCTTCGGTGCGATCCCGGTTTCGGTGGCCTTCACCGATGTCTATCAGTCGCTCGATCGCGGGCTGATCGACTGCGCCCAGACCTATATTCCGGCCATCATTCCGTTTCGCCATTTCGAGGTGGCCAAGCACGTGACCATCCTCGATTTCGGCCAGAATCTGGGCTTCGGCGCCGTGATGAACGAGCGCAGTTTCCAGCGCCTGCCGGCCGACCGGCAGGCAACGCTGCTTAAAGCCGCAAGCGACCTGGCGACCGCCAGCGCGCGCCTCAACGTCGAGACCACCGCATCTGCCAGAACCCAGCTCGAAGCGGCCTATGGCGTCACCTTCCACGCCCTTTCGGCGGACGACCACGCCCGGTTGCTCGATGCCGGCAAGATCACTGTCGATGCCTTTCTCGACAAGGGCGATCCTGCCGTGCTCGAACAGTTCCAGGCCCTTCAGGCGACCTATCAGGCGGAATTCGAGCGGGAGGGGTATCCGTGGGCGCGCAAGTAAGGGCGGTTGCGCGACCCGTGCCCTGGGTCTTCGCCGCCGAGAAGGTGCTGGGCGCGGTCAGCGTCGCGGCACTCTGCTTCTGCGTGCTCTATATCGGTATCGCCGTGGCCGGCACGCTGGCAGGCCTGGTGCCCCCGGACGAAGACCTGCTGGTGGCGGAGGCGATGGTCATCGTTGCCTTCCTGCCGCAATGGCTGCTGGTCCGGCGGCGGCGTCATGTGGCCGTCGACGCGCTGGCGCGGCTGGCGCCACGATCCGTGCAGCGGGGGCTGGATGTCCTGGCGTCCCTGTGCGGCGTTGCCGCCTATGGTGTCCTTGGGTGGGCGGCCTGGATCGCCTTCGACCGCGCCTGGCTGAGCGGCTCGCTCTATATCGGCGAGTTGGAACTCATGGCCTGGCCCGGACGCCTGCTGGTGTTCCTGGGGCTCGCGGGCGGGCTCGCCGCCTGCCTGCTCGATCTCGTGCGCAGGCTGACCGGAGGGGAGGAGACCGAATGACTCCGGCCTATGCCATGGGGGCCACCCTCATCACCGTGCTCGGTCTGGTGGGCCTGCGCGTGCCGATCGCCTTCGCGCTGATCCTGGGCGCCGTCACCGGGCTTCTGTTCATCTATGGCTGGTATCCGGGCGAGGCCTTCGATCCCGAGGCTGCCCTCCGGCCGATGATGTCGGTGCTGGCCGATGTGCCCTTCCAGTTCGTCCATAGCTATGAGTTGAGCACCATCCCGCTCTATATCCTGCTCGGCGCGCTGGCACACAAGGCGGGGATCACGACCGACGTCTTCCGCTCGATGCGTATTCTGCTGGGCCGCCTGCCGGGCGGGCTGGCGGTGGCGTGCATCTTCGGCTGCGGCGGCTTTGCCGCCCTGTCGGGGTCGAGCCTCGCCTGTGCCGCCGCCATGGGCCGGATCGCGGTGCCTGAGATGATCGACAACGGCTATGACCGGCGTCTTGCGACCGGCACCGTGGCGATGGGCGGCACGGTCGGGTCGATGATCCCGCCATCGATCCCCTTCCTGCTGTTCGCGATCCTGGCCGAACAATCGGTGGGCAAATTGCTGCTGGCCGGCATCCTGCCGGGCCTGCTGACCCTGCTCGGCTATGTGATCACGGTCCAGATCTGGGTGCGGCTGCGCCCGGATGCAGCACCGGGGCGGCCGGCCCGGGCGTCGATGCACGCGATGTGGAGCGCCATCCTCGGCCTCTGGCCGGCGACCCTGCTGTTCGCGATCATCGCGGTCGGCATCTTCACCGGCCTGTTCACCACCATCCAGTCGGCCGCGGTCAGCGTGCTGGCCGCGGCAGCGATCGGTTTCGGCCGGAAAATGCTGCGGTGGCGCGACGTCTATGAGGCGCTTGAGGAAGCGGTCTCGCAGTCATCCCAGTTGTTCGTCATGGCCTTTGGCGCCAAGGTGCTCATCACCCTGGTTGCCGCGTCGAACCTGACCGGCGATCTGGTCGAGTGGACAGGGCATGCCGGGCTGGAACCCTGGCAGATCATGGCGGCGATCGTGGTCCTGTTCCTGATCCTGGGCATGTTCCTGGATCCGTCGGGCATCCTGCTGCTGTTGGTGCCGATCACGCTTCCGATCGTCTCCGACCTTGGCTATGACCTGATCTGGTATGCGGTGATCGTGGTGAAGCTGCTCGAAATCGGCCTGGTGACGCCGCCCCTGGGGCTGAACGCCTTCATGGTCAATGCCTCGGTCCCGCGCAACTATACGGTGAGCCTGCAGCAGGTATTCGCCGGCATCGCCCCCTTCCTGGTGCTGGAAGTGGTGGTGACTGGGCTGCTGCTCGCCTTCCCGATCATCTCGCTGTTCATCCCGAACATGATGTAGACGTGACGCAAACGGGGGCGGGCGGCCTGGTCGATCAGGCGGCCTGCCATTCCGCCGTGCGCAGGAAGAAGCTGGTGAGGTTGTATTTCGTGCCGCTGACCGGTGGCGCGCCGCGATGAAGATGGGTCCAGAATGGCGGGAACAGCACCATCAGCCCCTTGGTCGGCTTGACCGCGACGCCCTGATAGGGAAATTCGGTCAGCCCGCCCTCGTCGACCGTGGCGAGATAGCACAATGCCGAAACGAATCGGTCATGCGTGTCGCGCGGACCGGCGTCGATATGCCAGCCAAAGCCCTGCCCCGGCCTGATCCGCTCGATGACCGGCGTGCTGATGGTGAAATTCGGCGCCTGAACCATCCGCTGCATCGACTGGTATTTGCCGGCATAGGCGGCCAATGCCTGACGCAGCACCTGATCGACCTCGCCTGCCAGATCCTGCCAATGGGCCCCACGCAACGAGGCCATTTCGCCGCTGCGATTGGCACTCGGGCCAGCCGCCGTGCGGCTGGGATACCGATCCTTGTCGGCTTCGAACCGCGCCACCAGCCGATCGCACAGATCGTCGGACAGCAGCTTCGGATATGCTTCGACAAAAACCGGCAATGAAGATGATCGGGACGTATTTCCAGATGTCATATCGCGATCCTGTCGAAAATTGCGATACCGCCGTGCATTATTCACATCTGGTCGGTCATTCATCACGCGAATTCCATGCTGTGACACTGGTCACAGGCGCCACATGATGCTCGGATGCTGCATACCCTTATATCGAGTCCGGCTTTTCGGGGTCAATCGTCCCGCCCATGCTTCAGACGCAGTGGTGGCAATCTTCACATTATCCCGAAAACGGGTAAAAGATCACAAAACACCCCGCCGGCTGCCCGGCGGGGTGTTGTCGTGCGTCGGTCCGGCGCGCCGGCCGGGCCGTCGGTAGACGCCGGCGATCAGAACTCGTCGTCGTCGAGCGCCATCACGGTCCTGGCACCCGCCATGGCCACCGCGAAGGCCGACAGGTGTTCAGGCAGCACCTGTTCCATGAAATAGCGGCCGGTCTTCAGCTTGGCGGTGTGGAAGGCGATATCCTCGCCCACAGCGATCTTGGCGGTGGCGACCTCGGCCATCCGGGTCCACATATAGGCCAGCGCCACCAGCGCGAACATGCGCAGATAAGGCGTCGCCGCGGCCCCCGCCTCGTCGGGGTTGGCCATCGCCTTCTGGGCCAGGCCGGCGGTCGCCTGCTGCAACCGCTGGAACGCCTTGGCCAGCGGGCCGGTGAAGTCCTTCAGCGCCGCATCGCCCTTCTTTTCGGCGATATAGGCGTCCACGGGGTGGAAGAACCGCCGCAGCAGCCGGCCCATGCCGGTCGACAGCTTGCGCCCCACCAGATCCAGCGCCTGAATGCCATTGGTGCCTTCATAGAGCTGGGTGATACGCGCGTCGCGGACATACTGCTCCATGCCGTGCTCGCGGATATAGCCGTGGCCGCCATAGATCTGCACGCCGCGATTGGCGTTGTCGAAACCGATATCGGTCAGGAAGGCCTTGATGATCGGGGTCATCAACTGAACCAGATCATCCGCCGCCTGCCGCGTCGCCGGATCGGGATGGTGATGGGCGATGTCGATCTCGGTGCCGATCCAGTATGACAGCGCCCGCGCGCCCTCGTTCAGCGCCCGCATGGTCAGCAGATTGCGCCGCACATCCGGATGCACGATGATCGGATCGGCCGACTGATCAGGATATTTGGCGCCGGTCAACGCGCGGCCGGAGGTGCGGTCGCGGGCATAATCCACCGCCCCCTGATAGGCCGCCTCGCCGATCCCCAGGCCCTGCATGCCCACCGCCAGCCGCGCCACGTTCATCATCGTGAACATGGCCTGAAGCCCGCGATGCGGCTCGCCGACCATCCAGCCCACCGCGTCGTCGAAATTCAGCACGCAGGTCGCCGAGGCCTTGATGCCCATCTTGTGCTCGATCGAGCCGCAGGCAACGCCGTTGCGCGCACCGGGCGCGTTCCGGTCGTCGGGAATGAATTTCGGCACCAGGAACAGGCTGATGCCGCGCGTGCCCTCGGGCGCATCCGGCAGCTTGGCCAGCACCAGATGGATGATGTTCTCGGTCAGATCATGCTCGCCGGCCGAGATGAAGATCTTGGTGCCGGTCACCCGGAAGGTGCCGTCATCGGCCGGCACCGCCCGGGTGCGGATCAGCCCCAGATCGGTGCCGCAATGCGGCTCGGTCAGGCACATGGTGCCCGACCAGCTGCCATCGCCCAGCTTGGGCAGATAACGCTGCTTCAGCTCGTCGGTCGCATGGGCGGCGATGGCGTTATAGGCACCGGCCGACAGGCCGGGATACATGCCGAACGCCAGATTGGCCGAGCAGATCATCTCCTCGATCACGAAATTCAGCGTCTTGGGCAGCCCCTGTCCGCCATATTTCGGATCGGCGGCGATCGAGGTCCAGCCGGCCTCGATGAAGGTCTTATAGGCCTCCTTGAAGCCGGCGGGCGTGCGGACCACGCCGTTCTCGAAGGTGCAGCCCTCTTCGTCGCCGGAACGGTTGATCGGGAACAGCTCGTTCTCGCACATCTTCGCGGCTTCTTCGAGCACGGCATCGACGATGTCGGGTGTGGCGTCCTCATAGCCGGGCAGTTCGGCGATGCGCGACACGTCGAGCACGTCATGCAGCACGAAGCGGATATCGCGCAGCGGTGCCTTGTAGGTTGCAGCCATTGGTCTGGTCTCCTCCCCTGCCGGCTCAGTTGCGCAGCGGCTTGCCGGTCTCGAGCATGTGCTCGATCCGGGCCAGCGTCGCCGGTGTCTTCAGAAGCGAGACGAAGGCCTCGCGTTCCAGCCGGGTGATGTCGTCTTCGCGCAAGGTCTCGGTGATGTCGGTATCGCCGCCCGAGAGCACGCGGGCCAGTGCGCCCGATACCACCACATCATGCGGCGTCGCCTTGCCCTGCATGTGGAAGCCCTCCACCGCCATGTTCAGCGCCACCCGTGCCGTCGGCCCCGGCAGCGAGATTTCCGCCGGCAGCGGCTTCTCATAGCCCGCCACCATCTCCAGCGCCCGGGCCTTGGCATCGGCCAGCACCCGGTCGCGGTTCATCGTGATCCGGTCGCCATCGCGCAGCAGCAGCAGATCGCGTGCCTCCTCGGCGCTTTCCGAGACCTTGGCGGTCGAGACCATCTCGAACACCTGGGCCACGGCCGGCATCGGGCCGCCCGGACGGCGCTTGTTGTTCATCCAGCGGACCAGCAGCTCCTTGCAGCCGCCCCAGCCGGGCACCACGCCGACGCCGACCTCGACCAGCCCCATATAGGTTTCGGCATGGGCCTGAACGGCGTCACAGTGCAGCAGGATCTCGCAACCGCCGCCCAGCGCCATGCCGGCAGGAGCTCCCACAACCGGGAACGGCGCATATTTCAGCGCCTTATAGGTTTCCTGGCCCATGCGGATCATGCCGTCGATCATGTCCCATGCGGCGATGTTGGACGCGAACAGGGCCAGACCGACATTGGCGCCGACCGAGAAATTATCCGCCTCGTTATAGATCACCAGCGCCTTATAGCCGCCGCGCACGATCTCGGTCGATTTGGCCGCGATTTCGAGCACGCCGGGGTCGATCGAATTCATCTTGGTGTGGAATTCCAGGCACAGCACGCCGTCGCCGATATCCCACAGGCTGGCCGAGCCGTTGCCGTCGACGCGTTTGCCGCGCCGCTTCACATCCGACAGCCGCAGCACGCCGTCGGGGATCGGCACCGGCGCATAGCCGCCAGCCAGACTGGCATACTCGACCACACCGTCATTGACCCGATAGAAGCTGCCCGTGCCGTTGCCGGCCACCGCCTCGACGATCGCCGGAACCCGTCGGCCCTCGGCCTTCAGGCGGTCGGCGAACCAGCCGGCGCCCAGCCGGTCGATCAACTCGAACGGCCCGTATTTCCAGGCATAGCCCAGGCGCATCGCCTCGTCGATCGCCGGCACCTCGTCGGCGATGGTGCCGACCAGATCGGCCGTATAGACCAGCGCCTGCGAGACCACCGCCCAGGCATAGCTGCCGCCTTCGTCCTCATGCGACACCAGCGCCCGCAGATCCTTCGCCCCCGCCTTGATGCTGGCGAGGTCAGGCTTGCGCTTCGCCCGGTATTCGCCGGTGGCAAGGTCGATCGCCTCGGTGATCGAGCGGCCGCCGTCCTTGCGCCGGCGATAGAAGCCGCCCTTGCCCTTGCGGCCGGTATAGCCCTCGGCGATCATCTTCTTGAACAGATCGCTGTCGCGATAGATGGCGTGATAGGCATCATCCGCCGGCAGGGTCGCCTTCATGCTGGCGGCGACATGCGGCATCAGGTCCAGGCCGACCAGGTCGATCAGGCCGAAGACGCCGGTCTTGGGAATGCCGACCGGCTTCGACAGCAGCGCATCGACCGCCTCGATATCCAGGCCCCGATCCATCGCCTCGACCACGGCGCCCTGCATCCAGAAGGTGCCGATCCGGTTTGCGATGAAGCCGGGCGTGTCCTTGCAATCCACCACGCCCTTGCCCAGCCGGTGATCGCCGAAGCGGCGCATGGTCTCGACCGCGTCGGCACGGGTTTCCGGGCCGGCGACCAGTTCCAGCAGCCGCATATAGCGGGGCGGGTTGAAGAAATGGGTGATCAGGAAATCGGCCTTGAACGCCGCTGACTGCCCTTCGACCAGATGGCCGAGCGGAATGGTCGAGGTGTTCGACGACACGATCGAGCCGGCCTTGCGCACGCCATCGAGGGTGGCATACAGCCGGCGCTTGATCTCGACATTCTCGATCACCGCCTCGACGATCCAGTCGACATCGGCCAGCAGGTCGAGATTGTCGTCCAGATTGCCGGTGGTCACCAGTCTGGCGCGGCTGGGATGCATGAAGCTTTTGGGTTTTGTCTTCAGCATCTTCTGGACCGCGCCCTCGGCCAGCGCATTGCGGTTCGCGGCCCCCTTGGGCACGATATCGAGCAGCACCACCGGCACGCCGGCATTGGCGATATGGGCCGCGATGCCGGCGCCCATGACGCCGGCGCCGATCACGGCCACCTTGTTGATTTCGGTCATCTCAAAGCATCTCCGGTCGCGTTGCCAGCCATGAGCGCGTTGGCAGCCATGGGCGCATTGGGAACCTCGGCTCGGCGCATCAGAGCGCTTCGAGGACCGTGGCGATGCCCTGGCCACCGCCGATGCACTGGGTGGCCAGCGCGAACCGGCCGCCTTCCCGCTTCAGCAGCGCCGCCGCCTTGCCGGTGATGCGGGCCCCCGTGGCGCCCAGCGGATGGCCCAGCGCGATGGCGCCGCCATCCAGATTGACCCGCGACGGGTCGAGCGACAGATCCTTGATGCAGGCCAGCGCCTGCGAGGCGAAGGCCTCGTTCAGCTCGATCACGTCCAGATCGGTGGCCTTGATGCCGGCGCGATCCAGCGCTTTGCGGCTGGCGGCCACAGGGCCGATGCCCATGATCTCAGGCGCGCAACCGGCGACAGCCACCGAGCGGATGCGGGCAAGCGGGGTCAGATTGTGCTTCGCCGCATACTCTTCGGTGCACACGATGCAGGCGGCGGCGCCATCGGTCAGCGGCGACGAGGTGCCGGCGGTGACAACGCCATCCTTCTTGAACGCCGGATCGAGCCCGGCCAGCCCCTCGGTCGAGGCATCCGGGCGGATGCAGCCGTCGCTGTCGATCACCGGTCCCTTCTTCTGGGCGATCGCGACGATTTCGTCGGCAAGGCGGCCCGCTTCACGCGCGGCCGCGGCCTTCTGATGCGAGGCGACGGCGAATTCCTCCTGGGCGGCACGGCCGATCTGCCACTTCTCGGCGACGTTTTCAGCCGTGATGCCCATGGGGACATAGGCGCCGCTATCGGCCAGCAGCGGGTTCGGCGCCGGGTTGAAGCCCATCATCGGCACCCGGGTCATCGATTCGACGCCGGCGGCGATGAAGGCGTCGCCCGCACCAAGCTGGATGGCGCCGGCCGCCATGTGCACCGACTGCATAGACGATCCGCAGAAGCGGTTGACGGTGGTCCCGGCCACGGACTGCGGCAGGCCCGCCAGCAGCGCCACCAGACGCCCCGCGTTGAACCCCTGCTCACCTTCCGGGAACGCGCAGCCCAGGATCAGATCCTCGATCGTCTCAGGGTCCACACCGGTCCGCTCGACCAGCGCCTTAACCACCTGTGCCGCCAGATCATCGGGGCGGACCTTGGCCAGCGCACCCTTGCGGGCATAGTGGAAGGGGGAACGGGCATAACCCGCGATCACGACGCTCTTCATGGGGGCCCTCGGCTCCTGACTTGGTCTCTTCCCTGGACGCCGGACCATGAGCGGCCCGCGCGCATGCGGTCCTGCCCTGCATGGCGCCGGCGCCATGCGATCATCTTCTTCGCGAGATCCGGCCGGGGTCGCCCCCGGCTGATCGTCTGGTGCCGCCGGCCCGGATCCCATGGAGCCGGCGGTATCTGTGGTGAGGGGCGACCGGTCTTGTGGGCCGGCGCCGCCCTGGTGTCAGCCCGTGGCCTCGACGCCCTTGGTCGCCAAGGCGCTCAACACCTGCGCCTCGATATCGCGCAACTCATCGAGCGTCACCATCAGATCCGACAGTTGGCTTTCCAGTTGTGCCACCCGGCTCGCCACCGCCAGCCTTAGCTGACGCAGTTGCTCCACCTGGGTGTGATCGGCATCGTAGAGGTCGAGGAATTCCTTGATCTCGGCCAGGCTGAATCCCAGCCGCTTGCCCCGCAGAATCAGCTTCAGCCTGCCGCGATCGCGATAGCTGTAGACCCGGTTCATGCCCTCGCGGGCGGGTGTCAGCAGATGTTGATCTTCATAGAAGCGGATCGCACGCGGCGTGATCGAGAATTCCTCGGACAACTGCGTGATGGTGAACGTCTCGGGCATCGCGCTCCCTCGCCTGGTCCAAGCGGCCGGCTGCCCCGGACCGATCGTCAGGCCCTGCCATGCCGCCTGCATGCCTCTCACCGGCATGAGATATAATTGACGTTTACGTAAACGTCAAGTGAGCCGACACGACCCCGCCGGCCGTGTCGACATCACTTGCCCGCTTCCCGGCGGGCCTTGTACTTCTCGGTCTCCTCCTGAACCAGTTCCTTCTTCGACAGCTTGCCGATCAGGGTCTTGGGCAGGGCGTCGCGGAATTCGATCTGCTTGGGCATCTCGATCGGCGACAACCGTTCCTTCAGGAAGGCGGTCAGCTCCGCGGCGGTCAGGATCGCCCCCTCGCGCAATTTCACGAAGGCCTTCACGGTCTGGCCGCGATATTCGTCGGGGATGCCGATGACGGTGCATTCCTCGACCGAATCGTGTAGATAGATCGCCTCTTCCACCATCCGCGGATAGACGTTATAGCCGCCGGCGATGATCAGATCCTTGATCCGGTCGACGATGAAGGCATAGCCGTCTTCATCCAGATAACCGACATCACCGGTGTGCAGCCGGCCGCCGCTCATGGCCCTGGCGGTTTCTTCCGGCTTGTTCCAATAGCCGGCCATCACTTGCGGGCCACGGATGCAGATCTCGCCCCGCTCGCCCTGCGGCATCAGCGTCTGGCCATCTTCCAGATCCACGATCTCGATGGTGGTGCCGGGCATCGGCAGGCCGATCGAGCCTTCCTTGCTGACCCCGGTGAACGGATTGCAGTGGGTCACCGGCGAGGTTTCGGTCAGGCCATAGCCTTCAACCAGCGTGCAGCCGGTCAGTTTCTCGAAGATGTGCTTCACTTCCAGCGGCAGCGGCGCCCCACCCGACAGACAGTAATTGATCGACGACAGGTCGACCTCGCGGATCTTCGGATGATTGGCGATGGCGGTGTACATGGTCGGCACGCCGGGGAACAGGCTGGGCTTCTTCTTGGCCAGCGTGTCGAGCACCTGATCCAGGTCGAAGCGCGGCAGCATGATCATGCAGGCACCGGCCAGGATCGAGTAATTCATGCACACGGTCATGGCGAAGACATGGAACAGGGGCAGCACCACCATGGTGCGCTCCTCCCCCGGCCGGCCGGCCGGGAACCAGGCCTCCAACTGGCGGGCATTGGCCAGCAGGTTGGCATGGGTCAGCATCGCGCCCTTGGGCAGCCCGGTGGTGCCGCCGGTATATTGCAGCACCGCAACCGTGGCCTCCGGGTCGATCGGCACGGGTGCAAACCGGCCGTCATTGCGCACCAGGCCCTTGTGATGAACGATGCGGGCGCTCTTCTCGATCCGGCCGATCTCCTTGCTCTTCACCAGCGGGAACAGCAGGTTCTTCGGGAAGGGCAGCACGCCGGCCATCGGGCAGACCACGATCCGCTCCAGACAGGTCTTGCCCAGCAGCGCCTGCGCCTTGTCATAGACCACCGCCAGATCCAGCGTCACCATCACCCGGATGCCGCTGTCATTGACCTGATGCTCGATTTCGCGCGGGGCGTAGAGCGGGTTGAAGTTCACGATCGTGGCGCCGATGGTCAGCGCGGCATAGTAATAGATGATCGAATAGGGGGTATTGGGCAGGAACAGCCCCACCCGATCGCCCTGTTTGACACCGATCTGTTGCAGACCCTTGGCCGCCTGGGCAACCAGCCGCCCGATCTGCTCATAGGTCATGATCTTGCCCAGGAAATCGACCGCAGGCCGATTGCCATAGGTTGCGACCGCATGATCCATCAGCGAGGTCAGCGGCGCCGGCGGAAACGCCTGGCGCCAGTCGACATCCGCCGGATATCGCTTCAGCCACACCGGGTCGATCGCGTCGGCCTGCACCTCGGCACCCATCATCTGTGTCATCGGTCCTCCCAGACCTTGTCCTGGCCGGTTATCCGCCCCGCCGGGGCCTGCCCTGCCACGGCATCGGGCGGTGCAACCGCGCCTTGTTTGATGAGCCGTCCCCCAACGGCATGGCGGTACGCCACGGATGCTTCCGTATACGTCAACCCACCTGTCGACTATCCCAAGACCCGCGTCCGGGATCAACCGCTTCCATGACGCGACGCCGACGGTTTTTACCGCCTGACGTCCTTTGCCCGCATATCAGACGCAGATCAACTTCTGGTTACCATATCTCCGCCCACATCCCAAGACAGGTCGGCACGATCGGCACGGTTGTCAATTGCGCGGGGCCGAATGACAGCAGGGCGCGAGACCTCGCGGCACGGGACGCGTCCGAAATAGAAAACGGCCGGCCCGTCGCCGGGCCGGCCACTCAGGTCAAAGGCCACGGCTGTTGCCGGCCCCCACATCAGTTGCCCTGGTACATGCGCTCCATGCGCCCCAGATGGGGCCGGACGGCAGCGACGTCATCCGGATCGGCCTGACCTGCCTGTTCGACCATCGCCCCGGCGCTGCCCAGCATATCCAGCATCATCTTCTTCTGGGCGGCCGACATCTCGGTCGACGCCATGATCTCGGCGCGGGCCGCATCCATCTCGGCGCGCTGGCCCGCCATGTCCTCGCCCTCCATGTTGAGCGCGACATAGGCCTGCATCACCTGATCGCCGATCCCGCCCCAGCCGCCCAGGCTGCCGAAGCCGTGCTTCGCGACGATACCTTCCGCCGCAGCCGCCTCAGGGGAGCCCGCCAGCCGGCCCACCGCGCGCGAAATCATCCGGCCCTCGCTGATATCACCCATCATCGTCGCCGGATCCTGGGTATCCTCGATCATCGCACGACGGTCTTCCGGCAGGGTCTGGCTCCAGGCCTCCAATGCCTCGGAGGCATCCAGCCAGCGGCCGACCGTGGCGCTGTCGAGGCCGGCGGCCTGTGCCTGCGCCGGCGCCAACAGGGCGAGTCCGGCCGTGGTGAGGACCGGCCCGGCAAATAACGCCGCGGCCAGCGCCACCTTCAACGACGTGCCTGCCAGGCGGCGGTGAAGCGTAAGGGTCATGATCTGCGAACTCCCCTGATCGGTGGCGCGATACCGCCGGTTGCCTGATCGGTGGCCCGATCCTGCCGGTCAATCGTCAGCCGGCAAGCCGTTCCGCAAGCCGCCGTGCATCATTCCGCAGCCGATGGAACGGCCCGGAAGCCCCGTCATCCGTCGGCGCGGTGGCGCTTGCGGCCAGATGGCGCAGACCCTCGGTCCCGAACCGATCCTTCAATGACGACGCAACCCAGCCCTCGGCCTGAGCGGCACGACGGGGGTCGCGCAGATCACAGGCCACCATCCAGTCGCGATGGCGGTCGGCGGCGGCGATCAAGTCGTCGATGCCCTCACCCGTCGCGGCAGCGACCTTCAGAACCGGCACCTTCCAGCCATCGTCGCGCACCCCCACGGCCTTCAGCGCCGAGGCGACGTCGGTGCGCGCACGCTCCGCCGCCGGGCCGATATCGGCCTTGGTCACCACCGCCAGATCGGGAATCTCCATGATCCCGGCCTTCATGAACTGAAGACTGTCGCCCGATGCCGGCTGAATGCAGAACACCACCGTGTCGGCGATCTCCTCGACATCGGTCTCGGACTGGCCCACACCCACTGTCTCGACCAGCACGACATCGTGGATCGCCCGCATCAGCACGGTGGCGGCGATCGTCAGATCGGCCAGACCGCCCAGCCGCGCCCGCGCGGCCATCGACCGGATGAACACGCCCTGGTCTTCGGGATCGGTCTGGATGCGGGTGCGGTCGCCAAGCAATGCGCCCTTGGTGCGCTTCGACGACGGGTCGACGGCGATCACCCCGACGCTGCGGCCCCCGACGCTGCTGCCACCGGCGCGATAGGCGCGGATCAGCGCCGACAACAGCGAGGATTTCCCCACCCCGGGCGGGCCGGTGATGCCCAGAACCTGCGCCACCGGTGCGGCATAGGCCGCATCCAGCAGATCGGCGGTTTCCGCCGCATCGGCCCGGCTTTCCAGCCGCGCCAGTGCCCGCGCCAGGGCGGGCTTGCCACCCGCGCGGATCTCGTCCAGACGGCGGAGGCCGGCAGCAATGCCGCCGGCCTCCGCCGTCTGGTCAGCTCCGGTCATCCGATCGGATCCGATAGCCATGCCATCTCCGTCGACCGGTCAGGCCTTGCGCGCCTTCAGCGCCGCCTGGGCGGCGGCCAGACGGGCGATCGGCACGCGATAGGGCGAGCAGGACACGTAATCGAGGCCGGCCATCTGGCAGAACTCGATCGATGCCGGGTCGCCGCCATGCTCGCCGCAGATGCCCAGCTTGATGTCGGGGCGGGTCGAGCGGCCACGCTCGGCCGCGATCTTCACCAGTTCGCCGACGCCCTCCTGATCCAGGCTGACGAAGGGATCCTGATCGAAGATGCCGGCCTCGCGATAGCTGTCGAGGAACGACCCTGAGTCGTCGCGGCTGATGCCGAAGGTGGTCTGGGTCAGGTCGTTGGTGCCGAAGCTGAAGAATTCGCCGACCTCGGCGATCTTCGCGGCCTGAAGCGCCGCGCGCGGCAGCTCGATCATGGTACCGACCAGATACTCGACCTTGGCGCCCTTTTCCTCGAAGACCTGCGCCGCAACCGTGTCGACCAGCTTGCGCAGGATTTCAAGCTCGCGACGGGTGGCGACCAGCGGGATCATGATCTCCGGCGTCACGGTCTGGCCCAGTTCGGCCGAAACCTCGACCGCGGCTTCCAGGATCGCGCGGGCCTGCATCTCGTAAATCTCAGGATACGAGATGCCCAGACGGCAGCCGCGATGGCCAAGCATCGGGTTGCTTTCGTGCAGCGCGGCCGCACGTGCCGTCAGCTTCTGAGCATCGATGCCGGATGCCGCCGCAACCTCGGCGATGTCCTTCTCGGTATGGGGCAGGAACTCGTGCAGCGGCGGGTCGAGCAGACGCACCGTCACCGGCAGGCCGGCCATGATGCGGAACAGCGACACGAAGTCGCCGCGCTGCATCGGCAGCAGCTTGGCCAGCGCCGTGCGGCGGCCGGCAACGTCATCGGCCAGAATCATCTGGCGGACGGCGATGATGCGGTCGTCGCTGAAGAACATATGCTCGGTGCGGCACAGGCCGATGCCCTCGGCACCGAAGGTGCGGGCGGTTTCCGCGTCCAGCGGCGTCTCGGCGTTGGTGCGCACCTTCAGGGTCCGGATCTTGTCGGCCCAGGTCATCAGCGCGCCGAAATCGCCCGACAGGTCCGGCTTGATCGTGGCGACACGGCCCAGCATCACCTCGCCCTTGCCGCCATCGATGGTGATGACGTCACCGGCCTTCACCGTCACGTCGCCAACCGTGAAGCTGCCCTTGGCGTAATCGATCCGCACCGTGCCGGCACCCGACACGCAGGCCCGGCCCATGCCACGGGCGACCACCGCCGCATGGCTGGTCATGCCACCGCGGGCGGTCAGGATGCCACGGGCGGCATGCATGCCATGGATATCTTCGGGGCTGGTCTCGATCCGGACCAGAATGACGTCCTCGCCGGTCTGGGCGCGCTTCTCGGCCTCGTCGGCCGTGAACACCACCACACCCGATGCGGCGCCGGGCGATGCCGGCAGGCCCTTGGCGATCACGGTCTTGGTGGCCTTGGGGTCCAGCGTCGGATGCAGCAACTGATCCAGCGCCTGCGCCTCGATGCGGGCAACGGCCTGCTCTTCGGTGATCAGCCCCTCTTCCGCCATGTCGACGGCGATCTTCAGGGCCGCGGCCGCGGTGCGCTTGCCATTGCGGGTCTGCAGCATATAGAGCCGGCCCTGCTGGACCGTGAACTCGATGTCCTGCATGTCGCGGTAATGCTGCTCCAGCCGGTCCTTCACCGCCACCAACTCGCCGAACACCACGGGCATGGCCTCTTCCATCGCCGGATCGTTCGAGCCGTTGGCAAGCTTGCCGGCGACGGTCAGGTGCTGGGGCGTGCGGATGCCCGCAACCACGTCCTCGCCCTGGGCGTTGACCAGGAACTCGCCATAGAATTCCTTGACGCCGGTCGAGGGGTTACGGGTGAAGGCCACGCCGGTGGCGCAGTCGTCGCCCATATTGCCGAACACCATCGCCTGAACATTGACGGCGGTGCCCCATTCGGCGGGAATGTTGTGCAGGCGGCGATAGGTCTTGGCGCGCTGGTTCATCCACGAGCCGAACACGGCGCCGATCGCGCCCCACAGCTGTTCATGGGCATCGTCGGGGAACGGGCGGCCCAGCTCGCTCTGCACGATCGCCTTGTAGTCGGCGATCAGCGCCTTCCAGTCCTCGGCGGTCATCTCGGTGTCGAGGTCGTGGCCATGCTCTTCCTTGCGGGCCTCCAGCCGGTCTTCGAACAGGCTGTGATCCACGCCGAGCACGACATCCGAATACATCTGGATGAACCGGCGATAGCTGTCATAGGCGAAGCGTTCGTCGCCGCTGCGGCGCGCCAGGCCCTCGACGGTCGCCTGGTTGAGCCCCAGATTGAGCACCGTGTCCATCATACCCGGCATGGAGGCGCGCGCGCCTGAGCGGACCGACACCAGCAGCGGGTTTTCGGCATCGCCGAAGCGCATGCCCATTTCGGCCTCGATCCGGGCCAGCGCCTCGGTCACCTGTGCCTTCAGCTCATCCGGATAGGTCTGTCCGTTGGCATAGTAATAGGTGCAAAGCTCGGTGGTGATCGTCAGACCCGGCGGCACCGGCAGGCCCAGATTGCTCATCTCGGCCAGGTTCGCGCCCTTGCCGCCAAGCAGGTTGCGCATCTCTGCGGTGCCTTCGGAGCCGTTGCGGCCGAAACTGTACACCCATTTGGTCATCGGTCGACTCACCCTTCGATCTTCGAAAAATCGGCTACGGCTTCCAGGGCTGCACGGATCTGGGACAACAGATGCAGCCGGTTGCGCCGACGTTCTGCCATCTCGCAATTGACCGTCACCCGGTCGAAGAACGCGTCGACCGGCGCGCGGATCCCCGCAAGCGCCGTCATCGCCCGCTCGTCATCCTCACCGGCCAGGGCCGTGGCGATCTCCGCCCGCGCCGCGACCAGTGCGCCGTGCAGCGACACTTCTTCGGGTTCGACCAGCAGATCCGCATCCACGGCGCCACCATAGGTCGTCCCGTCCTTCTTTTCTTCAATGCGGACGATATTGCTGGCCCGCCGGTATGCCGCCAGCAGGTTCGCACCGTCCTCGCCGTCCAGGAACGACTGCAGGGCGCTCACCCGCGCCAGCAGCCGGACCACATCATCATAATTCGCGCCGGCATCATCCACCCCGGCCAGAACCGCAGCGATCAGATCATGGCGCACGCCACGGTCGCGCATCAAGACCTTCAACCGATCGGCGAAGAAGCCCATCAGATCATCATACAGCCGGGCGGTGTCGATCGCGCCCAGAAGCGGCCGGTAACCTTCGGCGGCGGCAGTGATCGCCGGCTTCAACGGCAGACGCACGCCGGTTTCGATCAGGATCCGCAAGATGCCCAGCGCCGCGCGCCGCAGCGCATACGGATCTTTCGACCCCGTCGGCTTCTCGTCGATCGCGAAGAAGCCGGCCAGCGTATCCAGCTTGTCGGCCAGCGCCACCGCGATCGCGACCGGCCCGGTCGGGATCTGGTCCGACGGTCCGGCCGGGGCGTAATGGGTGGCGATCGCCTGGGCCACAGCTTTCGGCTCGCCATCATGGGTGGCATAATAGCTGCCCATGATGCCCTGGATTTCAGGGAACTCGCCGACCATGCCGGTCACCAGATCCGCCTTGGCGAGCAGGCCCGCACGCTCGGCCAGCGCCGGATCGGCGTCGGGAATATGGGCCGCCAACTGCCGCGCCAGCGCCGCGATTCGGCCGGCCTTCTCGGCCACCGTGCCGAGCTTCGCCTGGAACAGAATGTCGCCGAGCCGGCCCAGACGCGCATCCAGCCGGGTCTGACGATCGGTGTCCCAGAAGAACTTGGCATCCGCCAGCCGGGCGCGCAGCACCCGTTCATTGCCGTGGATGATCGCGGCGCCGCCGTCATCGGGGTTCAGATTGCTGACCAGAACGAAGACCGGCGCCAGCCTGCCATGGCTGTCCTCGGCCACGAAATAGCGCTGATGGGTGCGCATGGCCGAGACCAGAACCTCGGCCGGCACGTCCATGAACGCGTCGTCGATGCGCCCGGCCAGCACCGTCGGCCATTCGACCAGCCCGGCCACCTCTTCCAGCAGGCCTTCGTCGGCACGCAGCATCAGGCCCAGATCGGCGGCCAGGGTCGCGGCATCGGCGGCGATGCGCCGACGACGCTCGGCCGGGTCCAGCACCACATAGGCCTTGTCCAGCGCCGCGGCATAGCCCGCGAAATCATGGACCTGCACAAACTCCGGCGCCAGGAAGCGATGGCCCTGGGTCGTGTTGCCGGCGGTCAGATGACCGAAGCGCACCGGCACGACAGCACCACCGAACAGGCACAGGATCGAGCGCAGCGGCCGCACCCAGCGGATCTGATGGACGCCCCAGCGCATGGATTTGGGCCAGGGCAGATCGGTCATCGCGCCGGCGATCAGCTCGGGCAGCACCTCGATCGTCGCCCGGCCGGCTTCATATACATCCAGAAACCAGAACCGGCCCTTGGGCGTGTCGCGTTCGATCAGCGACCCGCGATCGGCATTGTTCGCCGACAGGAAACCGGCCAAGGCCTGTTCGGGCGCGCCCACCCGGGGGCCGCGGCGCTCTTCGGCCCGATCGGGCTGGGCATCCGCCACGCCCTCGATCACCAGGGTCAGCCGGCGCGGGGTGGACCAGGCACGCACGGCGCCATGCGCGATCCGCTGCGCCGCCAGGCGCGCGGTCACCAGGCGCTTCAGATCGTCGGTCGCCCGCCCCTGCATGCGGGCGGGAATCTCTTCCGACAGAAGCTCAAGAAGCAGTTCCGCCATGGTCTCAGGCCTCTCCGGCAGCGGCAGAGACGGGAACCGCCGCCGAGGCATTGGTCCCGGCGATCCAGGCTTCGCAGCAGCCCTTGGCCAGCGCCCGCACCCGCCCGATATAGGCGGCGCGTTCGGTGACGCTGATCACGCCGCGCGCATCCAGCAGGTTGAACAGATGGCTGGCCTTGATGCACTGGTCATAGGCCGGCTGCGCCAGACGCGCCGCCAGCAGCCGCGCGCATTCACCCTCGGCATCCTTGAAGTGCCGGAACAGCATCGTGGTATCGGCCTGCTCGAAATTATGCGCGGAATAGTCGCGCTCCGCCCGCAGGAAGATATCGCCATAGCTGACGCCACGGTCGTTATAGGCCAGATCGTAGATGTTCTCGACGCCCTGGATGAACATCGCCAGACGCTCAAGCCCATAGGTCAGCTCACCGGACACCGGATCGCATTCGATGCCGCCCACCTGCTGGAAATAGGTGAACTGCGACACCTCCATGCCATCGCACCACACTTCCCAGCCAAGGCCCCAGGCGCCCAGTGTCGGGCTTTCCCAGTCGTCCTCGACGAAGCGGATGTCATGAACCAGCGGGTCGATGCCCAGAACCGCGAGGCTGCCCAGATACAGCTCCTGCAGGTTTTCAGGCGACGGCTTCATGATCACCTGGAACTGGTAATAATGCTGAAGCCGGTTGGGGTTTTCGCCATAGCGGCCATCGGACGGCCGGCGTGACGGCTGAACATAGGCGGCGTTCCACGGCTGCGGCCCAAGGGCACGCAGGGTCGTGGCCGGATGAAAAGTGCCCGCGCCGACTTCCATGTCATATGGCTGCATGATAACGCAGCCGCGCTCCGACCAGTAATGCTGGAGACGGAGGATGATCTCCTGGAAGGACGGCGCGTTCTTGCGCTCTGTCGCCATGCTCAGCCCGCTGATGCGTGTCGGTAATCACCGACGACCGGTTCGTTTGGTGCGGCGCGAACATAGCCGCCGGCCGGTTGAGGGTCAAGGATCGCGCGCTTCACGCAAGAAGCTGTCGCGGGCCGTCAGGCCGTTCTGCGCGCCATCCTGACCACAGGGTGTCGATAGATCATCGTGTCAAAAAATGGACACCCCCGGAACGGGGCGGATCATCCGGCGACCGGGCAGCCGCTGCGACCGCATGGTGCCGCACCTGGCACCACGAAACTGCCGCATCGGGCGCAGCGGTCGGCTTCGGCAACCGCCGGCGCTTCGCGTCGGCGGCGGCTGGTGTGGCGGGGGGCGGCACGGTCGTCACGCGCCCTGCCACCCTCGCCCGCGATGCCGGCGCGGCGCTCGCTGAAGATCCGGCTCACCCGCGCGCCCACGATGACGGCAAGCACGACCAGCACCAGAAGCAACAGCTTCGACAGGCTGAGCATCACATCAACTCCGGGCAAACAAGCGGAAGACAGCGGGTGCCACGCGGCGCCTCAGGCGTATCGCGGGCATGCATCATCGCACAGCGCGCCGCGTGATGCATCCACGGTGCGCGGGCCGGTCGGCGGCTACAGCCCATAGCGCTGCCATAAGGCGCGGCTGTCGATGGCATCCGCCACGCCCGACACCATGGCGGCCACCCCGTCGGCCCGGGCACCGGCCCGCGCCGTCACGCCGATGCCGACCCGTCCCAGCAATCCCTGCTTCTCGCGGATCGCAACCAGCTTCACATCGTCGCCGAACCGGTTGCGCAGCACGCCGCGCAGATCGCCCACGCCATCGGCCAGTCCCATGTCCACAGCCGCCTGTCCGACCCAGACATCGCCATTGAACAACGGCGTGTCGCCGGCCTTGTCCAGCCGTTCGCCCCGGCCGGTGCGGACGATCTCGATGAACCGGTCATGGATCTGCTTCTGTATCGCGCCCAGCCAGCTCACGTCATCGGGATTCTCGGGCTGAAACGGATCGAGCCGCATCTTGTTCTCGCCAATGGTATGCACCCGCCGGTCCACCGCCAGCCGCGCGATCGCCCGATCGAAGCCGAAACCGGCCGAGACCACCCCGATCGATCCCACCATCGTGGTCTCGTCGACATAGATCTCATCGCCGGCGACCGCCAGCCAGTAACCACCGCTTGCCGCCACATCCTCGACGAAGGCCAGCACCGGCAGCTTCTTTTCGGCCGCCATCGCCCTGATATGCTTGTAGATCAGCGACGACTGGGCGGGCGATCCGCCGGGCGAATTGATCACCAGCGCCACCGCCTTCGCCTCCGGCACCTTGAAGGCGCGGTCGATCAATGGCTGCAGACCTTCATAAGACAGGTTCGATCGAAAGCCGCGACCGGCCATGATCGTGCCGTCCAGGCGCAGCACGGATACCACCGGTGGCGGATTGCGAAAGCGCTTCACCGGCAGAAAACGCAGCAGGCGGCGCAGGCCACGGCGGTTGGTGCTCAAGCGGATGATCTCCTGAAATGGACGTGGGCCTGAAACGGACGTGGGCCTGAAACGGACGGGAGCCTGGAACGGAACGACGTGAAGGCTCGGATGCGCGCAGGCCGTGCACCGGATGATGGCGCCGGATCGACCTTCCATATCGCTGCCGCGCACGGCACTGTCAACGCCGGGATGGCGAATAGGACCGCCGGTGTCAGCCGCGCACCGCGCGCGGGTCCAGGACCAGCGGTGCCGCATCTTCCAGCACCGCGCGCGCCACAGGCAGCCACGCCCGTCCCTGCCCGGCCAGAACCAGCGGTGCCAGCAGCGACAACGGCGTCCGACGGCCCTTCATCGCCTGAACGATCACCCGTTTGGCCGGCCGGCCATCGCCGACCGTATGCACCGGCAGCACCCGGATATCGCCCGCCGGGCCCGACAGCGCGGTCAGAACCACATCCAGCCGGTCCGCGCGCATCACCACCGTGATGCTGCCACCGGGCTTCAGCCGGCGCAGACCGGCCGCGATCCAGCCGCTGAGCCCGATCGCCGCTTCGACATGCGCGGCACGGCGGCCGCCATCGGGCGGCGGATCGGCGCGGCCAGGCTCAAGAAAGGGCGGGTTGGTCAGGACATGATCGAACGACAGCCCGCGCGGGTCGGAGGCATGGGCCGCCCGCCCGCCCACATCCGCTTCGACCACCGCAAGATCGGCACCGTTCAGCACCGCATTGGCGCGGGCCAGTGCCGCCGCCGCCGCGTCGCGTTCGATCCCGACCAGAGCGATGCCCGGCACCCGGGCCGCCAGGCAGAGTGCCGCCGCGCCGGCGCCCAGGCCCAGATCCAGCACCCGCTGCCCCGGTGCGGCCGGAACCGCCGCCGCCAGCAGCACCGGATCGACGGCCGCCCGATAGCCGTTGCGCGCCTGGAACAAGGCGACCCGTCGCCCAAGCAGATGATCGAGCGTCACCCCCGCCGGATCGAGACCATGGTCGCGGGCCAGCTCGGCGGCATCCCCGGCCGGCCTGTCGCGGCCCGGCCCGATCTGCCCATCGCTCACGACGCCGGACCGAACAGCCGGGCGGCAAGGCGCCGCCACACCCCGACATCCGCAGGGGTCGGGACAGATCGGGCCGGGGCAGATCGGGCTGGTGCAGATCGCGATGGCGTGGAGACCGGCGCCCCCTCGTTGAGATCGTGCGCCGCGTCGTCCAGCAGCCGGCGTGCGCGGACGGCGTCGTCGCCGGCCACCATCAGTCGGCGCGGAAAGGCCCCGATCGAGCCTTCCGCCATGCTCATCTGTTCGTCGAAGACCAGGGTTTCCATGCCCTCCGCGGCCAGCACGGCGCGCGCCCAGGACAGGCGCACTGGGTCTGTGGTCACCAGGATGGCATCCATGAACGGCCCTCGACATCAGAGAAAGTGCAGCCGGGCACAAGAGCCGGCGGTGAGTGCGACAGAAGGCGGCATGGCTCCAGGCGTCCGGCATACACCACCCCGCTTGTGCATTGCACACGGGCGCGGCAGGATGGCCGGGCGACATGAAACCGTGCTCCTTTTCCCTATCAGCGCATCTTGACCGCGCAGCACGGCACTTCATATGCTCCCCAGCGCCGCGCGGAGCGTCAAGCCCTGCCGGCCCCGGGCGCTACTTTGCCCTGAAACAAGACGGATCGGCTGCTCTCCCGTGGATGCGCGCGCACACTCCTCGCAAGAGGTTCTCGCCACGCTTCAGGCTCTGGTCGCAGATGACCTGAAGCGTGTCAACCAAGTCATTATCGACAACATGCAGAGCGAGGTGGGGCTCATCCCCCAGCTCGCCAGCCACATCGTGTCGTCCGGCGGCAAGCGGTTGCGGCCGCTGCTCCTGCTGATGTCGGCCCGGCTGTGCGGATATCAGGGCCAGCGCCACGTGCCCTTGGCCGCCTGCGTGGAATTCATCCACACAGCAACCCTGCTGCACGACGACGTCGTCGATGAAAGCGCGCTGCGCCGTGGCGAAGCCACCGCCAACGCGGTGTTCGGTAACAAGGCGAGCGTGCTGGTCGGCGACTTCCTGCTCAGCCGCGCCTTCCAACTGATGACGCGCGACGGCTCTCTCGAAGTGCTCCAGATCCTGTCGGATGCGTCGGCGGTCATCGCCGAGGGAGAGGTGATGCAGTTGCTCACCTCGAACGACCTGGAAACCGATGAGGCCGCCTATCTGCGGGTGATCGAGAGCAAGACCGCGAAGCTGTTCGAGGCGGCCTGCCGCATCGGCCCTGTGGTCGCGGACCGCCCTCGAGGCGATGTCGACGCGCTCGCGCGCTATGGCATGGCCCTGGGCGTGATCTTCCAGCTCACCGACGACATCCTGGACTACTCGGCCGAACAGGCGGCGCTGGGCAAGACCATCGGTGACGACTTCCGCGAAGGCAAGATCACCCTGCCGGTGATCGTCGCCTATGAGCGCGGCACCGAGGACGAACGCCGCTTCTGGTCACGGACGATGGAATCGCTGGAACAGGGCGATGACGACCTTGATCACGCCATCGAACTGATGCGCCGTCACGACGCCTTCGGCGAAACCCTCCGGCGCGCAGAGGCTTACGGCAATGCGGCCCGTCGGGCGTTGTCGGATTTCGATGACGGTATCGAGCGCCGCACGCTCGACGATCTGATCAGCTTCTGCATCGCGCGCGGTTTCTGAACAAATCCCCCTTGCGGGGGCCGCTTCTTCCCGCTATAAGGCGCCCCACGGACGCACCGGAGTGTAGCTCAGCCTGGTAGAGCACCGTCTTCGGGAGGCGGGGGCCGCAGGTTCGAATCCTGCCACTCCGACCAACTTCGGTATGTCCGACATCAACGCCCCGGCAGGTTTCCTGCCGGGGCGTTGTCGTTTCAGGACCATCAGCCTGGAACCGTCACATCCGGACCGCCGGCCGCACCGCCCGACGGGGCACGTCCTCCGGTTGTTGTGTGCCTGTGCCCGCCACTTTTCTGTGCAGGACGAATATTGAATCAGAAAACGCTGAGGCACATTGCAACTCGACGTCGATCGCGGCACGATATCGATAGGATGTGGTTCAAATGCTGCGCGCTGGTGCCGCGGGTCCACATCCCTGACCGCTGATCGTCGGACGGGAATGGTCGACGGATACCCATTGGAACGCACCATGAGCGACCAGACGCAGCACGCCGACAGGCTGTTGCGCATGGCGGTGAACCGCCTGCCTGAAGCCGTGATCATTTACGACACCGACGATCGTGTCGCCTTTGTGAACGAAGCCTATCGGAAATTCTTTCCGCACATGCCGCCGGTCGAGGATCTGCTAGGCCGGCGTTTTGAAGACGTGATCCGCTACAGCATGGACACGGCCGGCGTGGTGCTGGACCCGCTGGCGCGCAGCGACCCCCATGGCTACATCGAAAAGCGGCGACGGCGTCTGCACCACCCGCAGGCAAACCCGTTCGAGCAGCTGACCGGCGGACGTTGGCATCTCGTGCGCGAATTCAGGGTGCCGGGCGTGGGCTTCTTCAGCCTGCGCAGCGACATTACCGAGATCAAGCAACGCGAAATCGAGTTGAAGCTCACCCGCGACCACCTGTCACGCCAGGCACAGCAACTGGCGGAAGCCCGCGAAGTGGCGGTGAGAGCGCGTGAAACCGCCATTGCCGCACGGCTGGAGGCGGAACGGGCCAATCGTGCGAAATCGGACTTCCTGGCCCGGGTCAGCCATGAACTGCGCACGCCGCTGAATGCCATTCTGGGCTTCGCCGAAATCATCCGCGATCGTCTGTTGGGGCCGTCCGCCACCGATCGCTATGCCGAATATGCCGCCGACATCCACGGCGCCGGCAATCATCTGCTGAAGTTGATCGACGACATCCTGGACATGGCCAAGATCGAGGCCGGCCGTCTGGAGCTGTCGATCGACTGGTTCGATGCCCGCAGCCTGTTTCGCGACCTGCTGCACACCTGCCGGCCGCTGGCCGCCCGCAACGACAATCTGGTGCTGGCCGATCTGGGGCCGGATCTGGGCGCGATCAACGGCGACGTCACCCGTGTCCGCCAGGTGCTGCTGAACCTGCTGTCCAATGCCTGCAAGTTCACCCGTGGCGGCGAGATCCGCATCACTGCCCGACGGATCGTCGCGGAGGGGAGCGGCGATCGGGCGTCGTCGCGCGATTGGATCGAGATCGTTATCGCCGATACCGGTATCGGCATGACCGAGGCGCAACTGGCGCGGGTGTTCGACGATTTCGTTCAGGCAGATGCCACGATATCCCGTGCCTATGGCGGCACCGGCCTGGGCCTCGCCATCTGCCGCCGGCTGTGTGACGCCATGGGCGGTGACATCCGCCTGACCAGCGCTGTCGGCTTAGGCACGTCGGCCACCCTGCGCCTGCCGGTCGATATCGCCCGCAGCGATCTGTCGCCGCAGGATGGCCCCGCCCTGTACTGACCCGCATGCGCAGGCAGAGACCGTGACGAAGAGGCGCCATGACGACGGGGCATATCCCCGCCCACGACCATCTGAACCCGCATCTCGGCCGGCCTTTGCCGGCGGCGAACGCGGCTGCATTCCCGGCCGGTCGCCTGGGAAAATTCGACATGAAATGAGCTTGATGAATCCCGTATAAGTTGCTCAAATATATTTCTACACAACGGACAATACATGTCCGATGTCGCGCCACCGAAGATCGGGCATAAGCTCCCACGTTGCCGGACGGCGAGCACGCGCCAAACGGGATGCGGAGAGGAGAGGCGGCGACCCATCAGGCACAAGGCGCATCGTCGCGACAGCGATCTGCCTCTGGCCATAGCCGGAATGATCTGAGGGGGGGGAGACCATGTCGTCCGACCAATCGACCCCGGCCGGGGCACCGCCCGGCGGCGGACGTGCGGCCAGGGGTGGCGGCCACGCGGCCCCATCCGCGACGCGGGCAACCGCCCTGCGTGACCCGCGGTTGATGCGCGCGCAACGCCGTCATGCCTGGGCCATCCTGGCATTGCCGCTTGCCGGCAGCGCCCTGGCCATCGGGCTCGCCATCCGGGATGGCGGCGCGCCCTGGCAGGCGCTGGCGATTCTGGGCGTGTGCTATCTGCTGACCTATGCCGGGATCACGGTGGGTTTTCATCGCCTGCTCAGTCATCGCGCCTTCGAGACCGTCCCCTGGCTCCGCAATCTGCTGGCCGTTCTGGGATGCATGGCCGCACAGGGGCCGGCGATCTATTGGGCGGCCAATCACCGCCTGCACCATATCCGGTCGGATCGCGACGGCGACCCGCATTCACCGCGCATCGCCCATGGACGGGCGCTGGGGCGCTGGGAGGGTTTCTGGCACGCCCAGATCGGCTGGACCTTCAACCACACACCGGCCGATGTCTTTGCCAATGCACGCGACCTGACCCGCGACCGGTCGCTGATGAAGATCAACCAGCGCTATCTGTGGTGGGTGGCACTGGGGCTGGCCGTGCCGGCCCTGGCGGGGCTGCTGATGCTCGGCGATGCCTATGGGGCGCTGCTGGGCCTGCTCTGGGGCGGCGCGGTGCGGCTGACGCTGAGCTACCACTTCACCAATGCCATAAACTCCGTCACCCATATCGTCGGCACCCGCCCCTTCGGCGGCCGCAACACCTCGACCAATTTCTGGCCGATCGCGCTGCCGACCTTGGGCGAGGCCTGGCACAACAACCATCATGCCTTCCCCACCTCGGCACGCTTCGGGCTGGATTGGCGGGAGCCGGATATCGGCTGGTGGATCATCAGCGGCCTGGACGCTGCCGGACTTGCCCGCAACATCCGCCGCCCCGCGCCTGAGAGCATCGCCGCCAGACGGGCGGCGGCGGCCGATCAGCGCGCCATGCCCAGCCCTTCCGTCGATCCCGGCCCTTCCGTCGATCCCGGCCCTTCCGTCGATCTCGGCCCTTCCGTCGATCTCGGCCGACCCGACGCCAAGGATAGCGACGCGCAGGATGGCGACGAGGATCTGGCAGCCTGACCGGTCCACCTGTCCCGCATGACATCCCTCACGGCCGGTCCCGGCCACGACGTATCCGCATCACGCCGGATGCCGGCGTTCAGGAGATCAGAGACCATGACCACCCAGACCACGCTTCCCGCCGCCCGGACCACCGAGCGTCCCGATGCCGCGGCCATCGAGGCCTGGCTCGTCGCCTATCTTGCCGATCGCCTGGGCCATGACCCCGCAGAAATCCGCCGCAATGTCCGTTTCGAGCGCATGGGCGTCGACAGTCTGGCGGTGGTGTCCATGACCGGCGAGTTGGAGGAATGGCTCGGCGTGAAGGTGGAGCCGACCACCGCCTATGACAATCCGACCATCAGCGACCTTGCGGCCGCTCTCGCCGCCTGACGGCCCACGGCCCAATCGCGGCCAACCACGATCGGAGGCAGTGTCATGGCGCCCGACACCACCCAGGCAACCCATCTCGGCGGTGGCCATCCCGGCCCCGGCGGCGGTCATCCCGGCACGTCGTCGGATGCCCTGCGCTCGCATTACGACATCGGCACGGATTTCTTCGGCCTGTGGCTGGACCCGTCGTTGACCTATTCCTGTGCGCTTTATGAAGACGGCGACACCGGCGACGCCGCAGGTTTCCTGAAGGCGCAACTGCGCAAGCTGGATTTCCACATCGACGCCGCCCATGCGGCGGGTGCCGATCGCGTGCTCGATATCGGCTGCGGCTGGGGGTCGATGATGCGGCGGCTGGCCGATGACCGGGGCGTGGGCCACGTCACCGGCATGACGATGACCGAGGCCCATCGAACCCATGTCGATGCCCTGGGCAATCCGAAGCTGGCGGTGGCGCTGACCCCCTGGGCGGGGTTCGAGCCCACAGCACCCTATGACGCCATCGTCTCGCTGGAAGCCTTCGAGCATTTTGCCCGGCTGACATCGACCGAGGACGAGAAGCGCGCCGGCTATCGCGCCTTTTTCGAGCGCGCCCACAACTGGCTGAAGCCGGGCGGGCGGATGTCGATCCAGACCATCGTCTATGGCACCGCCACCAAGGCCGATTTCAGCACCTTCTGTGCCACCGAGGTCTTTCCCGACAGCGATCTGCCCCGGCTGCACGAGGTGATCGAGGCATCCGACCGGCTGTTCGAGGTGGAGCGGCTGCGGATGGACCGACAGATGTATGTCCGCACCTTCCAGAGCTGGCTCGACGGCCTGCGCGCCAACCGGGGCCGGGCCGAGGCGATCGTCGGCGCCGACATCGTCAGGCGGTTCGAGAATTATTGCGGCGTGTTCATGATCGGCTTCCACACCGGCCGCATGAATCTCGCCCGCATCTCGTTCCGCAAGCTGGGTTGACCGGCACATCCGCATGGGACAATCCACCGGCGACAGGGAGACCGGGCTTCAATGAACGCACGCAGTCATGCCGACGGCTTCGTCGAGACGCAGGCCCCGACGCTTGCACACCGGCTCGATGAACTCGCCCGCGGTCGGGGCGTCCATGGCGGCCATGACGGGTTGGCCTATGTGTTTCTGGGCGATGGTGAGCACGAGGACAGCCGCCTGACCTATGCCCAACTGGCCACCCGCGCCCGCGCCATCGGCCGGCACCTGCTCGACATGGCCAGGCCCGGCGACCGGGCATTGCTGATGCATCCCCCAGGCATGAGCTTCATCGAGGCGTTCTTCGGCTGCCTGATGTCGGGCATCGTGGCGGTGCCGGCCTATCCGCCGCGCCGCAACCAGTCTCTCGACCGGCTGGGCGCCATCGTCGGCGGCTGTGCGCCACGCCTGATCCTGGTCGCCGAAGAACAGCGCGGCCAGCTTGAACCACGCTTCGCCAATGCCGGCGACGAGGGCGTCGCCGCCATCGCCTGCGCGCAGGTGATCGCCACCGACACCATCGCCAGCAGGGCGGTGACAGGCACGTCGCCAACTGACATGCCACCACCGGCGGTGCGCCCCGATGATCTGGCCTTTCTGCAATTCACCTCGGGCTCGACCGGCGACCCCAAGGGCG
This sequence comes from Tistrella arctica, assembly GCF_039630945.1. NCBI lineage: Bacteria > Pseudomonadati > Pseudomonadota > Alphaproteobacteria > Geminicoccales > Geminicoccaceae > Tistrella > Tistrella arctica. The sequence continues at coordinate 319,663 of NZ_JBBKTV010000005.1, forward strand.
TGATGGTCCATCATGGCGCGCTGATGGCCAACCAGCGGCTGATCCGTCATGGCATGGGCCATGACGCCGATACCGTCTTCGCCGGCTGGCTGCCGCTTTATCACGACATGGGGCTGGTGGGAAATCTGCTGCAGCCGCTGTATCTGGGGATACCATCAGTGCTGATGGCACCGGCCGCCTTCCTGCAGAAGCCGATGCGCTGGCTGCGGGCGATTTCGGACTGGCGGGCCACCACCGCCGGCAGCCCCGATTTCGGCTATGACCTGTGCGTGCGGAGCTTCAGGGCCCAGGCCTGCGCCGGGCTCGACCTGTCATCCTGGACGGTCGCCTATAATGGCGCCGAACCCGTCCGCGCCGATACACTCGCCCGCTTCGCCCGGACCTTCGCGCCCTATGGCTTCCGGGCCGAGGCCTTCTATCCCTGCTATGGCATGGCCGAAACCACGCTGATGATCACCGGCGGCCGCCAGGGGGTGGCACCACCGGTGCTGACGGTCGACGGCGCCGCCCTCGACAGGGGTGTGCTGATGCCGCCGCCGCCGGCCGATATGCCGGCCGCCACCCTGACCCCGCCCCGGCGGCTGGTCGGCTGCGGGCAGGCCGGGCCCGGCCTCGACATCGCCATCGCCGACCCTGAGACCGGCCGGCGGCTTGGTGACGGCCGGATCGGTGAGATCCGCGTGGCTGGCAGCAGCCTCGCTCGCGGCTATTGGCAGCGTCCGGAGCAGACCGCCCAGGTCTTCGGGCAGCCGCTGACCGGGGCTGCCGATACCGGTCGGGCCTGGCTGAAGACCGGCGATCTGGGCGCGATCATGGATGGCGAGCTGTATGTGACCGGCCGGATCAAGGATCTGATCATCATCCGTGGCCGCAACCATTATCCGCAGGATGTGGAGGCAGCGATCACCAATGCCTGTCCCGATCTCGCAGCGGGGGCTGCCGCGGCGGTTTCGGTCGAGACCGGTGGCACTGAGATCGTGGTGGCGATGGTCGAGGTCGAGCGGGAACGCATGCGCCGCTTCGACGGCCCGATGCTCTATGGCGATGCCATGGAAGCCGTGGCCGCGGCCCTGGAACTCAGGCTGGACCGGCTGGTGGTGCTGCGTCCCAACACCATCCTGAAGACATCCTCCGGCAAGATCCGCCGACGCGAGATGCGCCGCCGCCTGCTCGACGGCACGCTTGACGTGCTGTGGGACAGCGCGGCCCCGCGGCCGGCCGTGCCGGCGGACGCGCGCACCGAGGTCATGGCCGATATCGTCGCAGAGGGGCTTGGCCGATGACCGGACGGCAGCACGACCGACAGGCGGCCATGGGGCAGCCGACCTTGGCGGCGGCATTGGCCACCCTGCCGGCACAGATCGCCGGGGCCGGTGACACCATGGCCGCCACGACGATCCGCCGCGATTTCCTGGCCCGGCACGCCATCGGCTTCTACGACCGGCTGACCGACGGTCGCAGCCGCTTTCTGCGGGTGGGCGAGCTGTTGCTGGCGGCGGCCGATGCAGCACCGGGGCTGGTGCCCGATCGCGCGGCCCTTGCGGCCGAGGCGGCGCGGCCGCTCTCGGCCAAGACCGGCATCGAGATGGCCCAGGCCGAGTTTCTGGCCGTCATTTTCGCCGACCGCTGCGCCGGGCTGCATCTTTGCCACGCCATGATGCTGCCACGGCCCGAGGCGACCGAAAATGCCGCCCGTCTGGCCCGCGACGGCGTGCTGGATCTGGGGCTGGTGCGGATCATGCGCCAGGGCCGGCTGCTGATCGTGGAAAACCGCAACACCGGCCGGCTGAACGCCGAGGACGTGCCCACGATCGACGCGCTGGAACATGCGGTGGATGCCGCACTTCTGGATGCCGACAGCGCCGCCTGCATCCTGCGCGGCGGCATCGTCGATCACCCGCGTTATGCCGGCCGCAGGCTGGCCGGCGCCGGGCTGAACCTCACCGATCTCTATGAGGGCCGCGTTCCATATGTGATGTATATCGAACGCGAGATGGGCTGGGTATCCAAGGTGTTCCGAGGGCTGGCCTCCCCCGGCGAACTGCCCGACGAAACCGCCCAGACCATCGAAAAAGCCTGGATCGGCGTGATCGACACCTTCGCGATCGGCGCCGCCGCCCAGGCGCTGCTGGTCTGCGACGCGGTGGTGGCGGAAGCCGGTAGCTGGTTCAACGTGCCGGCCCGCAAGGAAGGGCTGGTGCCCGGCGCCACCAATCTGCGGCTGCCGCGGATCATGGGCGACCGGCTGGCGCGCCAGATCATCATGACCGGCCGCACCATTCAGGCCGACAGCCCCGAAGGCCGCCTGCTGGTCGACCGGGTGGCCCCCGCGGGCGAACTGGATGCCGCCATCGCCGAGGTCGCGGCCGATCTGGTCGATGGCGGGGTGGTGTCGGTGGCCGGCAACCGCCGGGCGTTCCGTGTCGGCCAGGAACCTCTGGACCTGTTCCGCGCCTATCTGGCCACCTATACCCGCGAGGTGGCGATCTGCCATCTCAGCCCCGCCCTGGTCGCCAATCTGGAACGGCACTGGACCGGGCGGCGCAAGGCGGGATGAGCGCACCGGTTCCGCTGGGACCGGCAGCCGCAGATCATCGCCGGTTGCGGGCCCGTTTATAGGCGAGCGCGCGGGTCAATGCCGGCAGATCGGCCGACAGCCCGCGCTCGGTGGCAAGCTGAGCCACGATCGCATCCAGTTCGGCCAGGCCTGACGCGCGGGTCAGGCGTGCGACCGCCAGATGGTCGTCGCGGATGCTGTCGATGAAGCGGTTGATGACCGGGTCGGCGGCACTGGTCATGAGGCGGGTCTCCGCAGCGGGACTGGCAGCGACGTTCCGCAAATCGGATCATGCCATCCGGTCACATGACAGCATGACCGCCCCCCTGGTATCCAACCGTTTACATAAACCCACGCAACCGATGGATTACACGTCGCCGGCCATCATGTCGGCTCAGGCCGCGACCCCGGCCGGCCGGCCGCGCTTCAGGCCGATGATCTGGATTTCGGCGATCACCAGCACCGCCACCGCCTGCACGATCACGAAGGCGAGCCCCAGGCCGTTGGGCTCGACCCAACCAAGCGCCAGGATCAGCAGACTGTCGATCGCCCACAGGATGTTCACCACGGCGATCGCCCAGACAGCACGGCGGTGCAGAGCCGGCCGGCTTGCCACCGCCACGACGGCGGCGGCAAAGCCGATCAGGATCAACGCGCTGGCGGTGAGCAGGCCCACCGGCAGGTCAAGAAGGCCGGCGAGCCCGCTGCCGCCGATCAGCAGCAGGCCCGCCATCAGCAGGCAGGTCGCCGCATCGAAATAGAGCACGGGGCGCAGGAAGCGGGGTTCCGTCCGGGCGGATGTCGACATCGACATGATCGGTCTCCTCAAAGGTCGATCGGGCGGGCCCCATGCCCGCCATCCGCCATCCATCTGGCACCGCTTCGTGCCCGGATGCGATTACCCGGCAGGTCATGGCCGGCAGGCCCGGTCGCCGCTAATCTTGAGCCTGAGCCCGCAGCCTTTGCCTTGAGGACAGCCCCTGATGACCACCGCCACCCTGAACGCCACCCGCCCGTTCGGCGAGCAGTTGCGCGACTGGCGCCAGCGCCGACGGCTGAGCCAGATGGCGCTGGCGCTGGATGCCGATATCTCGACCCGGCATCTGAGCTTCATGGAAACCGGCCGCGCCACGCCCAGCCGGACCATGGTGCTGCGGCTGGCGGAACAGTTGGAGATCCCGCTGCGGGAGCGCAACGACATGCTGATCGCCGCCGGCCATGCCCCCGCATTCGCCGAACGGCGGCTGGATGATCCGGCATTGTCGGCGGCACGCCGGGCGATCGAACTGGTGCTGAAGGGTCATGAGCCCTATCCGGCACTGGCGATCGACCGCCATTGGACGATGGTTGCGGCCAACGCCGCTGTCCCGCCGCTGCTCGATGGGGTTGCGCCGTTCCTGCTGGCGGGGCCGGTCAATGTGCTGCGCCTGAGCCTGCATCCCGACGGGCTGGCGCCGCGCATCCTGAATCTGGCCGAATGGCGGGCGCATCTGCTCGACCGGCTGCGCCGGCAGATCGATATGAGCGCGGACCCCGTGCTGATCGACCTGCTGGCGGAGCTGAAGGCGCTGCCTGCACCGGTTCATGTCGCCAGCCCGTCGATGGCGCACGATCCCTATGGCGGGCTGGTTGTGCCGATGCGGCTGGCGACGGCCCGGGGCTGTCTGTCGCTGTTCACCACCACCACGGTCTTTGGCACGCCTCTGGACATCACATTGGCCGAGCTTGCGGTCGAGGCCTTCTTTCCGGCCGATGCCGCAACCGCCGAGGCGCTGGCCAGCATGGCTCAGCGACCATAGCGCGCCTCAAGCCGTGCCGCCGCCAGGGCGTTCGCCCCCGCCAGGAAGCCGACCAGCGCCGGCATCGCATCCGCCGTCACCGGCGGCAGGTGATCGACCGCCAGCGCCGTCAGCGTGAAGACATAGCGATGCGACTGCCCCTCTGGCGGGCATGGTCCGCCATAGCCCGGGGCGCCGAAATCGGTGCGGGTCTGCAGGGCCCCCGCCGGCAGTGCCGCCGGATCGCCTGCGGCCCCCCGTGGCAGGCCCTCGGCATCGGCCGGAATATTGGCCACCACCCAGTGCATCCAGCCGATGCCGGTCGGAGCATCGGGATCATGCATGGTCAGCACGAAACTGCGCGTTCCGGCCGGCGCGCCCTGCCACGACAACTGTGGCGACAGGTTGCCGCCATCGCAGCCGAAGCCGTAATCGGCGCTCAGCACGTGGTCGCGGCCGATACGGCCATCGGCAAGATCAGTGCTGGTCAGGCGGAAACCGCCGGCCGTGGCAGGCCCCGCGGCCAAAGCCACAGCCAGGGCCGCCGCTCCAGCCACCATGGTCTTCGTCATCACGATCATCGGAATATCCTCCGCCACATCTGGGTGTTGGCGGAAAGTCTGGCCGGATCTGCACACCATCGCGCGCCTGATCCGCTCAGATCCGATGCCGGTCCGATCAGTCTGCGCCCTTTGACGTCATTTGGCTGAAATGCCAGCGTTTTCATCAGCGTAGGGTTGCACCGCCATCCGGACCGAGACATGCTCCCGCACGGCGGCCGGCGGATGTCCGAAGCGCTGTCTGAAACGGGCGGCGAACCGCGACGGGCTGTCATAGCCGACATCGAAGGCAATGCGGGTGATGCCCAGATCGGTTGCCTGCAACAGCATCAGAGCATGCGACATCCGGATATCCACCAGCAGGCCGGTCAGCGACAGGCCCTCGGCGGCCAGGCGGCGACGCAGGGTCGCCTCGCTCATCGCCAGCCGGCCGGCCAGATCATTGCTGCGCCATGCGGCACGCAGATCGCGTGAGACCAGCGCCCGTATCCGCGCCGCCACCGATGGCGGGGGCGGTGCCGCAAACCGGCCGCCATGATGCCCGATCCAGCCCAGAACCTCGCGGATACGCTGCACCGCCACCATGTGCGGCAGATCGCCGCCGGCAAACACGGCGGCGCGCGCCCGATCGACGGCCGATGCGAAATCCGGCGCCATCGTGCCGATCGCCATGGCCTCGGCAATCGGCCGGCCGGCCCCCTCGCCGTCGGCGGCGAAGCCGGCGATCACCGCCGGATCGCAGACCAGCCATTCGGCCTCATAGATGCCGCCGGCGGCGGGGCGATTGATCACGTCGAAGATCCGTCCGCCGGCGATGGCCGCGGCCCCGCCGGCCGGGATCGTGATCTCGCCGCCCGGCCCGATCAGCCGCTTGCTGCCCTGGCGCACCACCATCAATGTCGGCAGGTCCACCACGATACGGGTCAGCAGCAGGGCGCGCCGCTGAATGATCCGCGCCGTGGCGCCAACGCCCTCGCGCTGCACCACACACCGCTCCGCACCGCTCGTCATCACCGTCATGGCTTATCCCAGCCCTTCCATGTCGCCGCCGACGCGCTATCCTGCCCGGCCGCCAGTCTCCACGACACCCTCCCCATCCTGCAAGGCATCACCGATCACATGGCCCTTTCATCACAGGCGCGCGGCACATGGCTTGCCGCCGCAGGTATCCTGACGCTGACCCCGGATACACTTCTGGTCCGGTTGATCGACGCCGATCCGTGGATCCTGCTGGCCTGGCGCGGCAGCCTGATGGCCCTGACGGCATTGCTCGGCTGGTGGCTGATCGGGCGTCAGGCGCCATGGCAGGCGCTGGCCCGCATCGGCCGTCAGGGCTGGGCATCCGGTATCGCCTTCGGGTTGGGGTCGGTGTGTTTCATCCTGTCGCTGGCCCATACCAGCGTCGCCAACACGCTGGTGATCATCTCGTCGGGGTCGCTGTTCGGCGCGCTGCTGTCGCGCAGCTTTCTGGGCGAACCGGTGCCCGGCCGCACCTGGGCCGCCATCGCCGCGGCCACCGTCGGCATCGCGATCCTGGTCTTCGGCGGCACCGACAGTGATGGCTCCGGCCAGGGCAACTGGCTGGGCGACGTCATCGCGGTTGGCGCGGCCCTGCTGATCGCGATCCATTTCGTCATCCTGCGCGCCGGCGCCGGGCGGATATCGTCCACACCCGTCGTGGCCGTGGGCGGGCTGACCTGCACCGCCGTGGGGCTGGCGGTGGCGCTGGCGACCGGCGTCCGGCCCCTGCTGCCGGCGCCCGATGTCCTGCCGCTGGTGCTGGTCTATGGTCTGGTGGTCCTGCCACTGTCTTTCGCGCTGATCTCGGCCGCGCCCCGCTATATCCCGGCGGCGGAGGTCAGCCTGATCATGCTGGCCGAAGCGGTGATCGGGCCGTTCTGGGTGTGGCTGGCGGTCGATGAGGTGCCGGCCACCGCCACCTTCATCGGCGGCGCGGTGGTTCTGGTAACGCTGCTGCTACACGGGCTGGCCGGCTATCGCGCCGAACAGCGCCGCCGGGCCGCTTCCATACGCTGACTGGCTCTTGTCGCGGACGCGGATCCGTGGATTGCTCCTCTCCCGAGGCCATCGGGAGGGGCGTTTTTTTGCAGGCCATTGGTGAATATTTGCATACAAGGAAAATGTCTTCTGCGTGATCCTGTACATGCCCGGTTGGGTGTGGTGCTCTGCCCGAGTTTCCGTGACGCACTTCCAGGTTGGGGACATCATCGAAAAGCTTATGGCACGTGAACTTCCGGGGCGTAAAGCTCTGCCGCAGTGAACACCGGCTGCCGCAACAATACGGTCGCCTTCGCTGTGGTTGCCTTTATGAATGGCAGGCTGAACTATGACACTGGACGGCGTGCTGGCGGGCACGATCCGGCCTGCTAAGAGCAGAAGTGCTTCCAGATTGGCGTGCTGAGTTGATGGTGGCCTCCGTTCATGCTATCCCAACGGGAACTGTATGCGGAAAGCTCGATCGGAAATGCAAATGCCTCGGCTCGCTCTTCCCGCGGTTCTGGCCGCGATGCTAGTGATCTCTGCCTGTCAGACCACCAACGGCGGAGGCGGAGGTGGAATCCTCGCGAACGCCGATCCGGCCCTCGCGTTGGCTAACTCCAGCGACGTTGTGTCTTTTGCCAAAGCCCGGTTCGTTGATCACACGACTGGCCTCAGCAAAGTGATGGGTGGTGCTAAAGAGCTGAATGGGCAAACATATCGGCGTGTCCAGAAGGACGTGGCCTCGGCAGCTGGCGGGATTGCGGCCTTCCATCGGGATTTCGCTACCTTTTGCGAGAAACAGGGGGGGCGATATGCCTACGGGATCTGTAGTGCAGGGGACAATATCCGGTTTGTTGCGGATATTTTCTCAACCCAGGATAAGCGGAGCTCGTCGCCGGCGCACGATTTCGTTGGCGTAGATCTCTTCGCCAATACCAGCGCGGACAATGAAGCCTTCCTGGTTGAAGTCGCCCCTCTGTCGTTTACGCTGAAGCCTGTCCGGTTTGCCGAGTCGAAGGATAAGGCCATTAAAGAGTTGATTGCCCAGTACGACGTCCTGGCCACCCAGATGACGGGATCACCAAACCTTACTCGTCTTGTCGAGATGGAACGGCAGCAGATTGCCAGGGCTGTGCATGATGCCGTGACGAATCCAGAGGGCCGCTCGGGCTGGCTCATGGTGGAGGCCGTCGGCGGCAATGTCCGGGCGGGCGAGCGATACACGCGCGGGGGCAACAATTGCCGCGATGTGACCATCCAGCGCGTCGTAGATAAGGCTCCCAGCTTCACGGGAGACCTGGCCGCCATCGTGAGCGGTGCGAAGGACATGGACAACTGGACGATCAAGCACACGGTTTGTCAGCCTGCATCCAGCGACTTGACGGGATGGCAGATCGCCGCCTGAGGGAGCAGCGTGTGTTTTCTGGAACGCGTGCCGAATCTTGGTTTAACCCGATGAATTCCCCCTGAAAGGGCTGCACGCGTTTCTCCCATTGGCCTGGGTTTCTTTAACCTCGAAGTTGTTGCGGTTGTTGTCGAGGTATTCCGCCGTCAGCCCGCGGCCCGCCGCCAGCCGGCCGCCATCAGGCCGGCCCCGATCATCAGCGTGCCGCCGGCGCGGTTGACCGCACGCTGCACCGATGGCCGCCGGATCAGGCGGCGCGCCCGCGTGGCCAGCAGGCCATAGGCGGTGACATTCGCCACCGCCAGCGCCAGGAAAGTCGCCTCCAGAACCATCATCTGGCTGACCAGCGGCCGGCCGTGATCGATGAACTGCGGCAGGAAGGCCACGAAGAACACGATGCCCTTGGGGTTCAATGCCGTCACCAGCCAGGCATGGCCAAAGATCCGCCAGGGCCGGGTCTCGATGGGGGACGATGCCACCATGCCATCGGCACCGACAGCGACCGGCGCCCGCCACAGCCGCAGGCCCAGCCAGACCAGATAGGCGGCCCCCGCCAGCTTGACCGCCATGAACAGATCGGCCGATGCCGCCATCAGCGCCCCCAGGCCCAGCATCGATGCGGTCATGGCGGTGGCGTCGCCCAATGCCACACCGGCGACCGTGGCGCCGGCCGCGCGTCGGCCATGGCTCAGCGCATAGGATATGACCAGCAGCACTGTCGGCCCCGGCATGGCCAGCAGAAGCGCCGATGCGGCAACGAAACCCAACCAGTTTTCCGGCGACATGCCCCGCCCTCCCCGACGTCATGATCTCGGGATCGAGCAATCCATGACCGCCGCCCGAATGCAAGCCGCCGATGCGGCGCGCCGCCGGAACACCATCCGGTCGGGCACCGCATCGGCGGCAGCTATGGTCGGCAGGCGGGCGGCAGCGGGAACCGGCAGCCCTCCCGATCAATCGGCGAAGGCAGAGCCTTCGGGGCGCGGCTGGGTATAGCCAAGCTGCTGGTTCAGCTTGTCGATCAGGTCGATGGCCGCCTCGGCGATCACCGTGCCGGGGGGGAACACGGCCGCGGCGCCGGCATCCAGCAGGGCCTGGATGTCCTGGTTGGGAATAACGCCACCGACCACGATCATCACGTTGGACTTGTCCTGCGCATTGAGTTCGGCCCGCAATTCCGGCACCAGCGTCAGATGGCCGGCGGCCAGCGAGCTTGCGCCCACGACATGAACGCCCGCCTCGGCGGCGGCCCTGGCGGCTTCGGCCGGCGTCTGGAACAGCGGCCCGATCTCGACATCGAAGCCCAGATCCGAGAACGCCGTCGCGATCACCTTCTGGCCCCGGTCATGACCATCCTGGCCCATCTTGGCCAGCAGGATGCGCGGCGGCCGGCCATCGGTGTCCTTGAAGGCGCGGATCATCTCGCGCGCCCGCTCCACCGTCGGGTTGCCGTCGCCCACCTCGCGCAGATAGATGCCCTTGTTCGACCGGATCTGGGCGCTGTGGCGACCGAAGACCTTTTCCAGCGCGAAGGAAATCTCGCCGACGGTCGCCTTGGCACGGGCGGCATCGACCGCCAGCTCCAGCAGGTTGCCATCGCCACGCGCACCGGCTTCCAGCGCCGCCAGCTTCGCGTCGACCTCGTCCTGACTGCGTTCGGCCTTCAGCCGCGCCAGCTTTTCCAACTGCTGGCGGCGCACGCCATCATTGTCGACCTTCAACACCGGGATATCGTCGGCCTCGTCCGGCCGATAGCGGTTCACGCCCACCACGCTCTGCCGGCCGCTGTCGATCCGGGCCTGGGTGCGGGCGGCGGCTTCTTCGATCCGCAGCTTCGGCACACCGGCCTCGATCGCCTTGGTCATGCCGCCCAGCGCCTCGACCTCCTCGATATGGGCCAGCGCGCGCCGGGCCAGATCATGGGTCAGCCGCTCGACATAATGGCTGCCGCCCCAGGCATCGATCAGCCTGGTCAGCCCGCTTTCGGTCTGAAGGAACAACTGGGTGTTGCGGGCGATCCGGGCCGAGAAATCGGTCGGCAGCGCGATCGCCTCATCCAGCGAATTGGTGTGCAGGCTCTGGGTCTGGCCACCGGCCGCCGCCATCGCCTCGACACAGGTGCGCGAGACATTGTTGAACACATCCTGCGCCGCCAGCGACCAGCCCGAGGTCTGGCTGTGGGTGCGCAGCGACAGCGAGCGGGGGTCTTTCGGATCGAAATGCTGCTTCACCAGCTTCGCCCACAGCAGGCGCGCCGCCCGCATCTTGGCGGTTTCCATGAAGTAGTTCATCCCGATCGCCCAGAAGAAACTGAGCCGGGGCGCGAAGCGGTCGACATCCATGCCGGCGGCCACACCCGCGCGGATGTATTCGATGCCGTCCGCCAGCGTATAGGCCAGTTCCAGATCGGCCGAGGCGCCGGCCTCCTGCATGTGATAGCCGGAAATCGAGATCGAGTTGAAACGTGGCATCTCGCGGGCGGTATAGGCGAAGATGTCCGAGATAATCCTCATCGACGGCTCGGGCGGATAGATATAGGTGTTCCGCACCATGAATTCTTTGAGGATATCGTTCTGGACCGTGCCGGTCAGCTTGTCATGCGGCACGCCCTGTTCCTCGGCGGCCACGATATACAGCGCCATCACCGGCAGGATCGCGCCGTTCATGGTCATCGACACGCTCATCTGGTCCAGCGGGATGCCGCTGAACAGGGTGCGCATGTCATAGATCGAGTCGATCGCGACGCCGGCCATGCCGACATCGCCCTTCACCCGCGGATGATCGCTGTCATAGCCGCGATGGGTCGCCAGATCGAAGGCCACCGACAACCCCTTCTGACCGGCCGCGAGATTGCGGCGATAGAAGGCGTTCGAATCCTCCGCGGTCGAGAAACCCGCATACTGACGGATGGTCCACGGATTGGTGGCGTACATCGTAGGGTAAGGGCCGCGCACATAGGGCGCCACGCCCGGATAGGTGCCGGCGAAATCGATGCCGGCAACGTCCCCGGCATCATAGGCGGGCTTCACCTCGATGCCTTCGGGCGTGATCCAGGGATCGACCGCCGCCGCGACCGCCGCCGCCGGCATTTCGGCCGGGGTGACCGCGTCGAAATCGAGCGCGGAGAAATCGGGCAGCCCGCTCGCCGCAGGCGCCTTTGCCGCAGACGTCTTTGACATGGAGTTGTCTGCCATCGGATCAGGCCTCCGTCGCATCGGGGGTGAAGGCCGCATGGGCCTGTTCCAGCACGGCCAGCGCATCGCTGCCGGCGGCAAGGAAATGCTCGACACCTGCCGCGGTCAGCGCAGCTTCCAGCGCGCCGGGTCGCCCGGCCAGCCAGACATGAGCAACGCCCGCGGCCTTCAGCGCCCGGGCGGTCTCAGCCGCCGCTTCGTCATAGCGGGCATCGGATGAACAGATCACCGCCAGCCGCGCGCCGCCGGCCTCCACCGCGTCCGCTGCCTGAATATCGGCAGCGATGCCGCCGGCGGCAAGCAGGTTGCGGGCGAAGCCGACCCGCGCGGTGAAATCCGCCGCCGTGCCAAGGGTGACCAGCAGCGCCGTCGCCTCCAGCCCGGCCGCACGCTCACGCAGGGCCTCGAACGGTTCCGCCAGCCGCATCTGCGCCAGCGGCGCACAGGTCGATGCAGTGCCCGGCAGAGCCAGATCAGGGGCCGGCCGCGCGAAGGCGGCCGGATCGACCGGATCGAGCGTCGGCGGCACGTCGGCGAGATTGGGGAATTCGGATACGCCGATCAGGCCGATGGCACGCTTCGCCACCGCCGCCGTCAGCGCGGCCCGGGTTTCCGCCACCTTGTCCTGAACCAGCCCCGCTTCCAGCGCCGCGATCACGCCACCTTCGGCCTCGATCGCCTGGAAGGCGGCCCAGCCGGCGCGGGCGAAGCTGTCGGTCAGGGCTTCCAGCGCCCAGGCACCGGCCGCCGGATCGGCGACCCGGCCCAGATGGCTTTCCTCCATCAGCACCAGTTGGGTGTTGCGCGCCTGCCGCCGTGCCAGCACGCCGGGATGGCCCAGTGCATCGGTGAACGGGCTGAGCGTGATGATATCGGCGCCGCCGACCGCGCCGGCAAAGCCCGCCGCCGTCAGCCGCAACAGGTTCACCCACGGGTCGACCCTGGCCAGCATGCGGGCGGACGATCGCGCCTCGACCCGCGCCTGCACGGTGGAACCGGCGGCACCGATGATCCGCGACCAGATGGCCCGTGCGGCACGAAGCTTGGCCAGCGACGTGAAATACTCGCCGTCGACGGCAAGGCCCAGCGTGACCCGGCCGAAGGCATCGTCGAGGCTAAAACCGGCATCGACCAGCGCCCGGACATACTGCACGGCACTTGCCGCCATGAAGCCCAGTTCCTGGGCCTCGCCACCACCGGCCTCGTGCACGACCTGGCCCGAGGCCAGCATCATCCGCGCCTCATAGAAGCTGCCGGCATGGCGCTTCGCGGCCGCGGCCGCGGCCGCGACATGGTCGCCAACCGGCCCCGGCGCCTCGCCCGCGCGGGCAAAGGCCGATACCGGGTCCATGTTGAAGGCCAGCGGCGCGCGCGGCGCGCCGGGCATCGGCTTCGCCAGCGCCGCCAGCCAGTCGGCGGCCTGGACGCCAAGGAAGCCCGCATCGAGCCCGATGGGCGCCAGATCGATCAGCACCCCCTCCAGCACGGCCGCCAGATCGTCGACCGAGGCCACGGCGATCCCGTTCCGGCCCGTGGGGTCGAGCCGGAGCAACACCGATGCCGCGCCGTTTTCCAGGTCGTCCAGGACCTGGGCATTGGCCGCCTGCGGGTCGGGATGACGGATGACGGTGCGCAGATCCCACGGCCGGTCGGGATCGGCCGAAATCATGCGCGGCAGGCTGTGGGCGGCAATGCCGTCCTCCGGGGTGTAGAGCGGCTCGACGCTCAACCCTTCGCGCGTTTTCCAGCGCAGCTTTTTCTCGAACGGTGCGCCTTTCAGCGTCTTCTCGACCAAGGCCATCCAGGCCGCGCGAGAGGGCGCGTCGAAATCGGCGGCCAGCGGACTGATGGTTGCAAGGGGGTTGTTCGTCTGCACAGAGTTCACCACGGCAATCTTCCGATCCGGCATCTCCTGATCCCGCGGCGCAAGACCGGCGCGGCAGGTCGGAGAGGGTATCAATGGGTCAACGGCGGTCCGGCGTCTGGTTCCTTATCGATCGGGCCCCGGCAGCATCGTCGGGGCGATCTGCCGCAACAAGCAGCCACGAACAGGGACTTCGCGAGACATATACAGCAAAACCAGGTCGATCTGGAATTGCGAACCGCATTGCAGCATCGCCATTGCACCATCCATGGCGGATCATCCGCCTAGCCCAGCGTCGCCAGATCGTGATCGAGGCCGGCCAGCGCCGCCGCGATCGCCGGGCCGCGCAGCCGCCGCTTGGTCTGGGCATAAGCCGGCATCGACAATTCACCCAGCGCGCGGGCGGCACCGATGGCGCGCGACAGCGTGCGTCCGGCATCGATCTCGATACCGTCGATCAGGTTTTCACCCAGAGCCGCTTCCGGCGAGAAGGCGCGCGCATGCAGCAGCGCCTGCGCCTCCAGATGCCGCGGCACCACGCTGCGCGCCACCTGGATCATCCAGGCCGGCATTGCCATGCCCAGCGCCGTTTCGTTCAATTGCAATTTGTAGGGGCCGGCTGCCATGAAGCGCTTGTCGCAGGCATAGGCCAGGATCGCGCCGCCGGCGATCGCATGTCCGGTCAGGGCCGCGACGGTCGGAATCGGCAGCCCATGCAGCCGCAGCACGCTGCGCGAGAACTGGCCCAGAAAGCCGGTGAACCCCTCCTTCGACAGCGTCGGCAGCAGCTTCAGGTCGAGCCCGCCCGAGAACATGCCATCGCGCCCCGCCAATACCAGGGCGCGCGCGCCTTCGGCTTCGGCCCGGTTCATCGCGTGGTCCAGCGCGTCGAAAAACGCCGGCCCCATGGCGTTCGCCTTGCCGTCATCGATGCGCAGCACCGCCAGCTTGTCGTCGAAGGTCAGTTCCATCACCGGTCACTCCTCCCTGCTCCGGCGCCCCTTCATCCGGAGGCGCTGCGGTCGAAGGGTATCATAGCGTCATGATGGCGAGCGGGTCACGGCACGGTTCGGCCCAGGCGGTGCAGGCAGATGCGCACCGCTTAAAAGATCAGCTTCAACAGGCCCAGAACCACAAGCAGGCCGATCAGAAAAATGATGAGCCCGGTCCAGCCCAGGAAACGCAGCATGTCGATATCTCCTCGTTTGGTGACGGCGCCGGCAATCCGGCCACACATGACGACGGCGAAGCACCCGCCGGGCGCTCCGCCGTCGTCATGTCCGGCCCGAGGGCAGTTCGGGCCGGAGAGGGTTGCCTAAAGGGTCAGCTACCCTTGGCGCGAGGCTGCGAGCCCAACTGGCCGCCGCCGCCGGTGCCGCCCGTGCCGATATCGTTGCCGTCGGCACCCGTGCCTTCGACGCTGTCGGTCACACCATGCTGAATCGAGGTGGCACGGTTCATGCCGTTTTCCTCGTGATAGGTGATCGTGACCGTATCACCCGATTTCGCCTCGGTGAGCTGCGGATCGCCGATCACATAGGTCGAGCCGTCATCGAGGGTGATGGTCGAGCCGCTGATGCTCGCGATCTTGCCCTGAGTGGTGTGGGTGCCCGAGGTGCCGCCCACGGCGCCAGCCGCGGCCGACCCGGTGCCGGTGCCGACACCCGGCGTGGTGGTGGGGCTGGTCGGATTGGTGACGGCACCACCGCTGGTGCCGCCGGATGAATTCATCGTTGCCGTCCCGGACTGCCCGCTGGCGGAACCGCTCTGCGCCATGGCGAGCGACGAGCCGCCGATCATCAGGGCCGCGACGAGGGTCGGAAGCGTCATACGCATGGGGGAGATCCTCCGGTCTGTGGAACTGAGAGACGCCACCTGTTGCAGTGGGGAGGTGTTTTGTGTGGCGCTCCTTGCCCCCTACAACGGCACCGGCGGCGATGAGTTCCGGCAGGCGGCCGGATTTTGGCCGACACCGGCTCCGTGATCGGGGCCGCGCACCTTCACGCTTGGCTTACATTGCCTGCGGGCGTATGGTGCCGCTCACTTGATAATAAGAATCATTCGCAATTAAACGAGAGACGAGTCCCTGAGCATCGAAGGGATCGGTCATATGAAAAGACGACAGCTGGCAAACAGGCTGGGACATGGTCTGGTGGCATTGTGCATGGCAGCGCCGGGGGTCGCCCTGTCGGCCCCCCCGGTTGAAGGCGCCGGCGCCGGCAGCCGGGAAGAGCGCGAGGACGAGGCCGCCGGCGGCGCGGCCGAGGCCCTGCCCGCCATCTCGGTCATCGCCACCCGCGGCGCGCGCGCCGTCGACGAGATTCCGGCCAATGTCACGGTCATCGGGCGCGAGGAACTCGACCTGCGCATGGTCGACGACATCGGCGAGCTGGTCAGGCATCTGCCCGGCATCCAGGTCGACCGGCAGACCAGCGGCACCAATCCGTTCGCCGACCGGACCGGCTTCACCATCCGGGGCGTTTCAGGCAATCGCATCCTGACCCTGGTCGACGGCAGCCGGACGCTGGAGCGGATCACCGACGGCACCCGCGACGTGGTGGACCTCACCCATATGAAGCGGGTGGAGATCCAGCGCGGCCCCGCCTCGGCGCTGTGGGGCAGCGACGCGCTGGGCGGCGTGGTCGCCTTCGAAACCATGGACCCTGAGGATTATCTGGCGCAATCGGGCCGCGACACCGCCTTCCGCTTCGACACCACCCATTCGACCCTGGACAGTTCCACCGGCGGGGTCGGTGCGGCGGCACTGCGCTATGGCGATATCGCCGCCTCGATCTCGCTGGGCCGCCGGGTGGGGCACGAGCCGGAAAACCGCAATGCCCGCGGATCGCTGGCCGCCGGCGCGGTCTGGGAATGCTATCGCAATGTCGGTGCCACCCCCTGCGGCCAGCTCGACAGCGCCGATATCCGTTCCGACAACGCGCTCGGCAAGCTGGTCTGGACCCCCGGCGATAATCACCGCATCGGCCTGACGCTTGAGACCTTCGAGCGCAAGACCGAGGTGGACCAGCGCTATGATTATGGTCTCGACACCAGCGGCAACACGGTGACCGATTACGATCGGACCCAGACCCTCAGCCGCCAGCGCATCGGGCTGGAACATGACTGGACGGTGGAATTCGGGCCGATCGACCAGATCCGCTGGCAGTTGTCGCATTCGCCGCAGAAGAGCAAGCGCGAAGGTGCCCGCGACCGCATCCTCGCCAACGGCACCACCGAAACCCGGTACGATCTGCTGGAATACGAAGAAGCCTTCACCGAATTCGACGTGCAGGTCGATGGCGACTTCGACACCGCCGGCATCAGTCATCACCTGACCTGGGGTTTCGACGGCGACTATACCGAAGGCGAGTATGAACGCGTCGATACCACCGTCAATCACACCACCGGCACCACCACCGTCGCCCGCGCCGGCGGCTTCAACTTCGCCAATGCCACCACCATCCGCGCCGATGCCTATATCCAGGACGACATCGGGTTCATGGATGGCCGGCTGCGGGTGACGCCGGCCATGCGCCTCGCGCATTATTCCATCGATCCCGATCCCAACGCCGATTACAAGCCGGTGGATGGCGCCGAGCCGCGCAAGATCACCAAAACCGAACCCACCTGGAAGCTGGGCGCGGTCTATGACCTCGACCGCAACTTCTCGGTCTATGGCCAGTATGCCGAAGGCTTCAAGATGCCGACGGCGCAGCAGCTTTACACCTCGCTGCCCAGCACCTTCTTCAACCTGGTGCCGAATCCGGATCTCCAGCCGGAATCGGTCAAGAACTACGAAGCCGGCCTGCGCGGTCGCTTCCGGGACGGCAATTTCTCGGTCGGCGGCTTCTATGCCGATTATACCGACTTCATCCAGTCCTTCGTGATGCTGTCGAATGGCGACATCACCTATGACAACCTCAGCACGGTCAAGGTCTGGGGGCTTGAGGCCAGCGGCGAATTGTATCTCGACGAGATCTGGAGCGTCAGCGGCGCATTGTCGGCCCAGCGCGGCGAACAGGTCGCCTCACCCGGCGAAGCCACCACCGCCTTCAACGGCGCCATTCCGCTCGGCAGTACGCTGGGCCTGCATTATGACGACCAGGATATGGGTCTTCGGGCCAGCCTTTATGGCACCTTCCAGCGCGGCGTGACCCGCACTGAAAGTGACGCCTCGTACAAGCCCGCCGGCTATGGCGTGTTCGACTTCGCCGCCGCATGGCAGCCCATGCACTGGGTCACCCTGCGCCTCGGCATCGACAACATCTTCGACAAACGCTACTTCCCCAGCTCGGCCGTCGCCTATGACGCCACCCCGTCGACCACCGCCGTCGCCAACACCAATCCGATCGAGGCGCAGGTCCAGCCGGGCCGGTCGTTCTCGCTCGGCGCCACACTCACCTTCTGACCCGCAGATGACCGTCACCACCGGTCCCGGCCGCCCGTCGGGTGGCCGGCGGCACGGCGCCCGCCGACCCGGCGGGCGCCTGCGCTGCTTCATGCGCCTCGCCCTGCCCTTCTTCCTGGCCCGGGAAGGCCGGAGTGCTGCGATCAAATTCGCCCTCGCCTTCGGTCTCGCCATCGGCGCGGTCTGGATCGGGTTCGAGCGCAATGCCTGGAACCAGACCTTCTTCGGCGCGCTGGAACGCCGCGATGCCGCGGCGGTCGCCTGGGCGACACTCGACTGGGTCTGGCTGCTGGCGCTGCTGGTCGGGGTGTCGGTCCAGCGCGCCTATCTGGAACGCATGGTGGTCATCGACTGGCGGACCTGGCTGACCGGGCGGCTGCTCGATCGCTGGCTGGGCCGTGGCCGGCTGTGGCGCATCGAAAGCCGGGGGACCATCGACAATCCGGATCAGCGCGTCGCCGAGGATGCGCGCCTTCTGGCCGATCTCACCGTCGATCTCAGCCTGCGCGTGCTGCTCGATCTGGTCGAACTCGGCCTGTATATCGGCGTGCTCTGGTCGCTGTCGGGCACGCTCGCCCTGCCCCTGCCGGGGGGCGGGTCGCTGGACCTGCCCGGCTATATGGTGATCGCGGCACTTCTCTATGCCGGCATCGCCAATCTGGTCGCGCACAAGCTGGGCCGGCCGCTCGCCGGGCTGTCGGCGACCCAGCAGCATCGCGAGGCGGATTTCCGCTTCGGGCTGGCACGGCTGCGCGATGTGGCGATCGAGGTCGCCCTGCTCGGCGGCGGCCGGCGCGAGGCCGGGCTCGCCGCCCGCCGCTTCGCCGATGTCCGGCGCAATGCCGTCGATCTGGCCCGCCGCCACCGGATCTACGCCCTGTTCCAGACCCCGTTCAGCTATACCGTGCTGAACATCTCGATGTTCGTGACGGCACCCGCCTATCTGGCCGGCCAGCTCGATCTGGGCGGAATGATGCAGGCGCGGGGCGCCTTTTCAACCGTCGTCGCCAGCTTCGCCACCCTGGTCTTCGCCTATCCCAAGCTTGCCGAACTCAGCGCGGTCCTGACCCGGCTGGAAGCCTTCGACCGCGCCCTGGCCGATCGCACGCCCCGCCATTGCCCGCATCCGGCCGGCCGCCGCGCCGCCGCCCATAGGCTGGTGCTCGACGGCGTCGTCGTGACGGCGCCGGATGGTCGACCGCTGACCCTGCCGGTCGATCTGGTCCTGGCTCCGGGTGAACGGGTGGCGCTGACCGGAGCGTCCGGCACCGGCAAAAGCCTGCTGATCGCCGCCATCGCCGGCGCATGGCCCCATCATCGGGGCCGGATCATCCATCCATCCGGCGGCTGGCCGCCGGTGGTGATTACCCAGCGGCCTTATCTGCCGATGCTGCCGCTGGCCGAGGCGCTGCGCTATCCCGCAACCGACCTGCCCGGCACGGCGGCCGAGATGGCGCAATTGCTGGACGCGGTGGGGTTGGGCCGGCTGATCGCCGCTCTCGACGGCCCGGCCCATGACTGGGACCGGGTGCTGTCACCGGGCGAACGCCAGCGCCTGGCCCTGGTCCGGGCGGTTCTGCGCCGGCCGCGCTGGCTGCTGATCGACGAGGCGACATCGGCACTGGATGCCGCCAGCGAGGCGCGGGTTCTGGCGGTGCTGAAGGGCCTGCACCCGCCGCCGGCGGTGCTGATGGCCGCCCATCGCGACACGGCGATCGCGGCCTGCGACCGGGTGGTGCGGCTTTCATCCGCGGCCGGCATCATCGGGCCACACCGGGCTGTCAGCGCCGACGGCCCTTCGGCGCGGTCATAGCGCTCAGGCACCCGCCGCGTCGAGGGCGGTCATCTCCTCCGGTGTCAGCACAAGGTCAAGCGACCGCACCAGCCCGGCAAGCTGGCCAAGGCTGGTGGCGCTGGCGATCGGTGCCGTGACACCGGGGCTGGCGATCATCCAGGCCAGCGCCACTTCGGCCGGGCTGGCGTCATGGGCGGCGGCGACATTGTCGAGTGCCGCCAGGATCGCGAAGCCGCGCGGGTTCAGATATTTCCCGACCCGGCTGCCGCGCTGGCTTCGCGACAGATCGGCCTCGCTGCGGTATTTGCCCGAGAGAAAGCCCGATGCCAGGCTGAAATAGGGGATGACACCCAGCCCGCGCGCGATGCACAGGTCGCGCAAATCGCCTTCGAAGCCACTCCGGTCATAGAGATTGTATTCCGGCTGCAGGCTCTCATAGCGGGCAAGGCCGCCGGCGGTCGAGATGTCGAGTGCCTCGGCAAGCTGTGCCGGATTGAAGTTCGACGCACCGATCGCCCGCACCTTCCCCGCCGTCACCAGCCGGTCGAAGGCTTCGAGCGTCTCGTCCTGAGGGGTGCCGGCATCGGGATAATGGGCCTGATAAAGATCGATCCGGTCGGTCTGAAGACGGCGGAGCGACGCCTCGACGCAGCGTTCGATGCGATCGGCTTTCAGGCCCTTGTCGTCGGGCCGCATCGGCGCGCCGACCTTGGTCAGGATCAGCACCTTGTCGCGCCTGGCCGGATTGGCCGCCAGCCATTTGCCGATGATGGTCTCGGACTCGCCACCCGTATGGCCGTCGACCCAGACCGAATAGACGTCGGCCGTGTCGATCGCGTTGATGCCGGCATCGACCAGCGCATCGAGCAGGGCGAACGAGGTGGCCTCGTCGACGGTCCAGCCGAAAACGTTGCCGCCGAAGACGAGCGGCACGATATCGAGACCGGACTGGCCGAGCGGACGCGTCTGCATGGGATGACCTCCTCGTTGGGGCACGTGCGTATGGCCGGCCGAGCGTGATCAGGGGCCGGACGTGATCGGGGGCGGGAAGCGGGCGACACATGGTCGCGCGCTCCCGGCCCCCGATGCAAGGCAAAGAGAGGAGGCCGGCCGATCAGATGCAGCGGCCGCCATCGACCTCCAGGCACACGCCGGTCAGGAACGACGCGGCATCCGAGGCGAGGAAGGCCGTCGCCTCGGCGACGTCGCGCGCCGACGACAGCCGGCCGAGCGGAATGGTCTCGACGATCTTGGCCCGCGCCTCAGGGGTATCGGGCTGGCCCAGGAAGGCGCTGGTCAGGCCGGTCGGCCCCATCACCGGGTTGACGGCACAGACCCGGATATTGTCGGGCGCCAGTTCCACGGCCATGGTCTTGGTGATCACGACGGCGGCGCCCTTGCTGCCATTGTACCAGACCAGGCCCGGGCGCGGCCGCACGGCGGCGGTGGAGGCGATGTTGACCATCACGCCGCCCTTCTGGGCGCGGAACACCGGCACCGCATGCTTCGCGGCCCAGAACAGGCTCTTGACGTTGACGTCGAACACCTTGTCGAAGGTCGCCTCGTCGACATCGGTCATCGGGCCGCGGTTATGGGTATAGCCGGCATTGTTGACCAGAACATCCAGGCGCCCGAAGGCTTCGGTCGCGGCCTTGATCATGCCCGCGGTGCCGGCATCGGTCGCGACATCGGCATGGATATAAACCGCCTCGGCGCCGGTGGCCTTGATCTCGGCCGTCACCCGCTTGCCACCGTCATCATTGATGTCGGCGACCACGACCCTGGCACCCTTTTCGGCGAACAGCTTGGCGATGCCCTCGCCGAAGCCCGAGCCGCCGCCGGTGACGATCGCAACCTTGCCCGTCAGGCTCATCTTCCCGATCCTCTTCTTCATGCGTCCTGTCCGGGCACCGCGCGGGGGTGTGGTTGCGCGGCCCGGTCCCGGTATCGTGGACCTCTCTGTCTCTCACGGTACACGTGGCGTCCACTCTCGGAAAACGCGAGCGGACCGCGAAGACATTCGCGGACAATAGCACGTCGACCGGGCTTGAGAAGAGCCGGTTGCGGCGCCGGATGCCCCCTGAAAAGCCGCCATGCCCGCCCTGCGCGGAGGGTGCGATGCGGCATTCCCGCCCAACGCCGCGCGCGCAACCATACGTTTCAAATTGACACCCGAACGCACGGCACGCACAGTCGGGCGACCAGCGGCCCCGGCAAGAGGGCGACCACAGGAGGAAGACCCTATGGCGGTACATGCCCCGCAGTTCCCGACCGACGGCATCACCTGGTTCAACATCGACGGTCCGCCGCCGACGCTGGAAAGCCTGCGCGGCCGGTTGGTGATCCTCGATTTCTGGACCCTGTGCTGCATCAACTGCATGCATGTGCTGCCGACCCTGGCCGAGATCGAGCGCCGCTATCCCGACAGGGTGGCGGTGATCAGCGTCCACAGCCCGAAATTCGCCGCCGAACGCGACCCGGCCAAGGTCGAGGCCGCCATCGCCCGCTATGGCATCACCCATCCGGTGATCCACGATCCGACCATGCGGATGTGGCGGGAATATGCGATCAAGGCCTGGCCGACGCTGGGCTTCATCAGCCCCGACGGCGCCTGGCTCGGCGGATCGGCCGGCGAACCGGCGCTCGACAAGCTGGTGACGCTGATCGACCGGATGCTGAGTGAAGCGGGCGATGCCGGTCGGTTGCAACCGGCCGCGATCGGCACAAGCATTGCCGAGCCCGCGCGCTCGATGCTGCGCCACCCGGCCAGGCTCAAGGAATTCCGCCATGGCCGGGGGTCCGCCGGCTGGGCGATCGCCGATGCCGGCCACCATCAGATCGCGCTGTTCGACAATGCCGGCAATGAAATCCGCCGGATCGGCAGCGGCACCCCCGGATTAATCGACGGGCCGGCCGACAGCGCCGCCTTCAATCGCCCGCAGGGGCTGATCGCCGCCCCCGGCGCGATCTATGTCGCCGATACCTGGAACCATGCCCTGCGCCGCATCGACATCGCAACCGGTGCGGTGACCACGCTCGCCGGAACCGGCCGGCGCGGGCCGGTGCTCGACGGGCCGATGACGGCGGCCGACGCCAGTCTGGCCAGCCCCTGGGATCTGGAGTATCGGGACGGCCGCGTCTTCATCGCCAATGCCGGCACCCACCAGTTGCTGGTCTTCGACATCGAGGCGGGCACCGTGGCGCGGCTGGCCGGCAGCGGCGTGGAAGCCCTGATCGACGGGCCGGCCGACACAGCAGCTCTGGCGCAGCCGTCGGGGCTGGCGCTGCGCGACGACATGCTGTGGTTCATCGACAGCGAAACCTCCAGCCTGCGGCGGCTGGATCTCGCCACCGGCATGGTCAGCACGCTGGTCGGCGAAGGCCTGTTCGATTATGGCCATATCGACGGCCCGCGGGAGACCGCGCGCTTCCAGCACCCGCTGGGGCTGTGCTTCGACATGGCCGGCAACATCCTGGTCGCCGACGCCTATAACGACGCCATCCGGGTGGTCGATCCGGAAACCGGTGCCGTGTCGAGCCTGGACGATCCACCCTATGACTGCTTCGATGACCTGTGCCGGCCACTGTCGGAACCGGCCGGCGTGGCGGTGGATGACGACGGCGTGGTGTTCGTGGCCGACACCAACAACAACCGCATCTTTCTGTATCATGACGTGTTCCGCACCAGCCGCACCTGGGCGGAATGACGCCCGACGCCATCAATATCCGTCCGGGCCGCCCCGATGACGCACCGGAACTTGCCGCCATCGAGGATGCGGCGGCAGGGCTATTCGCCGGTATCGGCATCGCGCTCGGCGCGGCCGCCAGCGACCCGGCGGTGCTGGCGACCGCGGCCCGTCAGCACCGGTTGCTGGTGGCCACCGACAAGGACGACCGCCCCCTCGGCTTCGCGCTGACGACGATCGTCGACGGTCATGCCCATCTGGCGGAACTGGATGTCGCCCCCGCCTTCGGGCGTCGGGGTATCGGCCGGCGTCTGGTTGCCGCCGTGGCCGCAGGTGCGGCCATCGCAGGCCATGACCGGCTGACCCTGACCACCTTCCGCGACGTGCCCTGGAACGGGCCGTTCTATCGGCGCCTGGGCTTCCTGACGATCGCCCCAGACGACATCGGGCCCGGGCTTGCCGCCATCCGGGCGGCGGAAGCCCTGCGGCTGGATCCGCTATCGCCCCGCATCGCCATGCAGCGCCCGCTGGATCAGAGCCGGCCCAGCAGCTCGTCGACAAAGGCCGGCACCACCAGGCTGGCCGGCCCGTAACGGCCCTCGGCGAACAGGCTGGCGCCGTCCGACGGCTCAAGGTTCAGCTCCACCGTATGGGCCATGCCGCGATGGCGGATATCGGCGACGAAACCGGCCGCCGGATAAACGGTGCCGGACGTGCCGACCGAGACGAACAGCCCGCATTCGGCAAGCGCGCCCCAGATCCGCTCCATCTCAAACGGCATTTCGCCGAACCAGACGATATGCGGCCGCATCCGCCCCCGGCTGTCGCAGGCGCCGCAGACGGTGGCGTCATGCAGGGCGTCGGCATGGCCGACCACGGTCTCGCAGCTCAGGCAGCGGGCCTTGGTCAACTCGCCATGCATATGGATCAGCTTGCGGCTGCCGGCGCGCTCGTGCAGGTCATCGACATTCTGGGTCACCACCAGCACGCCGCCCGGCCATGCCGCTTCCAGCCGCGCCAGCGCCTGATGCGCCGGATTGGGATGAACGGCCGGCAACTGGGCCCGACGCCGGTTATAGAAATCCTGCACCAGCGCCGGGTTGCGGGCGAAACCTTCCGGCGTCGCCAGATCCTCAAGGCTGTGGCGGCGCCAGACGCCGTCGGGATCGCGGAAGGTATCGAGCCCGCTTTCCTTCGAGATGCCGGCACCGGTCAGCACCACGATCGGCAGATCGGGCGTCAGGTCATCGAGACTGGTATCCGGGAGAAAACTGGTCATGCGGTATCCGGGCTCCCACAGATCGGGCGATGCAGATCAGCGCCGCAGCACCTGGCGGCAATCGGACTGGCGATCCTGCCAGCCCCGGCGTTCAAGCTCGGGCACCTCGTGCAATTCGGCCGGGCGACCGATGCACAGATAGCCGATGAACCGCCAGTCGTCGGGCACATCCAGCAGCGCCACCACTGGTGCCGGGTCCAGTATCGACACCCAGCCCACCCCGATGTCATAGGCACGCGCCGCAAGCCACAGGGTGTGGATCGCCAGCACCGCCGAATAGGCCACCGTCTCGGGCATTGTCCGCCGGCCCAGCCCGTGACCCTGGTCGGGGTCGTCGACGGCAAACACCGCAATCTGCACCGGCGCGCGGTCCAGCCCTTCCAGCTTCAGCGCCTGATAGGCGGCACGGCGCTGATCGTCCTGCGCGCCGGCCGCATCGGCATTGGCGCGCAGCACTTCCGCGCGCACGGCCGCGCGGGTTTCCGGGCGGTCGACCATCACGAACCGCCAGGGCTGCGAATTGCCCACCGATGGCGCCAGGCAGGCCAGATCCAGCAGATGCTCGACCAGATCGTCGGGCAACGGATCGGTCAGGAACTGGCGGACATCCCGACGCCAGCGCAGCAGGGTTTCGAAGCCGTCCCGGAAATGCTCGTCGAAATCAGGGTGGGCCGGGTCGTTCATCGCTCACCGCCCATCCACGATCAGGCCGCGACGCACGCGGAACTGGGTGCCGTCATCCATGCGGTGCAAGCCGTCTTCCAGCCGCCGGCGTGACCCGTCGGGCATCATCAGCGTCGCCTGCATCCGGAATTCGGTGGCATAGCGCGCCGGTCCGATCATGACCGCGCGCCCGTCCGACAGCAACCGGACAACCGTGTTGGGTGGCAAGGGTGGCGGTGCTTCCGGCGTCAAGGTGCCATCGGCCGGCGGCACGGCACCCGGTGCCGCCGGCTGCATCGGCATGCCGGGCACGGAGGGGCTGACAGGGGCGGAGCGAGCCGGCTCGCGCGACCGGTCGGGCGGAATCTGCGCCAGAACCGGCATAGTCGCCATCAGCCCGACGGCCATGGCGAAACATGCGATCAGGGTGAAGCGGGCACGAAGCAACATCGGGGGCAGGACCATTCCGAACGGGGCAAGGGCCAGATGTGACGGGTCGATGGCGACCCCACACCATGCCCGGACCCGACACCATGCCGGCCGGCCGGGGTTCCATCAACCAGAGATCAACTCTAGATATTGTCTCGACGGATGATCTGCAAGCGCTCGATGATGTCGTCGGCCTCGTCATCATCCGCGCCGGCATCAAAGATCAGCCGGCTGTCGGGCAACAGAACCCGCACGGTCGTGCCCTGGCCCGGCTGGCTTTCAAGCAGCACCTCGCCGTCATGCAGGTCGACCATCGCCTTCACCAGTGACATCCCGAGGCCGGTGCCCTCGTAACGGCGCGACAGTGAACTGTCGATCTGCTCGAACGGCTGGAAGACCCGTTGAATGTCTTCGGCCGCGATGCCGATGCCGGTATCGGCGACATAGATCTCGATCGTGCCGCCAGCGCCGCCGGTTCCATGATGGTGGCGCACGCCCAGTTCCACGCGCCCTCCCGGGTCGGTGAACTTGACCGCGTTCGACAGCAGGTTCAGCAGAACCTGGGTCAGCTTGCGTTCATCGGCGCGAACCTCGGCGTTGCGCAACGGTTCCGGCAGGTCGACCACCAGATCCAGCCCGCCGCGACGCGCACGCTCGGCCACCATCCGGCGGCTGCGCTCCAGCAGGAAGCGGATCGGCACCTCGGCATTCTCGACCGCCAGCTTGCCGGCCTCTGCCTTCGACAGGTCCAGGATGTCGTTGATCAGCGACAGAAGATGCTGGCCCGACTGGCGGATATCGGCGACATATTCCTCCTGCTTGGCACTCAGCGGCCCGAACAGGCCGGATTGCAGCATCTCCGAGAAGCCCAGAATGGCATTGAGCGGCGTGCGCAGTTCGTGGCTCATATTGGCCAGGAATTCGGCCTTGCTGCGCGCCGCCGCCAATGCGGCATCACGCGCCAGGCTCATCCCCTCGGCCAGTTCCACCAGCCGCGCGGTCTGTTCCTCCAGGCGTTCGCGCGTGTCCTGCAGCTCATGCAGGTTTTCTTCCAGCTGCCGTTCCTTGACCTTGATCGCGGTGGCATCGACATGCACGCCCACAACCAGCCCGCCGGTCATCAGCCGCTCGCGGATCTGCAGCCAGCGGCCGTCGACATTGCGTTGATCGAGGATGCCGGTCGGATTGCGGTGCTTGCGGACCCGCTCGGCGATCCAGGCCTCACGCTCGGTCAGCCCCACATCGATGCGCCCGGAATCGATCTCCTCGCGCAGCATGTCGACAAACGCGGTGCCCGGACGGGTCAGATGCATCGGCACGCCATAAAACTCGCGATACCGGCTGTTGCAGAACACCAGCCGGTCTTCGGCATCGAACAGCACCAGCCCCGCCGACATCGCATCCAGCGCCTCGTCCAGCACCCGGTGGCTGCGCTCCGCCGCCTGGGTCTCGCGCCGCTGGTCCGAAATATCGACCAGGGTCCAGGCCACACGGTCCAGGGCATGATCGGTGTGCCGGTCGGCCACCGCCGCCAGGCGCAGCCAGCGGCCATCGCCCGCGGCGCCGATCTGGCATTCCACCGACAAGCGGTCGCGCAGTCCGCGCCGCATCTCGTCCAGAAGCGCCGTCACCCGCGCGCCTGCCATGCCCAGCCGCGACAGGAACACCTCCAGCGACAGGGTACCATCGCCATCCGCGATCAGCGCCACAGCCCGGGCATTGGCGATCCGCACCCGTCCATCCGGATCCGTGACCAGCAGGCCCACCTCGGCCGCCTCCACGGCCAGCCCCACCGGCGCCTCGGCCTGGATGGCGGGCGGCGTGGTGGCGGTGTCGTCACCGGCTGAGGCCGCCTGATCGAGCGTGATGGCAACGCCGCACATGGTGATGCCGCCCGAGCCCGAGACCGCGCGTGCCCCCAGGGCGACGACCAGATTGCCCGCCGTCCAACTGCGCGGGCCGCCGGTGGTCAGAGCGCGCAGCAGCACAGCCTCCAGATCATCGGCCGCAACCTGCGTCAGCCGGCATGCCAGCTCGTCCAGCCCCATCAGCCGGTGCGGCTCGTCGGTCAGATGCGCGGACGGCACCGGCGAGGCGCCGGTGGCCGCGGATGGCCGCTGCCAGATCATCACGAATGTCTGGCCCGGCTCCAGGCGCCGGGCGTCAGGCGACGCGCCATCCGCCACCGGCAGCATCTGGCCAGGCTGCCCCGTCGGGCCGGCCATCTCTGACTGAAGCGGCTCCGGGCGCCAGAGGTCCGGGCCACCTGTCTCGCTCACGGACGTTGTTTCGCCCATACCGTCGCTCACACCACCTCTGTCATCAGCTCGCCGCACATGGTCACGGAAGGGCGGTCCATACGGGGAGACAGCGCGATACTATGCCTGTCGCGCCCACATCACCACACGAACCGAACCAATAGGGGGGGCCAAAAGGACGCGGGGGGCGTCTCATCCGCTCAGGCCGCCCGATCGTCGGTGGCAAGACGGCTGATCAGATAGTCCAGATTGTCGCTGTCGATCCCTTCGACCTGGGTCAGAACCCGCTCGATCAGTGTAGAGCGGTATCTGAGCCGGTCGCCCGGACGACCATCATACTGCATTTCACGGGCAACGTCGATGGCCGCCATCATCGCATTCGCCAGCGGCGGCGGAATGCGGGCGGCATCGAGCAGCCGCATCAGCCCCTTGCGGCCCGGATCCTCGATCAGGCGCTGGGCATTGACCAGCGTCACACCGGCCAGCCGCGAAATGCCGCGATCGAAGAAGCCGCGATCGCCGATGCACAGCGCCCGGAACAGAATGGTCGGCGTCAGCCGGCGCGCCGCGTACAGCACGTCGACCAGTTCGTCCGGATCATCGGTGCCCGACGGGTCGATCAGGCCGATGACCGCACGCTCCCGCCCCGCCAGAGCCAGTCCCAGCGCCATGTCGGCCGGCACGTCGCTGCGCCGGACAAGCTGGCTGCGCAACCGGTCGGACACAACCGAGACCAGCCGCTCGCTGACCTTCACCGGCAGAACCGGTCGCGAGATGACTCCTTCCTGCACCGTCTCGTTCGCCGGAAAGCGGTCGATCGCGGTCATCAGCGCCGTTTCGGGAAGGTCGGCCCCGGGGTTGTTCACCACGGTCTCCACGGCCGCTTCCACACCGTGCGCCACGATGGTCTGGCTCAGTTCGGCCGAAATCTCGCGCCGCCGCGCCACGGCCTGCTGGGCGGCACCGGGCTGGGCACGCACGATCTCCATCAGATCGTCATCGGTCAGCGCTTCCGAGAATTCAAGGATCGGCGTCGCCACCGGCACCACGTCACGGGCCAGCGCATGCGCCACGTCATGCGGCACGCCGGGATTGTCCTTTAACGCCTCCGACAGCGCCGCGCGCACCCGCACCTCCGCGTCGCGCAGCATCAGCCGGAAAATATCCTCGGCAAGCCGGCGCTCGGCATCGGTCATTTCACCCCCGGCATGAACGGCGGCGACCTTGCGGGCCACGTCTTCGCGCCGCTCAGCCGTCGGTTCGGCCAAGAGACGGCGAATGTCTTCCTCGGTCAATTTCGACATCGACGACCTCCCAGGTCCGCTCTCATTCGCACTCTGTCATGATCCATGACCCTGTTCGTCTTGACAGACGTCCGGGCTGCGTAGCGTCCCGTTGCGGAGCGAACACTTGCAGTGTACGACATCACCGCGTCGGGCGCCACGCACGACGCGGATACCGGCAAGCGGGCGTGGCGCCGGGGGAGCGGGGGCCCGTCAGGCAATGCGGCGACAGGACGCACCAGCCCGCTGCATCATCTGCGCTAGATTGACCGTCGCGGCCAGACGGACCGGTCGGGGCAGCCGGATCGCCCGCCGCGTCACCGCCATAAACCGCGCGGGCACCGAATGTCCCGCCGAAAGACGTGAGGACAACAGTCATGTTCCATCCCCGGCACATCACCCGCCATTCCGTCACCAGAGTGCGGGCCGCCGCATTGGCCGCCGCCACACTCGCCGCACTGGCCACAGGCCCTGCCCTGGCCGATGGCGACGCCGCCAAGGGCGAGAAGATCTTCGCCCGGTGCAAGGCCTGCCATACCATCGAGGCCGGAGGCCCCAACCGGGTCGGCCCCAATCTGCACGGCGTGGTCGGCCGCGGCGCCGGAGAGGCTGACGGCTTCAAATATTCCAACGTCATGAAAGACAGCGGCATCGTCTGGACGCCGGAAAACCTCGATGCCTATCTGACGGCCCCGGCCAAGTTCCTCAAGGGCAATCGGATGAGCTTCGCAGGCCTTGCAAAAGCCGAGGACCGCGCCGACATCATCGCCTACCTGTCGGCCCAGAAGTAAACGCCCGGCCGCAACGCCGTGATCGTAGCCCCTTGACCACGACAACCCTTTGACCGCGACCCTGCCGTCTCAGATCCTGGACCGGCTGTGTGGTGCAATGCGCGCCCCGCAGCCGGCCACGGCCGATACCGCCGCCGCACTCGACGATGCGGTCGCTGCGGCACGCGCCTGCACGCTGTGCGCGCCCGCGCTGCCGCGCGGACCGCGGCCGGTGCTGCGCGCCCATGCCACCGCGCGCATCCTGGTCGTGGGTCAGGCCCCCGGCACCCGCGTTCATGAGACCGGCATTCCCTGGAACGACCCCAGCGGCGACCGGCTGCGCGACTGGATGGGGATCGACCGCGCCGTGTTCTACGATGCGGATCGCGTGGCGATCATTCCGATGGGGTTCTGCTATCCGGGCCGTGGCGCCGGCGGCGATCTGCCGCCCCGACCCGAATGCGCCCCGGCATGGCATCCGCGCCTGCTGCCGCATCTGCCCGACCTGCGGCTGATGGTGCTGGCCGGCGCCTATGCCGTGGGTGCCTATGCCCGCCCGCTGCTGGGCGCCGGAATGGCCCGGGGTCCCCTGTCGGACGTGATCGCCGCCTGGACACAACTGCCGGCCACCGTCATGCCCCTGCCCCACCCGTCGCCCCGCAACCGCCGCTGGCTGAGCCAGCGGCCATGGTTCGACACGACCGTGGTGCCGGAACTGCGCCGGCGGGTCGCGGCCGCGCTCGACAGCTAGTCACCGTGGCGCGCCACCCAGCGCGCGACATCGGCCCACACCACCGGCGCGTTCAGGTCGCGCAGCAGCATGTGCCAGCCCTGCGGATAGGTGTGGATCTGCACGGCCGTGCCACCGCCCGCGGTCAGACGCTCGCGGAAATTCTGCACCGCCCGCCGCGGCAGAACCTGTTCATTGCGGCCATACAAGGCCAGAACCGGCCTGTCGATATGATCGGCGGCGGTGGTTGCCTGTTCCATCAGATCGACCAGACCATAGATCGCATCGGCGCGGGTGGTCTTCAGAACCAGCGGGTCGCGCCCCAGCGCATACAGCATCGCCAGATTGTCCGACGGCCGGATGTCCAGCCCGCCCCCGTCCAGCGGCAGCCATGGCGCGATATGGGCGGTCGACCACAGCATCCAGCGTTGATACGGCTCCAGCGTCGACCAACCCCAGACCGCCGGCGCCACCAGCACCAGACCTGCGGGGCGTGCCTCGGGCGGCAGTTGATCTGCGACACGGGCATTGGCGGCGATGACCACAGCCCCGCCCATGCTTTCGCCCATCCAGATCAGCGGCAGCCCCGGATGGCGCGCCGCGATGACCCGCGTGGCATCTTCCAGGTCATGGACCAGCGCATCGGTGCCGGGCCAGATACCCGCACGCGGCGCCTGACCGAAGCCGCGCTGGTCATAGGCATAGGTCTCGATGCCCTCCGTGGCCCAGACCGGTGCCGGCAGGGCGAAGGCGCGACGATAATCGTTGAAGCCATGCAGGGCGATCACCACCGCACGGGTGGGCGTGCCGGCAGGTGGCCGCCAATGCCACATCGGCAGCACCGTGCCATCCGCCACCTGAAGCCGCGCCGCAACCGGCTCGATCCCGGCCGCCGCCGATATCGCGGCCGGGCTTGAGGGCTCGGCCAGCACCAGTCGCGCCTCCTGCCAGGCGACCGATGCGGCCTCGGGCGAGCGATGGCGATGGCGCAGCGATGCCGGCGGCAGAACGCCGGCGGCATCGCCATAGGCCACGGCCGGCAGAGGATCGGGCTCGATCTGGACGTCATGACGCTCAGGGCCGCGGCCGATGCTGAGCGGCGCGCAGCCAGCCGCCGCAGCGGCAGCAAGAAACAGCGCCAGCATCAGCGGCGCGCCCTTGCGAAAGACGCGGCGCCCGCATGGGGCGACGCGCACCCGATCTGCCATGTCACAGGTCACCGGCCGTCATAGACGGGCTTGCGTTTGGCAAGGAAAGCACCGAGACCCGCATCGAAATCGGCCGTGCGGCTGGATGCGACAAAGGCTTCGTGTTCGCGCGCAAGCTGCTGCCCCAGCGGATTGTCGAGGCTTTCCGACACCAGCCGGCGGGTGCGGGCATAGGCCAGCGTCGGCCCCGCCGCCAGCTTCGCCGACAGCTTCGCCGCTTCGGCCGGCACCTCGGCCGCGGGCACGATCCGGTTGACCAGCCCCCAGGCCCGGGCGGTTTCGGCATCGACCGGTTCGTTCAGCAGCAGCATTTCCATGGCGAGCTTCGGCCCGATCAGCCGGGGCAGCGCGAAGGTCGATCCGCCATCAGGGCTGGTGCCGATACCGGTATAGGCCATCACCAGCTTGGCTTCCGACGCCATCACCACCAGATCGCAGGCCATCGCCAGCGACACGCCGGCACCGGCCGCAACACCGTTCACGCCCGCGACGATCGGCTTCGACAGCCGCGCCATCAGCAACACGATGTCATGGAATGCCGCAACAAGCTGGTTGGCGCGGTGGGGCCGCTCGGCGCCCGTGGCGTCATACAGATGCGACAGGTCGCCGCCGGCCATGAAGGCACGGCCCGCACCGGTCAGCAGCACCGCGCGCACGCCCGCATCGCCATCGACGGACAGAAAGGCTTCAAGCAGATCCGCCCCCATCGCCGGGTTGAAGGCGTGCAACACCTCCGGACGATTGAGCGTGATGGTCGCAACGCCGTCCGCCACCGCGAGGGTGACGGTTCCGGACCCGATCGGGCGGGCGGTATCGGTCATGGCACAGGGTCTCCGAACAGGGGCACATGATCAATGCGTCGGCAGCGAACCGACGCATTGATCATCGACTTCAGGTGGACAACATTACCAGCAGCACAACGCGCCGTCAGCGCGAGACGCGCCGCCGGTTCAGCGGGCGACGTTCTCGTAGAGAACCGCCATGCCCTGACCCGCACCCATGCACATCGACACGATGGCATAGCGCTGGCCGGTGTTCACCAGATGGTTCATCGCAACGATGGTCATCCGGGCGCCGGTCGCTCCGGGGGGGTGGCCGATCGAAATGCCGCTGCCGTAAAGATTGGTCACGTCGCGCGGCACGCCAAGCTTTGCCTCGGCATGCAGATTGACCGCGGCGAAGGCCTCGTTGATCTCGTAATAGTCGATGTCCGACACCTTCAGCCCGCGCTTGTCGAGCAGCGCCTGGATCGCGGGCACCGGGCCACAGCCCATGATCCGCGGCGGCACGCCGACGATCGCCCAGTCGACCAGCCGTACCACCGGCGCCACGCCCTCGGCTTCGAGGGCGGCACGATCGCCGACCACCACGAAGGCCGAGCCGTCGGTGACACCGCTGGAATTGCCCGGCGTCACCCGACCGCCCTTGCGGAACACCGGATTGAGCTTCGCCAGCTTTTCAAGCGTCACATCCGGACGCGGGAACTCGTCCATATCCATGATGCGGGTCTTGCGGCCCTCGCGCACCTCGATCGGCTTGATTTGGGCGGCCAGGAAGCCGCTGGTCATCGCCGCGCCGGCCCGCTGCTGGCTCATCAACGCCCATTCGTCCATGGCCTCGCGGGTATAGCCGCAATCATCCGCCAGGTTCTCGGCCGTCTCGCCCATCAGCTCGCGGCTGAACGGGTCGCGGTACGCCCAGTCGAGGGTGTCGATCACCTCGCCGGGGCCGCGCTTCATGCCCCAGCGCGCGCCGGTCATGACATAGGGACCACGGCTGAAATTCTCGCCGCCGCCGGCAAGCGCCATGCGCCCATGGCCTGAGACGATCTGTTCGGCCGCACTCAGAATAGCCTGCGTGCCCGACCCGCAGGCCCGGCTGACATTCAGCGCGGCGCTCTCGATCGGCATGCCGATCTTGAGCGCGATGGCCCGGCTGGCGAAATAGCCGTCATGGTCCACCGGCAGCACATTGCCCCAGACCAGATGGTCCATCTTCTCGGGCCCGATTCCCGCCTTTTCCAGGCAGGCCGTGGCCGCGTGGGCGCCGAGCTCGACCATCGGCACGTCCTTCAGCGACTTGCCGTAGTCGCCGAACGGCGTGCGCATGCCGCCGGCCAGCACGATCTCGGTCATCGGTTTCTCCCTTGTGTTCTGATTGGTGGATCATCGATCGGACACGCGATCGACGGCGCATGCCATCATACCCGCATGCTGCACGGCCCTGAGCATCAGGCAGGCGGCACGTTCGGGCAACCCTGTTGATCGATGCATCCCGTTGGGCGATTTTGCGCCCGAGCCTACTTCAAACAAACGAGTGTTTGAAGTAGGCTGCCGGTCACGCCGCATCCGGCGGCTTCGCCTGTCGCCATCAACCGAGAGACCCCGCCGATGACCGAGATCCGCAACCGCCGCATCATTCTGGCCTCGCGCCCTGTCGGCATGCCGACCACCGACAACCTGCCGATCGACACCGTCACCCTGCCGGCACCCGGCGCCGGCGAGATGGTGGTGAAAGTGCTGTACCTGTCGCTCGACCCCTATATGCGTGGCCGCATGGATGCGTCCAAATCCTATGCGGCGAATGTGGCGCTGGGCGATCCGATGGTCGGTGGCGCCGCCGGACGGGTCATCGCGTCCAACAATCCGAAGTTCAAGGACGGCGACTATGTCTTCGGCATGTTCGGCTGGCAGGAATATGCCTTGTCGAACGGCGCCGGAGTGCGCAAGCTCGACCCTGCGCAGGCGCCGATCACCACCTCGCTGGGCGTGCTGGGCATGCCCGGCATGACCGCCTATGTCGGTCTGCTCGACAAGGGACGCCCGAAGGCCGGCGAAACGGTGGTGGTGTCGGCCGCGAGTGGCGCGGTCGGCGGGCTCGTGGGCCAGATCGCTAAAATCAAGGGTTGCCGGGCGGTCGGCATCGCCGGCGGTCCGCAGAAATGCGCCTATGTGGTCGATGAACTGGGCTTCGATGCCTGCGTCGATTACAAGGCCGATGACTTCCGCGAGAAACTGAAGGAAGCCGTGCCGGCCGGCATCGACGTCTATTTCGAGAATGTCGGCGGCGCCGTTTCAGAAGCCGTGATGACGCGGATGAACGACTTCTCGCGCGTCGCACTGTGCGGCTTGATCGCGCATTACAATGATACCGGCGCCGCCGAGGGCGTCGACCGCCTGCCCCGCTTCATGTTCTCGATGCTGGCCAAGCGGATGAGCCTGAACGGCTTCATCGTCAGCGATCATCCGGAACGCGCCGGCGACTTCTTCAAGGACATGACCGCCTGGGTCCGCGACGGTCAGGTGCGGTATCGCGAAGATATCGTGTCCGGCGGCCTCGACAAGACTGTCGAGGCTTTCCAGGGGCTTCTCACCGGCCGCAACTTCGGCAAGCTGATCATGCAGATCGCCGAAGACACGACTGCCTGACCGGCAGAACATAACCTTTGATTGTATGAAATCTGGCCCTCTGCCTGTCGCCATGACGGCGATAGCGGAGGGTCAGTTTTGTTTCTCCCGTTAAAGTTGCATTTGTCGCGGCACTCTGCCTGTTTATGAGGGATGCGGCATCTTTTACCGGCGCCATCTCGTAAGATCGGTGGATCATCCACAACAGGTGGCTTCATAGTGAAGGTGACCTTCACCGACGCGAAGAGCCGACACCGACGATGACGATCCGACGCCTGCCCCGCCTGCAGATCGTTCAACGCCCGGCACACCCGACCCCATCCATGACCATCATCCCGACCATGGCTGCGAGGTGCCGATGAACCGCAACCTGTCGCTTCCGCCCCCCATCGGAGCGGCCGGCCCGATCGATCCGGAGACGGCAGTGGCGATCCCCACTGCCGGCGACGCAGGCATGGTGGCCGCGGAAGCCGTGCTGATGGCCGCGACCGACGCCATGGTGCTGACCGACAGCAGCCGGCAGACGGTCGTGCTCAACGATGCGGCACGCCGCCTGCTCGGCAGCGACCGCATGCGGCTGAACTTCGGCCGCATGGCAGCCCTGGTGCGGGGCCTGCGCCAGCGATCACCCGACGACAGCCGGCTGATGGCCCATTTTCAGGCGCTGACGGCCGATCCGGCCCGAAGCTGCCGATCGGACATTCAGTTGCGCGGCCTGATCCCTCAGATTCTGGCGGTCACATCACGACCGGCCTCGGCCGATGGCCGGCTTCAGATCTGGGTGATCCGCGATCAGTCGGACGCCATACGGGTTGCCGCCAACTGCCGCAGTTGTGCAAGCGACGCCCGCGCGATCCATGACGCGCTGCTGGCCCGCACCGAGGCGATGAGCCGGGCACGCACCGCGGCCGAGGCCGCACGCGCGGGTGCCGAGCGTGTCAGCCGGGCCAGAACCGAGTTCATGGCTCATCTGAGCCACGAGCTTCGCACGCCCCTGAACGCCATTCTGGGCTTTTCGGAGGTGATCGCCCGCGAGATGATGGGGCCGGCCGGCAGCCCGACCTATGTCGATTACGCGCGCAGCATTCATACCAGCGGCACCGAACTGCTGTCGTTGATCGACGACATCCTCGACCTGTCGCGGATCGAGACCGGACGGCTGCCGATCAGGCCGGAACCGATCGATCTGTGCGGGCTGGTCCGTCGCATCTGCGACAGCCGGGCCCATGCGGTGGCTGATGATCGTGCGGCGGATCATGATCAGGCGGTCGTGCAGACCGACCTGCCGGACCACCCGGTGATGATCATTGGCGACACTGCCGCCCTTGCCCGCGCCATCAGCCACCTTCTGGATACCGCCCTGCGCGCGGCGCCGCCGGCATCACCCGTCATCATCCAGGTCACGCAGTCGCGGCATCGGACCGACATCGCCATCATCGATGGTGGTTCGGTGATGACGGCGGTCGAGATCGAAAACGCCCTGGCCGCCTTCGGCGATACCGACAGCCTGATCGCGCGCGGCGGCCGTGGCCGCGGATTGGCGCTGTCGGTGGCGCAGGCGCTGGTGCGGCTGCAGGGCGGCACGCTCGACATCGCGCCGCGCGACGAGGGCGGCATGGTCACCCGCATTCATTTCCCCCTGGCCGCATCCTGAACCGGTACCGCCGAGATCGGGACAATCGTCATTGCATATCCGACCCGGGATCGGGCGCGCGCTCGTCGTCGACCGCCTTGAAACCCAGACGGTCGCCTTCTGCGGTGACGATGGTCAGGCGGTTGCCGTCGACCAGCGCCTGGCGGGCGGAAAGCAGCCCGTCGATCAGATCCATCTCGGCATCTGTCACCGCCGCCGGGCAGGCCATGCGGGTGGCACCGATACCGCCGAAGCGCAGGCTTCCCTCCAGATCGTCGACGCCGCGCTGATAGCGGCCGAACATCCGGTTGCAGGGGCCGCGCGCGCTCATCCGGCCGTCATCATGGAACCGCAGCCGTGCCGACGCCGCCGCCG
The DNA here is from genome assembly GCF_039630945.1 of Tistrella arctica. Classification (NCBI taxonomy): domain Bacteria; kingdom Pseudomonadati; phylum Pseudomonadota; class Alphaproteobacteria; order Geminicoccales; family Geminicoccaceae; genus Tistrella; species Tistrella arctica. The sequence goes on from NZ_JBBKTV010000005.1 coordinate 356,946, forward strand.
GAGCCGCCGGATCGGGCGCCCAGACGGTTCCGACGAACGGCAGATCGGGCCGCGCACTGCCCTGTCCCTGCGTGCCATCGCCCATGCCGGCGCAGGCGCCCAGCGCCAGCGGCAGCAGCACGGCGGTCATCAGCCGGCCCGGCCGGCGTCGAAGACGTGTTTCATGGGCGTGTGCGGGCATCGGCTGTTCCTTGACACAGAGACGGCGGCGGTGGGGGACGGCGGCGGTGGGGGACGGCGGCGGCACGGCATGACATCTGCCGCGCCGACCGGCACTCTGCCCGCATGCGCCCTATCCGCCCAGCGGCAATCGCGTGTCAGCCACGCAAGCCCCGCCGTCAGACCGGGACCGGGTCGGTCACCACATCGAAATCGACCGGCATCGGCCCCGGGCGCCGCAATGGCGGCCGGTTGACGCCGATGGGCCGGGGGTGGCGCGGATCGGTGGCACGTTCCGGGGCGGTGCTGGTCGGCGTCTGCGTCGTCATGGCCGCAGGTTCCTTGTGTTGGGCAGACATCGGTCGGGTCATCCTTGGGCAGGCCGGCAATCATCGCCGGATCGGTCGGGTTTCGGTCGTCGACCGGTCGCCATCGACTGGTTCGGAAGGCGGCCCTGACATGAAAAACGGCCGCCTTCGTTTCCGAAGGCGGCCGTCGATATCGGGGTCTGGTCGATCTGCCTGTCAGATCCGCGCACCCGTTCGATTGGCCACCCCGGAAGGGCTCCACCAATAGAACGTAAACGAGACAGAGGCGATTGACCTGGACATGGGCGTCAGTCTGGCGCCCTGCGACGGCCCCGTCAAGCCCCGGTGATGCGGCATCACCTCCCGCCCATCACCGCCCACCTGTCACCATCCGCCCCGGGCGAGCCAGCGATCCAGCATGGCCATGCGGTCCCATCCCCAGAACGGCTCGCCATCGACCAGGAAGAAGGGCGACCCGAAGACGCCGCGCGCCACCCCCTCATCCGAGACCTGTTTCACCCGCGCCTTCACATCATCCTGCGCCATGCCGGCGGCGACGGCGCCGGCATCCAGGCCCCGGCGCGATGCAACCTCCGCCACCACCTCAACGCGGGTCATGTCGAGGTTCTGGGCGTAATAGGCGTGGAACGCGTCCTTGGCGAACGCGATCGCCGCCGCCGGGTCGCGGCCCTCGATCCAATAGAAGGCGCGGCTGGCCGGCAGGGCCACGATCGGGTGGCCTGGCGGCAGCCGAAAGGTCAGGCCGGTTTCACGGGCGATCCGCGCCCAGTCGCGGCGGGCATAATCGCCCTTGATCGGGGTGCCGCTCAGCCCCCGCATGCCCGTCGCCTTGAAGGCGACGCCCAGCATATATGGACGCCAGATCACCCGCCGGCCATGCGCCGCCGCCAGGGCATCGATGTTTTGGGCCGCGAAATAGGCATAGGACGAACTGAAATCGAACCAGAATTCCACAGGGGCCAGGTCATCGACAGAGACCGGGTCAACGCCAGGGCTCTCGCCGGCAGGGTTCGAGGCAGGATTGGAGACAGCATCGGTCATGGGCGCAATCCATCGCGGAAGGTGATCGATCAGACGGATGTTCTATCATGCCGGATCACCTGCGGCAAAACCCCACCATCCGCGGCGCCGACGGTGTTCTGCTCAGACCCCCCCTCAAGACGGCCATGACCTCAGGCGGCGTTTTGGCGTAGGCTGCTGCAGACATGATCACAGACATCGGCAGTTTGGAGACAGGTACACCATGCGTCTCGTCCGTTACGGCCCCGCGGGGCATGAACGCCCTGGCATGATCGCCCCCGACGGCACCCTGCGCGATCTGAGCGCTGTGCTGGACGATATCGGGCCGGCGACCCTGACCATCGAGACCCTGGACCGGCTGCGGGCGATCGATCCGTCGACCTTGCCGCCGGTCAACGGCGTGGCGCGGCTGGGGCCGTGCATCGCGCGTCCGGCCAAGTTCATCGGCATCGGTCTGAACTATCGCGATCATGCGGCCGAAAGCGGCATGGCGCTGCCGACCGAGCCGGTGGTGTTCCAGAAGGCATCAAGCTGCATTGCCGGCCCCGACGACGATCTGATGCTGCCGCCCGAGGCCGTGAAGACCGATTGGGAAGTGGAACTGGGCGTGGTGATCGGCCAGCGCCTGAAACGGATCGACGACGCGGAGGCCCTGGCCGGTGTCGCCGGCTATTGCGTGGTGAACGACATCTCTGAGCGTGGATTCCAGTTGGACCGCGGCGGGCAGTGGACCAAGGGCAAGTCTGCCGACGGCTTCGGCCCGGTGGGCCCATGGCTGGTCACCGCCGACGAGATCCCGGACCCGCAGGCTCTGCGGCTGTGGCTGTCGCTGAACGATGAACGGCGCCAGGACGGCACCACGGCCGACATGGTGTTCGGCGTGGCCCGGATCATCGCCTATCTCAGCCAGTTGATGACCCTTGAGCCAGGTGACCTGATCTGCACCGGCACACCTGCCGGTGTCGGCATGGGCGCGCGGCCGCAACGGTTTCTCAAGGCAGGCGATCGTATGGTCCTGGAAGTTGAGCGCCTTGGCCGCCAGACCATTCGGGTCCATCAGGATTGACATCTTGGATGGGCGGCGCTGCACATGCCGCGCATGACCATGCCGCAATGCACGCTCAACGGTGGACGACGCCACTGGCGGACGTCTACAATTTGATCCATCGTGGATCTGGGCGGGCGGAAATCTACCCTCGGTTATAGCGCTTCTGCCAGCGGCATGACCGATCTCAGCCGGACCGACGCGGAACGGGCCAATCCGGGCCACGATGCCCGTCAGTCTTTTCAAGGTGATGGCATGCGCGGACGGGTGCTTGCGATAGCCCTGACGCTGGCGACGCTGATCGGGGCGTTGCCGGTGGCCGGCAGCCTGTGGGTTGCCTGGGGCTCGGCGAACCGTGCCAGAACCGACATGCTGGACGGCGCGGTCCACGAGATGCTGGCCCGTTACAACCGCATGAGCACCGAAATCGACCAGGTCTTCCATGACCTCTCCAGCCTGCCGCTGGCCGAGGCCTGCGAGCCTGTGGGGCTGATGCGATTGCGCGCCGCGGCATATTTCTCGCACGGCGTGCGGGAAGTGGCGGTCATTGAAGACGGACGCATTCTGTGCACGGGTGCCGGCAAGTCGGATATGCCGGCGTCGCTGCCCTTGCCCGACATGTCGGAGGGCGATGTCAGGATCTGGTACGACCGGGTGCCGCCGGGCGTGCGGGCGCCGGCCAGCGACGTTGCCCGATCGACCGTCATCGCCCGCAACGGCTTCGCGCTGTTTCTGGATACCGAGCAGATCTACGATCTTGTGCTGACCGATCCGCGCACGGTTCTGAGCATGGTGTCGCTGACCAGCCGCCAGGTGATGGGCGTGCGGTCGCGGCCCGAACGGGCCATGCTGTCGGATATGGTCGACCGCTTCCGCACCGATCCGCCGCCCCGGTCGCTGCGGGTCGGTAACCGGTTGATCGTGGCGGCCCCGACCGCGGACGGCTCCGCCATGGCGCTGGCGGCACAACCGATCGACGTGGTGCTGGAAGCCTGGCGGCAGCAGGCGGTGCCACTGGGCCTGCTGGGCCTGACCAGCGGCGCGATCATCTTCTGGCTGATCCTCACCCTGGCGCGACGCGGCGACACCATGGGTGCCCGTATCCGACGCGGGTTGGCGCGCGGGGAATTCCGGGTGGTCTATCAACCGATCGTGCGGTTGAGCGATGGCGCCTGCCTGGGAGGCGAGGCGCTGGTGCGCTGGCAGCAGCGCGATGGCACCATGATTTCGCCGGACCGTTTCATTCCGGTCGCCGAGGCCGAGGGCCTGATCGAGCGCCTGACCGATCAGATCATCGAGCATGTCTTCGCGGATATCGGCGAATTCCTGGCCGAACGGCCGACGGTGTGGATTGCCATCAACCTGTCGGCGCCGGATGTCGAGAGCGACCGGGTGCGTGGCCGGCTCGACCGGCTGCGCAAGACCCATGGCGTCGCCGCCGGCCAGATCGTGCTTGAGGCAACCGAGCGGACGCTGATCGATGCCCGCCGCGCGCAGAGTTCGATGCGCAGCTTCCGCGATGCCGGCTATCGGCTGACCATCGACGATTTCGGCACCGGCTATTCCAGCCTGGCCTATCTGGCCACCCTGCCCGTCGACGGGCTGAAGCTGGACAAGACCTTTGTCGACAGCATCGGCAGCGGCACGGCGGCCGACGATGTGATGGGCCATATCCTGTCGCTGGCCGCGACCCTGGGGCTGGACGTCGCGGCCGAGGGGATCGAACACGGCGCCCAGGCGGATTACCTGATCGCGCGCGGCGTGACCTATGGCCAGGGCTGGCTGTTCGCCCGCGCCATGGAGGCCGAGACGTTCGGCGCCTATGTCGACGGACGCATGGCCGTGGCAGGGCCTCCCTCTCGACGCCGGCGCGCCTGAACAACCGGCGTGGCGGGCCCGGCGACAGCCGGTCATGCCGCCCCCCGTTCGACCTTTCCCTCGCGCAGCACGCGTGTTCCTCCCCCGAAGGAGCATTTCTTCATCCAAAATGTCGTTACATTGGCGAGTTTCATACTATCATGACGTTCATGACGCATAAGACGTCACACCCGGACCGTGCAGGACCGATGATAAACGGCATCCACACCATGAGTTGCCGAAAGCCCAACCCAGTCCCCGTACATAAGAGGTCATCCAGGATGCGTGACGCCCTCAACAGCTTGAAGCACCCGCGCGCGCTTGAGCCCGCGGCTGTGCCGCAGGTTTCTCCGCGCAGCGAGCGTCGAGACATCGAAACCGAAATCAATCAGGCGATCGGCCGGCGCATCCGCGCCCTCCGTCTTGCCCGTGGTCTCAGTCAGGAAGCGTGCTCCAGCCGATTGGGGATCAGCTTTCAGCAGTTGCAGAAATACGAAAAGGGACAGAACCGCATCAGCGCGTGTTCGCTCTATCGCCTGGCAGGCATTCTGGAAGTGCCTCCATCATCACTTCTGGACAAGCTCGACGACGGCCCGAAGGTGTTGCGCCGCAACCGCATCAGCCGGGGCATGATCGAAGCCAGCAGCCGGCTCGCCTCGATTTCCGACGCCACGGCGCGGCGGGCGATCACCGATCTCATCAGCGCGCTCAGCGCGACCGATGGCATCGATGACGACACCGACATGGACGCGGACGCCAGCGCCATGCACTGACCACATACGGCCACCCGTCCGCCATAAGGTGCACCCGGCATGCCACGCATGCCGGGTGCTTTGTCGTGATGCGCAGACGGTGCCGCCGCTTGGCCCTCGCCTGACGGCGTGCCGGCCGCTACCATGACGCGACGGCGTGCAGGCTTGCCCGACCGCCGGCAACTATCGAGGCTCCGCCGCTTAAAATGCGTGCATAATATGAACCTTGGCTAAAGTTTGCGCAGAAAATCCTCGCCCACCCCCTGACAGCCGGGGTGTCAGCCGTCTGTCGCCCGGTCCGAAACCTATCCGATCGGTCAGGCAAAAAGCGCTTGCAGGCAACGGGTTGAACCTCGATCGTAAAAACAGGTGCACCCTTGGCCCAAGGATTGCACAACGAGGCCCGGACAGGGGCCGACAAACAACAGCGACGGACCGGTTGCGCGGAAGGGAGAACTCCGCCGCCGACACCGTCGCGGGGCCAACTCGTGAGGCCGAGACCACGCATGGCAGGACCGATGACACTCGACACGACCGGCAACAAGGCACCCCCGGCCGGTCAGGCCGGCACACCCATGGCCGCTCGCGCGGCCGGCCCCGATGCCGCGCGCACCGGATCGGACGGTGCCGCCGTTTCCGCGCGCCGGCTGTCGCTGGTCTATCAGACGGCGGACCAGCCGGTGCATGCCCTTCAGGATGTCGACATCGATATCCGGCCCGGCGATTTCGTGTCGCTGATCGGCCCGTCCGGATGCGGCAAGACCACGCTGCTGCGGGTGATCGCCGATCTGGAACAGCCGACCGGCGGCAGCATCACGGTTGCCGGCCGGACGCCCGACGAGGCACGCCGCGACCGCGCCTATGGCTATGTCTTTCAGGCACCGGCGCTGATGCCCTGGCGGACGGTTGAACGCAACGTCATGCTGCCGCTGGAACTGGCCCGACGGCCCAAGGCCGAACGGCAGGCGATCGTGCGTGAAAAACTGGCCCTGGTCGGGCTTGACGGCTTTGCGCGCAAATATCCGTGGCAATTGTCCGGCGGCATGCAACAGCGCGCGTCGATCGCGCGGGCGCTGTCGTTCGCCCCTGAACTGCTGCTGATGGACGAACCCTTCGGCGCGCTGGACGAAATCACCCGCGATCATCTTAATCTGGCGCTGAATGCACTCTGGCGTCAGACCGGCCTGACCTGCGTCTTCGTGACCCATTCGATCGCCGAGGCAGTGTTCCTGTCGACCCGGATCATCGTGATGAGCCCGCGCCCGGGCAAGATCCTGGAGGAAATCACCTGCGACCTGCCGGCGGAACGCACGCTCGAAATGCGCGAATCGGCCGAATTTCAGCGGGTGGCGGCCCTGGTGCGCGCCGGTCTCGCCAAGGGTCACTCCTATGACTGACCTTGGCGCCGCACTGCCGCCCACCGGCCGGCACCGCCTGTGGCGCGCCGCCGCCGATCGTTCCGCCAATATCGTACCGGTGCTGACGGTGGCGGCGCTGGTGATCGCGATCTGGTATCTGGGCGCCTTCATCCTCAACAGCCCGCAGGCCATCGAGCAGTTGAACCGCCAGGGCATCGCCAGCCCGACGACCGGCCAGGTTCTGACCGAGGCCTTCGGCCAGCGCCGCCCGGTGCTGCCGACCCCCGATCAGGTTCTGGTCGAGATCGTCACCTCATCGACCGAACGGCCGGTCGGCAATGTCCGCAACCTGCTGACCCATGCCATCGCCACCGCCCAGTCGACCTTGGCCGGCTTCGTGCTCGGCACCATTCTTGGCATGACGCTCGCCATCGGCATGGCGGCGCTCCGGCCGCTTGAGCGCGGCGTGCTGCCCTGGATCGTCGCATCCCAGACCGTGCCGATCCTGGCGATCGCGCCGATGGTGGTGGTGGTGCTGGGCAATCTGGGCTTCACCGGCCTGCTGCCAAAGGCCGTGATCTCGATGTATCTGTGCTTCTTCCCGGTCGCCATCGGCATGACCAAGGGGCTGCGTTCGGCCGATCCGCTGCATATGGACCTGATGCATTCCTATGATGCCAGCCCGCTGCAGGTGTTTCTGAAGCTGCGCCTGCCCACCTCGCTGCCCTATCTGTTCGCCAGCCTGAAGGTGGCCATCGCCGCCGCCCTGGTCGGCGCGATCGTGGGCGAGCTGCCGACCGGCGGACAGGCCGGGCTGGGCACGCGCCTGCTCGCCGGGTCGTATTACGGTCAGACCACCCAGATCTGGGCGGCGCTGATCGCGGCCTCGGTTCTGTCGGCCCTGCTGGTTCAGGCGGTGGCACTGGTCGAGCGGGTGGTGATCGGCCGCAGCGGAGGTGTCCGATGACCCGGTCACCCGTCTCACGCTCCATCGATCTTGCCGGCGGCGCTCTGCTGCTGGCGGCCCTGCTGCTGCCGCTGACCGACACCGACAGCGGCATGTGGGTGATGGATGCGGGGCTGCCCGCCGGGATCATGCTGCTGGCGCTGATCCCGTTCATCTCGGCCGCCCGGCGGCCACAAGGCTCAACGGCGCGCGGACCGCTGGTGCTGGCTGGCGCGCTGCTCGGCGCCGTGGCCACCATCGCCGCCCTGCGCACCGGCGCGGTGGCCTTCGGCACAGCCGGCCCCGGCTTCACCCTGGCGGGGATCGCCGTGATGCTGGCCGCCACCCGCGGCATCGCCCTGGTCGCCCGGCTGCCCGAGGCATCGGCTGCCGCCCGGATCCTGCCGCCCGCCGCCCTGGGCCTGACCCTGCTTTACGCGTGGGAGGCGGGCTGCATCGGCTTCGGCGTGCCGCCGGTGCTGCTGCCGCCGCCCAGCGCGATCGGCTCGGCCTTCGTCAACGGCCTGCCGGTGCTGTGGGCCGATTTCATCCAGACGGTGTGGAAGGGCGCGCTGCGCGGCTATCTGATCGGCTGCACCGCCGGCATCCTGCTGGGGGTGGCGGCGGACCGGGTGGCGTTTCTGCGCCGGGGTCTGCTGCCGGTCGCCAATCTGATGAGTGCGGCCCCTATCGTTGGCATCGCGCCGATCATGGTGATGTGGTTCGGGTTCGACTGGCCGTCGAAGGCGGCGGTGGTGGTGGTGACCACGCTGTTTCCGATGCTGGTCAACACCCTGGCGGGCCTGTCGGCCACCACCCGCCAGGAACTGGATCTGATGCGGTCTTACGGCGCCGGACATCTGACGACGCTGATCGTCGCACGGCTGCCGAACGCATTGCCCTTCCTGTTCAACGGGCTGAAGATCAGCGCGACGCTGGCGCTGATCGCGGCGATCGTCGCCGAGTTCTTCGGAACGCCTGTTGTGGGCATGGGCTTCAGGATCAGCACCGAGGTGGCGCGGATGAATGTCGACGTGGTCTGGGCAACGATCCTGGTGGCGGCTCTGGCCGGATCGGGCGCCTATGGGCTGCTGTCGGCGATCGAACGCCGCCTGACATTCTGGCATCCGGCGATGCGCGGCCGTTGAGACGGACCGCCTGTCGCCCGCGATACACCCGGTTGCGGTCTCAACGAGGCTTCGGCCGCGGCCGGGTGACATTCAGGGGAGCCGCCCCCGCTGCCGACCACAGAGGTCAACCCCCGACGGCGGCAGCGCGGGGCCACGCATGACGACGAGGGAGACGAGAATGAAGACGCTCAAGACCCTCCTGACCGGATCGGTCGCAGGCATCGCCCTGGGACTGGCCGCGATGGGTTCGAGCCAGGCGGCCGACGCCTTGACCCTGCAGCTCAAATGGGTCACCCAGGCACAGTTCGCCGGGTATTACGTCGCCAAGGAGAAGGGCTTCTATGACGAAGCCGGTCTCGACGTGACCATCAAGGCCGGCGGCCCCGACATCAATCCCTCGCAGGTGATCGCCGGCGGCGGCGCCGATGTTGTGGTCGACTGGATGCCTTCGGCTCTGGCTACCCGCGAGAAGGGCGTGCCGCTGGTCAACATCGCCCAGATCTTCCAGCAGTCGGGCATGATGCTGACCTGCCGCAAGGACAGCGGCATCAAGACACCGGCCGATTTCAAGGGCCATACCCTTGGCGTCTGGTTCGGCGGCAACGAGTATCCGTTCCTGTCGTGGATGTCGACGCTGGGCTACAAGACCGAAGGCCCCGATGCCGATATCACGGTTCTGAAGCAGGGCTTCAACGTCGACCCGATCCTGCAGAAGCAGGCCTCCTGCGTGTCGACCATGACCTATAACGAATACTGGCAGATCCTGGATGCCGGCCTGCCGGCCGATGAGCTGATCACCTTCAAGTATCAGGACCAGAACGTCGCGACGCTGGAAGACGGCCTGTACACGCTGGAAAAGAGCCTGGCCGACCCGGCGATGGTCGACAAGCTGGCCCGTTTCGTGAAGGCCAGCGTCAAGGGCTGGGAATATGCCGCGGCCAATCAGCCGGAAGCGGTGGAGATCGTGCTCGACAACGACACGACCGGCGCCCAGACCGAAGAACATCAGGCCCGCATGATGCAGGAAGTCGCCAAGCTGCTCGCCGGCTCGGACAAGGGCATGGGTTATCTGGCGCCTGAAGACTTCAAGCGCACGGTCGAGGTGTTGATGGGGGCGGAGTCCGCGCCGGTCATCACCAAGGACCCGGGCGATGCCGCCTGGACCCATGCGGTCTATGACAAGGCGATGTGATCGCGCATCGGTCCATCTGACCGCGCATGCCGACCGGACATGCACGATGCCGCCCCGGATCATCCGATCCGGGGCGGCTCGTTTTAGGGTATACCATGGCAGGTGACAGGACGGCATCAGCGCAGGAGACCACCGACGGATGCAGCCGATATCCTTCCTACGCCGGCGGCTGGCCGGCCTCAGATACCGTCTGGCCACCCGCGATATCGGCGCCATCGTGCTCACGATGGCGGTGGCGACCTATGTCGCCGTCACGATCGATCTGTATGAAGACAGCCTGACGGCCGACACCAGGACCGCGACGATAGAGTTGGACGAGGCTCTGTCTCTGGGGGTGCTGTTCTCGGTGCTGCTGCTGGGCTTCACCCTGCGCCAGTACCGGCTTCAGAAACGAGAGATGGCACGGCGGATCGCGGCCGAATGTCAGGCACGGGAACTGGCCTATCAGGACCCGCTGACCGGCCTTGCCAACCGCCGGCAGTTCGAAGAAGCGCTGACCACCGCGATCGCCTCACCGCCTCGCGCCGGCGGCGCCCATGCGCTGCTGCTGCTGGACCTGAACGGTTTCAAGCAGATCAACGACGTCCACGGTCACGGCATTGGCGATGAAGTGCTGATCATCCTGGCCGCCCGCCTGCTGGGCGCCGTGCGCGAGGGCGATCTGGTGGCGCGGCTCGGCGGTGACGAATTCGCGGTGCTGTCACAGCATCTGGCCGGCCCTGAAGCCGCGACCAGCCTTGCCCGCCGTTTGATGCGCGTCTGCGATGAACCGGTCACCACCGGCCGCGTGCGCCATGCCGTCGGCACCGGCATCGGCATCGCCGTGCTGCCACAGGATGCGACCGATCTGACAGAGGCGCTGCGTCGCGCCGATATCGCGCTCTATCGGGCGAAGGCTGAACGCCGGTCGGCCTATCGGTTTTTCGAGGCCGACATGGACCAGCAGATCCGACTGCGCGAGGCGCTGGAGCGCGATCTGCGGGCGGCACTCGACGCCAACCGGCTGCACCTGCGCTTCCGTCCGAGTTTCGACCTGCGCAGTGGCGCCATCACCGGCTTCGATGCCATTCCCGGCTGGCATCACCCGGTGCATGGCGATCTGCCGCCGGACCGTTTCGTGCCGATCGCCGAGGATACCGGGCTGATCCATGCCCTTGGCCGCTGGATGCTGACCGAGGCCTGCGAGGCCGCGCGGGCCTGGCCTGGTCACGTGTCGCTGGCGGTCGATATCTTTCCCGGCCAGTTACGGGATACAGGCCTGCCGGCCCAGGTCGCGGCCATCCTGAACGACAGCGGGCTGAGCCCCGAGCGGCTGGAACTCGACATCACCGAAAGCGCCCTGGTCAGCGACCCGCAGGCGGCCGGCGCCCTGTGCGCCGGGCTGCGCCGTCTGGGCGTGCGGGTGGCGCTGGACAATTTCGGCACCGGCTATTCCAGCCTGTATCATCTGCGCCACATCAAGCTCGACCGGGTCAAGATCGACCGCAGTTTCATCGAACAGATCGGCGACAGCGAAACCAGCCGCATCGTCAGCGCATTGGCCGGGCTGGGCGACGGGCTGGGGATGGATGTCAGCGCCGAAGGCATGGCTGGCGGCAGCGATGGCCGGGCCGCCCTGCTCCGCCATGGCATTCACACGGCATCGAACGGGGCGGCCCTTCTGGATCAGGCCGAAAGCCTGCTTCTGGCCAGACGGGCCGCCGCACTCAATGGAACAGAACCAGCGCCTTATTGAAGGTGATCCAGATCCCCCACAGGATCGGCAGGCCCACCGCCAGCCAGGCCAGCATCGCCGGACCGCTGATGCCGCCCCGGCCGATGCCGAACGAGCCTTCATGGGCGGCATCCACCGGTCGCAGCCGCGCCTGTTCCGCCGCAAGCTCGGCCGGCTTCATGAACCAGCGCGTGGCCAGCGGCCGCACCAGCAGATTGGCCACGAACCCCACGGCCAGCATCGCCGCCAGCACCAGCATGATCGTGTCATAGATCTGCGCCCGCGGCACACCGGCGGCGAGTTGGGCATCGCGCATATAGGCCACGACCAGCGGCCCCAATATCCCCGCCGTCGACCATGCGGTCAGCAGCCGGCCGTGGATGGCGCCCACGAACTGGGTGCCGAAGATATCCGCCAGATAGGCCGGTATGGTGGCGAAGCCGCCGCCATACATCGATGCGATGACGCAGAAGGCCAGCACGAACAGCGCCAGCATATGGCCGCCGGCCAGAACCGGCGCCGCCAGATACAGCGCCACCCCCAGCACGAAGAACACGGCATAGGTCAGCTTGCGACCCAGCCGGTCGGACAGCGACGCCCAGAAGAACCGGCCACCGATGTTGAACAGCGAGATCAGGCCCACGAAACCGGCCGCGACCGCCGCGGCGGCACGTTTCTGGCTGTCGTCGAAATCCGTGAAGCCTATATCCGGCGCGCCGACCAGGCTGCCACCGAAAATCTCCTGCAGCATCGGGGCCGCCACGCCGATGATGCCGATGCTGGCCGAGACGTTCAGGCACAGCACGGCCCAGATCAGCCAGAATTGCGGTGTCTTGTGGGCGTCGCGCAGATGGACATGGCCATGGGTGATCATCGCCCGCGTCGCCGGCGGCGGTGTCCAGCCATCGGGGCGCCAGCCGGCCGGCGGCACCCGATAGCCGAAGGCCCCGCCCAGCATGAACACCAGATAGATCAGGGCCAGCGTCAGAAAGGTTTCCCACACCCCCACCGAAACCGGGGTACGATAGGCATTCATCAGCATGTCGGCAAGCGGGCTGCCGATCAGCGCGCCGCCGCCGAAGCCCATGATCGCCATGCCGGTCGCCATACCGCGCCGGTCGGGAAACCATTTGATCAGGGTCGAGACCGGCGAGATATAGCCAAGCCCCAGCCCGATGCCGCCGATGACGCCGGACCCCAGCCACATCAGCCACAACTGATGCACGGCAATGCCCAGCGCCGACAGCGCCAGACCGCCGCACCAGCACAGAGCGGCGACGACGCCCGCCTTGCGCGGGCCGGCGCGTTCCAGCCAGCCGCCGAACAGCGCCGCCGAGGTGCCCAGCACCACGAAGAACAGGGTATAGATCCAGACCAGATCGCTGATCCGCCAGTCGCAGGTGGTGGTGGTCAGCGCGCCGATCAGGCTGAGATTGGTGCAGGCCACCGACTGGGTGACGCCGACCGCCCGCGACAGCGGCAGCCAGAAGACGCTGAAGCCATAGGCCATGCCGATGCACAGATGAATGGCGAGGGCCGCCGGCGGCACCAGCCAGCGATTGAAGCCCGGTCGCGCGATGATGCGCGTGCGATCGAGAATGCCGGGTACCCCCGGCTCCCCCGCAATTGCAGTGGTCTGCACCATGGATGACATGCCTCCCCTTTGACGCGGCGTCAGCGGGGAAGACCGGACGACGGGGCTCGGGCGGCAAACATCCACCCTGCCCTGCGCGCATGGCGATGCGGCGCAGGCTCCCGCCCGTCTGATGGCATTTCCCCCACCGGAGACCGGCCCGCTCTTCAGGCGGCCCTTGATCCTCCGGACACATCACGCTCCCCTCTTACGCGAGCCACATCAAATTGAATTACATGAAGACGTGATAGATGCGCCCTATCAACTGGCCCGAATCGGCCGGACGCCATCACTCGGACAGACCCAGTCATTCGGACAGGCCGACCCCGGTGAAGACCGTCTCGAAATCGGCTTCACGGGTGCAGGCAAGCAGGGCGCTCGCCATCGGCGATGGCGGGTCGCGATCCGACAGCACCAGCCCGATCGCCTGCGTATGCACCGGCTCGACCAGATCCACCGCCACCAGATCGGGATTGCCGCCGAAGACGTGAAAGAAGGTGTGGGGCACGATGCTCGACCAGGCGCCATGGCGGATATGGGCACAGACCCCAAGGAAGGAATTGCTCACCACCGGCGCCGTGATCGGCACACCGATCGACGCCGCGATGTTGTTCAGGATCCGCCGGTTCTGCATGTCCTCGCTCAACAGGCACAGGCGTTCGACCAGCGCCTGCGCCCAGGTGATCTGGCGCCGCCGGGCCATCGGGTGGCCGCGATGGGTCAGGAAGACATAACGCTCGCGGTACAACGGCACCCGCCGGACATGCTCCAGCGGCTCGTTCTCAAGATAGGTCAGGCCGCCATCCAGTTCGAAGGCGTCGAGCCCGCGCTGGATCGCACGCGACGTCAGCGACTGAATGGCGATCCCGGCGGCGGGATGGGCGCTGGCGAACCGTGCGCTCAGAAACGCCACCGACGGCATCGCCGCCGGGATGACCCCCAGCCTCAGCGTGCCGCTCAGGCCCTGGCGCAGCCCGGTCAGATCGTCGCGCAGGCTGTCGTAATCGCTGAGGATCTGGCGTCCCCAGGCCAGAAGGGTTTCGCCTTCCGGTGTCAGGCCGACGAAGCGATGGCTGCGCACCACCAGCCTGACATCCAGATCCTCTTCCAGCCGACGGATCGCCGCCGACAGGGTGGGTTGCGTCACATGACAGACCTCCGCCGCCCGCGCGAAATGCTTCTCGCGGGCCAGGGTGACGAAATAGGACAGATGGCGCACCAGCATCCGGACATCCCCCCGACGATCCCCCCCGACGGGACGGTGGGTACGATTTCAAAACCCATTACCCATAACGTATTATGGTTGCAATCTCCATGATGTCATCATCCGCGCGTCATGCGGACCGGGCGATGTCCTGCCGCAACTGGTCGAGCTTCGCGCCGGCCCATTGCCGGGCGTCGTCGCCGAACACGAGCCGCGATGGCGCCTCGGCCTGCGACGCCAGCGCCACGATCCGTGCCGCAAGCCGCTTCGGATCGCCCGGCTGGTTGCCGTTGGCCCCGTCCACGAACGCGCGATACTGTGCGACCGCCTCGGCATAGTCGGGAATGTCGATGCTGCCGAAGCGCGCCGACTTGCTGTCCATGAAGTCGGTGCGCAGCATCCCCGGCTCGACCAGGAGCGAGCGGACGCCCAACGGCGCCAGTTCCTGCGCGAAGCCCTCCATCCATCCCTCGACCGCGAATTTCGACGCCGCGTAGACGCCCCCCCCACCGTTGGAGACCAGCCCGCTGACCGACGAAATGGTGACGATGAGGCCTGAGCGCCGCGCACGCATATGGGGGGCGACCGCGCGCGCGACATTCATCGTGCCGAACAGATTGACCTCGAACTGACGCCGCACCGCGGCATCGGTGACGGTCTCGAAGAACCCCAGCTCGGCATAGCCGGCATTGTTGACCAGCACGTCGATCGCACCGAACCGCCCGGCGGTCTCGGCGGCGACCGCGTTCGCGGCGTCGGCGTCGGTGATATCGAGCCCGAGCGCGTGCAGGCGATCGTGGTCGCCCCCGCAGGCATCGCGCACCGCCTTGGGGACGCGCGCCGTTGCCACGACCGTTTCGCCCGCATCGAGCGCCGCGCGCGTGATCTCGCATCCAAGCCCCCGGCTTGCGCCCGTCACCAGCCAGATCTTGCCCATCGCCTGCTCCTTGTTCCTTCCACTGTTGCTGACCATGTAGCCGTGCTAATTGATCGAGATAACCGCCTAATCAGTCATAGGCCCCAGTAGCGGGGATCATCAATGCGTCCGGATCAGCTCGGCGACCTCGCCGTCTTCGCGGCGATCGCCGCCGACCGCAGCTTCACACGTGCCGCGCGGCGGCTCGGGGTCACCCAGTCGGCGTTGAGCCAGACCATGAAGCGGCTGGAGGGCCAACTCGGTTTTCGCCTGCTCTCCCGCACGACGCGCAGCGTTGCCCCGACCGCGGCCGGCGAGCGCCTGCTCGCCACCCTGTCGCCGGCACTGTCCGGGTTGGACGACGCGATCGAGGCGCTGTCCCAGGCGCGCGGGGCAGCGATCGGCACCGTCCGGATCACGGCGGGCAAACACGCCGCGGACACAGTGCTGTGGCCGATGCTCCCGTCCTTCATGCGCCGCCACCCCGGCATCGAGGTGGAGGTCTCCGTGGAGGGTAGGATGACCGACGTCGTGGCGGGCCGCTATGATGCGGGCATCCGGCTCGGCGAGCGATTGGAGAAGGACATGATCGCGCTGGCGGTCGGGCCTCCGCTTCGCGTCGCGGTGGTGGCCGCTCCCGGCTATCTGAGCGCCCATCCGGCGCCGATGGAACCCGCCGACCTCACACGCCATCGCTGCATCGCCTATCGCGACGCGCATGGCGAGCTGTCGCCGTGGTCGTTCGAGCGCGACGGCCATACGGTGACGGTCACGCCGGGCCGCGGGCCGGTGTTCAACGACGGCGACCTGCTGGTGGCCGCCGCCCTTGAGGGGTTCGGCATCCTCTACGTCCTTGAGGATCTGGTGGCGGCGCCGATTGCCGATGGCCGTCTCATCCGCCTGCTGGAACCGTGGTGCCAGCCCTTCGCCGGCTACCACCTCTATTACCCCGATCGGCAGGGCACGACGGCCTTCGCGCTGTTCAAGGAGACGCTTCGGGCAAGCAGGGCCACATAAAGGTTTCGTCTGCAATCCGGGCGGCAGCGACCACCATGCAGGGATGTAGGGAGGTAGGGATCCGGCGATTTACGCGGCGCCGTCCCGCCGGCCGGGCAGCATCACCGCCACGACCATCGCGGTCAGCCCGAAGCCGCCCATCACCGCCAGCGTGATGGCAAAGGCGTCGAGCGGCCGGCCGGGCAGCGCCACCTCGGCGGACTCCAGCACCACCGCCAGAATGGCCACCCCGACCGCGCCCCCGAACTGGCGGCTGACATTCAGGGCGGCCGCCCCTTGTGCCACCTGATTTTCGGGCAGCAGCCGCAGGCCGCCGGCCGACAGCGCCGGCATCACCAGCGCCAGCGACATCCGGCCCAGCGCCATCACCGCGGCGATCACCCAGAATCCGGCCGCGAATTCGGCCCAGGCCAGCAACAGGGCATGGGCGGCGAACAGCCCCAGCCCGATCATCACCTGTGGCCGGGTCGCGATCCGGTCGGCCAGCCGGCCGGCCAGCGGGAAGGTCAGCGCCATGGCGAAACCCGCCGGCGCCATGGCCAGCCCCACCTCGGCCGGGCTCATCCCGCGGGCGGTTTCCAGCAGCAGCGGCAGCAGATAGGTGGAACCGAACAGGCCCAGCCCCAGGGTCATGGA
Source organism: Tistrella arctica (assembly GCF_039630945.1). Taxonomy (NCBI): domain Bacteria; kingdom Pseudomonadati; phylum Pseudomonadota; class Alphaproteobacteria; order Geminicoccales; family Geminicoccaceae; genus Tistrella; species Tistrella arctica. The sequence continues at coordinate 373,854 of NZ_JBBKTV010000005.1, forward strand.
ACACAGCGCCGCCGCACCGAAGCCCGGCGCGCGATAGATTTTCAGATCCATCAATGGCCGTGCGACCCGCCGCTCCCATGCCAGAAAGCAGGCACCGGCCGCCACCGCCACCACCGCCGCCGCCAGAACCTGAACCGACAGCCAGCCCTGGCTCATCCCCATGCTCAGCACGGCGATCAGCGATGACATGGCCACCGCCAGCAGGCCGAAGCCCAGCAGGTCGAAACGCCCGCCGGCCCCCGGCGGGCGGGCATCGGGCAGCGCCTTCAACGCGATGACGATGCCCGCCAGACAGACCGGAATCGCCACGAAGAACACCGACCGCCAGCCGGCGAATTCGACCAGCGCGCCGCCCAGGGTGGGTGCGAGTGCCGGCGCCAGCACCACGCCCAGCCCGTACAGCCCCATCGCCGATCCGCGCTTGTCGGGCGGATACATCCGGAAGATCACCACCATTGCCAGCGGCTGGATCATGCCGGCCGCGGCCCCCTGGATGACCCGCGCCACGATGGCCGCATGGGCGCCGGGCGCGAAGCCGCCGAGCAGGGCCGCGGCCACGAACACCGAAATCGCCAGCACATACAGCTTGCGAAAGCCCAGCCGCCCCATCATCCACGGCGCCACCGGCATCGCGATGGTGTTGGCGGCCAGAAAGCCGGTGGACAGCCCCTGCGCCACCGTGTGACTGACGGCCATGTCGGTCATGAAGGTTGCCAGCGCCACATTGATCAGCGTCGCCGACAGAATGGTCGAAATCGTGCCGCACATCAGCGCCGCGATCGCCAGCCGCCGCTCGCGGGTGGTGACGGTCGCCGCCGACAGGGCCTCAGGGCGCTGCGGCGGCGGTGCCTCGGGCGCAGGCTCGGCATCCCGGGGCGCCGTCACGGGCGGTCCTCCGATTCGGGTCGGGGCATCGCGGCCAGCAGGTGCTCGGCAGCACCCTGCACGGCGTCCAGCACCAGCAGGGCCTGGGCGATCTGATCATCGGTCAGCCCGCCCAGCAGATCGGCGCGCACGGCCGCGATCTCGCGGGCGATGGCATCGGTGGCCGGCGCCGCCTTCGGCCCCAGACCGATCACCTTGCGCCGCCGGTCCTGGCCGTCGGGCCGACGTTCCACCAGCCCGTCCGCCTCCAGCCGGTCCAGCAACCGCACCAGGGTCGGCGCCTCGATCGCCAGCCGGTCGGCCAGTTCACGCTGCGTCAGCGGCCGGGATGTGGTCGACACCACATTCAGCACCCGCCAGCGCGACTGGGTCAGCCCATGGGGGGCCAGACGCGCATCCAGCACACTGCGCCAGCTACGCGCGAGGCGTGCCACCGTCCACCCCAGCCGGGCACGAGGCGGGGCCGCCGGTCCCACGGCCGGCAGGATCTGTTGGGGCGTCTCGCCGGGTTCGGCAATCGGCAGCATCGGGCGCATGACCTCATGAATTGGCATCATGCGCCGAAGCTTAGCAAACCCACTTATTAGCAGGCGAACGTTCTGCCCGCAAAGCTGCCCCGCGCCTGCGGCACGGCGCGGGGATCATGTGCCAGGATCAGGATTGTTCCACCGGGCTCAGGCGCCCAGCGGCTCCAGGATGCTGGCGTAATTGGCGACGGCGGCCCCGCCCATGTTGAACACGCCGGCACGCACCGCGTTCGGGATCTGCATGCCCTCGGGCGCGGTGCCGGTCACCTGCATCGCCGCCAGCACATGCATCGACACGCCGGTGGCGCCGATCGGGTGTCCCTTGGCCTTCAGTCCCCCCGACGGGTTGACCGGCAGCCGGCCGCCCTTTTCGGTCCAGCCCTCGCGGATGGCGCGGGCGCCGTCGCCGGGCGCGGTCAGGCCCATGGCTTCGTACTCCATCATCTCGGCAATGGTGAAGCAGTCATGGGTTTCCACCAGATGCAGATCATCCAGGGTCAGCTTCGCCGCACTCAGCGCCCGCCGCCACGCTTCGGCCGCGCCCTCCAGCACCGTCGGGTCGCGGCGCGACAGCGGCAGGAACTCATTCACCTGCACCGCCGCCCGGAACGCCACCGGCACCACCCCCGATGCCGCGGTCAATTCGCAGGCCATCGTCTCGTCGGCCAGCACCAGCGCCGCCGCACCGTCCGAGACCAGCGAACAATCGGTTCGCCGCAATGGTCCGGCGACCAGCGGATTCTTGTCACTCACCGAGTTGCAGAATTCGAAGCCGAAATCCCGGCGCATCTGGGTATATGGATTGGCGCAGCCATTGCGATGGTTCTTGGCGGCGATCATCGCCAGCGCGTCCATCTGGTCGCCATTCTTCGCGAAATAGGCCTGGGCGATCTGGCCGAACACGCCGGCGAAACCGCCCGGAATATTGCCTTCCTCGCGCCGATAGCTGGCCCCCAGCAGCAGATCGCCGACCTTGTCGCCGGCGGTGCGGCTCATCTGCTCGGCGCCGATCACCAGCACCACCCGGCCACGCCCGGCGCGGATGAAATCCTGCGCGGCATGGATCGCCGCCGATCCGGTGGCACAGGCATTCTCCACCCGGGTGGCTGGCTTGAAGCGCAGCCCCGGATCGGCCTGAAGCGCCAGCCCGGCCGCGAAATCCTGTGCCGAGAAGCCATTGTTGAACAGGCCGACGAAGATGCCGTCCACCTGGGCGCCATCGATGCCGGCATGGGCCATGGCATCGCGCGCCGCCTGCACGATCAGCGCCTCAAGGTCCAGCGCATCCAGCTTGCCGAAGGGCGTATGCGCCCAGCCCGCGATGCATACCCGGGTGTCAGTAGCCGACATCGATTGTCTCCCTTGTTCAGGCGCGCGCGGCAGGTTCAGGCGCGCATGCGAGGTTCAGGCGCGCATGTCAGGTTCAGGCGCGCATCCGGCCGCGCGCGCGCATCGCCAGATCACGCACCCCCGGCGACTGGGTGCGACCCAGTTGCTGTTCGATCCGCTCGCGCTCGCGCTGCAACAGGGCCAGCAACTGGGCGCGCCGTTCCGGCGACATCCGGCTGTCGATGGCGGCGATGCTCAGCGCCGCCTCGGGTTCGCCGCGACGGTTCAGGATCGGCACGGCGACCGCGCTCATCCCCGCCACGATCATGCCGTCATTGAAGGCATAACCCTGCGCGCGGGTCTGATCCACCAGAGACAGCAGGCGCTGGGGCTCGATCCGCGGCGCATAGGCATTCACCCGACCGGCATTGACGTCGATGATCGAGCGGATTTCATTGGGATCGGGCTGGAACGACAACAGCGCCAGACTGCCCGCCCCCACGCCCAGCGGCCGCCGGTCGCCGACTGCCAGGGTCAGGGTGCGGATCGGGAAGGCGCCTTCCTGGCGTTCCACGCAGATCGCGTCGAAGCCGCTGCGCACCGACAGATAGGCGGTATCGCCCGATGCTTCCGCGATCCGCAGCACGGCCGGTGCCGCGATCTTGCGGATACCGAAGCGTTCGGCCGCGACCGAGCCCAGCGCGAAGGTCTCGACGCCCAGATGATAGCGGCGGCTGCCGGGATCCTGATCGACCAACCCCTCGCGCATCAGCACCAGCAGCAGGCGGCGGACGGTCGGCTTGTTCAGCCCGCTATCCGCCACCACGTCGACCAGACGGGCGCCGCCGGCGTCGCGGCGCGCCAGGATGCGCAGCAGGCTGATCGCGCGTTCCACCGATTGGGTGCCGGTGGGGGCGGCCGGTGCGGCCGTGGCCGGGGCCGCCGCCGCACGACGAACAGAGGCGGCAGCCCTGCCGGGCGCGCCCAGAGTGGTTTCTGGCATGACAGCGTTTCCTCCAGTGGCGCCGGGCCGCCTTCGAACGGGCCACTCTCGGCGTGAAACACGGGTGACGGCAAGATCGACCAAAGGTCCACAATATGGACGACTTACCATCACTCATTCTGAATGATGTCTCCATTACGTGAATTTGACAACGCATCAGATGATTTGTAGCCTGATCTTGCGCGAAAATTAAATCCATATCATGGACCGGACACAGCGGTTCATCGACAAGGATCCCGCCGGCGGCAGTCCGGCACGCGTTGAATGGCGGATGGCGTGCCGGCAGGCCGGTCATGTCCTTCGCCACCTGGAAAAACGAGCCCGCCAACAAGATCCGCCCGCCCGCGCCTTCCCGACGCGGGCCCAAGAGCGCTTCCGGGGAGGAAGACCGACGATGACCCAGCCAGCCGACACGGCACCGCCCGCCACCGATAACGGGCGGCGGCGGCGCCTGATCGACCATCATGCCACCATGTGGCGCATTCGCGCCTTCGAACGCGCGGCGGAAGACGGCCTCGCGGCAGGCCATGTCAACGGCGCCGTCCATATGTCGATCGGCCAGGAGGCGGTGCCGACCGGTGTCGCCGCCCATCTGATCACCGAGGACGTGATCGCCTCCACCCATCGCGGCCATGGCCACAGCATCGCCAAGGGCGCCGATCTGAACGGCATGATGCTGGAACTCTTCGGCCGGGCCGGCGGCGCCTGCGCCGGCAAGGGCGGTTCCATGCACATCGCCGATTTCAAGGTCGGCATGCTCGGCGCCAATGGTGTGGTCGGCGCCGGCCTGCCGATCGCCGTCGGCGCGGCGCAGGGCCTGCGCCTGCTGGGGCGCGCCGCGATCGCGGTGTGCTATTTCGGCGATGGCGCCGCCAATCGCGGGCCGTTCCTGGAAAGCCTGAACTGGGCGGCCGTGTTCAAGCTGCCGGTGCTGTTCGTCTGCGAGGACAACAACTGGTCGGCCACCACCCGCACCGCGGCCATGAGCGCCGGCCCCGGCATCGCCGCCCGGTCGGAAGCCCTGGGCGTGCCGGCGCTGTCGATCGACGGCAATGACGTCGAAGCGGTCGACGAGGCGGCGGGCCGGCTGATCGGCCTGATCCGTGGCGGCAGCGGCCCGCGCCTGCTGCATGCCCGCACCTATCGGCTGAAGGGCCACACCGTCACCGATGCCGCCCCCTATCGTCCGGCCGACGAGGTGGCCGCGCGCTGGGAGGACGACCCGATCGCCCGCAACGCCGCCGAATTGAAGGGCTTGGGTCTCGACGACGACGAGATCGCGGCCATTGAGGTGGCCGAGACCGCGCGCATCGCCGCGTCCGTGACCGCGGCCCTGGCGGCTCCCCTGCCCGACACCGCCGCCGCCTTCGATGACGTGCAGGATATCGGCCGGCCGCGTCCCGGTGCCGAACAGGGCCAGGCCTGGTCGACGCACGGAGCGATGGACGGCATATGGGCATTGGATCGGGGGACGCAGCTATGAGCGCTTTCACCTATATCGAGGGCGCCCGGCGGGCGCTGGCCGAGGAACTGGAGCGCGACCACCGGGTCTGGGCGCTGGGCGAAGACCTGGGCCGCGGCGGCGTGTTCAAGCAGTATGACGGGCTTCAGGCACGCTTCGGCGCCGAACGGGTCGTCGACACGCCGATCTCCGAGGCCACGATCATGGGGGCTGCGGTCGGCGCCGCCCTGGTCGGCACCCGGCCGGTGGTCGAGATGCGCTTTTCCGACTTCGCGCTGTGCGCGGTCGACGAACTGGTCAATCAGGCCGCCAAGAACCGGTTCATGTTCGGCGGTCAGGGCCGCGTGCCGCTGGTCGTCCGCCAGCCGATCGGGGTCTGGCGGTCGTCGGGCGCTCAGCATTCGCAGTCGCTGGAAAGCTGGTGGGTGCATATTCCGGGTCTGGTGGTCACGGCGCCGGCCACCCCCGCCGACGCCTATGGTCTGCTGAAGGCCGCGATCCGCGCCGACGACCCGGTGGTGCATCTTGAGCACAAGGCATTGTGGCCGCTGACCGGTCCGGCACCTGAAAGCGACGCCCCGGCCGAACTGGGGCGCGGCCGCATCGCCCGCCCCGGACGCGACGTCACCATCGTCGCCTGGTCGGCCGCCGTGCATGAGGCGATGGCGGCCGCCAACATCGCCGCCGCCCGGGGTGTGGATGTCGAGGTGATCGACCTGCGCACCCTGTGGCCATGGGACGCCGAGATGGTGCTGTCGTCGGTGGCCCGCACCCGACGGCTGGTGGTGGCGCAGGAAGCCGTGCGCGATGCCGGTTTCGGTGCCGAGATCGTCGCCACCGTCACCGAAGCGCTGGGCGACCGGCTGGAAACCCGGCCGATCCGGCTGGGCGCCCCCCGGATTCCGGTCGGCTATTCGGCGCCGCTGGAGGCGGCCTATCGCGTGGGGCCCGACAACATCGCAGCCGCCCTGCTGCGGGCGGTGGCATCGCCGGCCGCCGCCTGACGCCGTCTGACTCTGATCTGCCGGCCAAGGCCGGTCCCAGGACGACCATCGCGATCACGAACCGACGCCGGCCGGGTTTCGATCCCCGGTCTCCTTCCCCCGGCAGCGACCACGGCTCTCCTCCCCCAGAGCGGTTCTGCCAACCGGTGACCCGGCCGTCGTTCGCGTGCATCTGCCGGCCCGAGCGCCCCCCTCCGCGCCAGCGGCCGGCAGATGCCTTTGCCGCCGGCATCCGTCCCTGAGCCCCGGATGCCGGCGGTCTTTTATCCCACCGCCAGTCGCTTATCCCACCGCCAGTCGCTGGCGGAAGAACGCCAGGATCTCGTCGCGGGCGGCGATGGTCGGCTGGCCCGCCTGATCGATCAGATGCACCGTCACCACGCTGTGCGGGGTCGGCACATGACGTGCGAAGAATGGCGGCAGATCCGTGCGGTTCGCCGCCGCGTCCGGCAGCACGCGCCCCTGAAACCGGTCGCCCAGGGCGCGTTCATAGGCGGCGAAGCGTTCCGCCCGGCAGATCGCATCCCCGGCGAAACGATAGCCCAGCACGACCAGATCCTCGCGCTCCAGCCGCGCCCGCACCCGGGGCCAGTTCCCCGGCATCGCTTTCAAGCGCGCCGGCATCGTCCAGCGGCAAGGACGGCTGGGCCAGAACCGGCGCCAGCACGGCCGGCTCCAGCATCATCGACAGTGCGAAATTGCCGGTGACGGGTCTGCTCTAATTATTCTGGTATGGACACAATTATTTTGGAATGGAGGCGGGATCAGGTCGGACGAAACTGGATTTGGCTGGGCGGCAGCGGACGATGCGGTAGGCTAAGATGATGCGTAGCTGGGGTGCCGACGCGCCATCTGCAAGGTTACGTGCAGGCGGGTGTCGTCGGCGGCACCCGCCATTTTTATGTGTTGGGTCCGCGACCCAAGAGGATTTCGACGAAACGGCCGGCAGCGGTGAACTGGACGGCGGTTGCACCCGCCGCGACCGCAAGCGGGCCGGACGCGGCCACGGCGCGGCCCTGGGCATCGGTGACGAGGCTGGCGCCGGCCGTGAAGGTGCCGCCGGTCTCGATGACCGTGGTGCCTGCGACGGTCAGCGTGCCTGCCTCTCCGGTCTTCAAGGTCTGATCGCTGATACCAAACACCTTAGCGCCGGCCGTGGTGACGACGGCGCCGCCGAAACCGCAGGCGCGGCGCACGGACCGGGTCGGCGGCAACGATGCTCAGGGTGAGCGTGGCGAGGCTTTGACGGGGCATCTGTGGGCTCCTGGAACGACGGTGAGGGTCAGCGCGGGGCAGAGGCGACGGCAAGCACGGCTTGTGCGTAATCACCGCCATGTTCCCGCTGGATGTCGATGCATTGGTGGTTCAGGACGGTCCCGTCACCACCGCCGGGGCCGCCATGGCGCAGATGGATCTGATGCTGGCGGTCATCGCCCGTCATGGCGGCCCCGGTCTGGCTCAGGATTGCGCCCGGCTGCTGCTGCTCGACCATCGCCGATCACAGGCCCGCTATATGGCGCCCGGCTTCATGGCCGCGACGGACGACGGCATCGCCCGCGCCGGCGCATAGCCCGCGCGACCGGCCTGTCGCCGGTGGGTTTCGTTCAGCGCCTGCGCATCGAACGGGCGACGGAGCTGCTGGACACCACCACCCTGCCGCTCGACGAAATCTCCCGCCGGGTGGGCTATGCCGAACCCTCGACCCTGCGCCGGCTGATGCGCCGGGCCGGTGTCGGCACGCGACGCCCGCCGGTTCAAAGATGAGCCGGCAGGATGCCCGGATCTATCGGGCCGTGCCGCCGTCACCGGCATCGGTGATGCCGGCATGGTGCCATTCCATGGCCACGAAATAGGGCACACGGGCATAGCGGGCCGCCTGATCCGCCGGTCCGCCGGTGGGGGCCGGCTCGTCGAACCAGGCGAGGCGGAGGCCCGCCTTGAGGAACAACTGCATATAGGCCGAGAGCGGCCGGTGCCAGTTCACGATCTCGATACCGCGCCAGCCGACCCGCATCGGGCGGGTCTCAAGATAGCGGTCGAGCGCGAAGTGGTCGGGCCGGCCGTCGGTGTCGTATTGCCAGCCGCGATCGGCCGAGGCGCTGGTGAAGCCGGTCAGGTTGGCGACCAGCAGCCTGCCGCCGGGCTTCAAGACCCGTGCCATCTCGGGGATCGCGGCCGCGATGTCGGGGATGTCGATCAGCGTCAGATAGCTGACCACCAGATCGAAGCTGGCATCGGGAAAATCCAGCGCCTCGGCACGGCCCACACGATAATCTCCGGCGGGGTCGCGGTCGCGGGCCACCGCGAGCAGTTCGGGCGTGGGGTCGACACCGGTTGCCCGGATACCTTCCGCCGCCATGATCCGGCAGAAGCGCCCCTCGCCACAGCCGACATCGAGCGCGGTCTGAACACCGCGACCACGCAGCCGCGGGATCATCACCGGGTCGAGGACATGGGCACGGCCATAATCGCCGTGCTCGCCCTGCTCGCGAACCCAGGCATCGGCGGAAGCCCGCCAGCCGTCGTCGTCTCCACCGGTCATGATCCCGTCTCCCGCAAGCCGTCAGCGTCCGCCGGCCACCCGCACGATGGTGCCCGACACGTAAGAGGACGCGTCCGATAGCAGAAACATGATCGTCTGCGCAACCTCGGCGGCACTGCCGGCACGGGCGAGCGGAATGTTCGGCGCCAGCTTCTCCACCCGGTCGGGCATGCCGGCATCGGCGTGAATGCCGGTGTCGATCAGCCCCGGCGATACCGCGTTGACCCGGATGCCGTCGCTGGCCAGTTCGCGCGACAGGCCGATGGTCAGGCTGTCGATGGCACCCTTCGATGCCGCATACCACACGAACTCACCCGGGCTGCCCAGGGTCGCCGCCGCCGACGAGACATTGACCATCACCCCGCCGCTGCCGCCACGGCTGGTCGCCATCACCCGTGCGCCGGCACGGGCCACCATGATCGCGCCGGTCACGTTCAGATCGATCACCCGCGCGATGGTCGCGGGGTCGGCATCGGCCAGCCGGCTGCCGGTGCCGGTGATGCCGGCATTGTTGACCAGATGGGTCAGCCGGCCCCAGCGCGCCATCATCGCATCGACCAGCGCATCGGCAGCCCCCGGCTCGGCCATGTCGCCCTGAAACGCCTCGGCATCGGCGCCCTCGGCGCGCAGATCGGCAACCAGGGCATCGGCCGCCGCGGCATCGCGGGCATAATTGACCGCCACCGCATAGCCGGCCGCCGCCGCCAGCCGGCAGGTGGCGGCACCGATGCCGCGTCCGCCGCCGGTCACCAGCAGCACCTTTGCCGTATCCTTGCCCATCATCGCTCTCCCTGATCGCCGAAAACACTTAACGAGCGCATATCCGCGCATTGACCGCAAGGCCCGGAGGCGAGGATACTAGATGATCTTTGATCAAACAATGCGGCTGTCTGCCCCCGGGCGCCGCGCCCCTGCCCTGGCCGATGGACGAGACAGATGACCCGGAGCGATACCATCCCTTCCGCCGCGCACACGATCGATCCTGCCACCGATACCGTCACCGACCCGGGCACCGCCCCCGTCACCGATCCCTGGCCGGCCGACGAGCCCCGCCACCTGACACTGACCACCACCACCATGGTCGACGGGCTGGCACGCAGCGCCGCCCGCGCGCCCGGCCGCACCGCCCTGCATTATTACGGGGCCACGCTCAGCTATGGCGCGCTGCACGAAGCGGTGGAGCGGCTGGCGGCGGCGCTGGTGCGGATCATCGGTGTCGGCCGGGGCGACCGGGTGCTGATCGCGCTTCAGAATTCGCCACAATACATCATCGCCTATCACGCGGTGCTGCGCGCCGATGCGGTGGCGGTGCCGGTGAACCCGATGTATCGCGGGCCCGAACTCGCCTTCATCGCCGCCGACAGCGGCGCCAGGGTCGCGATCATCGGCGACGATCTGGTTGAGGACTTCGCCGGGCTGACCGAAGCCGGCGGGCCGCTGCGCGCGGTCGTTGCCGCGCATTATGCCGACATGGCCGGCCACGACCCGCGCATGCCCTGGCCGGCGGTGATGGCAGCACCGCGCGCGGCGCTGCCTGAAGGTGGCGTCTGGCACGACTGGCGCGCGCTGACCGATACCGCCACAGCCGGCGACGCCCTGCCGCCGGCGCTGGGTGGTCGCGACGAGCTGTGCCTGATGCCCTATACCTCTGGCAGCACCGGCCGGCCCAAGGCCTGCATGCACACCCATCTGTCGGTGCTGTTCACCGCAGAGGCGCAGATGCGGTTGTATCGGATGACGGCCGAGGATGCCGTCACCGCCTTTCTCACCCTGTTTCATGTTGCCGGCATGCAGGCATCGATGAACGCCGCCCTGCTCGCCGGCAGCGAAATCGTGATCATGACCCGCTGGGATCGCGATCTTGTGCCGGTGCTGCTGGCCGACCGGCAGGTCAGTTTCTGGAATGCCGCGCCGGCCATGGTGGTCGATGTGCTGGGCAGCGCCAGTTTCGACCCCGCCTGTCTTGCCCGCGTGCGGGTGCTGACCGGGGGCGGCGCCGCCATGCCCGAAGCCGTTGCCGCCGAGTTGAAACAGCGCTACGGCCTGGTGTTCATTGAAGGCTATGGCATGACAGAGACCATGTCGCCCACCCATATGAACCCGATGCACGCCCCGCGCCCGCAATGTCTGGGCATCCCGATCCACGACACCGATGCCCGCATCATCGACCCTGAGACCCTGGCGGAACTGCCCGAGGGCGAGACCGGCGAAATCGTGGTGGCGGGGCCGCAGATCCTGAAAGGCTATTGGAATCGCCCCGATGCCGATGCCGAGGCGTTCTTCATGCGCGATGGCAAGCGCTTTCTGCGCACCGGCGATCTGGGCCGGCGCGACGCCGCCGGCTATTTCTATGCCGTCGACCGGCTGAAGCGGATGATCAATGTCGGTGGCTTCAAGGCCTGGCCGGCCGAGATCGAAACCGCCTTGTTCCGCCATCCCGCCATCCGCGACGCCTGCGTCATCTCGGTGCCCGATGCCCGGCGCGGCGAGGCGGTGAAAGCGGTGATCGTGCTGAAGCCCGAGGCGCAGGGCCGGGTGATGGCCGAGGACATCATCGCCTGGGCGCGCGGCGAACTGGCCGCCTATAAGGTGCCGCGCGTCATCAGCTTTGCCGACAGCCTGCCCCGCACCGCCACCAACAAGGTCGACTGGCGGGGGTTGCAGGATGCGGAACGGGCGCGGGCCGCCGGTGCCTGACCCAGTAATTTTTATTTGCGAATGACACGCATTGTCATTTGATGCCGCCTCCGCTAACCTGCCCGCAGCTATCCGCCAACATCACCCGATCCAGCCATGTGTCAGGGGGCGGACAGCTTGGGCACGCACAGTCTCTCGATCGGCCGGCTCTATGGTGCGGAATGCGATCGTCTGCGGCGGATCGCCCGGCGACTCTCAGGCGATGCAACCACGGCCGAGGATCTTGTCCAGCAGGCCTTCGTCAACCTGCTCCGCCACGACGTGCCGGTCAGCCAGGCCTATGTCACCACGGCGGTGCGCAACCTGGCCCTGAATTATCTGCGCGATGCAAAGCGCCGTGCCGAGGTGATGCTGTCCGACGACCGCATGGCCCGGATCGCCGATCCGGCGGCCTCGCCCGAGGCCACGGCCATTCACCGCAACGAGGTCCGGCGGCTGTTGACGGCGATCAACGCCCTGCCGCCGCGCCGGCGCCAGAGCTTCGTGCTGAACAAGCTTGCCGGCCTCACCTATAACGAGATTGCCTTGCGGATGGGCGTGTCGCGCAACACCGTCATCTCGCAGATCGTGCAGGCGATGACCGATCTGGACCGCATGCTGCGGTGACCCCGGATCAGGATGGCCGTGGCATGACCGATGACATCACCCACGACCGCGAGCAGGCCGAGGCCATGAAATGGTTCCTGCTGATGAAAGAGGAACCGGTCGCCCATGCAGACCGTGACGCCTTCGCCAGATGGCTTGCCGGACATGAGCGGCGGGCCGAGGCCTATGCGCGCGCGGAAGCGCTGTGGGCGCGCTTCGATGCGGTCAAACCCGCCTATAACGCCATGGCGGGCGGGCTCAGGTCGGATGGGCGCCGGATCAGCCGTCGTGCGGTGCTGACCGGCGGCGCGGTTCTGGTAGTGGGTGCTGCCGGCTCGCAACTCGTATCGCCCGCGCGCCTGCTGGCCGATGCGACGACCGGGGTGGCGGAGCGGCGGATGCTGACATTGCCCGATGGCAGCCGTGTTGAACTCGCCAGTCGCTCGGCGCTGTCGATCCGCTATACCGGCCAGCGTCGCGACGTCACCCTGCATGATGGCGAAGGCTGGTTTCAGCCGAGGCCCGATCCCCGCCCCTTCGTGGCGCGCACCGCGCAGGGGCGTGTCGCCACCACAGGCACCGGCTTCGATCTGCGCGCGCGTGCCCGGGCCTCGACCGTCTATGCGATCGACGGCGAGATCACGGTGATACCCGATGCGGCGGCGCCCTTCGTCGTGAGGCAACGCCAGGATGTCCGCTTCACCAATGAAGGCATGCAACGCGCCATGCAGCGGGCGGCGGAGGACGTCCTTGCCTGGCGCCATGACCGGATCGTGTTCGAGGATGTGCCGCTTGCCGAGGTGCTCGACGACCTTGGCCGCCATCGCCACGGGCCGATCCTGCTGGCCGACCGCCGGGCGGCAGCCCTGCCGGTGACCGCGGTGTTCGACCTGACCGATATCGACCGTGCCCTCGGCATCATCGCCGAAACCCTGCCGGTCCGGATGCATCGCATGGCCGGTCTGGTCGTGGTGCGATCGGCCTGACAACATCGCGAACGCCGCCCGGCGCTAGAGTTATAAGTTTATCGAGCATCTTTGCCCGCTCAAGTGATTCCACCTGAGCGGGATCTGCTCTCACGCAGCACATCGATCATCACCTGCCGGGCGGCGCGGCCTTCCGGACAGGGCAGCAGCGGATAGACATGGATAAGGCCCGGCGCCTCGTGATAGTCGACCGCGACACCGGCCGCACGCGCCTTGGCCACCAGCAGCCGGGTGTCGGGATTGGTGATGTCGCGCAGGCCGCTGAAGATGGTCAGGCCACCCAGCCCGCTCAGATCCGAAAACAGCGGGCTGACCAGCATGTGGTCGAGCGCGAGCGTGCCGCGCCAATGCTCGATCGCGGTCCGGATGCCGGCCCGCGCCAGCCATGGATCCTGCGGTTCAACATGGTCGACCTCCGGATTGGCCATGGTCAGATCCAGCGCCGGCGAGATCAGGATGGTGTGGCGCAGCGCCGGCACACCCCGCTCGCGCAGCAGCAGGGCCGCCGACAGCATGATCTGGCCGCCGGCCGAATCCCCCAGGGCACTGACCCGCCCGGCGCCATGCTGCCCGATCAGATCGGCGAGCATATCGGCCATCACCGGCACCACCACGCCCGCCGTGCCGCGCGGCGCCAGCGGATAGATCGGCACGATGATGGTGGCACCGCTCTGTCGGGCCAAGGTCGCCACCAGCCGCCATTGCAGCGGATGTATCTCGCGGATCCAGGCGCCGCCATGGGCATAGACCACATATTGTCCCGACGGCTGCCCCAGAGGCGCCACGCGATAGACCGGCCAGCCGCCATCATGGTCGACCGTGATCCGCACCCGGCGTTCCAGCCGCTTCGGCGGCCCGAAGGCGCTGGGCCGCAGACGGCTGTCCTCGATGCTGCGCGCGGTCTTTTCAGGGTCCGAGAACAGACGCTTCGCCCCGGTCAGGGCGACAAGCTGCGGCAGAAGGCGGCTGGCGAGGCTCGGCACCGCACATGCCCTTTCATCAGATTGGGTCGCCATCATGGGGCGTGCTCGCAGCATAGCCTGTGACGAGCCATGGATACGAGCCCGCATCGCCCCACCGCCACCGCCGCGTTTTTTTGCACCCGCCAGTCATTACCCCGGCCCTGCCGGGTGTCTGACCTTGATGAAGGCCGCAGCAACGGCCAGCCATGAGGCATCAGACCAGGAAGGATCGACCCCGTGCGGGCATATCGTCAGACCCATCATCGAGGCACCGGCCGCGCGCCCCGGACCCCGGCCGCGGCACAGGGCACACGCGCCATGCTGATCGTTCTGCTGACCGGCACCGTACTGCCGGTCGCGGCGCTGATGCCGATGCCGGCGCGCGCGCAGGTGCAGGACACCGCACGGCCATTCGCCATCGACGCCCAGCCATTGTCCTCGGCCCTGCTGCGGTTCTCGGAAACCAGCCGGCGGCAGATCATCGCCGATGCCGGATTGCTGCGCGATCGGATGGCACCGGCTCTGCACGGCAATTTCAACGACGACGACGCGCTCCGCCACCTGCTGGCCGGAACCGGGCTGACCCACCGGCTCAGCGGCGATGCGGTCATCATCATGGCGGCGCCGGACGATGCCGCCGGGATGTCGCCCGAACATCTGGGGCCGCTGGTGGTGTCGGGCGCCACCGGCCGCACAGCGCAGGTCTATGAGACGGCGGCACCGAAGAGCTATGTTCCGGCCGAGACGATCGAACGCTATCGCGGCAGCAGCCCGGCCGACATGTTCCGTGGCGTGCCCGGCGTGATGTCGGGCGAGGCGCGCAACGGCGCCGGCTCGATCGACGTCAATATCCGCGGCATGCAGGGCATGGGCAGGGTCGCCGTTACGGTCGATGGCACCTCGAATGCCGTAACCGTGTATCAGGGCTATCAGGGGGTATCGAACCGCAGCTTCGTCGATCCGGATTTCCTGTCCGGCATCGATATCACCAGGGGGTCGGACGTGGCATCCAGCGGCATCGCCGGCACGGTGGCCATGACCACGCTGGGGGCGGATGACATCGTCTCGGAAGGCGAAAACCTGGGCATCCGCCTGAAGGGCGGCTTCGGCACCAACACCGCCTCGCCCAGCACCGGCCAGCGCGGCGGCTATGCCTGGCCGAACTCGCCCTATGCCGAACCGGTCGCCACCGCCAGCGCCGCCGGCATGGACCGGCCATCGCTGCTGGAGCCGACCAGCGGGTCGGGCAGTGTGGTTGCCGCCCTGAAGGAAGACCGCATCGATCTGGTGGTCGGCTATGCCTATCGCCGCCAGGGCAATTATCATGCGGGCGAACATGGCCCGGCCGCCGATCCGGTCAGCACCGGCCCGCGCGAATACTGCTACTCAAGCGGATACTGCCCTGGCGTCGACTACACCGACTATATCGAGAATGGTGGCATCGCCAATTATCGCGCCGGCGAAGAGGTTCTGAACACCCAGCTTGAGACCAAGTCCTGGCTGGCCAAGGGCACGCTGCGTCTGGGGGATGAACACAGCATTCAGCTTGGCTATAACGGCTTCAACAGCGAGGCCGGCGACCTTCTGGCCTCGCGCCTGACCAGCGAGCGTGGTCAGGCGGTGCAGCAGGACCAGACCGCCGGCGCCAAGGTCGACGCCTATTCGCTGAAATACCGCTGGCTGCCGGACGATGGCGAGCTTATCGACCTGAAGGCCGGCCTCTGGCAGACCAAGCTCGAAATGCGCAACCCGCGCCGCACTCAGGTGATGTTCCCGAAGCCCGAGGATTACGGCCTGCCGGCGAATTACCGCACCGGATCGGACACGGTGATGTGGGGGGCCGACGTCACCAATGCCTCCCGGCTCGACACCGGCATGGGGTCGCTGGGGCTGACCTATGGTCTGTCGTATCAGAACGAGGATACCCGGCCCAGCGCCTATACGCCCGAACTGGAAAACTGGCTCGATCTGCGCGACGGCAGCCGGCAGGAGGCGGCCGGCTTCGTGAAGGCGGCATGGCAGCCGATCGACTGGCTGACCGTCAATGGCGGCCTGCGCTATCAGCATTTCTGGTCGGAGGACCGCAACGAGCCGGAGCTGGCGCGGCCGAGCTATGACTATGACAACGCACTGGATGATGGCGGCTTCAGCCCGGCGCTCGGGATCACGGTCGAGCCGTTCAAGGACACGCAGTTCTATGTCAACTGGTCCGATGCGCTGCGCATGCCCAGCATCATCGAATCGGTCTCGGCCTTCACGATGAATGTGAACAAGGCTCTGGTGCCCGAGCGGTCCCGGAACTGGGAACTGGGGGTTAATCACCGCCAGAACCGGGTGCTCACCGATGATGATCAGGCCATGGCCAAGTTCGGCTTCTTCGACTGGACGGTGTCGGATTATATCGCCCGCGAATGGTATACGGTGAACGGCGTATCGGGCCTGCACATCCACAACATCGATCAGGCCCATTTCTCGGGGCTGGAATTCTCGGGCCGCTATGAAATCGACGGCTTCACCGCCGAACTCAATGCCAACTATTATCTGGATGTGGAATTCTGCCGAACGTCGGACAGTTGCGGCAACAAGTCGCTCTATGCCGATTACGCCACCAATCAGGTGCCGCCCGAATACATGGTCGATCTGATGCTGTCCCAGCGCCTGTTCGACGACGCCCTGACCATCGGCGGTCGCGCATCCCATATCGGCGCCCGCGCCATCGGCCATGGCGACGTCACCGCGCAGGGCGCCTCGCAGTTCATTTCCATGATCGACTGGAAGCCCTATACCCTGGTCGATCTGTTCGCCGAGCTTGAGGTGACCGATAACCTCACGACCGGCATCCGGGTGCAGAACCTCACCGACCGCTATTATGTCGACCCGTTGAGTCTGGTCCAGCAGCCGGGGCCAGGGCGCACGATCTATGCCTCGGCGACGTTGAAGTTCTGAACCGGTGCGGCCGGCCTGAACGACCGTTCAGGCCGGCGCGGCTTCACGCCGGATCGAGCGGGCCGCCCACGTCATGCGCGGCGCGGAATCCGACCTGCAGGCGGTTCCACACATTGATGGCACCGATGGCGAGCGTCAGATTGACCTGCTCAGCGGGCGTGAACGCCGCCTTGACCAGATCGTAATCGGCATCCGGCGCGCCGGTGGCGGCAAGATTGGTCAGCGCCTCGGTCCAGGCCAGCGCCGCGCGTTCGCGCGGGCTGTAGAGCGTCGACTCCCGCCACGCATTCAGCATGTGCAGGCGCATTTCGACCTCGCCGGCCCGGCGCATGTCGGTCGCATGCATATGAATGCAGAAGGCGCAGCCATTGATCTGCGAGGCGCGCAGCTTCACCAGTTCGAGCAGCGCATGTTCAAGCCCGCTTGCCCTGATGCTGGTCTCAAGGGCGACCATCGCCTTGATCCCGGCGGGAGCGACTGTCATGTGGTTTTCCAGGCGCGGTGTCATCATCGTCTCCATCCGTCTCGGTGTCCGATGCGGGGGCATCATCCTCAAGACGCGCCGATACCGGCGGATGTGACATGGCGGATCGATATTTCTCGACCTGCCCGGCAGATAAAAGACACCCCCCGCACCCAATGGGCGTGGGGGCGCCCACAATGGGCACGGGGGGTGCAGTGACGCCCGCGGAAACAGACGATCTGGGGGAGGCTTCCGCGGGCGCGGTCTCGCGTCAGCGCCCCATCATCGTGGCCGGCAGCCACAAGGCGATGCCGGGCCAGATCATCAGGATGCCGAGCCCCGCCATCAGAATGGCGATATAGGGCAGCGTGCCCATGATGATCTCGGACAAGGGCGCGCGGGTGATCGATTTGATGGTGAAGAGATTGAGCCCGACCGGCGGCGTGATCATCGCGAGTTCCAGGTTGATCACCAGCAGGATGCCGTACCAGACCGGATGCACGCCCAGTTGATGCAGCACCGGCGCCACCACCGGCGTGGTGATCAGGATGATCGAGATCGCCTCAAGGAACATGCCGAGCACGAAGACCAGCGCCATGACACACAGAATGAAGCCCACCGCCCCCAGATCGGCCCGCGCGACGATTTCCAGAATCTCCTGCGGCAGGCGCATCTTGGTCAGCACATGGTTCAGCATCGAGGCGCCGGCCAGGATCATGAACAGCATCGCCGTGGTCCGGCAGGCATCCTGAACCGCGGCCCAGATCGCCCGCAGATCCAGCGTGCGATAGACGACGGCGCCGATCGCCAGTGCCAGGAGCGCCCCCGTTCCCGCCGCCTCGGTGGCGGTGAAGATGCCGGCATACATACCGCCCAGCACGAAGACCGGCAGGGTCATCGCCCAGAAGGACTTGCGGATCGCACCCAGCGCCTCCCGGAGAGAGGCCCGCGGCTCGCGGGGCCCGCGGCTTTTCAGCCCCGACGAGACAACCGTCCAGGCCACGAACAATCCAGCCAGCAGCAGCCCCGGCAGCACGCCGGCCATGAACAACTGGCCGATCGATGCATCCGCCGTGACGCCATAGAGCAGCAGCGGACCCGATGGCGGGATCAGGATGCCGAGCGTGCCGCCGGCCGCGACCAGCCCATAGGCGGCACGCGGGGTATAGCCGAATTTCAGCATCTGCGGGATGGCAACCGCGCCAATGGTGAGTGCCGTCGCCACACTCGACCCTGAGATGGCGGCAAAGACCACACAGGCCATCACCGTGGCGATCCCCACCCCGCCCGGCAGGTGCCGCGTCAGCACGAAAGCGGTGTCATACAGGTCGTCCACGATCCGGCTCTTGATCATGACATGGGCCATGAAGGCGAAGAGCGGGATGGCGACCAGCAGATACTGGGCGAATTCGCCGACGATCACCGCCGGGAACGAGGCGAGCGACCCGCCATTGGCAAGTTCCAGCCCACCCGCGAAGATCATCAGCACGACATAGATCGGCAGGCCGGTCAGCAACAGCAGCACCAGCCCAGCCAGAAGCAGGATCAGGGTCATCCGGCGGTTCCCTCGTCGGTCGCGGGCGGTGCCCCGTCGAGCACCAGCCGGATCAGGCCGTCGAGGGCGACCAGCCCGATCAGCACCGCGCCCGCCGACAGCATCAGGATGAAGGGCCAGACCGGCCATTCCAGCGTGCCGCCGATGGTGATGCCGATCATCCGGGCCAGATCGGCCGATGCCCAACCCTGCCAGACCAGCGCCACACAGAGCAGGATGGTGGCGAGCGCGCCGAGAATACCCGTGACCCGGCGCCCCAGCGGTCCGCAACGCGAGGTCAGCAGGTCGACGGCGATGTGGTCGTCACGCCGCGCCACCTCGGCCACGCCGAGGGTGACGATCAGGACCAGCGCGAAGGCGACCGCATCATCGACCCACGGGATGGGCGCGTTCAGCAGATAGCGCGAGACGACCGACCAGCCCACCAGCACGAGGCAGCCAAGCAGACCCGCCGAGGCGATGGCGTGGGTGGCGCGGACCGTCTGGCGGACGAGCCGGGTGAAAAGCCTTTCGGGCGCGGGCATGGCGGCCATCCGGCGTCACTCGGCCCGCGACAGATCGATGACGCGGGCGGCGTCCTTGCCCATACCGGCAAAAGCCTTCATCACCGGCGGCGCCATCACGGCGGCGAGCGCCGCCGTCCGGCTGTCGTCGAGCACGGTCACCTCCATGCCGTTCTTCTTCAAACCCTCGATCGCCGGATCGGCCAGCGGGTCCATGTTCTCCTCGACCGATGTCGTCCACATCACGCCGGCGGCCCGGGTCATCACGGCGCGGATATCCTGGGGCAGATCCTGCCACCAGCCGGGATTGACCAGGAACACGTTCTTCGCGAACGAGATGCCCGGCGCCACCACACCATATTTCTGCACCTCGAAGAACTTGCGGCCCAGCGCGCCAGAGGTGCTGGTGACCGTGGCATCGATGATGCCGGTCTGCAGCGCCTGATAGATTTCGGCCGCGGGCATAGCGGTCGGCATGGCGCCAAGCGCGGCGAGGCCCTTGTCATAAAGCGGGGTCAGGCCACGGATCTTGACCCCCTGGAAAGCCCCCGGCGCCGAAAGCGGCCGATTGTTCGAGGTGAAGAGCACGTTGCGGGATTCGACCATCCACCCGATCGGCTCGACCAAGCGCGACCGGAGCTTGTCCTCAAGGATCTTCGCCGCCTCCGACGACGGATAGGCGCGCACCTTCGCCTCGTCCCGCACCAGGAACGGCACCAGCGACACCACCATTTCGGGCACCGTGCCGCCCATCATGAAGTCGGTGATCACCGTTGCCTCGATCTCGCCCTGAGCGACGGCGGCATGCTGCTGGTCGGCCTTGTAGAGCTGCATGGCCGGGAAGATCTGCACGTCGATCCGGCCGCCGGTCTCGTCCTCGACGGTCTTGGCGAAGGTGTCGAGCAGCCGTGCCGTCGGCAGTGACGGCGACCATTGGTGACTGATACGCATGGTATAATCTGCGGCCAGGGCCGGCAGGGCCAGCATCGAGGCGAGCACGGTGGTGCCAAGAAGGCGTGTGAAGGTCATGGTTTCCTCCCGTCGGTCTGATGGATTTTTCTTGTGAGGTGCTGACGCGGGCCGGTTCAGCCGGTCGCTCCGACCACGCCGACCGGCTCCGGCCAGTCGTCGCGGGGAATGTATAGCGTGCCCGCCATCAGGCGGCGGGCGGTGCGGGCAAAGCCCAGGCGTTCGAAACGGGTTTCCATCGGATCGGCCGCCGTGAGCGGCGCCACCTCGACCGTCATCGCGCCCAGCGGATGGCCGATGACCAGTCGACCGCCGGCGATGCGGCCGGTACCCGCCGCATCGGCCACCACCGTGCCCGGCACCGCCGAGGCCGCGGCGAAGCACATCGACCCGGTGCCCGACATGCTGTCATGGCATTTGCCCAGAAAGAACATCCGGCCCCAGACATCCATCCGCCCGGCATCGAGCGCCTGTCCGTCGGATGTGCGGAAACCGTTGGGCGGCATCACCAGCAGCGCCTGCGGCAGCCCAGGCCGGTCGACCGCGCGCCAGTCGTCCCAATAGCCGCAGGCGACACCGGCCCGGGCCTGAACCTCGCTGATCCGGGCCGCCAGTGCGGCATCGGCCGAGATGCGATCGGGCAACTCGCTGCCATCCATGCCCAGATCCTCGGCACGGATGAACACACCCGGATTGCCGACATCGCAGAGCGTGATCCGCACCCGGCTGCCATCCGACAGGATCAGGGTCTCGGCCACGGCGCCCGACGGGAACAGCCGGCCGGTTCCCGCACCCACCGTGTCGGCGTAATCCATCATGACCGGGGCGCCGGTGCCGGGCACGCCCGGGATGGCGCAGTCACCCAGCACCCGGGCCTTGCCGTTCACCACCTGCACCCTGGCACGCAGGATCTTGTCGGTGTTGGTGTTCCAGATCCGCACGGTCATCTCGGGGCCGTCGGCCGTCACCACGCCCTCATTCACCGCGAACGGCGCCACCGCCGACGAGATGTTGCCGCAGTTGCCCTCGTAACCGATGATCGCGCGATCGGTGTCGACCTGGGCGAAGGTATAGATCACGTCGGCATCGGGGCGATCCGACGGGCGGATGATCGCGACCTTCGACGTCACCAGCCGCGACCCGCCCAGCCCGTCGATCTGCATCAGATCGGGCGAGCCCATCGCCCGCAGCAGCAGGCGGTCACGCGCCACGCCGGCCGGCGGCAGATCCGTTTCGTGAAAGAACAGGGCCTTGCTGGTGCCGCCACGCATCAGCACTGTCGGAATCTCGATCACCTCGTCGTCCTGCACGTCTCGTCCCCCCGTCTGCGGTTGCCGGTATGCCCCGCCGCGTTCTTCGATTTTCTCAACCATGTGCATGGGCCCAGACCCATGGTCGGCGCTGGCTGTCGGCGCGCTGCCAGGCCGCGATGTCGTCGGCATGGCGCAGGGTCAGCCCCATATCGTCGAGCCCGGCCATCAACGCCTCGCGCCGGGCCGGATCGATGTCGAAGCCACGACACACGCCGGACGGAGACAGGATCGAGCAGGACTCGAGATCCACGGTAAAGTCGGCGCCGGTCTCCGCTTCGCCCATCAGCCGCGCCACGTCGTCTGGCGGCATGCGGATCGGCAGCAGGCCGTTCTGAAAGCAGTTGGCATGGAAGATGTCGCCGAAGCCGGGGGCGATCACACAGCGGATGCCCGCCAGAAGGATCGCATTGACCGCCGGCTCCCGCGACGAGCCGCAGCCGAAATTCGGACCGGCAAGCAGGATGCGCGCCGCGCGCCATCTTGGATCGTTCAGCGGAAATGCCGGGTCGTCGGAACCATCCGCGCGATAGCGGATGCTTTCGAACGCCCACCGGCCCAGGCCGGCGTCGTCGCCGGCGGTCAACCGCTCGATCCGGATGATCACGTCGGTGTCGAGATTGGCGGCCGGCAGCGGCGCCGCCGGCCCGGTGATGCGGATCACGGGATCGAACATCAGTGCAGCGTCCTTACATCGACGATCCGCCCGGCCAGTGCCGCCGCGGCGGCGCTGGCCGGGCTTGCCAGATGGGTCCGCGCCCGCGGCCCCTGGCGTCCGACGAAATTGCGGTTGGATGTCGACACCGCGCGCGCCCCCGGCGGCACCCGCTCGCCATTCGCCGCCACGCACATGGCGCAGCCCGGCTCGCGCCAGTCGAACCCGGCGTCACGAAACACCCGGTCCAGCCCTTCGGCCTCGGCTGCCCGCTTGACCCGGACCGATCCGGGCACCACCCAGGCGGTGACACCATCGGCGACCCGGCCGCTCCGCGCGACGGCCGCCGCTTCGCGCAGATCCGACAGCCGGGCATTGGCGCAGGAGCCGATGAACACCCAGTCGACCGGCGTGCCGGCCAGAGGACGGCCCGGTTCCAGCCCCATATAGTCGAGCGCCGCGCGGATATCGTCGCGCAGGGCAACCGGTGCCCGGTCGGGATCCGGGATGATGCCGTCAATGGCCATCGACTGATCGGGGCTGGTGCCCCAGCTCATCATCGGCGCGACCTCGGCGGCGTCGAACATCTGTTCGCGATCGAACACCGCATCCTCGTCGCTCACCAGCCCCCGCCAGACCGCGACCGCATGGTCGAACGCAGCGCCCCGGGGCGCATAATCGCGGCCGGCCAGCCAGTCGAACACCGTGTCGTCAGGGGCCACCAGCCCCGACCGCGCGCCCATCTCCACCGACAGATTGCACAGGGTCAACCGTGCCTCGACGCCCATCGCCCGCACGGCACTGCCGGCATACTCGACCGTGTGCCCGACGCCCGCACTGCTGCCCAGCCGGTGCATCAGGTACAGAGCCAGATCCTTGGCCGAGACATGGCCGCCCAACCTGCCATCGATACGAACACGCATCCGTCGCGGCCGTTGCATGCGCAGGGTCTGTGTCGCCAGGGCGTGAGCGCTTTCCGATGTGCCGACACCGAAGGCCAGCGCCCCCACCCCGCCATTTGTGCAGGTGTGGCTGTCGCCGCAGATCACGGTCAGGCCCGGCAGCGAGATGCCCAGTTCAGGCGCCGTCACGTGAACGATGCCCTGCCCGTCCTGCCCCAGATCGAACATCCGGATACCGGCCGCGGTGGTTGCCGCGCGCAAGGCGTCAACCAGCCGGCCACCGGGCGCGAAGCTGGCCGCCGTCCGCCCCTGTGCCGAAGACACGGCGTGATCCGGCGTGGCAAAGGCCAGAGCCGGCGCCCGGACATGGCGGCCGGCGGCCGACACCTTGGCCAGTGCCGGCGGACCCGACAGGTCGTGCAGGATGTGCCGGTCGATATGGATCAGGGCCCAGCCATCCCCCAGATCCTTGACGACATGGTCGTCCCAGATCTTGTCGATGATCGTGCGGCCCGCCATCACGCCGCCGCCCCGGACGCATAGCTTCGCCGCAGGGCATCCCACTCGCCGGCGCCGAAACGCCGGAAGATCTCGGCGACGGCGGGCGCCATCGGTGCCGCGACCGGCAGTCCGGTGGCCTTCAGGCCGGCCAGGGCATCGTCGGCGGCGGCCAGCACCGCCATCAGCAGCACCCCGGGACAGATCGCCATGGCATAGCCCATCGCCTGTGCCGCCGCCGCATCCACATGCGGCGTCTTGCCGCCCGGCACGACATTCAGCAGGCAGGGGCCGTTCACCCGCAGCGGCACCAGGGCCAGTTCGGCAAGATCGGGGATCGCTTCGACGAACACCATATCGGCCCCGGCTGCCAGCGCGGCATTGGCCCGTGCCACCGCCTCGTCCAGATCGGCGACCGCGCGGGCATCGGTTCGGGCGATGATGACGAAATCAGGATCGCGCCGGGCCTGCACCGCCGCATGGATCTTGCCCGCGAAATCGTCGCGCGCGATCACCTGCTTGCCATCCAGATGGCCGCACCGCTTGGGCGCCACCTGATCCTCGATATGGATCGCCGCCACACCCGCCCGTTCGAAGTCGCGCACGGTGCGGGTGACGTTCAGCTCGTTGCCATAGCCGGTGTCGGCATCCGCGATCAGCGGAATCGTGGTGCAGTCGGCCATGCGCCCGGCATTGGCGACCATTTCGCCCGCCGTCACCAGCCCGTAATCGGGGAAGCCATGCGCCGCCGCCGTGCCGGCGCCGGTCATGTACACCGCCTGGAATCCGGCCTGTTCCACCAGGCGTGCGGTCAGTCCGTCATAGGCACCGGGTGCCACCAGCAGATCCGGTGCGGCGATCGCCCGCTTCAGCGCGGCACGTTTGGTCATCACGTCCTCCCAATTTGTTACCATCATATTTTAATAAGATCCTATAGCATGATCTGTGTGGCGGGCAACTGGATTATGAGAAGAAATTGTCCTATGATTTCGTCACAGGCATCGAATGACCGGAACGGGCATGACACAGGACACAGAAGAATCGGTCGTCGACCACACGATCAACGCGCTGCGCGCGGGCATCCGCGATCACAGTTTCGCCCCCGGCCAGCGCTTGATCGTGGCCGATATCACCAGGCGCCTGGGGGTCAGCGCCGGCCCGGTGCGCGAGGCGATCCGGCGGCTGAACGGCGAAGGGCTGATCGACATTCAGCCCAATCGCGGCGCGGTCGTCCGCCGCTTCGATGCCGCCGACATCGCCGAGATCTTCTCGGTCCGCGAAGCGGTCGAGGCACGGGCGGCGGAGCTTGCCGCCCTCAATATCGACCAGGGTGACAACCGCCGGAAGCTCGACGAGATCATGGCCGAAGCACCGGATGCCGAGGCCGAAGGCGGCCCGCGCTATATCGACCACAACGCCCGTTTCCACGCGCTGATCTATGAGATGGCCGGCAACAACAAGCTGCGCGAGGTGGCCGAAGGGCTGACCCTGCCGATCTACCGCATGCAGTTCCACCAGTTGATGGTTCGCCGCAGCGCCACCACCTCGGCCCGCGACCATGACCGCATCGTCGACGCCATCCGTCGTGGCGATGGGCCAGCCGCTTTCCAGGCGATGCGCGACCATGTCCGCCGCTCAGGGCTCGGCATGCAGGAGGCCGTGGCGACGAAACTGAACCGGCTCAAGCCCTGATCCGACATCAGCCGGACTGATCTGCCCGGAACGAAAAACCCCCCGCACATGTCGCCATGTGCGGGGGGATGTCGCATCCGCGAGGATCTGGGGGGGAGGAGGCCATCTCTCCCCGCGGATGCACGGCAGCGGCGTCTGGATCGGACATGACCGGGGAGGAGCGTGCCCTTATTCCGCTGCCGCAATCCCGGATGCGGGGCCATAGCCGCCGCCGCCGGGAGTTTCGAAGATCACCTTGTCGCCGCGCTTCAACGGCACGTTCGCCTTGCCCGGCAGATCCGTGCGCCGGCCATCGGCCGACACCAGGGTTGCGCGCGCCGGTGCGCCATCGGCACCCCCACGCAGGCCATAGGGCGGCACGATCCGGCGTTCGAACATGGTGGTCAGCGAGATGCCGTCGCCCAGCACCTCATAGACCCGCACCTGACCTTCGCCGCCCTTGTGGCGACCGGCGCCGCCCGACCCGTGGCGTAGCGTCTGGCGTTCCAGGCGCAGCAGATATTCGGCCTCGATCACCTCGACCGGGGTGTTCATCACATTGGTCAGGTGAACGCGGACCACGCTCATGCCGTCGCGGTCGATGCGCGCGCCCTCGCCACCGCCATGGGGTTCATAGAAAGTCGCCCAGCGCCCGTTCGGGCCGGGGCCGCTGAAGATCAGCAAGCCGGCCGAGGTGTTGCCGCCGGCGGTCATCCGCTCGCCCAGCACCGGCTCGAAGGCCTTGAACAGCGCATCGACCGCCCGCTGCGAGGTCTCGTGATTGCCGCCGACCACCGGCTTGTCGGGCCCGGGGTCGAGCACCGAGCCCGGGCGGGTGACGATCTCAAGCGGCCGATAGCAGCCGCCATTGGGCTGGATTGCCGATCCGGCCAGCGCCTTGACCACATAGAACACCGCCGCACCGGCAATCGACGGCGTGGTGTTCAGCGGTCCGGCAATGGCATCATCCGTGCCCGACCAGTCGAAATGCGCCCGGTCGCCCGCAATCTCCACCCGGACCCGGATCGCCACCGGCCGATCGCCGGGGCCGCCATCATCCAGATAGTCGACCCCCTCATAAACGCCATCCGGCAACGCGGTGATCGCCGCGCGCATCTGGGCTTCCGAGATGTCCTGAAGCGCTGCCATCGCCTCGGCGACGGTATCGGCGCCATGACGCTCGACGATTTCCAGAATCCGCCGGCCGGCGACCCGGGTCGCCGCCACCTGCGCCAGCAGATCGCCTTCCCGTTCGGCAGCACCGCGGACATTGGCCAGGATCAGACCGATCTTCTCGTCATCGGGTTTGTCATCGGCGAAGATCCGGGTGGGCGGAATCCGCATGCCTTCCATCCAGGCATCGGTCGCGGCGGCATAATAGCTGCCGGGCGCGGCCCCGCCGATATCCGCCCAATGGGCCAGTTGCACGGCAAAGGCCAGCAGCCGGTCGCCGGCGAAGACCGGCCGGATCACCTTGACGTCGGGCAGATGATTGCCGCCGACATCCGGCAGGTTCAGGATCCAGACATCGCCCGGCCGCAGCCTTTCGGCCGGCACGCGGGCCAGGAAGGCCTGGATGGTGAAGGCCATCACGCCCAGATGCACCGGCACGTCATGACCCTGGGCGATCAGCCCGCCACGATGGTCGGTCAGGGCCGATGACAGGTCGCCCGCCTCACGCAGCAGCGGTGACCGGGCCGAACGCATCACCACCAGCGACATTTCCTCGGCCGCCGAGGTCAGGGCGTTGCGGATGATCTCGACAATGAAGGGATCGACGCTCATGGGCTTCAGCTCCCAGCCAGACGGATATGCAGATGACCGAACCGGTCGGCCCAGGCGACGGCCCCCGGCTCCACCACCACGGTCGACACCGCGTCCTCGATGATCGCCGGCCCCTGAACGCGGACATCCACGCCCAGGCGCTCGCGATCGATCCGCGGCGTATCGACCGGCCCGGAGCCTTCGAACCAGCAGATATTGCGACTGTTGACCGGCAGGTCGTCGGTCTCGCCTGCCATCGTCACCGGCGCATCGGCGATCGCCACCGCCGGCACCGAGGCCCGCACACGGATCGATTCCACTTCCCACGGCTCGTCGGTGGCATAGCCATACAGCCGGACATGCGCTTCGTGGAAAGCAGCGGCGATGTCATCGGCGCCGCGCATGCCGGCAACCGGCACCTCGACCGCATCCGACTGGCCGACATAGCGCAGCAGGGCGATCTCGGCCGCCTCGATGCGGGCGGGATCGAAGCCCGCCTCGACCAGCGGCGTCGCCGCCTGATCGCGCAGATCGGCCAATGCGGCGTCGAACCGCGCCTCCGACCAGTCGCTGCGCTTCAGGCGCACCGTGCGCTGCATGGTGAAGGAGGGCTCGGCGGCGATGCAGCCATAGGCCGAGAACCCGCCCGACACCCCCGGCACCAGGATATGATCGATGCCCACTTCACGCGCCAGCCCGCAGGCATGCATCGGCCCGGCGCCGCCGAAGGCGATCAGCGTGCAGCCGCGGATATCCACGCCCCGCTCCACCGTCACCCGCCGCAGCGCGCGCGCCATCACCGCATTGGCGACCTGAACCACACCAAGGGCCGTGCCCGCCGTGTCACGCCCCAGCGCCTGGCCGATCGGCGCCAGAACCTTGGCCGCCGCGTCCAGATCCAGCCGGATCGAGCCGCCGAGAATCCGGTTCGGGTCCAGATAGCCCAGCAGCGCATTGGCATCGGTGATGGTCGGCCGGGCACCGCCACGGGCATAGACCGCCGGCCCAGGATCGGCACCGGCGCTGTCCGGGCCGATGGTCAGCCCGCCATGGGCCGAACGCACGATCGACCCGCCACCGGCGCCGATCGATTCGATCGCCACCATCGGCTGGCGCACCGGCCGGCCGGCCAGCTTGCGGTTGCTTGCGATCTCGACCACGCCATCGACGATCAGCGACACATCGGTTGTGGTGCCGCCCATGTCGAAGGCGAGCGCGCGGGCGATCTCTGCCTGGGCCGCCGCACCGGCGGCGGCCGCCGCGCCAGCAGCCGGACCCGACATCGCCAGCGAGAGCGGCCGTGCCCGGGCGGCCGCAAGCGAGGTCATGCCGCCGGCGGAATGAAACAGATGCACATGGGTGCCCTCGGGCACATGGCCGCCCAGACGCTCGACATAGGTCGAGGCCAGCGGCATCACGCCGGCATTCAGCACGGTGGTCAGCGTGCGTTCATATTCGCGCGCCTCGGGGCTGACCTCATGCGACAGCGAGACATGCGGCATCAGCTCGCGCAGTCGTGCCCCCAGCGCCGCCTCATGGGCCGGCTCGGCATAGGCGTGCAGCAGCGCCACGGCGACGGCGCCCGCGCCCGAGGCCTTCACCGCCTGGGCCACCCGCTCGATCTCGGCCGTGGTCGGTGCCTTCAGCACCGTGCCCTGGGCATCGACCCGTTCATCGAAGCCGAAGCAGCATTCCGGCGGCACATCGGCCGGCAGCCGCGGCAGGGTCGCCAGATCATACAGGGTATGGCGGCTCTGCCGGGCGATCGACAGCACATCCTCGAAGCCCAGCGTGGTCACCAGGGCGACCGGCGCGGTCTTGCCCTCGACCAGCGCATTGGTGACCAGGGTCGTGCCATGGACCAGTTCACTGACCTGCGGCCAGCCGAGGCCCACCGCCTCCAGCGCCGCGACCAGCCCGCTCAACGGGGCCGACGGCACCGTCGGCACCTTGGCGAGACGGCGTTCGCCGCTCGCGGTGTCGATCGCAACCACATCGGTGAAGGTGCCGCCGATGTCGATGCCGACCCGCCAGCGCCGGGGGGAGATGTCCGGGGTGACAGACTTGGTCATGGAACGATCCGTGCTGAAGGGAGCGGGGCAGAAGGGGGCGGGACAAGGGGGCGGGACAAAAGGGTCGCGGCCATGGCTCACGCCGCCTTCACGGCCGGCAGCACCGCATCGACGGTCCGCTTCAGCTTGTCGACGATCTCGGCCAGATGGTCGTGGCTGGCGATGAAGGGCGGCGCCAGCAGCACATGATCACCACGCACCCCGTCGGCGGTGCCGGGCGAGGGATAGCAGATCAGGCCGTTCTGGAAGGCCAGTTCGGCGATCTTCGCGGCCAGACCCAGATCGGGCGCGAACGGCGCCCTGGTCGCGCGGTCGGCGACAAGCTCGATGCCACGGAAGAAGCCGCGACCGCGAATATCGCCAACGAAGGGGCTGTCGCCGAAGGCATCGGTCAGCATGTCGTGCAGCACCAGCCCGTCGGCCCGGCACTTCTCGACCAGACCATCGCGGCGGATGACGGTCTGCACCGCGAGTGAGGCCGCACAGGCCAGCGTGTGGCCCGAATAGGTGTGCACCGTCGCCACCTTCCCGTCGGCGGCGATGATGTCCTGATAGACCTGTTCGGAATAGATCGCGGCGCCGATCGGCATATAACCGCCACCCAGGCCTTTCGCGATGGTCATGATATCGGGCTCGACACCATCCACCGCCAGCGCCCGCCAAGCCTCGCAGCGCCCGACGCCGCACATCACCTCGTCCGACACCATCAGCACGCCATGGCGGTCGCAAACCTCGCGCATCCGCCGGGCATAGCCGGCCGGCGCCGGCACAGCACCACCGGCCGCCCCCACCACCGGCTCGAAGAAGAAGGCCGCGACCGTTTCAGGGCCGGCCGCGATCAGCGCCTGCTCGAACTCATTGGCCAGCGCCTCGGCCAATCCCTCAGGCCCCTCGCCGGCGCCGGCAATCGGGCGATAGGCATTGGCGGCCGAGATATGGATGACATCCAGCAGCGCCTGTTCATAGGGTGCCCGCCGTGCCGGATGGCCCGACAGCGACAGCGTGCCCAGGGTATAGCCGTGCCACGACTGGTTGCGGGCGATGAACCGGGTGCGCCCCTTGAAGCCACGGGCACGCTGGCACTGCAAAGCCAGCTTCATCGCGGTCTCGTTCGCCTCGGACCCGCCCGAGATATAGGACACGCGGGTCAGATTGCCGCCGGCCTGTTCCACCAGCAGCTCCGACAGGGCATCGATCGCATCGGTGGTGAAGGTGGTCGAATAGCCGAATTCCAGCGCACCCAACTGCTCGCGCATCGCATCGAGCACTTCGGGATGCGAATGTCCCAGACAGAACAGCGCCGGGCCACCGGAGCCATCGATATACTGGCGGCCATCGGCGTCATGGAGATAAACGCCCTCGCCGCGCAAGGCCTTGGGCAGGATCTGGGCTGGGGCATGCTGGTTGACCCAGCGATGGGGACGTCCTGACATCAGGCAACCTCGTATCTTCGATCTTTGATCAAACTTTACGCTCATGCCCCGGCCTGTCAAGTCGCACACCCTGTCATTCGTGCTGGACCGAAACGGAGCCGGGTGGCATGGCGCGGGGGCATTATTGCGTGGGAGTAGTCGGCGTTCAGCAGCCGATCACAGATCCACCAGGGACATGTCGACGGCGTCGGTATCGGTGAAGGCCGCGGGGTTGACCTCCTGGATCACATCGGCGGCTTCCATCAGATCCATGCGGATGGCATTGGCGGCGGCGGTCGCGTCATGGGCACGCAGGGCGGCGATCGCCTCGCCATGATTGACCTCGGTGGCCTTCACGCCGCTCTGGCTGTAACTCAGGCGGATGAACGGCCCCATCTTCAGCCACAGCATGCGGATATGCTGCATCAGCACGTCGGATTGAGCCGCCGCATAGATCGTGAAGTGAAAGTCCTGGTTCAGCGCGAAATAACGCTCGGCGTCGTTCTCCAGCAATGCCGCGGTCATGCCATCCGACAATTGCTGAAGATGGTCGCATTGCGCGGGCGTGAACCCCGGCGCCGCAAGCTCGGTGGCATGGCCTTCCAGCAGCAGGCGGATACCCAGGACCTGGCGGAACCGTTCATGGGTCATGACCGGCACCTTGACCATGCGATTGGGCAGCATCTCAAGCGCCCCTTCCGCCACCAGTTGGCGCAGGGCCTCACGCACCGGCATGGCGCTCACATTCAGCGCCTCGGCCAGTGCGATGATCCCCAGATGCTGCCCGGGCAGGAACCGCCCCGCCATGATCGCCGATCGCAACTGGGTATAGATCTGGTCGCGCAGCGTGGTCTTCATCGGCCTGTCGATGCCAGCCAGATCCATCAGATTTCGGGTCACATCCGTCTCCTTGCCCCGGCCAGTCATCATCGTCCGCGCCATCCGGTCACGCCGCATCCGGTTCGAAGTGGGGGATCGCCGCGATCAGCTCGGCCGTATAGGGATGGGCCGGCCGCTCGAAGACCGTGGCACTGTCGCCCGCCTCCACCACCTGACCACGCCTCAGCACCACCACCGTCTCGCACAGCATCCGAACCACGTTCAGATCATGGCTGACGAACAGATAGGTCAGCCCGGTCTCGCGCCGCAGGCGATCGAGCAATCCCAATACCACCGCCTGAACGGAAACGTCGAGTGCCGCCGTCGGCTCGTCCAGGATAAGCAGTCGCGGTTCCACGGCGATCGCCCGGGCGATGCCCACCCGCGCCTTCTGGCCTCCCGACAACTGATGGGGAAAGCGGTCGAGCAGGTCATGGGGCAGCCCCACCCGATCGGCCAGTTCCTCGGCCCGCCGGCGCAGGGCGACACCGCTTTTCTGGCTGGTCAGCCGGCGCAGCGGGTCGACGATGCTGTCGAAGGCGGTGAAGCGCGGGTTCAGGCTGTCGGTCGGATCCTGGAACACGATCTGGATGTCACGGCGCAACGGGTGCTTGTGGAACAGATCGGCCGGCACGCCGGCGATATCCTCGCCGTCGAACAGGATCTCGCCGCCGGTCGTGTCCAGCAGCCGGCAGACCATGCGCGATATCGTGGTCTTGCCCGATCCGCTTTCCCCCACCAGCCCCAGCGCCTGGCCCGGCTTCAGCGAGAAGCTCACATCATCGACCGCGTTCATGTCGCCGAAACGCTTGAACAGCCCGCGCAGTTCCAGCAGCGGCGTCGCCGGGCTGGCGGTTGCCGCCGCCTGATGTCCGGCGGCGTCGGCCGGGGCTGCCTCCAGCGCGTCCGGTGCGACGGCCATCAGATCGGACAAGGTCGATGTCCGGCGTGGCGTCGCCGCCACCAGCCTGCGGGTATAGGGGTGTCCCGGCCGCGCGAACAGGTCCGCCGCCGGCGCCGCCTCCACCAGCAGGCCGCGTTCCATCACCGCGATCCGGTCGCAATAGGCGGCGGCGAGACCCAGATCATGGGTGATCAGCATCATCGACATGCCGCGCTCGCGGGTCAGCGTCGCCACCAGATCCATCACGGTCTTCTGGGTGGTGACATCCAGCCCGGTGGTCGGCTCGTCGGCGATCAGCAGGTCGGGATGGCAGGCCAGCGCCAGCGCGATCATCACCCGCTGGCACATGCCGCCCGACAATTCATGCGGATAGGCCGCCATCCGCTTCGCCGGATCATTGATCCGCACCTGATCGAGCAACTGCACCGCCTTGGCCAGCGCCGCCCGCCGGCCAAGGCCTTCATGAGCGGCCAGCACATCGGCCAACTGGTCGCCGACCTTGCGGATCGGGTTCAGCGCGGCACGCGGATTCTGGAAGATCATCGAGATGGCGCCGCCACGCAGGCGCTTCAGCGTTGCGCGCGACGCGCCGACCAGATCGCGGCCGCGATAGACGATGCGCCCGCCATCGATGCGGCCGGCGCGATCCAGCAGGCCGGTGATCGCATAGGCGGTCACCGATTTTCCCGACCCGCTTTCACCCACAACGCCCAGCGCCTCGCCGGCGGCGATGTCGAATGAAATGCCGCGGATCGCCTCGACCGCCCCGCGACGGGTGGAGAAGCTGACCTTCAGATCCCCGACCGACAGCAGCGGTTCGCCGGTGGCTGGCGCGGTCCGCTGGCGGCGGGTGTCGACCAGAGTTGTGCCGTTTTCCGCCATCATGTCCGCATCCTCGGATCGAGCATGTCGCGCAGACCATCGCCGAGCAGGTTGAAGCACAGCACGGTGGCGACCAGGGCAAGGCCGGGGAAGGCCACGGTCCACCAATAGCCGGTGGTGATGAAGCGGGCGCCTTCGGCCACCATGATGCCCCATTCCGGGGTCGGCGGCTGCACGCCCAGGCCGATGAACGACAGACCGGCGGCATTCAGGATCGACCAGCCCAGGTTCAGCGAGATCTGCACCATCATCGCCGGCATCACATTGGGCAGCAGGAAGCGGAACAGCACCGCCATCTTGCCATTGCCCGAAGCGCGCGCCGCCTCCACCCAGCCCAGTTCGCGGCGGACATTCACCTCGGCGCGGGCGAAGCGGATATAGAAGGGCAGATTGATGATCGCGGTCGCATAGACCACGTTCTCCACCCGGTTGCCCAGCGCCGCGACCAGCGCCATGGCCAGCACGAACAGCGGAAACGCCATCACCACATCGACCATGCGGCCGGTGATCTTGTCGAAGCGCCCGCCCAGATAACCGGCCGCCCCACCGATGGCGGTGCCGATGGCGAAGGACAGCGCCACGGCGGCGATGGCGATACCAAGATCCAGGCGGGTCGCGACCAGCACCCGGCTGAAGATGTCGCGGCCCAGCCGGTCGGTGCCGAACCAGTTATCGGCCGATGGCGGGGTCAGGGCGATGGCGACGTTCGACGCCAGCGGATCATGCGGCGCGATCGCGGGGCCGATGATGGCGATGATGACCAGGATCAGGGCGGCGGCGGCCGCGGCCGCGGTGACCAGGTTGCCGCGCAGAACCCAGCCCACATGTTTCAGCGTGGCGGTGCTCATTCGATGGCGACCCTTGGATCGGCGATCCCATAGGCGAGATCGACCAGAAGATTGACGATGACGAAGATGCCCGCCATCAGCAGCACGAAGCCCTGCACCGGCGCGTAATCCGATGCCAGCAGCGCGTCCAGCGTGTAAGACCCGACCCCCGGCCAGGAAAACACCTTCTCGACCAGGACATTGGCGCCCAGCATGGTCGAGAACATGATGCCGGTGGTGGTCAGCACGGGCAGGATGGCGTTGCGCAGGGCATAGACATTGACCACCTTCCAGGCCGGCAGGCCCAGCGCGCGGGCGGTGCGCACGAAATCGCCCCCCAGCGCCGCCAGCATCGAGGCGCGGGTCATGCGCGCCAGCGGCGCCAGCACGAACAGCGCCATGGTGATGGCCGGCAGCAGCAACTGGCCCAGCGCCGCCATGAACACCTCGCCATCGCCGGCGATCAGGCTGTCGACCAGCAGGAAGCCGGTCACCTCGGGCGGGGCGATCAGGAAGACATCGATGCGGCCGGTCGGATCGGGCGACCAGCCCAGCAGGTAATAGAACACGAAGATCAGCAGCAGCCCCGACACGAAGGTCGGCATGGCGACACCGGCGGTGCACACGATCCGCACCGCGTGATCGACCATCGAGCCCGGCATCAATGCGGCGAGGATGCCCAGCGGCAGAGCCGTGCCCAGCGCCAGGATCAAGGCCAGGATGGTGAGTTCCAGCGAGGCCGGCAGCCGTTCCGACAGATCGTCGAGCACCGGCCGGCCGGTGGTCATCGAGGTGCCGAAATCGCCGGTCACGACGTCGCCCAGATACAGCAGCAACTGCTCCGGCACCGAGCGGTCCAGCCCCAGCTTCACCCGCATCGCCTCGATCTCGGCTTCGCCCGAGCTTGGGCCCGAGGCAAAGAACACGGCCGGGTCGCCGGGCAACATCCGCATCAGCACGAAGGTGAAGACCAGCACGCCCAGCAGCACCGGCAGGGCGGCGATCAGCCGTCGGGCGGACCGGTATGCGATGGTTCGCATGATGGGTCTCCTGTCCTGGATGGCGGCCCCGCACCGTTCCAGCCGCCAGGGCCGGAAACCGATACGGGGCCGCATCCACGTTACTTGCCCCGGGTCAGGCTGCGATAGTCGGTCTGGCGATGGAACCAGTAGGTGAAGCCGTCGATATCCTTGGCCATCACCGCATCAAGGGCCGGCTGCCACAGCATCACCACCGGCGCCTTCTCGGCGGCGATCGCCACCATCCGGCGTGCCGCCGTCTCATAGGCCGCCGGGTCGCGCTCATAGCGGGCCTTGGCGGTCAGCTCGGCCAGTTCCTCGTCGACGAACGAGCCATAGTTCCAGCGGGTCTCGCCCTGGAAGAACACCCGGAAGAAATAATCCGCCGAGGGCAGCCAGGCGATGGCGCTTTCCGTGAAGAAGGGCAGCTTCTTCTCCGAGATCAGGGTGCCCATCTGGGCATCCGGCACCTTCTCGACCGTGACGTCGATACCGATCTTGGCCAGCGATTCCTTCAGCAGCGCCGCGATCGGCTCACTGGTGGCCGCCGAGCCGACATTGAACGAGAAGGTGGTCTTGAAACCGCCCGGATGGCCGGCTTCGGCCAGAAGCGCCTTGGCCTTGTCCAGATTGGTCGAGAACGGCAGGCGCTGCGGGAACTTGCCGGTATCCGGCAGGCCATTCTCCCACTTGGCACCCCAGAGCGGCGCGCCGCGACGATAGAGCGCCGCCGTGAACATGTCGTCGAACGGCAGGGCATAGGCCACGGCCTGACGCACCTTCGGATCATCGAACGGCGCCATGCGGGTGTTGAAGGCGATCATCTGGAAGGCGTTGATCTGCGGGATCGACACCACCTTGACCGCGTCACGATCCTTCAGCGCCAGAACGTCGCTGGACTGAAGATCGATCGAGAGGTCGGCGTCGCCGCGCTCGATCAGGCTGGCGCGGGTCGATGCCTCGGGCACGGTCTGAACGATGATCCGCTTGAAATAGGGCAGCGGGCCGCTCTTCCAGTCGTCGAAGCGGTCCAGCACCACCTGCTGGCCGGCCTTGAACGACGACACCTTGTAGGCGCCGCCCGATGCCTGATTTTCCTTCAGCCATTCGGTGGCCCAGGGATCTTCGGCGGTCGCATGTTCCTTGGCGAGGTCGCTGTTCAGGATCACCGGGAACACCACCGCCAGATTGGGCACGGCCAGCCGGTCGGGCTTGTCCAGGGTCACCTGGATGGTGTGCTGATCGACGATCTTGAACTGATCGGGCGACTTCAGCGAGCCGGTGCCCATCTGCGCGCCGGGGCCCTTCAGCGACACCGCGCGGTCCAGCGACCACTTGACGTCCTCGGCCGTGATCGGCGAGCCGTCGTGGAAGGTCGCATCCTTGCGCAGGTTGAAGGTGACGGTCAGGCCGTCATCGCTGATGGTGAAGCTTTCGGCCAGCTCCCCCTTCATCTTGTCGAAATCGTAGATATAGCCGTCGCCGAACTTCTTGCGGTCCCAGGTCACCAGCCGGTCATAGATGTTCCAGTTCAGGCCGAAGCCGTCGCGGGTGATGCCCTGCATGCCGGCATCCAGGCTGTTGACCTGGCCGCCGGTCACGACGCGCAGCGTCTCTTCCCGGCTCTGCGCCTGGGCGGCACCCGCGATGCCGATCAGCGTCAGCGCCGCCGACGCCGCCGCTGCGAAAAGGTGAGCGCGTATGCGCCCCCTTGGCCGTGTGTGCAGCATTCCTGCCTCCTGTCGATGGTCCCGTGCGGTTCTTGTTTGGAATCGTCCGTCTCGGGGGCTTCAAGGACGGTCGTCTGCCCGCCCCTGTCCGGAACCCGCGGCGCTCCCCGCCTGGCCAGGCTCCGGATGTGGACGGGATAGAGATTGGTCAGGCGGCGGCGGCGGTCTGACGCACGCCCAGCATCTCGCGGGCCTCGTCGGGGGTCGCCACCGGCCGGCCCAGCTCTTCCACGATGCGGCGGATCTTGGCGACCTGCTCGGCATTCGACTGAGCCATCCGGCCGGGGCCGGCATAGAGGCTGTCTTCCATGCCGACCCGGACATGGCCGCCCATCGCGGCCGCCATGGTCGCGAAATTGATCTGATGGCGGCCGGCGGCCAGCACCGACCATTCGAAGGCGTCGCCGAACAGGCGGTCCGCGATGGTCTTCATATGCGCCAGATTGTCGGGGTCGGCGCCGATGCCGCCCAGAATACCGAACACCATCTGCACGAACAGCGGCGGGGTCGCCAGCTTGCGGTCCAGGAAATGCGCCAGCGTATACAGATGGCCGACGTCATAGCATTCGTATTCGAACCGGGCACCACGGGTCTCGCCCATCTCGCGCAGGATGGTCTCGATATCGCCGAAGGTGTTGCGGAAGATCACGTTCTTGGTGGCCTCGACA
The DNA here is from genome assembly GCF_039630945.1 of Tistrella arctica. Classification (NCBI taxonomy): domain Bacteria; kingdom Pseudomonadati; phylum Pseudomonadota; class Alphaproteobacteria; order Geminicoccales; family Geminicoccaceae; genus Tistrella; species Tistrella arctica. The sequence continues at coordinate 411,465 of NZ_JBBKTV010000005.1, forward strand.
TAGGGCTTCTCCCACGGGAAGCGCCAGTCCTGATAGCGGCTGCCAAGGTCGGAATAGACGAAGTTCATCGAGCCCATGTTCAGCGAGCAGATCTCGGGCGCCAGACCCAGCGGCCCTTCAAGCCGCTGCTCCATGGTCATGGCGGTGGAGCCGCCGGTGGTGATGTTGATCACCGCGTCGCATTGCTGGCGGATACGCGGCACGAAGCCTTCGTAATGGGCAAGCTTCGGGCTCGGCCGGCCATCCTCGGGGTCACGGGCATGCAGATGCAGGATCGCGGCGCCCGCCTTGGCGGCATCCACGGCCTGGGTCGCGATGTCGTTGGGCGTGAACGGCAGATGCGGCGACATGGTCGGCGTATGAACCGCCCCGGTCACGGCGCAACTGATGATCAGCTTCTTGGGCGCAGTGCGTTTCTTCGCGGGGGCGGCATCCGCGGCGTTGGTTTCGGGCGCTCCGGCCATGGGGTGGTTCCTTCGTATCCTGCGGGGAGGGTGGCGCGGGTCCGGTCGGTCGCGGTGCATCAGGCCGACCGATCCCCTCGCCGCCCGGCAGATGCGCAGGCATCTGCCATAACGGCCGGTCGCGGATCGTATCGTGCTGTCAGGGGGCAGCCGCTTTCGGGGTGTCTACCGGGTCGGCGTCGTTTCTCGTTCGATCTTTGATCAAAGATTTGATCATATGGCCCCCACTTGTCAAACTGCTTGTGCATGAAAACCGACAGACGGGGGTACACGATGTTGAGAGGCACCCTGCCCGAGCCGACGCCATCGACGGCGTGGTTCTGGGAGGCCGCGGCGCGCGGCGAACTGCATGTGCAGGCCTGCGACGCCTGCGGCGACCGCCATTTCCCGCCCCGGCCGTTCTGCCCGTCCTGCGGCAGCCGCGACGTGACGGCCCTGCGGTGTTCGGGGCGCGCCACGCTGCACAGCTATGTCATCAACCACATGGTGCCCAAGGATGGCGACGGCCCCTATGCGGTGGCGGTCGTCCGTCTTGAAGAAGGGCCGATGATGATGACCAACATCGTCGATTGCCCGCAGACACCCGAAGCCCTGGTGCTGGACATGGCCCTGGAGGTGGTGTTCGACCGGGTGTCCGACACCATCACCCTGGCCAAATTCCGCCCGGCCGGCACCGCTGCATCCGGAGAGGCCACATGAGCCTGACCCGCCCCCTCGCCTCGATCGTCGGTGCCGCCGAAACCACCCGGCTGGGCATCCTGCCCGACATGTCCGAACTGGACCTGCACGCCGATGCCGCCCTGAACGCGCTGGCCGATTGCGGCCTGACACCGGCCGATATCGACGGTATCGCCACCGCGGGCGAAAACCCGGCCATGCTGGCGCAGTATCTGGGCATCACGCCGACCTGGGTGGACGCCACCAATATCGGCGGCTGCTCGTTCATGACCCATGTCGCCCACGCGGCGGCCGCCATCCAGGCCGGTCTGTGCCAGACGGTGCTGATCACCCATGGTGAGAGCGGCCGGTCGCGGGTTGGCAATGTCCCCTGGACGGTGCCGGCCCATTCGCTGATGGGCCAGTTCGAACTGGGCTATACCCCCACCATGGCGGCAACCCTGTTCACGATCCCGGCCCTGCGCTACATGAAGACCTTCGGCGTCACCGAAGAGGATCTGGCCCGGGTCACCGTGGTGCAGCGGCAATGGGCCGGCTTCCATCCCCGTGCCTTCCGCCGCGATCCGGTGACGATCGATCAGGTGCTGGCGTCACGCATGATCGCCTGGCCGTTCCGGATTCTGATGTGCTGTCTGGTTACCGATGGCGGCGGCGCGCTGATCGTGACCTCGCCCGACCGCGCGGTCGATTTCCCGACCCGGCCGGTCGACGTGATCGGCACCGGTGAAAGCGTCGAGCATCTGATGATCACCGAGATGAAGGATTATACCGCCTCGCGCGCCTTCAAGGTGGCGGGGGATGCGGCCTTCGCCTCGGCCGGTATTGCCCGTGACGATGTCGATCATCTGATGATCTATGATGCCTTCGCCCATGTGCCGCTCTATGGCCTGGAAGCGCTTGGGTTCGTGAAGCCGGGCGAGGCGGCGGGCTTCATCGCCGACGGCCATACCGCCCCCGGCGGCCGGCTGCCGATGAACACCAATGGCGGCGGCATCAACTATATGCATTCCGGCATGTATGGCATGTATGCGTTGCAAGAGGCGGTGCGCCAGATGCGCGGCACCGCACCGGCCGGCGCGCAGGTACAGGACGCGAAAATCTCGGTGGTCCAGGGGGTCGGCGGCATGTTCGGCACCGCCGGCACGGTGGTTCTGGCGCGGCGCTGACCATCACCCGGTCACCATGGCCGACGTCATGCCATAAAACCGATTGATTGTTCCAGGGCATGGCCACAGATCTTTAAAAGATCATCGGAATTGGGGGGGCGGCGTGATGCGTGGACTGGTTCTGACAATCGCGTTGGCGGGCCTGATGATGGGATGTGCCCCTCCCCCCGTAGACTGGGACCGTTTGAATTATACGGATGGAAAAGCTGCAGGCTCAAACGATCCCCCGGATGTGACGGACCTGCAGGACCAGACTCATGGCGACGGTGATGGTGCAGGGTCTGGAGGATCAGGTGTCGGCCCCAATGGCTGACGGATCGCACGTCAAAGACCACGTCACGGAGAAACGGGCATCACCTTCAGGAAGGGCGCGGCAGCACCACGCGCACGGCAAGGCCGGTCTCGCCGCCGCCGGCCGCCTGTCGGTCGACCAGTTCCAGCCGTCCGCCATGCAGTTCGGCATAATGCCGCGCCAGCGGCAGGCCCAGCCCCACTCCCGATGTCGCCACCCGCACATCACCCGATGGCGTGGCGAAGGGTTCGGTCAGGCCATGCAGCCGGTCGGCGGCGATGCCGGGGCCATCATCGACAATGTCGATCACAACCGCCTCCGGCCGGGTGCCGTCGACCCGCACCTGAACGCAGCCGCCCTCCCGCCCGTGGCGGACGGCGTTGTCGATCAGCGCCTGCGCCATCCGCGACAACAGCCTGGGGTCGGCTTCCGTCATCGCCGCCCCCAGAGTCAGCAGGTCCAGGTGGGCACCATGGCGGCGCAGGGCCGTACCGCAGGCGGCGGCCGCCTCGGCCACGATCTGCGCCAGATCGACCGGCTGACGGTCGGGTATCAGGCTGCCGGTCTCGATATTGGCCAGATCCAGCAGGCCATCGATGACCTGAAGCAGATGACGCCCGGCAACCGAGACATGTCCGGCATAGTCCTTGTAGGTCCGCACACCCACCGGCCCCAGCATCTCGCCCTCGATGACATCGGCAAAGCCGATGACCGCGTTCAGCGGCGTGCGCAATTCGTGGCTCATATGGGCCAGGAACAGTGACTTGGCGGCGCTGGCGGCAATGGCGCGGTTCTGCGCCGCCAGGATGTCGAACTGGGCGCGTTTCATCGCCGAGATGTCGATCGACATCACCACGGCGCCGCCCGGCAGCCCCTGAGCGTCGACCACCGCCGTCACCGTGGTTTGAAACCAGCGGGTCGCGCCGCCGACCATGACGGGAAAATCGTGGCTCGCCTCGGATTTCTGGCCCGACAGCACCGACAGCACCGCCTGGACCATGCCGGCGGGCAAAGGTCGCGCCGCATCGGTCTCACCCGCCATGGGATACCCGCCGGCACTGCCGAAGCCGTCGCGCCGCCCCCGGAAATCGCGGCCGATCCGGATATCCGGGGCGGTGTCGCCCAGATCCGTCGCCAGCCGGTGCCATGCCCGGTTCATCGCCACCACATTGCCGGCCGCGTCCAGCAGCCACACCACCGCCGGGATGGAATCCAGGATGGCCGACTGCACACGCAGCAGCCGGTCGGAATCGGCCTGACGCATCCGCAGCACCCGGTTGGCCAACTCGCGTTCGGTGATGTCGAAGGCGGCGGTCAGAATTGCCGGGCGCCCCTGCCATTCAAGCCTGTGGGTGACGATCTCGACATGAAAGGTATCGCCATTGGCCGCCCGATGCCGCCAGGGGCCGCTCACCTCATGGGCGCGCGCCCGTGTGGACAGCACCTGCATCACCGCGGGCACGTCCTCGGCCGGCCGCAGATCCAGCAGGGACATGCCAAGCAGCGTTTGGGCGTCGTAACCATATTTGGCCACCATCGCCTCGTTGACCGACAGCAGCCGCAGGTCGTGCTCGTCATAGATCCACATCGGCACCGGATTGGCATCGTAAAGCGCCCGGAACATGCGCTCGCGCGCTTCCGCCGCCTCGGCCCCCTGCCGTCCACCGTCCGGGTCACGCAGCACCGCCATCCAGCCGCCTGTGAACAGGCCGCGTGGCGCCAGACAGCTTATGTCGAGGCGGGCAACGGCTGCCTCGCCATCGGCGCGGGGATCCAGAACCGCGACACGTTCGGCCTGACCCGACGCCAGACTGCGGCCGATCGCCGCCCTCAGCGGCCCCACCACACCCGGCCGGTCCAGTGGCGGCGGCAGCGCGGCAAAGGGGGCGACGGCACTGAAATGGCGGCTCGCATGGCTCAGCTCCGATGGCGGCCCGTCGACCGGGCGCGCCTCGACGATCAGCACGCCGTCATCCACCGCGTCGAGCGCGCCCGCCAGCAGCCGTGCCCGCTCATCGGCCGCCATGCCGTTCAGGATCAACTGCAACTGTGCGGCCAGATCCGCCACCAGATCCGGATCGACGGACACGATGCCGCCCGGCATGGTCAGGGTCAATAGCACCGGGCGGGGGCGCACCGCCAGCCGCACGACCTGCTCGGTCCGCCCGCCACGGCTGTCGTCGCCGCCGGCCGCCAGTGGTCCGCTCCAGTCGACAAGGCACTGCACCGCCGACGAGGCAGGGGCCGACAGCCACAGAACCACGCGGGCGGCACCGAAGGCGTCGCCGATCGCGCCGGCCCAGGCTCTGATTGCCTCGGCATGGCCGCCTGCCGCAGCCGCGGCGCGCAAACACATCCGGTTGAGCGCGATCGGATCGATCGCCATCCCGGCCTCCCGTCCGACGGTGCAATCGCCCGTCCCTGATACCTGATCCCAAGCAGACGATACACGGTCGCCCCGCCTGCGTCATGCGATCAGCAGGGTTGAACAGAGATCACCGGATGATGCCCCGACGGCCGGACATGACAAGGGCGCCGAAGCTGACTCCGGCGCCCCTTGAAGTGCTTATATCGCGTAGAAATACATCCTGAAGATGCATTCCATATCGGGTGACGGTCAGGCGGCGGCCGTCATGCTCCTGTATTTATTCACCGGCACATCACTCCGCCGCCGTCGGCAGCTTGCGATCCACCGGTGTCGGCGCGGTCCTGGCCGCCAGCTTGCCCAGAGCCTCGAACATCGGCGAGAAATTCGGCCGTTTGACATAGCGGCCACGGCCGGTGCGTACGTCCAGCGATCCGTTCTTCCACACCACCTCGCCGGCCGACACCGTCACCGCCGCCGATCCTTCCACGGTCATGCCCTCGAAGATGTTGAAGTCGATCTTCTGATGGTGGGTCTTGGCCGAGATCGTCCGGCTGGCCTTGGGATCCCAGACCACCAGATCGGCATCGGCGCCCGGCGTGATCGCGCCCTTGCGCGGATAGATGTTGAAGATCTTGGCGGCATTGGCCGAGGTGGCGGCGACGAATTCATTGGGCGTCATCCGCCCGGCATTGACGCCGTGATGCCACAGCACCGCCATGCGGTCCTCCACACCGGCGGTGCCGTTCGGGATCTTGGTGAAATCGCCCAGCCCCATGCGCTTCTGATCGGCGCAGAAGCAGCAGTGATCGGTCGCCGTGGTTTGCAGATTGCCCGACTGCAACCCCTTCCACAGCGCCGCCTGATGTTCTTTGGACCGGAAAGGCGGGCTCATCACATAGGCCGCCGCCGTGTCCCAGTCGGGATGGCGATAGACGCTGTCATCGACCACCAGATGGCCGGCCAGCACCTCGCCGAACACCCGCTGGCCTTCCAGCCGCGCGCGGGTGATCGCCTCCAGGCTCTCCTTGCACGAAACATGGACGATATAGATCGGCACGCCCAGCACCTGGGCGATGCGGATCGCGCGGTTCGCGGCCTCGCCCTCCACCTCGGGCGGGCGCGACAGCGGGTGGCCCTCGGGGCCGGTGAAGCCGCGCTCCTTGATCTTCTGTTGCAGGGTCCAGACCAGTTCGCCGTTCTCGGCATGAACGGTCGGCATCGCCCCAAGCTCAAGCGCGCGTTCGAAGCTGCGCACCAGCACTTCATCAGGCGCCATGATTGCGCCCTTATAGGCCATGAAATGCTTGAAGCTGTTGACGCCCTCGTCACGCACCAGCGTGCCCATATCGGCATGCACGCTGTCGTCCCACCAGGTGACGGCGACATGGAAGCCGTAATCGGCCACCGACTTCTCCGCCCAGCCGCGCCAGGTGCGGAAGGCGTCCATCAGCGGCTGCTGCGGGTCGGGGATCACGAAATCGATGATCGAGGTGGTGCCGCCGGCCAGGGCCGCGGCGGTGCCGCTCTCGAAATCCTCGCTGGTGACCGTGCCCATGAACGGCAGTTGCATATGGGTGTGGGGATCGATGCCGCCCGGCATCACCAGCGCGCCGCCGGCATCGATCACCTCGGCGCCCGCGGGCACGTCAAGCGCCTCGCCGACCGCGGCGATCCGGCCATCGGCACAATAGACGTCGGCACGCATCGTCTGGTCGGCGGTGACGACCGTGCCTCCCTTGATCAGCAGCGACATTGGTTCTGCTCCCTTGGTGACGGTTCAGAGGTGACAGTTCAGATGGGCCGGATGGCGGGGCGCTCAGGCGGATGCCCTGCCCCGCATCAGGCCAAGATAGACAATGGCGGAGACGGCCAGCCCCACGAACCAGGCATAGCCATAGATCCGGATCCAGATCTCGTCCACCGGACCGATGATGGCGGCGGTGGACAGGAAACCCGGCAGATTGGGCAGGATGCCGATGATCAAGGCGATCACCGCGGCCGGGTTCCAGCCGCCGCGATAGCTGTAGGGGCCATCGGACCTGAACAGCGCATCCACATCCAGCCGCGTGCGGCGGATGAAGAAGTAGTCCGCGATCAGCAGCCCGGCGATCGGCCCCAGCAGCGCCGAATAGCCGATCAGCCAGACGAACAGATAACCACCGGCCGATTCCAGCAGCTTCCAGGGAAACATCGCGATGCCGATGCCGGCGGTGATGTACCCCCCCATCCTGAACGAAATCCGCGACGGCGCCAGATTGGAAAAGCCATTGGCCGGCGCCACCATGTTGGCGGCGATGTTGGTGGTGAGTGTGGCGATCAGCAGCGCGCCCAGCGCCAGCACCACGCCCAGCCCGCCCATGCGGCCGGCCAGCGCCACGGGATCCCAGATCGCCTCGCCATAGATGACCACGGTGGCCGAGGTGACCGCGACGCCGATGAAGGCGAACAGCGCCATCGGCAGCGGCAGCCCCACCGCCTGGCCCAGGAACTGGTCGCGCTGGCTGCGAGCGAAGCGGGTGAAATCGGGAATGTTCAGCGCCATCGTCGCCCAGAAGCCGACCATGGCGGTCAGGCCCGGCCAGAAGGCCGACCAGAACTGCCCCTCCTTCGCGCCGCCGGGGCCGAAGGCGGACGGCTGCGACAGCATCACCCCGAAGCCGCCGGCATTGACATAGGCCCAGCCCAGCAGCACCAGCCCCATGCCCAGCAGCACCGGGGCCGCCGCCTTTTCCAGCCAGCGGATCGATTCCGTGCCCTTGGCCACGAAATACAGATGCAGCGCCCAGAACGCCAGGAAGCTGAGCAACTGCGCCAGATCGATGCCCAGCAGCGGCAGCGGCGTGCCGGTCACCGCATCGCCGGTGATGGCGTTCAGAATGACATAGATCGCCGATCCGCCGACCCAGGTGTTGATGCCGAACCAGCCGCAGGCGACCAGCCCGCGCATCAGCGCCGGCAATCTGGCACCGCGCGTGCCGAAAGAGGCCCGCAGCAGCACCGGAAACGGAATCCCATGCTTGGCGCCGGCATGGCCGATCAGCAGCATCGGCACCAGCACCACCACATTGCCGGCCAGCACGGTCAACACCGCCTGCCACCAGTTCATGCCTTCCGACACCAGGCCGGCGGCGATCATATAGGTGGGCACGCAGACCACCATCCCCACCCACAGGGCGGCGATCGACGGCCAGTCCCAGCTCCGCTGATCGGCCGTGGTCGGGGCCAGATCGGCATTCCACAGCGATGGATCATGCGCCCGGGCGCGGTTGCCGGCGGATGTGGTACCCGACGGGGCCGCCCCGCGCGCGGCGGCCCCGTATTGAACATGGTCTGACATGGCGTTCGACGATCCTTCCGGTCGTGTCCATGAAGGGTGCGGCCCCGTCGGGCCGGCCCCGCCCCGCCATCGCGCGCGGACGCGGGGGCTGGATGGCGGATCGGGGCGGCCGGCCGGGACGATCAGGAAAAGGTGCCGGCAGACCTATTCGGCGGCGTCGGCATTGGCCATCGGGTTGTTGGGATGCTGGGTCCAGTTCTGGTATTCGGTGCCGGCATCGACCCGTTCCATGGTGATGCAGCTTGGCACCGGGCAGGCCAGCATGCACAGATTGCAGCCGACGCATTCGGCATCGACCACCTCGAAATGGCGCTTGCCGTCCTTCAGGGCGGTGATCGCCTGATGCGAGGTGTCTTCACAGGCGATATGGCACAGCCCGCATTTGATGCACTGGTCCTGATCGATCCGGGCCTTGATGTCGTATTTCATGTTCAGGAACTGCCAGTCGGTGACGTTCGGCACCGCCCGGCCGCGGACGTCGTCGAGGCTGCGATAGCCCTTTTCGTCCATCCAGTTGTTCAGCCCGTCGATCATGTCCTGAACGATCCGGAAGCCGTAATGCATCGCGGCGGTGCAGACCTGCACGCTGCCGCAGCCGAGCGCGATGAACTCGGCGCTGTCCTTCCAGCTCTGGATGCCGCCGATGCCCGAAATCGGCAGGCCCTGGGTCGCCGGATCACGCGCGATCTCGGCCACCATGTTGAGCGCGATCGGCTTCACCGCCGGGCCGCAATAGCCGCCATGGGTGCCCTTGCCATCCACGGTCGGCTCGGGCGCCATCAGGTCCAGATCGACCGAGACGATCGAGTTGATGGTGTTGATCAGCGACACCGCATCGGCGCCGCCATTCTTCGCCGCCCGCGCCGACTGGCGGACATCGGTGATGTTGGGGGTCAGCTTGACGATGGTCGGCAGGCGCGAATGCTTTTTCACCCAGCGCGTGACCATCTCGACATATTCCGGCACCTGACCGACCGCGGCCCCCATGCCGCGTTCCGACATGCCGTGCGGGCAGCCGAAGTTCAGCTCCACCCCATCGCAGCCGGTTTCTTCCACCATCGGCAGGATATAGGCCCAGTCGGCCTCGTTGCACGGCACCATCAGCGAGACGATGACCGCGCGGTCCGGCCAGTTGCGCTTGACCCGCGCGATCTCTTCCAGATTGACCGCGAGCGGCCGGTCGGTGATCAACTCGATATTGTTCAGGCCGGCGATGCGCTGGCCGTTATACGACACCGCGCCATAGCGCGACGACACGTTCACCACCGGCGGGTCGATGCCGAGCGTCTTCCAGACCACCCCGCCCCAGCCTGCCTCGAAGGCGCGCACGACATTGTATTCCTTGTCGGTCGGCGGCGCCGATGCCAGCCAGAACGGATTGGGGGAGCGGATACCAGCGAAGGTACAGGACAGATCGGCCATGACGACGATCCTTTCAAATGGGTCGGAAAATCAGGCCGCTCAGGCCGCCACGCCGTCCAGCGCCGCCAGGGTCGCGGCAATCGACAGCGCCGCGCGCTTGCCGTGCTCGACCGCCTGCACCGTCAGGTCGATGCCGCCCTCGACGCAGTCGCCACCCGCCCAGACGCCGGCGAGCGAGGTGGCCATGCCGCCATCGACGACGATGCGGCCACCGGCCATCTCCAGCACCGCGGCGCCACCGAAGCCATCCGGCACCAGCACCTGACCGATCGCCAGCAGCACCTGATCGGCGGCGATCACCCGGCGGTCGCCGGTATCCTGCGGCCGGCCATCGGCATCGGGGGCGGTATAGGCGAATTCAACCCCGGTCACCCGGCCCTCGACGCCATGCACCGCCACCGGCCGCAGCCAGGTGCGCAGCACCACGCCATTGGTCCGGGCGAAATCCTGCTCGTCGGGCGTGGCGCTCATCTCGGCCGTTCCGCGCCGATAGACCATGGTCACGTCCTCGGCGCCGAGCTTCATCGACTGCACCGCCGCATCGACCGCGGTGTTGCCGCCGCCGATCACCACCACCTGCCGGCCGACCGTGACGTGGTCAAGATCATCGGCCTGCCGCAGCCGGGCGATGAAATCCACCGCCGGCTCCACCCCGGCCAGATCCTCGCCCGGGCTGCCCAGCGCGCGCACCGCCCCCAGGCCCAGCCCCAGGAACACCGCGTCATAGCCGGCGCGCAGCTCATCCAGGGTGATGTCGCGGCCCAGCATCTGGCCGGTCTTCACCGTGATGCCGCCGATCGACAGGATCCACGCCACCTCGCGCGCCGCGAAATCATCGACGGTCTTATAGGCGGCGATGCCGTATTCGTTCAGGCCGCCCAGCTTGTCGCGGGCATCAAAGATCGTCACCTCATGGCCCAGCATCGCCAGCCGGTGGGCGCAAGCCAGACCCGCCGGCCCGCCCCCCACCACCGCCACATGCCGCCCGGTCGGGGCGCCGCGCTGGAAGAGCGGCACGGGCGGCATCGTGCCCGATCCATAGACCCAGTCGGTGGCATGGCGCTGCAACAGCCCGATCTCCACCGGCTTCTCGTCCTGGTCATGGCGCACACAGGCCTGTTCGCACAGGATCTCGGTCGGGCAGACCCGCGCGCACATGCCGCCCATGATATTGGCCGACAGGATATCGGTTGCCGCCCCCTTCATGTTGTCGGTGGCGATCTTGCGGATGAAGCTGGGGATGTCGATGCCGGTCGGGCATGCGGTCACGCAGGGCGCATCCCAGCAGAAATGGCAGCGGCTCGCCTCCACCAGCGCCGCGCGTTTGTCGAGCGGCGGATGGGCGTCGAGGAAGTTCTGTCGGATCGCGTCGGCCGGCAGACGGCCGGCGCGGATATCACCCGTCTCGTCCATGATGAAGCTCGTCCTTTGTCGGTCGTTTGTTGTCGGCCGCGGCTCTCTCAACGAAGGGTTGACCCGGACCATAAAGCCCGGTCCCCTCACGGGTCCGTCGATCCGTCCGCCATGGCGGGGGCGATGCCCCGCCATGGCTTGGTCGTGGCGTCCGGTGATCAGGCCGCGTCGGCCTTGTTCGCCGAGCCTCCCGCATTGGCGCCCCCGGCATTGGCACGCTCCAGCATCGCGCCCAGCAGCACCTCGCAGCCGGCCGACACCCATTCGGGCTTGGCGTCCTCGACCTCGTTGTGGCTGATGCCGTCGATGCAGGGGATGAAGATCATGCCCGTGGGCGCCACCTTGGCCAGATAGCAGGCGTCATGGCCGGCGCCCGAGACGATGTCGCGGTTGCTGAACCCGGCCGCCGCCGTGGCCGCGCGCACCGCCGCGACGCAATCGGCATCGAACGGCACCGGCGCGTAATAGAAGATCTGCTCGACCTCGGCGGTCAGCTTGCCCTCGGCCAGGATCTCGTTCAGGGCGGCGTGGAATTCATCGGCCATCTTCGCCAGCACCGCATCATCGGGATGGCGCAGATCGACCGTGAAGAACACCCGGCCGGGAATGACGTTGCGGCTGTTGGGATAGACCTGCATCAAGCCCACGGTGGCGCAGGCGACCGGCGCATTGTCGAGGCCGATCCGGTTCACCGCCTGCACCATCCGCGCGGCACCCAGCAGGGCATCGCGGCGGATCGGCATCGGCGTCGGGCCGGCATGGGCTTCCTGGCCGGTCAGCGTCACCTCGAACCAGCGCTGGCCCTGGGCATGGGTGACGATGCCGATGGTCTTGTCCTCGGCCTCAAGGATCGGGCCCTGCTCGATATGGGCCTCGAAATAGGCGCCCACCGGCTTGCCCATCGGCTGTTCGCCGGCATAGCCGATCCGCGCCAGTTCCTGGCCCATGGTGCGGCCATCCTGGTCGGCGCGCGACAACCCGTAATCCAGATCGAACACGCCCGCGAACACGCCCGACGCCACCATCGCCGGGGCGAAGCGCGAGCCTTCCTCATTGGTCCAGACCGCCACCTCGACCGGGGCCTCGGTCTCGTAATTCAGGTCGTTCAGGGTGCGCAGCACCTCAAGCCCGGCCAGCACGCCATAGACACCATCGAACCGGCCGCCGGTCGGCTGGCTGTCCAGATGGCTGCCGGTCATCACCGGCGGCAGCGACGGGTTGCGGCCCTCGCGGCGGGCGAAGATGTTGCCCATCTTGTCGACGGTGATCGTGCAGCCGGCATCCTTCGCCCATTGCACGAACAGGTCGCGGCCCTGGCGGTCCAGATCGGTCAGCGCCAGGCGGCAGACGCCGCCCTTGTCGGTGGCACCGATCTTCGCCATTTCCATCAGGCTGTCCCAGAGCCGGTCGCCATTGATCCGGATATTCGACATGGTGTGCTCGTCCCCTGATCTGGTCTGGATATCGGGCCGGGTGCAGCCCGCCACATGGCCGGCCGCTGGCCCATTACCGGGCAAGTCTAGCCCATTGCCGGAAAATTGAACTGGGCACCAGACCGGATACCGGTGGGCCAGCGCTGGGTGACGGTCTTCAGGCGGGTGTAGAACTTCACCCCCTCCGGCCCATAGATGTGATGGGCGCCGAACAGCGATTTCTTCCAGCCGCCAAAGCTGTGATAGGCCACCGGCACCGGGATCGGCACGTTCACGCCCACCATGCCGATCCGCACCCGGGCGATGAAATCGCGCGCGGCATCGCCATCACGGGTGAACAGCGCCGTGCCATTGCCATATTCATGGGCGTTGATCATCGCGACCGCGTCTTCATACGATCCGCTGCGCACCACCGACAGCACCGGGCCGAAGATCTCCTCGCGATAGATCGCCATATCGGTCGTCACCCGGTCGAACAGGGTGCCGCCGACGAAATAGCCGCCCTCATAGCCCTGCAGGCGGAAATCGCGGCCATCGACCACCAGCCGCGCGCCCTCGGCCACGCCCTGGTCGATATAGCCGCGCACCTTGCGGGCGTGGATGTCAGAAATCAGCGGCCCCATCTCGGCATCCGGGTCGGTGGCCGGGCCCACCTTCAGCGCCTCCACCCGTGGCGCCAGCTTCTCGATCAGCCGGTCGGCCGTGCCCTCGCCCACCGGCACCGCCACCGAAATCGCCATGCAGCGTTCGCCGGCCGACCCGTATCCCGCCCCCATCAGCGCATCCACCGCCTGGTCCAGATCGGCATCGGGCAGGATGACCATGTGGTTCTTGGCGCCGCCCAGCGCCTGCACCCGCTTGCCGTTGGCGGTGCCGGTGGCATAGACATACTGCGCGATCGGGGTGGAGCCCACGAAGCTCACCGCCTCGACCCGCGGATCGCTCAACAGCACGTCCACGGCCTCTTTGTCGCCGTGGACCACGTTCAGCACCCCCGCCGGCAGGCCGGCTTCATGGGCCAGTTCCGCCACCAGCAATGCCGCACTCGGGTCTTTCTCCGACGGCTTCAGCACGAAGGTGTTGCCGGCGGCGATCGCCAGCGGAAACATCCACAGCGGCACCATCGCCGGGAAATTGAACGGCGTGATGCCGGCCACCACCCCCAGCGGCTCGCGCATGTCGAAGCTGTCGATCATCGGGCCGACATTGCGGCTGTATTCACCCTTCAGCAATTGCGGAATGCCGCAGGCGAATTCCACCACCTCCATGCCGCGCGCCACCTCGCCCAGGGCATCGGCATGGGTCTTGCCGTGCTCGGCGCTGATCGCGCGGGCGATGTCGTCGGCGCGCGCCTCCAGCAACTCCTTGAACTTGAACATCACCCGCGCCCGCCGCGCCGGCGGGGTCGCCGCCCAGGCCGGAAACGCCTCGGCCGCCACATCGATCGCGCGGGTCACCTCGGCCGCGGTCGCAAGGCCCAGATCGGCCACCTGCTCGCCGGTCGCCGGGTTGAACACGGGCGCGCGGCGCGGGCCTTCAGGGGCCGTGCGGGTGCCGCCGATCAGATGCGCGATGGTCCGGGACATGGGATCTCTCTTCATATGGCGGATGCGGGGGAGAAGGTGGGTGCGGGGGGATAGGCAGGATGTCGACGGCAACGTATGGGCACCGGAATCCCCTCCGGGCCACAGATCAGCCGTCGCCGCGATCACAGACGATCGCACGGATGGGACCAAACGGCATGGCAGCACGCAACGGCCAGCCACGGATCGCGGGCCACGCGCGCGTCTATCCGCGCGAGCGCGTCTGCGCGGAGTCGGGGTCTCGTGTCATTCCAAATGGCCTCCCGGCGGTCGATCGAAGGCATGGGACGGGGTGTCCGGCGTTCGCGTCGGCGCGGTTTGCCTGCTCTCACTGTCATGGGCGGCGCCGGTTCCTTGTTGGCCGGCGCTCGTCCTCACCGGGCCGCTTGACGCGGCCTCTCGGATCTTGTTTCTGATCTGGTTCTGAAACGATGTTGCGCAAGCGGCGCCGCATCCGTGCCAGCGGCGACCCGACCTTGTCGATCTTCATCGCCTGAAGAACAGGTTAGACGTATCCTGACCAAGCGGTCAAGATGTCCTGAACAGGTTTCGCACGCCACCATCCACGAGACACCGATCAACCGCCGCCCCCTGACTCGAGGAACGCCCCCAGATGACCACGGCCAGCCCCTCCGGCGCCGACACCCCCGCGCGCGCCCTGCCCCGCAAGGCGCAGATCCGCGAGGAAAACACCGTGGCCATCCTGGCCGCGGCCGAAGAGGTGTTCGCCGAAATGGGCTTCCGTGGCGCCAGCACCGCCGCCATCGCCGAACGCGCCGGCGTGCCCAAAGCCAACCTGCACTATTATTTCCGCACCAAGAACCAGCTCTACGCCCGCGTGCTGGAAAGCATCATCGCCGAATGGTTCGAAGCCGCCGACCGCTTCGGCGTCAGCGACGACCCGGTCGAGGCCATCGGCCACTATGTCCGCGCCAAAATGGAGCTGTCCCGCACCCGCCCCGCCGCCTCGAAGGTCTTCGCCAACGAGGTCATCCACGGCGCCCCCCAGTTGATGGGCTATCTGCGCACCACCCTGCGCCAATGGGCCGCCACCCGCGCCGCCGATATCGACCGCTGGGCAGCCCAGGGCCGCATCGACCCCGTCGACCCATACCACCTGCTGTTCATGATCTGGGCCATCACCCAGCACTACGCCGATTTCTCCTGCCAGATCCAGGCCGTGCTCGACCGCGACCGCCTCCCCCGCGCCGAATTCGACCGCGCCGCCGACCAGATCACCCGCATCATCGTCAAAGGCATCGGCGCACTGGATCGCCGACCGGAGCCCGACACGACGGACTGACGGCGGGCGCGCGCGCCGGACGCGCGCGGACGGAAGGAAGAGGCACGGGGGCCGCAGGCCCCCGTGGACCCCCGGGAACTGGAGCGAGAAACGAGCCCCGCCTGATCGCGCCGGGCACTTGCCGAGCCGACGCCATGCCCCATAAACTGGCTCAAGCGTCAGTCATCACGTGCAGGGGGCAACATGGCGTCAATCACGGCCAGCACCCCCGCCGATGAAACCGAACCGCAGACCACCCTGAACGACGCGGCCCGGCCCGAATGTCAGATCACTGAGGGCAGAATCCGCCTCGGCTCCCTGCTTGCAGCGATCGGCCGGGACGCCGGCGGCGCGGCACTCGATATCGATCGCGATCGCACACCCGCAGAACCGATCGACCTCGGATAATCCGGCCGGGCACCACGATGATCTCCGCCACCGGCCAGCCTGACGGCGGCAAGGACACGAGCGGACGGGCGCGGCGGAAGGAAGAGAAGGAAGAGAAGGAAGAGGCACGGGGGCCGCAGGCCCCCGTGGGCCCCCGGTTTCTGTCTGTCGGGAACCACACACCATTGAAACGCGCCAACGACAGTGGTTCAGACGTCGAGCGCGCCGACCACTCGGTGGAGAACGGCCACCGTTTCATCGGCATCCCGATGCCGCACCGGCGGGGTCAGCGTCTCGGTGATCACACCCCCGGCGGAACGCTCCACCAGCCGCCGCACCGCGCCGATTGTCGTGCCCGACGATCTGGCCATCCGTATCACCACATAGCAGCCCGATGTAACCGGCCGTGCCGGGTCCACCAGAACGACCTGCCCCGGCGAATAGCGCGGCTCCATGCTCTCGCCGTGCACAAAGACGCCATACGCGGCCGGTGCACGATCCAGCGAGCGCGGCCGATCGATGTACTGAACCACCACATCATCCATACGCAAGGCGCCGTCGAATTCACGCGACGCGTTGCCGAACACCGGCAACAACTCAGCGTCGCGAGCCTGCGGAGCCGGCCGTGCGGCCAGTTGCGGGGGCGCGGTCAGGAAAGCATCACCAACCGGACCATCGGAGAAGAACGCATCCTCGCGCACACCAAGCACGCGGGCGATGCGCCGGATCCAATCGGGCGACAGCTTGCGCTCCCCAGTCTCCAGACGGTGGATCTGCTGATAGCTGGTGTTGAGGCGATCGGCCAGTTCCCTGCGCGACAGCCCTGCCGCGTCGCGCAGGATCGTCAGCCGGGCGGCCTCCTTGGGTGGCATTGTCATGGATGCGATCCCACCAGATCGCCCCGTCATCCGAATAGCACCATTACGATGATTCTGGTTTGATATTGACACCATTTTGGTGCTAATCCTGAGCGGTAACCAGACGCAGTCACTCAACACAGGTCCATCGTCGAGGAGACACCCCATGGCGAAGGCCGAAGACGCGCAACACCGTCATGAGTCGCCCCCCTGCCCCGTCGCCACCCTGGCGGCGGATTGGGCCATTCTCGATGACCAGGTTCTTGAGCATTGGTCGGCTCCAGAGGGCGAGCCCGGCATCTGTATCGCCCTCGACACATGGCGCAACGCGATCGCCACACAGGCACTGACCCTGACAGCGACCTCCACCGCCGGCGCCGCGTTTCAGTCCTATCTGGTCGGCCTCAACATCGCGATCGCCGACAGCCCCGACCTGACGCCCGATGACCGCAATCGCTATCTCAAAGCCGCCGCTGCGGGCGCACGCAACCTGACCCGGTATCTGACATTGGCGCGGCGGGAACAGACTGCGGGCTGATCCTGGCTGGAAAATGCAACCGTATGTAAGCGGTTGAAGCGCCAGACGGGACGAAAACCCCGGCGCGGTTAAAGCCGGCTGTCCACTGGCTCTGGCGCTCCATCATCAGGGCATGCATTGCGTCCGCGTGGGAAGCGACGCTCATCAGCACGACCGACATGTCCGCCATCTCGTTTCAATCCACGCTCCCGCACGGGGAGCGACCGGACCCCGACGCGCCATGGTCGGCCGAGGGCGAGTTTCAATTCACGCTCCCGCACGGGGAGCGACGTCACGGCCAGCAACGTGTTCGGCACCCATGTCCGGTTTCAATCCACGCTTCCGCACGGGGAGCGACGCACAGTGGGCGGTGGCATCAGACAGCATTGAGTGGTCCTCGCCTAATTGGAGGCCTGTCCCGTTCGTTTCCTATCAGGCTCCCAATAAGGCTGTCTAGTTCATCGCGCGGAAGTCCCAGTTCTGTAGCAATATCATCGCGTGTGACTCTTTCCTGCCAAAGTATTGTCAGCACCTTTTTCCACAGTACCGATGTTTCCCGCTCGATACCGACAGGCTCGCCTGACCGATAGCCTCGACGTGAAAGGTCGATGCAGATTGACTTGTACTGCCAATCTGATAACCGCCCAATGTGGTGTAACCGATAGGCAAAAGCTATTGCAGACACGCGCCAACGCAGCTTGGCCTTGAGGATGACGTCGGTCGAGATCATGCGCGGAACGCGCGCCAGCACATCGTCAGCAGGCATCAGGAAGGCAGAAGCAAAGCCGTTGGCCTCTTTCTCAAGCGAGCGATCACCTTTGGGATCACCATGCCTATGCAAGACTAAGTGACCAAGCTCATGAGCCGCGTCGAAGCGACTGCTTTCGGCGCTCTTGAAGTTGTTCAGGAATACGTAGGGCTTTCCACCACGCCAGAACGAGAAGGCGTTGACCGACGCCGTATTCTCAGACAGCGACAGCATTCGAATACCTTTGGTTTCCAGCAAGCCCAATAGATTGCCGACGGGCTGTTGCCCGATCCCCCAATGCTGACGCAGGCGGGCCGCAGCAACTTCAGGGTCTGTTTCCTCTGACAACTCGTCAGGGAAATCCGGATGGGGCAAGCCGAAGCGGTCCTCAATCCATCGATTGAGCAGCAAGCCGAGTGACCCCGCAGCGGTAGCTGCGTTCCGTTCGCGGGCAGTCATCTTTGAGAACGAGCGGAAGCTGACTGCCCCAACATCGACCTCCTCAATATCATCACCCTGGAAGAAGTTTAGCGGATAGCCCAAGGCCTCGCTCAACTTCTCAATGGTTTCGAGTTCCGGCTCATTGCGGCCCCTTTCAAGCCGCGTAATCGTGTCCACCCCAATTCCGGCCTTTTCAGCCAGAGCTTTGGCCGTCATGCCCCGCCTCGCCCGGGCGAGTGATAATCTCCCTGCGTTGAACATCGGTCGTTCTACTTACGAACGATCTGCGGCTCGAAATCATCCGCGACATCATCGGCATTGAGCGGCAGGATCGTGTCGTCTTCTTCAACGTCCTTGATCAGAAAGATGCGCTCTATAGCCGCCACGAAGGTGCCGCGGGCAATAACCGGGCGCGTGAGTTCTGCTCGGCCCTGCCGATCCATCATCAGGTAATACAGCGGAAGGCCATCAACTGGCTTCACCGCATAGGATTCGAGATCGCCCACTCCAGCGTGCTCAAAAAGGGTTGGCCCGCTGGCACGTTCCGCCCCCGCCCCCTTTTTGGAACGCGGTTTGGGATGATCGCGGCCGCAGGCTTCACCGACATTGCCGAAGGAGACCTTGACACCAATGGAGTCATTGCGGATCGACTCTATTCCGTCGCTGTCATCCTTCTCCCAATCGTCTCCCAGGTATTCGCGGCGGAGGGCTGCTACACCGTGATGGTAGGAGAAGGTACCAGGCGCATTCGACGGATGCAGGCCGGTAGCGTTGTTGCGTTCAGCTAGCGCGACGTGGATCACGCGGATCAATCCCTCGCGAGTCAATCCAAGCTGCTCGAGTCGCTGATCGACGTCGGCAGGATCCTGCAAAATTTTGGTTTTGACGTGCTCGGTCATACCTGCGCCTCGTGCCGATTTTCTCGACCTACAAAGTGGTTGAAAAAATCGACACGGTCAAGCTTCAGCTCGTGTTGACGCGGTGAGTAGGGGGGTGGGTCAGATGATCAGCGGCGCGTCGAAATCGGTGGCGGGTTTGGCGCCGACATGTTCCACCTTGGGGCGCCAGTTGGCGCCCAGGCGGTAGAAGCGCAGGCTGTCGCGGTCGGGGTCGATTTCTGAGAGCAGACGGGCGCGGAGCATGGCCCATTGGGCCGGGTCGACATCGCATTCGAACACGGAATATTGCACCCGCTGGCCGAAATCCTGGCAGGCGCGGGCCACGCGGCGCAGGCGGCGACAGGCGGTGCGTGCCTCGTAGGTGGTGTCACAGCAGGTTATTGGTGTGGAACACATCGCATCAAGAGAAATAATCATGGTGCAATGCACCCGATAAGACGGACGCGCGCCGCGCCACAAACCGGCACCACACTGTTGCCAGAACCGTCCGCCGCTCTATCATTCCCCATCGGATCGGCCCGCCCCCCCCCTTTTGAGGCCGGCCCGGCATTTCCAGGCGAGGCGCGACATGACCGACGGAACCACACCTGCCCCAGCATCCGATGGCGCGCCGGCGGCGGGCGCGGCTCTGGACCGGCTCGATCATGTGGCGATCGCCGTTACCGATATCGCCGTGGCGGTGGACTGGTATCGCGCCCGCTTTGCGGTGCGGGTGCTGTATCAGGACAGCAGTTGGGCGCTGCTCGGCTTCGCCAACACCGCCCTGGCGCTGGTGATCCCCGATCAGCACCCGCCGCATCTGGCGGTGGAACGGCCCGATGCCGCGGCCTTCGGGCCGGTGAAGGCGCATCGCGATGGCACGGCCTCGGCCTATGTCGCCGACCCGGCCGGCAACACCATTGAAATCATGCAGGCCGGCGGCGCCAAGGCTATGCGGCCATCGGCCTGACAGCGCGACGACAACCTCAGGCCAGCAGGCCGAACCCCACCGCGGCGGCGATCAACTGCGCCACGTTCAACAGCATGCTGGCGCGGTGCAGGTGCTGGAACCGGCGGCCGGCGATCGGGCCGCCGGCCAGTTCGGCGTCACGCGCGCGGTTCACCGCCGGCATGATGCCGTGGCGCGCCACCAGCCCGCCGGCCGCCACCAGCGTGAACAACAGGGTCGGCAGCCAGCGCGCGGCCATGGCGGCGGCGATGGCGGCGACGAAGCCGGCCAGGATCAGCACCAGATAATAGCGCGGAAAGATCCGGCGGATCAGCCGGGCGGCGGGTTCGGGCTCCAGCGTGGTGAACACGGTCGGCGCCACGATGCCGGAAAAGAACACCATGGCACCCAGCATGATGCCCGACACATACAGTGCCACCATTGCCGATGCTGCCATGCTGGTCATCCGCGCCATCCTGTCGCCACTGCCGGCCGCCACCATCTGCGGCCGCTTCATCACCAGTGGATATGGCGCGCGCACCACACCGGCTCCACCACCCGCCTGCGAGCATCGCGCAACCAGAGAGAGGCAGGGCTGTGGCGCCCGTGACCGGCGGGTGTCACCCGTGACCGCCCAGTGACAAGGCGGCGATGCCCGGCGCTCAGCCGGGCGGCAGCGGCAGGCGGCTGGTCTCCTCGGCCACGGCCGGAGAATCGCCATCGGCCCAGCGGCGCTTGGCATCCTCGATCAGCGCCGGGTCGCTGGCGACGAAATTCCCCCACATCGCCCGCGGCCCATCCAGCGGCGGACCGCCGATCAGCATGACGCGCGCCGGGGCCTCGGTCGCCTGCACCAGCGGCCGCGCACCCGCCCGCAGCACGGCCAGACCACCCGCCTCATGCACCACGCCGTCGATCGCGGCATCGCCCGAAATGATCGCCAGCGCACGCTCCGGCACGTCGTCGGGGATCTCGATCGCACAGCCGGCATCCAGCATGATGTCCAGGCACAGCGCGCCGCCGGGGGCCGGCACCGGCGACCGGGCGCCGAAGGCCTCGCCCGCCACCACCCGCAGGCTGACGCCGGCACCGATGCGCAGCTCCGGCAGATCGTCGGCGGCATGATGGCTGAAGCCGGGGGCGCCCCGCTCGTCGCCCTTCAACTGCGCCAGCCAGATCTGCACCCCGTCGAGCACCATGCCTGAGGCGCGGTCTTCCGGCGCCATGCGCTCGGAATGGGCGACGCCATGGCCGGCGGTCATCAGATTGACGGCGCCGGGCCGGATGGTCATCACCGTGCCCAGGCTGTCGCGATGAACGATGGCGCCGGCGAACAGATAGGTCAGCGTCGCCAACCCGATATGCGGATGCGGCGGCACGTCCAGCCCGGTGCCGGGATCGAAGCTGACCGGCCCCATGCGATCGAAAAACACGAACGGCCCCACCGCGCGGCGCTTGGCATAGGGCAGCAGCCGCGCGACGTTCAACCCGCCGATATCCCGCGGCCGGCCACGGATCACCATCTCCACCGCGGCACAGCCCCCCGGCTCCGCCT
Source organism: Tistrella arctica (assembly GCF_039630945.1). Taxonomy (NCBI): domain Bacteria; kingdom Pseudomonadati; phylum Pseudomonadota; class Alphaproteobacteria; order Geminicoccales; family Geminicoccaceae; genus Tistrella; species Tistrella arctica. The sequence continues at coordinate 433,235 of NZ_JBBKTV010000005.1, forward strand.
CGCCCGCGCTCTCGCCGTCGATCCTGCTCATGCCCTGCCCTTCCGCTGGCGACACCACGAGAGACGGCCGTACCCGGCCATCTCGACCACCAGCCAGCCTATCCCGCCCGCCACCGCCGCGAAAGCCGGCCGGCCAGCGACGCTGTGTCGCCGCCAGGGCGACGGTGCAGGCAAGGGTTCCGTGCGATCCCAAAGAAAAGCCCCCGGCCTGACAGGTCGGGGGCTGGATGCCGAGGGGGAGTGGGCGGGCGTCCGGATGAACGCGGACGCCCTGGCATCCGAGGTGCTGCACCGGGAGGGTGCGTCGGGGCGGCGACGGAACTGGCCGTCGCCGCGCAGTCACAAGGCCGTCAAACTCACTGCCTCAGATATAGGCGGCGGAGCGGCCGATCAGGCTGGCGCGGGCTTCGACGTATTCGCGCTTGAAGCGGGCGATCAGTTCGGCCGCTGGCTGCACCGCGTCGATGGCGCCGATGCCCTGGCCGCAGCCCCAGATGTCGCGCCACGCCTTCGACTTCATGCCGCCACCCGATCCGAAATCCATCTTCGACGGGTCGCTCTCGGGCAGGTTGTCGGGGTCGAGGCCGGCGGAGACGATGCTGGGGCGCAGATAGTTGCCATGCACGCCGGTGAACAGATTGGTGTAGACGATATCGGCGGCGCTGTTGTCCACCACCGCCTGCTTGTAGGCCTCGGTCGCGTTCGCCTCGGTCGTGGCGATGAAGGCGGAACCGATATAGGCGAGGTCGGCGCCCATCGCCTGCGCCGCCAGGATCGAGGCGCCGGTCGAGATCGAGCCCGAGAGCGCGATGGTGCCGGTGAACCAGGTGCGGATTTCCTGCACCAGCGCGAAGGGCGACCACGTGCCGGCATGGCCGCCGGCGCCGGCCGAGACCGGGATCAGGCCATCGGCGCCCTTTTCGATCGCCTTGCGGGCGAAGCGGTCGTTGATCACGTCGTGAAGCACGAAACCGCCATAGGAATGGACCGCCTCGTTCAGCTCTGCGCGGGCACCCAGCGACGAAATCACCACCGGCACCTGATATTTCACGCACATGTCGATGTCATGGGCCAGCCGCTCATTCGACCGGTGCACGATCTGGTTCACCGCGTAAGGCGCCGACAACTGGTCGGGATGATCCTCATCCCACTGGCCAAGCTCGTCGCGGATCCGCTTCAGCCAGTCTTCCAGCACCGGGCCGGGGCGCGCGTTCAGCGCCGGGAACGAGCCGACGATGCCCGCCTTGCACTGCGCGATCACCAGATCGGGGTTGGACAGGATGAACAGCGGCGACCCGATGACCGGGAGTTGCAGGCGGCGCTTGAAGCTTTCAGGCAGGCTCATCGGTTGGCGTCTCCAGGCGGTTTCTGTTGCGGGCTCAGCGGCACAGGCCCGTTCAGGGCGCGGAACACAAGGCGGCGGCGAGGCATCCGTGCTGGTCAGTTCCATATAGGAACCTTCCAAGAGTGCGTTCCAAATTGGAACCTGTCAAGCTAGGCTATGGCATCGCGACCGGTGCCTGCCGCCGGCGAAGCAAGGGAGACGCCACCAGATGCGGTGGAAGGAACTGGAAGAAGAGCAATGCTCGATCGCCCGTACCCTGTCGGTGATCGGCGACCGCTGGACGCTGCTGATCCTGCGCGAGTGCTTCATGCGGGTGCGACGGTTCGAATATTTCCAGTCGCGCCTGGGCATCACCCGCCATGTGCTGGCCGACCGGCTGCGCAAGCTGGTCGAGGCCGGGGTGCTGGTGCGCGTGCCCTATCAGGATCGGCCGGTGCGCGAGGAATACCGCCTGACGCAGAAGGGGCTCGATCTCTATCCGGTGCTGATGTCGATTCTGAAATGGGGCGACACCTGGCGCAGCGACAGCGACGGCGTGCCGGTGCTGCACCGCCACCTGCCCTGCGGCCATGTGTTTCAGCCGGTGATGGCGTGTTCCGAATGCGGCGAGCCGGTCAATCCGCGCGAGGTGTCGGTGGAACCTGGGCCCGGCATCACGGATGAGGATGCCGAGCGGTATTTCGTCTATGGCCGCCATGGCAGCGCGGGGCGCGCGACGGGCTGAACGCCCGGCGCGCGCGGCACGCCCATGGCCGGCAGGGTCGCGGCATCAACCGCGCTGACGGCCCCGCTCCCGCACCCGGACCGGACCGATACGGGTCTCGATCGCGGACGCGACCTCGCGCCGCAGCCCCACCATGAAGGCTGCCTCGGCGACCACGAACAAGGGCCCCAGCAACAGCCCGGCCAGATCGTCGAGGAAGGCGGGCTTGCGGCCTTCATAGTAGTGGCCGGCGAACTGGAAGGCCCAGCCGACCATGAACAGCCCCAGCCCCCAACCCAGCCATACCGCCATCGGTGCCACGGCCAGCGCATCGCCGATCGCGACCGTCAGCGCCAACAGAGCGGTCATCACCAGCCCGAAGCGCAGATCCAGCGCCAGATAATAGACAGCGGCCAGCGCCGCCACCACCATCGCCGGGCTGAGCGACAGGTCGCCCAGATCCACGATCGGCCGTGACAGCAGAATGGCGACCGCGGCCACGATCATGGGTATGCCGATGAAATGGGTGAGAATATTCCGCATGTCGCGGTGATAGGCGCCATAGGACGCCAGACGGTCGACGAGCTTCTCCATCGCCCTTGTCCTCCCTTCATGCCGGCGGTTACGGCCCCCGGTCGGGTCTGCTTCTGCATCGTTCCAAAGATATGTGACGCGGCGGCATCCGTTGCCAGACCTGTTGCGAACATGGCCCACACAGATCGCCGCAGCACCGGGGCGCCGCCGACAAAGGCTTGCGGAATCTTCGCGCACGCGGCACTTAAAGGTAGACCACAATCAGGCACGCACCGCCCGATCCTGAGCAGGAGAGCCATCCCATGCGCATCGCCGTCTGGACCCCCAATGGTCGCGACATGGTGGCGGCAAAGCTGACAGAGGCGGGACACGAGCCGATCATCGCCCAGAACGGCGACGATTTCGCCCGCGCCCTGGCGGACGGTGTCGATGCGATTGCCATGATCTCGCAATACTGGTCGCCCAAGGTGCGGGATCTGGTGGCGGCTGCCAGGCCGCGGCTGAAACTCGTCCAGTTGCTGACCGCGGGTTTCGACCCTCTCGATGGCCATGGCGTGCCTGATGGCCTGCTGGTCGCCAATGCCGGCGGCGCCTATTCCCCCACGGTCGCCGAACACGCCCTCACCATGATGCTGGCGCTGATCCGCCGGCTGCCCGACGCCGCCATCGCCCATGCCCGTCAGGAATGGGATCGCAGCATCCAGCGCGACATGGGCTCGCTGGAAGGCCGCACCGTCACCATGCTCGGTTTCGGATCGATCGGCGTGGAGACGGCCCGGCGCCTGAAACCGTTCGGCGCGCGGGTGATCGCCGCGACCCGCAGCGCCAGCCCCCACCCGCTGGCCGACGAGGTGGTGCCGATCGGCGATCTGGCATCGGTGCTGCCGCGCACCGACGTGCTCTATGCCTGCCTGCCGCTGGGCGATGCCACCCGCGGGCTGATCGGCCGCACGGTTCTGGACGCGCTGCCGGACCATGCGCTGGTGATCAACGTCGCGCGCGGCGCGGTGGTCGACAAGACCGCCCTGCTCGCGGCCCTGCTGGAAGGCCGGATCGGGGGCGCCGGTCTGGACGTCACCGATCCCGAACCCCTGCCCGCCGATGATCCGCTGTGGCGCGCGCCCAATCTGATCATCACGCCCCATGTGGCCGGCAATGGCTCGGCGGCCGTCGACCAGCGGCTTGCCGCGGTCACGGTGGACAATGTCAACCGCCTCGCGGCCGGCGCGCCCCTGACCCATCTGGTCACGCCCCGCATCATGGACTGACCCGGCATCGCCAGCCGGCCATGGCCATGGCCATGGCATCTCTGCCGATATTTCGGGCAGAATGGCCATGGAATGTGCATATGGTGAATATTTAATCAAATTCTGAACGCACGCCGTCGGAAAACTGACCAGATGGTCAGGCTTTTCCTGACCATGCGATGGCAGGAATTCTCCCGGCCCCTGGCATGGGTTTTGCGTATCTCTACAACGCCAGCGTCCCTGCCCCGCAGCAGGTCGCCGACGCAATGCCCCCGCATGCGAACGCAGCACCTGGCCCGATACCCGACAGCCCGGAGGGCCGCCTGATCGCGGCGTGCCGGCGTTGGCGGCGGGCCATGCCGCCCAGAATATGCGCGCCGATCAAACCGGCGCGCCAGCGGTCCCCGCGTTGTGGAGGCATCCATGCCACTCGAAAACGTTCCCGTCATCGACCTGTCGGACTATTACCTGGGCACGCCCGAGGGCAAGGCCCGGGTCGCGGCCGAAATCGGCCGGGCCTGCCGCGATATCGGTTTCATGGTCATCACCGGCCATGGCGTGCCGGCGGATCTGGTGTCCGACACCTATGACGTCTCGCGCCGGTTCTTCGACCTGCCCGAGCCGCTGAAGCGCAAGGTCGGCCAGCCCTCGCCCGATCAGGTCCGCGGCTATAGCGGGCTGGCCGAGGAAGGTCTGTCCTACAGCCTCGACGACCCGACCCCGCCCGACCTCAAGGAAAGCTTCTCGGTCGGCCCCTTCGACGTACCCGCCGACGACCCCTATTTCACCGAGGGCGTGGCCGCGGTGCATTTCGCGCCCAATCCGTGGCCCGATGACGACCTGCCCGAGCTGCGGCCGGTGTGGCAGGCCTATTTCACCGCGCAGGAGCAGCTTGCCGCCGATCTGATGCGGTTGTTCGCCCTGGCGCTGGATCTGCCCGAGAGCTTCTTCGACGACAAGATCGACCGCCATATCAGCATGTTCCGGGTGCTGAACTACCCAAGCCAGGCCGAAGAGCCGCTGCCCGGCCAGATGCGCGCCGGTGCCCATTCCGATTATGGCAGCCTGACCATCGTGCGCCAGGAAGACCGGCCGGGCGGATTGCAGGTGCGTAACAAGCTGGGCGAATGGGTCGACGTGCCGTTCATCCCCGGCTCGTTCGTGGTCAATATCGGCGACCTGATGATGCAGTGGACCAACGACACCTGGATTTCCACCATGCACCGGGTGGTCAACCCGCCGCGCGACAAGGCCGGCGACAGCCGCCGCATCTCGCTGGTCTTCTTCCATCAGCCGAATTACGACGCGATGGTCACCTGCCTCGATAGCTGCCAGAGCCCCGAGCATCCGCCGAAATATGCGCCGGTCTCGTCGGGCGACCACCTGTACATGAAGTTCACCAAACAGACCGCCCAGGGCCGCGACGCCGCCTGACCGGCAGGCATCCCACGAACGATGTCGTCCATGACCGGGAGTGACGCCTGATGGCGCATCTGAGCTATGTGAACATCTTCGCCCGCGACGTGGTGGCGTTGTCGGGCTTCTATAGCGAGGTTTTCGGCTTCCCCGAGATCGAGGCGATCCGATCGCCGATCTTCCGGGGGATCGACGCCGGGCCCTGTGCCATCGGCTTCAACGCGCCCGACGCCTATGACCTGCTGAAGCTTCAGGATTTCTCGAACCCCACCGGCGTCGGATTCCTGCTGAACATCGATGTCGACACCGTCGAGGAGGTCGACGCCATGGTGCCCAAGGCGGTGGAACGGGGCGCGACGCTGATCAAGGCGCCCTATCACACCTATTACAACTGGTATCAGGCCGTGCTGCTCGACCCGGAAGGCAATGTCTTCCGGATCAACAAGATGCTCGACTGACACGAGACCGGACCGACCTCGGCCCCCCACCCTTACCCGTCTGACACGTCTTCCCAAGGAACAGATCACATGCGGATACGCGCAGCCCTTATGGCGGCGATGGTGGCACTCGGCCTGATGTCGACCACACCGGCACCCGCCGATGCGGCCATGGGCATCAAGGGCGACCCAAAGGTCGCGTTCATCTATATCGCCCCGGTCGGCGATCTGGGCTGGACCTGGGCTCATGACCAGTCGCGCAAGGCGATCGAGACCGAGCTCGGCATCCCGACCGCCTATACCGAGAGCATCCCCGAGGTGACCGAGCGGGTGTCGCAGGTGATCGACCGCTATGTCGGCCGGGGCTTCAACATCATCATCGGCACTGCCTTCGGCTATTCCGACGCCTTCAAGGAAGCCGCCGCCCGCCACCCGGACGTGGTGTTCATGAATGCGGCCGGCTATACCACGGCGCCCAATCTGGCGTCGTATTACGGCCGGTCCTACGAGTCGCTTTACCTCGCCGGCATGGCCGCCGGCTATGCCACCACATCCAACAAGCTGGGCTTCGTCGCCGCCTATCCGCTGGGGCTGGTGCTGTGGAACGCCAACGCCTTCGCCCTGGGCGCGCAGTCGGTCAACCCGAAGGCCGAGGTCGCGGTGTCGTTCACCAACACCTGGTACGATCCGGTGCGCGAGGAAGCCGCCGCCAAGGCGCTGATCGAACAGGGCGCCGATGTCATCGGCCAGCATCAGGACACCCCCGGACCGCAGGTCGCCGCCGAACGCGCCGGCGTGAAGTCGATCGGCTATAACGCCGACATGTCGGCCTCGGCCCCCAATGCCCATATCATGGCCGCGACCTGGAACTGGGGCGCCTTCGTGGTGCCGCAGGTGAAGGCCGCCATCGACGGCACCTTCGAAGGCGGCAGCTATTTCGAGGGTCTGTCGACCGGTGTGGTCGACATCTCGGAATTCACCGGCACGGCCCTGACCGACGCGCAGAAGGCCGACATCCTGAAAACCAGGGCCGCGATCGCCGATGGCAGCCTGGACATCTGGAAGGGGCCGATCACCGACCAGTCGGGCAAGGTGGTGGTGGCCGATGGCGCCACGCTGGATGTGGGCCAGCTCTTCGCCATGGACTTCCTGGTCCGGGGCACCAGCGGCACGTTGCCGAAATGACCGTCGCGGGCGGCGGAGAGGCGCTGGGGCTTGCCGGCATCGATAAATCCTTCGATGGCAAGCCGGCGCTGAAAGCGGCGCGCTTCGTCGCCCGCTTCGGTGAGATCCATGCGCTGCTGGGCGAGAACGGCGCCGGCAAATCGACCCTGATGACGGTGGCGACCGGGCTTTATGCGCCCGATCGCGGCCGGGTGTCGGTGGCGGGGCGCGCGGTCGACGCGGCCGACCCCGATATGGCGGCCAGCCTTGGCATCGCCATGGTCCACCAGCATTTCAAACTGGTGCGCGGCTTCACGGTGGCCGAAAACCTGCGCCTCGCCTGCGGCCGCGCCCTGAAGGGCCTGTCAGCATCCGGCATCGCGCGCCGGATCGCCGACGCCGGCGCCGAAGCCGGGCTGGCGCTGGACCCGTCGGCACGCGTCGCCGATCTGTCGGTCGCCGAAATGCAGCGGGTGGAGATCGTGAAGGCGCTGATCACCCGCGCCCGGATCCTGATCCTCGACGAGCCCACGGCGGTTCTGGCCGACAGCGAGGCCGCATCCCTGCTCGCCACCCTGCGCCGGCTGGCGGATGAAGGCCGCGCCATCATTCTGATCAGCCACAAGCTGCATGAAATCGCCGCCGTGGCCGATCGGGTAACGGTGATGCGCGCGGGCGAAACCGTGGCCCATGACCTGCCCGCCGACGGCCTTGGTCCGGCCGAACTCGCGCGGCTGATGGTGGGTGAACCGGAACCGTCCATGCCACCGGCGCCCGCCCGGCCGGGCCTGATGCGTCTCTATGTCAACGACCTCGCCGGCCGGCGCGATGACGGCGCCCCTACCCTGCACGGGGTGCAGATCGCCGTGCATGGCGGCGAGATCTATGGGCTGGCGGGCGTGGGCGGCAACGGCCAGACGGAACTGGCCGAGATGATCGCGGGCCTGCGCCAGCCCGATGCCGGCCAGATCGTCATCGACGGCCAGGCCTTCGACCGCCAGCCGCCCGCGGCACGGCGGCGCGCCGGGTTGAGGATCGTTCCGGCCGACCGCTTTCACACCGCACTGGCGGCCAGCCTGCCGGTGGCGCTGAACCTGTCGCTGACCCGGCTGCGCGGCGGCCGGATCTGGCTGGACCGCAAGGCGATGGAGACCAGGGCCCGCAGGGCGATCGCGGTTCACGAGATCGCCGGTGCCGGTCCACGCACCATCGCCCGGCTGTTGAGCGGCGGCAACGCCCAGAAGCTGGTGCTGGCGCGCGAGCTGGACGACCCCGATACCGCCGTGGTGCTGGCCCATTCCCCCACCCGCGGGCTGGATGTGCGCGCGGCCGGCGCCGTGCGCGCCGGGCTGGTCCGCGCCCGCGACGCCGGCGCCGCCGTGCTGCTGATCAGCGACGATCTGGACGAGATCCTGGCGGTATCCGACCGCATCGGCGTGATCAATCGCGGCCGCATCGTGGGCGAGTTGCCGCGCGGCGCCGCCCGTGCCGAGATCGGCGCCCTGATGGTCGCCGGACATGCCCCGGCCCATACTCCCATTGCCCCCATTGCCCCCATGGCGGAGCCGGCCTGATGACCACGCCCCCGCCAACCCACACCGCCCCCATAGCCGGCCCCATAGCCGGCCGGCCACCCCGGCGGTGGCATCTGCCCTGGCGGGTCACCATGGCACCACGGCGCGACGTCCGGCCCCGCCACACAGTGGCGGCCCTGGTCGTGGGCCTGGGTGTCGGCCTGGGGCTGACGGTGTTGATGCTGGCGGCATCGGGCGTGCCGCCGCGCGACGTGTTGAACGAATTCGTCATCTTCACCTTCTTCACCGCCGAGGGGCTGTCGCTGACCATGGTGGCGGCGACACCGCTGATCGTGGTCGGGCTGGCGGCGGCGGCGGCCCTGCGCGTCGGGTTCTGGAACATCGGCATCGAGGGTCAGGTCTGGATGGGCGCGATCTTCGCCACCTGGGTCGCGGTCACCGATGCCGGCGCGCCGGAAGCGCGCCTGCTGCTGATGGCGCTGGCCGCCATGGCCGGCGGCATGCTGGGCGCCCTGCCGCCGCTGATCCTGAAACGCCGGCTGGGGGTGAACGAGATCATCACCACCCTGCTGCTGAACTATGTGGCCGCCCTGCTGGTGCAGCATCTGGTGTTCGGGGTGTGGAAGGATCCGGCCAGCAGCTTCCCCTATTCCGACAGCTATCAGCCGGGCGTCGAACGGCTGGCCCAACTGGGCTGGGGCAAGGTCCATGTCGGGCTGATTGCGGCCCTGATGATCGCGGGCCTGTTGTGGCTGGTGGCGGAACGGTCGCGCATCGGTGCCTGGGTGGCCGCCGTCGGTGCCGATGCCCGCGTCGCCTTTGCCTGCGGGCTGCCGGTGGCGGGTGTGATCGCCGGATCGGTGCTGCTGTCGGGTGCCCTCGCGGGGCTGGGCGGGTTCATGATCGCGGCTGGCCAGGAATTCAGGCTGACCCAGGCACTCGCCACCGGCACCGGTTTTTCGGCCATCGTCATCGCCTTCCTTGCCCGCTTCGGCGTGCTGCCGGTGGTGGTGGTCGCCATCCTGACCGCCGGGCTTTATGTGGCGGGCGATACCGCACAGGTGTTCTATCAACTGCCACGGGCCGTGGTGCTGCTGATCCAGGGGGTGATCCTGGTCTCGATGGTCTCGGCCGACATGATCGCCCGCTATGGCATCCGCATCCGTGCAAACCGGAGCCCCGGCGATGTTTGACGCCCTGTTCCTGACCAACTGGGCCAGCGCCACACCGGCCATGACCATGCCGCTGCTGCTTGCAGCCCTGGGCACGATCATCGCCGGCCGCGCCGGTGTGCTGAACCTTGGCACCGAAGGCATGATGGTCTGCGGCGCGCTGGCCGGTGCCGTCACCGCATTGCTGACCGGCAGCCCGGTGCTCGGCGCGATCGCGGCCGTGCTGGCGGGGGCCGCGCTGGCGCTGGTCTTCGCGCTCGCCTGTCTGGTGTTCAAGGCCGATCAGGTGGTGACCGGGCTGACCCTGGCCGCGATCGGCGCCGGCATCACCGGCCTGCTGGGCCGCGATTACGCCCAGCGTGGCGTGCCGGGCTTTCCGCGCCTGGACCACTGGCCCGGCGCCGATCTTCCCGGCATCGGACCCGCCATCTTCGGTCAGGATGCGCTGCTCTATGCCTGCCTGCCGCTGGTGGTGCTGGTCTGGTGGTATCTGGCGCGCACCGATAGCGGGCTGAAACTGCGGGCGGTGGGCGAGGCGCCGGATGCCGCCGACGCCGCCGGCGTGTCGGTGGCCGCCACCCGCTTTGCCGCCGTGCTGGCCGGCGGTGCCCTGTCGGGGCTGGCCGGCGGCTATCTGGCCCTGGCCGGCAGCCGGATGTGGATCGAGGGCATGACCAATGGCCGGGGCTGGATCGCCATCGCCGTGGTCATTCTGGCGCGGTGGAGCCCTGTCGGTGCCATCGGTGGCGCCATGCTGTTCGGCGCGGTCGAAGCACTGGTGCCACGCCTTCAGGCGACCGGCGTGGCGGTGCCGACCTTCATCCTGTTCATGGCGCCCTATCTGGCGGCGCTGGCGGTGCCGGTCGCCACGGCGGTGATGCGCCGCGATGGCGGCATGGGGCCTGCGGCACTGGGCCGTCCCTATCTGCGCGAGGACCGGGCCTGACCGCTGAGGACCAAGCCTGACCGCTGCCCCGGAACTGACACAGCCTCCAAGGGTTGCAGGCCGCATCTGTCGGCCGCACATCAGAATGGCCCCCCAAGGAGGATCCGACGCGATGGACAGCACCAACACCAAGAACAGCACCAGGGCCGATCAGGCGGCCGATGCCATGCGCGAAGACGAGACGGCCCGCAAAGCCGGGCAGTTGGACGAGGCGATCGACGACAGTTTTCCGGCCAGCGACCCGCCGGCGGTCACCCGCCCTCACAAATCCACGCCGGCGAACCAACGGCCGCCGGAGGACGAGGCAAAGGCCGCCGATGCCGCCCATATCGACGAGCGGCTGGACGAAGGCGTCGAGGAAAGCTTTCCTGCCAGCGATCCGCCCTCGCAGACCGCGCCGGGCAATGCCGACGTGACCCGCAACCGGCAGCCGGCGCCACCGCCAAAGCCGGCCCGTTGATCCACAGCAGAGCGCGGCACGCGGGAACGGGCGATTTCGACCGCGCGGCGGGGTAGACTGCCGCGACGGGCCGGAGGCCACGCCGCAAGGCGTGCTCGCCTCCGGTCGCCCTCCGTCGAAGGATCACGCCGATGTCGCACCCGAGCCCCGCGTCGCGCCCCGAGATCATCGGCCCTGATGGCCGCCATCTGCCGGCGCTGATCGACGAGCCGGCAGCGGGCACCGCTCCCGCCGGCTGGGCGATCTTTGCCCATTGCTTCAGTTGCAGCGCCCGAAGCCTCGCCGCCAGCCGCATCGCCCGCGGCCTTGCGGCCGAGGGGTTCGGCGTGTTGCGGATCGATTTCACCGGCGCCGGTCCCGATGATGCACCGGGGTTCGCCCCAAGCTTTGTGGCCGACGTCGACGACCTGTTGATTGCCGCCGACTGGCTGGCCCGGCACCGACGGCCGCCCGTGCTGCTGATCGGCCACAGCCTGGGTGGCACGGCCGCACTCGCCGCCGCTCCGCGCATCGCCAGCCTGCGGGCGGTGGCGACCATCGCGGCCCCCTCGGCGCCGGCGCATATCCTGCACCATCTGGGCCGTGCCCCCGCCGACGCCGAGGCCGATGGCGTGGGCCATGTCCCCATCGGCGGGCGTGACATCACCGTCACCCGCGCCTTTCTCGACGGTATCCGCGAAGCCGACGTGCTGGCAGGGCTGGGCCGGCTGCACAAGGCATTGCTGGTGCTGCACGCGCCCCGCGACGAGATCGTCGGCATCGACGAGGCCACCCGGATCTTCATCGCCGCCCGCCATCCGAAGAGCTTCGTGTCGCTGGACACCGCCGACCATCTGTTGAGCGAGGCGGAAGACGGCGCCTATGCGGCCGCGGTGATCGCCAGTTGGGCCGCGCGCTATACCCTGCACGATACCGAAACCCCGCCACAGGCGACCACACGCCACCGTGCCGACGAGGCCGGCCCCGATGCCGGCGCTGTCGATGCCGCCAGCGCCGCCGGCGCCCTGCCGCCCGAAGGCCGGGTGATGGTGGCGGAAAACGGCCGTGGCCCGTTCGGCAACACGATCAGGATCGGCCGCCATCTGCTGCTGGCCGACGAGCCGGTCGCGATGGGCGGCCAGGATGCGGGGCCGGCGCCCTATGACTGGTTGCTGGCCGGCCTTGGCGCCTGCACGGCGATGACCATCCGGATGTATGCCGATCGCAAGGGCTGGCCGTTGCAGAAGGTGACGGTGGGCCTTGGGCATGCGAAGGTGCACGCGAAAGACTGCGCGGAATGCGAGGCCCACGAGGGCAAGGTCGATGTCATCGATCGCGATATCACCCTCGACGGTCCCCTCGACGAAAGCCAGCACGCCAAGCTGATGGAGATTGCCGACAAATGCCCGGTTCATCGGACGCTGCATTCCAAGATCATCATCCGCACCCGCGCGACGACCGGCTGAGCGCCGCCGCCACCGCCGCCGGGGCGCCAGTGCGCCAGATCCTCACCCTGGACGACGGGGCCGAATTCCTGTTGGCACGCATCGGCCCGCGCGGCGTGCGGCCGGTGATCCTGGGTCATGGCGTCGGGTTCGCCGCCCATGCCTATCGCGGCTTGTGGCAGCGCCTGGCCCGGCATCGCGAGGTCGTTCTGCTCGACATGCGCGGCCATGGCATCAATGCCCATCTGGCCGGCAGCGGCCCGACCCAACCCCGGCTTGCCGAGGACTGGACCGCCGTGGCGCGGCATGTGGCCGAGGATGCCGGCATGCTGCCCGACGCCCTGTTCCATTCCTATTCCGGTGTGCTGTCGCTGCATGCCGAATATGCCCATGGCCGGCTGTATGGACGGCGGGTGTTCATGGAGCCGCCGCTGGTGCCCGCGGCCTCGATGCCCGGCGCCGCCGAGGCCACGAGCGGTCGCGATTTCCTGGCCGAGCGTACCCGCCGGCGCAAGGACCGCTTCGCCTCGCCCGAGGCCTTCGCGCAGATCTTCCGCGACCGGCCCGAATTCGCGCAGATGGAACCGCAGGCACCGGACGATCTGGCAGCGGCCCTGCTGGTGCCGGCAGATGATGGCGACGGCTTCCAGTTGGCCTGCAAGCCCGCGATCGAAAGCGGCTTCTACAGCGGCAACACCTGCGAAGACCTGTGGTCGCTGATCGACCGCGCCGGCCGCGAGCCCGGGCTGGTCGCGCCCAGCCTGATGATGGCCGGCCGCCGTCCCGATGGCACCGGCGATTTCACCGCCGAGATCGCGCCCGAAATCGCCGTCCGCGCCGGTTTCGATTTCGTCCGTCTGGCCGGGTTGACCCATATGCTGCCGCTGGAACGGCCGGCCCTGATCGCCGGTATCGCCACGGCGTTCTTCGACGAACCTCATGATCCGGGCAACTGACCATAATCAATCGACAGATATGCACTGACAGAAGTTGATTTTTGTCATCTGACGGCGCATCCTCCTCTCATTACCAGTGAGGGGAGGATCCCGCCCATGCCTGCCGATACCGCCATGTCCACCAGTACCACCACACCCATGCCCCGCCGCCAGATCGGTGACGGCGGCAGCCATGGGCTCGCCGCCGTCGATCTCCCGGCACTCGGTCTCGGCTGCATGGGCATGTCGGATTTCTATGGACCCGCCGATCGCAATGAGAGCATCGCCACCATCCATGCCGCCCTCGACCAGGGGATGGTGCTGCTCGATACCGGCGATTTCTATGGCAGCGGCCACAACGAAATGCTGATCCGCGAGGCACTGAGCGGACGCCGGCGCGAGGATGTGTTCATCGCGGTGAAATTCGGCGGGATGCGCAGCCCCGATGGCGGCTTCGTCGGCATCGACACCCGGCCGGCTGCGGTGAAGAACGCGCTGGCCCAGACCCTGAAGCGCCTGGGCACCGATTACGTCGATCTGTATCAGCCGGCGCGGCTCGACCCCGCGGTGCCGATCGAGGACACGGTGGGCGCGGTCAAAGAGATGATCGATGCCGGCTATGTCCGGCATCTGGGCCTGTCGGAAGTGGGGGCCACCACTCTGGAACGGGCCAGCGCCGTGCATCCGGTGCGCTGGTTGCAGATCGAATATTCGGTGCTCTCCCGCGGGATCGAATCCGAAATCCTGCCCGCGGCGCGGCGGCTCGGCATCGGCATCTCGGCCTATGGCGTGCTGTCGCGCGGGCTGCTGGGCAGCGATTGGCGCCAGCGTGCCGACGCCCTGGACCCGCATGATTTCCGCGCCCATCTGCCGCGCTTCTCAGGCGACAATCTGACCCGCAATCTGGCACTGGCCGAGGTGTTGTCGGTGGTCGCCGGGGAAAAGGCGGCAACACCCGCCCAGATCGCCATCGCCTGGGTGCTGGCGCAGGGGCCGGATATCGTGCCGCTGATCGGCGCCCGCAGCCGGACGCGGTTGGCCGAAGCGCTCGGCGCGCTCGACATTCACCTGGACAGCGGCGATCTTGCACGCATTCGCGACGCCATTCCGGCGGAAGCGGTGGCGGGCACGCGCTATGATGCCGGGCAGATGCGGATGCTCGACAGCGAACGCCGGCTGCCGATGGACTGACCTTCAGGGAGACGGGCCGTGCGTTCAGGCAGACGGGATGTGGCCGACGGCAGTTTGACGCCCGAACAGATCCTGGATGCGGCGGAAGACGTGCTCCGCCGGTTCGGGCCGCAGAAGACCACCGTGGTCGATGTGGCACGGGCGCTGGGCGTCAGCCATGGCAGCATCTATCGCCATTTCCCCAGCAAGACGGCGCTGCGCGAAGCCGTCGCCCGGCGCTGGCTGCACCGGGTGGCGGCGCCGCTCGGCCAGATTGCCGCCGGCGACGGGCCGGCCCTGCCGCGCCTGCGGCGCTGGCTGGATCGTCTGATGGCGCTCAAGCGCGCCAAGGTTCTGGACGATCCCGAACTCTTCGCGGTCTATCACGCGCTGTCGGCCGATGCCGGCGACGTCATCGACGCCCATGTGGCCGAGTTGATCGACCAGGTCGCCCGTATTCTGGCCGATGGCATGGTTGCCGGCGACATCCGCCTGGGCGAGCCCAAAGCCATGGCCCGCGCCGTGCTGACCGCGACCGCCGCCTTCCATCACCCGGCCCATGCCGCCACCTGGCGGGATCCGCTGATCGATCAGACCTTCGAGGCGGTGTTCGACCTGCTGGTCACGGCACTGGCGCCCCCCGCTTTGGCCTGACACCACGCCGTCGTTCAACCGGGCATCCGCCACGCGCAGCCGATCAGCGCGGTCAGCAGATCGCCATAGGACCAGCCGATGCCCTGGCCCGCCAGCACCACCAGGCTGTCCTGATCATCCCGGCCAGGCCTGCCCGCGCCGGTCAGATTGGGCTTGGTGTTCACATCGAACAGCAGAAACCGCCCACCCGTATCGGCACGGGCATCGATGCGGATCACCGCCCGGCTGCCGACCAGATCGCCGGCCGCGGCGCAGGCATCGGCCACCGCGCGCAGGGCCGGCGCCGCCGCTTCGTCCGGCGCCGCCACCCGGCTGTTGGCCGCCACCGCCACACGGCCACTGTAAGGCGCGATCCCGCCGTCATGGCCGTGGCGCAGCACCGGCGGCAGCGACCAGTGGCGCCGCATATGGCGCAGGGCGCCGCCGATGACATAATCCCCCGGCGGCATCACCGCCACGGTCAGTTCCGCGCCGGACAGGAACGGCTCCAGGATCAGCCGGTCGCCATACAGCCCAGACGCCAGACTGGCCGCCGCCACCGCCTGCAAGCCGGCCGGATCGTCCACCCGGGCGACCCCCTGACTGCCACGGCCGCGCACCGGCTTGACCACCATCGGCCATCCGAACCCGCCATCCCCATCCGCCGCGGGCACGCCCCCGGCCGCAACCGCGCCCAGCCCCAGCACCGCCGGCCCGGTGCCGGGATTTGCGGCCGCCGCAGCAATCAGCCGTGCCGGCACCACCGGCAAGCCGTTGCCGCGCAGCCAGGCATTGGTGGCGAATTTATCGTCCAATTGTTCCATGCGCGCCGGATGCTGGCCCACCACCAGCATCCCCACGGCTGCATCGCTGATCGGATGATCCTGATACAGCACCGTATTCGCCCACAGAACCTGCGCGCCGGCGGCACGCGCGGCGGCGATGCCGGCGGCATCGTCGCCAAACACCCAGTCGCGGTCATGGGTCGCGCGCGGCGTGGCCACGGGGGTTACCACCGCCACACCGGCCCGGCGCAGGGCCACGGCGATGTCGGCGCCGCTATCGGCATAGCCGCCGGGCTTGGCGGGCTTGCGCACGCCCCCGATGCTGGGTGGCGGAAGGGCCTGATACAGCACGGCAACCGGCATCGGCATCACGTCCACGCTCCTCTATGGCCCGGCCATGTGGCTGCCCGACGGCAGCCTTTCCTGACATAGCACAGCCAGATCGCCGCCGTCGCCCCGTCACCCGGCCATTGTCCCGTCACCCAGGCATCGCCCCGTCACCCAGGCATCGCCCCGTCACCGCCAGACTGTGGCATGATCGCGGGCGAAGGTCGCGACGTCGCGGGCCGGCCGGCCCAGCACCGCCGGGATGTCCCCATGCACCCGTTCGGTGCCGCCGGCCCGGACCAGGGCCATCAATTCCGACATCAGTTCCACCAGCAGCGGATCGGCGCCATTCAGCGCCGCGCGCAGCGCCGCATCATCCACCGCCACATAGGCGACCGGCCGGCCGGCCGCCACAGCGATCCGTGCGGCGACCTCGTCGCGGCTCAGCGCCTCAGGACCGGTCAAGCTGTAGATCCGGCCGGCATGGGCCGGATCGGTCAATCCCGCCACCGCCATGTCGGCGATGTCGCGGGCGTCGACAAAGGCCGTGCGCCCCTGGGCCGCCGGTTCATAAAACGCGCCGCCGTCGCGGATCGCCGCCAGATGCGTGGTGGCATAGTTCTGCATGAAGAAAGTGGGGCGCAGCATCACCGACGCCGGCAAAGCGTTCAGCACCGCCATCTCGGCTGCGGCATGAGCGGCCGGCGGCTGATCATCGGGCCCAAGCGCCGACAGCTTCACGATCCGCGCCACCCCGGCCGCCGCCGCCGCCACGGCCAACCCGGCTTCGGCAGTGGGCAGCGTTTCATAGGGCGCGGCAGAGAAGACGGCCTCAACCCCCTGCACCGCATGCACCATCAGGGCCGGATCGCCATAGTCGAAGGCCACCGCTTCAACCCCTTTCAGCCTGTCGCTGCCGCCATAGGCATCCGGCCGCCGCACGCCTGCCCGCACCGGCACGCCCGCCGCCACCAGCGCGTCGACCACCGCCGACCCGATCTTGCCATTCGCATTCGCCACCAGAACCGTCATCTGCCGGGCCCTTCGCTGTGGGATAAAGACGGCCCGGTCTTCGGGCTCGCCTGCCTGTCACGCAAGGTGTAGAACGGTTATGACATGAACCCCACCGAATTGCCTTCATGAGCGATTTCGATTTTGTTCAACTGCGCCGACTGGACCCGACCCTGCTGCTGGTTCTGGATCAGGCGCTGGTCCATCGCCGGCTGACTGTGGTCGCCGAACGGCTGGGCTTGACGCCGTCGGCGATCAGCCATGCTCTGGGCCGGCTGCGGACGATCTATGGCGATCCGCTGTTTCTGCGCCGCGCCGGCGGCATCGAGCCGACACCGGTGGCGCTGGCCCTGGCCGTGCCGGTCCGTCACGCGCTGGCGGCGATGGCCTGCACCATCGATGTCGCCCGGGGCTTCGATCCTGCCTCGGCACGACGCGTGTTCCGCGTATCGGCGCTGGATTATGCCATGGTGATGCTGGGCCCGGCGCTGCTCGGCGCCATCGCCACAGATGCGCCGGGCATGACCCTGGCGCTGCGCAGCATCGGCCGCGCCCAGTCGCTGAAGGCGCTGGATACGGGCGAGATCGACCTGATGCTGGGCGTGGTGCCGCCCGATCCGGCGCGCTTGTCACGCCGGGTGCTGATCCGCGAGCACTTTATGCTGGCGGCGCGTAACGGCCATCCGGCCTTCACGGATGGCCCGCCCGACGCCGCCGGCTTCGCGGGGCTGAGCCATATTCTGGTGTCGGCCGGGGGCGACCTCGCCGGGGCGGTCGATGCGGCGTTGGCGGCGGTCGGCCTGCACCGGCGGGTGGTGGCGGCCGTTCCCCAGTTTCTGGGCGCGCTGGCGGCGATTGCCGAGAGCGACCTTGTGGCAGCCGTTCCCGCAGGCATCGCCACCCGCCATGCCGCACGCTTCGGCGTGTCGCTCCACCCGATGCCGGTGGACGCCGGGGGCTTCGAACTGGCATCGATCCGCGCGCTGAAGCCGGCGGCCGATCCGGGCCTCGACTGGTTGGAGGCCCGGATCGTCGCGGCGGTTCCGGCCGGAACCTAGCCCTGCTCCCCGCCCGGTTCGGTCAGGCCGATCACTGCCTGACGGTCAAGATGCGCCACCAGCGGCGCCGGCAGCTTCATCGCATGGGCCAGAGCTTCCAGCCACACCCGCTCCGCCGGATGGTCGACGGTGACCGCCAGCCGGGCCGCCAGCCAGATTTCCGCCGCACGTGCCTCATCTGTCCCGGCAGCGGCGATCTCCTGGATCGAGACCGGTGCATCCAGCGCCGTGAAGATGGCCGCCTTGGCGTCCGGATCGAAGTCGCGACGTTCCACCTCCGCGAAGATCCGGTTGCGTTCCTCGCTGTCGACATGGCCGTCGGCCTTGGCGGCGCCGATCATCGCGTTGAGGATGGCGCCGGCGAAACGGTCGGCCTCGGCCGGGTCGGTGATGGTGTCGAGCGGCCGGAATTTGGCATCGGCGGCGGCCACGTCGTCGGGCCGGGCCGGCACCGCGTCGTCGGGCGCCTTGCCCGAGCGCCAATCGGCCCAGGCGCGATAGGCCAGCGCCCCCAGCACCGCGGCGCCGCCATAACCAATGGCGCCGCCACCGAATTTGCGCAGCATCTTGCCGCTTTTCCTGCCGCCGAACAGCATGCCCAGCAGGCCGCCGGCCACGGCGCCGCCGCCGAACCCGCCAAGCCCGCCCAGCGGGCCGCCGCCCTTCGAGGAACCGCTGCCCCTGGAGCCGCCGCCCAGCAGATCGGTGACCACCGAGGGGATGCCCGAGGCCATGCCCGACCGGGGACGGCCGCCCGGCGCCGGTTGGGCAAGCCCGCCCATCCCGCGGGACGCCGCCGCCCCCATCACCTGATCGAGCAGCTTTTTCGCATCCATGGCGTCATCTCCGTCGTGTCGCGCAACCGGTCGGGGCAGCGATGGTCACGGCCCCCAGTTCTGGCCACGTGGGCCGCCACCGCTTCATGTTCAAGCATCGGCCATGCGAAGGCACAGCCTGGTCACGAATGCGTGTCGACCTCTGGCCATGGCCGTGCCTTGCCACCACATTCCCGATACCCCGTGACGTCATGACACGGATCTGATTGGAGACCGCCCGCCATGAGCCTGCTCGACGGCATTCTTGGCCGCAGCCGCGGCCCCACCCTTGCCCGCTTCCCGGACCCGCCGATATCGGCGCCGGTGGCATCCGATGCGACGGAACAGGAGATCATCCTGGCTGGCGGCTGCTTCTGGTGCGTCGAGGCTGTGTATCGCGAATTGGCCGGCGTGACCGAGGTCACCTCGGGCTATTCCGGCGGCAGTGCCGAGACCGCGAGTTATCAACTGGTCTGCGGCGGCGACACCGACCACGCCGAAGCCGTGAAGATCCGCTACGACCCACGGGCGATCGATCTGGGGCAGATCCTGAAGGTCTTCTTCTCGGTCGCCCATGATCCGACCCAGGTCAACCGGCAGGGCAATGACGTCGGCCGCCAGTACCGCTCGGCGATCTTCTATGCCGATGAGGGGCAGAAGCAGGCAGCGGAGGCCTATATCGCAGCGATCGACGAGGCCGGGGTCTATGAACGCCCGATCGCGACCGAGGTCGTGCCGCTCGACCTCTTCCACGAGGCCGAGGCCTATCATCAGGGCTATGCCGCGCGGAACCCCAACCAGCCCTATATCGCCCATATCTCGATGCCGAAAGTGGCCAAGCTGAAGGCGGTCTATCCTGAAAAGCTGAAGCGCGACGAGACGCGCTGATCGGCATGACCGCGCAGGGGCAGCCATGACACAGCAGCAACCGCCCGCCGATGACGGCCGCCGCAGCCGTGGGACCGGTGGCTTCCTCGCCTTCGCGCAAGGCGGCGACCGCGACCCGCGCCTGCCGCCGGGTCAGCGGCTGACACGGAAATTCCCCGTGCTGACCGCTGGGGACACGCCGGTTATCGCCGAAGCCGACTGGCAGCTTGCCTTCGACGGGCTGGTGGCGGCCCCCTTCCGTCTCGACATGGCCGGCTTCAAGGCCCTGGGCCTTGAGACCTTCACCGTCGACATCCACTGCGTGACCCGCTGGTCCAGGCTCGACACGCGCTGGCAGGGCATCGGTCTGTCGCGGCTTCTCGCCGAAGCTGGCGGCGCGCGGGATGGTGGCGGCTGGCTGATCGCCCATGGCACCGGCGGCTATGCCGCCAATCTGAAACTCGACGACGAAACCCTGGCGCGGTGTTTCGTCGCCACCCATCACGACGGCATGCCGCTGCCGGCCGAACATGGCGGGCCGGCACGGCTGGTGGCACCCCACCGCTATTTCTGGAAAAGCACCAAATGGCTGACCCGGCTGGAGGTCAGCCCCCACGACCTGAAAGGCTATTGGGAGCGGCTGGGCTATCACAACCGCGGCGATCCCTGGCGCCAGGAGCGCTATCGCGGGCTCGACGACCGCCTGCGCTGACCCGAATTGCCGCGGCACATGGTCTGGCAATCAGCCCTGCATCGCGTGATAGGCGTCCAGGAACTGCGCCCAATGGGTGTCGAAATCCTCAAGCCATGTCGCAACCACCCGCGCGTCTTCCGCCCGATCTTCGGACGTCCAGCGCATCACACACAACCGGTTGAAATTCCGGATGTAGTCTCTGAGCGGTGTCAGATCGTCATCGGCCTGCCCCGTCACCCGCATGGCGAAGATCTGGGCACGCAGCCCCAGAAAGCCGCCCAGCGTCGGCACCATCTCGTGCATGCCTGAATCGAGCCAGTCGGCCTGCATCACCGCCAGATCTTCGGCGCGCATATCGGCGAAGACCGTCAACAGCCCCAGCGCCACCTCGGCGGGTTCCTGCTCATCCGGTGCGATCAACTGCCGGATGTCGTACAGCTCGAACGGGTTGCCGGGCAATTCATCGCGCAGCTCCCATACTTCAGCCGCAAGCGGCGTCAGCGGGCATGGCAGCAGCATACGCGCAAGGCTGTCCGACATCCTGCCAATCTCTCCCCGCGTCTGGTTGCCATCAGAGTTTCACGAAGCCGCCATCGAGACAATGCCCGATCTGACCCATACAAAACGCCCGGGAGGTTCCCCCACCGGGCGTTTTGCATTCAGTTCATCGGGCTGGCCGCCGCAGCCGGCGTCGGATGACCTTGATCAGACGACATCGAACAGACCGGCGTCGGATGACCTTGATCAGACGACATCGAACAGACCGGCGTCGGATGACCTTGATCAGACGACATCGAACAGACCGGCGTCGGATGACCTCGATCAGACGACCTCGAACAGACCCGCGCCGCCCATGCCGCCGCCGATGCACATGGTGACGACCACATACTTCACGCCACGGCGTTTGCCCTCGATCATCGCATGGCCGGCCAGGCGTGCGCCCGACATGCCATAGGGATGACCGACCGAGATGGCGCCGCCATCCACATTCAGCTTCTCGGGGTCGATGCCCAGCTTGTCGCGGCAATACAGCACCTGCACCGCGAAGGCCTCGTTCAGTTCCCACAGGCCGATATCGTCGATCTTCAGGCCGGTGCGCTCCAGCAGGCGCGGAATGGCGAAGACCGGGCCGATGCCCATCTCGTCGGGCTCGCAGCCGGCAACCTGAAAGCCGCGGAAAATGCCCAGCGGCTGCAGGCCGCGCTGTTCGGCCAGCTTGGAATTCATCAGCACATGGGCGGATGCGCCATCAGAAAGCTGGCTGGCATTGCCGGCGGTCACGGTCTTGCCCTCGCCACGCACCGGCTTCAGCGACGCCAGACCTTCCAGGGTCGTCTCGGCGCGCATGCCCTCGTCGGCGCTGACGGTGATCTCGCGCTTCGAGATTTCGCCGGTCTTCTTGTCGGCGACCAGCATGGTGGTGGTCATCGGCGCGATTTCGGCCGTAAACCGGCCTGCGGCATGGGCCGCGGCGGTGCGGCGCTGGCTCTCAAGGCCGTATTCGTCCTGGGCTTCGCGGCTGATGCCATAACGCGCGGCCACGACCTCGGCGGTGTCGATCATCGGCAGATACAGATCCGGCTTCATCCGCAGGATCTCTTCGTCGGCCGCGCGATACTGGTTCATCTTGTCGTTCTGAACCAGGCTGATCGACTCCACGCCACCGGCCACCGCCACGGGCACCTTGTCGAACATGATCGCGCGCGCGGCCAGAGCCATCGACTGCAGGCCCGAGCTGCACTGACGATCGATGGTGGTGCCGGCGGTGGTCACCGGCAGACCGGCCAGGATCGCGGCCTGACGCGCGACATTGTTGCCGGTGGAACCCTGCTGCAGGGCCGACCCCAGCACCACATCCTCGACCTCGGCGGGGTCGATGCCGGCGCGGGCCACCGCATGGCGGATCGCATGGGCCGCGATCTGCTGGCCGCTGGTGTCGTTGAAGGCGCCGCGATAGGCTTTGCCGATCGGCGTGCGGGCGGTGGAGACGATGACGGCTTCGGTCATTGGAACGCTTCCTCGGACGACGGGCATGCCATGCGGGGCATGCTGTTGGGGCATGCGGCTGTGCGCCGGCGGCAGATTGCCGCGGCGCCTTCTTTGATAGCCAAGGCTGGTTCATACAAACGTTTGTGTCAACAGCCCGTGACATATATTCCGCAACGCGGGATTGCCCACAACCACTGCGATAACGATCACGCGCGGGGCAACCTGATCGTTCAGCCGTGGGACACCACAGAAAAACGTATCACAACGCCAGATAGGCGTCGCGGATATCAGGCCGGGCGTCGATCTCGGCCATGCTGCCTTCGAAACGGATCCGGCCCTTCTCCATCACATAGGCCCGATCGGCCAATGCCCGCGCGACCCCCAGATTCTGTTCCGACAAAAGCAGCGCAAGCCCCTCGCGTTTCAGCAGCGCCAGCATGCGGGTCATCTCGTCCACGATCAGCGGCGCCAGCCCCTCGGAGGGCTCGTCCAGCAACACCAGCGACGGATTGCCCATCAGGGTGCGGGCGATGGTCAGCATCTGCTGCTCGCCACCGCTCATCCGCCCGCCCGGCCGATCAGCCAGTTCGGCCAGATTGGGAAACAGCGTCACCAGCCGCTCGACCGTCCAGTGAGGCGCGCCGGGACGGGGCACGCGCCGGCCGACCTCCAGATTCTCCAGCGTCGTCAGGTCGGAAAAGATCCGCCGGTCCTCGGGCACCCAGCCGATGCCGCGCCGGACGATCTCGTGGGTCGCCATGCGCGAGATATCGGTGCCCATGAAGCTGATCCGGCCCTGGCGATGCGGCACCAGCCCCAGGATCGCCTTCAACACCGTCGATTTGCCGGCGCCATTGCGGCCAAGCAGGGCCACGACCTCGCCCGGCTGCACGGTCAGCGACAGATCGTCCAGAATCAATGCCGCGCCATAGAATGCGTTGAGCCCGTCGACCGCCAGCAGCGGCGCCGATCCCTCCGTGGGGTCGGATCGTGTTCCGGCGCGCGTGCCACCGTCGTCGGTCATGTCCTCTGCATCCCCCCGTCCGGCGGCTGATGGCCGCCCAGATAGACCTCGCGCACCCGCGGGTCGCCGCGTACATCCTCGGGCCGGCCTTCGGCCAGCACCTGCCCGCGGTTCAGCACCATCAGCCGGTCGGCATGGGCGAAAACCGCATCCATGTCGTGTTCTGTGAACAGAACCCCAAGCCCGGTCTCGCGCACCAGCCCGGCCACCAGTTGCATCAGCCCGGCGCGTTCCGCCGGTGCCATACCGGCGGTCGGCTCGTCCATCAGCAGCAGTTTCGGGCGGTTGGCGATGGCGATCGCCAGTTCCAGCCGCTTCACATCGCCATAGGCAAGCTCGCCCGCCGGCCGCAGCGCCAGCGCCCCCAGCCCCACCCGGTCGAGCAACGCCGCCGCTTCGGCCAGATGCCGCCGGTCGGCCCGGCCGAACAGGCGGGTGCTGGCGCCGGCATGGGCGATCAGCGCGGTCTGCACATTCTCGCGCACGGTCATCGACGCGAAGATCCGGGTGATCTGGAAGGTCCGCCCCACCCCCAGCCGGCGGATCCGGCGTGGCGGCCATCCGGTCACGTCCTGGCCCAGCATGGTCACCCGGCCGGCATCAGGCATCAACTCGCCGTTCAGCAGCCCGAAGCAGGTGGATTTTCCGGCGCCATTGGGGCCGATCAGCGCCAGCATGCGGCCGGCCTCGACCACCAGCGAGACATCGTCGACCGCCCGCACGCCGCCCCAGGCCTTCACCAGCCCCTCGGCCTTCAGCACCACCGTGCCCGCCGCCATCACGCCCGCCGCCATCACGACCGTCCCCGCCGCCAGTTGCGCAAGCGGTGATGCAGGCGGATGCCGCCCAGCCCGCGCGGGAACAGGGCGGCCACAACCACGATCAGCAGGCCCAGAACCAGTTTCGACAGATCGGTCGCCGAGGTCAGTTGGATCGACAGCCCCCGGAACACACCGGCGCCGATCACGGCCCCCGACACCGTTTCCACCCCGCCCAGCAGCACCATGGCCAGGGCATCGACCGACAATGGGATGGCCAGCACATCGGGGAACACGCTGCCCTTCAGATAGGCATGCAGCACACCGGCAAGCCCGGCCATGGCGCCGGCGATCACGAAGGCCCGCCATTGCATCGCCCTGCGGTCCAGGCCGATCGCCTCGGCCCGCTCCGGCGCATCGCTCAACGCCCGCAGCGCCTGCCCGAAGGGCGCAAAGGTGATCATCCGCAACAGGGCGATGCCGGCCACGGCCACCACCGCCGCCAGCCGGAAGAAATCGCCCGGCCGCGAGACGATATCCGCCGGCCACACCCCCAGAATGCCATTGTCGCCGCCGGTGACCGACACCCATTGGAAGGCGACCGACCAGGCGATCTGCGCGAAGGCAAGCGTCAGCATGGCGAGATACACACCCGACAGCCGCACACAGAACCAGCCGAAGACCACCGCACCGGCACCGGCCAGCGCCACGCCCGCCGCCGCCGCCGGCCCCATCGCCAGGCCGAAGCCGGTGGCTGCCAGCGCCGTGCCATAGGCACCCATGCCGAAATAGGCGGCATGGCCGAACGACACCAGGCCCGCCGTGCTCATCAGGAACTGAAGGCTCTGGGCGAACAGGGCGAAAATCGCGATCTCGGCCGCGATGCCCAGCATATAGCCGCCGGCCACGACCGGAAGCCCCGCCACCAGAACCAGGACCGCCGCCAGCACCGTCACCCGTGCAGGCAGCGGCCATGGCGCCCAGGGCACGCGGGTCAGGCCGGCTGCGGCACCGCGGGCCGGCGCCTCGGCCCGGCCCAGCAGCCCGGCCGGACGGATCACCAGCACCACCGCCATCACCAGAAAGGCGATGACCAGCGAGATTTCAGGCAGCACCAGAATGCCGAAGGCGTTCAGCTCCGACACCAGCACCGCCGCCAGAAACGCCCCGGTGATGCTGCCCAGCCCGCCGATCACCACCACGACGAAGATTTCGACGATGATCGCCAGATCCATGCCGTGCGACACCGCCGCGCGCGGCAATTGCAGCGCACCGCCGAGCCCGGCCAGAAACACGCCCAGCGCGAAGACACCGGTGAACAGCAGCCGCTGATCCACGCCCAGCGCCGCCACCATGTCGCGGTCCTGGGTGGCCGCACGCACCAGAATGCCGAAGCGGGTGCGGTGGAACAGCAGGAACAGCCCAACCAGAACCAGCGGGCCGGTGGCGATCAGCACCAGGTCATAGACCGGCAGCAACTGCCCGAACAGGTCGACCGCGCCGTCCAGCCCCGGCGCGCGCGGCCCGACCAGATCCTCAGGCCCCCAGATCAGCACCACCAGATCCTGCACCGCCAGGGTCAGGCCGAAGGTCGCCAGCAGTTGGAACAGTTCCGGCACGCGATACAGCCGGCGCAGCAGCACCAGTTCGACCACGGCTCCCAGCGCCGCGGTCGCCAGCGCCGCCGCCAGAACCGCGCCCCACCAGCCGAGCGGCCCGGACCACAGCCCCGCCAGCGTCCACGCCAGATAGGCGCCGATCATATAGAAGGCGCCATGGGCGAAATTCACGATCCGGGTGACGCCGAAGATGATCGACAGCCCGGATGCGGCCAGAAACAGCGACGATGCGCTGGCAAGCCCGGTCAGGAACTGGACAAGGATAAGGTCCAAGCGGCGGATCCCCGCAAGCGCGCGACATCACCAGCAACCGGCCGGCCGGCCCTGTCGCTGCAGCAGTCTATACTGTCCCGCAATGCGAGGGCGAGCGGCCATTCGCATGACCGCCCGATCCACATGTCATTGGGGCATGGCCCGGTTCAGCGGGCCGGGCGCAGGGCGCCGGCGGTGGCCTCGTCGGGCAGATAATCGGCACCGTCGCGATAGACCGCATCGACCATGCGGCCCCGGCCGTCGATCACCGCCGTCCGGCCGACGAAAGCGCCCAGCGTCGACTGGTGATCGGCGGCGCGATAGGTGATCGGACCGAAGGGGGTCTCCAGGCCGATGCCGCGCGCGGCCTGAACCAGCGCCGCGGTGTCGGTGGCGCCGGCCTTGGCGATGATCGCCGCGATCGATTTGATCGTCACATAGCCCACGATCGAGCCCAGCCGCGGATGATCGTTCCAGCGCGCCTGATAGGCATCCAGGAACGCCTTGTGGGCCGGGGTGTCGATGTCGTACCAGGGATAGCCGGTAACGATCCAGCCCTCCGGCGCCTCGGCACCCAGGGGATCCAGATATTCGGGCTCGCCGGTCAGAAAACTGACCACGGCACGGTCCTTGAACAGGCCACGGGTGGTGCCCTCACGCACCAGCTTCACCAGATCCGGCCCGAAGGTGACGTTCAGGATCGCGTCGGGGTTGGTGGCGGCGATGGCCTGCGCCACCGGCCCCGCATCGATCTTGCCCTGTGGCGGCCACTGCTCGCCCACCCATTCGATGTCGGGACGCCGTGCCGACAGCAGTTCCTTGAACACCGCCACGGCCGACTGGCCATATTCATAATTGGGCGCGATCGTCGCCCAGCGTTTCGCCGGCAGCTTCGCCGCCTCTTCCGCCAGCATCGCCGCCTGCATATGGTTGCTGGGGCGCAGGCGGAAGGTCACGTCATTGCCCTTCGACCACACCATGGCATCGGTCAGCGGCTCCGCCGCCAGGAAGAACACGTCGCGGCGCGCGGCATAATCGGCAACCGCCAGGCCGACATGAGAAAAGAACGTGCCCGCGACCAGGGCCACATCTTCCCGCGTCACCAGTTCGTTGGCGGCATTGATGGCATCGGCGGGCTTGCCGGCATCGTCGCGCGACACAACCTCCAGCGGCCGGCCCAGCACGCCGCCGGCCGCGTTCACCTCGTCGAGCGCCAGTTGCCAGCCCTTGCGGTAGGGCTCGGTGAAGGCCGGCAGGGCCGAATAGCTGTTGATCTCGCCGATGCGGATCGGATCCGCCGCATGGGCGGCACGCTCGGCGGCGCCCAGGGCGATGATGCCGGCCATCAGGCCAAAGGCCGCGCGCGCGGCGGCGGATCGGGTTCTGTCGGTCATCGGTCCTGCCTGTCCCTGGTCACCACATGCGGCCGCGGCCGTAGCGCTGCCCCCGCATCTGCCGCCCGCATCTGCCGAACGACATGCCGGGGCACGCCATCAACCCTGCGGCCCGCGATCCTCAGGTAATGCTTGTCTTGAGCAAAAGTCCAGCCTCGTCTTCAAAGGGCTGCGTGGATTTCCCATCTGACCTATGATATGGACGCTTGGCATTGTCCCCCTCGGAGCCCCCTCCCATGCCGCAGTCGATCATCGACCTGCTGATGTCTGCCGGCCTGGCCGGAGTGGCGTTCCTGGCCTTTGCCGAGAAATACGTCCCGATCATCCCGTCTTATGTGATGCTCGCGGCCTTCGGCGCGCTTGGCGACGAGATGGAAGGCGGGCTCGCGGCCACGGTCGCCGCGGCGACGCTGGGCTCGGTTGCAGGCGCGCTCGGCTGGTACTCGCTGGGGCGGCTGCTCTCAGGGCGGGCCGAGCGTCTGGTCGCCCGTCGCGGCCGTTATATCCTGCTCACCCCGAAGCTTTACGACCGGATGCGCGGCGCCTATGGCCGGCATCCGTTTCTGGTCACCCTGGTGGCCCAGACCATTCCCACCGTGCGGATCTTCATCGGCCTGCCCGCCGGCGTGATGCGCATGCCGTTCCGGCCCTATCTGGCGGCGACCGTGCTGGGCACGCTGATCTGGAACGCGCCGCTGGTGATGCTGGGCGACGTGCTGGCGGAAAGCCGCATGGACACCGCCCATGTCATGATGTGGTTCGCCGCCGCGATCCTTGGCGTCGAGGTCACCGCCTTCATCGTCTGGCGGCTGATGCGCCGGGGTGGCGGCGGGCATGGCCCCGGCGCCGTCGGATGAACAGGCGCTGGTAAGAGGGGCTGGCCGGCCGTCACACCGCCGGCGGCGCCAGCCGCGCGAAGGCCGCCTGCCGCCGATAGGGGAATGACGGATAGGACGCCGTCGTCAGGCTGGCCGCATCCAGCCGCGCCACCTGATCAGGCGCGAGCGCCCAGCCGGTGGCGCCCAGATTGTCACGCAACTGCGCCTCGTTGCGCGCGCCGATGATCACCGTTGCCACGGTCGGCCGGCGGAGCAGCCAGTTGATCGCGATCTGCGGCACGGTGCGCCCGGTCTCCGCGGCCAGTTCGTCCAGCACGTCCACCACCCGGAACAGCAGCGCGTCATCGACCGGGGGCCCGAATTCGGCGGTCTGATGCAGGCGGCTGTCGGCGGGCAGCGGCCGGTCGCGGCCGATCCGTCCGGTCAGGCGGCCCCAGCCGAGTGGGCTCCACACCATGGCACCCACGCCCTGATCCTGCCCCAGCGGCATCAGCTCCCATTCGTAATCGCGGCCGATCAGCGAATAATAGACCTGATGGGCGATATAGCGCGGCCAGCCTTGGGCGTCCGCCACCGCCAGCGCCTTCATCAATGCCCAGCCGGGAAAGTTCGACACCCCGACATGGCGCAGCTTCCCCGCCCGAACCAGATCGTCCAGCGTCGACAGCACCTCGGGCATCGGGGTCGCCGCATCGAAGGCGTGCAGTTGCAGCAGATCGATATGATCGGTGCCCAGTCGACGAAGGGCCGCATCGACGCCGCCGATCAGCCGGCCGCGCGAGGTTCCGGCCTGATCCGGTCCGTCGCCCAGCGGCAGGCCCAGCTTTGTCGACAGCAACAGCCGGTCGCGCCGCCCGCGGATCGCCGCCCCCAGCACGGTTTCCGATGCGCCGTCGGAATAGACATCGGCCGTGTCGAACAGGGTGACGCCGGCCTCCAGGCAGATATCCACCAGCCGGCGGGCTTCCGCCGCGTCGGTGGTGCCCCAGGCGCCGAACAGCGGACCGCTGCCACCGAAAGTGCCCGTGCCGAAGCTGAGCACCGGCACCATCAGGCCCGATGCGCCGAGACGTCGGTATTCCATGAGAACGCTCCCGATCATTGATGACTGTCGAGGCCAGAGCATGGACGGCCGGGTATTATGGCGATAGCCTGCCACCCGGCACATGATTTGTGAGTTCAGGTCACGATGGCGCGACTGGAGGTCAACCGATCGGGCGAGATGGAGGTCTTCGTGCGGGTGGTGGAGCGCGGCGGCTTCTCGGCCGCCGCCCGCGACCTTGCCATGACGCCCTCGGCGGTCAGCAAGCTGGTCACCCGGCTTGAGGCGCGGCTGGGCGCGCGGCTGATCAACCGCACCACCCGCAAGCTGCAGCTCACGCCCGAGGGCTGCGTGTTCTATGAGCGCGCCGTCGCGGTTCTGGCCGGCCTGGATGAAGCGGAACGGGGCGCCTCGGCGGCGGCCGCCCCGGCCGGCCGGCTCAGGGTCAGCGTCAATGTGCCGGTGGGCCGGCAGTTCCTGCTGCCGCTGATCGCGGGCTTCCTGGCCGATCATCCACGCCTGTCGGTCGACATCACCCTCACCGACGACGTGGTCGACCTGCTCGACCAGCGGGTCGATGTGGCGATCCGCAGCGGTCCGCTGAAGGACTCGGGCCTGATGGCCCGCAAACTGGGCTCGGTCGGCCAGATGATCGTGGCCTCGCCCGGCTATCTCGCGGCCCACGGCCAGCCCCGGCATCCCGATGACCTGCACCGCCACAACCGGATCGGTTTCGCCTATGCCCGGATCGTCACCGGCTGGCCGCTGCTGGTCGATGGCCGGATCGTCTCGGTGCCGCCCTCGGGCAATGTCCGGGTCAGCGATGGCGATGCCATGCGGCTGCTGGCGATCGCCGGGGTCGGGCTGGCCCGGCTGACCGACGCTGCGGTGCGCGACGATCTGGCCGCCGGCCGTCTGGTGCCGGTGCTCGACGCGTTCAACCCAGGCGACCGCGAAGACATCCACGCGCTCTATCCCGGCCAGGGCGGCCAGATGCCGGCACGGGTGCGCGCGTTTCTGGACCTGCTGGCCACCCGGATGCGGGTTGCCTGAGGCGCGCGATCAGGTGCCGGGCGCGGTCAGGTACCGGGCCCGGTCAGGCGCAGATGGGTCGCCATATAATCCACGAACGCCCTCAGCGTCGGCGACATGTGCCGGCTCGATGGCCACAGAATGCGGAACTGGCCGCCGCCGCCCACATGGCTGTCGAGCACCGGCACCAGCCGGCCGTCATCGAGCTGGCGGCGCACGGCGAAATCGGGCAGGCAGATGATGCCCAGCCCCTGTTCGGCCAGTTGGATCAGCGGATCCAGCGTGTTCGCCGACAGGGTTTCGGGCAGGGGGCCGCCCAGCGCCGCCGGGTCCAGTGGCCAGGGTTCCAGCTTGCCGGTGGCCGGATAGCGATGATGCAGGCAGGCATGACCGGTCAGCGCCGCCGGGCTGTCGGGCCGGCCGTGGGCCGCGAAATAAGCAGGTGCCGCGACGATGCGATAACGGAAACTGCCCAGGCTGCGGCTCATCAGCCGGCTGTCACCGCCATCACCGCTGCGCATCACCGCGTCGAAGCCTTCCTCGATCACCTCCACCAGCCGGTCGCTCTGGTCGATATCCAGGGTGATATCGGGATAGGCGCGCATGAAGCCGGCGATGACCGGCATCACCAGCATGCCGATCAAGGGCAGGCTGATCCGCAGCCGGCCGCGTGGTGCCGCGCGGGCCTGGAGCAGATCGTGCTCGGCCGCCTCGATTTCGGCGAAGATCCGCCGGCAGCGTTCCAGAAACGACTGTCCCTCGGCCGTCAGGGTGATGCTGCGGGTGCTGCGATGGAACAGCCGCACGCCCAGCCGGTCTTCCAGCCGCGCCACCGCCTTGCCCACCGCCGATGACGACACGCCCAGCACCCGCGCCGCCGCGACGAAGCTGCCGGTCTCGGCGGTGCGCATGAAGGCCGCCAGCGCGCCCAGTTGATCGATCATCGCCTCTCCTCCCCCGCGAACCTCCGGGACGGCTGCCATCATCGGCCATCATTCCGGACAGTCATATCCTTTATCAATGGAATTACAGCCTGTTTTTCCGAAACGGCGCCGGCTGCACGCTGTCCGCCTCGACAGATCGTCGCTCCCTATTCCTCACAGGCGGATCCATGACCACGACATCGCGAACCGGCACAGCGCGGGCAAGTGCCGCACCTCACGCCAACGAACGGCTGCCCTGGCCGGGGCTGCTGGCGCTGGCCGCGGCCGGGTTCATCACGGTGCTGACCGAGGCCCTGCCTGCAGGCCTGCTGCCACAGATCGGCGCCGGGCTCGGCGTTTCGGAGGCGCTGGCCGGCCAGTTGGTCACGGTCTATGCCGCCGGCTCGCTGATCGCGGCGATTCCGCTGGCCACCGCCACCCGCGGCTGGCGCCGCCGGCCCCTGCTGCTGCTGGCCATCGGCGGTTTCGCCATCGCCAATACGGTGACCGCCCTGTCGCCCAGCTATACGATAACCCTGGTGGCCCGCTTCCTGGCCGGCGTTTCGGCCGGCCTGCTCTGGGCGCTGCTGGCCGGCCATGCCGGGCGCATGGTGCCCGACCGGATGAAAGGCCGGGCGATCGCGGTGGCGATGGCCGGGATTCCGCTGGCCCTGGCGCTCGGCGTGCCGGCCGGCACCACGCTTGGCGCCATCAGCGGCTGGCGTGCCGGCTTCGGCGTCATGACCGGGCTCAGCCTGATCCTGATCCCCTGGGTGCTGTGGCAGGTGCCGGACTTTCCCGGCGAGGCCCCGGGCCGTCGCCTGCCGGCGCGCCGGATCATCGCCCTGCCCGGGCTTGCCGCCGTGCTGGCCGCAACCCTGGCCACAGTGCTCGCCCACAACATCCTCTACACCTATATCGCGCCGTTTCTGACCCCGGCCGGGCTGGGCCACCGGGTCGATCAGGTGCTGCTGGTCTTCGGTCTGGCGGCGGTCGCCGGCATCTGGCTGACCGGGCTTGCGGTCGATCGCCATCTGCGCCGGCTGGTGCGGCTCGCCATCCTTGGCTTCGCCCTGGCAACCATTCTGCTGGGGATCGCCGGCCCGCTCGGTCAGCCGGGGCTGATCTGGGCCGGTGTCATTCTGTGGGGCCTGGCCTTCGGCGGCACCCCCACCCTGTTCCAGACCGCGTCGGCCCGCGCCGCCGGTGCCGCCGCCGACATCGCCCAGTCGATGATCGTCACCGCGTGGAACCTCGCCATCGCCGGTGGCGGCATTGTGGGGGGCATCCTGATCGGGCAGCCGGGACCGATCGCCCTGCCCTGGGCGGCCCTGGTCCTGTTGATCGCCGCCGGTCTCGCGACAACCGACCGCTTCGGCATGCCGGCATCCCAAGCGGACTGAGCGAGCGCCCCTTCACACCCCGCCACCACTGCGTGTATCGTCCGGGCACCGATATCTCACGGCACG
Source organism: Tistrella arctica (assembly GCF_039630945.1). Lineage (NCBI taxonomy): Bacteria > Pseudomonadati > Pseudomonadota > Alphaproteobacteria > Geminicoccales > Geminicoccaceae > Tistrella > Tistrella arctica. Next base: position 466,254 of record NZ_JBBKTV010000005.1, read on the forward strand.
GGGTCCGATGCATATTCTCCACACCGCCGACTGGCATCTTGGCCAGGAGCTGCATGGCTTCGAACGCGGTGCCGAGCATGACCGTTTTCTCGACTGGCTGGCCCGGACGATCACGGATCAGGCGGTCGACGCGCTGGTGGTGGCGGGCGACGTCTATGACACGGTCAATCCGCCGGTCGCGGCACAGACCCGGCTCTATCGCTTCCTGAACGACGTGCTCAATCGCAACCCCGGCCTTCAGGTGGTCATCGTCGGCGGCAATCACGACGGCCCCACCCGGCTGGAACTGCCGGCCCCGCTGCTCGATGCCAGGCGGGTGACGATCCTGGGCGCCATCCCGCGCCAGGACGGCCGGCCGGCACCGGAACACTGCCTCGTGCCGCTCACCGATGCCGGCGGCCGTATCGGGGCGGTGGTCGCCGCCATCGCCTATCCGCGCCCCGGTGATCTGCCCGTGGACGGCGGCGGCGGTGCGGCGCTGGGTCAGCTCTATCAGGCGGCGCTGGCGGCGGCCACCAGCCGCTTTCCTGGCCGGCCGGTCATCGCCACCGGTCATCTCCACGTCGCCGGCGCCACGGTGTCCGAGACCAGCGAGCGCCCGGTGATGATCGGTGGCGAGGAGGCGATATCCGCCGGCATCTTCCCCGCCGGGCTTGCCTATGTGGCATTGGGCCATCTGCACCGGGCGCAGACCGTGGCAGCCGGCACGGTCGTGCGCTATGCCGGCTCGCCCTTTCCGATGTCGATGGCCGAGCGCGACTATCGCCATTCGGTGGTGCTGGTGACGCTGGCACCGGACACACCGCCCGATATCGACCTCATCGAGATCCCGCGCCCGGTCACCTTCCTGCGGATACCCGCCGATGGCGCGCTTGCCCCCGACGATGCCATCGCGGCGCTGACGGCGCTCGACATCGCCCCGGTGCCTGAGCGCGCCGAGCTGCGCCCGTTCCTTGAGGTGGTGGTGCGGTTGGATGCCCCCGCCCCCGATCTGCGCCGCCGGCTGGATGCGGCACTCGACGGCAAGCCCGTGCGGCTGGCACGGGTGCGCAGCCTGCATGCCGGTGCCGGCGGCACGCTTGGCGACGATGCCGCCGCCATGGCCGGGCTCGACGAGATCAGCCCCGCCGAGGTGTTCGCGCGGCTGCATCGCCAGAGGTTCGAGACCGATCCGCCATCGGCGCTGATCGATGGCTTCCGGCAGCTGCTGGCCGATGTCGCGGCGGGGGACGATCAGGACGACCTGGTTGTCAACACAGCCGGGCATGAGGTGCCGCGATGAGACTGCTCCGGCTCAGCGGCCGCAATCTGGCCAGCCTCAGCGGCGCGTTCGAGATCGATTTCGAGGCCGCACCCCTGGTCCATGCCGGGATCATGGCGATCACCGGCCCGACCGGGGCCGGCAAATCGACCCTGCTGGATGCCATCTGTCTGGCGCTGTATGACGCCGTGCCACGCAGCGCCGGCGCCGGGCGGATCGACGGCCAGGATATCCAGATCACCGATGGCCGCCGGGTGATGTCGCATGGCGCGGGCGAGTCCGAAGCCGAGATCGACTTCGCCGGCGGCGACGGCCGGCGCTATCGTGCGACCTGGCGGGTGCGCCGTGCCAGGGGCAAGGCCGATGGCAGTGTCCAGGCCAGCAGCCGGTTGCTGATCGATATCGACAGCGGCAATGTCATCGCCAATCAGAAGAAAGAGGTCGCGGCCGAGATCATCCGGCTGATCGGGCTGGATTTCGACCAGTTCCGCCGCGCGGTGCTGCTGGCTCAGGGCGAGTTCGACGCCTTCCTGCGCGCTGAGCCGAAGCTGCGCGCGGAACTGCTTGAGAAGATCACCGGCACCGCGATCTATGGCGCGTTGTCGCGCGCCGCCCATGACCGCGACCGGCAGGCCCGCGCCGGCATCGCCGCGATCGAGGCACGCCTGGGCGAACACCGCCCGATGACCGCCGAAGACCGCGCCGGCGCCGAGGCGGCGGCCGCTGCCACCCGTGACATGGCGGCAACGGCCGCCAGGGCGCAGGCGGAGGCCGCCGACCGGTTGCGGCGTGTGGAACAGCGGCTGGCGCTGGCCCGCGCCCGCGACACCGCCGCGGCGATCCTGGCCGAGGCGGCGGCCGCCGACCGCGCCGCCGATCCGGACCGTGCGGCGCTGGACCGCGATCGCCGCGCCTTTGCCCTGCGCGCGGACTGCAACGCCGCCGATGACGCCGTGGCGCGCCATAGCGTCGCCCATGCGGCCGAAGCCGAAGCGGCGGAGCGGGTGACCGCCGCCGAGGCGGCGGTCGCCGCCGCCGACATCACCCGCGACACAGCCTGTGCCGCGCGCGATGCCGCGATCGATGCCGCACGCGCCGTGGCACCGGCGATCGCCCAGGCCCGCCTGCTCGACAGCCGGATTGCCGATGCCACCGCCGCCGCGACCGAGGCCGGTGCCGAGGCGCAACGCGCCGACGCCCATGCGGCCGAGGCAGCCGAGGCCGCCCGCCGGATCGACGCCGCGATCGCCGCCACGACGCAGCGCCATGCGGCCGCGACCGCCGATCTGGCCCGACATCAGCAGGCGGCGCCGGCCCTGGCCGATCGGGCGGCGGTGCTGGCATTGATCGACGAACGCGCGCCGCTCGCGGCGATGCAGGCCGAACGTGCCGCCGCGATCGCGGCACTCGATCGCGAGGACGCCGCCGATACCCGCCGGCTGGCGACGCTGACGGCCGAACGCGACGCAAGGGCTGCACAACTCGACCTGATCGCACCGGCGCTCACCGCCGCCGAGGCCGCGGCCGATCAGGATGCGGCACGGGATCTGCGCGACCGGCTGGACCGGCTGGGCATGATCGCAAGCCTGGTCGACAGCCTGCGCGACGGGATCGTCGATGCGGCGGAAGCGCTGCGGCGCAGCGACGGCCTGCAGGCGCAACTGGTCGCCGTGGATGCGGCCATCACCGCCGCCGCCGCTCGCAATGCCGCCGCCACCGCCGCCCTGCCGGTCAGTGAAGCCCGACTGGACGAGGCCACCCGCGCCCGCGACCTGTCGGATGCCACGGCCGACGACCATGCCCGCCGGCTGCGCGCGCTGTTGATCCCCGGCGCGCCTTGTCCGGTCTGCGGATCAACCGACCATCAACCCCAGCGGGTCGAGCCGGCCCAGCGGGTCGAGCCGGATGCGGCCGGCGACCTGCTGGCGGCACGGCTGGCCAAAGATCGCGCCCGGGTGCGCGCGCTTGGCGCCGAGGTGAACCGGCTGCATGGCGAGATCGCCGCCGCCGGCGCCCGCCATGGCGACGAACGGCGCCGGCGGGCGGAGATCGAAGCCGCGATCGCCGATACCACCGACACGCTGGCCCGCATCGCATCCGACCATGATCAGGTACTGCTGACGCTCGATGCCGCCGCCGCCGAGGCCGGGCTCACCCAGGCCCCCCTGCTGCCGGTCGACCTTCAGGCCACCGCGCGATGCCCCACGCCGACCGTGCTTGCCGATGACTGGCAGGATCTGGTCGCGCATGAGGCCACCGCCGCCCGCGCGCGGCTGGCGGCGATCGATCAGGCAATGGCCGAGGCGCGCGACCTGCGCGACCGCCGGGACACGCTGCTGGCCGATCGCGATGCCGGCGCCGCCCGGATCGCGGCCATCACCGCCCAGACGGCCGAGCGCCGGGCGATGCGGGCGCGGCTGGACCAGCACCGTGCCGATCTGGCGGCACAGGCGGTCCGGATCGATGCCCGGCTGGCATCCCTGCTGGACGCGGCCATCCCCGACTGGCCGCAGCGCATCGTGGCCGATGCCGCGGGCTTCGCCGATGCGCTGCGCACCGCCGGCGAGGCCATCGACCATGCCCGCCAGCAACTTGCCGCAGCCGAGGCCGATCTGGCGCGGCTGGCGCCGGAGCTTGCCGCCGCAAGGGCCACTGCCCAGGCCGCTGCCGACCGCCGGCAGGCCGCCATCACCCAGGCCGGGCGGCTGGCGGCGGCGCGAGACGACCTGCTCGCCCAACGCGCCGCATGCCTGGACGGCCATCCGGCCGACGCGGTTGCGACAGCCCATGACGACGCCTGCACCGCCACCGCCGCCCAGGCCGAGGCAGCAACCGCCGAGGCTGAAGCCGCGCGTCGGACGCTGGCCGTGATCGCGGAAGCCCGGCGCGGCGCCGCGCAGGCGGCCGAGACCGCCCGCCACGGCGCCAGTGCGACACAGGCGGCGCTGGAGGCTGCCTGTGCCGCCATCGGATGTGATGTCGATACGGTCCGCGCCGTGATCGCCCGGGGCGGTGTCGCGATCGACGCCGAGGCGGAGCGGCTGGCGGCGCTGACCCGGGCGGTCGGCGATGCCCGCGCCACGCTGGCCGCCCGCGCATCCGATCTCGACCGGCATCTGGCCGACCGGGCCACCATCGCCGCCGGCGCCGACACCGCGACCATCGACATGGCCGCCGAGGCATGCGATGCGGCGCAGGCCGCCCGCGATCTGGCCGATGACCGGCTGCGTCAGGCCCTGCAGGTGATCGCCGCCGATGACGCGGTTCGCCAGACCGCCGGCGCGCTGGATGCCGAGCTTGTCGCGGCCCGGCAGGCGGCACAGGTCTGGGCCAATCTGGACGAGCTGATCGGATCGGCCGATGGCACCAGGTTCCGCCGCTATGCCCAGTCGCTGACCCTGGACCGGCTGCTGGCCGGGGCCAATCGCCATCTGGCGGAGCTGCACCCGCGTTATGCCCTGCGCCGGATGGCCGGCAGCGACATGGCGCTGGAGGTGATCGACCATGACATGGCCGACGAGGCGCGCGCCGTGCACAACCTGTCGGGCGGTGAACGCTTTCTGGTCAGTCTGGCACTGGCGCTGGGGCTGGCCGATATCTCGGCCGGGCGCGGGCTTGGTATCGAAAGCCTGTTCATCGACGAAGGCTTCGGCGCGCTCGACCCGCAAAGCCTGGGCCTTGCGATCAGCATGCTGGAACGGCTTCAGGCCACCGGCCGCCGGGTTACCGTCATCAGCCATGTCGAGGCGCTGAAGGACCGGATTCCGGTGCAGATCCAGGTCGTGCCGCAAGGTGGCGGCCGGTCGGCGATCAGGGTTGTGGCCGGCTGACGCGCGGCCACAACCGATTCGGCCATAACCGATTCGGGCACAACCGATCCGGGCACCTTCAGCCGTTGCGGTACTGGAAGCTGTAGGCATTGATCGCCGGCACCCCGCCCAGATGGGCATAGAGCACGGTGGAGCCGGCGGGGATGCGGCCGGTTTCGATCAGGTCGATCATGCCCTGCATCGACTTGCCCTCATAGACCGGGTCGGTGATCAACCCTTCCAGCCGCGCCGCCAGCCGCATGGCGGCGTTGGTCTCAGGTGACGGAACGCCATAGGACGGATAGGCATAGGCGCGTTCCAGCACCACATCCTCGGGCGTGATCGCGCGGCCCAGCCCGACCGTGTCGGCGGTGTGCCGCGCGATCCGCAGGATCTGGGCATGGGTCTCGTTAGGCGTGGCCGAGGCATCGATGCCGATCACCCGGTCCGCCCGGCCGTCGGCCGCGAAACCCACCACCATCCCCGCCTGGGTGCTGCCGGTCACCGAGCACACCACCACATAGTCGAACCGCAGGCCCATCGCCGCTTCCTGCGCCCGCACCTCTTCGGCGAAGCCCACGAATCCCAGCCCGCCCAGCGGATGATCGGAGGCGCCGGCGGGGATGGCATAGGGCCTGCCGCCGCTGCGGCGCACATCCTCCAGCGCGTCTTCCCAGCTCTGCTTGAAGGCGATGCCGAAGCCGGCATCGACCAGATCGACCCGCGCGCCCATCAACCGGCTGAGCAGGATGTTGCCCACCCGGTCATAGACCGCATCGTGATAATCCACCCAGTTCTCCTGCACCAGCCGGCAGCCCAGCCCCAGCTTTGCCGCCACCGCCGCCACCTGACGGGTGTGGTTCGACTGGATGCCGCCGATGGTCACCAGCGTGTCGGCGCCCTGGGCCAAAGCCTCAGGGATCAGATACTCAAGCTTGCGCAGCTTGTTGCCGCCGAAGGCCAGGCCGCTGTTGCAGTCTTCCCGCTTGGCGAAGATCCGGACCTTGCCGCCCAGATGCGCCGACAGTCGGTTCAGCGGCTCGATCGGCGTCGGGCCGAAGATGAGTTGATGACGTGGAAACCGGTCGAGATGCATAGCATTCAGCCTCCCCTGATGCGCGGATGGCCCCCGCCATCCTCACCCCTCAGGCTCCCGCGGATCGACGCCGGCGGCAAATGCGTTTTCGGCCCGAATTACGCCTTGAAATCTCTCGATTTAGTCTGAAGAGCCGGTATTTATTGTGCAGTTATGGCATAATACGCTTCAATATTGCGCATCATCGGAGGCATGACCCATGGATGACGCGCCACCCCTCGACCGGATCGACCGCAATATCCTGCGGGCGCTGCAACAGGATGCCGACCGGCCCAATACCGAATTGGCGGCGATGGTTAATCTCAGCCCCACCGCCTGCCTGCGGCGGGTCGAGAAGCTGAAGGCGCGCGGCATCATCCACCGCACGGTCGCCCTGGTGAAGCCCGATGCGGTCGACCTGACCACCCTGGTCTTCGTGGGTGTGGTGCTCGACCGATCGACGCCCGACAGCTTCGAGGCGTTCGAAGCCGCCGCGCGCGGCCTCAGCGGCTGTCTCGAATGTCATCTGGTCGCGGGCGAGGTGGATTATTTCCTGCTGCTGCGCACCCGCGATCTTGCCCGGTTCAACAAGCTGCATGCGGGTGAAATCATCAAACTGCCGGGGGTGCGCCAGATCCGCACCTTCTTCGTGCTGAAGGAAATCCTGTCCACGACAGCCCTGCCGGTCTGACCCGGCGGCGCCGACACGGACTCTCTGGAAGGCACCCGCCGCATGGCAATTCCCACCACCAAGACGGCACTTCTGACCGCCATCGAGACCGACTTCAACGCGCTGATGCGCGACCTGAGCATGGTGCCGCCAGATCTCGCCACGCTGGTGGAACTCGACGGCCACGCCGCCGGCACGATGATCAGCGTCGCCGATCTGGTCGCCTATCTGATCGGCTGGAACACGCTCGTTCTGAAATGGCACGACCGGGACCGCGCCGGCCTGTCGGTCGATTTCCCCGCAACCGGCTTCGGCTGGAACGAGCTTGGCCGGTTGGCCCAAAGGTTTTATGCCGACCAGACCGGCCTATCATTCCCAGACCGGCTGGATCGGTTGACGGCGGCGGAAGCCCGCATCGTGGCCCTGGTCAACGGTCTGGATCAGGCGGCGCTCTATGGCGCCCCCTGGTACAAGACCCATACCCTGGGCCGCATGATCCAGTTGAACACGGCTTCGCCCTATCGCAATGCCCGCGGGCGTCTGCGCCGCTGGATGGCGGGCCGCGGCCTGCCTACGAGCCCTCGGCGCGGGCCGGCTGCGGCTGCGGCGCCGCGTGCGGGACAAGAGGTTCACGTGTCGCCGTCTGGCCCACCGGCCCGTCATGATCGGTGCCGGTGATCAACCGGGCGCCGCGCTGCAACGTCATGTAATCCCAGGCCCATTTGAAGGCGACGGCGATGCGGTAACGCAGTCCGATCAGGAAATAGACATGGGTGACGCCCCAGAACAGCCAGCCGATATAGCCGGTCAGCGTCATGCGGCCGCGCTTGACCACCGCCGAACGCCGGCCGATGGTCGCCAGATCGCCTTCGTGACGATAGGTGAAGTGCCGGCTGGCGGTCTTGCCGGCGGCGCGGTCGCGGATCAGGGCCGCCACATGGGCGCCCATCTGCTTGGCCGCGGGCGCGATGCCCGGCACCGGCTTGCCATCGGTGCCGGTAACGCTGGCCGTGTCGCCGATCGCGAAGATCTCAGGATGTCCGGGCACGCTCAGATCGGGTGACACCTGAATGCGGCCGGCGCGGTCTTGGGGACCGCCGATCCAGCGCGCCGCCGGCGACGCCACCACACCCGCGCCCCAGACCACCGTGCCGGCCTCGATCCGGCCGTCGACCAGGGCGCTGTCCGGGGGCGGGCTCTGCCCCTCGGCCAGATCGACCGACACACCATCGGCGTCGCAGGCGGTGACCCGGGCGCCGGTCAGCACCTCCACCCCCATGGCGGTCAGCGATGTGCGGGCATACTCCGCCAGATCCTGCGGAAAGCTCGACAGGATGCCGGGCCCGGCCTCGACCAGCACCACGCGGGCGGCGCGCGGGTCGATGCGGCGAAAATCGGGCGCCAGAATCTTGCGGGCGATTTCCACGATCGCGCCGGCCATCTCCACGCCGGTCGGCCCGGCCCCCACCACCACGAAGGTCAGCAGGCGTTGGCGCAGGGCGTCGTCGCCAGCCATTTCGGCGCGCTCGAACGCCAGCAGCAGCCGACGGCGGATGGTGGTCGCATCCTCGATCCGCTTCAGCCCCGGGGCGGCATCGGCCCAGTCGTCATGCCCGAAATAGGAATGGGTGGCGCCGGTCGCCAGGATCAGTTGATCGTAGGGAATGGCGATATCGCCGGCATGGACCATGCGGGCCCGGGTGTCGATGGCATGGACATCGGCCATCAGCACAGTGGCATTGCGCTGCCGGCGCAGGATGCCGCGGATCGGCCAGGCGATATCGGCCGGCGACAGGCTGGCCGTCGCCACCTGATACAGCAAGGGCTGAAACAGATGATGGTTTTCGCGGTCGATGACCGTCACGTCCACCGGCGCCCCGTCCAGCGCCTGCGCCGCCTGAAGTCCTCCGAACCCGGCGCCGATGATCACCACGCGCGGGCGCGATGGCGCGGAATCGGCCTCGGCGGGCATTGCCTCGGTGGGCATTGGTGTGGTGGTAACGGCTTCGGGACGGGTATCAGGCATGGCGGGCACTCCTGCGGCTGTCGCGGCGATACATGCACGGGCAGGAATGACCGTGATCTGTCGCCGCAGTCCGCAGCACCATATGGCGACCGCCATACGTCAATGCCACCGGCAGGGCATCCCCCCACCGGTGGCAAAGTCATGACGCCCATGCCGGGTGGCGCCCATGTCGGATGGCGCCATGGTGGCCGGGGGGCGGAAGTGCCGGCTCAGTTGCCGCGCAGTTGCTCCGTCACCTTGCTGACATTGCCCGACACCTCGCTCACATCGCGCGCCACCTGGGTGATGCTGGCGGCGATCTCGCGGGCGGCCGCATCCTGCTGCGACACCGCCGAGGCGATGCTGGCCGAGATGGTCTGCACCTGACCGATGGCGGCGGCGATCGCGTGGATCGCATCCACGGTGCGGGCTGCCTCGCGCTGAACCGACGCGATCTGTTCCACGATCTCGTCAGTGGCGGTCGCGGTCTGCTTGGCCAGCGACTTGACCTCGTTCGCGACCACCGAGAAGCCCTTGCCGGCATCGCCGGCGCGGGCCGCCTCTATGGTGGCGTTCAGCGCCAGCAGGTTGGTCTGGCTGGCGATGTTGTTGATCAGCTTGATGACCACGCCGATCCGGTTGCCGGCGGCGACCAGCGCCTGCACGGTCTCGTTGGTCCGTGCCGCCTCGTCCGCGGCGGTCGACGACGCACTTGCGGCGGTGCTCGACCGTGCGGCGATCTCGGCCACGGATGCCGACAGTTCTTCCGTCGCCGTCGCCACCACCTGGGTGTTCGCCGTCGCCCTGTCCGCCGACATGCCAACCCGCGCCGACAGGGTGTCGGCAAGGTCCAGAATGGTCTTGCGCCGATCCTCTTCCGCCCGTGCCTCGGCGAATTCGGCCAGCTTCTGGCCGTGGATGTCGATCAGCGAACCACAGGCCCGCAGCGGATTGCCCTGGGCATCGCGCGACACGCCGCCGACGGCCCGGAACCAGCGATATTCGCCCGAGCGGGTCTTCAACCGATAGGGCACGTCATAACCGGTCCGCCCGCTGCGATCGGCCAGGCAGGCGCCGAAGGCATCGAAGGTCGGGCCGGAATCGTCGGGATGCAGGCGATCGGACCACGAGGTGACATGGTCGGGAAAGCCCTTCATGTCGCCACGCTCGAAGCCGACCAGCCGGCGGAATTCATCCGAGAACCGCCAGACGCTCTTCGGGTCCATGGCGTCGCCATTGTGCAGCGCCGCATCCCACAAGCCCATGCCGGCATGGGTGTCGAGCAGCGCCATGCGCTCAAGCTGGTTGCGTTCGGCATTGATGTCGATCAGCGAGCCGCAGGCACGCAGCGGGTTGCCCTGGGCATCGCGGGCCACGCCGCCGATGGCGCGGAACCAGCGATACTCGCCGTTCTTCATCCGCAGCCGATAGGGCACGTCATAGCCGGTGCGACCGGTCTTGTCGTTCAGGCAGGCGGTAAAGGCCGCGAAGGTCGGCCCCTCATCGGCCGGATGCAGCCGGTCAGACCACGCGTTCACCTTATCGGGAAAACCCGCCAGATCGCCATGCGCGAAGCCGACCAGCCGGCGGAATTCGTCCGAAAACCGCCACGATGCCTTGGCATGCATCGCGTCGCCCTCATACAACACGGCATCCCACAGGCCGACGCCGGCATACTTGCCCAGCAGCTCCATCTGGCGGAGCATTTCGCTGTCATTGCCCTTGAGCCCGTCGCTTTTCCGCCAGAACATGATATCGCACCCGCTGCCTTATGAACCTTGAGCAGCATTTATAGTTTACGCGCATGAAAAATCAGTTAAGTCTGCACTGTATGCTTTTGGGATAGAACGCCGTTTCTCAAGTGTGTCATCATATATAATATTCAACCTTGAATACATGAAAACAAGCTCAGGGTTCCCCGATAAAGGCCGCGAGTTCCGGTGTCTGCTGATGCGCGAACAGGTCTTTGGGCGCGCCCCGTTCGTGGATGCGCCCCTGATGCATGAACACCAGTTCGTCGCACACCTCGCGGGCAAAGCGCATTTCATGCGTCACCATCACCAGGGTCATGCCCTCTTCGGCAAGCGTGCGGACCACCGCCAGGACCTCGGCGACCAGTTCGGGGTCCAGCGCCGAGGTGATCTCGTCGCACAGCAGCACCTTCGGCTGCATGGCCAGCGCGCGTGCAATCGCCACACGCTGCTGCTGGCCGCCCGACAACTGGTCGGGGGTGTGATCGAAACGATCCGACAGACCCACCTTGGCCAGCATGGCCCGCGCGACCGCCTCGGCCTCGGCTGTGGCCATCTTCTTCACCACCTTCAGCGACAGCATGACATTGCCGCCCGCCGACAGGTGCGGGAACAGATTGAACTGCTGGAAGACCATGCCGACCTTCAGCCGCAGCGCCTTCAGGTCGCGCTCCCGCTCGCGCCCGTCGGCGCGCTCGCCATCGACGATGACCACGCCGTCGGTCGGCCGTTCCAGCCCGTTGACGATCCGCAGCAGCGTGCTCTTGCCCGATCCGCTGCGCCCGATCAGCGCCACCACCCGGCCTTCCTCGACCGAAAGATCGACCCCCTTCAGCACCTCGACCGCACCGAAGCTTTTGCGGATGCCGGCCAGTTGGACCAGCGGCCCCGCGCCCTTGCCGGCCAGGCCGGCACCGGATGCCGCCTGCCGGGTCATCATCGTGTCAGCGTGCGACATGGAGTGTCCTTTCAAGCCGGCGGGCCAGCATCGAGAGCGGGAAGCACAGCGCGAAATAGATCAGCGCGACGAAGCCATAGACCGTGAACGGGTCGAAGGTGGCATTGGCGATCATGGTGCCGGCCTTGGCCAGTTCCACGAAGCCGATGATCGAGGTCAGCGCCGTGCCCTTGACCACCTGGACCGAGAATCCCACCGTGGGCGGGATCGCGATCTTCAGCGCCTGCGGCAGGATCACCCAGCGCATCCGTTCGGGATAGGACATGGCGAGCGCGCGTGCCGCCTCGTCCTGGCCCTTTGGCACCGCCTCGACGCAGCCGCGCCAGATCTCGGCCAGAAACGCGCCGGTGAACAGCACCAGCGACAGCACGGCGGCGCTCCAGGCCGACACCTCGATACCGATCAGCGGCAGGCCGAAGAACACCAGGAACAGTTGCATCAGCAGCGGCGTGCCCTGGAACAGCTCCACATAGCCACGGGCGATACCGGCCGGCCATCGCCTGCCCGAGACCAGCGCGAACAGCGCCACCAGCCCCGCCACCGCGCCGCCGGCAAAGGCGATCAGCGACAGCACCACGGTCCAGATCGCCGCATCCAGCAGGTTGCGCAGGATGTCGAGTGTGCCGAATTCAACCATGGACGGCGCCTCCGGTCGCGGCCGCGGTGGTGGCGGCGCGGCGCGCGGCCGCGGCGGCACGCCGGTTCGCACCATAGAGCAGGCGGTCACCCAGTTGTTTCAGCAGCGCGCGGGTGGCAATCGCCAGCGCCAGATAGATGGCGGTCGCCACCAGATAGGCCTCGAACGCCCGGAAGCTGCGCGACTGGATGAAATTGGCGGCGAAGCTGAGTTCTTCCGCCGCGATCTGCGAACACACCGACGAGCCCAGCATCACGATGACGATCTGACTGGAGAGCGCCGGCCAGATCTTGCGCAGCGCCGGCACCAGCACGATGTGGCGGAAGCATTCGATCCGGGTCATGCCCAGGCTGGCCGCCGCCTCGCGCTGGCCGGCCGGCACGCCCTGAATGCCGGCACGGATGATCTCGGTCGAATAGGCCCCCAGATTGATCACCATCGCCAGCATCGCCGCTTCCACCTCGCCAAGCCTGACACCGGCGGCGGGCAGGCCGAAGAAGATGAAGAACAACTGCACGATGAACGGTGTGTTGCGGATCAGCTCGACATAGATCCCGGCCAGTTGGCTGAACACCGGCAGGCGTTCGGCCCGGGCATAGGCGCAGGCGATGCCAAGCAGCACGCCGACGACACCGCCGACCAGGATCAACTCGATGGTCAGCGCCACGCCCCGCACCAGGACGTCGGCATAGGTCAGGATGGGCGTGAAGTCGAAGCGATAGGCCATGGGGCATCGCCCTTCGAGCGGCGCTGGCGCGGGGGAGCCGGGGCTGAGAGCCGGCGGTCGGAAGCCGGACGGTCAGAGATCGGCCGGCAGTGGCGCACCCAGCCAGGTTTCAGAAATCGTCGACAGCCGGCCATCGGCCTTGGCGGCGGCGATGATCTCGTTGATCTTGGCCACCAGCGCCGTATCGCCCTTGGCAACGCCGATATAGCAGGGCGAATTCTTGATCAGGAATTTGGGTTCCGGCCGGGTGCGCGGGTTGCGCTCAAGGATGGCCGCCGCGACCACATTGCCGGTCGCCACCAGTTCCACCTGCCCCGACAGGAATGCCTGGATTGTGCCGTTATTGTCCTCGTAACGCCGGATGGTGACATCGGCCGGCGCCACCTTGGTCAGCTCCAGATCCTCGATCGCGCCACGCGTGACACCGATGGTGTGGCCGGCCAGATCCGCCGGCCCCGCCACGGTCAGATCGGCCGGACCGAACACGCCGTTGTAGAACGGCGCATAGGCGTCGGTGAAATCGATCACCGCCTCGCGCTCAGGATTCCTGCCCAGGCTGGAGATCACCAGATCGACCTTGTCGGTGGTGAGATAGGGAATGCGGTTGGCGCTGGTCACCGGCACCAGTTCGGTCTTCACGCCAAGCGCCTCGCCGATCAACCGCGCCATGTCGATGTCATAGCCGCGCGGCGCCATATCGGGGCCGACCGATCCGAAGGGCGGAAAGTCCTGCGGCACCGCCACCCGCAGCACGCCCATGGCCTGGATCGTGTCCAGACCGGCCGCCCCGGCCGGCGCGCTGGCGGTCACCATACCGATACCGGTCGCGGCCATCACCGCCGCCATGGCCATCGCACCCAGCACGCCACGGCGACGCATCATCATCCCTGCCTTGAACCGACCCGACATCGACATCCCCCATCCCTGAAATCCCGGGCCCCGACGAGCCCGGTGCATCGCAGCGCCCTGTCCACTGCTCATGTTTTGAGCGTGATTATATTTGGGGCATGAGTCAATGCGAATTTTTCAGGCAAGCCTCGATGTCGTCTGCGGCATCTGCTTGCAAACCCCAGGAAATCAGGACATCCTTCGCCTGAAACGTCCGGTCTAACTGGTCTGACCGGTCCAGCCAAAGGAACCAAAATTGGCCGGAGACAGCGTCCCCGAATATGTCGCGGGCCAACTTCAGCGAATGATTCTGGCCGGTGAACTGGCCCCTGGCGCGGCCCTGCCCGCACAGCGCGCCCTGGCCGAACGCCTTGGCGTCAGTCGGGCGTCGCTGCGCGAGGCGCTGACCGTGCTGGAAACCCTGGGTCTGGTGCGGGTACGCGCCGGCAAGGGCGTGTTCGTCGCCGATCCGTCCGCCGACGACACCACGCCGGGTCCGCGTGGCGACCGGCACGACCATGCGGCGCGCGTCTATCAACTTCGCCTGGCGATCGAACCCTTCGTCGCCGGGCTGGTGGCATTGACCGCGCATGATACCGAACTCGACGGCCTGGCCGAAACCGTGGCCGAGATGCGCGCCGCCATCACTGATGGCGATCTGGTGCGCGCGGCCCAGGCGGATGGCGACTTCCACCAGCGCCTGCTGGTCTCGGCCGGCAATCCGCTGTTTGCGGCGGCGATGCGGCCGGCCGGGCCGATGCTGGCTGAAACCCGCCGCATCCCCTTTGCCAACCGCGAGGGCGTGCGCGCCCCGCTGGACGAACATGAACGCATCCTGGCCCAGATCCGCGCCCGCAGCCCGCAAGGCGCGCGCGACGCCATGCACCGCCACATCCTTAGCGCCGCCACCCGCGCGGGCGTGGGCGTGCTGCGGCCCTGACGTCGCCACCCATCCGCCCCTTCGATCATGTGCCCCCATCAAGCCGGAAGCCGATCCGATGCCGATTTTCGCGCCCACCGCCGCCATCAACCTCGCCTCCCGCGCCCTCGGTGCCCGCACGCTCAGTTGTTCCGACGATTTCTTCGGGGCGCTGGACCGGCTGATCGACGATGCGCCGCCGGTGTTCGTTCCCGGCAAATACGACGACAACGGCAAATGGATGGATGGCTGGGAAAGCCGGCGCCGGCGCGATGACGGGCATGACTGGTGCGTGCTGGCGCTTGCCGCCCCCGGCCATATCGACGCCATCGAGATCGACACCCGCCATTTCACCGGCAATTTCCCCGCCGCCGCCGGCCTGTGGGCACTGACCGGTGACAGCGTCGCCGAAACGCCGGCCGCCGACGATCCGCGCTGGCAGCGCATCCTGGCACCGTCCGCCCTGAAGGGTGATGCCGGCAACGCCTTCATGCCTGATGCCGCCGTGATCGCTGCCGCGGGCGGCCGTGCCTGGACGCATCTGAAGCTCGACATCTTCCCCGATGGCGGCGTTGCCCGGCTCAGGGTCTATGGCCGCCCCGCCAGCCTGCCCGCCCCACGCGCCGATGGGCAGGTGGAACTGTCATCGGCCCTTGGCGGCGCGCGCGCGATCGCCTGGAACGACGCCCATTACGGCGATCCGCGCCACCTGCTGCTGCCCGGGCTGGGTGCCCGCATGGAAGATGGCTGGGAAACCCGCCGCCGCCGCGAGCCGGGGCATGACTGGTGCATCATCCGGCTGGCAACGCCGGGCAGGGTTGCATTTATTGAAATCGACACGCGCAGGTTCAAGGGTAATTATCCCGACACCTGCTCGGTGCAGGGTGTGATGGCGCCCCGGATGGCGGATGCGGCATGCGTGCCGCAAAGCCTGTTCTGGGCGGATGTCCTGACCTCCCGCAAGCTCGGTCCTGATGCCTTTCATGGCTTCGAACCCGATGCGCCGGCAATCCTCTCCCATATCCGCTTCAACATCTTCCCCGACGGCGGCGTCAATCGGCTGCGCATCTTCGGCACGCCTTGCGCCGTGGAGTGATGGTTTGCATGCATACGTTCCCACGGAGCATCCTGCGGCCGCGGCGGCTGACCCGCGCCGACTTCCTGCCGTTCGGCGACGTCATCGACGCCGGCGACACCGGCCGCACGCCGCTTGCGATCAATGGCGGCACCTGTCTGCGCCATGACAGTCTGGCGCTGGTGGAAACCGATGCCGAGGGCCATGCCGCGCTCAGCCTGTTCTTCGCCCATGAGCCGGTCAGCCTGCCGCTGGTGATCGAGGTGATGGAACGCCATCCCCTGGGCAGTCAGGCGTTCATGCCGCTCAACCGCTGCCGCTTCATCGTGGTCGTCGGGCCGGCCGAAGACCCGCGCCCGCGCCCGGAAAATCTTCAGGCCTTCGTCTCCGACGGCCGCCAGGGTGTCAGCTATCGGCGCGGCACCTGGCATCTGCCCCTCACCGTGCTCGACACCGGCCATCTGCTGGTGGTGGACCGTAAAGGCCCCGGCTGCAACCTGGGCGAGCACGTGTTCGAGCCCGGCACCGGCCCGCTGCTGCTGCCGCAGGATCTTTGACAGCCACCGCTCAAAACGTTGAAGCGTTAAGACACCGGGGCATCCAGAAACCGCTGCGCCACCGGATCGCCGGCCGCCGCCAGATTGATCCGCAACCACGGGCCGGAGGCCAGATCCGGCCGGAACACAGCGCCCGAAACCAGCCCGATGCCGCGGGCTTCCGCCGCCTGTACCAGATCGTCGGCATCCGCCGCGTCGCGGTGGCGCGCCCAGACGAACATGCCGCCGGCGGGGCGGGTGAAGACCTCCCACCCCGCCGCCGCCATCCGTGGCAGCAGCGCCGCCCGCCGCAACGCCAGCCGGCGGCACAGCGCCTCGGATTGCCGCCGCAGGGCGCCGGTTTCGATCATCACCGCCACCACCTGTTCGGCGAAGCGCGACGAGGCGACGCTGGTCAGCATCTTCACGTCCACGAAGCGCCGCAGAACCGCTGGATCGGCGGCGATATAGCCCACCCGCAGGGCCGATGACAGCGGCTTGGAAAAGCTGCCGACCATCACAACCCGGTCCAGCCCGTCCAGCGCCGCCAGCCGCACCGCCGGCACCCCGTCTTCGAAATCGGCATAGATGTCGTCTTCGACGATGGTCAGGTCATGGGCCGCCGCAAGATGCAGCAGCCGGTGCGCCACCTTGGCCGAGGTGGTCGATCCGGTCGGGTTGTGCAGAACCGTGTTGGTGATGAACAGCCGCGGGCGGTGGGCGCGGACAAGATCGTCCAGCACCGCCAGATCGGGGCCATCCGCCCGCCGCGGCACGGCCAGCATGCGCACGCCCTGCAGCCGCAGCAGCCCGAACAGGTTGTGATAGCCCGGATCCTCGACCAGCACCGCATCGCCGGGCCGGGTCAGCGCCCGCACCACCACGTCCAGCGCCTGGCTGCCGCCGGTGGTCAGCATCACCCTGTCCGCCCCCGCCGGCGCCGACAGCCGCTCCAGCCGCCGCGCCACCAACTGGCGCAGGCGCGGTTCGCCCAGCGGTGTGCCGTAATCGATCAGCGCCCGCCCGCCCTCGCGGGCCACACGGCGGATCGCGCGCGCAAGCTCGGTGGTGTCGTGCCAGTCGTCGGGCAGGCGTCCGCCGCCCAGGCGCAGCAGGGCCGGCCGGTCGTCATACAGCCGCCAGATCCGGCCGGCGACCGCGCCAACCCCCTCGGCGTCGGGCGGTGCCGACGGCAGCGGCGCCGGCGGTGCCGCGACATGAAAACCGGCGCCGGGCCGCGCCACGATCCGGCCATCGGCCACCAGACGGTCATAGGCCTCGATGACGGTGTTGCGGCTCACCCCCGCATCCGCTGCCAGACGACGGATCGACGGCAGCGCCGCACCGGCGGCCGCATCGGGTCCACGCGCCTCGATCCAGCGGCGGATGGCGGCAACAAGCTGATCGGCCAGCGGCTCGGGCCGGCTGCGGTCGATATCCGGCGTCATCGGGCATGGCCTCGCATCGCTTGAGGGGCGGCGTTCACTGTACCTGTCATCTGATGGGTACGGAACCGCCGATCCGCGCGTGGCCGTGCCTGTCGCCACGGCCCGGCCGGCGGCAGCATGGCGCTTGCGGCCATGCCGGCCGCACCCCGGAGCCCGCGCCATGTCCCTCGATCTGTCCGCCCGCCATGTCACGACCCGCGCCGGCTCGCCCGCGCGGCTGGCGCTTGCCCTGATCGCCGTCACCACCGCCGCCAATCTGCACACGCCGCTGGCGGCGCGCTATGCCATGGCCGACGGCCTCGGCACAGGTGCGGCAGGGCTTGCCTTCGCGGCCTATGTCGGCGGCGCGCTGCCGATGCTGCTCGCCGGCGCCGGACTGCCCGACCGGCTGGGGCGCGGGCGCACCCTCAGCCTGGCGCTGGGTCTCGCCATCCTGGCCGATCTGATCGTCATCGCCCGGCCGGGGCTTGCGGCACTCGGCCTGTCGCGCGCGCTGCTCGGCATCGCCGTCGCGGCCACATCGACGCTTGCCCCCGCCTTCATGACCGCGCAATTCGCCCCCGGCACCGATCCGCGCCGGATCGCCGCCAGGGTCTCCGTCGCCACCACCTTCGGCTTCGGGTTCGGTGCCGCAATGACCGCGCTGTGCCTGATCGTCGATCCGCTGGCCTGGATGCGGCCGCTCACGTTCCTGGCCTATCCGGCGCTCGCCGGCTTCGCTTTGCTCGCGGTGTCCGGATTGCCGCAGGGGGCCGGCCGCCGGCCCGATGCCCCGATGCTACGCCGGCCGGCCTTTCCTGCCGGCACCCTTCCCTTCGGCTTCGCCATCCTCGTCGCCTGGGCGGTGGTGGGCGTGGTCATCGCCGTGCTGCCGGCAACCCTGGCCCGCGCCGGGCTCGACAGCTATGCCGGCCTCGCCACCTTTCTGGTCATCGTGCCCGGCATCCTGGCCGTGCCGGCCGCCCGGCGCATGACGCCGGAGGCAGCCATCCGCCGCGGCCTGCTGATCCTGATTCCGGCCTATGCGCTCATCGCCTGGGGCGCGCTCGACGGCCGGATCTGGGCGGTGTTCACCGGCACCGCGCTGGCCGCGACATCCTGCTATGGTCTGGTGCATGCGGGCGGGCTGGCCGGGGTTCTGATCCGGTCGGGCACGTCCGCGACCGGCGCCACGGCCGGGTTCTATCTGCTGGCCTATCTGGGGTTCAGCCTGCCGGTCATCGTCACCGGCCGGATCGCCGATCTGGCAGGGCAGGAGGTCGCATTGGGCGGCTTCGGCGCGGCGCTGGTCATGGCCGTGCTGGTCCTGTGCGGACGGTCGGTCAGAACCTCCCCACGCTGACGGCTGCCCGCTGCCCGCGCTTACAATCCGTCCCAGAACCCGCCCTGGAAACGATGCGCCGCCCCGCGATAATGGCTGGCCAGCCGGTCCAGATAGATCCGCCGCACCTCGTCCTGCCCGGCCCTGTACCGGTCGAGCCCGCCCTGATCGCCGCCCAACGCCGCCACGACCGCGGCGGCGCCGGTCAGGGCGCCATGCATCGCCGACAGAAGGCCCTGGGCCGACAGCGGATCGAAAGCCTGAGCGGCATCGCCGATCGCCAGCCAGCCATCGCCGGCAACGCTGTCCAGCCGGGCGCCGCCGGCATCGCAGCCGACCGGCGCCGCCAGGGCCTCAGCCGCCCCGGCATGACCGGTCAGCGCCGACAGATGCCGGGTCGCCAGCCGCGCCTGATGCCACAGCGACGGATCGGCCAGCATCCGCGCCGCCACCGGTGCCGTCGTGTGCAGCGACGCCAGAACGGCGCCTGAGGGCATGCGCGCCGCATACCACCACCCGTCCGGTACCGCCTCGATCACCGTGCGGTCGAAACCGGGGTCGGACATGGCGCCGGCAATGGCGTTGAACCGGCCATAAAGCGCGATCAACTGCCGGTCGCGCAGCCGTGCCGCCCCCAGCCGGCGGGCGATCGCCGCCCTGCGGCCGGTGGCATCCACCAGCCAGCGCGCCTTAAGCGGCGGGCCGCCGTCGCTGAAGGCCACGCCCCAATCGCCATCATCCAGGCGGATCAGATCGCGCACGGCGGCCCGCCTGAACCCGGCGCCGGCGGACATCGCCGCACGGCGCAGATCGTCATCGAAGATCAGACGGTCCAGCCGCCATCCGGGGCCGTCGGGGCTGCGCAGGAAATCCGACGCCACCAGATCCGGCGTCGACCATGCCGACCAGTTGCCCCGCACCGGCCTGTGCCCCGCTGCATCGGACGGCACCGGCAGGCCTTCTGCCCGCAACAGGCGCAGGGCCGCACCGGGCAGCGCCTCGCCGATCTTGGGCGCGGTCTGAACGCGGTCGGCCATCTCGACCGACAGCCCGGCCCGCGCCAGGGCATGGGCCGCGACCGCCCCGGCGGGACCTGCGCCCGCGACCAGAACATCGGCCCTGGTCGCGGGCGTGGCGGTATCGGCATGGTCGCGGGGAGCGGTCAGGTGGTCGTCCAATCGGCTGTCGTCCATTCCCGGTGGCGGGTCGCCATGCTCAGTCGTCGGTATGGCGCACGCGGATGCTTCTGAACGCGGCCAACTGTTCCTCGCTTGCCCAGCCGGCGCGTTCGGCACGCGACAGATTGCGCGGACCGGCCGCCGACCGCAAGCGTGCCACCTGTTCCGCCGCCTGTTTCAGCCGACCGCCGGCCAGGGTTTCCACATACATCACCGCCGGCAGGTCCGGGTCGCCGTCGACCCCCGGCCGGGCCTCCACAATGCCCATCGCACCGAAATGGGCGATCATCTCGTCCATCACCTCGGCGACGCTGCCGGTCAGCGCCCGCAGCCAGCCGGCACGGGTCTGGAAGGCGGCCACCCGCTGGTCGCGCGGAACATCGGGGTTGGTGACCAGATCATAGACCTCTTCGGTCAGCACCTGATTGGGCACCCGTGCCGGCCAGAATGACGGCAGATAGGGGTCATATGCGATGTCGTAACCCGACCGGCAGAACGCCGTATCCCCCTGCCAGGGCAACGCCATCCAGCGGCTGATGTCACCCGGCCCCTGGTCATAGACCGGCCCGCCCGGCGCCAGCGCGATCTGCTGGTCCAGCGTCTTGCCGTAATCGGGCTCGACCGCGCCGGCCGGCCGGTGACGCAGCCGGTAGAGCGACATGTACATGGTGCCATGACGCATCGGCCAGGTCATCTCGCAGCCCGGATGGAAGGCATCGGCCAGGCAGTAATGCAGCGCCGCCTTGTCGAGCATCGCCGGCTGGTCGGCCAGCGGCACCTGAGCGATGGTGGCGGGCGGCGCCCCTGCCTCGGCGCGATCGTCGACGAAATGCCCCTCCACCCAGCGGCGCAGGATGGCCTCGCGCACCCGCGACAGCGGCAGGTTGTTGCCCGGCGATGCTTTCGAGAACGAGCCGAAGGCATCGCCATAGAGCCATGGCCACAGCCGCTGCTCGTTCACCGGCGTGTCGGCCGGGCGGAAGGCGTTGAACACCACCTGGCGCAGCTCGATCCACGGATCCTCGCCGTCGGCGCCGGGAACCTGGGCCAGCCGGTCGATCAGCGCCGGATCGTCGAAATCCAGCGGGCCGCCCTTGCCGAACATGGCGGCGAAGCCCTTGTTGACCCATTGCAGGTTCGACAAGCGCGACAACACCGGCAGCACGTCGCGGCTGAACGAGATCACCTCCGGCATCGGCAGGCGGCCGTCGTCGATATACATGTCGCTCAACAGGTCGTGCAGGGTCCGCCACGAGATGATGTCGGGCGCGTAATTCGGCGGCGCCACCACCACCCAGGCCGGGTCGACCGGCAGCGGACGGCCATCAATGGTCACCGCCGCCGTGACCGGCCCGTCCGAGATATCGTCGTACCAGTCATTGGCGTTGTTGAAGCTGTTGGGGTCTTCCGGCCGATAGACCGGCGCGCCCGAGGGGGATGCCGACACGCCCCGGCCGCCCAGAAAGATCAGCCGCCCGGCCGCATCGGTGCGGATCTCGCCCAGCGGCACCACCACGTCCTTGAACCTGCCGGTATCGAAGCTGTGCTCCGGCCCGCCCGACACCGACACGCCGCTGATGCTGCGCGGCCCCGGATCGATGACCAGCGACCCGCGATCGGCGAAGGGCACATCGGGGTTGCGGCGCGGCACGGTCATCGTCGCCGCGTCCGGAATGTCGAGCGCCGCCTGGAACTGATACCACGCGGCCTTCTTGTTGGCCGGATGCACGGTCCAGGTGATGTCGGCATTCTCGGCGGTCAACTCGCGCACCACCTGGCCGGCGGCGTTGTAGCCATAGATCCGGAACTGTGCCGCCTGACGCTTGATGGCGCCGGTCTCGTCACGATAGAAGCCCGGCGCCTCGGGCACCGGCCCCACCACTTCGGGGCCGATATAATAGGCCTCGGCGGCATCGCCGATCCGGGCAACGCCGATGCCGGGATGGATGGCCGCGCGCACCACCACGCTGTCGACCGCCGGCGCCACCTGGACCAGCGGCCGGGGCACCGACGGCTCGCCCAATGCCACGCCATTGGCGTTGCGGCGCTGATCGGCCGACGCGGCATAGACATCGCGCCGCGCCTCGGCGATCGACCCCTGCGGGGTATGGTCGGCGGTGACCCGCCAGATGTTCATCGACAGGTTTTCACCATAGGCCGGCTGCCCGCGTATGGTGATGTCCTGCGCGGGCAGGATCAGGTCGGCCACATGCACCGGCGGGCTCAGGGCCTCGTCCCAGCGCACGGTCGCCTCGTCCAGCGGCATCAGCGCCGGATCGGTCTGGAACTGGACCATGAAACGGAAGCTCACCTCGCCGGCGCGCAGCCGCGCTTCCAGATCTGCGGCCAGATAGGTCGGATCGGCCGGACGTTCCGGCAGCGGATCGGCATCGATCGCCGCTTCCAGCTTGTATTTCACGAACCGGCCGGGGCCATAGGCGAAGGGTACGCCGCTCCAGTAATCACTGCCCAGGCAGCTTGCCACCGGCTTCGCCATCTCGTCGAGCAGTTGCGCGGTTTCGGGGTGTGCCTCCAGATAGGGGCCATAATCGCCATTGATCACGCCGGCGCGCGTGAATTCGCACATATCACGGGCGGTGTTGACGAAAAACACGTCGAAGTTCTGAAGAATGACGTCGAAGGTGGTCTCGGTCGGCGCCCCGAAGATCTTCGGAATCGGGGTATCGAACAGTTTGATGCCGATGCCCAGCGTCGTCTTGTAATCGCTGATCGTCGGCAGGGTGTCGGACGAAAACCGCACCCAGGCCGGATACTCGGTGCCGGCGAACAGGCCGACCTTCAGATCTTCGGGCAGGTCGGGCCGGATGCGGAACCGGCCCGCCGCCACGCCATGCGGCTTCAGGAACACCGGGCGCAGCGCCGGGCACTGGCCCTTGGCGATCCGTCCGCCCTGCACGATGTTGACGAACATGTCGACCAGCGACCCCACCGGATCGGTCGCACAATCGACGGCGGCTACCGCCCCGGCGCCAATGCCGGCGCCGGCGGCGGCACCCTTCAGATGATCGGTCACGGCTGCTCTCCCCACCCTGGTTGCTCCGGTTCCCCCAGAGACAGATTCGTCACCTATTGTGACGCATGCTGCAACCATAGCAACGATTTCTGACAGCCGTATTGCCGCTTCAGGTGATGGTTCCGTCGGCCTGCGGCGCATAGCCGAAACCGGCAACGGGTGCAGCGGCGGTCTCCACCCACACGCTTTTCACCCGCACATATTCCAGCAGCCCTTCATAGCCGCTGGACCGGCCATAGCCGCTCTCGCCGAAGCCGCCGAAGGGTGACATCACCCCGATGGTCTTGTAGCCGTTGATCCAGAAGGTGCCGGCATTCACCGCCGCCGCCACCCGATGGGCACGGGCCGCATCCTGCGTCCACACAGCACCCGCCAGCCCGAAGCGGCTGTCATTGGCGATCGCCACCGCCTCGTCCTCGTCATCGAACGGGATGACCGCCACCACCGGGCCGAAGATCTCGTCGCGCGCCACGGCCATGGCATTCGACACCCCGGCCAGCACGGTCGGGGCATAGAAGAAGCCGCCGGCCAGCCGCGCGTCATCCAGCCCGGCCGGCCGGCCGCCACCCGCCACCGCCACGGCGCCATCCGCCAGACCGGCCGCGACCAGATCGCCGATCCGGCGGTGCTGGGCGCCGCTGATGATCGGCCCGATCCGCGTCGCCGGGTCCAGCGGATCGCCGATCGCGATCCGGCCCGCCGCATCCGCCAGCCGCTCGACCACCCGGTCATGCACCCGTCGCTGCACCAACAGCCGCGACCCGGCAACGCAGGACTGCCCGGCGCCCGAGAAGATCGCCGCCTGCGCGCCGAGCACGGCGCGCTCCAGATCGGCATCGCCGAAAACGATGTTGGCGGATTTGCCGCCCAGTTCCAGCACCGTCGGCACCACCCGCATAGCCGCCTGGGCGGCGATCCGGGCACCGGTCGCGGGCGATCCCACGAACACCACCTTGGCGCAGGCCGGGTGGGCGATCGCCGCGGCACCCACCGTATGGCCGGCACCGACCAGCACGTTCACCGCCCCCGCCGGCACACCGGCCGCGGTGATGATCGCCCCCAGCGCCACCGACGACAGCGGCGTCAGCTCCGACGGCTTCAGCAGCACGGCATTGCCGGTGGCCAGCGCCGGCGCCAACTGCCAGCCAGCCGTGAACAGCGGCGCGTTCCAGGGCGTGATCTGGACCACGACGCCATAGGGTTCATAGCGGGTATAGTTCAGATGGCCGGATGGCACCGGGATCACCGCGCCATGCAACTTGTCGGCCCAGCCGGCATAATATTCGAACATCTCCGCCACCTTCAGCGCCTCGGCGCGGGTGTCGGCCAGGGGTTTGCCGGCGGTCAGGCTTTCCAGCCGCGCCAGATCGTCCAGCCGGGCGCGGATGGCCATGGCCGCCGCCCACAGCACGCGGCCACGGGCGGCATGGGTCAGCGCCGCCCACACCCGCTGCCCGGCCCGCCCGGCCTCCGCCGCCGCATCGACGACATCGGCGCCGCCATCGGCCAGCGTCACCACGATGCGGCCGGTCGCGGGGTCGACAAGGTCCAGGGCGTCGCCGCTGCCGGCAAGGATCCGGCCGTCGACAAAGCTGCCGAACGCCTCCGATCCGGTCAGACGGGTGAAGATCGCCCGGATCTCGGGCAGGGTGTCGTCGGGGCGCATGACATGGGTCTCCGATTTCAGAACGCGATCAATCGAGGGCGGCGATGCGGTTGAAGTCTTCGTCATCGCCCAGCGCGTCGGCACTGTCGCGCCACAGCCGGGCGGCGACATCGAGCAGCGGCATGGATGTGCCGGTATCGCCGGCCAGCGCCTGAGCCAGCCCCACATCCTTGCGCATCAGGCCCATGGTGAAGCCGCTGTCGAACAGGCCCGACAGAATCCAGCGCGGAAAGTTGACCTCCGACACGCCGGCACGACCCGATCCGGCATTCAGCGCGCCGATCAGGGTTTCGGCATCGACCCCCGCCGCCACGCCCATACGCACCGCCTCCGACACGGTCAGCAGATGGGCGGCACACAGCAGGTTGTTCACCAGCTTGACCACATGACCGGCGCCGACATCGCCGCAGAGCGACAGCTTTGCCGACAGCGCATCCAGCACCGGCTGTGCGCGGGCGATATCGGCCGCGGCACCGCCGACCATCATGGTCAGCGTGCCGGCCGCCGCACCCGCCGGGCCGCCCGAGACCGGCGCATCGACCAGCGCATGACCGGCATCCGCCAGCACCGCCGCCAGCCGGCGGGTGACCGCCGGTTCCGACGTGGTGGTGTCGATCACCAGACGATCGGCCAGACCCGACGCCATCAGCCCGTCATCGCCGGTCAGCACCGCCTCGACATGGCGCGCCATCGGCAGCGACAGCACGGCCACCGGTGCTGCGGCAAAGGCGGCGGCGGGGCTGTCGGCAAGCGCGATACCGGCGGCGGCGGCCCGCGCCCGCGGCCCGGCGCCGGGGTCGTATCCGGTGACGGCGAAGCCGGCGCGCGCCAGGGTTTCCGCCATCGCGGCACCCATATTGCCCAAGCCGATCACGGCCACCTGCCTGTCGGTCATGTCACTGCTCCCTGAACTGAACCCGCTGTTCGCGATCGTTTGCGGGCAAGGCGCGACGACTTGCCGTCACCATGCCATCATCTTCACAATCCGCATCCGCCACCGGCTCAGCATGCGCAGCCGGCAATTCACCGCTCAAGCGCTATTGCCGGAACGCCGCGTTGCCGTTATGGCAACGGTTGGCGACGCAAACTGACAAGGTGGAGACCGGCGGTGCTCAGGATCGATGACAAGCCCTTGCGCTATTTCCTGGCGGTGTTCGAGGCCGGATCGATCCGGGCGGCGGCCGACGGCCTGCACATCGCGCCCTCCGCGATCAGCCGTCAGATCGCCGGCATGGAAGCCGATCTGGGCGTGCTGCTGATGGAACGCACCAAACAGGGCATCCGCTTCACCGAGGCCGGCCGGCTGGTCGCCGGCCATGCCCGCCGCCGGCTGGAACTGGATGACGGTTTCGCGGCCGAACTGGCGGCGGCCAAGGGCGGCATCGCCGGCCGGGTCCATGTCATCACCGGCGAGGGCTTCGTGGTCGACCTGATGCACCATGCGGTCGCAGCATTGGCCGGGACCTTTCCCGATGTTCAACTATCGATCGATGTCGGCGGCACCGACCGGATGATGAACGGCATTCTGAAGGACGCCTATGATATCGGCCTGGTGTTCAACCCGCCACGCCTGCCCGAACTCGACGTGCTGGCCGAAGCGGAAAAGCCGCTCTGCGTGCTGGTGCCGCCGCATCATCCGCTGGCCGGCCGGTCCAGTTGCACCCTGGCCGAGACCGTGGACATGAAGGCGGCGCTGCTGGCCGAAACCTTCGGTGTGCGCAAGCTGATCGCCGGCGCCGAGGCCGCATCCGGCCTGCGCATCCGGCCGGCCCTGGTCACCGACTCGATCAATGTGGCCATGCATTTCGTGCTCGCCGGCTGCGGCATCACCTATCTGCCGGCCTTCGCCGTCTCGCGCCAGCTCCGCCGCGGCGAGGTCAGCGCCGTGCCGCTTTCCGATACCGCCCTGGCGCATGTGCCATCGCGGATCGTCGTCCGCGGCGGCCGGCCGCGCACCGGCGCCGTGCGGGCGGTGGCCGAGTTGATGGCGGCACGGATGGAGGCCTTCGGCGCCGAGGCCATGTGAGCCATGGATCGCCAGCCGTTGCCGCTGCGGCAACGGCTGCGTGTAATTAAAGTGCTTGCCGTCCGGTGTCACGGTTTTGATTCTGGGAGGATGACAAGGGCGGGCCGGCCTGCGCGCCGGCCCGCCCGACAAATAACGCGCAGAGCCTGGGAAGGCCACGTCATGCCCCGGCCATGTCCGGGGCGGTAACCTCCATTCCGCCGGGGGGACGCAATATGTCCGTCGTAAAAGAAACCATGCAGCTCTGGCGGCTGCATCTTGCCGTGCTGGTCCTGGCGATCATCGCCGAGCTGATCGGCATCCAGCGCATCCCGATCGGGATCGGCGCCATCCTGCTGCTGCCGCTGCTCTATGCCTTCGTGATGGCGGCACTGCTGAACCCCAACATCATCAAACCGGCGGCCCGTCTGATCCGCGCCCGCGAGGTCAAGGCCGCCTCGCCGCTGATCGTGATCGCGATCATGCCGTTCATCGCCAAATTCGGCACCACCATCGGCCCGGCAATCGACAAGATCATCGCCGCCGGCCCGGCGCTGCTGCTTCAGGAACTGGGCAATCTGGGCACGGTGCTGATCGCGTTTCCGATCGCGGTCTGGGTGCTGAAGCTGGGCCGCGAGTCGATCGGCGCCACCTTCTCGATCGCGCGCGAGCCCAACATCGCCATCATCGCCGACCGCTATACCCTGAAATCGCCCGAAGGCACCGGCGTGATGGGGGTCTATGTCATCGGCACCCTGTTCGGCACCTTCATCTTCGCCATCCTGGCCTCGGTCTTCGCCACCGCCGGCTGGTTCGATCCGCGCGCGCTGGCCATGGCCTGCGGCGTCGGCTCGGGCTCGATGATGGCCGCCTGCACCGGCGCGCTCGCCTCGGCGCTGCCCGCCATGAAGGATGAACTGGTGGCGCTGGCCGCGGCATCCAACCTGCTGACCTATGCGACCGGGCTGTATGCCGGGCTGTTCATCGCCCTGCCGATGGTCGAGAAGCTCTATGTCATGGCCCGCGGCCGTGACGATGCCACGGCGCGCCGCGCCGCCGAAGCCGGGGAGTGAGACCGATGTCCGATACCACCCTTCAGGCCCCGGCCACGCCCGACGAACGCAAGCTCAACCTCGTCGATCACGCTTTGGTGCTGATCGTGATCTGCGCCATCGATCTGGTGGTCAACGCGGTCAATCACCAGGTCGGCTTCCTGCACAACCTCACCGGCATGGTGGTGCTCTATGCCATCTGCATGGCCGGGCTGGTGCTGACCCGGATCATGCCGTTCTATCTGCCCAGCGTCGCCTGGATCTCGCTGGTCGGCATGGCGGTCACCCTGCCCTTCGTGCCTGGATCGGACTGGGTGGTGGCGCAGGTGACGGCGATCGACTTCCTGGCCCTGACCACCCCCACCCTCGCCTATGCCGGCTTCGCCATCGCGCGTGAGGAAATCGCCACCGCGAAGACCTCCGGCTGGAAACTGGCCGTGGTGGCGGTGATGGTGTTCTTCGGCACCTATCTGGGCTCGGTGCTGATCGCCGAGTTGATGCTGGCCTGGACCTGACGACCGGCCACCATATCCTCAATCATGATCCTCTCGTCGTGGCGCCCGGGCATTGCCGTCCGGGCGCCACCATCCGTCGGAAGCACACCCCCAATGTCGCTCAGCCTGTTCGACCTGTTCAAGATCGGCATCGGCCCGTCGAGTTCCCATACCGTGGGCCCGATGGTGGCGGCACGGCGGTTTCTCGATGCGCTGGACCGCGACGGCCGCTTCGGCACCCTGGCCGCCATCACCGTCGAGATCTATGGCTCGCTCGCTCTCACCGGCCGTGGTCATGCCACCGATACCGCGATCATTCTGGGCCTTGCCGGTGAAACGCCCGACGGCGTCGATCCCGACCTGATCGCCGGGCTGATCGAGGGGGTCAGGCAATCGCGGCGTCTGGCGGCGCTGGGCCGGCGGCTGATCAGCTTCGACCCCGACACCGATCTGGTCTGGCGGCGCAAGGACACCCTGCCCCATCACACCAATGGCATGACCTTCATCGCCCGCGATGCCGGCGACGCCGAGATCGCCCGCGACAGCTATTATTCCATTGGCGGCGGTTTCGTGATCAGTGCCGCCGAAACCGACGCCGCCGCCGGTGATGCGCCGGTTCATGGCGATCGCGGCGCCCTGCCGCTGCCGTTCAACAGTGCCGCCGAGCTGCTGGCCCTGACACAAGACCATCAGATCGATATCGCCGGAATCGTGCGTCGCAATGAGCATGCGCTGTGGGGGACGGCCGAAACCGCGCGCCGGCTGGCGGCGATCAAGGCGGCCATGCTGGGCGCGGTCGATCGCGGACTTGCAACCGACGGTCCGCTGCCCGGCCGGCTGACCCGGCGCCGCGCCGCCGATCTGGCCCGCCGGCTGACCGAACGCGCCGGCGCCAATGCCCTGCCGGCGCTGGATGGCTTCGAACGGCTGTCGGCCTATGCGATCGCGGTCAACGAGGAAAACGCCGCCGGCGGCCGCATCGTCACCGCGCCCACCAATGGTGCCGCCGGCATCATCCCGGCGGTGCTCGCCTGGCTTCTGCGCCATTCGGGCATCGGCGGCGACGAGCGGGGCCGCGAGGCCGCCGCCGATACCATGCTGTTCACGGCGGCCGCGATCGGCATGCTCTACAAGCTCAACGCCTCGATTTCCGGCGCGGAGGTCGGCTGTCAGGGCGAGGTGGGCGTGGCCAGCTCAATGGCTGCCGGCGGGCTTGCCGCCGCGATGGGCGCCAGTCCGGCGCAGGTCGAGAACGCCGCCGAGATCGCCATGGAACACCATCTGGGCATGACCTGCGATCCCGTCGGCGGGCTGGTCCAGATCCCCTGCATCGAACGCAATGCCATGGGTGCCGTGAAGGCGGTCAATGCAGCACTGCTGGCGCTGGCCGGCGATGGCAGCCATGTGGTGTCGCTGGACACGGTCATCCGCACCATGAAGGAGACCGGCCACGACATGCAGAGCAAATACAAGGAAACCAGCCTGGGCGGCCTTGCCGTCAACGTGCCGGTCTGCTGACAGGAGGACGATCCCGATGCCCGATAGCATGCCCCCCCGCCAGAACGTCACCCTTCATCCCGCGGTCGCGGCGATCGCGGACGAGATGCGCGCCTGGCGCCATCACCTCCATGCCCATCCCGAAACCGCCTTCGAGGAACACCAGACCGCGGCCTTCGTCGCGGAAAAACTGGCATCCTTCGGCATTCCGGTCGCGACCGGCATCGGCCGCACCGGCGTGGTCGGCACCATTCAGGGCCGTCGCACCGCGTCGGACGCGGCCCCCGCGCGGTCGATCGCGCTGCGGGCCGATATGGACGCGCTGCACGTCACCGAACTTAACCAGTTCGCGCACCGCTCGCAAAATCCCGGCCGGATGCATGCCTGCGGCCATGACGGCCATACCACCATGCTTCTGGGGGCCGCCAGGGTGCTGGCGGCCGATCCGGATTTCGCCGGCACCGTCCATGTCATCTTCCAGCCCGCCGAAGAGAACGAGGGCGGCGGCCGGGCGATGGTCGAGGACGGGCTGTTCGACCGCTTCCCCGCCGACATGGTCTTCGGCATGCACAACTGGCCGGGCCTGGCGGTCGGCCATATGGCGATGGCGGCCGGGCCGATGATGGCCGGCTTCGACATCTTCGAAATCGTGGTGCGCGGCCGCGGCTGCCATGCCGCCATGCCCGATCTGGGCCATGATGCGGTCACCGCCACCGCCCATCTGGTTGCCCAGTTGCAAAGCATACCAGGACGAAGCATCAACCCCCTGGCCTCAGCGGTTGTGTCCGTCACCCAGATCCATGGTGGCGACACCTGGAACGTGATTCCCGAAGAGATGGTGATCCGCGGCACCACCCGCAGCTTCAGCCCGGATGTCCAGGCAGTGATTGAAGCCCGGTTGGCGTCGATCGCCGAGCACACCGCCGCCGCCCATGGCTGCACGGCCAGCCTGCGCTATGAACGCCGTTATCCGGCCACGGTCAACACGGCGCCCGAAACCGCGCGGGCGGACGCCGCCGCCATGCTGGTGGTCGGGGATGCCGCCATCGACCGCAACCCGGTGCCGTCGATGGCATCGGAGGATTTCGCCTTCATGCTGCATCAGCGCCCCGGCGCCTATGTCTGGCTGGGCAACGGCCCCACCGATGGCGGCTGCCTGCTGCACAACCCGGCCTATGACTTCAACGACGACGCGGCCCCCATCGGCGCCAGCTATTGGGTCCGGCTGGTGGAAACCGTGCTGGGCGGCTGATCGGGAAGCCGGCGCGACGGCGCCAGGATCACCCCGGCGCCGTCAGCCGTTTTATCACGCGGCATCCGCGTCGATATCGGCCACATAGCTGTCGACGAGTTGCCGCAGGTCGCGGGTCTGGGCGGCGAGTGCCGTCGATGCGCTGCTCATCTCGCCCGCGGCACGGCCGGTATGGCCTGCCGCGTCGGCAATGCCGGTGATCGACTGCAACACCTCGGCTGTGCCCGACGATGCCTGCTGGGTGTTGCGGGCGATTTCCGAGGTCGCCGCAACCTGTTCCTCCACCGCCGAGGCAACCGCCGTGGTCAGCGCGCCGACCCGACCGATGGTCGACGAGATCGAGCGGATGGCATCGACCGTGCGCCCCGTGGCGCCGGTCATGGCGTTGATCTGCTGCTGGATCTCCTCGGTCGCCCGCGCGGTCTGGGTGGCCAGGTTCTTCACCTCCGACGCCACCACCGCGAAGCCCTTGCCGGCTTCACCGGCGCGCGCCGCCTCGATGGTCGCGTTCAGGGCCAGAAGATTGGTCTGAGACGCGATCTGCTGGATCAGCAGCACCACGTCGCCGATCTTCTGGGTGTTGGCGGCCAGTTCCTGCACCGTCGCATCGGTCGCCTCGGCCTCGGTGACGGCCGCACGGGTGACGTCGGCGGTGTCGACCGTGCGGGCGCCGACCTCGCGGATCGAGGCGGCCAGTTCCTCGGACGCCGTCGCCACGGTCTGAACATTGGCGGTCGCCTGTTCGGCGGCAGCGGCCACGGTGGTGCTGCGGCTGCTCTGGTCTTCCGCCGTGCGGCTCAGCCCCTCGGCATTGCCGCGCACCTGATCGGCGGCGCTGGACAGGGTCGAGACGATATCGGTCACACCGGCCACGAATGCGCGGGTCAGGTCCTCGCGACGACGACGCCGGGCGGCCTGGTCGGCGCGGGCGGCTTCCTGTTCGGCCGCCAGCGCATCGGCACGGATCATGCTGTCGCGGAAGGTCTCGACCGCCTTGGCCATGGCGCCGATCTCGTCGCCACGATCGGCGCCGGGGATCGCCACCCCGGTATCGCGCGCCGCCAGCCGGCCCATGACGGCGGTCATCCGCCGCACCGGCACCGACACCTGCCGATACATCACGATACCCGCAATCACGGCGATCACCAGCCCCAGGGCCATCGCGATCACCATGCCCAGATTGGCGTTGCTGTTGGTGTTCTGCGAAATCCGGCCGGCTTCCGCCGCGCCTTGCACGTTCAGGGCCATCATGTCGGTCGCGATCGCCGAGATATTGCGGCGCGCCTCACGGCTGGCGCCACGATAGGCCTGCTGAGCCTCCAGCAACTGGCCATCGGTCAGCAGCGCCACGACCTTCGCGGTCTCGGTGCGATACACCGTCCACGCCGCCGACAACCGCCGATACAGCGCCTCGTCCTCGGCATCGACCACCAGGGGCGCATAGTCCTTCAAGGCCATGTCGGCACGACCGAGGGCATCGTTCATCCGCTCGAACAGGGCGAGCCGGGCCGCGGGATCGCCTTCCAGCACCGCCGCCGCGACCTGAAGCCGGCTGTCCAGCACACTGCGGTCGAACCGCGAGATGGATTGCAGGCTGGGAATGCGGTTGCCGCGCAGATTGACCGAGCTTTGCTCGATCACCCTGAATTCCCACAAGGCGAACAGGCCGGAGACGAGAATAACCGCGGTGAGCGTCGCGAAGGCGGTGACCAACTTCGCAGTGATGGAGACTGAGCGTGTCGACATGATGATCCGCATGTTCCAATTGGCCCTCTAACGGCGGGGGCAGAACGTATGGGTGCATACCCGGTGCTGGCGCCGCGCCATGAAACCGAACAGACCTTAACGAACCAATAATGCTGATATATTGCGGCACGCAGCACACCCATGCATCCGGCGCGCATCGGCGGCGCCGCCGCCGATGCCCATCGGTCCCGCTTGAAGCAGTCGCCTGCATTAATCGTTCTGCGGCGCGGTCATCCATGTCCTCGTGGATTTGACCTTGGACCTCTTCATCCCCATCTAAAGGGTTCATGATCGTCAATATTGCCGGAGGCCTGTTCCACGATGCTGATCCGCGCCGATTTCGCGGCCCCCGCCCTGGTCCGACCCGATCCCGAGGCGTGGATCGCATCCCCTGCCGCCGGCGTTCATCGCCTGATGCTCGATCGGGTCGGTCACGAGGTCGCCCGCGCCACCAGTCTGGTGCGGTACGATCCCGGTGCCGGCTTCACGCCCCATGTCCATGGCGGCGGCGAGGAAATCCTGGTGCTGAAGGGCGTGTTCGGCGACGAGCATGGCGACTATCCGGCGGGCACCTATCTGCGCAATCCGCCCGGCACATCCCACACACCCCGCGCCCCTCAGGGCAGCCTGCTGTTCGTGAAGCTGCGCCAGTTCCAGGCCGGCGACACCACTCAGATCGCCCTGAATCCGAATGACATACCACCGCAGCCATTGGCCAAGGCCCGCGATGTGACCGAACGGCTGTTGCATGAATTTGGAGACGAGCGGGTGACCCTTCTGGACCTGGCCCCCGGGGCCGAACTGCCGGCCTGCCGCCGCAGTGGTGGCGAAGAGATTCTGGTGGTCAGCGGATCACTGATCGATGCTGCCCACGGCCTGCTGCCGGCCGGAAGCTGGTTGCGGCGGCCACCGGGGCGGGTGTCGGCGCGCCGCAGCGATGGCGGCTGCCGGCTCTATGTCAAAACCGGCCATCTGCCGCCCGACCTTCAGGCGTTCGCGGCATGAGCGCCGCACGAGGCATGTCCGATATCCGTCTGCGCACAGCGACCGATGCCGA
This sequence comes from Tistrella arctica, assembly GCF_039630945.1. Classification (NCBI taxonomy): domain Bacteria; kingdom Pseudomonadati; phylum Pseudomonadota; class Alphaproteobacteria; order Geminicoccales; family Geminicoccaceae; genus Tistrella; species Tistrella arctica. The sequence goes on from NZ_JBBKTV010000005.1 coordinate 500,315, forward strand.
TACGACCGACATCGCCGCCGTCGTGACCGCCGCTTTCGATCGCCCGGACGAAGCCGATCTGGTCAGCCGGCTGCGGGCCGATGGCGATGTGGTTCTGTCGCTGCTGGCCGAGGATGCCGACGGGCGCATCGTCGGCCACGCCCTGTTCGGCCGGCTGGAGCTTGCAACCGGGATCGTCGCCGATGACGGCCCGGTCCGGGCGGTGTTCCTGGCGCCGGTTTCCGTGCTGCCCGATCGCCAGCATGCCGGCATCGGATCGATGCTGATCCGCTTCGGTCTGTCACGCATGCGCAGCAGCGGCCGCGAGGCGGTGTTCGTGCTGGGCGATCCGGCCTATTACGCCCGTTTCGGCTTCGATGCCGAGCGCGCCGCCGGCTTCGACTGCCAATGGTCGGGCCCGCATCTCATGGCGCTGGAACTGGTCGCCGGCGTTCTGGGCGATGGCACCGGAACCCTGCGCTATCCGGCAGCCTTCGGCGGCAGCCGCTGATCCGACCAGCCGCGCATGGGTGGTTCAACACCCGCGCGCGGTTCATCTGGCAAAACAGTCTTCCAGCACGATGGCCGAGCGGGTGCGTTCAACCCCGTGAAAGGCGGCGATGCGGTCGATCAGGGCGTTCAGCCGGTCCAGATCGCCGCAGCCGACCAGGGCCAGCAGATCGAAGGGCCCCGAGACCGCATGCAGGGCGGTCACCTCAGGGCAGGCCTTCAATTGCTGGATCACCTGCCGCCCCAGCTTGGGGCGCAGTTCGATCATGACATGCGCCCGGACCTTCGGCTCCAGCGGCGTGCCCACCTCCACCCGATACCCGCGGATCACGCCCGTGGCCTCCAGCGCCGCCAGCCGGTGACGCAGCGCCGTGCGCGACAGGCCGACCTGTCGCGCCAGCGCCGCCACGGGCATACGGGCGTCTACCTTCAGCGCCGCGATCAGCGCGCGGTTGATGTCGTCGAGATCATGGGCCGCCATAGATCGGGCTCCTGCCTTGGCTGATCGGCCCGGCCATAGCCGGATCGGCTATAAACAACCCGGCTTCAGCCATATCGTCAAGTGGATGCCGCACCCTGGCCCGCATCAGGATGGTCGTTGACAGGGCCACACCCGTCACGCACGCCAAAGAAGCGGAGACCATACCCATGCGCATCCTCATCCTCGGTGCCGGCCGTATCGGCACGGCCGTCGCCCATATGATGGCAGACGCCGGCGACCATCGGATCACCCTGGCCGACCGTCATTTCGGCCACGAGGCCGGCCAGCTCGCGCCCTCGATCGCGCAGATCACCGCCGATGCCGGCGATCCGGCCGACCTCGACCGGATCATGCGCGACCACGATGCGGTGCTGGCCGCCGGCCCCTATCACCTGTGCCCGGTGATCGCCGAGGCGGCGGTGCGCAACAGCCTGCATTATTTCGATCTGACCGAGGATGTCCGCTCCACCCGCGCGGTGTCGGTGCTGGCCGAAGGCGCGCGCACGGCCCTGGTGCCGCAATGCGGTCTGGCGCCGGGGGTGGTCTGCGTCATGGCTCATGGCCTGGCCCATGGCTTCGATCAGGTCGAGGCCATCCGCATCCGCGTGGGTGCCCTGCCGGCCCATCCGACCGGACCGCTCGGCTATGCCATGACCTGGTCGACGGCAGGTGTGGTGAACGAATACTGCAACCCCTGCGAGGCGATCTGGAATGGCGAGCGCCGCGAGGTGCTGCCGCTGGAAGGCGAGGAAACCGTCATCCTCCATGGCACCACCTATGAGGCGTTCAACACCTCAGGCGGGCTCGGCATGCTCGCCGATGCCTTCGACGGCCGTATCCGCACGCTCGACTACAAGACCCTGCGCTATCCCGGCCATCGGGCGATCATGAAGCTGCTGCTGGAAGACCTGAAGCTGCGCGACCGCCGCGACCTGCTGGAACAGGTTCTGGAAGCCTCGGTGCCCACCACCGACCAGGACGTCGTGGTGCTGTCGGTGTCGGTCGACGGCATGGTCCATGGCCGGCTGACCCGCAAATCCTGGACCCGCGAGGTCGGCGCGCGCGACGTTGCCGGCATGCATATGTCGGCCATCCGCCTGACCACCGCCGCCGGCGTCGCCGCGGTCATCGACATGCTGGCGGCCGGCCAACTGCCGCAGCAGGGTCTTGTCCGCCACGACCATATCGATGCCGACACCCTGCTCGCCAACCGCTTCGGGCAGCACTACGCCTGATGTCCGAAGCAATCCGGGGTGGACATTCCGGATGAGCGGGATAGAACAGAAAGAGTGGTCCGGGTGATAATCCGGGTCGCACGGCAATCATAAGGAATGCCGTGCGACCCGATCGGGTCTTCCATCACGTGTCCACACACCGTCAGGCGCACCCGCAAGCGGGCGGCTGTTTTCAAGGAATGTCGAGGCCGGCACAGGCACACCGGCGATGTCTGGCAAGGGATCTTGCAGATGCTCAGCAGAACAGGGCACAGCCCGCGCGCGGCCATCCGCGGTCTTCGCAGCCTCACCACATGCGCGCTGGGCGGCATCGCCTTGATGGCGCTTGCCGGCGGTGGCGATGCCCGGGCGCAAGGGGTGGGCATCACCATCTCGTGCGGCGCGCTTGGGGTGGAATTGCAGCTCTGCCGCGATGGCGCCGCCGCCTGGGAGCGCGAGACCGGCAACACGGTCGAGATCGTCTCGACGCCGAATTCGTCGAACGAACGTCTGGCGTTGTATCAGCAGATTCTGGGCGCCGGCGCCGACGACATCGACGTGTTGCAGGTCGACGTGGTCTGGCCGGGCATTCTGGCGCCGCATCTGGTGGATCTGAAACCCTTGCTGGGCGATGCGCCCGACGCCCATTTCCCGGCGCTGATCGACAACGACACCGTCGACGGCCGGCTGGTCGCGATGCCCTGGTGGACCGATGCCGGCGTGCTCTATTACCGCCGGGATCTGCTTGAGAAATACAGCCATCAGCCGCCTGAGAGCTGGTCGGACCTGACCCGCATCGCAGGCCTGATCCAGAAGGCCGAACGCGCCGAGGGCCGGGACGGCTTGTGGGGCTATGTCTGGCAGGGCCGCGCCTATGAGGGGCTGACCTGCAACGCGCTGGAATGGTTCGATGCCTTCGGTGGCGGCACCATCGTCGATGGCGATGGCAAGGTCACCGTCGACAATCCGCAGAACCGCGCGGCCCTGACCGAGGCGGCGGGCTGGATCGGCACCATCTCGCCCGAAGGCGTGCTGAATTACGACGAGGAAGCCGCGCGCGGCGTGTTCCAGTCGGGCAAGGCCGTGTTCATGCGCAACTGGCCCTATGCCTGGGCCCTGTCGCAGAGCGAGGACAGCCCCGTGCGCGGCAAGGTCGGCGTGATGGCGCTGCCGCCCGGCGGCCCCGGCGGCCAGACCACAGAGGGCAAGACCACGGAGGGCAAGACCACGGGCACGCTGGGCGGCTGGCATCTGGCGGTGTCGCGCTATTCGGCCAACCCGGAGGTCGCGGCCGATCTGGTACGGTTCCTGACCAGCCCGGCCGAACAGAAGCGGCGCGCGGTCGAGGCCTCATACAATCCAAGCATTCCGGCGCTCTATCAGGATAACGAGGTGCTGGCCGCCAACCCGTTCTTCGGCCAGTTGTTCGAAACCTTCCAGACCGCCGTGGCCCGGCCGTCACGCGCCACCGGCGACAATTACAACCGGGTCTCGGCCGCCGTCTGGCAGCGCGTGCAGGATGCCCTGGGCGGCCGCATGGCGCCGGATGCGGCCCTCGCCGCCCTTGATCGCGACCTGAACCGGCTGTCGCGTGGTGGCCGCTGGTGAGGCCGCGGGCATGATCGGCGCCGCGATGCGCCGGCCCCGATCCCGACAGGCCACCGCCGCCCTGTTCCTGTCGCCGATGGTGCTGGCGCTGGCGGTGGTGGCGGTCTGGCCGCTGGCGCGCACGATCTGGTTCGGCTTCACCGATGCCAGCCTCACGGCACCGGCGGACTACACTCTGGTCGGCCTCGCCAATTATCTGGAGGTCTATGACGGCGCCTGGTACGGCGTGCTGGCCGATCCGCAATGGTGGCAGGCGCTGCGCAACACCCTGGTCTTCGCCGCGGCATCGGTCACCGCCGAAACCGTGCTGGGCGTGGGCATGGCGCTGGTGCTGAACGCCCGCTTTCCCGGCCGCGGTCTGGTCCGGGCGGCGGTGCTGGTGCCCTGGGCGATCCCGACCGTGGTCTCGGCCAGGATGTGGGCCTGGATGCTGCATGATCAGTTCGGCATCATCAATGCCGGGGCCATGGCGCTGGGGCTGATCGACCGGCCGGTGGCGTGGCTGGCCTCGTCGGATACCGCCATGCTGTCGGTCATTCTGGTCGATGTCTGGAAGACCACGCCTTTCGTGGCGCTGCTGACGCTGGCAGCGCTTCAGACCGTGCCGCGTGACTGCTATGAAGCGGCCAGGGTCGACGGCATCCCGCCCTGGCGCGTGTTTCTGCACATCACCCTGCCGCTGATCCGGCCGGCACTGGCGGTGGCGGTGGTGTTCCGGCTGCTCGACGCGCTCCGGGTGTTCGACGTCGTCTATGTCATGACCGGCGAGGCCGAGGCCACGATGACGCTGTCGATCCATGCCCGCCAGCAACTGGTGCAGTTCCAGGACATGGGTTATGGCTCGGCGTCGGCGACCCTGCTGTTCCTGGTGATCGGGCTGGTCACCGTCGCCTATCTGGCCGTGCTGCGCCCCGACCGGGCCGCCAGTGGCCAGCGCATGGCTGGCCATGCCGGGGAGGCCGGCGGATGACCCGCTATGCCGCGCGTGCCGGGCTGGCGCTTGCCGTCGCCCTGCTGCTGATCTGGTCGCTGTTTCCGCTGTATTACGCGGTGCTGACCTCGATGGAGAGCGGCAGCGGCGTCTTTCAGGTCCGCTGGTGGCCGGATGCGGTCGATCTCGGCAATTACCGCACGCTGTTCGCCGGCAGCAATTTCGGCCGCAGCATCCTGAACTCGATCATGGTGGCGACATTGGTGGTCGCAGCCTCGCTGCTGCTTGGGCTGACCGCCGCCCACGCCCTGGGCCGGATCCGGTTTCGCGGCCGGCGGCTGCTGCTGATGGCGGTGCTGGCGGTGTCGATGTTTCCGCAGGTGGCTGTGCTGTCGGGCATGTTCACGCTGATCCGCGGGCTGGGGCTCTATAATTCGCTCTGGGGTCTGGCGCTCGCCTATCTGCTGTTCACCCTGCCGTTCACGGTCTGGGTGCTGACCACCTTCATCCGCGAACTGCCGGTCGAGATCGAAGAGGCGGCGATCATGGATGGCGCCGGCCCCTTCACCATCCTGATCCGGATCTTCCTGCCGCTGATGTGGCCGGCCATGGCCACCACCGGGCTGATCGCCTTCATCATCGCCTGGAACGAGTTCCTGTTCGCGCTGACCTTCACCCTGACCGACACCATGCGCACGGTGCCGGTTGCCATCGCCCTGCTGACCGGCGGCAGCCAGTACGAACTGCCCTGGGGGATGATCATGGCCGCATCGGTTACCGTCACCCTGCCGCTGGTGGCGCTGGTGCTGGTGTTCCAGCGCCGTCTGGTCGCAGGGTTGACAGCCGGCGCCGTGAAAGGCTGATCGATGACCACCATGCCCGCCCGGCCCTCGGCACAGATGCCCGTCGCCGCATCCGATGTGATGCTGGAACTGCGCCATCTGTCGAAACGCTTCGGATCGACCAAGGTTCTGCACGATATCGACCTGGTGGTGCCGCGAGGCAGCTTCACGGTCTTTGTCGGCCCCTCGGGCTGCGGCAAATCCACCCTGCTGCGGCTGATCGCCGGGCTGGATGCCCCATCGGATGGCCAGATCCTGATCGATGGCCGCCGGGTCGACACGCTGCCGCCGGCGGCGCGCGGGGTGTCGATGGTGTTCCAGTCCTATGCGCTCTATCCGCATATGACCGCCCGGCGCAATATCGGCTTCGGGCTGAAGATCGCCGGACAGTCGGCCGCCGATATCGAGGCCAGGGTCGCCCGGGTCGCCGGCATGCTCCAGATCGGCAGCCTGCTCGACCGCAAACCCGCCGAATTGTCGGGCGGGCAGCGCCAGCGGGTGGCGATCGCCCGCGCCATCGTCCGCGACCCCAAAGTGTTCCTGTTCGATGAACCGCTGTCGAACTTGGATGCGGCGCTGCGGGCCGAAACCCGGGTGGAACTGGCGCGGATGCATGCCGATCTGGGCGCCACCATGATCCATGTCACCCATGATCAGGTCGAGGCGATGACGCTGGCCGATCAGCTTGTGGTGCTGAATGGTGGCCGGATCGAGCAGGTGGGGCCACCGGCCGATCTCTACCGCCATCCCCGCAGCCTGTTCGTCGCCCGCTTCCTGGGCAGCCCGCAGATGAACCTGTTCACGGCCACGGCCATGGCCGCCAGCCATGATGGCACCACCGCCACGCCGTCCGGCGCCAGTTGCATCGGCATCAGGCCCGAAGATCTGACACTGGCCGATCAGGGGCGCGCCGCGATCGCCACCGGTCGCCTGATCATGGTCGAGGAGCTTGGCGAGACCCGCATCCTGCATGTCGATATCGGCGCCGCCTCGGTCGATGGCCGGCCCGTCACCCTGCGCCATCGCCCGGCCCCGCCCGCCATCGGCAGCCCGGTCACGCTGACGGCCGATCCGGCGGACTGGCATCCCTTCGACCACCAGGGACGACGACTGCCGCGATAGCGGCGCAGGCCGCCACAACAGCATCGCCCCCCATACGCGAATTGTTTACCGGTCCTGCAACACTGTAGGATCTGGTCTCGCGGTGGTGCCGGACCGCGAGACCAGATCCTCCGTTTGGCGGCGTTGTGGAAGGAACGGTCCGACGATGGATATCGGCACACTGGCGGTCTACAACGCCTGGGTCACCGTGGTCCTGACCATCGGATTCACGGCGGTCGCGATCGCGCGCCGCAAATCCGAGCACGTCCTGTGGTGGACCGCGGGCAATGCCGCGCGGGCGGCCGGATCGCTGATCCTGGCCTTCAACATCGCCACCGGCGACATCGTGACGGTCCTGACGGCAAACACGCTGCTGCTGGCCTCGTCGGGGCTGTATCTGACCAGTTTCGAGCGGCTGACCGGCAATCGCGGCATGATGCCGCCGGCCATCGCCATCATCGCCGGCACGTTCGGCGTGGTGCTGACCTTCACCGTCATTCAACCGGACCTGAAAGCCCGCATCGTCGGCTATTCGGTGGGCTCGTCATTGCTGCTGCTTCAATGTGCGGTGGTTGCCATCCGCCATGCCGGCCGCGGCAATACCCGCTCGTCGCTCAGGGCCGCCGGCGCCGTGTTCGGCGTGTTCGGGCTGATCACCCTGTTGCGCGGCCTGGCGACGCTGGCGGGTCCGGGTTTCGACACGGTCCTGTCCAGCCCGCCGGTGCAGGCGGCATTCCTGGTGCTGGCCGGCATGTTCTATGTCGGCAGCAATTTCGCCATGCTGTGGAGCATCATCGTCGGGGATGGCGAGCGCCACGCGGCCGAACTCGATGCCGCCCGTCAGGCGGCGGAGCGCGCCAGCCTTGCGAAATCGCGCTTTCTCGCCACCATGAGCCACGAATTGCGCACGCCCCTGAACGGCGTGCTCGGTGCCGCCCAATTGCTGCTCGACGACCCGTCGCTCGCCCCTGAGCCACGGCGGCGGGTGCAGATGATCACCAGCGCCGGACGGCATCTTCTGGGCGTGGTGAACGATGTGCTCGACTTCTCGAAGATCGAGGCCGGCAAGCTCAGCCTGCAACCGCGCGACGGAGTCGACCTGCGCGGTCTGCTGGGGGTCGCCACCGACGTGATCGCCCCTCAGGCCACCGCCAAGGGCCTGCTGCTGATGACCGATGCCGCACCCGATCTGCCGCGCGCGGTGCGGGTCGACGGCATGCGCCTGCAGCAGGTGCTGCTGAACCTTCTGTCGAATGCGGTCAAATTCACCCATGACGGCCGGGTGGTGCTGCGGGTCCGCCGGCTGGATGACGGCCGGTTGCGGTTCGAGGTGCAGGACGATGGCCCCGGCATCCCCGCGGGCAAGCGCGACCTTCTGTTCAAGGATTTCTCGCAGATCGAGGATGGCGCGAGCGAAAGCTCGGGAACCGGGCTTGGGCTCGCCATCTCGTCGCGGCTGGTGCGGGCGATGGGCGGCCGGCTGTCCCTGGACGCCACCGTCAGTCGCGGCGCGCTGTTCCGCTTCGATATCCCGCTGCCGGAAACCGTGCCCGCCGCCGCCGGCCCGATGCCCGCACATGCAGCGGCCGAGGCCGACCCGGCCGCGGCCGCTGCACCCGCGCCACGCATCCGGGTGCTGATCGCCGACGATGTCGAGATGAACCGCGAGGTTCTGGCGGCGATGCTGAAGCGGCTGGGTTGCGCGGTCGACAAGGCCGAGGACGGCGCCGAGGCACTGGCGATGGCCGCCCGTGGCGGGCTGGATCTGGTGCTGATGGATATGCGCATGCCGGTGATGGACGGGCTGGATGCCACCCGTGCCATCCGTGGGCTGAACGATCCGTCCGCCGCCCGCGTGCCGATCGTGGCGCTGACCGCCAATGCCTTCGAAGAAGCGATCGACCAGTGCCGGGCCGCCGGCATGGACGACTATCTGGCCAAGCCCATCCAGATCGCGGAACTGGCCGAGGTTTTGCGCCGCCACACCAGCTTCGTCGAACAGACGTCCCAGGGCCAGGACGGCGCCACGATCGAAGCCGCCGCATTGTCGGGCATGAGCGGCGACGGGGCCGCGCCGATCGCGGGCGCCGACGACGAGATGCAGGCGATCGACCGGTTGCAGCGCATGCTGGGGCGTGATCGCGTCAGCCAGATGCTCGACAGTTTCATGAGCACGGCCGCGGAACGGCTGCAACGCATGACACCTGCGGCCGACCCGGCCGTGCTCGCCGATGATGCGCGCACCCTTGCCGGCATGGCCTCGCTTCTGGGCCTGGAGCAGGCGGCACTTCTTGGCCGCCGCCTTGCCACATCGACCGAGAATGGCGAGGACGCGGCGATCCGGCAGGCCCATCTCGATGCCTTCGGCAGCCGGCTGCGCAGCACGCTGGTGGAATTGATGATGCGGCGCGCCCGCCTGCGCGAACAGGTGATGCCGTAAACGAAGCCGCCTCCCGCCCCGGCGGACCGCTGTGCTACCCTGCCGGCCGCGCGCGACAGGGATCGCGCGGCAAGAACCGCAGGATGGAGGACATGCCTTGTTGAAGATCTATGGCACCAGCGGGTCGCGCACCTCGCGCAATCTGTGGCTGGCCGAGGAACTGGGGCTCCCTTACGAACATCTGCCGGTCGCGATCCGCGATGTCGCAAGCCACCCGGAAATCACGGCCATCAACCCGGCGCGTCAGATCCCGGTGATCGACGATGACGGCGTGGTCGTCGCTGAAAGCATGGCGATCAACCTCTATCTGGCGGCGAAGCATGGCGGACCGCTGGCGCCGCGGGATGCCGCGGAAACCGGCCATATCGCCCAGTGGACCTTCTGGGTGGTGACCCATGTCGAGGTGCTGGCACTGACCGTTCTGGGCCATCGGGTGTTCTTTCCCGCCGACCGTCGCGATCCCGCGAAGGCAGACGAGGCCGAGGCAGCCCTGGCCCGGCCGCTGGCGGTGCTTGAAGGCGCGCTGGCCCGCGGCGATGGCTGGCTGGTCGGTGGCCGGTTCACGGTCGCCGACCTGAACGTTGCCGCGATCATCGCCTGGCTGGTCGCCTCGCGCGCCGATCTGGCGGCCTTCCCCAACGTCACGGCCTGGGTCCGGCGCTGCCGGGGTCGCGACGCGGCCAAGAAGGCCCAGAAGCTGCCCTGATCCTGCCGACCGGCAAGTGCCCCTGAAACAGACGCGGCCCCGCCCGGCATCCATCCCGTCCCCTGGGATGGCGCCGATGGCGGGGCCGCTTGCCCCTTCCCCCGGGGCAGCCCGATCCCCCGCCGCATCGGGCGGGGGTAATCCTGTTTCGTCAGCCGTGACCGGTCAGATACGGGTTGCTCACTCAGCCGGGCTCGCCAGCGGACGCACCGGCACCGATACCGCCCCCGATGGGCGGATTGCGGCCGGTGCCTCGCTGTCGTCGACGACATGACCGGCGGCGAGCGTGGCATTCAGGCGGTCGCGATCGAGTTCGCCTTCCCAGCGCGCCACCACCACGGTCGCGACCGCATTGCCGATGAAATTGGTCAACGAGCGGCATTCCGACATGAAGCGGTCGACACCCAGGATCAGCGTCATGCCGGCGACCGGCACCGAGGGCACCACCGCCAGCGTCGCCGCCAGCGTGATGAAGCCCGAGCCGGTCACACCGGCGGCGCCTTTGGAGCTGAGCATCGCCACCAGCAGCAGCAGGATCTGGTCGCCCAGCGCCAGCGGCGTATCGGTGGCCTGGGCGATGAACAGCGCCGCCATGGTCATGTAGATATTCGTGCCGTCCAGATTGAACGAATAGCCGGTCGGCACCACCAGCCCGACGACGGGCTTGGAACAGCCGGCCTTCTCCATCTTCTCCATCAGCGCCGGCAGCGCCGATTCCGACGAGCTGGTGCCCAGCACCAGCAGCAATTCGGCCTTGATATAGCGGATCAGGCGCAGGATCGAGAAGCCGTTGGCACGGGCGACCGCCCCCAGCACCACCAGCACGAAGAACAGCGCGGTCATATAGAAGGTGCCGACCAGCATCGCCAGATTGGCGATCGAGCCGATGCCGTATTTGCCGATGGTGAAGGCCATGGCGCCGAAGGCACCGATCGGGGCGACCTTCATCACGATATGGACGATGTTGAAGATCACCTGGGTCGCGGTCTTCAGCACCGACATCACCGGCGCGCCGCGCTCGCCCATCATCGACAGGCCAATGCCGAACAGCACCGAGAAGAACAGCACCTGAAGGATATCGCCCGAGGCGAAGGCGCTGAACGCGGTGCCGGGAATGATGTTGAGCAGAAAGCCCACCAGCGACTGATCATGGGCCTTGGCGGCATAGCCCTGCACGGCGGCGGCATCCAGCGAGGCCGGATCGATATGCATGCCGTCGCCCGGCCGCACGACATTGGCGATCACCAGCCCGACGATCAGCGCCAGGGTGGAAAAGGTCAGGAAATAGATCATAGCCTTGGCGCCGACCCGGCCGACCTTTTCAAGATCGCTCATGCCCGCGATGCCGGTGACCACGGTCAGGAAGATGACCGGGGCGATGATCATCTTCACCAGCTTGATGAAGGCATCGCCCAGCGGCTTCAGTTCGGCGCCCAGGCCCGGCCAGAAATGACCAAGCACGATACCAGCCGCGACCGCGACCAGAACCTGAACGTAAAGATGCTGATAGGGTTTCCTCGGCGCGGGCGCGCCCTTGGTCGCGTCGCGACCTGAGATCGGCTGTGCCATCCTGCGGCGTCCTCCATGAGCGCCGGCGTATCGCACCGGCCTGATCTTGCTTGTCGCCGGCGGCTGTCCTGGTGGCACCTCCCGGCGGGCTCCCCAGCCTCCAGTCGGCGCAGGCAGATCCGCGCGGTTGAGGATCGGTATTGGCAAGCGCCGTGCCAGAGGACGCGCCACCGCACAAGTCCTTGAATTCCAATCAGGAATATCCGGCATACCCCGCTCGACTGCCGGCAATTTGTGTGGAAATCCAGCCAGACCCCCGCCTGATATGGCGGATATCCGCACGCTGTGTGGATTTGCGCATGGACTGGATTGCAGCCACACTAAAGCCCATGACCAGTTCCACCGCACGGGCCGAAACCGCCAGACGCCCTGCCCCGCCGCACCGCCCCAGGCCGGCGCGGCGGGGGCGCGGCTGGCTGCTGTTTCTGCTGATCTGGCTCGGTGTGGGCTGCCTGCTGGTCTGGCAGGCCGGCCAGATCGCCCGCGATCAGGCGATCGACGATCTGACGGTGGCGGGGCAGACCGCGATCGCGCTGCATGTCGAGGCGCTGGCCGCCGAGATCGACAAGCAGCGCGCATTGCCGGTGGTGCTGGCAACCGACCCCGATGCCCTGGCGGTGCTGCGCGCGCCGACCGACACCGGGGCGGTCATGGCCCTGAACCGCAAGCTTGAGGCATTGAGCGCCGCCACCCGCGCCGCCGTGATCTATCTGATCGATGGCGATGGCATGACCATCGCCGCCAGCAACTGGCAGGAGCCGGCCAGCTTCGTCGGCAATGACTATGGATTCCGGCCCTATTACACTGTCGCCATGGCCGAAGGCGCCGCGGAGCATTTCGCCATGGGCACCGTCAGCCACAGGCCCGGCATGTATCTGGCCCGCCGCATCCAGGCCCCCGACGGGCGCCGGCTGGGGGTGATGGTGGTCAAGATCGAATTCGACCGGATCGAACAGTTGTGGCATGCGGCACCCGACCGGATCTTCGCCACCGATGCCCGCGGCGTGGTGCTGGTCACCGGCATCGATGCCTGGCGGTTCCGCAGCCTGACACCGCTGCCGGCGGAAACCCGCAGCGTCATCCGCGCCAGCCTGCAATATGGCGATGCGCCGCTCGACCCGCTGCCGCTTGCGCCCGACACCGGCATGGGCAAGCCGCTGGTTCACCTGACGACGCCGATGGCGGCCGGATCGCGCCTGCTCCATATCAGGGCGGCGATGCCGGATATCGGCTGGACCCTGCACCTGCTGAGCCCCGCCGACCAGCCGCTGAACCGGGCCGCCGCCAACGCCCGGACCATCGTCACGACCCTTGTGGCCCTGCTGGCCGCCGCCACCGCCGCCCTGCTCTATCGCCGCCAGCAGCTCCGCGCCCGGGTGGCCGCCGCCGACGACGCCCGTGCGCAACTGGAGGCGGCGGTGCGCGACCGCACGGCCGATCTGGCCAGCACCAATGCCGCGCTGGAAGCCGAGATGGAAGAGCGCCGTCTGGCCGAGGCCGCCGCCCGCCAGATGCAGGATGATCTGGTTCAGGCGAGCCGGCTGGCGGTGCTGGGCCAGATCGCCGCCAGTGTCGCGCACGAAATCAACCAGCCGGTCGCGGCGATCCGGGCCTTTGCCGACAATGCCGCCGCCTTTCTGGACCGCGATCGCCCGCAGGCCGCCCGCGACAATCTGGTCCGCATCGCCGGGCTGACCGACCGGATCGGCGCGATCACCGGCCAGTTGCGCGGCTTCGCCCGCAAATCCGCCCCCACCCCCACGCCGGTTGCGGTGATCGAGGCCGTCGACGGCGCCCTGCTGCTGCTGGGCCACCGGCTGCGTGCACATGCCGTGGCATTGGATCTGGACATGCCGGCAGATGCGACCGATGCGCGCGTGATGGCCGATCGCGTGCGTCTGGAACAGGTGCTGGTCAACCTGATCGGCAATGCGCTGGATGCCGTGGCCGATGGCCCGGAGCCGCGGATCACCATCAGCCTGCGGCGCGCCAAGGGCCGGATCGCTCTGGCCGTCGCCGATAACGGGCCCGGACTGCCCCTTGATATCCGCGCCGGCCTGTTCCTGCCGTTCCGCACCACCAAGCCCGACGGGCTGGGGCTGGGCCTGGTGATTTCCGCCGATCTGGTGCGCGAGATGGGCGGCATGCTGACAGCCGGACCACCCGCCACCGATGACAGTCCGCCCGGCCAGGGCGGCGCGCAATTCATCCTCGACCTGCCGGAGGTATCATGACCGGTCGCGACACCATGCCCCCCGCCACCGGCCCGGTGATCTTCGTCGACGACGAGGCCGATATCCGGCTGGCCAATGTCCAGAGCCTGGAACTGGCCGGCTTCGACGTCATCGCCTGCGACAGCGCCGCCGCGGCGCTCGACGCGGTCTATACCGATTTCCCCGGCGTGGTGGTCACCGATGTGCGCATGCCCGGCACCGACGGCCTGGCGCTGTTCCGCAGGTTGCGGGCGCTCGACGCCGACCTGCCGGTGATCCTGGTCACCGGGCATGGCGACATCGCCATGGCGGTCGAGGCGATGCGCGACGGCGCCCATGATTTTCTGCCCAAGCCCTATCCGTCCGACCGGCTGGTCGAGACGGTGCGCCGGGCGGTCGCGATGCGGCGGCTGGTGATCGAGAACCGGCGCCTGCGGGCGGCGCTCGATGCCGAGGACGGCCTGCCGCTGATCGGTCGGACCCCGGCGATGGACCAGTTGCGGCGGATGGTGCGCGAGGTGGCCGCCGCCGATATCGATGTGCTGGTGCTGGGTGAGACCGGATCGGGCAAAGAGGTGGTGGCCCAGGCGCTGCATGCCGGCAGCCACCGCCGCGACCGGCGGATGGTGGCGCTGAACTGCGGCGCGCTGCCTGAGAGCGTGATCGAAAGCGAGCTGTTCGGCCACGAGCCGGGCGCCTTCACCGGCGCCCAGCGCCGCCGGATCGGCCGGATCGAGCATGCCGATGGCGGCACACTGTTCCTGGACGAGATCGAAAGCATGCCGAAGGCGCTGCAGGTCAAGCTGTTGCGGGTGCTGGAAACCCGCACCGTGGAGCCGCTCGGCACCAACGAGATCCGCGCCGTCGACCTCCGGGTGATCGGCGCCACCAAGGTCGATCTGCTACAGGCGGCGGCCGCCGGCGATTTCCGCGACGACCTGTATTACCGCCTGAACGTTGTGACGATCCGCATACCGCCGCTGCGCGAGCGCCGCGCCGATATCCCGCTGCTCTATGCTCATTTCCTGGCCCGTGCCGCCAGCCGCTTCAACCGGCCGCCACCGCCGATGTCCGACGCCGTCCGCCATCACCTGTCGGTTCACGACTGGCCGGGCAATGTCCGCGAACTGGCCCATTTCGCCGAGCGCGCGGCGCTTGGCCTGACCGACGGCCCGCCCGACCCCGCATCCGGCCCGTCGGCCATGGCGGGCAGCGCGGTCGATGCCAGCCTCGCCGACGACCCGTCTCTGCCGCTGCCGCGCCGGGTCGACCGGTTCGAGGCGGCGGCGATCCGGGCGGCCCTTGCCGCCGACCAGGGCGAGGTCAAGGCCGTGGTCGCGCGGCTGGGGCTGCCGCGCAAGACCTTCTACGACAAGCTGCAACGCCACGCCATCGACCCTAACGACTATCGGGAAGCCCGGCGCGGCTAGCCTCGACCAGCCGGTATCAGACCACCCGTCCGATCCAGGCCGCCAGAACCGCCATCACCTCGTCGCGGTTGGTCTCGTTCAGCGTCTCGTGACGGGCGCCGCCAAACACATGGCTGGACACGTCGGTCAGGCCGGCCTGACGATAGCGATCGACCAGCGGCCCGAACCAGGCGAGGTTGTTGTTCACCGGATCGCGGCTGCCGGTGAACAGCAGCAGCGGCATGTCTTTGCGCAGACCCGCGCCGGCCGCCGGATCGGCGAGCGGGCCGCAGACCGTGAAGATCGATCCGAACGACGCGTCGGTGACGGTGAAGCCGCAGAGCGGATCGGCGATATAGGCATCGACCTCGGCCGGGTCGCGGCTCAACCAGTCAAAGGGCGTGCGCACATCCGGCAGACCGTCATTCAGGTCTTCCAGCCGGAAACTGCCGGCCATGGCGGCGCTGCCCAGCATCTCGACCGCCGTGGTGCCCGACAGCGCCACGCCATCGGCCAGATCGCCATGGTCCACCAGATAGGACTGGGCCGCGAACGAGCCCATGCTGTGGCCGACCAGCACCAGCTTCAGGCCCGGATGCAGCGCCCGCAGATGCCGGCTGACCACCGCCAGATCGTCGACCAGGGCCGCGAAGCCGCGCGGCCCGAAATCGCCCAACGTGCCGGCCGCCGCCGCCGCGGGCCCATGGCCGCGATGTTCCGAGGCATAGACGACATGCCCCTCCGCCACCAGATGCGCCGCCAGCCGGGCATAGCGTCCGGCATGCTCGCCCATGCCATGGGCGATCTGGACGATGCCGCGGGGCGCACGGGTGTCGTCGTGCCAGCGCCGGATCAGAATGTCATGGCCATCATCGGCGGCCAGGGTGATTGTGGTCTGCGACAGGGGCATCGGGGTCTCTCCATGCGGGTGGGGCCTTGAGCATCAACCATTCTACCCCGTCATGGCCATGGCGGTCGTTGATCTGCCCGACATGGACGGCCTTGACAGGCATGACCATCCGGCACCACTTTGATATCAGGTGACTGATTCTTGAGAAGAGAGTGTCGGCGATGAACGCCCAACCGGCGGTCGCACATCGACATCATGGCGCGAGATCCGTCGGCATCATGCTGGCCGACGCCGTCGGCGATATGCTGGCGCGAGGCCGCCGCGCGCGCCCTGGCAGCACCAATCTGTGCAAGGCCTGGTATAATCAGGACTGCATTCTGGCGTTCGATTTTCCGCGCCGTCGCGGCTGACGCATTCACGTCTTCACCTCTTTGACGACCGCCCCCGGCCAAAGCGCCAGGGGACCGCGCGCCGGGCGATCTGCCGGCGCCAACAGGATTTTCATGACATGACCCGTATTCCCGAACCGTTCCGCATCAAGATGGTGGAGCGCATCCGCCAGACCACGCGCGAAGACCGGATCGCCGCCCTTGAGGCTGCCGGCCACAACCTGTTTCTGCTGCGTGCCGAGGATGTCTATATCGACCTTTTGACCGATAGCGGCACCGGTGCCATGAGCGACGCCCAATGGGCGGCGATGATGACCGGCGACGAGGCCTATGCCGGCAGCCGCAGCTTCTATCGCCTGCAGGACGCTGTCGCCGATCTGTTCGGCTATCCCCATGTCGTGCCCACCCATCAGGGGCGCGGGGCCGAGCAGATCCTGTTTCCGGTGCTGGTGGCGCGGGTCCGCGATCGTGCCGGCCGGCCGCCGGCGGGTGCCGCCGGGATCAGGCCGGTTTTCCTGTCGAACCATCATTTCGACACCACCGCCGCCCATGTCGAGATCGCCGGCGGCCGCGCGGTCGATGTGCTGACGCCGGATGCCTATGACACCGCCCGGCCGCATGACTGGAAGGGCAATTTCGATCTTGCCCGGCTTGCCGCCGAGATCGAGGCGGCGGGCCCCGGCAATGTCGCCGGCCTGATCATCACCATCACCTGCAACAGTGCCGGTGGCCAGCCCGTGGCGATGGACAACATCCGCGCCGCCGCGGCGCTGGCCCGCGCCCACGACATTCCGGTGGTGATCGACAGCGCCCGCTTCGCCGAAAACGCCTGGTTCATCAAGCAGCGCGACCCGGCCTGGCGCGATCGGTCGATCCGGGAGATCGTGGCCGCGATCTATGCCGAGGGCGACGTGCTGACCATGTCGGCCAAGAAGGATCCAATGGTCAATATGGGCGGGCTGTGCGCCGTGCGCCGCGACCTGGACATCTTTCAGGCCGTGCAGGCCCTGTGCGTGCCGATGGAAGGCTTCATCACTTATGGCGGCATGTCGGGCCGCGACATGGATGCCCTGGCGGTGGGACTGTACGAGGCGATCGACGAGGCGTTCCTGGATTATCGCATCGCCCAGGTCGCCCATCTGGGCGCGCGACTGCTGACCGGCGGTGTGCCGATCCAGGCGCCCACCGGCGGCCATGCGGTGTTCGTGGACGCAACGCGCCTGCTGCCGCACATCCCCGCCGACCGCTTCCCGGCCCAGGCGCTGGCCAATGCGCTCTATGTCGAGGCGGGCGTGCGCGGGGTTGAAATCGGCTCACTGCTGCTGGGTCGCGACCCGGCAACCGGCATGCAGAAGCCGTCGCGGCTGGAACTGCTGCGCCTGACCATCCCGCGCCGGGTGTATACCAACGACCATATGGACTATGTGGCCGACGCCCTGATCCGGGTGAAGGCCCGCGCCGACAGCCTGACCGGGCTGGTCTTCGTTCATGAGCCACGGGTGCTGCGCCATTTCACCGCCCGGCTGCGCCCCGATCAGGCGGAGCCGCTGCGTCGATCGGCCTGACCCGTCGATCGGCCTGACCCGTCGATCGGGCTGACCCGTCGATCGGGCTGACCTGTCCTGCCTGCTGTTTCCTTCTTGGGCTGCGCCGCCGCTGGTTTACGCTGGCGGCGGGCGCCATATCGGCCTGACCACGAGGGCCGCAGAAGAAAGCAGCCAGAATGAAACACCCGCAGACGCGCCCCAATGCGGGCGACATGGCCCGTAAATTCCTCGGCAAGACCGCCGATATGCTCGACCAGCAGGAACGCCGGGTTCTGGAGGGCATCGTCGAGCGCCAGCCGATGAGCCGCGACGTTGCCGACATCGCCGACGAACAGACCGGCTTCTGGGGCCGGCTGGCCGATCGGGTGGCGGCGGTCGGCGGCTCGTGGGGCTTCATCTTCGGCTTCATGCTGGTGCTGTTCGGCTGGATGCTGCTCAACAGCGGCCTGTTCGACCACTGGCGGGCGACCTTCGACCCCTATCCGTTCATTTTCCTGAATCTGGTGCTGTCAACGCTGGCCGCGATCCAGGCGCCGATCATCATGATGAGCCAGAACCGGCAATCGGCGAAGGACCGCATCGCCGCCGCCCATGATTACGAGGTCAATCTGAAGGCCGAGCTTGAGATCATGCGCCTGCACGAAAAGATCGACGCCCTGCGCATCGAACATCTTGAGGCCCTCACCCGCCAGCAGGCCCAGATCCTCGACCTGTTGCAGCGCCGCCTCGACAGCGGGGATCCGGCCTCCACGGGTCCGGCCACCGGCTGACCGTCCCAGATATCACAAGCCATCGCTTGACATATCTTGGCGCCGGCCAGACACTGGTTTTTGTTATTAAGAATGAGTCGCATTCTTAATCGATGCGACCAGCAAGGACCGGATCCCATGCCTTTCGAATTGCCCTCCCTGCCCTACAGCACCACAGCGCTTGCCGCCCGTGGGATGAGCCAGGAAACCCTGGAACTGCATCACGGCAAGCATCATCAGGCCTATATCACCGCGCTGAACGGCTTCGTCGCCAAGGATGCCGGCCTTCAGGGCAAGGCGCTGGAAGAGATCATCCTTCTGGCCCGGGACCGGGCCGACATGGCGCCGGTGTTCAACAATGCCGGCCAGCACTGGAACCACATCATCTTCTGGCAGAGCCTGTCGCCCGCAGGCGGTGTGATCCCCGATCGTCTGGGCGCGCGGCTGGTCGAGGATTTCGGCAGCATCGACGGGTTCAAAGAGACCTTCAAACAGGCGGCGGTCAGCCAGTTCGGCTCGGGCTGGGCCTGGCTGGTGCTGAAGCCCGATGGCCGCCTGGGCGTGTCGAAGAGCCCGAATGCCGCCAACCCGCTCAGCGCCGAAGATGGCCGGGTGCTGCTGGGGCTGGATGTCTGGGAACACAGCTATTATCTCGACTTCCGCAACCGGCGGCCGGACTACGTCACCAACTTCCTCGACACCCTGGCCAATTACGATTTCGCCGAGGCTGAACTGAACGCGGCCTGACCGGCCCTGGGGCTGACGTGAACACGGCCTGAGCGACCGTGGGCGGCGCCGTCAGCACAGCTCGTACACGCCGATCAATTCGGCCGTGCCCGGCACATGCGGACGCGCCGCCACCCGGATCTCATCAAGCGTCGCCTGTTCGGCAATGTCCAGCCGGTCCACATCCAGCGCCAGCAGCCGGATGTGCCTTGACCTGCGGCCAGGTCGCGCTGATCGGGCCCGCCCCCTTCCGGAACAGCGGAGCGCGACGCGAATTGATCGCCAGACGCGATATCCGCCAGGAGATCCGCCATGGCCACGCCGCATATGACCGCGCGCCCCGCACACATGCACGGCGTGCTGCCGCACCGAACGCCGTTGCCGCCGCCGACCCGGGCGGTCGTCGACCATCTGGACCACCCGGACCCCGATGCGGCTGGCAGAGACCCGGGCGGTGACGCCGCTGCCGGCAGAGCCGCCGACCGGCATGCCCGACACCTATCCCTTCGGGCTTTGAACTGCGTCAGGCCATGCCATGCCGCCGGCCGCCACGGAGGTGGCGCCGGTTGCCGGGCCGGGCCGCCAGCATTGCCAGGGCCAGGACACACACGCCCGCGACCGCAATCCCACCGGCAGCCGGCGACGGACGGCCCCGCCGGCTGCGGAAACCGCCATCGATGCCGCCCGGATCGTCTGGCGGATTGAACAGATTGCCATCGGTGACCGGTGCCGGATCGGCCCTGCGGAAATAGCGCTCCATCACCCGGGCCGCCATCCGCGCACCGGTGTCGCGGCCAAGCAGGTGGCCCAGGCGCAGCAGATGCACCTCCGGCCCCACGATCACCTGCGGCCGTGGCCGGCGTGCCAGGCCGACGATCGCCGCCGCCACCCGTCGCGGGTCATGGACCGGCGGCATCGGCTTGATCCGGCGGCCGGTGTAATTGGCGCCATGGCGCAGGCCCGGCGTGTCGACGAACGAGGGGTAGACGTCGCAGATATGGATGTCGGGCTGATCGGCCAGTTCCGCGCGCAGCGACTCCGAAAAGCCCTTCAGCCCGAATTTACTGGCGCTATAGGCGGCCGCGAAGGGCGATGCGGCAAAGCCGCCCAGCGAGATCATGTTGATGAACACGCCTCGCCCCTGTTTCAGAAACACCGGCACCGCCGCATGGGCATCGTTCATATGGCCGATCAGATTGGCGCGGATGATCTGTTCATGCGCCGCGGCGGGGGTTTCGTGAAACCGGCCGACGGCGCCGACACCGACATTGCTCACCCAGACATCGATCCGCCCGCCGAAGGCCAGGGCCCGCGACGCCAGATGCCGCACGGCGGCGGCGTCGGTCACATCGGTCGGCACCACCTCGGTCGCGGCGCCCAGGACCCGGCAATGGCCGGCCACCGCCTCCAGCGCCGCACCGTCACGTGCCGCCAGAACCAGTTGTGCGCCGTCACGCGCAAAGGCCTCCGCCGTCGCCCGGCCGATGCCGCTGGATGCGCCGGTGATGACCACCACCGCGCCGTCGCGCTGTCCTCTGCGGGTCATGGGGGACCGCCTCCTTGATCCGTGGGGGGAGAACCACCGGCCGGCGCCAGTCAGGGGGCCGGCCGGCCCTGTCTGCGGACAAGCCCGGTGGCGGCCGGAAAGTTCCGGCTGCCGGATCGCGTCAGGCCACGCCGCCATGGGCCGTCAGGCCGCCCCGCCACAGTCGGATGCCGTCACCGCGGCAGGGTTTCATAGACATTGAGCGTCGCCAGCGTGCCGCCATCGACCGGGATGTCGATGCCGGTGATGGCGGCGGCGGCATCCGATGCAAGGAACGCCACCGCGGCCGCCACTTCGTCGATCTCGACCAGCCGGCGCATGGGCACGCGTTCAAAGCGGTGGAGCATGTAGTCGAGCTGGTCAGGGGTCAGGAAATCCTCGATCATCCGGGTCCGCACCCAGCCGGGGCTGACGCTGTTGACCCGGATGCCGAACGGCGCCAGCGCGGTCGCCGCATCGCGGGTCAGGCCGACGACGCCGGCCTTCGATGCCACATACGAGGCCTGCGGGCCGTCATAGCCCTGGGCATCGATCGAGGCGATGTTGACGATCGACCCGCCGCCATGATCCTTCATCCGCCGCGCCGCGCGCTGGGTCATCAGGAAGCAGCCGGTCAGATTGGTGTCGATCACCCGCCGCCAGCTCTCGATCGTGATGTCCAGAAACGCCGCGTCCTCGACGATGCCGGCATTGTTGACCAGGATGTCGAGCCGGCCGAAGGCGTCATGGGCCGCGTCGACCATGGCATCGGCCGCGGCCGGCTCGGAAACGCTGCCGGCCACGCCGACCGCCATGCCACCGGCGGCGGCGATCCCGGCCACCAGATCGTCCAGTTCGGCCGCCGTGCGGCTGGTCAGCACCAGCCGCGCGCCCAGCATCGCCAGATGCGTGGCGATACCCCGGCCGATGCCGCGCCCGGCACCGGTGACCAGCGCGACCTTTCCCGCCAGCGGGGTCATTGCGTGCCCTCCCCGGCAACGGCGGCGCGACGGCGCGATGACAGCCGGGCGCGCAGGGCCGCGACCGCTTCCTCGACCTCGTATCCGCCCATGAAGCCATCGGGGCGGAAGCACATCACCACCACGATCACCACGCCCAGCATCAGCCCCGACAGGCCCAGCATTTCGGGGAAGGCGATGCCGAGCACGGTGATGCCGCCCTCGACGATCCGGATCAGTTCCAGCAGCACGGTCAGCAGCGCCACGCCGACCATGGCGCCGGTCACCGAGCGCATGCCGCCGACGATCGCCATCGCCAGGGTCAGGAAGGCGGTGTGGAAATAGAAGGCGCGCGCATTGATCGTGCCGGCGTAAAGCGCGTACAGCGCGCCGGCGCAGCCGACCACGGCCGAGCCCAGCACCCAGGCCACCAGCCGCAGCCGCCGGACATCCACCCCCATCGCTTCCGCCGCCACCGGATCGGTGGCGCTGGCGCGCAACTGGACGCCCGCGCGCGATCCCTTGAACAACCGCGCGATCACCAGCACCACGGCGGTCGCCAGAATGATCCCGCCCAGCCCCACCACCTTCGGAATGCCGAAAAAGGCCTGCGCGCCGCGGAACAGATCGGTCCAGGTCACCAGCACCCCCTGCACGATGACCAGGATGGAGATGGTGAGAATGGTGGCGGCGATGCCCGCCAGCCGCACCAGCACCAGGCCGGTGATCAGTCCGATCAGGGTGGTGATGGCGATCGACAGGATGAAGGCATAGATCGCCGCCAGTTCCACGCCGGCCAGACCGAAGGGCGCGTTCGGGATCAGGGTCGCCTTGATCATCACCGGCGTTGCGAACACCGCGGTGAAATAGGCGCCCAGGGCCATGAAGCCGGCATGGCCGATATTCACCACATTGGCATTGCCCATGAAGATCTGCAGCCCGACGACGGCGATCAGGTTGATATAGGCGGCGGCGGCCAGCCGGATGATGAACGGGCTGCCGAAGGCCAGGATGGCGAGCCCGATCGCCGAGGCGATGATCACCAGCCAGGCCGCGCCCTTCAGATTGCCGGCCAGCCGTTCATCGAGCCCGAGCCCGGCGGTGCGCTGGCGGATGCCATAGACGATGGTGTTCATGCGGTCTTGTCTCCAAGCTCGACACGGCGCCCCAGAATGCCTTGCGGCCGGAACACCAGAATGGCCCCCACGATCAGGAAGACCGAGGCATCACGCAGCCCCGCCAGCTTGTCGGGCAGGATGACGATCAGCATCACCTCGACGAAGCCCAGAAGCAGCCCACCGACCACGGCGCCGGGCAAGCTGCCGAAGCCGCCGAGCACGCACGCGACAAAGGCCTTCAGCACCGGCAGAAGCCCCATGAACGGGTCGATCGCGCCCCGCCGGGCGATGAAGAAGATCGCGGCGATGCTGGCGAGCAGGCCCGATATCGCGAAGGCCGCGGCGATCACCCGGTTGGCGCGCATGCCCATCAGCCGCACGGTGGTGAAGTCCAGCGCCGCGGCGCGCATGGCGAGGCCGATCCGGGTGGCGCGCAGAAACCAGACCAGGGCGCCGATCGCCACCGCCGTGACCCCCACCTCCAGCATCTGAAGAGCGGTGACGGTGAAACCCGCCAGATCGACCGGCGTGTTCAGCACCGACAGCGCCGGCACCGCCTTGGGGCGTGGCGACACCATCAGCAGAAACAGGTTCTGCAACACGATGCCGACGCCGAAGGCGGTCAGCAGCCCGGTGGTGGGTGGTGCATCGCGCACCGACCGGAAAGCCACGCGTTCCAGCACCAACGCCACCAGAACCACGGTCACCACGCCGAACACCACCAGCAGCCAGGGGTTGGTCATGCCCATCGCGGCCATGGCGAACATGGCATAGCCGGCAACGCCGATGAACTCGCCATGGGCGAAATTGACCAGCCCCATCACGCTGAACACGATCGCCAGCCCCAACGCCAGCAAGGCATACTGGGCGCCGATGCTGAAACCGTTCAGCGCCTGTTCGATCAGATAATCCATCAGCTTGTCCCTCTGCCGTCAGGCGGCCGCATCGCCGATATAGGCCTGCATCAGCGCGCCGCTGTTCTGCAACGGCGCCGCCGGGCCGCCATAGCGCATCTCGCCGGTGCTGAGCACATAGGCGCGATCGGCGAAGCGCAGCACGTCATGGGCGTTCTGTTCCACCAGCAGGATGGTCAGGTCGCGGTCGCGCAGGTCGCGGATCAGGCGGAAGATCTGGCCCACGATGCGCGGTGCCAGGCCCAGCGACGGTTCGTCGAGCATCAGCAGGGATGGCCGGCTCATCAGCGCGCGGGCAATCGCCAGCATCTGCTGTTCGCCGCCAGACAGGCTGCCGCCGGTCTGCCCGCGACGCTCCGCCAGGATCGGAAACAGCGTGAAGCACATCTCCATATCCGCCTGAACGGCAGCACCCCGGCGGCGGGTCGCGGCGCCCAGTTCCAGGTTTTCAAGCACGGTCAGATTGGCGAACACCCGCCGGCCTTCGGGCGTCAGCGTGATGCCCCGGCGGACGCGGCTTTCGGTATCCAGCCGGCGCAGATCCTCGCCCTTGAACCGGATGCGGCCACCGGCCAGCGGCCGCAGGCCCATGGCCGCCTGCAGCAGCGAGGTCTTGCCGGCGCCGTTCGGCCCCAGCAGGGCGACGATCTCGCCGGCCGCAACCGTCAGCGACACATGGCGCACCGCGCTGACCGGACCATAGCTGATCGAAACGTCCTCGATCTCAAGCATGGCGGTCACTTCTTGAAATGCGGCACGTCCGCCGGGATCGTCGACGCGATCAGGATCGGCTTGCCATCCTTGAACCCCATCACCGGCACCTCCTTGATCGGATAATGCCAGGGGTTGTCGTAAGACACGCTGGGGGCGGTGACGATCTCGAACGGGCCCTTGGTATAGATCGCCTCAAGCATCGCCTTCGGCTCGGTCGATCCCGCGGCCCTGGCCGCCCCCACCATCAGCTTGATCACATCGCCGCCCAGGCCGAAAAAGGCGCCGTTGATCTCATAGCCACGTTTGGCGCAGTCGGCCTGGAAGCTCGCGAGCGCGCCGCCCTCGGTCGGAAAGCCGTGGGCCGCGAAGAACACCGTGCCGTCGACATTGGCGGCGCCACCGGCAACGCTGGCCAGCGTCACATCGTCGAAGCCGTCCGATCCCAGAACCATGGTCGA
The DNA here is from genome assembly GCF_039630945.1 of Tistrella arctica. Classification (NCBI taxonomy): domain Bacteria; kingdom Pseudomonadati; phylum Pseudomonadota; class Alphaproteobacteria; order Geminicoccales; family Geminicoccaceae; genus Tistrella; species Tistrella arctica. The sequence goes on from NZ_JBBKTV010000005.1 coordinate 525,267, forward strand.
CATGCCGGCGGCGCGAAGCTGGCGGATCAGCACGCCGACATCCGGGTTGATCGACGAGATGTGGATCGCATCGGGGGCCGGGTCCATCGCCTTCAGTTTCGAGATGAAGGGCGACCAGTCGGTGATGCCGAAGCCCGGATATTCGATCGAGCCCAGCACCTTGCCGCCCTGGCGCTCGAACACCTCGCCGAACCAGCCGGGCAATGCACGCGTCCAGGTGCCGACCACATCCGACACGAACAGCACCACGCTGCGCGCGCCCTGATCATAGGCAACCTTGGCGGTCGCCGCGGCGTTGTGCGGATCGGGCACCGCCACGGTGACGAAGTTGTCGAGCCCGGCCGCGAACATCTCGACCTGGGTGTTCATGGCCGAAAAGGTGATGGCGCCATATTCGGCGGCAAGCTGGCCGATCGGGATCAGCGAGTCCGAAGCCGGCGTGCCGGATACCGCGATCACCTCGTCATCCAGCATCTGCTGCGCCAGGGCGATGGCCAGTTGCGGCTCGCTCTTGCTGTCCTTCACCAGCAGCTCGATCTGGTACTCGCCCGCCTCGTTCACCAGTTCGGCCATGCAGCGCAGGCCATGGGCGGCGGTATAGGGCGCCCAGTCGCCGGAAATCGACTCAGGCGCCCCGATCTTCAAGGTCTCCGCCGCCATGGCCGGCGCTGCCACCATCTGCATCGCCGGCACTGCCAGCCCCAGGCAGATGGCATGCCATGTCCTGCGCGTGTCAGTGGTCATCGTCCCATGTCCCCCGTCTCGATCTTGTGTTGATTGTTCTTCTGCCCGGCCATTCCCGGTGTCGTTTTCTTTCCGGTGCCGTATTTCCCGGTGTCGTTTTCCCGGTGTCGTCTTATTCCGTCGCATGCGGCGCGGGTCAGGCCTCCGCCTCGTCGCCGCCGCCGATATAGACCTCGATCACCCGCGGATCGCTCAGCACCTCTTCGGGCCCACCAACGGTCAGGATCTCGCCCATATGCAGCACCGCCACCCGCTCGCAGACCCGGCGGATGAAGCGCAGGTCATGCTCGATCACCAGCACGCCGCAGCCGAAATCGTTGCGGATCTGCCGGATCAGCTCCACCAGATGCTCGGATTCGACGTCATTCATGCCGGCGGCCGGTTCGTCCAGCAGCAGATAACCGGGGGCGAGCGCCAGGGCGCGGGCGATCTCCAGCCGGCGCTGCAGGCCATAGGGCAAGGTGGTGGCCATCCGCTCGGCCAAGCCGCGCAGGCCCATCCGACCCAGCAGGTCATCGACATCATGCAGGGCGCGGCCAGCGGCGCGATGGCGCAGGGCGGTGGTGTGCGCCACCTCGACATTCTGGCGGACGGTCAGATGCGCGAACAGGCGGATGTTCTGGAATGTGCGTCCAACGCCCGCTCGTGCGCATTGCGGCGCCGACAGGCCGGTCATCGGCTGGCCGTCCAGGGTCACTGTGCCGCTGTCGGGGCTGAGCGTGCCGGTGATCAGGTTGATCAGCGTGCTCTTGCCGGCGCCGTTCGGGCCGATCAGGCCCAGAATTTCGCGCGCCATGCAGCGCAGCGTCACCCCGCGCACGGCATAGACCCCGCCGAACCGCTTGGAGAGGCCATGGATGTCGAGGCATCTGGCCGGCTCCGGTTCCGGCTGTGTCATCAGATCGATATCTGCTGCCAGGGCGGTCATCCGGAAGGCCTCCTTGTCCATGGGCGGTGTCGCCGGCTGGGGCGATCCCGGCGCGCTTGTCCGACAGGAAGCCTGCGGCCGGGGCCACCTGCCCCGCAATCCACCTTCCGGTGGAAGCCACACCAGGTCAAAGCCGCCCGGCCACCCTCAAGCCGCGATCAGGGCAATTGCATGGCCGCCAGAAAGGCGATGATCGCCGCGCGGTTGTCGACGCCCAGTTTGTTCAGGATATTGATGACATAGGTTTTGACCGTGGCGACGCCTATGCCCATAATTTGAGCTATGGTCATATTAGATGCACCATTTCTGAGCAGATCGACGACTTCGATCTCCCGCGGCGTCAGTCCGAAACGGCTGGACAACAGCATCTCCTGGCGTGCCTTCCGCACCCGAGGATGCATCTTCAGATTGAATTCCAGATAGTCGTGCATGGCATTGAAATTGAACAGCCGCGTGCTCAACCCGGCGGCTTCCGGACCGGTCAGCACCGCCAGCAGGGCAAAGGGAAGACCGTCATGCCGGAAGATGAAATTGACCTCGTCCTGCATGCCATAGCGGTTCAGGAATGCCATGTGCAGGCGGTTTTCCTCGTCGCTGCGCCGCACACGTTCCTGCTCAAGGAACAGAATGTCCCGCGCGAAACCGGTCACCTCATAGACATTCAGCGGGTCGTGGACATAACAGCCGCTGAAATAGTCGTCCATCATGCCGGCGCTGGCGCCGGCGATCTGATAGTCCGCCACCCTGGCCTCAGGGCCGATCCAGCAGAAGATGCTGGCATGGGCGTCGAGCGTGGATGCGGCAAAGCGCATCGTCTGGTCGATCATCGCGGTGGAGAGGTGTTCTTCGGCCATCTGCATGGGAAAACTCCTTCCATAGAGGACATGGCAGCACGCAGGCCAGGGCGCCGCCCGACGCGCGCAGCCCACCGGATGCTCTCCGCAATCCTCCCCGACGACCGTTGTTCTTCTTGAATTACGACAAAATAAAGCAATCCCCATGCCAGATAAGGGGAGCACCGTGCCAATGAATGCCGGTCACATCCCAAGTCACCAAAACAAAACCCTCCGACCCAGGGCCGGAGGGCATCAATAAACTCACAGTCGTGCGCCGTGACGCGGGATCGCCCCGGCCCGTCGACTGGTGCCCGCGTCGCGATCGGTGCCCCGTCGCGATCGGCTGGTCAGCTCAGGCTGCTGCCCTCCTCCAGCGCCATTTCAAATTCCGGCAGGGTCATGCCGCCATCGATCGACAAGGCATGACCGGTGATATAGGCGGCCTCGTCACTGGCCAGGAACAGCGCGCCGGCGGCGATCTCGTCGACCGTGCCAAAGCGTTTCGCCGGCACCGCCGCCGTGATCCGGGCCAGAAAGCTTTCAGGAAGCCCGGCCAGCCCCTCGGTCATGATCGCGCCGGGTATGATCGCGTTGACGGTGATGCCGAAGGGGGCAAGCTCGATGGCGGCTGTGCGCATGAACCCCAATTGCCCGGCCTTGGACGCGCCGTAATGCGCCCAGCCGGGATAACCGGTGATCGGCCCGGTGGTCGACGAGGTGATGACGATCCGCCCGCGCCCCGCCGGGCGCGCCGCCTGCCGCTTCATCACGCGCGCCGCCGCCTGCACCGACAGGAAGGTGCTGCGCAGATTGGTGGCGATGACATGATCGAAATCGACCGGGGTCATCTCCTCGATCGTTGCCGCCGGGTAGATGCCGGCATTGGCGCACAACACGTCCAGCCCGCCATGGCGCGCAACCGCCGCCGCGACCATGGCGGCGGTGCCCTCCGGCGTCGAGACGTCGGCGGCGAAGCCTGAGGCCACACCGCCGGCCGCCGCGATGTCGGCGGCTGCGGCATCGGCATCCGCCTGACGGCGCGAGACGACCAGCACCCGCGCGCCGGCGGCACCGAAGCCGCGGGCGATGCCGCGGCCGATGCCCTTGCTGCCGCCGGTGACGATCACGCTGCGGCCGTTCAACGATGGATGCATCGACAGGGGTCTCCGGCAACAGGAGGGGCAGCAACGGGATGAGCGGCGCCGGATCAGGCGTCGACGGCGATGGCGGTGATTTCAAGCAACTGGTCGGGATGCACGAAGGCGCGCACCTCGACCGTGGTCGAGGATGGCCGGTGCTCGCCCACCCACGGCCCCAGGATTTCCGGCATCACCGCCATGAAGCCGGTGATGTCGGTGGTATAGAAGGTCCAGGTCGCGAGCTTCGTCCGGTCGAGGCCGTCAGCGGCCAGGCAGGCATCGATGACGCCCAGCACATAGTGAAGCTGCGCCGCCATGTCGCCAGTGCCGACCAGTTCAAGCGTGTCGAGCGTGCCCTTCAGCGGCGCCACCCCCGCGTAATAGACCGTGTCGCCAGCACGGACCGACTGGCGGAAGGCGAAGGCATCGAAGACGTCGGCGCCCAGATAGTCGACCGGCGGATTGGTTCTGGTGATCGTCATGATCCGTCCCCGGCTCAGGCTGCGGTGCTGTCGGCATATAGCTTCTGCGCGTCCATCGCCTCGCCGGCCTTCCTGGCGATGATGTCGGTGTTCAGAACCTTGCGCTCGGCGGGCGGATGCAGAACCGTCATCGGATCTTCGAAATCGCCGACATAGCCCATGGCGAAGCAGCCCATCTGATAGCCCATCACCTTCAGCAGGTCTTCGGGCAGGGTGCGGGCCACCTCCAGCGGCGTGGTCAGATACTGGTTTTCCTCCTGGCGCACCCAGCCCACCGCATAGGTGATGTTGATCGCCTGACGGACCTTGTCCGACCGGTTCTCGCCGGCGCCGTGATAGACCTTGCCGGTATAGAACAGCGCCGAACCGCGGGTCATCTCGGCGGCGATCGACTCCTCGATCGTGTAATGCTTGTCGGGCAGCAGATGGCTGCCCGGCACCACCCGGGTCGCCCCCATCTCCTCGGTGTAATCGGTCAGCGCCCACAGGATGTTGCACTGCACCTCGTAATCCTGCGGGAAGGGGAAGAAATCCCAGGCCACCTGATCGCGGTGGATCGGCTGCGCCTTCGATCCGGGGAACACGCTGATGATCTGGGTCAGATGCAGTTGGAAGGTGGTCGCCTTCTCAAGCAGCCGACCGGCGGCGCCAAGAGCTGTCGGGTTCATGATCAGCTCGCGCGCGGCAGGCGAGCGGGCGATCATCGCGCCGGTGCGCTTGGTGTGCTTGCCCACGAAACCGTCATCGCCATACAGCGTGTCCTGAACATAGGGCGCCATCTCGGCATCGATCCGGTCCATCAGGTCGGCGGGAACCAGATTGTCCACGATCGCATAACCATGGTCGCGCAGCGCGGCGTTGATCTCGTCCGGGGTCGCCGTGGCCGGCAGGTGAACCACTTCCATCGTCTCGTCCTCGCATCTGGGGCCAGAGGTGATGACGGAAGGGTCGGGGATTGGCGGTGGGGCGACAATCCACCTTCAGGTGGAAGCGAAGACCGGCCACCTTCAGGTGGAAGCGGCCGCGCGGCCGGGTGCGGCGATCGGCCTCGCCGGCCCGGCTTGGCCCCCGGCCGCGCGCCTGCCAGAATGCAGGCCACCTTTCAGATCACCCGGAAAGACCCATCATGCCGGTCCTGTCGCGCCCCACCCGCCGTGAATTCCTGCTCGGCACCGCCGCCGGGCTCGCGGTCACCGCCGGGGTCGGCCTCAGCGGCCGACGGGTGATGGCGGCGGATACCACCCTCACCGTCTCAGGGCTCGACCATGCCATTCTGCCCGGCACCGTCACCCCCGACATGATGAGCTTCGCGGCCGACGGCCCGCCGCCGGTGCTGCGCCTGCGCCGGGGCCAGCCATTCACGGTCGACGTGGTCAACCAGTTGAACGAGGCCACGGTGGTGCACTGGCATGGCCTGCGCATCGCCAATGCCATGGACGGCGTGCCCTATCTGACCCAGCCGCCGATCGAGCCCCGCCAGCGCTTCCGCTACACGCTCACCGCGCCCGATGCCGGCAGCTTCTGGTATCACCCGCATTGCAACACGCTGGAACAGATGGGCCGCGGCCTGACCGGCCTGCTGGTGGTCGAGGACGACGAGAACCCGGGCTTCGATCAGGATCTGCCGCTCAACATCCGGGATTTCCGTCTGGGGGAGGATGGCCGGTTCATCAGCTTCTATCGGCCCCGCGCCGCCGCGCGGGGCGGCACACTCGGCACGGTTTCCACCGTCAACTGGGCGGTGGAGCCGGTCTATGACCTGCCGGCGGGCAGTCTGGTGCGGCTGAGGCTGGCGGTCACCGACATGACCCGGGTCGGGATCTATGATCTGGCCGGCGGCGCGGCGCAGGTGATCGCGCTCGATTCAAACCCGCTCCCCGCGCCCATCACAGCCGAAGGCATCATCCTGGCCCCCGGCCAGCGCGCCGACATCGCGCTGCGCATGCCCGATGCCGAGGGCGAGACCGTCACCCTGAACCTGCGGCTGCCGCAGGGGCCGAAGCCGCTCGCACGCCTGCGCGCCACCGGCGCCAGCGCCCGGCGCGCGCTTGCCGAACTGGCGCCACTCACGCCCAACCCGATCGCCGAGCCCGATCTGGCCAATGCCGAGATCCTCGATTTCGTCTTCGGCTGGTCGCCCGGCGGCAAGCCGCCGGTGGCCGGGATCTGCGGCACGCTGGGCTATACCTTCTGGTCGATCAACCGGATTGCCTGGGATGGCGACAGCCCCGACCCGGTGGCGCCGCTCGCGGTGCTGAAGCCGGGCCGGTCCTATGTGCTGCGCCTGCGCAACGAAACCCCCAACGACCACCCGATCCATCTGCACGGCCTGACCTTCCGTCTGCTCCGCTCGAACAAGCGCCCGATCCCGCCGCTGCTGACCGACACCGCCCTGCTGCAATCGGGCGAGACCATGGAGGTCGCCCTGGTCGCCGACAATCCCGGCGACTGGGCGTTCCATTGCCATGTGATCGAACACCAGAAGACCGGCCTGACCGGGTATATCCGGGTTGAGGCGTGATAGGAGAAGCGGCGCCTGAGACCGACCGGCCCCGGAGAGGCAGATATCGGGACGCTACCGATCGGGCGCCTCTAAAGATGGCCTCGGTTTCCAACCGGCTGATCCGATCCACGGCCTGACAACAAGAATGAGAGGTGGTGACTATGGAGCACAGCTTCTTCGATATGGATGAGCAACATGCGGCCTGTCTGCAGTATGCGATCCGTTTGAGCGGCTGGCCGCCTTTTTTTACGCGAAACGCATGGTAAATTGTAAACTACATATTTTGTGAAATGGGGAGATTTTTAGACAGCGGCCTTACAGGTGCAGGGATATATACATTAGCTTATTGACTGAAAGTAAGTGGACGTTGGTGCGACTTGCTAGTGCCACGCACCCTCTAGTGTAGCTAGCGTTCGTCACCACAGCAGCATGTGAAGCACGATAAAAGCTCTTGGCTGCATGCACCTGCTGAACAGCGGAATTGCCGACCGGCGAGCTATGATATTTGCACTGCAAGACGAGAGTAATGTGATGTGACGGTATTTACCTGACAGTTGTCGCCACACCCGATCCCGGCATGCCGGGATCGGGTGTGGCCATGCCGCCCTCGGAAGTGGGTTAGGATGAAGTCGCCAAACTTTGTCCAAC